>NZ_JBLYNQ010000007.1:0-1189902 GCF_049310265.1 Endozoicomonas sp. ALB091 | reverse complement strand
TCGACAAATTGATGAACCAGGGGGTGAGTACAGAGCCGGAGAAAACGAAAAACAAAGCGGAGTAGAAGAACGTAAGCGCCGTGGCAAAAAATCTAATCTGGAAGACGCCGGTCAGAAAGACCTGTTCGCCTCCCCTGATCTGACCGGTGAAGAACGCAAACAGCAGATCATCGAGAACCAACGTGTTCTGGTTAAGCACGTTGAAACCGGCACCATAAGGGCTGGCACCGACACCATCCACACCCACGACGACCTTGCCCACTTCATCGCCCCGATCCGCAAGCTGGCGCAGGAGGAAATGTACGCCATTGTGCTCGATGGCAACGACAAGGTAATTAATGTCATCAAGCACAGCAAGGGGCAGAAAGCCTCTGCCTCCGTGTCACCCTGGACACTGGCCGGTGCAGTGGTCGCCACACCGGATGCCAAAAGCGTCTGGTTTGCCCATAACCATCCATCCGGTGATCCAACCCCCAGTACCTCCGATGTGCATATTACCCACAGCCTGAACGATGTGCTGGACGGCAGTGGCGTAGTGAATATGGGTCATGCTGTGGTGGGTATCACCGGCCACGCCAGGATTATGGATGCCGATGGTTCGGAGCAGACAGGAGCGGTGGCACCTAAGCGCATGGCTCGCAATAAAGCATTCCCCATTACCGAACGGCGACTGCGCTTTAACCGGCCTCACATCAACTTCAGCTCACCGCAAACGGTGCGCCCCTTTCTGGATACGATCAGTGGCAATGCGGTGGTGTTGCTGGACAGCAAATATAATGTCACCGGCGTCCTGCCATTGTCTGACAGCGACCTGAAGACCCTGCGACACCCCACAGATAACCCGGCGGCTGCCCGGATTATGACGTCACTGGACAGCACCAACAGTTCGTCGGTCATCCTGAAAAGCAGTGGTTCGCCACTGGCCATGAAAGGCACCCGGAACCTGATCAACTTTTTCAACCGGGGCGACCGGATTAATGTGCTGGATCACTTTACCGGCAAGGAGGGTGATTACCAGTCAGCCGCTGAACAAGGCTTCCCCAACCTGAGCGAGGGAGGCTCTTTTTATGCCCTGCGCAAAGACACCAATGCCAAAGGCATTCAGTCCGGTCCCCTGCGGCTGAAGCTGAAGCCGCTGGAGCAGAAACTCAATCAGGCCATTCATGTATTGCAGTCTGAAACCGAACTGCCCTCACACCTTTACCGGAAAGTCATCAGCGACAAGGCACAAGGCCGGGTGCGGGGCCTGTTTGACCCGGACACGGGCGACACTTACCTGATCGCTGCCAACCTGGACAATGTGGGCGAGGCAACCCGTACCGTCCTCCATGAACTGGTGGGCCATAAAGGCGTCCGTGGTCTGCTGGGCAAGCGGCTGGATACCGTGCTCGATGAAATCCACCGGGATATGAGCGACCGGCTGAAGCAGGCACTGGCCAAACGCTACGCCCGGCAGATGGAAGGCAAGAGCGAAGTGGAAGCCAACCGGATCGTTGCCGAGGAATACCTGGCACACCTGGCGGAGAAAGACCCGAAAAACGGCCTGTTGACCAAAGTGGTCAGCATGATCCGCAATGCCCTGCGCCGGTTGTTCCCCAACATCAAGTGGACCGATGCCGATGCGGTGGAGTTGCTCAGTGCTGCCCGTGGGCATCTGAAGCGCAATGGCAGCTTTAACCCCAACGGTCCGAAAGGCAATCGCTATAACGACGCTGGCCGTGCGCCCACCTTTTACTCTGCCGTGGAGCGCAGTGCCGCCGCCGTGAAGTCGGACAAGCTGCCTGCCCAGAGTTGGCTGAATGCCATCAAGAAAGGCAACAACGTGCAGGACGAGGAAATCCAGTGGATGGGGCTGGACTTGTGGCTGGCCCAGAAAAATAAAGAGCAAAAAGGCCAAAAGCTGAGCAAATCAGAGGTGTTGGATTTTATCCGGCAGAATGAGGTGCGGATCACCGAAGACCTGAACGTGGATGGCTTCGATGAACAGGAGCTGGACGACCGGGTTTATGAAAAGCAGCAGATGTTTATCCGTGAACGCATTGGTGATTATGAGCATGGTTATTCACTGGATGAACTGGCTGATGCCCTGGAAGAGGCGCGGGAAGATTTGCGGGAATCCGAGTATGACTTTCACTATGACGAGCTGAAACAGCGGTATGAAGATGAAGAGTTGGATGACCATGAAGTTGAAGCCCTGCTGGACGACGATGGCGATCTGAATGAGTCAGCTCTGCATGAAGAAGCCCAATGGCGAGCTAATAACAGCGTCGATAATATGGGCGACAAAGAACTGGTACGTGATCATGTCAGCTATTCCGATAAGGAAGACGCCGCACTGGAAGCCTGGGAGAACGACTACGAGTCTGATTATCGCAGTGATATGGAAGCAGAATTGCGGGATGAGTCCAATGTCCAGTACCGGCAATACGCCATGCAGGGTGGCGAAGATTATTCCGAGCTGATCCTGTTCCTTGATAACAACAAGACTGTATTTCCTGCTGATCATCCGAACCATAAGAACCGGAGCCCCATCACCGAAGAAGAAGCGGGCGATCTGAGCCAGGGCGTGTTGCCCCACGATTTGAAGGTGAATGATTCGGAGTGGGGAACGGAGTTCAGACATTACACCCTTTACCGTGTCGATGCTGATGGTAACAGAACCATTATCACCACTGGCCATGCCTCGGCAGCCTCGGCCATTGCTGCTGCGGTCAGCCAACACCATTCATTCGCTCGATGGGAACAGGAGGCTTACACCGATAGCCATTGGGGAGATGCTGAAAATGCACTGGCTCATGTTCGCTTCCAGACCTTTAATGAAAACGTCCATGGTCGTAATGAACGGATTCTGTTTATTGATGAAGTCCAGAGTGACTGGCATCAGCAGGGACGGGAAAGAGGCTACCAGACACCAGAAGCCATAAAAGCCAATGAGGAATGGATAAGAAAAACTGATGCCCTGAGAAAAGAAAAACGGGAAAAGACCAATGAAGAACAGACTGTAGACACTGAAATCTATATGACCAAAGACCAGTTAAACCTGCTGAATGAGCAAATGGCCAACGAAGAAGGCTGGAACGACTGGGGCGACGAAGAACGCAAGGAAAAGTTGCAACCACAGATTGACCAGATAAGGGGTGAACTCAAGGAACTTACCAGGCGCAAGGAGGCGTTGCTGGATCGACTAAGGCAGATAGAAACCGAACTGGAATCACTCTACAGCCATAACTCTGCCATGAATACCTATCGCATGAAGCCCGACGCTCCCCTGAAGGAAAACTGGCCCAACCTGGTGATGAAAAGGATGATTCGCCATGCCGCTGAAGAAGGCTTTGACCGGATTGCCTGGAGCAGCGCGGCACAACAGGTGGAACGGTATCCAAGCCTTGGTCAGGTGGTGGATTCACTGAAGGTAACGCCGGTATTCACCAGCTCAGGCCGCTTGACCGATTTCACCATGGTGATCAAGCAGAGAAACGGTAACCAGCGGCATGAGCGCATCGCCGAAGAAAGGCTGGAAGACTATGTGGGCAACCGGGTGGGCACAAAAGTCAGGGAGGAGTCCGAGAATATCAGACAATCGTTGTACCGCAAGGCAGGCAGCTATGAAGCGCAGCCTCACGAAGGGATGAGCTTATATAACCTGATTGATGAGAACGGAGAAGTGTACCGGGATAGTGGCGGTAGCATCAGGGTCTTTAAAAACCCGGAAGAAGCCCTGAAGGGTATTAAAGAGCTGACCTTTCAGGATCACGAAGAGTCATTCACTCTGGATAATCTGGACGAGGTAATCGGCGACAGCGGTGCCAGGGGTATGAAGGAGTTCTACGACAAGCGCCTTGCCAACTACATGAAAAAGTACACCAAGAAGTGGGGGGCGATACTGGAACCTGTGGAAATTATCTTCAGTGGGTCGCAGTCCCCTTACGATACCAAGCCTGATAAGGTTTGGTCCGTGACCGTCACCGACAAGATGAAAGACTCGGTGCTGAAGGACGGCCAGTCACTGTTTGCGCTGAAGGATAGGCAACAGAACAAGAAGCCCAAGACTAACAGCAGAACCGACAACCCCCGGGGATGGGGGAAATCCCACCAAGCGCCGGGAGCGCGACTGGGAGCCCGGAAAGAGAAGCCCAAGCCGGACAGAAAAATTGGCGCTCCCCGCTACGCCCTGCAAGACCTGCCGGACGATGTGCAGTCCGTCATCAAAGACATCCACGGAGGCATTAATCCCAAAGGCAAGCTGGATCGGCTGAAGGAAAAGTGGGATTCCCGCACCCTTGTAGAACATATCAAGCGATGGCAGATAGAAGCCAATCAGGGAATGTGGAACCGTTTTGCCATTGTTGAGCACAATGAAAAACAGCTTAATGACGGCAAGTTACTGGATGCGGCCTTGTCCGCCAGCAAGGCTGCGCACCTGAGTCGGAACTCACAAAGCGTAACGGAGGCGGTGCTGTATAAAGGCACACCAATGCTGAAAGACGGCAGTGTGGTAATAAAGCCCGACAGTCAGGGGATTGTGGAAGTATTTACTCCGGTTGCCGAACGGGGTGAACTGGAAACCCAGGAGGTTTGGGCAGGCAGTATCCGGGCGCAGCGGATCATCGACGAAGACAAGGCAGCCAGGGCAAAAGGCAATCAGCTGCTGGCTCAGGGGCAGGCCCTGAAAGAGACTCTGGATGCCATCGCACCGGATGAGTATCAGGGGGGGCGGACTGCCTGGAACCGTGATCGCAAGCAGATGCAAAAAGACCTGAAGTTGGGCAAGGAGCTGAGCCAGCAGAATCGGGAGAACCTGTACGACGAGCAGAAAATCAAAACCATGCAGAACTGGGTAGACACCCAGCCGCAACTGAAAACCCGGTTCAATAAAGTAAAAGACAGCTATCAGGCCCACAACAAAGACCTGTTGAACTTTATGGAAGATGCAGGTCTCCTGAATAAGGACGTTCGCAAGCTGTTTGAAACCGATGACTACCTGCCTTTCCACCGGGTACATGACCTGGAAGCGAAGGAGCAGAGTGGGGGCCGACTCAAAAAAGGATTATCCGGTCAGAAATCCGGCATTCAGAAACTGACCGGCGGAGTGGAAAAGATTGCTCCCCTTGAAGCGATGGTGCGCAATACCCGGTCGATGATAGATGCCGCTTTCAAGAACATTGCCCAGCAACGAATTGTAGAGGACGGGGTACGCCTGGGCGCACTGGAGAAGGTGGACGCCGTGTTCACCATGACCGATGAGGAAGTGCTTGGGCGTCTGCGGGAAATGGAGTTGGATACCAACCTGACACCGAACCAGATGCGTCGCTGGAAAGCCCTGTTGAGTACCTATGTGGAACCGGGCAATGGCGTGGTCAGCGTATCGGTTAACGGCAAGCTGGAATATTATCAGACTAAAGACCCACTGTTGTATGCCTCCATTCAGGATTTGGGCGCACCGGCCCATACCGCCTTTGAGAAGCTGATCGGGTTGCCCCGCAAGGTACTGACTGCAGGGGTGACATCACTGCCGGACTTCTGGTTGCGCAACCTGATTAAGGATACCTTGTCCACTGCTGTGCATATTGCCCCGGAAGTGAACGGCAAGACGCTGCAACTGAATCCGCTGGCGGGTGCAGTCAGGGGCTTCCGTAAGTCATTGAAGAATGATGAAACCCGCTGGGTGTCGGTGATGGGTGGCGGCACCAGCGGCAGCGGCTATTACAGCGTCGACTCCGATAATATCCGCAAAAAAATGTCGCCGGAGGAACGTAACCGGATCCTTAATGGTCCGGGACAGTTGTGGGAGTTCTGGAAAAGGCTCGGTTCCCGCTTTGAAAACACCAACCGGTTTCACGTTTATGAGAAGACCATTGAGGCAGGCGGCTCCCCGGCCGAGGCTGCTTATCAATCCCTGGACGTATTGAACTTTACCCGTAGTGGGCAGTGGCCGTTGATCCGGTTTATGGTGAATTCCGTTCCGTTTTTTAACTCTTTGATCCAGGGGGTGAACCGATTGTGGCGGGGCATCAAGCCCGGGGATGATTGGTCGTTATCGGCTTTTTCCGGTCCGGTGATCTTCCGTGGGATGCTGTACGGGCTGGCGTCCTGGGCATTGTTGAGTCTTTATAAAGACGACGAGCGCTATAAGAAACTGACCAACGATCAAAAATTAGGCTATCACCACTTCTGGATAGGCGAGGGTGATGAAGGTCACTTCCAGATACCCAAGCCCTTTGAAGTAGGGGCTATCTTTGCCACCCTGCCAGAGATCATTACCCAGAGCCTTGATGGCAGCGAGGATAGGAAGTGGACCAAGGATATGCTGCATAGGCTGGTGATGAATATCTTTAACCTGGATCCTATTCCGCAGATCATCAAACCGATATGGGAAGTCTCCGAAAACCGGGACCGTTTCCGTGACCGGCCCATTATCCCCATGCACTTGCAGAACCTGAAGCCGGAAGCCCAGTATGACCCATACACCAGTGACACCCTGAAAGAACTGGTGCAGTTACTACCGGAAGGCGCACCGGACTGGATGCGTTCCCCCAAGAAACTGGAGCACCTGCTCAAAGGCTATTTCGGCTCATTGGGGGGGTATGTTTTGATGGCAACCGATGCCCTGACCCATGCAGTCACCGATGCTGCAGAGAAGCCGACTCGCAACAAACATGAGTACCCGGTGCTGGGTTCGTTTATCCGTGATGGTGTGAGCAGCAATAACCGTTACACCATTGAACTGCACGATATGACGGTGGATGTGATGGAGATTGCCAACACTATCAAGCGGTACAAGGAGTCCGGTGAGGACAAACAGGCCAAAGACCTGGAGCAGACAGCCGCTGGCAAACTGAAGAACAAGGCCGGCCTGAACAAGGCTAGCCGGGAGATCAGTAAGCTGCGCAAGGAAATACGGCGGGTGATGGAAGATCGGCTAATGGACCGTCAAACCAAACGAGAACGGATAGACAGCCTGAACTGGAAGATCAACCAGCTCAGTGCCAGTACTGTAAAGAAATATCAGCAGCCGTTCCGATAATCAAGGATGAGGCGATACGGTGTCACAGAGATGTGAACCGAAGGAAGCTTTGAAAAACCAAGCAGGGCGCACAGGAATTCCTAACGACTTTGGTCGTTCTCTACGTCCCTCGCTGTAAGCGGGTTTTTTTGTTTTGATGAGTTACTCACTACTGATTAAAAAATGATCAGGCTGCTTTTGTCCCGCTTTTTCCCTTGTTTTATTGACTCTCCCACGGGTTGTGCACCGAGTTATCCACGGAATTAGTGGATGATTAAAGTTATTGATTAAATGGTCGACGGCTCAGCCACTGAAATATGCTTTCATGCTTTGAAATTTACTTTGCTGAGTGCAGCACACAGGGGGGCCTTCTACCTCTGGTCGTCTGTTAAATTGGGAAATGGCTGGCCTTTCTCCAGCTATTTCCGGTTTTCGAATCAGGCGATGGTGGATACGGCAGCAGTAGCCTGACAGCCCCTCTTTCGAGAAACGCCACCCTGAACCTTCAGGGTTTCGGCAGAACTTTCTCATCAAAATGATGAATCAGGTAGTTAAGCACATAATCCCGGTTCTTTGGTTTTAACCGGTCCAGCCTGTGAAGTGTATCGTTAATAATACTCTGCATTTGTTGTTGTTCTTTTTGTTCTTCTTCTACTGATATGTCTACGTCCATCTTGTATTAATCCTTGTGGTTTAAAACTCACTTCAATACAGATTAATCAGACGCTACCTCTAAAAACGCTCTGAACAGCATTTTCTGACTTCAGTTAATCCTGCCTGATGGCAGTTCCTCTACAACCTCCCTGTCTGGTTGGATAATGGTTTGGTCGTTCTGCTTCCATAACTTGTGGTCTTCAATGACGTTGACCAGTACGGCGACCCCACAACAGTGCAACATCGTGATCAGATCTGCTTTGGAGGTGGCACCGAATTTTTTCTTTACATCCTCTATATAGCCTTTGATCGTTCTTTCCGATTTACTCAGTTGTGTGGCAATGTCCCTGATAGGCTGCCCCCGTAATACACACCTCAATGCCATTAGCCAATTCCAGTTCAGCCGGTCATTTATCTCAGGGACATAAACTGATTGCTGTTTACTGAACTCGTTGAGCATGGGTGATTCCAGTGACTCTGTGAGGATCATTGAGCCGGACACCCCCCCAAGGGCACTCTGGTTTTTTACCGCAATAACCTCCTTCCAGTTGAACGCGGTTTTTATCCACTCTCTGCTCTTGGAAAATGGATTGCCACTGATCACTTTCCAGTCTGAACGGTTACAGGTATTGCCTGAAAACTTCCAGACTAACTGATCGTCTGTTTTGCCAATGCAATTTTCAGGAGAATCCTCTCCCGCAGCTTCAGCAAATACCTCATCTACAGACGTATATTTTCCATGCCGATTCTTGTCGAATTGTGCCCTTCCTGGTTGTGGAATAATAAGGTCGCTCATGATGACTACTCATAGGACTGTGAATTTTTATCCTTCCAGAGTGAAATTTAAAAATCTACAAAAGTTTAAATGTTTTCAATATGTTGAACCTAAATGCAATTATATTTGCACATAAGTGCAGTACTCTTTACACCTAAGTGAAAATTTTTGAAACAGGCAAAAATAACAAGTGATGAACTTGGGGCTTTAGGTGACCCTTGACCGTGATATCGAGAATTTGTCGATGGAATTCAGGGGCAGGATTCCCAGTATTCCCGAACACCTTCGTGGAGTATTGCCGACTGTATCGTGACTGGTGCCTGCAGCAGGATCCTGATTTGTATCTATCTGCTCATCGCTCCGCTAGTGTAATACTTCGCGTGGATCGACAATCAGTGTTTGGTATTATTGTCACCAGGATGTTCAGCTATCGACGTGAGCGAACGGAAGAAGATGCGTGGAATTTGGCACGCACAGTGCGGGATAGATTGCCGGATTAGTTTTTTGTCTCTTTAAGGCCGGTGAATTTTCGATTCCTGGTGTCTTTTTTAATAGTGGCAAATACCCGCGATATTGGGTAAAGCTTGGGTCGCTGAAGGGAGCCTATTTAACGTGAGTTCAATGCTCAGAAAGCCTCATATTGATGTAACAGCACTGACAGAAGGTTTGCCTATGGCTTTCTGAGCATCGAACTCACGTTGATTACCAAGCATCTTGGAGACCACAGCAGCGGGTCAGCGATCAGGAAAAAACTGGGGCCTTTCTGACTACAAGAATCATGACCTAATGATCCCAGTTTGAAAGTTCCAGTTTGTTTATTGCAAGCTGTAAATAACCGCCTTGTGGTCAGAATATTTCTCAGGCATGTCCAAGTTGGTGAGTTCACCCCCGGACAGCGATTTACTGACCAGAATATGGTCGATCAGATTGCATTTTCCACGATATATATAGCTGCAATCATTCTGGTCTGCCGGGTTGATAAGGTCGTCGCCTTTGAGATTAAGCAGGGTCTGTGAACCGGGGTAGTCGTTCATATCACCCATCAGTACAGTATGGCTGACTGGATAATTGTTACTTATGCTTTCCATACCGGACTTGACTGCCAGGGCCTGGGCATGACGTTTAGCTTCGTTGGAGGAGCGTGTTTTGCTGATCAGATGGACAGTGGTGAACAGGTAGAGTTCTTTTGTCACCTGATGGCGAGCTACTGCTGAAAGTACCTTACTTGGCCTGACTTTTTTTGAGCCGATCATGGCGTAATGTTCCGGATGGGTGGTTTCAGTATTCGGAACGGGTTTAAAGACTGATGTGTTCAGGAGCAGGGCTACATCCTGACCTGTGAATGTGTCGCGGCTCTTAAGGCAGACGCTCTGCCATACGGGGCCAATGGTTGTGGCCATTTCTTTGGCTACATTGCAGTTTTCAATTTCTGCCAGGGCTACGGCTTCTGCATTGTTGGTTTTGATAAGGCTGGCGTAGAACTCCAGCTCCTCCCGGTATTCCTGGCAGGTGGGGGCCGGGCGGGTTTCTCCGATGATTCTGCCTTCGTGAGGGGCTTTGCAGTCCCAGAGCCATTCAGTGTTTATTTCCATGAGGGTCAGGGCGGGCGTACTGAATGAAAAGAACAGTAACGTGATGGGGGAGAGCTTTTTGAGCATGGTGTTCCTGATTAGGGTGTTGACCGGTTTTTCATATACAAACATTTACCGATGAAGACAGCAACGGTTAAAGCTGAATTAAAAGTGGTATGAAAGGGGAAAGAAAACTTGTTATTTTGACGGAGAGAGGGAGTGCTGGTGGCTGTTATTAACAGGGCGAAAGCTTCAGATGTACTAACGTACATAAATAATTCTGCCATGATACATTCTGCTTAATGCAGAGGTATGGTCCAAATGAACAGTTACGCCCCGATAATTGACAGGCTCCACCAACTGGCTGAACCGCGTGATAAGGTACATGTCGTCTATCCCCTCCAGGAGGTCTTATTTATCGTCTATGCCAGTATTCTGAGCGGGTATACTGAGTGGCAGAGCATGGCATCTTTTGCTCATTACAACAAAGCTTGGTTTCGACAATTCTTTCCTTACAAATACGGGTTCCCATCGCACCATACCATAGAGAAAGTATGCATGATGGTTGACTCAGTGGCGTTTATGCAGCTATTTATTGACTGGATGTGCGATACAGTAACCGCGATCAATGCTCGTAAAGTCGGCCCTCCACCTGAAAAAAACGACAATGTTGTTGCCATTGACGGTAAGGCACTTCGTGGGTCACGCCCTGCCAAGGGTAAGAAAATGGTTCACATAGTCAGTGCCTACTGCTCCGAGCTAAATCTCATACTGGGTATAACATCGGTTGATAAAAAATCTAATGAGATTACCGCCATTCCGGAGATTCTGGATATGCTGGTACTGGAAGGCGCTCTGATCACCATGGACGCCATGGGCTGCCAAGTCGCCATATGCAAAAAGATTGTTGAAAAAAAAGCAGATTACCTGATCTGTGTAAAGAACAACCAGCCAACTCTGCACAATCGTATTGATACAGTTTTTGAACAGTATATTGAGGAAAATCCTACAGACCCGGATCCAGATGATGAGGAAAATCCGTTTTTCGCAGAAACAATAGAGAAGAGTCGCAATCGTCAAGAGCACAGGCGCAGCTGGGTATTTAACAATATCAAAAGTCTCGTTGATCCCGGAAATGAATGGCCTGGCCTGGAACACTGCGCGATTATTCAGCGTGATAGACTCATTGACTCCAGGCAATCAACAGAGCTGAATTTCTATATTACCTCCCGGGAAATGACAGCCAAAAGCGTACTGGCAGCGGCTCGGAACCATTGGAGTACAGAGAATAAGCAACATTGGGAATTGGATGTCAGTTTCAGCGAAGACGCCTCTAAAATTCACGAACGAACAGCCACAAAAAATATTGCTACGTTAAGACGATGCTGCTACAACGCCCATAAACAGAGCACCCATTTTGAAAAAGAGAGCATGCGCCGTCGTGCTGAGCTGGCAGGGCTTGATGAAGATTACCGAACAGAGTTAATACTTGAACAGTTTTCCCCTGGATAACAGAAAATAAATCCACCATTTCAATTGGTGACTTAGAGGACAAACTCATAGTCCAGGTTTGTAACACCTCTGGAGAAGTTTGGCGTGCCTGATTCTTTACTTTTTTATCACCAGATATTGAAAATACTGAAAGGCATAGTAATAAATTGAATATAAGAAATTTCTGCCCAAAGGAACAAGTTTAATTAGCGTTAAATAATAGTACTTTAGTACGCCTGAAGCTTTCGCCCTGCTGTTATTAAGGACTTACGGTGGTGTGGACGAAGATCTTGATGATGAGAGTGGCTAAGTTTGATGTACCTCCTCTTCTATTTGAAGGATAGGCTGTAGGCCTGAGGCTTTGGAAGAAAATCGGTTTTCTAAGCTGGCTGTGTCGCAGTAAGGCAGTATATTTTCCGACAGCCTTCTAAATGTGGTGCTATGATGTGAGATTGACTTAAAAAACAAAAATTATAAACCAAAGAAAATGCACAGATCACGATTAATTATTGGCACATTCTTCATTATTGGTAGCTTTCTGCTCGCGCTGGGGGCAACGTATTTATTCGGGTACTTTTTTAACCATGATCGCTATTGGCAGGGGACAGTTCACCGGGTAAATGTCAACCAGGCCGCTCTTGTTCATTCTATTGCATCGAACACGGATGTTAAGGATCAGTTGTTACCTGTAGACCAGGGCCAGCTAGATCAAATGTTTCATCCTATCAACGGGTTGCTTTTGGTTGAGGTGTCTCTGGATGGCAAAGTGCTCTGGTCGAATGCCAGCTCAAGGTATATTCGTGGAGAGGTGCTGAGGTCTCTTGATCTGGGAGAGGAACATACATTGTCATTATCTTCCTATGTCCCACCAACGTGGAATTATTTATTTTTCCGTTGGATTACTCAGCCAGTTCGTTGGTTTGAAGTGTCGTTCAACCCCATAACGATGCCTTTTTTATGGTTTTGGTCATTATTGTTTCTTTGTTTTTGTACGGGAGGGTTATTGATAAAAAGCAGTTACCTTGAAAATGACGCGCTTAGGATTCTTAAGCGGATTGAGGGAAAAACAACTATATGAAACGTCTCCCATTTCATAGGATTATGAAAAAGGTTTTGCTCGAGGCTTTTTCAAACAAATCCCTGCATCCTGACCAATTAGCTCAGAAGATTCTGCAATCAAGCCGTCGTCCCTGTGAAAAAAAAGAAAAGCCTCACTTGGAGCATTTCTTACAACAGAGAGGAATCTCAAGTTTGCTGCATTTCACGGCTTTGGAGAATGTCCCATCGATTTGTCGTTTTGGTTTGATTCCCCGAGAACTCCTCCAAGAAGAGTCAATCATGATGTATCTGAATGCCCAGTTTTCTGATGACTTTCGCTATGAAAATAAGGAAGAATATAACTGTTTGTCGGTTTCTTTTCCAAATTACAAAATGTTTTATAGAAAACAGCAAGATAACCGTAATCAGCATTGGGCTGTTATCGAGTTTGATGCTGATGTTATTACTCGATTATGGGCTGAGTTTTGCCCTACCAATGCTGCGGGTCGGATACCGGTACATTCAGGGGTTAGAGGGCTTAAATGGCAGTTTCTCTCAGACGATGTTCGGGCCGAGTTGGGGCTGAGAGATGAATTGACGACAGACCCACAGGCAGAAGTACTCTGTGATAGTGTCATTGATCCTCGGTATATCCGAACGGTCAACGTACGGTATGATCAGGATGTTGCCTGGCTTGCAAGCCATCAGGTTCATGCCACAGTCAATGAGAATTTTTTTGGGCCGCGTTATGATCACAGATTCTGGACACGCAAGAGTATCAACGACTTTATAGACTTTAAGTATCTGGACTCGACATACAGTGGTGAACACTATGGCTGAACGGCCTGTATTTATACCTCAGTTCGAGGGGGATTTGTTGGTCCGGACCTGCATGGTTTCCTTTGTGTGGTCTCCTGGACTTGCCGTGGTGCAAAAACAGAAATCCATCCAGTCACTACATGAAGAGGCTGGTAAACAGTTCAACATCAATACTGTTTTGGAAATTTCTACAAAATCAGAAGATAACTTGGGTGTAGATCTCAGTGCCTTTAGTTTGAAATATACCCCTGCGGGAAAAGAGGATGGTTTTTTTCTGGAGTCGATTTTTCAGGCATCAAAGGTGTTTGAGAATGGTGGACCCTACACTGATATTCGATTAATGGCTCCATCTCAAGCTAAGCGAGATAACCGGTTAACAGAATCAGGTCAGTTGGTTGCTTTCAGGTCTGCTGGAGTGGACTGGCCATTAATTCCCAAAACGGCATTTTATGATTGGCTTTACCTTAATGTTATCCATACGAAACCAGGATATGGTGAGCGGTTAAAAGATTATGGAGGGTTTACTGATATTGAGTTCAATCCCAAAAAATCGGTTAACTGTCAAGCGCATTCAGCGGCATTGTATGTGTCCCTTGAAAGTCGAGGTTTGCTCAATGAAGCATTGTCCTCTCGTGATGACTTTATTAAGGTACTTCAGCGATTTTCACAGGGTGAAACGCAGAAAAGCTCAGGTAATAGGGCATTGTTTTGATTTCATTCTATTGATACCCTCAATATCGAAGCTGGAAGCTGGGGCAGTTCATTCTTTTTGAACATAGGCAAGACTCATGACGCAAGACAGGTCTTGATCTTTGGCGTTGATTTCAAGGTTCAAGACATAACGTAAGAATTCCTGATTGCCTAGCTGAAAATTCAAACGTCTAATGACTTTCAAAAGGAAAGACCTGACCCCACCAGTGTGACCCCACCAGTGTGACCCCACCAGTGCAACGACTGTCGAGCGCGCGGCCAAGTATTTTGTTGTTTAAGTGCTCTGCCTGGATGCCTTCCCCAATGAGGCGATCAATCGGCTTGTCCTCAAAGAACTCAGGGATCAGGTAGAGGGTCTGCCCTGTAAAGTCCAGCCCATTGATGATCATTGCGACCACCGCCTGTCCAATGGTGACATTGCGTGCATCAGAGTCATTGGTTATGCGTGTATCGAAATATTCGGCTATCTTTAGCTCCCGGCACATGGCGGCAACCAAGCTTGGATGATTAAGGATCTTAAACTGGTATTGAACTGGCGGCATATCGGTGTCCCTGAAGATCTGATCAGTCCTTTGACATCAGATTTCAGGAAAATATCAATCGGGGTGGTGAAAGGCAGATATAAGCTTCACTTCATGTGAAGCTCATAGTATCAGTGGAATTGATTTCTCCACCCGATGTTATTTCGAGTGGGATTTGTACTCATGTGTTTTATTAGGTCTTACTTAAATCAGGTCTATATATTTGCTATTGGGCATTGGTCTTAGAACTTCAAAATATGCCTTTTGCTGAAATGATGCAGTTCACCACCAGTAATACTACTGAAATGATTAACCAGCGTTTACTATTGGCTGATTGATTTTGTAGGTTTTTATGGCTGTCTGCAAGTTGACTTAAGGCTGACAGAGTTTGTGTTAATGACTGATTTTGTGTTGCTAATGCGTTTTGGGTAGCACCTGCATCGCGGTGAATTTGTGCAGTAATCTCTTTATTCTGCTTTTGAATTTCATTTATCAATGGTTGTTGTGCTCGCCCTACAGTACTGTCTAGCTCACTGTTTAGTGCATTAATCTTGTCAGTCAGCTGTGTACCTAGTATTTGGAATGTTTTTTGATTGTCGCTCAATACCGTAACAGCTGGCTCGATATGGCTTAACACTTCTACCTGAGTCGCTTCTGTCGCCTTCTGACTATCTGATAAATGCTGTCTCGCTTTTTTGAATTCATCTGATAACTCTTTCAGCTGGTTGGCCACGGTGTCGAGGTAATCGACTGCCGCGCTGATTTTCGTAATCTTTTGACTACCAGCTTCGAGTTCAGCAAGTATCTGTTCAGCACGAGAAAGGTCCATGGTTAGCTAATCCTTACACACTTAAATCAATGCGGTTCAGTCGGTGGGTAAAGTTTTTTAAGTAAGTTAAGGCCGAGTGCTCATCCTTCAACGCCTCGTGGATGGCAATAAATTCTTTAGGATCATTGACCTGACCACATACAACTTCACTTAATTGGTTGCGCTGAACCGAGGTCAGTTGATCGGTTATCAGGGCAAATCGGCTCAGACTTGTTTCCCATAGGGATTCATGATGTTTGGTTTGTTCCAAGAAACGCTTTAAACGAGGAGCGCCGTCGGCATCGTCAAACTGGTTCAACAATAGGCGCAGTAGACCACTCAATAAATCCAGACCTGGACTGTTATGGTAACTTTCCAAAAAGCGTGACAGCGATCCTTGTAGTGTTTGTGCTTCTTTGGCACTGATGAGCTTGGTTTGATGATGGTTGATTTTTTTGATCAACTCAATCGCTTGTAGACTTTGTTCTAAGCTGCTTTCTGCGAGAGCCTGAAGTTTATGAGTTCGGCCATCGACTCGGAAGTAGGCCTCGAGCTTAATTTTAAACGCCTCTGCTCCCTCGAGTTCGAAGTCATTGCAGGCATCGTATAACGATTTCAATGACTGGCGTCGATTAAAGACAAAATGCTGGTGGTTCCAATGAAGTAAGAAGCGAATCAGCGGCAGTGTCGCATCCTCGTGTTGATCCAACAGGGCTTTGAGCTCGGCATTAACACTGCGAGTATCTTCATATCGACGTATATAGGCTTCAATGACCTCTGCAACCTGGTGGTCGGGAACCGGTGTGAAATCAACCAAGAAGTGACCCCGGAAATAATCTTCAATAACCCAGTCTTCGACTAAACCTGCTTGGTGTAAACGATACAACGCTTTTTCGGTGGCGGGTTTGGTGGCACCGACCTCCTTGGCTTGGATAAGAGTGTTAAGGTGGCCTCGCTGTCTCAGGGCCATTAACACTCGACCGCAGAGTGCCAGTTCCTTCTCAACCTGTTCCGTTCCATTGGTGATGAACCACATTTGAGAGGCGAAATCGCCTTTCCGGTTGAATCCAAGGTCATCCACCCACTTTTTCACGTCTTCGATGGGGGTGTTTTGCTCAAGAATGTAGCTGGGAATGTCTCCAGTGGGCTCTTCCGAAAGAAGCACATAACATTCAGCGGCTTGTTTATCGCGGCCAGCACGTCCCGCTTCTTGGTAGAGGGATTCCATGGAGCTGGGAATTCCATAGTGAACAGTGAAGCGCACATTGGGCTTGTTCACGCCCATACCAAAGGCTTTGGTAGCTATCAATAACGGCGTTTCGTTACGTTTAAAGTGATCTTGCACTTTACGCTTTTGTTTCTCGTATTCTGCTACGGTACCTGACCAGTTCTTAGGCATGGAGCCGGTAAAGTATTGAGTACCCGGCACCAGGCGTTGTAGCTCATTGGCCAAGCTTAAACAGCCATTTTTCCCACTCGCATAGGGCGCAAAAATAATGCCGGCAGCTTCATTGCTGGCCCAGCCTTTTTCCCGCATTTGCGTTATCAGGTCCTGTAAGGCTTTCTTTTTTTGATTGTGATCGGCAATCACGTGGAAGCTAAGTTCTTTTCGAGTGAACTCCATTAAATAGCAGACGTTGTCATCATCAATATCAAACTCCAGCTGGATATCCTTCAAAACCCGCAGCGATGCAGTAGCCGTTAGGCATAGTGGAGGAACATTGGGCACGCACCGTTCAATAGTTTTCGCCAAGGTCAGATAGGACGTGCGGAAATCATGACCCCACTCTGACAAACAGTGCACTTCGTCCACCACAATGGCAGAAATCAATTGATTCGTAGCCAGTGCATGTAAGGTTTCCCGGAACGGCGTTTGTTGAAAACGTTCCGGGGATACGAATAGGAACTGCAAATGACCTTGGCGCAAAGCTTCTAGCGTCAATTGTCGCTCCTCGGTTGTTTGGTCGCTGGACAGGTAATGCACCCGACCGTAGCAGCCTAGCTGATTGAGTTCTTCAGCCTGGTCACGCATTAATGAACGAATCGGACAAACGACAATACAGCAACCTTGCTGAAGGAAGGCGTTGAATTGATAACACAATGACTTACCACCCCCTGTGGGCAGTAGGCCGATGGTCGGCTCGGCTTGTAGCGCGTTGGTGATGACGGAGAGTTGACCAGGATTAAAGTTGTCGTAACGATACAGTTTATTCAGCAGCTGCAATAACGGCGCTTTATGGTCCTGTACTCCCCCTAACTGTATTGGGTACTTGTAGTGGGGCCCTGGGGCTAGCGTATAGTGATCCAAGCGCTTTTTGCGACGACTGTCCAATGTAACAAATTGCACATAGTCTGTACGGATAAAAATCGTGTCGTTACGGGCTGGATAGGCGTCAACCCAGCGATCGTTAACGCGATGGTCAATAAAGATCAAGTCTTTACCAGAAGGTTCTTCTGAGGTGATGAGATGCCAACGAGGGGACTTGAACGTCAAGCCTTGCAACTCAATGATCGGTTGCAGCCATTCAATGAGATCTTGTAAGGCGAGGTCTGTCCATTGTCTAACATCAGGACAGTCCGAGAGAATAACCAACCGCCAGAGTGGTGACTTCAGTGATAAAGCACCACGACAGAGGAGTTCTAATACCAATAGCTGGAAGCGAATAATAGCCGTGAGAATGACTCTGGGGTCTGATGTATTCTGACCTTGCTGAGCAAACACTTGTTGATACAGAGCAAAGGTAGACTGATGCTGGGTAATGATGGTGTGGATGGCTTGGATAAATCGCTGATAGTTGGCATTTTCTGCTTCAAGATCACGAACCGCAATGCGTAGGGTTTGTATCCCTCTGTCTACTAACAGTTTATTCCGGGCTTGATCTTTGTAGAGTTGAGCCGTTCGCTGATGCTGACTGCCATCAATTTCTAGGACCAATTTGGCTTGGGGTAGATAAAAATCGACCGCTTCCTCTCCTGCATAAGGTGATTTGCCTTGGGATACGGGCACAATGGTCTGCAGAGGGCACTCTGGTTGAATCAGTCGTGTCAGGTAACTGTGCTCACCCAAGGCGGCTGGCAGTTGCTGTTCGAAGAACCGCTGAGCTGGATTGTTGGCACACGCACCTCTAATGGTGTGTGACCATTGTGGAGGGGTTGAGCTGATCAAACATTGAGGGTGGGCGGCTTTCAAGTGGTGTGGTTCCAGTGCCAGTCCATCGATGAGTCGTTGCGATGCCTGAGTTGGGGTTCCCCTGAGCAACAGTTTTCGAACTAGGGCAAAGGCGTGCAGCTGTTGGGAGTCCACTGCTTGGGCAGGGGGCAGATTTTGAAAGGTAAAATTGTGCTCACCCTGCACATAGCCAGCCGTGAGGTGTATTCGGTTTTTGGGCACAGTATTCATGACGGACAGTCCTTGTGGATGCCTGAAGACTAACAAATATAATAACGAAACGATCGGTCGGGGAACAATCCATAATCATAAAACAACTGGCATAGCTGTTGCTGCAGTTGGGTCAGAGCGGTGACTTCCGTATTGCTGAGCACCAATTGATAGTAACTGCCTTTCACCAGCCCAGAAGCTGGGGTCTTTCCTTTTTGAACATAGGCAAGATTCATGGCACAAGACAGGTCTTGATCTTTGGCGTTGATTTCAAGGTTCAAGACTTAACGTAAGAATTCCTGATGGCCCAGCTGAAAATTCAAACGTCTAATGACTTTCAAAAGGAAAGACCTGATCCCAGTTTTTATGACCCCAGTTTTTGCAAACACCGACCAATACATAACTTGAACTGAGCCTGGTGTATGGATGGATAAAGATTAGATTGGTCTTGAATCCCCTGTTAAGCCGTTTAACCAGAACGATGTTAAAGTTGACAGCAGAGCTTATTAGATAAGGAACCATATAAGCGAACTTGAGAGACAACTCCACATGTAGCGGGTGGAGATCAATGGGGAGCAGAGTTGGCTTTATATTGCCATACAAATAACCATCAACAATCACTCGATCATGTTCAGGCACCAACCATAGTACATCCTGCCAGACTAAATATTGCACATACGTACACTAGTCTATTATTACCCGTGTGAATCATAGAATGTTAAAGAAATGGAAGATATAAATAAGCCTATCAATGAGAGGTGTCATCAAAATGGCACTCAGGCATTCCATTTTACTAAAATCAAAATAGTGACACATATTTAAATATATGGTGAGCAGTCAATGGGATTTTTTAATCGAAAGGATAAGGATCAGCTACTAGATGAGACTGATGCTAAACAAAAGGTGATTATACAAGTAAGAAACTTTCAGGATCCGGTTTACAGTACTGGAATTGAAAGTGAGGGAAGGACAATAGTGCTGGAGCATGATCAGAAGCAAAGATCAAAACTCCACGAATTATCTAAAGAGGCAAGGGGGAAAATTAACTCCCAAAAGATAACCCAGGTTCGGAATAAGATTCATCAAAAAGCTAATTATGAAATAGAAACACCATCTGAGATTGAAGAGCTTAAGCAAGATTATAAAACAGCGAAAGATCAGTACAGGGCTATTCATCAGGATTGGCAGGACTTCAGACGAATACACAATCTTAGTCGGCATGCACATTATCCAGAAAATCATTTTAATTCAGCAATACCATTAGTGCTTGTCATGCTGATTTTTGAAACTCTGACAAATAGTTTTTTCTTTTCTCTGGCTAGTGAATATGGCCTTGCCGAGGGAGCATTGGTTGCCCTGTTGCTCTCTTCATGCAATATTCTCATTAGTTTCTTTACTAGCATGTCATCAAGATATTTGAATCACTACAGCCTCTGGATCAAAGCATTGGCATATATGCTGGTTATCATATTCATAAGTACCGCAGCTGCATTGGCATTATTTGTAGGGCATTATCGAACGGCATTAGAAAAAGCACCCGAAACAGCACATTTAGATGCCGTACAGAGCTTTATTGAAAGTGCATTAAATTTAGAAACAGTTAGTAGTTGGATATTGGCAATCATTAGTTTTTCTGTTTTTTTGGTTACTTGGTATAAGTTTTTTAAATCCGATGATGCTTACCCTGGTTATGGTGAAATCACACGAAAAATGCACTTAATGAAGGAAAATATAAATGAGGTTAGCGGGGATGCTCATCAAGCTTTAGCTGTGACAAAAGAAAAGTTAGAGAATGAATTTGAGATTGAAATTGAAGAAATTAAGAAAGTGTATAACCGAGTTGTCGATGCAGAGCATGCTTTGCATCTACTATCAAGTGAGTTTGCATGTTTTATAGCCCTACAGAAAAGTGAGTATGAAAATTTCTGTCTCGAAACAAGGTCGTTGTTTTCATATCAATACTCGCAGGCTAACAACAGAAATGCAGAGTTTTCTGACCCAGTTCAGGAAGTTACTTTGCAAGAAGAAAGTATTAATGAGTCTTCCAATAGAGAGGCGTTTAGAGATTTTAATTTGATTAAGGAAGATTATGATCAATATATGAAAAGTATTCTTCCAGAGTTAAGGGAGAGTTATTTTTCGAAAATTGATATTTTCATTAAGGGACTGAGAGATAGTTTTGATGGGCAGATCTAGGTCAATGCGAAATCGTCAGGCAAATATGTTATCCATCAAAATAGCAGTGGCAGCAGCTATTTTGTTGGTAATTATAGGTTCTGCAGTTTACTGGATGCTTTCTAAACCCAAGTTTGATAAAAATACATTCTGTCAAAATGATAAGGTGAAAAGTGCAACTGTTGTGATTATTGATCGGACGGGGGAGTTCAGTAAAAGCCATATAAGAGCCATCAAGGATGTTATGAACTCTGAAATCGAAATGTTAAAAGAAGGTGATATGATTTCACTCTATTCTATTGACTCTAGAACATATAATGGATTGTCTGAAACTCTATTCGAGAAGTGTAAGCCTAAATCTGGGCAGAGTGTAAATAAATTGATCGAAAATGAGAGGATGATAAAAAATGATTTTAATAAAAAGTTTCAAGAGCCTATTGATCATGTGTTATCAAATGTAATAAATGACAAAGATTCAAGCTCATCACCAATAATTGAAAGTTTGTTTGATATTGTTAGTAGTGGTCAATTAAAATCTGGCGTGAACATCAATAGGATAGTTTTATTGTCAGACCTGCTTCAACATAGCAAGTTAATCACAGTTTACAAGGGTAAACTAAAAGCAATTGATGATGATCAAAATCTTAAAAGGATAGTTCCTGATTTACGGGGAGTGGATGTGAAAGTTTTCTGGATTCTCAGAGATAATAGAGAAGGTGAGCTTCAATCCGATTATTTATTATCCTGGTGGGAGAAGTTGTTTGAAGCATCCCATGTTTCTAATATCTCAGTGCAAAAGGTTAGATAAAGATGGATGTAGATAAAAGAAATCATGGTGATAGCTTGTCAATACCAAAGAATAACAATATAAGTGTAAAAGGGCTAAGAAAGGCATTTAGCATAAGTGCGATAATGGGTGTTATATTAGTCTTTTCAGTTGCCTTTTTTGGTATTGGTCAGATTTATTCTATGTTTCTTTCTGCATGCATTATCGGCTTTTACTGGCTTATATATTCTCAAGGAAACTCTCCTCGAAAATTGCGTGATATATTCTCCGATAGTGTTTATTATTTGGGGTTCCTGCTAACGGTCCTTACCTTAATAGCAAGCATGAGTGCTTTTGGTTTTTCAGAACAAGAGCTTTCAGCAAATAATGTGTTGAGTCAGTTTGGAATGGCCATGGTAACAACCCTTATGGGACTTTTTATCAGAGTGTATTACAAACAATTCGATGTATCCCTGCATAAAGTTGAAGACGAGGCTCAAGAAACTCTTGAGAATAGTATTGAAACAGTTGTCATTAAAATGAAGATAGTGACTGAAAATCTTACTGTGTTTTCTAATACTATATCTGACAAAATCAGTGAGATGGATAACGGCTGCAAGGATGTTGCGAAAATATTTGATGAAACTGCTCAGATAATCAGGGAGAGCTCTTTGGAAAACCTTGAGTCTCTTTCAGAAGGGTGCAGCACCAAGATCAATGAATCCTTGGAAAAGATAGATCAGCACTCCAGACAATCCCTGCATGAGCTTGCAGCTACAGCCAATGAGTTCACCAATATTCACAGAGACTTTGCCACGGATGGTATATCCAGTTTAAAACAGGGAATAGCTGAAGGGTTTAGTGCTACAAAAGACTCACTAACAGAAACAGTAGCTGATTTCAGAGCTCAGGCGAAAAGAATAAACTCTAGTATTGGCACAGTTCATAATAAATTTAATGCATTAGATAGTTGTGTCTCAAGTACGATCACTACTCTGGATACTTTCAAAGAAAATACTTCACCTGCTTTAAGTAAGTTGAATCAAGACGCAACTCAAACAATTGAATTGTATAATGGTTTAACGCAGAATCTTAATGTAATAGGTGGGAAGGTCAGGGAGCAATTAGCTTCCATTCAGGAAGCTGATAAAGTAACTTCTCAATCTTTGGCTAAGACAATAAAAGAATATGAAGGGTTATGTAAAAGACTTCGTGATGCTCTTCAACTAAAAGGTCTGAAAGAGCTTTCAGAAGAAGATGCTTTTTTGATAGGTGCGCTCGAAGAAAGGCGGGCTGCTTTGGAAAATCTAAATGGTGCATTTAA
This sequence comes from Endozoicomonas sp. ALB091, assembly GCF_049310265.1. Lineage (NCBI taxonomy): Bacteria > Pseudomonadati > Pseudomonadota > Gammaproteobacteria > Oceanospirillales > Endozoicomonadaceae > Endozoicomonas > Endozoicomonas sp. ALB091. The sequence goes on along the minus strand of NZ_JBLYNQ010000007.1, from coordinate 1,166,867 downwards.
TGCCACAAGTGAAGAGCTAATACAATCTGCAAAACGGTTTAGCGATAATATGTTAAAAACCTCTAAAGGTATAGTTGATACCCTCGGGGACAAGGACGACGATGCAACAAGAACGTTCTGATGTATTCAGTATTTCCATGATAGAGTTACTACTAATTATCATGTTTTCTTTGCTGATTGTTATGGTTTTATTGAACAGTAATCTTCAAAAGAAGCAGGCTGTACTGGATGATCTCAGAGGAAAAATTCATTCTGTCGATGATGATTTGCATAAAGTTCATGAAAAATTGGGGTTAGAACATCGAGAATATGAACAACCCTTAGATTTAAATGAGGCTGTGGCACAGCTACAACAGTTTGCAGAAGAACTTAATACATCCTTTTCTACTCCTGAAGCCGATAATATTCTGGCGAGGATGAAGATTGATGATGTATGGACATCACTAACAAGGCTCACAGATAATAATTTTGATATGATTGATTTGATAAAAAAGCTTGAAGAAATCAAGTCTGAGGTTAAGGAATTAAAAAAGGATAACCAAAATAAAATTAAGATGATTGAAGATCAACAAGTTAGAGAAGATCAGCTAAATAATGAATTGGCAGTACTTCAAGAAATTAATGAGCATAAAGATGATGTAAAGGCGCTTATAGAGGAATACAGGGAGAGAGAAGAGGGCTTTAAAGAAGAGATAGCGAGAACCAGGGAAAAGAATAATTCTTTAAAAAATCAAGTGAAATACCTGGCAGGTACGGGGCTAGTCCATCCTCCCTGCTGGTCTGATCCAGAGACCGGTAAAATAGAGTACACATTTAAGGTGGTTGTTACAGATAATGATGTTTATATCAAAAATATATTTCCTGAGTATAGGAATAAAGAATATTTATCAATAACTAATCATAAGGATTATGATGATGTGTCCATGAGTTTTGATAGGTTCAGAAGAGAAATGCAGGTATTCTTGAAGCATGCAAAAGCGCAGACGCCAGAGTGTAGGTATTTCTCTATTATTCAGGATAAAACTTCGGCTAATTCAAAGAGTGAGTGGAAGAGGGGATTGAAATCTGTTGAATCATCTTTTTATAAATTGGAAATATGATGTTAGAAGAAATTGAACAGGCTATTAGAAAGCAGAATTATGTTGTTTTAAAAAGTCTCAATAAGAGGATGGGCTATCCTCTTAGCGATCATTCGATTGAAGATTATGTTGATAAAGGTCGTAGTTTTGAAGAGGTAGCGCAGGAAATAAAGGGTTTTAGTGAACCTGAAGAAAAAAAGGGCAGTAAGCAGGTATTTCAAAATACGAAAAAGTGGATTAAGGATTTTGTGTATAAATTATGGGTGTGAGTTGAGTTTATCCTGAGCACTTTATCTGCTATGGCAAAGCTAGCTTCCATGAATGTGTTGCAAGCTCTGGAGTGAGCTAGAAGATATTGGATATACAGTGAACTTTTCGTTAAGGCATCCAAGCCTTATACTCTGAACCCTGATTTTTCACATGTAATGGTTATTTTTTGCATTTTACAAGATCTGACTGGCTACCCGTTAAAGGGCTGGAATCCCGCTATGAAATATCGAATACCGGCGATGTCCGTAGCCTTGCCACCGGCAAACTGCTGGCCAAAAGAGTCATAGGGAATCATGAGTCCGTATTGCTTTATGATGGCTGCAAACATAAAGGCTATACCATCGCCAAACTGTTGCAGTCGCACTTTGGCATTCAGCGGAAAGTGATTTCGCAGGTCGCTGATCTTGAGGGAGAGGAGTGGCGGGAAATTCCTGACTTTGCAGGCCTTTACTGGATATCCAACAAGGGTCGTATAAAAAGCAGGAATGCTGGCGTGCGGGATAAAGAGATGCTGGTCAAGTTAACAGACCATCCCAAGGGTGGTTATTCAGTATCACTGCATAAGAACAATAAAAAATATACCTATTCTCTCCATCGCCTGCTTGGAGAAGTGTTTATACCGAACCCCTTGAACAAACCCATGGTCATCCATCTCAACGGCAACAAAAAAGATCCCCGTCTGGAAAACCTTGCCTGGGTCAATAACTCCGAAAGCCAGAAAAATGCTGTGGCCCTTGGCCTTAAAGAGCATCTTATCGGAGAAGATAATGCCTGCAGTGTGGCAGTGCTGCAGTTGAGTAGCAAAACAGGGAAAGTGCTGAAACGCTGGGGATGTATCGCCGATGTGGAGAGAGAGCTGGGTATCTGGCATTCCAATATTGCCAAAGTATGCCGGGGAAAGAGGGCATCGGCGGGTGGGTATGGCTGGCAGTATGAAGAAGATGTATTTTGAACTTCACACTGCCTGGGCTGAACCGCACAGAAATAGTTAAGATCCGGATTTATACGTCTGCTCAGCCATCTTGTACTCATCGGCCAGATCAATGCCCATTTCAGAGCCATCACTGCCCAGCACTTTTCGACAGCCAACGTACATCATGCATACCAGGTGAAAACCGGAATAGTGCTGGCCAGGCATCGCCTTCAGCCTATATTTCTGCTCTGAGCTATCCGTGTCAAAACCAGACTGGCCTTTCATGGCAACCTCAATGAACAGGTTTCTCGCCTGTTCTTCAGGGAGGCTGTCGTAAGCTTTCATGGCATCGGTTATGTACATAACCGCATCCATTCTCAAGCCGCCCGCTTCCTCTTTGATTTGCGCGTTCTTTTCTGTGGATAATGCCGTCTTGCTCTCTTTTGCCTGCTGAGCTTGAGGAGAACCGGGAGCGATGGTTAAAACGATATTGAATTGAGCGATGGCTTCATCGCGCCGACCGGCTTTCCGCAGTGCTTCACCATAGCCCAGCTGTGTGATTGGGTCTTGTGGGCACATGGGGGCAAGGTTTTCATAGATGCCCAGTGCCTCATCATTTCTGTCTTCTGCAGAATAAAGACTGGCGACATTACGTAAAGCAAACTGATTAGCAGGCTCTATTTCCAGTGCATACTCAAACGCGTTAATCGCTTTGGCCACGGTGCGCTGTCGGGCATAGGCAACACCCAGGGCAACATAGACATTGGCTCCTGCAGAGTTTCCCTGCACCTCAATTAAGTGCTGCAACCGCTCAATGGCTTTATCCAGCTGGTTAAGGTCAGACAGCGCCATGGCGGAATTGTAAAGTGCACTGCCATTATCCGGGTCTTGCCTTAACAGCTCATCACAAAGCTCAATGCCATACTGCAAATTGCCGGCATTCAGGGCTTTGAGAATATTCGCATCATTGGCCTGTGGAGAGATAACCACTTTTTCCAAATCCGCCCGGACTTCCACATGGTGGCCAAGGTCCCGATACCTGGCTTTCAGGTGATCCACCACGGCAAAGCGGAAATCGATGCCTTCCAGGTCTTGCTGATCCGCAGGCAGTTGGGAGCGGTCAAACTGCGCCAGGGAAATTACCACATCACGATTCAGATCCACTGGTGCAACTCCGTCATCTTAATTTTGCTGGCTGTTATTTCTACCAGCTCCAGATCATCAAGCCCATCATACTCACCGAGCAGTAACGGCCCAGCAATTTCTTTGGCGGGCTCAAGCAGCCCAAGGGACTCAAACGGAACCATCAGCGGTTTGTTTTTGATGAGGCTGGCCAGGCCAAAACTCTCTGTGGCTGCCAGCAGGCGATTCCAGCGTACCAATTGTGCCGGGAAAATGGTCTCTTTCAGCGATTGCAGGTTGTTATTGATGGTTATCTTGATCGCTTCCTGCTGCTGGTCACAAAGCTCACTCTGGTACTTCTGCAGCTCATGGTGCACGGCCACCGTGGGCAGGGCAGAGCGCAGTTGCACGATCAGGTTACCAGCGATACTGTGCGCGATATCCGGCAACTGGCCTGCAGGAATCTGCTCGACATTCTTTAATTGCTCACTGATGATGTCAACCGCTCCAGGTGCCAGTCCAACATCTTTCAGGGGCGACTGTATCTGGTACCGACGGAGAATAAAGCGCAGCTGAACGGAAGCCAGGGCATGACGAAGAGCGTGATATTTCGAATTAACCTTAACTACATGTGCAGGCTGCCCGGGGGTGCGGGCTGTGATTTGAGTCGACAGCATATCCCCAAGGGACGAATCCATAACGATCAGTGCCGGTTTGCCAGACACCTTCTCAAGCTGCTGGGCAAGGAGTTTGACACTTGGGTAGGTGTCTAAGTCAAATTGCATGGATGTGCCTAAAGGTCAGGATTAATGTTTGGGGTTGAGTTCTATCACATGGGGCAGGAAAGTGACAGTAGAACGATAGATATATAACCTGAGCTGAGCCAGTTGCAAACAACTGTTGAACAGCCTGCGTCGAAACGAAATATATGCAGGCCAACGAATCTACCCTTAATGTCTCCCCCTAAGATGACACATTAATTACCTTTACTATGTTGGTCAAAATCAATGCATCAAGGTGGTTTTTTAAGTTTCCAGGTACCCTTCCTCCCGTGATTAATGCACCCATTTCCATATTGTGCTCAAGGGCATACCCCGTTAGGTTAGCACTTGTAATAAACGCTAAAGAATCATCAGCAACAGCACACTTTGCATGCACAGACCCAATGCCGCCATCAGGTCGATTCTCTTCAGGCCAATAATAAACAGAGGCCAATGGGAGTCTATTGGCAATATTCTCTCCTGGGTCATAATCCAAACTGCCACCTCTTTCTTTTGAAGACTCAGTCAGTATAGAGAGCTTAACTCCCCGGTTGATAGCTGCCTCCAAAGCAGTGGCTGTTGCCTTTATATCCGTAATAACAAAAGACACGATAAAAAGGGAATGCTGAGCCTTATCAATAACCTCATGTAAAACAGCTGAAGTCTGCCTCACAGGAACAATGGTTGTGTCCGGTCCAGTCCAGACAAGCTCAACGCTTCCATTCGAGTTCCCTGAATGAGCACTGGAACAGGCACCAAGAATCATACCGGCCAGTTCATATTTGGAAATGCATGACTCATCCCACTCCTGTAGCGTACACAAAAGCTTCCCCCTTGAAAGGCTGCTTGCTTTCCAACTGTTTGCAAACGCAGTCTGGTTGATGGGTGGCTCGGCATCCTTAATCAACATGGCAAGTTGACGCAACTTGTCAGGATGCGTCGACTTGACCAAATTGTTGACTGCTTCCAGCAGCTTTTCCAAGACAATATCCCTCTATCCAAAAAATGCAGCATCCGCACAATCAAGAGTCGCAACCACAAGGGATCGATCCAGATAGCGGTTACCTTTCTCACAGGAAGTTTCCGAAACAAAACCACAGGCATGGCAACACGCAGCATGTAAAGAGCGATCCTTTTCCGGATTATGTTCAGAACAGAGTGGGTCAGAAGAACAGATCCTTGCTCGATAGAGCGCACTCTCCAGAAGCCGTCCCAGATTTTCTGGTTTGCCTAAATCCACCAGTCCCCCAAGTGTTCCATCAGAATCAGCTGCTGCGGTATAAATCAAAATGCCAGCCTGCTGTTGATGACCTTCCGTATCGGCGTAAATCCGCTCTCTAATACTAGCTGCATTGTAACCACACTCCAAGGCCATTTCCCTGATCAGCAGGTGAGCCAAAGTGTGTAACATCGCATAACGAATACCAGGATAAGTCTCATCCGGATTGAGATTACGGGCATTTCGCCACCCTCTATGGCCAGCTATCAGCTTTTTATCAATTTCCTGTACTGCAGGCTCTTTTTCCCATTTCTGTAACTGCTCTTCATCAAAGCGAATGAAGATACCTTCACCATGAACCTCTGTAGCAGGAACCCACTCCGGCGCAGAACGACACAGCTTGGCAACTTCTGGCCTTTCATCCGGATCGGAAGAGTGCTCAGGAGCCTCGACACGGGTAAACCCAAGCAAGGCGTTTACTTCCCGCAATCTTTCTAATAGTAAAACAGCAGAAATTTGCTTTGTATAGGCGGTTGGGGGGGAGGTAGGGGTACTCAAGAAATGAGGCCAATCTTTAGGTGGATTGGGGTTTGTTAATACATCCCACTCGGGGCCTTTAATATCTGACTCTGATACAGATCCCTGCGCTTTCCCCGAAGTAATTTCCTGTAGAGCAGCCCAAATTTCCGCATTAGAATATTTTTCAATTCCAATTAAACTGCCAGTTTTCTTCAGCGTTTTTACAATGAAGCCAATCTCAGCCTCTGACTCTACATCGTCAAAATAGTTCATCCCATCCTGAAGCAACTGAATGATAGGGTCTCGGGTCACCGGAATGGCAAGAGCAGACAGAGTGACTGGAAACCAGCTATTAGTCGCTCCTAACAAAACCGCTCTGGCATCCTCTGCGCAGTCATCCTCAAAAATATTCAGGTGCGCATGGCGACCTCTGCACTTTGGCAGGTTTTCTTTACCGGCCTGTCCAAATGCATGAGCCAGCGATCTAGACTTGCCACACTCATCACATTTCACCCATAGATTTTCTGTCTGTAGTGATGCTCCACTTTCAAAAAACCGGAGAGTCCCTTTGCATGAGCTGATACCAGCATGAACAAAATAGTGCCAGGGAAAGTCATCCAAATGCCCATCTCTGCAAGCTAAAAGAAAACGAGCGGGAACGGCATCAGCATCTGTTGGCTTTGCTTCGCCCTTTGAGCCAGAGCAGCTCTTATGAACAAAGCGAGTCAGTTCTGGACGATACCGGTTCTCCTTACACTCAAAAAGCCCACGGTCATACGGCGACAAAAGGCCGCATTTAACACATCTCAGCCAGCGGGGGAAGGGAAGAACAGGAACACCAATATTAGCTTCAGCCGAGTATGCATCCACTTGCTCATTTTTTTGGAATGGTGGCATCCGCAGACTTTCAACCTGAGCACCCAGCTCTTTCCTGACAGCAGCAAGAAGTCTCGCTTCCACAATAGGAGGGCATCGATCTTTATCCCAAAGGTGTATTCCCAGAGTCAGCACTGAAAGACTTGGCAAGTCTATTAGCGCACCGGGTCCATAGGTCCATAAGAGCTGGCTGGGCCTGACATCCCCCACCGGAGTTTTTTCATTAATCATCACTCTCTCCTGAGTCTGCCCCATTATCTTTATCAACAGAAGGAGACCAGTCAGGACCTTCAGCCATAGTCTTGGTATTCATAATTAATCGAACCCCGGGTTCAACTTCCCGCATAGACATTGGAACTGTTTTCCACTCCCAGCTTTTAATTCCCGGGCGCTGCAACAAAGCTACGGTGGTGTCTTTTTGCTTCCCTTTTTTCTCATAAGACAAAATTCGACCGCCTTCATTAGCCTCCTTACTCCACTTATCAGCTCGATCTTTAAGCATGATCTCAGCTAAATCCCGGGTGTCTGTACTGTCTGTCACATGCCAGGCTCTACCCTTTAACCGTTCTATAGAAGTAGTCATTTCCGGCTGATGCGCTTTCTCCAGAGCCTTAGCACCAGTGTTCGGATTGAAAGGAAGATGTTCCAGTCGAATCATACTCAACATTGTGCCGGTTAAACCCCGGTCCAATGCCCTTGGCGAGAACGGAGTTACAGACTGAGCTTCCACATGCTTATAGAATGTTGCGTGGTAATGTTCGAAAGTTTCGTAATGAGAAAGATCCCTGGGTCTGGCCCAGGTTAATACAGTACAAACCAGGCCTGGCGATGCTCGACCGACACGACTGGTTGCCTGAATATATTCGGCTGTTCCTTTCGGCTGCCCATTAACAGCCATCAATCCGAGGCGATTTACGTCGACCCCGACCGACAACATATTGGTTGCCAAAACAATATCAACGGCCCTGTCTTCACCTTTAACCCAATTGCTGACATAGCGCCCCGTTGAAAGGTCCAACTCGGCTCTGAACTTTATTTCCAATTGATCCAGCTTTTTAGGAATATCTTTCCCTGAAACCCGGGATGTAAGCTCATCAGTATTATTGACACTCCGCTGCTCTAAGCCGGGCCTGGCTACCTGACTCATTTGCACTCGGTAAGAACGCGTTCTTACATCATCTTCTGCTAACCGCTTCATGCCCCCCAATTCCCTGAGGGAATTGAAATAACCAACTGTTGTCATGTACGGATCAGCCAGTTGACCAAAGCGGTTAAAGAGCGCCTGTGAAGCCGCCAACAGCGATGTGTATATTCGAATCAACATCGCCGGTCTTGAGCTACCCGGTGAACAAATCCCTACATAACGCCTTCCCGGGTTAGTTTTTAAGGGTCTCTGAACAGAGAAAAAGTTATCTTCAACTTCAAGTCCATGGGGAGGGAAAACAGAAACCTGCCTCATAAATACATTTCGCACCTGCTCTTCAGCTTTGCGGACGGTTGCCGTTGAAGCGATCACTTTTGGACGTATCGTTTTATTATCAATGCTCCATGAGCACAGCTCATCCACAGCGGTTTCATAAAGACCAACCATGGTTCCCAGCGGCCCACTGATCAAATGAAACTCATCCTGAATGATCAAGTCCGGTGGACGTACCGGATCAATGTTTTTCACAGTGACAGCAGAAAGGCCGTTTTTACTATCAGCCCGATGGTTACCATTACAAGGGGAGTCCGGCCAGATAAAGCCGTGTCTTGGGCACTCCTGGCTAACTTTCCCAAAGAGCGTTCTTACCTCTCCCCGCCATGCCATCATGGCAAACTTATCAACCGTCGCAATCATCATTGTGGGAGGACGGTGATAAATTTCTTCATCAACCACCAGCACCGGGATACCCGGTTGGACTTCTTGTGATGACTTACCTTTAGAGAAGTCACAACGCCCAAGTTTGTCACCACAATATATGGTGGTTCTATTGGCCGCCTTGTTGACTTCAATATCACGACCAGCAGCCACTTCTGAGCCACACCATGGGCAGCTGGTTAATTGAGCCGGAGAGGATGCAACAAGTTTGTTATCCCGAAAATTTTGAATGGCATTATGGCTATCTGCCGTCGTATTCGGGGTAACTTTCTTACCTACCCAAAGACCAATAGTAAAAGGTGTTTTTCCCAGAGAAGCATCACCATCCTTTACTGCTTTTCTTCGCAGCACCTCCATGGCACAAATCAAAGTGGTTGCCCTTTGAAACTGTTGAAGAGTCAGCAGTCGCAAGGTGTAGCGCATAATGACAGACAGCCCCCGGCTACCATCAAAACCACCCAAATCGCCCTGATATCTCCGTATCGCCATGGTAAAAGCAGCAACGCCTAAATACGCCTCGGTTTTACCACCACCGGTAGGGAACCACAGGAGGTCTGCATAAGCTTCAACAGGCTTCGTACGATCACTATGTGTCGGGTCAGCGAGTGAAGGGATTGAAAGAAGAATGAACGCCAGCTGGAATGACCTCCATGAACGGTTCTTTCTTTCATTGAAGAACTCGACAGACTCCTTACTGCCTCTTCTGCGTTCAAGAGCATAAATACCATGGACACGCTGTCTGGCCATGGCTTCATTGGCAAATCGGAATGCTTTCAGAGCCATCTCATTTTCGGCCAATACATCAATACCGGCTATCAGACGCTCTTTAATATCTTCGCAACGATCCAGAGCCAAGTTGGCCTGTTCATCATAACCAGTTACATCAACGCCAATCCGATCACGCTGCTCACTAATCCAGGATGAATAATCATCCGTTAGCATCGTCAGTGCTGAAACCAGCGTTTCTTTTTCCATAGTTGCCAGTTCTGACATGTCCAGATAGCCATTGGCTATCATCTGCCGTAAAACAGGCCGGTCATTTTCATTCCGTCCTGGTGTGTCAGTAACAGGCACCTCACTTTGAGGCAATACCACGGTTTTGATGGAAACCGCTTTTTCCAGACGCTCTTCCCGAACCTCTGCATGCACTGAAACACCATGACCCACTGCAAACTCCACCTGCTTGCGATAGATCATCTCAAGCGCTTCACGTTCCGGATCTTCCCCATGGCTATCCAGCACTGGTCTTCGTCTGAAGATCGCATCGCCAGAACCATGAGCAGCCTGCACCGATAACTCTGGCTGAAATACCCAGGCTGAATCCCGATTCTGATCAGGTTCGTCCTGAGTATTAACCATAAACAGGGTAACCAGTCTGTCGCCCTTATGGTTTGGTGGACGGATAGAACCCTGAATAACAATAGAAGGGTTCTCTTTATCAATGGACTTCGCAGAAAGCAGACCATCCTTCAGTGGTAGCACAAGTTTGTCACCACAGGGAATCCGCTTCCATACCCGTGCAGGCTGGCCTGTTTTACGATCTTCAACTGTTTCACTCTCAGTTCGTTCATAGCGCCCCCACTGAGCCTCTATTTCCAACTCTTTGACATCACCATCCACACAGAAGGTCATACCAAAGCTGGAAGGCACCAGACTGTGGTTATTGGATGTATCTATTTCTTCTGCAGGTTCAGCATCACCATCCACAGAGCTGCTGGCTTTTCCAAACTCTGCACCTGGATCATCGTAACCGGTATGAGCCTCCAGATCGTCAGGTACTTCGTCACTGGCTTCCGCTTCCAGTTCTAGTCCTTCCACACCAATTTTACTGATTGCCTGAGGCGCAAACTTACCCACCAGATAGCGATCCCGCACACTCATTTCAGCGATTTCTTCGTGAGGACCACAGGCAGGGCCCAGCAGGTCATCCATTACTGCCAGTTGCAAAAGCTCTCGAACATAAGCCTGATTCTGAATCAGTGGGATATCTGCTGTCGTGACACCTGAAAGCTTTGGAAGCCCCTCTGCAAACTGTGTCCAGCCCAAGCGACCAATTCTTCCTGAAGGAAGTGCCCATCCTGCTAGAGAGATATCAGGCTTTCCATCAATCTCAAGCAGACGATCAAAGTAAAAGGATGTGCATTTTAAATCGGAACGAATACGGTAGACCCGGCCAACTTTCAGGGCCTTGCCTGCACTATCAACTACGGCTATGTAGTCATCTTCCTGGACAGCCTGATACTTCTGCCGTTCACCGGATAGCGTTAATAAATAGCTGCTGAAATTGGCTGTCTGGGTGTGGGTACTGCTATCAAGAGCAATCCAGGCATTTTTTTTGGGTATCATCTTTCGCCATCCTCTCCACAGCCATGAACGTCAAAATTTCTCACAGTTTTTGAAGAATCCATCTGATCTGCAAGCTCATCAGGAACTGTCTCATCAACCATTAGCATGGGGTAAATCATCTTTAGAGAACTTGTAATCTCATCCCCCAATTTCAATTTCATCTGTTTTACCCAACCTTCAAAACCAATGTGTCCTTGCAGCAATAGCTCCTTGCCAAGCATCAGACCTTCTGCAAACAGCAGCCCTTCAGGGGTAGGGACGATGTCTCCACCATTATGAATATGGTCGAGTAATTCCTTTAACTCTTGCCCAAGAGCCTGTTCCTCTTCAGTCAGATGAATCGGACGCCTCTCCCGTTTTTTCAGTCGACGCTTCTTCCTACCCTGTTCAGACACGGCTCTCCCCCTTACAATTTGGCTCGATAACGTAGCTTATCACCTGAACCCAACTGCTCAACATCACCATCAGCCAGCAACTCTTTGATAGCCGAGTCCCACTCTTTTGGATCAGCACCGCAGCTGTTGAGGATGACATCTCTGGAGTACGCCTTTCCTTCGTTGTTTTCTAACCAGGCACAGATCTGGTGAATAGCTGTGGAGCCCCACTGGTTTCCCGCAGCCTTTTTGGGTGGCTCTGGATCCGGTTGAAACAACCCCATCTGTGGTGCAGCTTCCTCGGATTTTTTGGCTACTTTGGGTTTGACCGTTTTTTTAGCTGAGATCTTTTTACCTTTGGCTGGAACTGTGTTGGCTAGTGAGCCCTGTTCATACATTTCTTTATTCAACTGAGCCATGCGGGCAAGAATACTGGTTCGGCTCCATTCACATATAGCAAATCGAATATTATCGCCTGCTGGTAAGTAATGTCTCTCATGGAATCCATGCTTAAGGTCAATATCAGTCCATCCATAAAGATCAAGAACCTTCTGATCTATGCATACTAATGTGCGTCTAAAGTCAGAAATGTCCTGATCATTACAATTTCCAGAGTGAACTAGATTATTAAATTTGGTTAAACCAATACCTCTAAGCTCCATTGAAGCCTGCCTTTGCTGGTGCAGCCTCTCTCCTAGAACATTAAGGGAAGATACTATCTGATCTCTGTCAGGAAGTGGCAAGGTTTCAAAGGCATCGCTTGGAGAAAAATTGAGATCCATCTTCAATCTTGATGAATGCTTCCAAATCCATTCATTGATCAACGTGGAGTTCAAGAAACCAAGCCAACCATATTCTGAAAAAGAAAAAACAACTATTTTTTCATTAAAAACGTATAGATTTGGTACGAGAGAGGGTGAAAAGTACTTACCAACCCGAGCATTACAAATAACATTCTCGTTACGAGGGCTTGGAAACCAGCCCTTTGGGTGTTTAATAAAAGAATCACCTCGGCCAATCTTGTGGTAAAGTTCACCACGTGGTCTAAGAAAAAGCCACCACTTGTCTCTGGCCGTCTTGTCTTTTTTTGCCTGCCGCTCTTCTTTTACATGTGCAACCAATCTATCATAAGCCCATGAGTAGCCCTTAGCTTTTTCTATAGGCCAGTCCCAAAAATTAATTATCCATCGACCAGCTTCCTGATTAACATGTTCATTCAAATCTTTACCTGTTAAGTAAGGAAAAATTATCCTCTCATTGTCCATATTTTTACTTATTTGCTCTCTTGCGGTCACTTCATCCATAGTGAAACCAAGCCCTAACACGTATGAACCTATGTATGAGAGTTCTTTATTTGAGTTAAGCTGAGCAGGACTCCAATCACTCTCAGCAGTCAGGTAAGAAGAAATATGCTGACATATGGCACCTAATAGTGAGCGCGCGCCTAGCCAATTGCGCTTAGATATATGTACACGGCTTGTTATCACTGCAGCCTTTCCTGGCCAAGGCTGATTCGGATGCGCTGAGTAAATAGAAGCTCCATCTTGTACCAGCATATCCAGGCCGACTTGCCTAGTATCTCCCTCAGCAATTGTATTTACAGCTATAAGCCCTAAACAACCTTTAGTATTAAGAGACGCATACGATTTTAGAAAGAAATAGGCAGACATATCTGCACTACCTGTGACCCCATGAGCAATAGCGTTCACGATAAAATTTCTATAGTTGCTGCCCATAGAACCGGAAATCTTTTGTCCACCTACAAAAGGAGGATTGCCAATAATGGCATCAAAACCATGGCGACCTACAAATACCTCAGGAAACTCCAAATGCCAGTGGAATGGCTTACGCTGAGGCTTTCCAGATGGTAGGTCGGTAGCCAAACCACGCTCTGCCATCTTTTCGAGCTGTTTTAATTGCTGCTTATCACCATTAAGCACTTCACCCGCATAAATTGAGAGAATCGTAGTGTCCGGGGTTTTTCCGCCATGTTTCAGTGTTTCACCGATTAAGGCATCCGCGACCAGCTCTGGCAGCCTTAATTTTTCTTTGGCCTGAGCATCCAGATGCGCCATCACCTCAACATCTTTGATGTCTCGAATGGGCCGTAAGCGTAGGGTTTTCCTCAATTCAATCGCTTCATGAACAGCCTGCTCAATCTTCTGAGCAAACAACTGCCGTTGACCATTAGCCGTGTCCATATTGAGGTGGAGCAATTGATCCAGATTCTGTATGCCCAGCAAGCTATCGCCATGTCGCAGGTTGTGATCCAGAAAACCAAATGGACGACCCTTAGCCAGCGTAATTAGCCAGATGGAGAGCTTTGCCAGTTCAACTGCCAGCGGGTTCATATCGACACCGTAAAGGCAGCGTTCAGCAATTAGCCTGCGGGCAGTTAGCAGCCTTTCCTCTGCTTGTGCTGAAAGTGGCTCTTTTTTGCCCAGTGTATCCAATACTTCACCTTCAGAAGAAATAGCTCTACCTGATTTCTCAGCCAGGTCCCAGGCTTCAACCAAACGCTCGGATAACCAACGGCAGACTTGTACCAGAAAAGCACCAGAGCCCATGGCAAGGTCACAAATTTTTAGATCCAGCAGTTCTGCAGCGGGTTTAAGCACCCAGTCTTGCCGCTCTTTACCCTCGGCTGGCCCAATATAAGCCACAGGCTCCAGTGTTTCTTTGACAATGGCTTCTGTCAAAGACTTCGGCGTATAGTGGGAACCGGTTTCTCTGCGGTCAGCCCCCATGGCTACCATATAGGCACCTTTGGGGTAGACCAGCGGATATCCCCAGCGGTCTGTTTGAAGCAAATGAAAAACAGTAAGCAGTCTGTCTCTTAACTGCTCATCGCCATTACAGGCAGTCAGCAGCTTGTCTGAAGAGGTTTCATCAACAGTTTTAGCCAGATCATTACGAACACGGCTGGCAGAGCTGCCTGTTCGCTCCTGCAATAGAGTTTCAAATCTTTTTTGCCCATCTAGACGTGCTGACTCTAACTCTCCCAACGTTATCCAAGGTTTTTTAGCACTTCTGGTTGCATCCAGTTCAAGGGTAACATCAGTCGCTTTTTTTACTGTTCTTTCAAGAAGACCTTCATAAACATAACCGATCTGTTCAACATCCAATGCCCGGTATGACAGTGATCGCCCCTGAAACAGCTGTATGGAGTCCAGCAACAGCAGAACGGTTCGGTTATCAATAGGTAATGGCTTTGCAGGATCGGTTTTCCAATAGGAGCCTTTTGCCCTTCCTTCCAGAAAAGGAAAACGATCAGGGTCAAATAATGAGCCACCTAATGCAGGCATTCGCATACCTTCATGCTCAACACCACCATAAACCGCCCTGAAAATAGCCAGTAATCGAGACCAGCCATCCAAGCGTCGCTCAAGTACCTCATCGGAGACTTCTCTTAGCTGCATTCGCAAAGTGGATACTGCGTAGTGCGCTTCAAATCGCTCATCCCCCAGCAGAAGCAACTCACGTTCTTCAGCACACAACAAAAAGACTAGCCGCATCATAACGGTCAACCCTGCTTCATAAAGTTCAGCGGGTTGAACATCTCTCAGTAATTCACGGTTTCTGTCCTGATCGGCCCGATCCAGCGACTGAACCAGCACCTCTACTGCCCGACGGACCTGCTCACCCAAGGCGTCAGTGACTTCATCCTGATGCTTGAGGGACTCATCCAGTAGTGCAGGCAACTTTTCTGAATCATCAACAAAGAAGCGCCTTATGCCAAGCAATGAAATAAATGCCCGAAGAGTCACCGGTTCCTGTTGCCAGATTCGGCCATACCAGCTGGCAAATGTGGTGACCGCACCCACTGGAGCATCTATCAGCATCCATTGCTCACCATTGGTTACTAAAGCAAGGCGGACACCTGTTGCACGACATAGCTGAACCATTCTTTCAGTGGCAGATGCCGTCCAACCATCACCTTTAGAAGGTGCTTGCAGGTCATAACCCGGAGCATAAGTTTGAACCAGCAGCATGCACTGATTGGTTTGGTCATCAACTAAGCCAAAATCCGGCCTTAGTGTGATGCCATATTCCGGTAAGATATGCCTAAGCTCGGTTGGCAGGTTATCGCCAGCTACCAGTGAATTTTCGTCTTCGTCGAACCATTCAAGAATGTCTCCCAGAACCAGGTTGATCCATTCCTGGTGAATCTTTGCGAGATCAACATCGTCATTTTCCTGGGCTTCGAGCCATTCCTCATAGGCTTGATTGAGCTTTTTCTTCTTGGCTGGCTCAAGCTTATCAAGGTCCTGGGGAAAGGCTTTCTTTAAAACGGGTACTGCCAGAAACGGCCCGGAGATATCCAGCAGAGAGAGCCACTCGGCATGTTGATTGAAGTCACTCATGGTTTTATCTCGCTACTGTTTATCTCGAAAGCATGGATTCTGGCACCATAAAAATAATGGCGACAGGAAATGTTCTGTGGGTAAGGTCAGCAAATCGTTGCTCTATGGCAGCGACTTCCAGAGCCTTTTCTTCAGGAATTTTGGCCAAACGGGCTTCTAGCGCGGCATTATCTTTCCGTAGCTGCGTTTTCTCATCTTCAGAGAACAACGAAAACTGCTCAGGATCGTCATCTTTTTTCAGCTCAGCTTTAATGGCGCGTTCCAGCTCATCCAGCACTGCCGTAATATTTTTTATTTCTCTTTTCTTCAGATTTGTGATAGTACCCTCTAACCCCTTCAAGCGCTCACGGGATCGAGCTTCATAAGCTTGAATGATAGAGCCTTCATTCTTTTTAAAGCGCTCTTTCAGGGCAGACAGGACTGAATCCAGAACTGGAGCGGGCCTGGCATTTGTGTTCCAGGTATCAATAACACCCACACCACGTTCTCTTGCGAATCGCCCATCTTTGATATAACCACCTGAGAAGGTGAGTTCCTCATGTAATCTGTGATGGTTACCTCCAGTCACGACAAGTCTGGATACCACCATAACGGCTGGCGAATTTAACTGATCATCCGGGATTGAGCGAACAGCTACTCGGTGCAGCTTTTTAACATCCTCATGCGCCCATACCTCAGCCCGGAGCAAACGCAATGACATTTGTACCAGCCGATGATTCAAGTGAACCAGCACAACATCATCCCGACCTTTGGCTACGGCGTGATCAAATGTAATGGGGCGAATAGATCCCGTATGAGGGTGACGAAGCCCCTCCCAGCATTTGGCCCATGACCCTGATAGCTGAGGCATTTTATAGACACTGCCTTCAGGTGTATTTGGTAGAGTGGCAGGAGTTAAAGCTGATTTATCCGCCAGTGCTAAGGCCGTCTTCACGGTTTCTGCGATGCGCTCCGGTTTCATATGGAATTCGTTCTGAGTTTCCACGATTTTTGCATGCAGGTTGGCAATCTTTTCTTTAAGCTGACGCTCCGACTTGATCAGCTTTTGACTCTGCTCAGCCTTTTTTTCTACCACCCGGGTATCCAGATCCTGCCGCTTGCCGAGCATAGCCTCTTCAATTTGCTGCTCAATCACCGGCCCCACACTGCCTAACATCTGCCGCATTGCATCAATCTTTCTGACTGCTCGCATCAGAAACTCAGACTGCCCCTCTAGTTTGTTGACGTTGATGTTACGGTTCACATTATCTTTATCGAACTGGCTATCTACCGGATGCCAGATATGAACTTCAGAATGACGCTGGCCATGTCGATCTATCCGGCCATTGCGTTGCTCCATAACATTGGGGTTCCAGGGGATCTCAACATGGACCAGATAGCGACAGTGGTTTTGTAAGTCGATACCTTCCGATGCAGCATCCGTTGCCAGGAGGATTCTTACAG
Organism: Endozoicomonas sp. ALB091; assembly: GCF_049310265.1. Taxonomy (NCBI): domain Bacteria; kingdom Pseudomonadati; phylum Pseudomonadota; class Gammaproteobacteria; order Oceanospirillales; family Endozoicomonadaceae; genus Endozoicomonas; species Endozoicomonas sp. ALB091. Next base: position 1,149,720 of record NZ_JBLYNQ010000007.1, on the reverse strand, counting down.
GGGATACATCAGGATCAGCCTGAAAAGCTGCTTTGATTTTCTCTCTCTCATCATGATCCATGCTGCCATGGATGATATTTAACCGATCACCACCAAGATCACGGCTACTGAGCAGCTGGTGCAGCCATTGATGGGTCGTGCGATATTCTGTGAAAAGAATGACTCGTTCATTATTCCACTCACCATCTGTTTTTAGATGAGAATCAACCCAATCCAGAATAGCATTAGCTTTGGCGTCCACCCGGTTGCGCATATCTTGCGCCCAATGACGCATTTCAGACACCAAAAGCTTCTGTTCAGCTGTCAGTGGTAAGGCTCGTTTACCAACCTCTTCTACAACTTCTTCCTGGGCAGCTTCATATTCTTCATCGTCAGCAAAATCCTCCTGTGCTTTCTGGATTCGTTTTTTCAAGATACGCTCATCCAGTGTATTTCGCTCGGTGCGATCGGTTTTACCTTCAATGGTCTGTATGTGCTTTTCCAGAGTGGAAGCAAAGGCAGCAGGGGAGGAGAACAGGCGCTTTTTCAGCAGTTTATGAATAAACTCAGTTCCACTGATTGAGCCATTTTCTCTGGCAGCTTTCGCACGGCTATCGCAATACGCCTTAAGCGTGGCGTGAATGTCCCTTTCACTACTGGAATAGGCTACTTCGAGTGTATGCAGCTTTCTGACGGGGTAAACCCTGTTTCCATCAGCATCTACGATGTCTGTTTTTAACCGCCGGACCATAACCTGAGCTAACTGCTCTTCATCCGGTTCAATGGTGCGGGCGAACCTTTGATTATCCAGTAGCTCTAAAAGAGAGGTGAAGGATTCTGTATAGCCATTGTGCGGAGTTGCACTGAGAAAAAGCCGGTGCTGAAAGTGAGGTGCAATGGATCGGATGTAACGAGTTCTTTGACTCTCCATTGCGTAATGAGTTGAGCTTGCAGGCGCTATGTGGTGAGCCTCATCAACTACAAGAATGTCGAATTTCCTAGGGTATTCTGCATGAGGAGGCAGAATATCTTTCATTGTTCTCAGGCCTTCTCCTGACTTGGCCCAATGCATGGAGGTTATCAGTCTGGGGAAAGACGTCCATGGGTTAGCATGAATTCCAAGCTTCCGGCGGATGTCTCTGACATAGTTACTGTCGACAATTTTAAATTCCAAACCGAACTTTTCCTGCATTTCCACTCGCCACTTTTCCTGGAGAGAGGCAGGACAAACCACCAGAACCGTTCGTGCTCGATGTCGCAGCAACAGTTCCTGAATAACCAGGCCCGCTTCAATGGTTTTACCCAATCCTACATCGTCAGCTATCAGCAGGTTGGCTCGCGCCATTTCAATGGCCCTGACTAATGGATCAAGTTGAAAATCCTCAATACTGACTCCGCTTCTGAAAGGTGCCTGAAGAAAATGACGGTCGGCATTGGTTGCTGCCCCCCAACGAACCGCATCCAGGAAAGCTTCCAATTTTGCAGAATCGTCAAAGCCGGTGATTTCTGGTAAGCCGGCCCTTTCAATAATGTGAGCCCCTGGCTCAATCTCCCAAATGACCTCTAGCTCCTCGCCAACTGCATCCTCCTCAATAGAACTCAGAGAAACCATATGCTGCTTATCTCCGGGGAAGTCATGAGCTTCCGATGCATTGACATCTGCCACAATCCATTGTCGTCTACGGACTTCTACAAGCTGACCAGGCTCAGGCGTGGCATAGATATCGGTTTGATCTGTCATGGGTTTTCCAAGGAATTGGCTGAACGAAGGAAGATCAGATAAAAGAGATAAATGCGGGAAATAGGCAGAGTTAGCTCTTGGTCATACTGCGCTCTTAAAAATCCAACAGCACTTTTCCCACAAGGTAAAATACTAAAAAATATTCATCTGTCGTCTATATAGAACTTATTCTGCCATTTTTTTGCGGTCACGAACAATGTTGAGTATTGAGTTTAACAAAACTGCGAAGGTCGTTTACTAAATCTGATTGTTGATATGGCGAACATGCTCAATAAGTGTTTTACCTATAGCTTGCCCAAGCTTGACGGGGACAGCATTACCGATAAGTCGTCCAACGACCTTAATATAAACGGGGCTATCAGGGTGTACAAACTCATAGTCAGGAGGAAAACTTTGAAATATCGCTGCCTCACGTAAGGATATTGCTCTGTCTTGTGCTGGGTGCCCAAATCTACCATTCCCAAATCCAAAGCACTGAGTTGTCATAGTAGGAGCAGGCTCCTCCCAACTCATACGACCGTACACGCTTGAGTACGTTTTACCTTTTTCGCTCTGGTGACAGGTTGCAACAAGCTCAGGATCCCAATCTCTCCAAGATCCACCAGGCTTCGATTGACGAATTCTTTTCAGGTTAAGGTCTGATAAACGAGAGCAAATATGAAGACGATCATGCGGGTGCTGTTCTCCAGCCTTAAGCGGAGGCAGACCACCTATTGTATCTTTGACTGTTACAAAGGAGGATTCACTATGTGTAGGTTCTGGAACTTTAATCTCACCCAGCTTGGATGCCACCAGCACTAAACGCAGGCGTGACTGCGCCAGGCCATAATGCCTGCAATCCAGCACCCTGAAGTCAATAAAGTAACCAAGCTTTTTAAGTGCACTCACAAAGTCATCAAAGACACTGTGTTTGACGACTTCAGGGACGTTTTCCATTGTTATCAACTCTGGCTTGAGTGCTTCAACCAGTTCAGAAAAATGATAAAGCAATCCCCATTTTCCATCTTTGGAGGAATCCTTGCCCTGGCTGTATTTTGAAAATGGCTGGCAGGGGGCACAACCCGCCAATAGACGAATTTTGTTATTTCGATACAATGAGCGTAATTCGTCGGCGTGCAAGTCCTCAATTTTTGCCCCTATAAACTGGGTTTTATTGTTTTTCTCATAGGGATAGTGGCAGGCAGGATCACAGTCCACTCCTCCACGAACATTAACACCTGCATCAAGTAGCCCCCTGGTTAAGCCGCCAACCCCGCAGAAAAGGTCTATTGCATCTATTTCGTGCACCATCCGCGCATCCATGAGTTCATAAATTGGGCATTATACCCTGAGATAAAGTCAACATCGAGACTGGGAAATACGAAATTTCATAGCGCTCCGGCAAGGTATTGACAGAACAGGGTTCATGTCCTCATGATCCGCCATTCTCTACCGATCAATTTAGAATTATTGCTTTTTTGACCTCTAAAAACTGAAGGATATCAACAACCAGATGCAAGCCGAACTCGTTCTCAATTTATGGGCCATATATGATGCAAACTCAGGTTTTGTATACGCTCTTTCCGGCAAAGCATACTATCTTGGTGGAACAGACGAAGAAAAGTTAATCATTCTTCAAAAGCTGTCTGTGAATGATTACATCACCGCAAAACGTTATGAGCTACCAGACAGGTTTTCTGTGAAATACTCTGACGGCACGGTTCAACGTAAAGTAGCTAACCTCAATATCGTTGCTGATCCGAATGCACAGCTTTTTGAAGACATATTCAAAAACATTGAAGTCGACTTACCTGATATAAATACATTTCATGCGCTTGGATGTACTCCTGCTAAGCAAAAAGTACCGACCAATCCCCTGTGTGTAACCACAATACTTTATGAAGATGAATTTGGAAATATAAGGCCTATTATCAGCCAAGAGGATAGAGAGTGGCTTTTAAGACAGAAAGCTGCCCATAGGTAACTATCTGAAACTGGGAATTTTGTAGGATACACTATCTGCTGTAATGTCTGGTTTGGAGTTCTTGAGTGGGAACACTAATGTGATATTTGACAGGCTTGTATATCTGAAGTAGAGATCACACCCAGAAAGTGAGTAACTTACTGTGTCAGTCGTTATCAATATGCCAGCATTCGGTATCCTATAACTCTATACTCTTGGATGCGCTGATTACGTTCTGGAACTGTAATCAGCAATCTACGAAAGCGCCATCAAAAATCAGCTTCTATATATTTTTCCATCCGGCGCTTGTCAAAAATAAACTCTTCAAAGTCTTATACGGAGTCAGTCTCAAAAACAACATCAACAAACTCTTGATAATCGTCTTCTGACGCAGTTGTCATCTCCATCATGGTATAACGCAATTCCCCTTCAATCTCACGATCTTCTGGTGCTCAGCTACTCCCGATGAATGCACGTCAGCTGCCATAAGCAGAAACTGACATATTCATAATTTCTGAAAATACAGGAGAGCCATCAGCTTTCGGTGCTAAGAAAAATAACTATCATCACCCTGAAAAATTCTGGCTATCTTGCCAAATCATGATGTGTCAAAAGCTATCTTTTGTGCTTTAGCACCATGGGCAATGGCTTTAAACAAACTGTCCCAGCTATCAATCATTAACGTGAGAAAGAAGCTGGTGATTTTCCTCCATAATCGCTTTCGTGTAGGCTTCTTTGGTTTATTTAAAGCCTGCTGAAATTTTGGACAAGAAAATTCCTGAATCTGATCAACCAGGAATGCGAGAAAAGTAAGGTAGGCAAAATTCGTAGCCAGATGTTTTTCGCCATGACCGTAATTGTGTTCAAGTTGATAGCCTTGATTTTTCAGGGTATTAAACGTTTCATTTTCAATGCGCCATCTACAACGACCTCCTCGCATCACGGATTCAACGGTATCATCGGTTAATTCAAGATCAGTTACCCAGCACCAGACATGCTGGATCCCTTTTTTGTCGATTTCAATGTAATCCAGAACATTAACCCGCTCTGTTTCATCCTGAAGATTGAGGGGGACGTTATTGGCGTAGCGGAATTTATGAGTCGTATTATTTTTCTCATCAACGATTTTGTGATGATGAACCTGGCCTTCGTCATAAAGGGCATTCATGGCCTCAATAAGCGACACATGGTTACCATCTTTGGCCACGATGATATAGTGCCAGCCATACTCTCTGATCAGAGCAATGGTAGGGTTGTCCGCATATAGACCATCCAGAAGAATCACCAGTTTCAGGCGTGGATGGTCATGTTTTGCCTGCGCCAGAAAACGTCTTATTGCTGCTTTTTCACAATTATTTTTTGTGGAACCATCCTGTCGGAAAATTGCTTCCGGTGCTAAAGGAATGACGGTTTTTCTGGATGGGTGGACAATACAGCCACCCATAATATTGTGGTAAAAGGTTTCACTTTTTTTGCCCTCGTTTTTAATGCAGCAGTCATCACAGCGGCAGGTTCCCGAATAAAAGAGACCCGTACCATCAATAGGAAGCAGATAAAGATCTTTCAACTTGCCACATTCGAATGCATAAGCTTGCAGAGCACCATTGCGCTGAACGACAGAAAAAAATTCTTTAAACGGCGTCTTCAACCCGAGTGGATTAACCGGGTCAACAACCTCTCTCATTCTGGTATCGGAGGGAACTTTGCCATCTTTTACGTGATAGAGCTTTTCAAGATTATGACAGCAGATTTCATCAAGCCGCTCTTCATCAAATCCTAATAGTGAATCGAACTTTTGATGCATCATCGCAAAAGCAGATTTCAGAAAGTTAGGAAAGGGTATCACGCATTTATTTGGACGATGATCTGGAATGCTGTCGAAGCATTCTGATACCTTTTTTATCAAGTTAAGAAGAACTGAATTGCCTGACATTTTTCTGAACAGCAGTGCCCATGACTGACTCGACGACAATGATTAAGTAACATGCAATTTTAGGCGAAGAATTGTGCGGGCATGATTTTTTTACCTCTTCTGTATCTCCCGTGGGTGTAGTGCTTCAGGATTTATCGGGAATTGCTGTTTCATATTGGAACGGATGGTTTTACCCGCCTGCGGCGTGCTTTATCCTCAGATGTGGCGATGGCATTTGGCAGTGAGCTGATCCCTATCTCCCGGGAGTGATGACAGGACTTTTACCGCTGGTGGAGATAAAGCAGTGATTGCCTCTGGCATCCGGAGAGGTTGTGACCAGCTGAAGCAGAATAGTCAAAATGGGGGAAGATAAAGCCGGTCCCACCGTGATAATGTAAAGCGGCGTCTATTACCCAAGCGGCAAAGTGGGGCAAATAACAACCGCAGTCAGAGCTGAGAGCAAATCCGTTGGTATACCAGGCTGGTCTATGATCCTTTGTTGATGGGGAACGAAGTTGGGTGAGTTTTGCTGTATCAAAAACAAGAGACTTGGTGATCTGGCCGACTGGCCTCCGTAAGGGGCCTCGAATTCAGGGTAGAGGTAGAAAGTTGAAGCCAAGCTTGGTTATCCGCAATAGGTTAGGGGGCACTCAGGAAAAAAAACCATATTATTACGAGGGCGAAAGGGGTTTTCAGAAGTTATGCCGATAATAATATAGAGAGTGAAGTTATTGCTGATTTGTGTACCGTGAATTGTGTACCATTTTTAGACAAAGAGTAGATGGTTGTCTATCAGGCTATCTAGTCAGCTGATTTTATTGGATTATTCGTATGGCTTTGAAAGGTTCAATATGCTGGCACACTGATACGTAACCAGTAATTTTTTCTTTTCTGTAAGCTGAAGGAAAATAAGGTGATTTTTCTTCAGCTATCGTCATTGCCCCTCTCTTTTAAAACTATACTCGGTAAATCATAATTTTTCTTCGCAACTGGCCGTTAAATGTATGAGTAATTATATTTTAACGTGCATAAGGTTGGCTCGTCATGAAACAGGGGTTTGTCCAGAGCTTTAAGGTTACATTACTGTGTCTCATCGGTGTTTTATTGCTGGGGTGTAAGGTCGAGCTTTATTCAGGGCTTGATGAAAAAGAAGGTAATGAAATGCTTGCCATCCTTCTTGATAATGACATTCCCACTGAGAAGCTGGTGGATAAAGACAAAATTGTCACCATCATGGTGGAAAGCGGTAATGTTGCAAGATCTATCAAGATTTTGAGCAGTCTTGGTTTTCCGAAAGAAAAATACTCGTCGATCGGTGATATTTTTCCTAAAGATGGTTTGATTTCTTCCCCGACAGAAGAGCGGGCCCGTTATACCTATTCCATGTCACAGGAGCTTTCGTCCACACTGTCGATGATTGATGGTGTCGTGACTGCTCGTGTTCATGTGGTATTGCCCCAGGAGCAGGATAGCCTGACGGATGTCAACTACCCCTCATCAGCTTCAGTGTTTATCAAGTATACCCCTGAGCTGGAACTGGCGGGTCTGGTGCCGAAAGTAAAAACTCTGGTGGCAAACAGTATTGAGGGGCTTTCCCTGGAGAAGATCGCTGTTTCCCTGTTCCCGGCAACCCGCCTGAACTCTGGCAATTTTGACAGCCCATCAACAGAGACTGTGCTGTTTGTCGATGTTACTCCCGGTTCTGCAGGGGTTATTCGCATTGTTGTCTATGCTTTGATTCTCTTGCTGTTATTGGCCCTGGGAGCCGGTGGCTATTTCTTCTGGATGATGGAACAGAAGAAAAAGTCGAAGAAAAAAAAGGGTGATCGCAAATAGCGGATGATTTGCTCAAGACCACAATTATTTGTGGGACAGTGCATGTGCCGTTAAATGGTGACTCATTGGAGTGTATGGGGTTGGAGTGAAATGACCAATGAACAGTAACAATGTTTTTCAGGAACATAATGGAACAAGCCTGTTCAATCATATGGTTGAGTTTAACTTCTTTCCTGTTCGTTATGTGCATGCTAGCTGGCTTAAATCGGATAAACATTTCAAGTTACTGAAATCGCTTCAGACCAGTGTGCCTGCACAATTTAGTCTGTCAAACTACCTGCTGAGCAAGTTTGGCATCGCCAAGCAGTTTGATTATGACTTTGATCGCCCGGATAAAAGGATAGTATTTGCCAGTGCCGAAGAAATTGAACAGTTGGCTTTGTACATCGGGCTGATTCTCAACGAAGCCACTGTCCGGTCAGTGATTCGTCGTGATGAGCGTAAGGCGCTGGAGAAATGCCTGGGCGAAGAGGCCTACCGCTTTACCGTGAAAAAAGCGCAGTTTATCAGCCGTGCTTCAGAAAAAAATGGTCCCGGTGTACTCATTGACTGGAAACACCTGGATCGATTTAAAGCATTTCTGGAACTCAATGGCCGACAGGTTATTGCCACAGCGTTTTCTGATTTGCCCGGAGCCTTTCGGCAACGGTTGATATTAAAAATGCCCAGCAGCTGGAAGAAGACCTTGAGTTCACCAGGTGCCGGGGGACTGGACAAAGCCCAGTGTGTGAAGTTACTGGTAAAAACTCATAAAGAGGTGAATCGACAGTGGCGGCACCTGTTATCCTGAATAATGTCCAGCTGGAGCTGGATCCAACCTGCAAAGTGCTCAAGGCAGACGACTATGTTGTTTATCTTGAAGCCCAGGAAATTATTAAGGCAGCCCGGGAGCAGGCTGCCGGTATTACTGAGGAAGCCCGCCAGGCCTATGAGCAGGAAAAAAAACGCGGGTATCAGGAAGGTTTGGCGGAAAGTAAGGCTGAACAGACAGATCACATGTTGAAAGTGGTCAGCAGGACGATCAATTATCTTTCAGATATTGAAAATACCCTTGCGAATATCCTGCTTTCCGGGGTGAAAAAAATCATCGGTGAATTCGATCAGGAAGAGTTGGCCATAAGCCTGGTTAAAAATGCCCTGCAACATGTCAGAAATGAGAAACATGTCACCATCCGTGTGCCATCTGCTCAGTACAGTGCTGTTCAGGCGCGCCTGAATACCATTCTGGCGGAGTATAAAGGTGTTGGTTTTATTGATCTTGTAGCTGATCCCCGGCTCTCATCCGGTGATTGTATTATGGAGAGTGAAATCGGCGTTGTTGATGCCAGTGTTGATGTTCAGTTACGGGCATTACAGAAGCGGTTTGACAGTCTCCAATCATTAGCTGCGCGCAGTCGTGAGGCCGACATGGCTGACAAGGCTGAATAGCGAGTGCTCTGCAGATTGTCAGAGTACCCTGGCAGCTGTTGTTGGAAGAAGCCGCTGAGATAAGCAGTATATACCTCCGTTTGAGGCTTACCTTGTCCGGCAGGACATAATCAGGCAGGTATCTCCATTAAATTCCCCTATCTTTATCACTGAAATTTATATTCAGTAAAGGTACTTGCTTATGTCTGAATCCAGTCGTTCCACCGTAATTGGCAGTGCGTTAATTTTGTCAGGAACGGCCATCGGTGCGGGCATGCTTGCTTTGCCGCTGGTATCAGCCAGTACCGGGTTGATGCCGGTTATGATTATTTTTGCAGTGACGGCATTCTTCGCGGTTATCTCTGCCCTTTATGCCTTTGAGGCCAATGTTGCCATCAAGCCTGGCTGTAATTTGTATACCATGGCCAGCAGAACATTAGGGCGGATGGGGAAGGTGCTCTCTGCCATTGCCCCTCTCGGGCTTTTTTACGCATTGATGTCCGCCTACTTTGCCGGGGGCGGATCGTTACTGGCGCAGTACGCTCAAGCAGTGGTTCCCGGAGCTTCCGCTCAACTGTGCGTGATATTCTTTGCCCTGATTGCCGGAGCCTTTGTTTATTACAGCACCCGGGCAGTGGATCTTGTTAACCGTATCTTTTTCACCCTGATGATCGTTACTTTTATTCTTGCCCTGATGTCACTGGCACCTTCGGTGCGTTATGAGAGCATGATACATACGGCGAGGGTAGAGTATCTATCGGTTCTGGCGGCACTGCCGGTGATATTTACTTCGTTCGGTTATCATGGTGGCATTCCCAGCATTATCATTTATCAAAAGAAGCAGCTGCAGCATATTCCCCTTATTTTTTTGTTAGCGACCCTGATCCCGCTGGTGGTTTATATCTTGTGGCTGGTGGCGGTGATGGGGGTATTGCCCGAGGGCTTATTGCTGCAAATCAGTCAGTCAACCGGGGCAACGGCTCATTTAATTTCAGCATTAAGCAGTGATAAAAATGTACACACTATTCTGTACCTGTTTTCTGATCTGGCGTTATTGACATCCGTGTTGGGCGTTGCCCTTGGGCTGTTTGATTATCTTGCCAACTTATTGCAAAGGGCGGATACCCGCATTCATCGGCTGCAGACCGCCCTGGTGACCTTTATCCCACCGGTTATTATTGCCATTATGTTTCCGGATGGTTTTGTCGCCGCCCTGGGTTATGCGGCGGTTGCTCTGGCCATTCTGGCTATCCTTCTGCCTACGGCAATGGTCTATGTACTAAGAAAGCAACCGGCCTATGAAAACCCGTTTCGGGCACCCGGGGGAACGGTTTTGATGTCAACCTGTTTTGTATTTGGCTGTATCATCATTGTGTCTCAATTTATTTCGAGGCTATAGGTTTTTTTGTGTAAGTTAATAATTAAAAGTGAACCTTTGTTAATTAAACAATAAATCTGCGTGCCTTGTAATTTAAGCGGTTGTTTATAGTGGTTGATCCTGTTGGGTCGTCTTGAAATTACGGGTTTTCCGAAATGTTGATTTATTTTTGTTTTATATCAATGGCTTTAATTTCAGGTTTATATAAACTTCAGTTCTAGATTTTTAACCCTTCTCTTATTATTCATTTTGGCCAGTTCGCTGGCTGTCTCTGTTTGGGACCTTCCCGGAGATGGTGGTGAACGGCGGTAGAGGTTTGCGTATGCAGGTCATAAAGGCTGATGTAGCCATTGTCGGTGCCGGAGGTGCCGGTCTTCGGGCTGCGATTGCCGTTGCCGAAAAAAATCCTGAGCTTAAAGTGGCATTGATTTCCAAAGTCTACCCTATGCGGAGTCATACGGTGGCTGCAGAAGGCGGTTCAGCCGGTGTCATTCAGGATCATGACTCTCTGGAAAACCACTTTGTTGACACGGTGGCCGGTGGTGACTGGCTCTGCGATCAGGATGTAGTGGATTACTTTGTGTCCCACGCCACTGAAGAGATGATCCGCCTGGAGCACTGGGGCTGCCCCTGGAACCGAAAGGACGACGGTGACGTAAACGTTCGTGCTTTTGGTGGTATGAAGATTGAGCGCACCTGGTTTGCTGCCGACAAATCTGGCTTCCACATGTTGCACACATTGTTCCAGACGTCCACCAAGTACCCATCCATTGAACGATACGATGAGTATTTTGCCACTGACCTGATCATGGAAGATGGCCGTGCCCAGGGCGTTGTTGCTATCGAAGTGAAAACCGGCGAACCAAAAGTATTCCTGGCGAAGTCAGTGGTGCTGGCAACAGGCGGCTCTGGTCGTATTTTCCGTTTCAATACCAATGGTGCCATTGTGACCGGTGACGGTCATGCCATGGCCCTGCGTGCTGGCGCACCGCTGCGTGATATGGAGTTTGTTCAGTACCACCCAACCGGCCTGCCAGGCTCCGGTGTATTGATGACAGAAGGTTGTCGTGGTGAAGGCGGTATCCTGTTGAACAAGGATGGTTACCGTTACCTGCAGGATTATGGCCTGGGGCCAGAGACTCCGGTTGGTCAACCAAAGAACAAATACATGGAACTGGGCCCGCGTGACAAGCTGTCCCAGGCCTTCTGGCAAGAGCAGCGCAAGGGCCGCACCATTGAAACGCCACTGGGTGATGCGGTACACCTCGACCTGCGCCACCTTGGCGAACAGAAGCTGATTGAGCGTCTGCCACTGATCTGTTCCCTGGCGAAAAACTACCTGGGAGTGGATCCGGTTCATCAGCCAATTCCGGTTCGTCCTGCGGTTCATTACACCATGGGTGGTGTCAGAGCGGACATCAACTGTGCCACCGATCTGGCCGGTCTGTTCGCTGCCGGTGAATGTGCCAGCGTCGGTATGCACGGTGCTAACCGTCTCGGTTCCAACTCTCTGGCAGAGACCGTTGTCTTCGGTAAGGTTGCCGGTGAAAGTGCGGCGGATTTTGCCAGCCAGAACGTGATGTCTGATGAACGCAAATTGCTGGATCAGGCGAAAGCGCACCTGGCAGCCATCGAAAGTCTGCGTAACGCCAACGGTACTGAGAAAGCATCGCACCTGCGTCACGAAATGGTGAAAACCATGGAGGACAGCTTTGGTATTTACCGGGTGGGTGAAGAGATGCAGGCCGGTCTGGACAAGATCTCCGAACTGCGTGAGCGCTTCAAAAACGTCAAGGTGGAAGACAAGAGCAAGGTCTTCAATACCGAACTGCTGCAGGCCTTTGAGCTGCAAAGCTCCCTGATGGTTGCTGAGTGTATGGCCATTGGTGGTGTTGAGCGTAAAGAGTCCCGTGGTGCGCACCAGCGTATTGACGGCTTCGAAGCCCGTGATGATGTCAACTTCCTGAAACACTCCGTCACCTTCTATAACGGTGATGCCAAGCCTCGTCTGGAATATGAAGACGTGAATGTAACCCGCTTCCAGCCAGAAGAGCGCGTCTATGGCGCGGCGGCTGAGAAAAACGGTGAAGGGAAGTAAGGAGGCCCCATGAGTGATAAAACCATAACCATCGAGATTCTGCGTTATAACCCGGAAACCGATGACAAGCCGACATTTGGCACTTTCACTATTCCTTATGTGGAAGCCTGGTCCATGCTGGATGCCCTTGAGCATATCAAGGATGAACTGGATTCCAGCCTGGCTTACCGCTGGTCCTGCCGTATGGCGGTGTGTGGCAGCTGTGGCATGGTGATCAACGGTACACCAAAGCTCGGCTGCGAAACCTTTCTGCGGGATTACTATCCGAACCCCATTCGGGTTGAGCCACTGGCTAACTTCCCGATTGAAAAGGATCTGGTGATTGACTCAGAAGACTTCATCAAGAAACTGGAGTCAGTGAAACCGTACATCATCAATGCGATGGAGAAGCCGATTGAGGAAGGAGTGAATAAACAGACGCCTCAGCAGCTGGGCCTTTATAAGCAGTTCTCCATGTGCATTAACTGCATGCTCTGCTACTCCGCGTGTCCACAGATGGGCTTGAACCCACTGTTTACCGGTCCTGCGGTGATCGCCCTGGGCCACCGCTATAACCTGGACAGCCGTGATGATGGCTATGAACAGCGTACCGAAGTGATTCAGGGCAAGAATGGTGTCTGGTCCTGTACCTTTGTGGGTTACTGTTCTGAGGTTTGTCCAAAGAATGTTGACCCGGCCGCTGCCATCAACCAGAACAAACTGCAGGGTTCTCAGGATTGGGCGCTCTCTTTCCTGATGCCACGTAAAGGAGACAAGTGATGAGTCGTCGCCCCTATGTGCGTCCCATGAAGCGCACCTGGTATATGGATCATCCCTTCTACCGCCAGTACATGATCCGGGAATCCTCCTGTGTATTTGATGGCCTCTATGCCATCAACCTGTTTGTCGGTCTGATGCAGCTGGTCAAGGGTGAAGCCGCCTGGAATAGCTGGCTTGCCTTCCAGGCCAACCCGTTAATGATTCTGTTTACCGTGGTTACCCTGGGTCTGACTATTTACCATGCCGTCACCTATTTCGATATGACGCCCCGCGTTCTGCCACAGCAGATTCGTAAAATGGTAAAAGACAGTGTGGTTAACAAATTGATGTACGTTGGCCTGGCAGTGGTTTCTGCCATCATTCTGGCTGCGGCCACCATGGGACTTTGACGGGGATAGGAGTGGGAACATGAGTAATAAACGCCATATCGAACCTCTGTTGTGGAGTCTGTTTGGGGCTGGGGGTACCACTATCGCCTTTTTCTTTCCGGCCATTATTTTTGTGGTTGGTCTGGGCGTGCCTCTGGAAATTATTCCGGCAGAAGCGCTCTCTTATGAGCGAATGTCTGCGTTCTTTCTGGAGAGCTGGATTGGCAAGCTGGCACTGATGGTGGCTTTGGTGCCTTCTTACTGGGCCTGTATTCACCGTATTTACCACGGTGCTCACGATCTGGGTTTCCACCCGGGGGTTGGGGTAAAAATGGCCTGTTATGGTGGTACGTTGATTCTCAGCCTGGCAACCATTGCTTTATTGCTGGTCTGATCAGGTTTTATGAGGGGGCTGAGTAAGCCCCTTTTTTTGGCATAAAAAACTAGGAAGCTTGTTAAGAGCGTTGGCTTTTTTCCTGAAGATAATTTTGCTCGATGCGCCGTTGATTGCGTGCCTGAGCGATTTTTTCCGCTAATGTCGGGTCTCTTGTCAGTAACTCTTCCTGCTCGAACATCACTTGATTGATCTGCTCGTGAATTTTCTGGGTGATGCTATTGACCATTTGATTACGATTCGCCGCGGTTAGCGAGTGTGTCTGGATAAAGCTGTCCACCGCCATTCTGATCATGGAACCCAGCGGGCTGTCATGTTCATCGGACTTTTGGAGAATAAGATCGAGACTGCCCAGGTTTTCGAGTGTCATGATGTGAGTCCTGCGGTTAGGTAAGTAGTGGTTCCCTTTGCATAGAGTCTCGCAAAGTGATTGCATATTTGCTGATGAATCTCTTTGGGCAGAGGACTGACTGTTTTTATTGCGGCCAGAACTTTTTCCAGTTGGTCCGTGGTTTTACAAGCAAGAATTGCGGGCAGAACACCACCCCATTGGCCTTGTTCTGTCAGTGCTTTGATCATTTCCAGATGATCAGGTGATAAAGACTCAACCTGACGTTGGCCAACGGCCAGATTGCTGGTTGCGTTAGCAGTTCTGTCCGATTGGGGAGTTGCCCTGGTTTCACTGACCTCCCGTCCTCTATGACTGGCTTTGTTATTAGCAGGGGAGGGAGCCTCTTGTGCAGGTATATAAGACGTCTGGTTGTCGCCAGTTATTTTTGGAGGCATCTTTTCCATCCCCGGTTTGCCATCATAGAATGTTTTGTAAGTTTTTTGCCTTGTTTACGAGTAAGATAATTTATCGGCGGCTTCAGCTTTATTTCTACCGGAAGCTGCCAGTTTATCCGGGAGAGTCTGCATGCAGAAAATAGTGGTGGTGACCGGCGTTAGCCGGGGGCTGGGTCTGGAACTGTGTCGTCAATATCTTGCGCAGGGTGCCAAGGTTTATGGTTGTTGCCGCTCTCCGGAACAGTCGCAGAAACTGCTGGAGCTGAAACGCAGTGCTGGTTATCAGTTTGAGCTGGTTCCCCTGGATATTACCCAGCCCGGAATGATCCATAACCTGCAGTATGTGATTGAAGAGCCCATTGATATCCTGATCAATAATGCCGGAATTTATGGCCCTTTCGGTCTGTCTTATGATGAGGTGACTGTTGATTCATGGATGGAGGTTTTGCGAGTTAATTCGGTGGCCCCGATGATGGTTACGCAGGCACTGGTGGAAAAAGTAGCCCAGAGTCATGAGAAAAAAATCATCATGATGTCCAGCAAAATGGGCAGTATGGGGGACAATCAGAAAGGTGGGAGTTATATCTATCGCTCTGCCAAAGCCGCATTGAATGCGGTGGCTAAAAGTCTGGCTATTGACCTTGCCGGGAAGGGTATCAGTGTTGGTGTATTGCATCCGGGCTGGGTTCAGACGGATATGGGGGGCGTAAATGCTCCGATTGATACGGAAACATCCATCAGGGGCGTGCGCAAGGTTATTGATCAACTTTCTTTGAAAAACAGTGGCCAGTTCATCAATTATGATGGATCAGTGATTCCCTGGTAAGTTGATTAACCGGTGAAATTTGCATGCAATCTATTGTTCAATCGCTATACTTTTTTGCCCGTTATGGCTTGAGCCTGACGGTTTTGTTTCTATTGTCTGCTATCCCCTCTGAAATTGCAGGCTTTTACCTCCAACAGTCTTTTGCTGGCAATAGCGAGATAAGTGGTGGGTTTGCAGATCTGTTTGCATCAGTGTTGATAGAACCGCTGGCAACGGGGGCAGCGATTTTCTTTATTGAGAGTCGTGATCAGGGCGAGAAGCTAAGCCTTTATGACAGTTTAATAAAGTCGGCGGGTATCTATTTTCCGTTGGCGACCAGTTACCTGATCGTGTTTGTATTAGTCATGCTTGGGTTTAGCCTCTACCTGATACCGGGATTTTATCTGCTGTACAAATTGATGTTTGTGGAGTTTCGGGTTGCCCTTAAGGGTGAGCCTCCAGTGGAGGCTATTCAGGCAAGCTTTAATCAGACGAAGCAGCAGTGGTCCCTGTTATTACTGCCTTTTACTGTATTGCTGTTCACTCTGCTGTTCTCACAATTCCTTATTAGCTATCTATTGATGAGCCCTGAGAATGTACTGTGGTTACAGGTTATGGGTGGTGTTCTGGAAGCGCCCTTTATGGCGTTTGCCGTTGTGGTTGGCTTTCGGCTGTTCAGCTTGACCAGTCAGCGGCCTTTATAGTTTGGGATACAGGGCTTCGATGCTGTTAAACGTATCCTGCAGTTCAAGAAAAAGAGGGTCATAACGTTCCGGTTCCACTTGTTGCCCTGACTGCTCAAGGTCTCCGGCAAGTATTGCCAGTTGCTCCGCCCCGACGATTGCAGCACCACCTTTAATCCGGTGGGCAAAGTTGACAATAAGGGGCGTTTGCTGATTGTTGACCGCTGCTTTCAAATTCAGGATGTCTTCCCGGGTGCTCTGAAAAAACGTTGATAACAACTCTTCCAGCAGGACTTCATCACCGTCGGTGATTTGATGTAAATTTTCCAGATTGATCATAAAAACTTCCTGTACAAATTAAAGATAAATTAGTTTTTCGCCATTAAACGGCAGTGCTTTAGTCAGCAGCCTGTTCCATAACGTATGTTTTTACCGGTGTTGCGATAAACAGGCCTGAAAAGTTCTCACCTTTTTCACTGCTTGCTATAGTCATCCGTTGCAGAGTTACAAATGTCTTTTGAATCGCTCAAGAACAGCTTGGATAGCCCGGTCGAACACGGGATTCTCTTCCATAATACGGACAGAACCGTCTTTAATTTCCTTTTTGAGTTCACTTCCAGAGCGCTCCGCAACACGCATTCCCGAGCTGTTGACAAAAATATATCGATGACGGTCTTTACTGAGCCGGGCAAGTTTGCAGCTGAGGCGGTGTGAGTCACCTTCGCCAATAAACTCAACCCACTGGCCCGGGTAAAGTCCATCAATAATGACCGGGGTAAATGCGGGTAAATGCTCCTGAGCATCAGCCACTTCGGTCTGTTCATCCGGAAGCAGCTCAAGCTCCTGAGAGGGTTCGGTTGCCTCTGGGGCGGATTCAGACTGGAGCTCTTTCAGACTGAGCCCGGACTGTTCGCAGGAAAGAATTATCTCCTCTGAGTCTTCTTCCGTGAGACTTTCTGTCTTAAAGTCAATGGCATGGTCAACGTCGGAGTCTGTTGCCTGAACCTCTTCTGGTGGTTCGTTGAGTGCAGCAGGATGACTTTTTGAACTCTCAGGCTCTGGTTCCAGAATGACATCCAGATTGGTTTGAAATCCATCAAGACAATCCTGAAATACGTCCGGGTTTTCACTGTGGTCAGAGATGATGGTGCGTATAGTATGCTCAATCAGTAGCAGCACATGCTTGCTCAGTTGAGAATCCCGGCAATACAGCATGCCTGCAGACGTTAAGTCATTTAATAAGAGACGGGCCGGGTGCTTTTTATCGGTTAAAAAAGCATCGTTCAGAATCGCCTGTTTTAAAATCGGGATTTGCAATAGGGCTATGGTTTTTTTTACGTCATCAGGCAGGTTGTGATCATCCAGAATGAACTCAAACAACCAGCCGACCATATTGATAAGGTCTTCATGATGGCGTGAGAGTTTTGAATTAACGCCTTGTATTTCCAGGGCATCTATGACCGAGGTGTGCAGGTTTCTTATTGACACGTGCTGCTCAAGAACATCCAGTTGCAGTGAGCTGAGGACACTGGCCAGATCAATAGCCTTGACCCGGTTAGCTTTGGCCTCAGGGATGAGTTCATCTTCTGCCAGCATGTCTTCCAGCCGGGATACTAGCTTCTCAGCAAAACTATCCAGAAACTGAGGGTTTCCCATATCTGAATAGTAACTCTGCTGAGGCGCTGGTTGTGTTTGATCTGTGGGGCGGGATGAAGATAGTGGATGATGGGTTGGGTCGGAGGCTGGGTTTGCTTGCAATCGCTCAACCGGAGATGAATGTTTGGGTCCCAGCCCTTTATGGATTATTAACTGGTCGACTTTAAGCCAGAGCTCATCAGCCGCATTATTAAGATGACTGGCAAACCAGCAAAATAATTGTTGTTCAATATCACGGTCTGGATGGAGACTTTCCAGAGCCATGGCAAAACTTTCACAGATGCGCTCCGGGGTGGCAGGATAAGTACCGTCATGCCGGGGATAGGTGCTCTCAAGACTGCTTTTGATTCGGCAAATACGTTCAGAGTTGTTACTGCTCTCAAAATTGTTGGTTGCAGAAAGCCAGAGGAGTTGGTGATCAAGTTCAGAATTGTCGAGTAATTCAAGGGTTAAGACACCTTCTTGTGGTGCGGGCTGTTCACTGTCTGCACTGGTCAAATGATCGAGGAAGCTTTTCTTGATGAAAGATTCAGACTTTGTCAAACGGTTTTTGATATCGATCCAGCGCATCATATCCTGATCGTTTTTGATATCCTCCAGATTAGTATTTAATTTGGTAAGTAGAACAGGAAACAGCGTGTCGGACTCGGGGTAAATAATTTCTTGGACCAACTGATTTAATTCAGAAAAAAAAACACTTTGCAGTGGCTTGTTATCACCACCTGGGCTGAGCGGAAAAATGCTGGAAGGCTGAATTGACATGCTGGCCACATCCCTGTACTGCACAATGTCATCTGCAGGGTATGGAATACCCGCAGAGACCACCCATATCACTTTACTAAATATAATTATATTGAGAACTTTTGATTATATTAAGTAGCTATTAATGGGGCGTTTTAACTACCTTCGGCCAAAAAAATGACATCGGGTCAGAGTGCTATCCCTGTCTGAGTTCTTTGGCTATTTCCCTGGCTTTATCAAGGGCTTTGTTGAAGCCGTTTTTAAACAGGTTTTCACGAATCTGTCGCTGAAGTTCTTCCGGCGTAATCTCTCCATCTTCCACCGCTGTTTCAGCAAGCTTATTGTCCTCCTTGTTTTTTACCAGGTTTGAAAACTCCTGTGACTGCATCGGATCAATACGATCTACCGGTTTGACATTACCTACCTGGCCCGAGTTATCAGAGGGTAGGTTTTCGACATCCTTATTGGTAATAAGTGACATGGTCTGGCTCTCCGTTGCCCAGTGCAAGCTGGCTGCTGATAATTGATGAGAATATCGCCATATCTGGCGGCATTGTCAGCTAATGCTTTAATCCTTATAAAGCTCAGTTTAGATTATGAACAGAGATTATAAAAAGGTAGAAGGCCCGGTTTTTTGTTTGATAATGCCTACTGACTGAATGAGCTGACAGCTGGTCTGAAGATCGTAAAGCCACCTGTATCACCGCCGACAACTGAAACTAGTACAGCCGGGAGAATACTATGAGCGGTGAGCATTTTACGTTAACGATCAGTCAAAGCACGTCTGATGCCGGCGATTTTGCCATACATATGAAAGAACCTGATAAACCTGAGCAGTTGTTAGTTCATTTAAGGTTTATGCCATTGGCTATGTTCGATGAGGCGTATCTGGATGATCTTGTCGGTGTGATGGCAAGGAAGCTGGCAAAAAGAATAATTGAATGGCGTGTAGCTCCCGATGACCCTGATGCAATGGATGCCTGTCAAAATGAGGCTCGTGCCGTCGTTCAGGAAGCTTTGGAAAAAATGAAAAAAAATTCAGGCTAAGCATTGGCCATTAAGTCATGCGTTAAACTCCCTATAGGCTAAACAGGGGGCTGTCGGTATTTTGTAGCGTTTTTGATAACGAAATAACTCGCTATGGACATGACCCGCTTCGTGAATACTTTTGGCCGTTACCTTCGGCAGAAGTACGGAGAAAAAGTACACAAAGTTTCGGTGAATGCGTCGTTTACCTGCCCAAACCGTGATGGTACTAAAGGTATTGGTGGTTGTACGTTTTGTAATAACGCTTCCTTCAGTCCTGGCAGCACTAAAGCGGGAGAAATTTCTGAGCAGATTCGACAGGCTCAGGAAAAGGTGAGTGCCCGAACGGGTGCCAGAAAGTTTATCGCTTATTTTCAGTCCTACAGTAATACCTACGGTGCTCCGGAAGATCTCAGGCGCTATTATGATGAGGCCCTGGCTCAGCCCGGTGTGATAGGGCTTGCCGTGGGAACCCGGCCTGACTGTGTGCCGGATCCGGTGTTACAACTGTTGTCGGATTATCAGGCGCAGGGGTATGAGGTCTGGCTGGAACTGGGCCTTCAATCAAGCTTTGATCCTACGCTTGAAGCCATTAACCGAGGCCATAACTTCAGCGATTATGAAGATGCAGTGATCCGAGCCAAACGCTATGGTCTGAAGTTGTGTACTCATCTGATCGTTGGCCTTCCGGGGGAAGAACCTGAAGACAGTCTGGTAAGTTTTGACCGGGTTATTGCTTTAGGTGTTGATGCCATCAAGATTCACCCACTTCACATCGTTAAAGGCACTCAACTGGCCCGACAATGGCGTAAAGAGCAGGTCCGGGAGTTATCCATGGAATCCTACACGGATGTGCTGACAAAGATGATCGTTCGGGCTCCAGAGGGATTACTGTTCCATCGACTGACCGGTTCCGGGGAAAGGCAATACCTGCTTTCACCAGAATGGGCAATGTATAAGTGGGACGTACTTGCCATGCTGTATAAAAAGTTAGAAGCAAATTGTCAGACATCCAATTGAGTCAGTGAATCAGCGCAGTTAGTTGGTAAACGGCGGAAAATAATCAACTACGCCACCAGATAAGTGATTAGCAGGATTGTTCTGGTTGTGATAGCTGATTAAAACATTTGTCCAGCTCTGTTACTCTGTCAGCCTAAGCCTGGCTCATTTTATGGGTTGGTTCCCGCTAAGGAGGGAGCTGCCCCTTCATTCGTTCTCTGGCTCCCTGAAAACACTGTGATAGTTGACTGCATTGCTTGCCAGTTTTTTGCCACGAGTCAGTGGTTTCATAGCCAGCTCCTGACCACGCACCCTATCTACCTGCTTTGCTTTCTTTTAAGCCCAGACCATAAGCACAGCGAGATTGACGTGATGAGAGCAAAGTATGATTTTAGTCAGGGTGAAAAAAAACTTACGCCAAGCAGCTGAAAAAAGCAGATGACCATTCGCATCGATGAGGATGTGATTGATCATTTTAATGCTATGAGCGTTTATAGTGAAATAATTTTTCTAACAGTTGGGTAGTGAGCGGCTCATTTACCACTGTGCAGATTCCAAAATTATGTTTTCCCAAAGCATTAAAATCTACAGCGCTGACACGATCGCTTAGATTACTTGCTTTGGTGAAATCAATTATTCTTTGCATGAGTATTTGGGCTTGATTAAAATCTTGGACCTGAATGAGCAGCTTTTGATTATTTTGGTAGTAATAGGCTCCAAGAATGTTCAATTTATTATCGCCGTTCAGTATCATTTGTATTATTTTAGATATTAAAAAGTTCTGAACGAGATGTTTCGGATTGTCCTGAAATAATTTGTCAGAATTTTTTAAAGATTCATCTCCATTGTCATTTTTTGCAGGTCTGAAAAGTGAATCAGTATCCACAGTACTCCCCTGATGAGCTTGCACAGATCTGGCGCTCAGGGAGGGAGGCTGAACTTCTTTACTTCTTGCAGGGACAAGATAGCTTGCATCCTTGATTATCGATTCAAGCAACAGATGTTTACCATTATCGTCCTTAACAATAATCGCAATATAGCCGGGGCAGTCAAAATTGAATGGTTCTGGTGGCTCGAAATTACCCCCCCGGTATTTCCTGTTAACGGCTGTTGTTGAAACAACCTCGGCACCCTCTTCATCAATGATGGCATGAATTTTTTGACGCATGTCCAGATGATCATGCCTTGTTTTACCTAGTTTCGATAACATGTCTGCCGTTATTTTAATATCACTGAGCTTGCCAATTTCGTTAAGTAATGAAGTGTCAGTACTGTCTATTTTCATTTTAGGCAGTTTTAAGGTGATTTTTTGCTCTTTCGCTTCCAGTGATTGGTCAATCAGTTGGTAAAGTGTTTCAGTATCAAGATGATTAATACCAGTTGATGAACTGTTGACAGGTGTTATTGCAACAAAATAAAGCTTTGCGGTGTCGTGTTGGAATGGTTTTGCGATCGCCGCATAATCCTTTGTAAAGGCATATTTTAAATTCATGGGTTCAGATTTCATCATTTCGACTTCGGCTATCTTGCCATCTGAACACTTAAATCTGGAGGGTGCAGTTTTAAATTTATCAAAAGCATCAGCCCAAATCGTTTCTAAACAAACAACATTACCCATAGAGACGTTGACATCATCACGTTCATCAGGGGTGAACAAGCTGGATATGCGACCTTTGGTTATAGATTTGATGAATGTATCAGTCACATCGGCTACTTTGTCATGTGCCGTAATTTCCAGTTTCATTGTGTTGTAATATTTGGACAAAATTTTAGTAAGGTTACTATCATGACAATGATCCTCTGAAGCAAAATAGTTCACAATAAAACTCTGTGAGTTCTTATCGACAGTGTAATTCAGGCAGAATTGACCCAGTTGTTTGTGGATTTCTTTTTCCAGTGCGGTTGTTAATCGAAGGGGTTGGTTTGTCATGCCCAGAATTTTTTCCTTCACGCCAGCATCATCAATGGCAGCCAACAACATGCCCAGTGCTGAAGCCAGGCTTTCGGTGGATAACGCAGTGCTGCGATTGCCAGCAGGATCTATTAGTGCAAAGGATAATTGCCGAATGCGGTTCTGAACAATAGTTTTGGCACAATCACTGAGGTCGTCAGGTTGAGTTTCGTTGATGATAACTTCCTGGACTCCGTAAGGATTAACGGGGAAAGTACTGGCTGAATTGATCATTATAATATTTCCTTGTTTAAAATTTATTATCTTGGACAGCTTTCCGAGGTTTAAGGTTCCAAAAACTGACCACAGTTAATCATTTGCTTTCATGTAAGTCACTAACAGGTTTGTTGATGGTGCTAACCTTGATTTTTCTGTCAACGATTGTTGACGTTCTTTTGGTTTGGATGAATTGGTACTATTGTTCAGGTAATATTTCTTGCACCTGAGTGTGAGAAAAAGCAAGCAGTAAGTCTATGAATGAGTCTGAATCTCTTTTGATAGAAAGATATTCATACGATTGTTTTGATTTCTTGCTGAATGATATCCTCTAAAAATTCAGGATTACAGGGCTATTAATTCCCTTGTTTCCATCATTGCTTTAGAATAGTTTGTGCTGGTTTAGTAAGAGTCATTGAGTTTTAAAGATGGTTTGGAGTTTTCTTGTTATGAAATCATATAAATGTCTTTAATAAGAAATAAGAATAATAAAATCTTCCGGGTTTTGAAGGAAAAGTTATATTTGATATTATAATTCATCTGCAAAGATGTTCGGGGCTTTCATCTTGAAGTCCCCTTTACAAAATCAAGCCTGCTAAATGGATTAGATAAACTTAAACTTCAGCTTGGTTGGATAATCCTCGGCACATCAAGTCCTATCAATGGGTTACAGGTATATCAATAAAGCCCATGGTACTTTTGCCGATGTTTTACCTGATAGCTGACTATCAGGATAATGATATGCATATAGACTTGGGTAATGGTTACTGCCTCAGAAGGTTCCTTTATGGCGATGCGATCTCTCTGGCCAAACATGGTAACAACGCCAAGATAGCCAGAAACCTTCGGGATACTTTTCCACACCCTTATACCATAGAGCATGCGAGAGCCTGGGTTCAGCATGTCAAGGAGCATGAGACCAGAACCCGCTTTGCTATTGACTGTGGTGGTGAGGCTATTGGTGAGATCGGGTTTGTTGTTCAGCTGGATGTTCATCGCTTTGGCGCAGAGATTGGCTTTTGGGTGTCAGAGGATCATTGGGGTAAAGGCATTATGACCGAAGCACTCTCTTATGTGTGCCAGTATGCATTTGATGAGATGGGGCTGGTTCGTATTTTTGCTGATGTGCAGGCCGGGAATGATGGCTCTCGCCGTGTGCTGGAGAAGTGTGGCTTTGAGCTTGAAGGTGTGATGAAAAAGCATGTCTATAAAGAAGAGCAGTTTATTGACCAACTGGTTTTTGCGTTAGTTCGTTAATCGTTCTTTTTCTCTGCTTCTCCTTCTTTCGTACAGCATAACTTCTACCCCGTTCTGGGTTAGAAGCTATGCTGTACGAAAGTAAGAGAGAAAAAATAAGAGCTGATTTGATTGCTATCGGAGATTTTGCGCAGAAAGCATACCTGCCAATTCTTACTGAGCACTCCACTCATCATCCGTCCATAACGCCTGTTCTCTACCTCGAAGCAGTGATTTAATCAATGAAATTCAAAGTAAATATCGGCTAATTAACTTTTGCGGTGGTGATAAGCCGCTGATTCATTTTAATGGGGATGTTGATTAAAGGTGCGATTGTCAGAAACATCCGTCCTCATCTACTGGCTGATACCAACTGCCAGCAGATTGAGAAGCACCTCCGGTACGGTTATGACCTTGCTTACAGGGAGATACGGCCCAGTGGTTGAACGGTAATCTCTTCCGTTAACTCCTGGTGTGAAAGCACTGCCAGGTCATACACTTCCAGCTCCAGAAGTTTTCGGACATAGCGGCGTATATCCATCGAAGTAATCAGGACGGGCTTATGCTCAAGATGGCCGATTTTGCCAACAGAGTGTTTAACATTTTCCACAAACTGGGCAGAGGTCGATGGGTCAAGCGCCAGGTAGCTGCCTGCTGAAGTCTGGCGGATACCGGAGCGGATGGTATCTTCGACATCCTGGTCAAGCAGGTATACTGGCAGCATATTTTTGCCGTTAGAGTATTTGTAGCTGATGTAGCGCTTTAATGATGAGCGGACATACTCGGTTAACTGAACCACCTCTTTCTCCTTGTGTCCCCAGACAACCAGGGATTGCAGGATGGAGCGGAGGTTCCTGATGGAAATATCTTCGGATACCAGGCGCTGGAATATCTCGGTGATCTTGTTAACAGGTAACAGCCTTTGGACTTCCTTAATCAGTTCGCCAAAACTGCTTTCCATTTTTTCCAGCAGGTAGCGTGTTTCCTGAATGCCCACAAAATCTTCAGCATATTTTTTCAGGACATGTGCCAGGTGGTACGTCAGGATTTTTGAGGAATCCATAAAGTTGACATTGTTGCGCTCAAGTTTGTCCTGCTGGCCTTCAATGACCCAGAGAGAGTCCAGGCTGGGCAGAAACGGATCGCCAACTTCATAAGGGATCTTCAGCATGTCCAGATGTTCATTACTCTCTCTCACGAACAGCGAGCCTGGTTTGAAATAGCCCGATGCGACGGGAACTTCCTGCAGCAGTATGCTGTAGGTGTTCTCATCCATGGCGTCATTAAACCGCAGATGTATACCGGGAAAGGGAACCCCGAGATCCATGTACAGTGATTTCCGGACTTTAAGCAGCTCTTCATTCAGGGAGGTTGTGTTCAGGCTTTTCTGAACAGAGGTAGGGACATCAATAATCAAGGGCAGAGTCTGGGTGAACTCTTCCTGCTGATCCAATCTGGATTTGGCCTCACTGGGTGATTCTGTTGCTGCGGCCATGGCCGGAATGCCGCCATCTTCCTCAGCTGTCCGGGCTTTTTCCACTTTCCTCATCAGAAAGTAGCCACCGCCACCAATGGCAGCAGCAAGAGCCATGAAAGTCAGTGTCGGGAAGCCGGGGATCAGGGCAAAGCCGAGTAACAGTGCTCCGCCAACCATTAGGGCCTTTGGTTTATCGGTAAGCTGAGTGCCTATCTCATTACCAAGGTCCTTGGCATCTTCGTTGGATACACGGGTGACTATAATACCGGCGGTAATGGATATCAGCAGGGCTGGTATCTGGGAGATAAGTCCATCCCCTACGGTTAAGATGGCGTAGAGCTGGAGAGCTTCACCGCCACTCATACCATTACCGGTACCGATAGCGACACCAGCAGTAATGTTGACAAAGATGATGATCAAACCGGCAATGGCATCACCTTTTACGAACTTCATGGCTCCATCCATCGAACCAAACAGCTGGCTTTCTTTGGTCACCAGCTCACGACGGCGCTGGGCTTCTTCCATTTCGATGGCCCCGGCCCGAAGGTCAGCATCGATACTCATCTGCTTGCCAGGCATACCGTCCAGAGAGAAACGGGCGCTGACTTCTGCTACACGTTCCGAACCCTTGGTGATGACCAGGAATTGGACAATGGTGATGATAAGGAAGATAACGACACCAACGACCAGGTTACCCCCTACCACAAAGTTACCGAAGGTATAGACAATCTCACCGGCATCTGCCTGAAGAAGGATCAGACGGGTAGTGGTAATGGACAGAGCCAGACGGAAGAGGGTCGTTATCAGCAACACCCCCGGAAAGGATGAGAATTCCAGGGGCGACTTCAGGTAGATGGAGGTCATCAGAAGTATGGTGGAAATCCCCATGTTCAATGCAATAAGGAAGTCCACCAGGGGGGTTGGCATGGGCAGAATAATAAGCCCGATGATGGATACCAGCAGGCCTGCCAGTACCAGATCATTTCTGCCGCCAAAATTCAGCCCGGGTAACAGTTGTGCCATGAGAGGTGCGCCGCTGCTATGGGGCTGGCTATGGTCTTGAAGATCAGCGGCTCAGTGCAGCTTTTCTCTTCTTGAGCAGGGCTCGCCCCTTGATCCATTTAATAGCCCGAATATCACCACCGGGCTTTGCGTATTTTAGAAAATTATCGGCTGCGCGAATGGATTCTTCAGGCCGTTCTGCCTGTAAGTAGGCGTAGCTGAGCATGCGATAAATATCGGGGTTTTTCTTGTCTATTGACATCAGTGCTTCTAACAGAGCGATGGATTTTCTGGGCTGCTGGTATTCAAGATAATAGGACGCCTGTGACAGCATCCAGGTTTTTAATGACTTATCCATTTCACTCATCCTTTAGCTGGCAATCAATACATTACGGCACATCATTAAATATTCACTGTCGGCTTTGGCTTTTTCGATGACTGACAAAGCTTCTTTCATTCTTTTGGCGTGACCGCTATTCTCAGGCAGTTGCTTTAAAAAGTCGGAAAAAGAGTCCATGGCATCCTGTGTGAAGCGGTAATGCTCCTCCGGGCTTGAAGGGATATTCTGACCGGAAACCTTAGTCGCAAACTCAAATTCAAGGCGCTCATAATTTCGGTTCATTTCCAGAGTCTTCCAAGTGTGACAAACAACATTTTTACCGGAGGTTCTGAAATTTGATTTTGATTTAGGATAGTCTGAGTGCACTAAAGCACTGTCGATCCGTGAAATGCCTGAAATACCGTTACCGAAAGAAACTGGTGCTGCCATGATAAAGTCCGCCTGATAATTTAATCCTTTCGTTCTATCGGCGTGTGTACAAAGTGATAAATGGATTTTTCTCATGTTAATTATTTTTTTGACGAAATACTGGTGAATCCGGTTTGTTTTCCGATAAACTGGTTTGTAACGAACGTTTATTGACACTCTCGACTTTACAAGGCATCTATTCATTAAGGGCTGTTGAATAAGCTGGAGCAGACATGAGCATGGAGGCACGCGTCTGATGGGCTTTATAAGAAATACCCTGATAATCCTGTCCCTTTTACTGGCGATTACCTTTCAGGCGCTGGCGAACTGGTCATCTGAAGAGCCACAAACCAGAAAACATTTAGTGCGTCCCAACGAGACTCTGGAAGTGATTGCCGGAAGCTACGGGTTTGAGGTGAATGAGCTTGCCCGCTATAACAAACTGGATACTACCCAGGCCTTACGGGTAGGACAGATTATCTATTTTCCATCCGACATCGTGTCGGAACAGCCTGACCGTCCTTCAGCTGAGCCGGGGAGAGCCCTGGACGCCAGAGTTTTTCCCGATTCCGCCGGGGACCCTGTTTCCTGGGGGAGACCATTGGATGCCAGGGCGTTTCCCAGGCCAGATGGCTCATCTGTTGATGCCGAAAGAGCACGACTAATGCCATATATAAATGATGGGCAACTGTCCGGGAAAGGGACGAGTTTTTCCCAGTATGGTAGTCAAACTCATTATGCAGCCACATCTGACTTTGATTATAACTTTGCCCAGAAAGACGACCGTCAACAGGCAAATCAAGCTTCAACCAACCCCTACATGATGCGACAACATACACCATCCGGAAATGGTATGGTTCTTTCTGCAGAGGATGCCATTCAGGATGCGATTGATGATTTTGAAGGTACCATTGGTGATGACGAATCACCTGCCCTGGCAGCGTTTGGTGCGCGCCCGTATGCGTATTTTGGCAATGGCGACAGTTTGAAGGAAGTATTGCAGAATTTTGCAGGTAGTTATTATATGCCATCCATCATAGCGGATACGGTGGTTGGAGAGGTTAATGGCAAGATTGGTCCTATGACCCCTGTTGATTTCCTGGATCACCTGGCCAATATCTATGGTTTTATCTGGTATTTTGATGGGCATACCCTGTTTGTTTATGATGGCAGCTCCTCCAGCCAGCAGATTATCAGCTTAAACTATTTACCAATAAAGCAGCTGAAGAAAACCCTGAAAAAGATTGGTATCTGGGACGGTCGCTTTTTCTGGAAGGAACAGCCGAAAGAGGGGCTTGTCTTTATTTCCGGGCCTCCCCGTTATATCGAGCTGGTGTCTCAGACAGCGCTGCTGCTTGATGCGAAAGAGGGGGAGCGTCAGAAGAGTAAGCTGACGGTTCGCACTTTTCCGCTCAAATATGCCTGGGCAACTGATAAGTCATTCAGCTTCAGAGGTCAGCAACTGACAGTCCCCGGCGTCGCCACGATTCTGACCAGAATTATTAAAGGTGGCGGTGTCGCCCAGGTGACCAAACAGGGATTGCCTAACCCATCGGTGACTCCGGCAGAGAGTGTCAGCAGATCCGGTGAACCCGGCATGAAAGATGGCTCTGAATCATCCGCAGGAGACCCGCTGAATGCCGGTGCAGAAGCCGATGAAGTCTATATCAATGCTGATCCGCGACTGAATGCGATCATTGTGCATGATCTTGAATCCAAGATGCCAATGTATGAAGAACTGGTGGCTTCTCTTGATAAACCGACATCGCAGATAGAGATCAGTGTTTCAATTATTGATATCAATACACAGGACCTGAGAGCGCTTGGCGTTGACTGGAGTAATTCTGCCAGCTCAAATGATACCAAGATATCTTTTACTCCCTACCCAAATGCCCCGACGCCAAACTATACAACCATTGTCTCCAGTGCACTTGGCTCCTTTAATGCAAATTTACAGTTACTGGCTGATGAAGGGAGGGTCAAGATTGTATCTAGGCCGTCTATTCTGACACTCGACAACATAGAAGCCATTCTCGATAACAGCAGTACTTTCTATGTGTCAGTTGCCAGTAATGAAGACTCTGAACTATTCCCGGTGACCTCAGGGACAGTTGTTCAGGTTACCCCAAGAATTGTTCGTGAAGAGCAGGGTCGACGTATCCATATGACCGTCAATATTCAGGATGGTTCAGGAAGCCAGGGCACAGAAGACATCGGGAGTAAACTACCGGAAGTGACTAACAGCTCAATTAATACTCAGGCTATCATCAGTGAACAGGAGAGCCTGTTAATCGGTGGCTTCTATAAAGAGCAGGATGAAGCAAAGCTTACCAAAGTTCCGTTGCTGGGCGATATTCCGGTTCTTGGCCATTTGTTCCGTGCAGAGTCAAAGTCAAAGATTAAACAGGTACGTTTATTCCTGATAACACCACGCATCATAGGTTCAACACAAACCTGATATCGGTTAAAGGAGATCATTTTCGTAATGGCTGAGCAGTTAACAGACAATGATCTTCTAGACCGTATTTTATACGTCTAAAAGAACTTGCCATGTATTCTGTCAAAACGCTTTATCAGTGTCGCCGGATTGTTGCCATCGGTGGTGGGCATGGCCTTGGTCGGGTCATGGCAAGCCTGGGATTTCTCGGTGGGCACCTGTCAGGCGTTGTTGCAACTACGGATGATGGCGGGTCAACGGGACGACTCAGGGATGGCAGTGGCTGTATTGCCTGGGGAGATCTCAGGAATTGCCTTAACCAGCTGTGTTCGGATACCCCAAACCTTGCTCGGATTCTCTTTGAGTACCGCTTTAAAAATAGCGGTGATATCAGTGGGCACAACCTCGGTAACCTGATTTTACTGGCAATGGATCAGATGTGTGTTCGCCCACTGGATGCCATAAACCTGATTCGCCAGATGTTACAGGTCGGTGCAGAGTTGATACCCATGTCAGAAGAGCCTGCCCGCCTTGGTGCTATTGTGGGTGGTCAGGAAGTGGTCGGTGAAACGACCATTGATGCTTTGGAGAAGTGCCCGGAGAAGTTGATGATTCTGCCTGCGATTCAGCCGACGGATGAAGCAGTCGCCAGAATAAAAGAGTCCGATATGATTATTTTAGGACCGGGTAGTTTCATGACCAGCATCTTACCGGCGATCTTGATGCCAGAGGTTGCCGAAAGTATTGGTAACAGCAAGGCCCTGAAAGTCTTTGTGGGTAACATTAATCAGGAAGTGTCGGCTGTCGGAAAAATGTCCATCAGCGATAAACTGTCATGGATGAGTGACATGACGGGCGTATATCCAGACGTGCTGCTGTGGCCTGCGGAGAATGAACCACCGGAAAACCTCCGATGCGATATACACACCATGCCATTGGCTGATACCCACCAGCCGGGCGTGCATAGCCGGGAGGCCTTAAGGCAAGGCCTGGATGAGATTGCCGGTGTTTTGTTTCAGCAGATCTGATTAAGTAGTTAACCAAATGAAATCATATATTTCTGACTAAGTTGTCAGTCACTCTGCGGCGTTGCAACTCCGGTCACATAGCTACGGCTATGCTCCCTACGTTGCGTCTTGCATAGCAACTGCCCACTTAGCCAGAAATATACGATTCCATTTGGCCAACTACTTACCGCTCTACTGCCCCCTGCCGGTTACCATGACAAAAATGGTTTTGAACATGACGTAAATATCCATTTTCAGCCATTCCCATGGGCTGCTCAAAGCCAAGGCGTAGGCGTGGTCATAGGCAACTTTATTTCTCACATCATTCAATGTTTCATCATAACCCATGTTGACCTGGGCTAGACCGGTAATACCGGGAACAACATCAAACGTTCGTTCGCTATAAAATGGAATGTTCGTTTCCAGCTTATTGTACATCCCTGGTCGTTCAGGTCTTGGGCCAACAATGGCCATATCACCGACCAGCACATTCCAGAGTTGTGGCAATTCATCAAGACGGGTTTTTCTCAGGAAGTTACCCACTTTGGTAATTCTCGGGTCATTTTTTTGAGCCCAGACAGGGCCTGTTCCTGACTCGGCATCATTGCGCATGGTCCTGAATTTTTTCATCATAAATAAGCGAATATAGTTTTCCTTCTGATAGCCAATACGCATCTGCTGATAAATAATCGGTCCTGGGCTATCAAGGCGAATGGCCAGCGCGATAAAGGGAAACAGTGGCAGGGTGATTGCCAGCCCGGCCAGGGCGATAAGAATATCCATTAATCGTTTGCACATTGAGGCGAGAGGATGGACGTAGGTTGACTCTTTCATGGGTACACTCCTTAAGTACGTGTTTAAATCCTTATGTTTCAGTCGTTACTCTTTTCCATTGGCCTTTGGTTTGGCCTGAAAGATAGTTAATCAAACCGATAGCCATGGCCAGGTGCCCGGATACCAGGTAAAAAAGCACTCTCAATTTCTTATGATCTGGTTGTGATCGACGGAAAATATAAAAGACAGTGATACTGTAAATGCCCAGCTGAATGGCCAGAATAATCTGAAAAACAGGGTAGGATAGAGCTAGTAATGCTGAAGATGCCAGTACCATAAACAGGAACAGCGGCATGAATGGGCGCAGAAACTTACCGGAAAAAAAGTTGAAGGCGATCTTTCCAAACTTGGGATGTAATAAGCCAGCGTGACGAATGGCTTGTTGAATATTGCCGGCAGCAATTCGCTTTCTTCGCTGGAAATCCATCTCATTGCACGCCTGCTCCAGCTCCATGGCGATGATTCTCGGGTCATAAAGACATTGGTAGCCCTTCATGGTTATTTGTACCGGAAGGGTGAAATCATCATTGATCGTGTCTGCGGGGATCAGGTCAAACAGCTCACGGCGAAAGGCATAAAATGCACCATGCACCCCCAGGGTTGCACCCAGAGAGCTTTCTCTTGTTTTAATGCTTCGCTGGTACTGCCAGTAAGCCTGCTCACCAACACTGAGTGATTTTAAAAAGTGGTAGCTACCGCAAATGACCCCGGTGTTTTCATTGCTTAAGTGAGCCGCAACGATTAAAAGACTATCGTTTGATAACAGTGATGATACATCGGAGAGGGCAACCACGCTGCAACGGGAGAGGCTGATGGCTTCATTCAAAACAGCGACTTTTCCACTGTTTTCAGGCTTCTCTACTACGGATAAGTTCAGATGGTTGCATTCAGGCTCGGCCAGTGTCTCCTTTGCCAGCTGGGCTGTACCATCCGTACAGCCATCGCATACCAGAATCACTTTCAGTTTATAGTCCGGGTAATCAAGGGCAGCGAGGTTTCTGAGTTTTTCCTGAATAGTGCCTGCTTCATTATAGGCGGGCATGATCAGACTGATGCTTGGCAGCATGTGATCAAGAGGCGTGATGTGGTGGTGTCGTTGATAAAAGTTGGGCCGTGTGTTTTCCAGTCCCTGTGTCATCAATTTCAGAGCGATGGGATAACCAACATGGTGATATACAACGACCACGCCTGCCATGAAGAAGGTAATCAAGGCCAGCCACTCTATCATAGTGGCCTCCCGCAATACAGGTCATCGTATTGACTGATCATTCTCTCCAGGTTGCAATGGTTAACCACAAAGCTGCGTGCCGACGCCTGTTTTTCTTTATTGATGCCTGAACTGAG
The DNA here is from genome assembly GCF_049310265.1 of Endozoicomonas sp. ALB091. Classification (NCBI taxonomy): domain Bacteria; kingdom Pseudomonadati; phylum Pseudomonadota; class Gammaproteobacteria; order Oceanospirillales; family Endozoicomonadaceae; genus Endozoicomonas; species Endozoicomonas sp. ALB091. Next base: position 1,116,958 of record NZ_JBLYNQ010000007.1, on the reverse strand, counting down.
CTGTATTTTGAGGGCGTTTTCCAATGCCTGTGCACTTTCAGCCTTGATCAGGATACCGCTCTGTGGATCAACCGCTTCACGACAGCCACCCACATCGGTCAAGACAACCACTCTCTGGCAAGCCTGGGCTTCCAGCGGCGAGAGTGGCAGGCCTTCTTTTTTTGAGGCAAGACAGAAAATATCAATAGCGTGGTAAAAGCCGGGCATATCATCAATGACCCCCAGAAAGTGTACCCGTTGCTCCAGGTTAAGCCGCCTGGTTAGCTCTCTGAGTTCATGTTCAAGTTCGCCTCCCCCGGCAAGGGCGAGGTGTGCACTGTCGGGTAGTCTGGAAAAGGCATGAATCAAAAGGTCATGGCTTTTAACCTCGGTAAAGCGTGCCGCACAACCAATAATGGCGGCATCCTGGGGGAGATTCAGTCTATTTCTGGCTGCGGTTTGGTCTGCTGGCTGGAATTTATCGGTATCAATTCCATTAAGAACCACGGCTGGTGTAAAGAGCGGAATATGCTGTCGAATGCTGGCGGCAACCAGTTCTGCATCTGCGGCAACGGTCGGTTTAAGCAGGTGGAAGCAGGCCGCTACCAGCCAGCGTCGTGTTTGCTGGTTAAGATGCCAGGCATCGTGCTCAGTATGCACATGGCCACATCCGGCCAGTTTAGCGGCGATGCCACCATAGATAAGCGGGCCTACATGGTGGGTATGAACCACATCAATATTAAGTTGTCGTAAAAGTTGTGCGAGCCTGGTCACCGTCGTGAGACTCAATCCGGGAGGCTTGGCCAGAAAGTGAACCCTTTCCATGCCCTGAAGTCTTGGCCAATGTTCAACGGCTTCAGATTGCGTTCCTTCAAGACTGATAATATGAACATGTTCCGGGTTTCTGGCTTTTCGCTGTATGTCTAAAGCCATTGTCTCGATACCGCCCGGGGCAAGGTGCTGGACTATCTGTGCTATAACGAGAGGCGCTGTCATGATGATACCTCCCCCTCGTCGAACCAGTCTTTTTCCGGATCGTAAACCAGCGTTGGTGCTGTGGGCATTGATGGTATCCTGGCCAGAACAGGAACACCTGCAATGCGTTCAATACTGTCCTGAAGTCGTAAGGTGGTATCCGATATTTCTGAAATCGCCGCCAGACCAGTACCGATACCCAGACCGGCAAAGATACCTGCAACAATAAATAACGACGCCGGCAGCGCATTAGGACTGCTGGGAGTGAAGGGCTCGTCGATGATTTTAACCTGTTCTGATTCCTGATAAGAGCTCAGGTCTTCCGTCACTTTTGCCATGACATAACGGTTCAGAAAATCATCATAAAGTCTCTGTTTAATACCAAAATCACGTTGCAGTTCAACGAGAGTCCGCTCTACATCAGCAAACTGCTGCACTTTACTCTGGAGCTGGTCGGTTTGATCTTTAATATTTTTCACTTCGTTCTGCAGGCTGTTCACTTTGGCCTTGGCTTCCTGAACCGCCTGCAGCTGAGAGGCCAGTATGGTGGTTTGTCCTCCCTGGGTGTTATCCATTGAAACGGAGGGGGTTGATGACGCCAGGTTCCAGAGACGTTGAACATCTTCCGTTTTTAACTGACTGCTTTCTGCAATCATTCTCTGGCGTTCAGCCTGCAATCTATCGAGTTCTCTGACCAGGGTCTGAACTTTGCTGTGCCTCTCTGTATAACGTGAGCGAAGCATACTCAGAGTGGTGCGGGTGTTAATAATTCGTTCTTCAAGTTTACCGATAACGGGGTTGGTTTGAGCCAGGTTACCATTGAACTCTTCCATTGCCGCTTTGGCACCGACCAGTTCAGTCTCTTTTTCCATTAACAGCTGGCGGAGTTCGGCCAGTCTGGTTACGTTTGCTTTATGGAGTTCCGGAAGCTCCAATGCGAACCTTGCCTTGTAATCAGATAGTTCCAGCTCTGCCTCAGAAAGCTCCTTGTGTCGACGATCTACCTGATCCTTTAGAAACTGGGTTGAGGCCACTTGCCAGGATTTTTGTGGTGCCTGAACCAGAGTAAGGAAGTGTTCAGTCACTTTGGTCAGCAGTTCTTTAATATCGGTTTTGTTTTGACTTCGATAATAGATTTTGACCAGGTCACCGCCGAAGACGATGGACAGTGAACGTGATAGTTCATCAATGGCCTCATCTATTTGCTCTTCAGAAGATTTATAGTCGATAAACCCAACAGCTCTGGCAACACCCTTTAATACCTTGCGACTCTTAAGGAGTATTTTCAGTGCTAATTGCCGTTCTTCCAGGTTTGTGGATATGGTGAAGTCTTCCAGAATGGGATTTAGCTCAGTGGTATTCTGAAGCAGTATGGTGGTGTGTGCTTCATAAAATTTGGGGGCCATGAAGCTGGCAAAAAAACCAATCACCGGCATGATCAAAATAGGCACACAAATAGTGTAACGGCGCCGCCAGGCTGCGCTGAGAAGTCGGAAGAGGTTTCTCAGGATTTCACTGGACACCCTTACCTCCGGAAATATTATTGCCCACCGCATGAATGGTGGCTGAATCAAGATCCAGCTCAGGTTGGTAAACCAGCTCTATTTTTTCGCTGTATTGCTCCAGTATATCTTTCAGACTCTGTAGCCTTGCCCAGGAGTCATTCAGTGTTTGGAAGGGCTGTCCGGCAGAAGAGGGGGCTACGGAAATAATGATGTTGAGATGCTGGCTTTCGGGTAACGAGTTAAAAAAGAGATCAATAACCTGTTTATGTTGATTATTAACCTCCAATTCCTTTTGAGTGAAATTAATAGACAACTGACGACGATACCTATTTTTGGAAACAGGTAATGCGTTTTCTGTTTCATTCATTCGCGCGATAACATCGGCAATCTGCTGTGTTGATCTTGTTTGCTCATTTTCCATCAGGGCCTGAACATTCAGTTGTGATTTGCATCCGTAAAGGAGTGACATACTGAAAAACATCAGTACCGCAAGGATGCGGGATTCATATCGCTTAATCACGGTGACTTCCCTGTTATCAGCCTCATATTACTCTTCAGTCAACTGGCTCAGTGGCAAATTGTCATTGATTGACAGTTTTTTGTCCTTCAGTGAGTAGTTGATTTTCCTGATTGGTAATAGTGTTAGCTTTCATGACACTTTCTAATAATAAATACAAGCATTTATGCTTCATTATTATTAATTGTAGCTGCTGTTTTAACAGGGAATTAATTTAATGAACAGTGTGTTTTTAACGTGATAAGTGGTTGATCAGTGCTTCCAACTGCGTGGCTCTGTGCTGCCATGATTCGGTTGAGACCCTGTTCTGCCTGCTGGCTTTCTCCTCCCGCAGATCATTGGCCCTCAAAATGACTCTGGAAAAGGGTTCTTTAGGTGACTGAATGGCCAGAAGATTCTCATACTCTCGAACCGCAGGAAAAGAAGTGGCAGCGATGGGAGTACCCGAGGCAAGATATTCTCTCAACTTCAGGGGATTACAGGCCGCTATCTGTTTGTTGTTGCGAAAGGGCAGCATGGCGACATTCCAGTGCTGAATATAGGAGGGCAGCTGATGATGGGGCCTGGCTCCCAGAAAGTGTACATTTGGCAGAGCCTGAAGAGATGAAACATCAGTTTTGATATCGCCAATAAAAACAAATTGCCAGCTGGGCAGGGCAATGGCGGACTGGGCCAGTATATCTGTCTCCAGCCAGGCAGAAATACTGCCGTAGAAACCGGCAATAGGCCCGTTTTCCGGAAGATCATGGGGCCTGGCTGCCGGTGATGAAAACAGCGGGTAATCAACACCGTGCGGCAGAATAATGGTGTTGGGATGAGTAAACTTCCTGGCCAGTGTTTTGCTGACCACAAGAATCAGGTCAACCTTTTCAGCCAGCTCCTGTTCTAATGGTTTGACCATGGTATGATCAACGCCATCAAGGCCTTCAAAATCATCACCACAGTAGTAGATAGAAGCCCGTTCATTCAGGCTACCCACCATATCGACGGCAGTGGGCAGTGAGAGCCAGAGAATAACCTGATCAAATCCTTCCTGCTCTATTGCCCTGTTAATGTCTTTCAGTAAAAGTCGTTTGTTCAGTAGACGCACCCGTTTGAACCGGTGAAAAGGAAGAACTTTGGGATTGATGATAATTGGGGGTATTTGCTCTGAGGGCGTTTGCGCGGGTTCACTATTACGCTTAAACATGGCCAACATTTTTTGCCAGACTCTTTTTATATCCCTTAACGAAAACTGCGGCGACCTCATGCCAATGGAGTTTACCCAGATGACCCGATGCCTTTTCATTAAATGGCTGATCAGGTGCTGGGTACTCGAAGGTAAGCCTCCCCAGTCTTCGCCAAATACAATGAGATCAGCCATTGTCACGCTCCGATGGCAAGTTCAGTGATTTGATGACCCTGGCTGGAATCCCCCCGGCAAGAACACCGGGAGGTAAATCCCTGGTGACAACGCTGCCAGTGGCAACAATGGTTCCCGCTCCAATGGTTACACCCCCCATAACCGTAACGCCAGCCGCCAGCCATACATCATCCTGAATAATAATACTGCCTACCTGATCATCCGTATCCGGCTTTCCCTGTGCCCTGGCGGCCGGGTCAACAGGATGCCCGGGATACCCAACCAGCCTGACTTTAACGGCCAATCGAACGTTATCGCCAATTTCAATCCGGTCACCGACAAAAATTTCATTTTGCCAACTGATACCGACATTGTTGCCTATTTTCAGTTCCGGCTTTTTATTGCCTGAAGCTCTGCCACTGACGGTGGTGTGGCCGGACAGCCGACAATGGTCACCCATGGTGATGGTTAATGGCCCCAGTAGCAGCGGCATGCCTGAGTAGAGATAGAGCTTCTTTGGGACATTGGCAAGTTGAGATTTGAACATCGGTGTCCAGTAGAAAATACGAATCAGACTACTGAAAGCCCCGGTAATCATTTTATGCAATTGATACATTAAGCCATGAGCAGGTCTGATTACTGGCATTTCAATGCTGCGAATGGATTTCAAAAAAGAGAATAGAGCCCTTCCTACGACAGAGTCACTGTTTTTTATTCGGGCTTTCAGGCTGTTTAGCATGTGGCAAACCCTTGCCGTGTATGGTTTCCGCTAATTCATTAACTATAGACGCTTTTTCTGTCTCTGCGTTTTCTTCTTCGGCCGGATAGTGATTGTCCATAAAGTTGGCAATGGCAATACTGATCGATGTAATGATGTAGACTGGCCAGAGAAAGCCCTGACTCAGAAAAGATCCGGAAACACAGAAACCAACCAGTCCTGCATAGGTTCCTACGGCGATAGCTGTCATATGGGGATCGTACTCCGGTGACCCTTTATTTCTATCCAGGCGTGTCAGGGAGCTGCGTATCGACATGAAAATGGTGAAAATCATAAAACCGAACAGGCCAAAGCCAACAAAGCCGGATTCTGACATGACCTGAAACCAGGTGCTGTGGGTAACGTGGGCCTGCCCCTCCGCCCGGCTGTGGGTTGCGTAATCCCAGTAATTATCCAGGAAGAGAGATAGACCAACGCCGGTCATCGGGTTTCTGAGGGCCATGTTAAAAGCCGCTTCCCAGGCGTGGATACGGCCCATCGCTGATGCATCAACGCCCTCCTCTGCGGCACCCCCGGATTTACGGTCGCTGATGCCCGCAGCGGCCACCAGAATCATCAGGCTAAAGCTGCCAATACTGATGAGCAGCAATTTTGATTTGATGATGCGAAGACCAAAGATACCAAACACGGCAACCGTCGCCAGTAAGCCGCCACGGCTTTGCGTCGCAATGATAGATGACACAAAGATGACAATACCAATCAGGCCAAGCAGCGTTCTGATCTTGCCGGTGCCTTTGGTGGTTGCCAGGGCCACGGCATAGCTCATGGGAAAGCTTAGAACCAGAGAGAGGTCGTTGGGGTCACCCAGACTGGTACCCGGAATGGTGACACGGGTTTCCTCGACCATACCGATACCGTTGGCATTGTTATACAGTGTGACACCGCCCACAGCCAGACCAGAACAAATGATCAGAAAGTGCGCCAGCTTAAAGTGCCAGTGCTCGGTCATCAGCCACGAGATGGCCAATACCATGATACCGATTTTCATATAAACACTGGTGAAGCTGCCGAAAGCGGTGGGGGGATAGCTGGAAAATGCTATACCAATGACCACCCAGCCAAAAAAGCGGGCAAAAATGGTGTGTTCATGACGCCAGTAAACCTGAACTTTCTTGGTCAGGATAATGTGCCAGGCGAGCACAAAATAGGATCCCAGTGCGGTTAACAGCGGGATCTTGATGGGATCCAGCTGAGGAAAAACCTCATGGAGCCGGAAAAATGAGAACATGATAAAAATCAAACAGACCACAAAGGGTTTTTTAAGAATAAATATCAACCCCAGCGGGATCACTGCCAGCGGGAGCAGGGCTATAGGGTGTGGAAAGATCAGGCTTGGCAGTGCCGCAAGTGCACAGTAAACGGTGACGGTTACTGTCTGGTAGCGATTAACAAACAGCCGTTCAAGGTTGGGTAGCCGCATCTTTAAAACACCCTAGTGCCTTAAGTACTTGAGGGTGGTAAAGAGCTGGCGACGAAAGAACAGCAGCTGAGTGGCTGAAAACAGGAGCACTCCAGCCAGAATCATCAGAAATAGTTGAGCTGCCTCATGTACCTGGCCGGTCAATTGATCCCGAAGCAGCAGTAAGCCCCCCAGCATAATCATGGCGCTGCAGAAGCTGGGTAGAAGAGCGCTCAGGAAAGACGATGATTTCAGCTCAAATGCTGGCAGCATAAGTTTCAGGTGAACAGCGAAACTGATCAGGTTAATGCTTAACCAGGCCCAACATGCTCCTTCAACACCATATTGGATACCAACGAAAAAAATGGGCAGGGTCAAAATAGTTAACAGTAAGGTATGGCTATTTTTTTTCGGTTCACCAATGGCGGTTATACCGGTAGCCATCATTTCCGACAGCATCCGGAATGGGCTGGTCAGGCAGAGAATTTGAAATGGCACAATCGCCGCAGCCCATTTATCGGAGAGGACCAGAGTGATTAATTCAGGCGATATGGCACACATACCGAGATACATGGGGAAAAGTACCAGACTGGCAAGCTGAACTGATTTATGCAGATATTGCCCGGCAACATTACGTTCATTCTGAAGCTTGGCAAATGATGAAAGCCCAAGGTGGTTGAGAAGTTCGCCGATCTTGTCGCTGGGAAGATTGGCCAGATTCCTGGCAACAGAGAACACCCCCAGATCGGCTTTGCTGAGCAGGCGGCCAATGCTGATGTTGCCAAAGACATTGACGAAATAACGCAACACATCATTAACGGTGGCGATGCCACTGAATCCTGCCATTTTGGCAAAACCCCTGAAACTCAATGCAGGCCGGACCCAGCAGGGGGCTATTAGGTTATAGCCAATGGTCAGAGCCAGACGCATAAACAGATGCCCCAGAATCAGTGACCATACGCCGCAACCGGAGGCAGCCATGGCGATGGTGACAAGGCTGGTCATCAGGGCGGTATAAAACTGGACTTTTTCCCGCTCTTTGAACAGCATCCTGCGGCTTGCCATGGCATAAGGGAGGGTATGAAAGATCATAATAAGGTGCTGGCAGGCGACTGCCCGGACCAGAACGGTCACTCTTGGTTCATCAAAGAAGCTGGCAATAACCGGGGCGATGGAAAAGAAAACGCTGAAAAAGACCAGACAGGAAACAATGTTAATCGTGCAAGCCTGCCGGAGCCGGTCTGTGGTGAGCTCTTCTGCCTGAATGATCGCTTTGCCGATACCAAAGTCTCCCATCAGTGCAAAGATACCGATAAAAGCCATGGTCATGGCCATAAGGCCATAATCATCAGGTGTCAGCAGGCGGATCAGAATCAGTGTATTGAGCCAGGTGAAAATCTGGGCCACAAGGCGCAGGATCGCGCCAACTTTCAATCCTTTGATAACATTCTGTCCAAGTTCCATTGAGTTTATCCAACCGTTTGAGAGCGATCCTGTTTCTTATTAGCCAGGCCATGGGCAGGGGACTCTTTGATGAGGTTATTGGGCCAATCGTACCCTTTTGCCTGCACGGCTTGCTGGTAGACATCAAGAATCTTTGGCAGGATTGCCTGACTTGAATAGTTATTGATCACTGTCGCAATACAGGCTTCTCTGATTTGCCACTTTACGGCCTCTGGCAGTGAGTCCCAGAACAGCAGTAAATTGCTCATTGCATTAAGGTCGCCAATCGGAGACGTCCAGCCATTGAAGCCCTGCACAATAAGGTCCGGAAGTCCGCCCAATGGAAAGCTGAGGACAGGCACACCATGAGCCATGGCTTCAAGCGCCACCAGGGGCAACCCTTCAAAGCGGGAGGTGATACACAACAGGCCAATATCGCGCCAATGGGCTTCCATGGATTGAACCTGTCCCATGAACATGACGTTATTGACCTGCTGCTTTTGCAGCATTTCTTCCATTGGGCCACTGCCATAGAGCCGGAAGGGGAGATGTGGCTGGTGCTTGGCCAGTTGCAGAAACAAGTCAGGACCTTTCTCGTGACTCAACCGGCCAACAAAGGCGATGGCTGTTCCCGAGGGGGGATAATGTTCCGGAACCTCCACAAAGTTATCAATCCGATGGGGAGCACTGATCCATCTTCTGGCAATCTCATCACTGACGGCAATATTTTCAGATATGGGGCTGCTCAGCTGATCAAGCAGTGAATATAGCCGGACCATACCTTCACCCGGATCACCATTATGAAAGGTGGAAACAACAGGCGTCCTTGTGACTACCGAAGCCAGGCGACCAACAATACCGGCTTTGTACCCATGGGTGTGAAGTAACAGAGGCTGTGTGTTTTTGAGTGCTGAGATCAACCCGGGCAACTTGCCGCTGAGGTAGCGAAAACGGAGGGCCGAGTCTGTTAAGGCCTGTTCAAGAGGGTGTTCAGCCTGATATTGCTGGTAAAACCAGATTTCTGCAGGCCAGCCACTGTTTTTCAGCGCTTTGCCAAGTTGGTAAACATGGGTCTCGATACCACCTGCCTGTCGGGAGTCCAGGAGTATGACAATGGGATGATCAGTCATTATTGTCTCCCGGCGTTTCATAATCTCCGCCCTCTACCTGCGTATTACCCGACAAGGCACGCTGACTTGATATGAGGCTGATAAAGTCGTGGGCGGACAGTGGCTTTCCGTAGTAATAGCCTTGTCCTTCCTGACAGCCTTTGTTAGCCAGGTAGGTTTCCTGTTCAACAGTCTCTACACCCTCAGCCAGAACTTTCAGGCCGAAGCTCTTGCCAATCTGAACAATCGCTTCAACGATGCCACAGTTTTCGCGGTTATCAGGAAGATCTTCGACAAAGGATTTATCAATTTTGATTTTGTCGAAGGGAAACTGTTTAAGGTAACCCAGCGAGGAGTAACCTGTTCCAAAGTCATCAAGTGCCAGTGTTACCCCAATGTTTTTCATATTCTGGAGCTGGGCTTTCGATGCTTCCAGGTCATCAATAATGGAGGTTTCTGTCACCTCAAGCTCCAGGGTTTCAGGGGGAATCTGGTATTTATTCAGTAAAAAAGCGATTCGATCAGCAATATTCTGATCCTGCAGCTGAATGGCCGAGAGGTTGACGGCCAGACGCAGGTTTTGATGACCGTCAAGGTGCCACTTGTTTAACTGTTGGCAGGCATTCTCCAGAACCCAGTTACCAATAGGAATAATATCAAGACTGTGTTCTGCCATGGGAATGAACATATCCGGTGAGATCACCCCTTTCTCCGGGTGATTCCAGCGCAGCAAGGCCTCGGCACCCACCAGCTCGCCTTTTTGATAGTTAAACTGTGGCTGGAACGCCAGGCTGAGTTCGTGGTTTTCAAGGGCCTGGTGGAGGTCCATTTCCAACCGCTTGCGCTGGCGGATTTCGGTATCAATCGTGGCTACATAGAACTGGTAGCGGTTGTGGCTTCTGGACTTGGCCATGATCATGGCAAATTCAGCCTGCTGCAGGAGGGTGTCGACATCCTCACCATCATCAGGAAAGAGCGTTATTCCGACAGTAGCACTGATGGTCAGCTGCTCATTGTTAATCTCGAACGGTCTGTCAAGCTGCCTGATCAGAGACTGGGCCATCTCAGCAGCCTCGTAGGGCTGTTCGATCTTTGATTGGATAATGGCAAACTGATCTTCACCTAATCGACCAATATAGGCTTTATTGCCGATGCAGTTTCTAAGGCGATCCGAGACTTTTACCAGAATATGTTCGGCGGCATTGAAGTTGACCTGGGCATTGAGGGATTTAAAGTCATCCAGTCCGAGGCAGAGAATAGCGATGTTCTCATGCTTGTTGGTGGCCTTTTGGATAAAGGTATTGATCTGGTTCTGCAGGGTGCGGCGATTTGGTAGTCTGGTCAGGTAGTCATATTGGGACAGCCGCATGATACGGGCTTCTGCTTTTTGACGCAGACTTTGATGGTAGTTAATGGATGTTAACAGTTTATTGGCCGTTCTGACCCAGAGACCTAACTCATTATTTTCATTACCTTCAGGCACAGGCAGCTGCTGTTGTCCCGGTGCTTCAGGATCGATACTTGATAAATGGCGAATCAAACGATTCATGGGGCGAGTCAGCAACGTTGAGCAGATCAGGTACATCAACAGAGCCATTGCTATGGCCCTGATTATCCCGGCAAATACCACAACGACGGATCTTTGAATAAACGCCTTACCTTCGTAGGCCGTATCAATGGAGAGAATCAATTCCCCAAAGTGTTCTTTCCCTGATTCAAGTGGCTGACGGTAGGTACGGATGGAGTCAAAAATATAGTCAGAAAGGAGGCGGTACCGGGAAGCAAAAATGGGCCTCTCTACCTTGGCCAGATTTGCCGTATCATCCAGTCGTATTGCTGCCACCTGCACCGACTTCATTTCCAGCAGACCATTGAGCACTTCTTGTCCCATATCGGTATCCAGACGATCAACCGCCTTGCTGGCGGGATCATGAATCATTGCCAGCAATTCCCGGGCTTTTCGATCAATATCAGCGCTGGACAGGTGAGCATCCAGAAACACCTGCACAAGGCTTAGTAATATGCCTAATGTGCAGGCACAGAGAAGGACCGCTTTAAGCAGTTTGATGGATAAGTGTTCTGCAGAATGCACGCCCTTCTGGGTATCCATAAAAATAACTTTAATAATTAGCCATCGATTCAGAGTTATTTGGATACAGCTTCATGTCTGAATGCATTAAGGCGTGTTGTCTGGTTGGTATTTTTTACAGCCTTACGAATTAACTATAGGGTTTGCTCAGATTTGTGTTTTATAAAAAAATGAAATTTTAATTATTTTTTAATTCCCGAGACTATTTCATGATCTTTTGCTCTTTTCTTTAAAATATGACTTTTACAGAATGCATCTCTGTTCTTTTGTCTAATCTAATTGAATGTGTGTTGTGTAAAATTATGTTTTACTTTTATCAGGTAAATAATAAGAAGTATTGAAGTTGGGAGTAACAGGTAATGGATTACGCGACTTATCAAGCCAGCAGCTGTGATATTATTGAATTGCATAACAAATTCAATGCAGAGACAGTGAATGAGGTTAGAGGTCACTTTGATCATTTAATTAAAGAGTGTGCAGGAGATGTCCTTGTTGATATGAGTTCTGTTAATGAACTTGATTCTTCAGGCATCGGTGCGCTGGTTTTTCTTTATAAGCGTCTAAAGACTGAGAGCAGAAATCTTGGATTGCTTGGTGTTAATGGAAAGCCTGACGAGTTATTGACAATGCTCAGGATTAACCAGACGATCAAGCAATATGAGAGTATTGAAGAGTATCTGTCGAAAAAATAAATTATTTTTATTTTTTTCTATTTTGATATCGGGTGGTAAATCTGCCGGGTATCTGTTTGTTTGTTTTTTATTTCCTTTACTCTCCTCATGCTCATTTCTATGGCCATTTCATGCTGACCGTGATTTTAGCCTTACAGTTGATGAAAAACGCAATATCAGGGATATTAACCGGTCTCATGTGATTAAGTTATTGAATATCAGCCAATCCAGATATATTGAGCTCAAAGACGCTGGTGGTGAATATTGCCTTCCCGGGCAGATGAGCTTAATCAATGATAAGCATCGGCTTATCAGGCATGAGATTGATGGTGACCTTCTGGGCGATGCCAGTCATCAACTCAGTGAATCATTTGTGGCCCTGGAAAAGGTTCGTTTGATCATGGAGGCGATGGCTGAAGATGGCGGATGCCCTTTACAGTATGCTTCAGGGCTGATTCAAGAGGGCCACAAACCATTACGGTCGAAAGACTCTGTTCTGGGGCTTTCAGACTGGCCAAGACCTGTAAATTTATGGCTGTTTATGCGGGTGCCTCAATGAAGACTCTCCATTGCACAGGTATTTGCAGCAGGCTATTGCAGACTCTGGCAGTTCTCCTGTTATTCGTCGTCTATTCTGGCGGAGTACTTGCCAATGCACCCATCGAAAAAGGTGGAGTGTTCCTCATAAAGCTGAGTGATGGTGGAGAATCTGTGCCGCTTCTTCGAGTTGATGAGGCGGTGGCAGTCACTTTTCCTGATGGAATGGTTCTCAATTTGATGGGAATGGATGAAGAGGCTGCTTCCTCTGAAATACTCAGTAAAACTGGTGAATCTTATAATGTAGAGAGCATAAACTATATTGCCCCGGAACGTTTGATCAACATTGCCATCCTCGGTGATATCCAAAATCCCGGGAAGTACCCTTTTCCCATTGACTCATTGTTAACCAGTCTTAATTCGTACCACACTTTTTTTGACGATACTGATGTTGATGCAGATTTTACCCTGATCAGGAACAGCCAGCATATTAAAGTGCCAGCCGCACAGTCAGGGGAATGGCAGCTGGAAGCCGATGATGCTGTGCTGATTTCTTTACGGGAGAAAACTCCTGAAAAAACAGTTGATCCGCAGAAGCAGACGGGCAGTAAAAAAGAAGTTTCACCTCAACCTGGTTTGAAAAACAATCAAAGCGCTGGCATAGAAGCTCACATGTTGGCTGCACCGGTAAGCGAAGAGGAGACTGTTCTGACGGGGCCAGAATCGGCGACTGCGGAGGTGGCTACCCCGGAAGTAGCTGACGTATCAGGCGTTGAGGTTGATAAATCATCAGGGCGGACGAGAGACCCTGTACATTATCAGTTGCAGTCAGGGGATATTCTGGTTATAGGGCTGCCGGGGGAAGAGGGGTTTAATACGAACTTCCTTATTGGCAGAGATGGGACTATCCACCTGCCTGAAGTAGGGCAGTTGAAAGTAGCCGACCTTACGTTAAGGGCTGCAGATAAAGCCATTTATACGGCGTTGTCCGATGTGTTTCTCGGGCTTGATAAACTGACCATTCATTTGAAGGAAAAACGGCTACTGATCACTGTATTGGGTTTTGTCAACAACCCGGGTGAGGTCGAACTGCCCAGTACCGGTAATATCCAAATGGCGATTACCGAGGCAGGGGGCTTCGTTGATGGTGCCCAGCTGGATAGGCTTCAGTTGAGAAGGGATGGTAAGAAAAACGTCTTTAACTTTAAACGCTATCTGGATACCGGGGACCCCTCTGTTCTTCCGGAGATAAAGTCTCTGGATGAGATTTTTGTGCCTACCTCACCTGGTTTGAGCAGTGTGCACGGAGAGCCCAGAGCCGTAGATGATAAGGCGCTTGATTCTGTTTCTGACAGGACCGTGATCAAGGTATTTGGTGAAGTGCTGAAGCCCGTTAGCTTTCCTTACCAGGAAGGCATTAATGTTGTGGATGCCATTTTGAAAGGCGGGGGGGTTACCCGCTATGCCAATGTTGAACAGATTCGGTTGCTTTCTGGTACAGAGCCCAAGCTGTTTGACCTTAAGAAGTTTCTTGACAGTGGAAAAGATGAAGATTTACCAATGTTGGAGCCGGGATCAACCATCTATGTTGCTCAGCAGGTTGATTCTGTTTCTGGTGGCGCGCGTAAAGTGTATGTGATGGGACAGGTTCAGAAGCCCGGTGCATTCGAAACATCTGAAGGCGTTGGTTTTCTGGATATTCTCGCTAGCTCAGGGGGCCCTACCCAATATGCCGATATTCGTTCGGTCAGGATTTTGAAAAATAATGGTACAGTAGTACCATTTAACTTTCAGGATTTTACCGAAGGACGAACCAGCAGCATACCCTCGATTGACTCGGGCGATGCGGTGTTTTTCCCCGAAAAAGGTCCTGAGGATGATAAGTCCTGGCTCAAGCTTGAAACTGATGACTCACTGAAGATACTCGGGGCTATTAAAAAGCCCGGCCGCTATGAGTGGGCACCTTCGGTAGATTTTATGGATTATATCAGTAACGCTGGTGGCCCGACTGATAAAGCAGACCTCGCCCATGTGAAAGTTATTAAGCCAGGCCCCAATGATCAGCGGAATATCATTGAGTTCAATATGCAGGAGTTTATTGAAGTTGGTGGGTCATGGTCAGATATGCCTCAACTGACGGGTGGTACAACGATCGTTATTCCCGAGTTGCCGGAGAACCCATCAGCCAATACTTCCAGCTGGGTTAAGTTACCAAAGGAAAATGCCATCTACGTTATGGGTGCTGTTAAAACACCGGGGCGCTACGCTTTTAACAATGAAATGGGCTTTCTGGATATAGTCGGTGCTACTTCAGGACCTTCAGAAGAAGCAGACCTGAGCCAGATTCGAATCGTTCATCGCAATGAGGGAGCTCCCAGAGTCACCAAGTTTGACCTTGTGAGATATTTTGAAACGGGTGATGACAGTTTGCTACCAAAAGTGAAACCCGGTGACTCTATCTTTTTCCCATCCAGAGCACGTAAATGGGTTGAGAAAAAACCTGAAGATACGGTCAGGATTATGGGTGCTGTTTTTGTCTCAGGCCGTTATGAATTTACCAATAACATGACCATTCTGGATTTACTGGCAGAGGCGAAAGGACCAAAGGAGACCGCTTATGTTGAGAAAATACTCATAGTCAACAGTTCCTGTTGTGAGAACCGGACGGCGACATTTGATCTGGTGGAATTTATGAAAGACCCGGATGCTTCACGGTTACCGGTGTTAAGGGCTGGTGATACGGTCTTTGTGCCAGAATTATCACAATCAAACTGGAATGTTCTCATGGGGCTGGTTGCTGATGCGGCCGCTGTTTTGACGGTAATTCAATTCCTCACCAATCTGGGATGGTTTACGCCATGATCAAGCTACCCATTAACTATCTGGAGATTGAAGAGGTATATGGCAACAGTATTGGTAAAGGGTTGCGTTCGGTCGCTATTACTTCCGCCAATGCGGAAGAGGGCTGCAGTACCCTGGCTTATGCGTTAAGTCAGCGCAGTGAAATCGATGGCAAGCGAACGTTACTGGTGGAAGTGAACATGCTGCACCCTGAACTGGGTGATATTTCCGGGCATATTCATACCGACTGGTTGCCCAATCCTCAGTCTGCTGATGGCTGTATTATGCGTTCGGACGATGTGAACCTGGATATACTGCCGGCTCCTTGTGATACGGATGTGCTTGGATTTCGCAGTATTACCAACATGAGCAAGCTTATGGAGCATTGGCTGGAAAACTATGACGCGGTGATTTTTGATACCTCCCCGGTAAATGCCAGGAATCGTAATAATATTCCCGCAGAGTCCATTTGTGCCATGGTTGATGGAACAATCATGATCGTCATGGCTGGAGTGACTCGACAAACACAATTCAAAACAGCACTGGACAGGCTGACCCAGCATGATGTGTCATTAGTAGGTGTTGTTTATAATGATTTTCTAAATCCTCGTCTGGCGGATGAAATTTGCCGGGAAACCCGTCGCCTGGACAACTGGTTTCCTAATGCCATGCAGAAAGTCAGAAATTACGTTAAAAAATCTTCGTTCTTTAATATTGACCTTTAGGGGCTGTGTTCCCTTTGGTTATCTGCGTCATCAAACAGGTTGTCGTAGCACACAGTGAAATATCAAAGGGGCTCTGCTGGTAGTGTTTTGTCCCGTAGATAGATGAAAACGGTATTGTTTATCAGGTAGGGGGCGTAACACCAATCTCAATGGTCGGGCCAAGGAATTTAGGGCCAGTATTGAGAAAATGTACCTCCAGCACAGCCAGCACTCTGGCAAGCATCTCTCTGGCTCTATTGCTGATATCAATGTCATAGCCCTCGCCAGCATTAAAGGCAATGGCGTCAATATCATGATTCATGGCGATATACAGAGCCCGCTTATTGTGTGGAGCCTGGGAAATAATAGTAAAGCTATCCAAATCAAAAACATGATGTGCCCTGAGAACGGAATCAAGCGTTCTGAAACCGGCATAATCCCGATATATGCGTTCTGCAGGGACGCCTTTCTTGAGCAGGTCACGCCTTATGGTGCTTGGTTCATCGTAAAAACGGGTGCTGTTATCGCCGCTGATGAGAATGTAATCAATCTTACCCGCTTGGTAGAGTTGGAAGGCTGCTTCCAGCCGGAGCCGGTAGTGGTCATTAAAGCCGCCCAGGCGAGAGTATTTGCTGGTACCCAGCAAAACACCAACCTGATTATAGGGGAGCTTGCTCAGGTTAGAGTACAGGGCGTTATTGGTTGCCCTGGCCACCATCAAGTTGCAAAGTACAGTCAATGCCAGCAAGACAATGGTAGAGAGAATGGCCAGCCTGACAAAAATCAGTACATGGGGTATTCGGACACCCATCGTATACCTTCAATGCGAGTCACATCATTCCTGAGTAGATCACATTGCGTACATTCTATAAAGCCAGTGAATCAAAAAACTCTCTATTTTTAATCAGACATTCGTCTTAGCTCATCAATCATCAGCTTTGTTATGGTTTTGCTGGGCGCATCCGGTATGCCCAGGCTTTCGGCAACCGCCGGTGGCCTGAAGCCCCTGATGTGAGCATAAATCATGACGGCCAAAGGATCCGGGTTTGATGCGCGAATGGCCAGCTGTTCGGTCAGCATCAGGTTCTGATAGTTTTCATCAGCCACATAGATGACCGGCTTGCCCCGGTAGATGGCCTGCTGGGCGACGGATGATTTATGGACAATAACCGCAGAGGCAATGGTGCTCAGTGATGCGGTGGAATAAGTGCCGTGGTGTAACAGATGGACATTGCCGTCCGATTGAGCCTCAATGATCCTGCGCTCAAGCTCACCATCAAACTTGGGGTGATATGAAACCAGAAAAAGAATGTTGGGCAGCTTCCTTGTTGCTGCAATAAAGGTTTGAAAAGCCTTGGGATAGCTGCTGCTGTAATCACCGGCAAACAACACTACAGGCTGCTCCGGGTGTATATTGAGGGTGTCGCGTAATAGGAAAATATCGGTCTCATCATAGACTTTGTCCCAGTCTTCCAGTGCGGGCTGTCCGGTAACGGTCACTGCTGCTCCCAGGGAGGCAGCGATGCTCTGAAAGCTAAGCGCGGTGGTTTTACTGGGGACATGGAACTCGTCCAGGTAGCTCAGCTCTTCTAAAAAAGGCTGTACATAGCTGATGGAATCAACTGGCTCAAAATTATCATAAAATGCGATGACCCTGGCACCTCTTCTCTCCCAGATATTGGCAATCTGAGCCTGTGCCCGACTTGCCATACCGGTATAGACAATTTTGGTGGAGATGCTTTCAGCGAGTTGGTAAACCAGCTTCTGGTTCAGCAGATGGTCGCGATTTTCATACAGCGCTTCGTTGTGGGTCAATCTATCGAATGGAATCAGAGCCGGGTCATTTTTGAAGACTTCAGCAGCACGACCCATCGCCAATATCCGGTAGGGAATATTGGCGTTTTTCAGTTTTTCCTGAATACGCAGGAATGCGTTGCTTTCACCCTGGTCATAGGCCACGAACAATACCGCAGTTTTGATATAGTCCGCATCGCTGCTGTAAGAAGTCGGTGCAAAGAAAAGCCAGAAAACAGAGAAAATGATGGATGCTGGCAGATATTTCAGCTTGTTGTTTTTCACGTGAGGCTACCCCGGAGAACTTCCTTAAAACTTTTTCTTCCTAAGAATCAAAGTAGGAGTCCCGCCGGGGAGTGTAAATCTGACTATTTCCGAATCAGATGAACGCCCATTTCAGCATGATGAGTGTATGGGAACTGGTCAAAAAGGGCGATTTTTTCGATTCTATGGGTCTGGCAAATGGTTGACAGATTTTTCCTGAGCGTTTCAGGGTTGCAGGAAATGTACAGGATATTGTCGAAATTCTGCACCAGCTTTTCTGTTCCTTCATCGAGACCTGCCCTGGGAGGATCCACCAGAATGGTTGAGAAATCATAGCTGTCCAGGTCGATCTCACTCAGGCGGCGAAATGCCCGTTCCCTGTTCATGGCCTGGGTCAACTCCTCACTGGATAGACGGGCGATTTCTACGTTCTCTACATTATTCAGCTTAAAGTTTTCCCGGGCCGAATGGACTGAGGTTTTGGCAATTTCAGTGGCCAGTACCCGGGTAAAATGTCTGGCAAGCACGCAGGTGAAATTACCATTTCCGCAATAGAGCTCTAACAGATCACTGCTACGGTCGGACGTAATCGCTCGTGCGGTGCCACTGGCCCAGGCAAGCATGTGCTCATTAACACTGGCATTAGGCTGGGTAAAACTGTTTTCTACTTGGGTGTAATGGAATGGTTTGCCATCCACGGTCAAAGTTTCAGTGACATAGTCTTTATCCAGCACCAGTTTCTGTTTGCGGGCACGTCCAATAATGGCAATGCCAAACTGTTCCTGGAGTGCTGTCGCTTCCTGCTTCCACTGATCATCCAGCTGGCGGTGATAGATCAGTGACACCAGGGCTTCCTTTGTCTGGGTGGTGAGAAATTCAACCTGAAAAAGCCGTTTCTTCAGATGGCTGCTGGTGATGATGGCCTCCATCAAAGGCATCATTAACCGGTTAATGGTTTCGGAGCCACTGGGAAAAGAGGTGACTTCAAAGGGCTGTCTGGTTTTTGGGTCGAACATTCGGTAGTAGCAGTGATCGCCCTCATGCCAGACATGAAACTCTGCTCTCATCCGGTAATGGTCCGACCTGGAGCGGAAAAGTTCCAGTTCAGGCATATTGAATTCGGCAAACTCGCTGCAAATGCTGCTGGCCTTTTGGGCCAGTTGCTGTTCATACCTTTCGGGTTGGACTGTTGGTAGGGACATAGCGCTCGTGATCAAATAAAAACGGCCCATATTATGGGCCGTAATAGCATGGGCGTGAAGCGTGGTTTATGATTGATTTGAGTGGCCATGCATTGACTGCTGGATGTCTTTCCGGATTTGCTGCATTTTTAAGGCGATTTGATCACTGCGATGGCTGATCAGAATCATTCTCTGCTCAAATCGTTGCAGAACATGGCAGGCTGCCCGGAGTTTGTCAGGAAGTGTTCGTTGAAGATGTTCAAGTGAGCGATCGTTGGGCTTGTTCATAGCCCAAGTATAGATGTGAGGTAGGGTGGCCGGCACGTTCAGGGGAAGAAAATGCCGGTATAAGGAATCAGGCAGCGACAGCCACGCTCTGGCTATTCATGCCCATGGCTCTTGCGGTGAGTTCTGCCAGCAGTTGTTCAATTTGCTGGCGATCGGATGCCTGGCTATCCGACGTCTTCTGGGCCCTGGCTTTGCGGTGCCGCTCAATGGCTTCGCGGATGCGTTGTTCCCGTGGGTCAAGCTCAATAATGATCTCTGGTTCAGCCGCTTTCACTGGCTCAGGCTGCGGTTCAGCCACTTCGATCTCAACCGTTACGGGAGCGGCTGGTTTGCTGTTGAGGAGTTCAACCGCATTGCTGTCTCCTGACAGGACGGCGTTGGCTGCTGCCTGAATGGCTTCAAGCTGGGCCGAAATGTCGTCGCTGAGACAGATGTTGTTCATTTGCACAACGGCATTCACCTGAGAGCCGTTTTCCGGTTTTGCCACCAGCTTTTCTTTCCGGGCCTCTGCTGCGTTTTCCTGTGCGGTAGAAACATCCAGTTTGATGTCCGGTGATCTGACGCGTTCAACAGAAACAGGCGTCACTGGTTGTGCAATGCCGGGCTGTTGTGGTGTTGCGGTTTTCTCTTCCGTCTGCTTTTTCGGCTCTGGAGAAATCTCATCAAAGTCATCCATGTCGCCGTCGAACTCGTCAAAGATGCTGGCAAGCTCTTTTTCCACGCTGGACTTGCGGGTTCGTGTTTTCTTTTTAGGCTGGATCTTGACGGTGCTGGTTTTATAGCCACGGAGACTGCGAGCACCCAGCGTTTCAATGGCTTCCTGTTCAAGCGCGTTCAGCTCATTGCGGTCTTCTACGAAATCCCACTCTTCAACGACAAAGCCATCCCTGCCGTGTACACGGATCTCCTGGTATAGCGGGTAGTCAAGATTCTGCTCGGCTGCAGCCACCATTTTTTCCCATTGGTCAACCAGGTCATTGCGGGTTGACCCAACATAGACTTGAGAGGTGGTTTTGTTGGTGACGGTAAAGATAATCAACGCTTAAGACCTTGCTGTGACTGAAACAGGGGCGCGATTATACCTGTCAATTTATCCCTGTGCAGGGGTGGAAAGCTCGTATTTTGTAGTTTTTTTTTACGATGTCCGGTTTGATTTTGAAGCCTGGTCGATGACTTTATCGTTCACACGAAGACCCATTGCGCTAATACGATGCAATTGTCGTTTAATGCGGTAACTTGACGAGTTTATTAGGAATAAGTCGCTTCCAGAGCAGCTGTTGTTTTCAGTTGTTGTCAGTTGTTGTCAGCTGAGGAAAGTATCAGGTTCCATTGCCATCACGATGGCATCTTCCCAACCCCTGCCCATGGGGTAATAGTTTTTCCTGATGCCGATCTCGCTGAAGCCTTCATGAAGATAAAGGTTGAAGGCTTTGATATTGGAGCGGCGGACTTCAAGCAGAATGGTGTTGCAGCCAGACTGTCCTGCTGTCTGCAGCATGTGTTGCAATAGCTGCCGACCGATACCTCGCCGTTGAAAAGATTTGTCCACCGTCAGAATCAGAATGCTGGCTTCGCCGGCTACCGTCATCATGACGCAGTGTCCTACAATTCTGCCATCAAGCACTGCCAGTTCGCAGGTATAGCCGGAGGACAGGCTGGCGGAAAAGTGTGCTTTTCGCCAGGGGTGTTCTGCTGACTGTTGCTCCACGGCATTGACCTGTTCCAGGTCACTTTCCAGCATGGGGCGAAACGTGAGTGAGGGTTGTGTCATGGTTGATGATTTATCTGAATCGTTTGATCTTCAGGCATTGCCCTGTGTGTCTGGTGTTTTGGTGAGTAGCGGAGCCAGATCCTGCCATGCTTCCCTTTTGAGTATGGACTGTTTCATCAGTTCATTCAGCCCATGGGTTACAGCAAACCACTGGCCTGTATGAGTGCCCGGCTGGATGCCCCGTAGTTGCTCAAAATCTTTTTCCGGGTCCATAACAAACCTGGCCGCTGACTGTCCAAATAACAGAATCACCTTTCTGCGGGATAAGCCGTATTGGTTGCTCAGATAAGCACAGACGGCATCGGCGGCAGCGTAGTCATCCTGGCTTAGTTGGCTCAGCAGGCCCCGGCTTTCGCTCATGGGCCAGACAAATTCACGAACAGTCTGTGCACCTTCCGGGTTGAGCTTGAGTGCTCTGAGAATGTCATCTAAAAGGCGTTGATGGTAGCGGCTGAATTGGTTGAGCCCGGAGTGTGGCATTTCGGCCACCACAAGGCAGTCATCGCTGACGGGTTTTATCACCAGACGGAATTTGCTGACGGAGCCTGACAGCTGTTTTACAGGCTCTGGTGAAGGTTGAGCTTCCTGTTTGATGTCCTCAACAGGTTTGGATGGGGTAATAAATTGCCCAAGGATATCTGCTGGCTTGGTCGGCGAGTATCCTGTCTGGGGCTGCTCTCTGGCATTCTGCTGGTTAAACGCTGAGCTGATTTCAGTGCCAGAAACAGCCTGAGCTGACTCTGCTTCGGCAAGTGCCCGGGCGTCCTCTGCTATCCAGTCAAAAGGTCTGGCCGGTTGAGCATTGGTCAGTTGATACCTGGGAAACCAGGTTTGTATGCCCATGGCTCCCAAATAGTTCTGTCTGAGTTTTTCCCGGTGGGCAATCTGAATGTTTGCTGCAGAACTGTCGACAGCCTGATCACTGTTGGATGGTGAAGGGTGGTCAACGGTTTCGCCCTGCATGTCGGTTCTCAATGGTTGCCGCTATTTACGGTTACTGCTCTCAAGGGTAAGAGCAGAAGGAAGATTAAAAAGCCAATAGTATCATTGAAAGATCCTGTTGGCATTTTAATCAAACCAAATTGATTAAACCGTTCCCCCGGTTTGTGGATTGGCTTTGGTGATATCGGCTTCCAGCAGGTTGAGGGCATGGATGTAGGCTTTGGCGGAAGCAATGACGATATCGGTGTCAGCCCCGGAGCCATTGACAATCTGCCCGTTTTTCTCAAGCCGGACAGAGACTTTACCCTGGGAGTCAGTACCTGTTGTGATGGCGCTGACATTATACAATGCCAGTCTGGCCCGGGAGTTTGCCAGCTTTTCAATGGCTTTGAATATGGCGTCAACAGGACCATCACCGCTGCTGGATACCGTCTGCTGTTTTCCGTTGATTGCCAGGGTGAGTGTTGCTTCCGGTGTTTTGCCAATTTTTGAGCTGGCATTCAGATCGATCAGTTTATATTTCTCCACCAGCTCGCTGCTGCTGCGGGCATCACTCACCAGTGCCTGAAGGTCATCGTCGTAGATTTCCGATTTTTTGTCCGCCAGAACTTTAAAACGCTGGAAGGCATCATTCAGGTCGTCCTGGCTGCTGAACGATATGCCCAGTTCCTCCATTCGGGTTTTGAAGGCATTGCGACCAGACAGTTTACCAAGTACCAGCCGGTTGGTATTCCAGCCGACATCTTCGGCAGACATGATTTCATAGGTTTCCCGGTGCTTCAGTACACCATCCTGATGGATGCCAGACTCGTGGGCAAAGGCGTTGGCTCCCACGATGGCTTTGTTGGGTTGAACCGGGAAGCCGGTGATGGAGGAAACCAGTCGTGAGGCCGGTACAATCTGAGTGGTGTTAATGCCGGTGGTTACTCCCAGACAATCCGACCGGGTTTTCAGGGCCATGACAATCTCTTCAAGCGAGGCATTGCCCGCTCTTTCCCCTAATCCATTGATGGTGCATTCAACCTGACGTGCCCCGTTCACAACGGCAGACAGTGAGTTAGCTACAGCCAGGCCAAGGTCATTGTGGCAGTGAACGGAGAAGATGGCTTTATCAGCGTTTGGGATACGTTCCATCAGGGTTTTGATGGTTTCTCCAAACTGGTGTGGCAGGGCGTAGCCAACGGTATCCGGAATATTGATGGTTCTGGCACCGGCATCAATGGCTGCTTCAATAATACGGCACAAAAAATCTATTTCGGAGCGGCCGGCGTCTTCACAGGAAAACTCAACATCGTCAATGTGATTTCTGGCCCGTTTGACGGCAAATACGGCCTGTTTGATCACATCGTCCGGGTTCATGCACAATTTGTGCTGCATATGGATGGGAGAGGTGGCAATAAAGGTATGAATCCGGCCACTTCTGGCTGGTTTCAGGGCTTCGGCGGCCCGGTCAATATCTTTTTCCAGTGCCCTGGAGAGGCTGCATACCGTGCTTTCTGTGATATTGGTGGCAATGGCTTTGACAGCTTCAAAGTCACCCGGGCTGGCCATGGCGAAACCGGCTTCAATAACATCTACCCGCAGTTTTTCCAGGGTTCTGGCTATACGTAATTTTTCATCACGGGTCATGGCTGCGCCGGGGCTTTGCTCTCCATCGCGCAGGGTGGTATCAAAAATCACAACTTGATTGTTGTTCATGGTGTATCCTTTGCCTTTGCTGTCCGAAAGGCTGGTCAATTTCTTATTGGCTATGCTGCTGTTACTTGTTTTGTGTGCGCAGCAAACTTGTCTGGCAAGTCCGCTTTATCAGTGGTCTTGCGGGTTGGCCATCAAGGCCGGGTAGTTGGGGAGATAGTAATTAATATGCCCTAAGGCAGTAGTAGAAGTAGCAGGCGAGCAGGAGCAAAGAGAGTTTCAGGCAGGAGAAAAACTCCCTCTTGGTAAGAAGTCTTATTATTACTTTTTATATCAACGTACTGTCTTTGCCAGTTTATCACGCTACTCATTGCGCCCTTCTCTTGAGGGAAATACGTAGATCGGCCAGGTAGTTGTACTATAAAGGCAGAGTTTGCAGGATACAAGATGGATATGGGGTGGAGGGCATGTTTCATGCCCACTCACTTTTATCATCAATGAGTCAGAGGGTGTTCTGACCATTGCTTCAACAGGTCTATCCAGGCTGGATGATCATTCAGGCAGGGAATGAGTTCCAGTGATTGACCCCCGGCTTTAATAAACTCCTCTTTGGCCCCTATGCCGATTTCTTCCAGCGTTTCCAGGCAGTCAGAAACAAAAGAAGGGCAGATAACCAGTACTTTTCTGGCTCCTTGATCCGCCAGTTGCTTGAGAACATCGAGAGTATTTGGCTCCAGCCACTTGGCTTTTCCCAGTCGGGACTGGAAGCCAACGCTGTATTTATCGATCGGGACGCCTGCTTTTTCAACAAAGGCCTCTGTTGTCTGATATACCTGATGTCGATAGCAGGTTTTGTGAGCAATGGAGGTTTTCTGGCAGCAGCTTTTATCTTTCAGGCAGTGATTGCCGGTTGGGTCATCTTTTGTAATGTGGCGCTCTGGTACGCCATGGTAGCTGAACACCAGGTGATCAAACTCTTTTTCCAGCCAGGGCTTTGCACTTTCGACCAGCGCTTCAATGTAGCCATCGTGATCATAGAACACCGGGTGGACACGAAGTGGCAGGGTGATGCCCATTTCCTGCATCAGGCTTTTGGCCCGTTCAATCACGGTTTTTACCGATGACATGGCGTAGTGTGGGTAGAGTGGGAACAGCAGGATCTCTTCGATGCCCGGTTGCTTTGCCAGATTGCTCAGAGCCTTTGCCATATCCGGTTTGCCGTAGCGCATGGCCAGCTCAATCGGGATGCTGGTGCGCTCTCTGAGCTGTTCCGCGCACTTTTCGCTGTTGACAATGAGTGGTGAGCCCTGCTCAGTCCAGATGGCGCTGTAAGCTTCAGCGGATTTTGCCGGACGGGAAGGTAAGATAAAAAGGCTGAGGATAAGCCTGCGAATCACCCATGGCAGGTCAATCACATGCTTGTCCATCAAAAACTCATTGAGATAGTTTCGAACATCTTCAACAGATGTGCTGTCCGGTGACCCCAGATTAACCAGCAAAACGCCTCTGTTTTCCATGGGCTAAAGAGCTCTCTATGATTTGTCAGAAGTACCGCCAATTCCTTTTCATTGTTCAGGTTGGATCGTATGGGTGGAGTACTTCAGGATTGATTAATTGACAGCGAGTTTAACAGCTTTGCAGAGACTTTGGTGAGAATGGTGTCATTTCTTGTTGGTTGAGAGTTCCGGCCTCTGTTCAGAGGCCGGAAACAGGCTCAGGCCTGTTTGCGTCCGGCCCAGTAAAGAGTGATAAAGCCAAAGACAGCGGAGAGTATGGAGCCAGCCAGTACGCCGATGCGATCTGATACCAGGTAGTTGGTATTCACGTTTTCAAAGGCCAGTGAGCCAATGAACAGACTCATGGTAAAACCAATACCGCAGAGTATAGAGAGGCCGTACATCTGGAGCCAGCTGGTTCCGGTGGGCAGTTTGGCCAGTCCGGATTTAACCGCCAGCCAGCAGAAGCTGAATACGCCAATCTGTTTGCCCAGGAAGAGGCCGGCCACAATCCCCAGGGGAATTGGGGTAAACAGGCTTTTGATCTGTTCGGCATTCAGTTCAAGTCCGGCGTTGGCAAAGGCAAAAATAGGCAAAATGACATAATGAACACTGCTGTGCAGGTTGTGTTGCAGGGCTTTCAGCGGTGATCGACCGCTGCGGTCAACGGTTTTCAATGGAATGGTAAATGCCAGAAGCACGCCAGCCAGCGTAGCGTGAACGCCTGACTTTAGCACGCAGATCCAGAGCAATACGCCGACAACCATGTAAGGTCCGATCCTGGTAACATCCCTATGGTTGAAGAAAGCCAGGATTGCCAGTAAGACAGAGGCAATGCCCATGGACATCAGAGATAGCTCTTCAGTGTAGAAAATGGCAATGATAATGATGGCACCAAGATCATCAATGATGGCCAGGGCCAGAAGGAATGTCATCAGTGATGCAGGTGCACGTTTACCGAGTAAGGCAAGAATGCCTACGGCAAAGGCAATGTCAGTGGCGGCGGGGATTGCCCAGCCTTTAATGGCAATAGGGTCTGAGTAGTTAAAAGCAACATAGAAGAGTGCCGGTACCAGCATTCCGCCGATGGCACCAATACCCGGCAGTATAACCTGGGCCGGAGTACTGAGCTCCCCTGCAAGCACTTCCCGTTTGACTTCGAGGCCGATCAAAAGGAAGAAAACGGCCATCAGACCATCATTAATCCACAGCAGCAGTGGTTTGTGGATGTCCAGGGGGCCTGCGGTAAAACGGATGGGGGTTGATAGCAGTAAGTCATAATACTCTGCAAAAAACGTATTGGCAGCGAGCATCGCCAGTGCCGAGGCAATAAAAAGCAGTACGCCAATGGCGTAATCCTGCTGCAAGAAGCTATGAAATCGTCTGGCAAACATGTTTTCTCCAGGTGCCCGCTATAACCGCCCGTAGCCCATTGATTACACCAGTATCTCCGTAAGGATTTCATGCCAGTTGTTGCTTGACAAGTACGTTGGTGCAGCGGGCAAAAAATAGCATTCAGTTTATCTGCACTGAATGCCGCTTGGTATTACGGGCTATTACTTATGGCGGCAGTACGGAGTAAGCCTATAGGGTTATTGGTAGTTCAGGCCGCAGGTTTGCGGGCAAGGGTTACGCGGTCATGACCGGCCAGATCGGTTTCTGTGCGAATTTGTGTGAAGCCTGCCCGGGAAAGGATTGTCTGGACAGGGCTGCCCTGGTCATAGCCGTGTTCTAACAGGAGCCATCCCCCGGGCTTCAGGCTTTGCAGTGAGTGTTCGGCAATCACACGAATATCGTCCAGTCCATCCACTCCAGAGACCAGCGCTGACAGGGGTTCATAGCGAACGTCTCCCTCTTTCAGGTGCGGGTCATTGCTGCAAATGTAGGGGGGGTTGCTGACGATCATATCCATTGAGCCTTCAGCCAGTGGTGAACACCATGAACCCTCAATAAATACGGTATTCCGGATATCATTGATCACCGCATTTTCTGCCGCAACAGCCAGGGCGTCCGGGCTTTTGTCGATAGCGGTAACTTCCCAGTTCGGCCGTTCCTTTGCCAGGGCAAGGGCTATTGCGCCGGTACCGGTTCCCAGGTCGGCCACTTTCATTGTTGATTCGGTGTTTTGATCCAGCGTGCTATCTAAGCCAAGTGCCAGCTCAACCAGTAGTTCGGTGTCTGGCCTTGGGATCAGGGTGGCTTCGGTAACTTTTAACTGCAAGCTCCAAAACTCCCGTTGCCCGATCAGATAGGCTATGGGATGTCCTGCTTTTCGTTGATCGACGAGCTTTACCAACTGAGCCATCTGTTCACTGGTCAGAAGCGCTTCAGGCCAGGTAAAAAAATAACTGCGTGGCTTGTGGAGAACATGTGCCAGCAGCAGTTCTGCATCAAGCCTGGGAGTGGGGCTGGCAGAAAGCATGCGGGATGCTTTTGCCAGGGCGGTGTCAATTCGGGCGCTGCTCATGACTTATTCGCCAGCCAGACTGGCCAATAGCTCAGCCTGATGCTCCTGCAGCAGAGGGTCAATAACCGGGTCCAGTTCACCTTCCACGATTTCCGGCAATTTATAAAGAGTAAGGTTGATACGATGGTCGGTGACCCGCCCCTGGGGATAGTTATAGGTACGAATACGCTCAGAACGGTCACCACTGCCTACCAGACTTTTCCGGGTATCACTGATCTCTTTCGCGGCAGCGGCATCCTGGGCATCCTGAAGTTTGGCCGCCAGCCAGGTCATGGCTTTGGCCTTGTTTTTGTGCTGTGAGCGCTCATCCTGGCATTCAACCACAATACCGCTTGGCAGGTGGGTGATACGAATGGCTGAGTCAGTAGTGTTGACGTGCTGACCACCGGCACCTGATGAGCGGTAGGTATCGATGCGCAGGTCTTCCTTACGGATCTCAATCGCCTGTTGTTCATCGGGCTCCGGCATCACGGCAACGGTGCAGGCAGAGGTATGGATTCTGCCCTGGGATTCAGTCTCAGGAACCCGCTGTACGCGATGGGCTCCCGACTCAAACTTCATTCGACCGTAGACGTCGCTGCCAATAACACGGGTGATTATCTCTTTGTAGCCGCCGTGTTCACCGTCGCTGGCACTGATCACCTCAATTCGCCAGCCGCGTTTTTCCGCGTACCTTGAGTACATTCTGAACAGGTCGCCGGCGAAAATGGCGGCTTCATCGCCGCCTGTTCCGGCACGGATTTCCAGAAAGGTGTTCAGGCCGTCCCTTGGGTCTTTGGGTAACAGCAGCACTTCAAGACTCTGTTCCATTGCTGGCAGCTGTTGTTCGCAACTGGCCAGTTCCTCGCGGGCCAGTTCCGTCATGTCCGGGTCGCCTTCTGCCATCATGGCTTCGGCTTCGGCTTTGTCGCTGAGTACCTGGTCATACTCTTTGTAGGCTTTAACCACCGGTTCCAGTTCAGCGTATTCCTGGGAGAGCTTGCGGAACTGATCCTGGTTACCAATAACCCCGGGGTCACTCAACAGTGCGGAAAGCTCTTCGAAGCGCTCACCGAGGTTTTCCAGTTTGACGAGAATGGACTCTTTCATGATGTCTGTAAAAGGTGTCTATATAAGGGTGGATTCAGAATGCCATCAGGCATCCTGAGTTGAATCGGATTGACGACTGGGGCTCAGGCCCAGAAGTTTCTCGGCCCACTCCAGCTTTTCATGTTGCCCTTTTGCGGCAGCACTTTTCAGCTGTACGCTGGGGTGGTGCATCAGTTTGTTGGTCAGCGAGCGGGCAAATTGCTGCAGTACTTCTTC
Source organism: Endozoicomonas sp. ALB091 (assembly GCF_049310265.1). NCBI lineage: Bacteria > Pseudomonadati > Pseudomonadota > Gammaproteobacteria > Oceanospirillales > Endozoicomonadaceae > Endozoicomonas > Endozoicomonas sp. ALB091. Next base: position 1,087,926 of record NZ_JBLYNQ010000007.1, on the reverse strand, counting down.
CGGACTGCCGCCTCTGGCCAGCCATTGCAGTGCTTTCTCAAGCTCCAGGTCTCTGATCGCTTCGGTGCTCTGGCGATAGTTGCGTAACAGGCTGACGGCATCCAGCGCACGCAGGCGGGTCATGAACTCAAAGATATCGGCCTCAATCATGCGTTCAGCCTGTTGGGCTGCATTTTTGCGCTCTTGCAGATTGTCTTCAATTGCATCCTGCAAGTCATCCACTGTGTAGAGAAAAACATCAGCCAGATCACTGACCTCGGGTTCAATGTCCCGGGGAACCGCAATATCCACCATAAACATGGGTTTGTGTTTTCTCTGCTTCAGCGCCTTTTCAACCGTTCCTTTGCCGAGCACCGGTACCGGGCTGGCGGTGGAGCTGATAACAATATCGCTTTCATGGAGTATGTGCGGCAGATCCGATAGCAGGACGGCTTTTCCGCCAAACATGTCGGTCAAGCGCCGGGCTCGCTCCAAGGTACGGTTGGCCACGATAATATTGGCAACGCCCTGCTGGCACAGGTGTCGTGCGGTCAGTTCAATGGTCTCGCCGGCTCCGATCAGTAACGCCGTATTTTCGCTAAGGTCAGAAAAAATCTGTCTGGCCAGTCCGGTAGCGGCATAGGCAACGGATACCGGCTGCGCGTTGATAGCGGTTTCTGTGCGAATCTGTTTGGCCGTGGTGAAGCTGTGCTGAAACAATCGATTCAGACCAGGGCCGGTGGTGTCGGCTTCCTGTGCGCTGGCGTATGCGGATTTTAGTTGTCCCAGAATCTGGGGTTCGCCAAGCACCATGGAGTCAAGCCCACAGGCAACCCGCATCAGGTGGCGGACCGCCTGTTCATCATGGAAGAGGTAGCTGTGTTCTGATAGTAATTTGCCGTTGGTCTGATGGTAACCGCTCAGCCAGTCAATCAGTTTGTCGTAGCACTGTCTGACTGTTTCGGCCCCGGAGCTGTGAATAGCACAGTAGATTTCGGTACGGTTGCAGGTAGACAGGATGGCAATTTCTTCAATACCAGTGTGGATTCTGGCGCTTTGCAGCGCATCGGACAGCTGCTCAGCAGAAAAGGCGACCTGTTCCCTCAATGTGATTGGTGCTGTCCTGTGATTGATACCGGCGGTAATATACCCCATCAGACCTCTGTTGCTGTCCAGGTTCACTGCTACTATAGATTGGCTGACATATCCGTACCCGGATTATAAGGCGTTCAATGCCATCTGGGCAGGGAGTTATGTCGCTCAATTGTTCATTTGAAAATGCTTTCAGAGGCGCATTCCCTGGTGAAGGGGGGCAAGGCCTGACATTTTCTGCTTAAGGCTTTCTTTCAGGAAAGCTCTTGATTGCTGGAGTGTTGTGCAAATCCTGCTTATGTTTTTTCTGACTTATGACCATGTCCGATACTTCAATCGCAGTTATCAGGTTCACACTCAGGAGCGGGGCTGCTGGATTGATGGGTGTTTCGGCCGATCAATTCTGCAATGGAAAGCGTGTAACTGCAAACTCTCTTCACGTTTTTTAATGGAAATCAGGGGAAAGGGCATACCATCCATGATTAGAACGATTGCCGGGGCTGAATTATTCATCAACGGGGCTGAGGTTTTCAGAAAATATTGTAAAAAGTTGACGCTTGTTTTTGCTGTTTTCCTGGCGGGTTGTGCCAGTAAGAATGTTCAGCAAGTGGATCATAGCGCTGTAACTGCAACGAACGGTCAATCACAGGCCGGGGTTGATGAGCCTGTTACCCCTTTTGCCGCGGAGACGCTTTATGATTTGCTGGTGGCAGAGATTGGCGGCCAGCGTCAGCGTTATGATCTGGCGCTGGGCAATTATTTAAAACAGGCACACAAAACCAGAGATATTGGCGTAGCCCGGAGAGCCTACCAGGTTGCCGTTTATGTAGGGGCAAGGCAGGCAGCGCTGGATGCTTCATTACTCTGGGTCGAACTGGAGCCGGAAAACCCGGATGCACTGCATGGGTCTGCTCTTGAGCTGCTGTATGCCGGTCAGTATGACCGGGCCTTTGCCCGGATGAGTCAACAACTTTCTTTGGGGGGCAGTCCGGCCTTTGATGTGCTTGCCAGTGCCGCTGGCAACGAGCAGGGGCGGCTGGCTACAGATAGCCAGCTTGAACTTATCCAACAGTTTGACCAATTGTCTCAGGCTTACCCGGATTATCCTGTGCTGAAGTTGGGTAGAGCCATTTTGCGTCAGCAGACCGGTGCGTTTGAATCGGCACTGACTCTGGCTAATGAGCTTCTGCGGCAGGATCGCGGGTTTGTCCCTGCCATGATGGTGAAAGGGCGGGCCTTACACAAATTGAAACGGGATGCTGAAGCTGAAATTATGCTTGCTGACGCGATTCGGCGTCACCCGGAGAAAAACCGCCTGCGCTTGTTATATGGCAGAGTTCTTGTTCATGCCGGTAAGCTCGACCTGGCAAGGAAGCAGTTTGAAATTCTGCTTGAGAGGGCTCCCGGAGAGAGTGATATTGTCTTGTCTCTGGCACTTATCACCTCAGAAAATGGTCTGGAGCAGGAAGCTGTGCAGTACTTTGAACAGCTGTTGGCCCTTGGTGAGCGAAACAATACAGCCCATTACTATCTTGGACGTTTGAGTGAGAAGCAGGAAAAATATTCTGCTGCCAAAGAGCATTATCTTTCTGTAGGTCCCGGAAAGGAGTTTATGGCGGCTCAGGTGGCACTGACTCAGATGTTGGTTGGGCAGAACAAACTGGAGGAGGCGCTGACCCATGTGGGGGAAGCAAGAAGCCGTCATCCTGCCCGGATGGAGTCGCTTTTCCTGTTGGAGGGAGAGCTTCTGGTTAATGATCGTCAGCTGGGCAAGGCGCTGATATTGTTTGAACGGGCACTTAAAACAAACCCTGAATCGGTCAATCTTCTCTATTCAAGAGCGATGGTTTATGAAAAGCTGAATGATCTGGAGGGGTTAGAGAAGGATCTGCGTTCTATTCTGGCGTTTGATCCTGACAATGCTGCGGCATTGAATGCCCTGGGCTATACCCTGGCTGATCGAACCGACCGGGTTAAAGAAGCGGAAGCGCTGATTTTACAGGCTTATGATTTGAACAGCGAGGATCCGGCTATCCTGGACAGCATGGGGTGGGTGCAGTTTCGTCTCGGGAACCTGGATCAGGCAGAGAAGTATTTGAGAATGGCATACAGCCAGTTTCCTGATGCGGAGATCGCTGCTCACCTGGGTGAGGTGCTCTGGGTGAAAGGTGAGCAGGATGCTGCCCGGTCTCTGTGGGCGGAAGCGCTGCGGAAAAGCCCTGATAGTCAGATTTTAAAGGATACGATGGGGCGGCTCACAGGGGGTGATCCCATGAGTCAGGCAGAAACAGTCAGTACTGCGCCGTGATTTTTTTAACAGTAAATGCCACGCCTTCAGTGGTCTGAAGAAGATTTTGCGGTGTGTGCGCATAAAATAGCTTGGTGTATATGGGAATGGGTGTTGAAAAGTACTTTTCTGGTTTGAGAATTTTACTGGTTCTGTGTGTTTTCATCCTTGCCGGCTGTGCTTCCCGAGCGGTTGATTCGGGCAGGCAGGTCAGTGGCGAAGAGAGAGAACAGCGCTGGCAGAGGCACCAGGAACGTTTGGGGTTGATTCAGGCCTGGGATATGACCGGCCGTCTTAACATGAAGGTTCCAGGGCAATCAGGTACGATGTCGCTTGACTGGCAACAACAAGGTGATCAATACAGGTTGGCCCTGGAAGGCCCCCTGGGTGCATCCATTGCTCGTATCTCGGGGGGGCGTCAGGGTGTGTCGGTCACTGCCTCGGATGAAACCCGTTATGGTCCGTCACCGGAGATGCTGCTGTATTCGCTGACCGGGTGGCAGTTTCCGGTCAGTAATCTGAAGTACTGGGTTCGGGGGTTGCCAGTGCCTGGCGATGATGCCAGGGTCCAGCTGAATAACCTGGGATACCCTGACAAAATTGAACAGCAGGGTTGGGTGGTTGCTTACCAGCAATACGGATTGAGTGGCAGTCAGCGATTACCTGTCCGCCTGGTTGTAAGCCGTGGTGATGTTCGATTGAGTCTGATAGTGAGTAGCTGGCAGCTTTAATACTGCCAGTCAGTTTTTGCCTATGTTAATGGTGGCAAGTGGGGAGGTCATTCCCGGGTCAGAGTATTTCCCAGATGCCTTCCGGGTTGTATTGAGAAATGGTTATTAATCTGTCTAACACTCTATAAACGGTATCGTGGTAGCTTCCACAGCCATTTGGTGGGTTCAGGGCCTCCATTGCAGCCCTGTTTTCGACCATGTAGTTGCGAATTTCCAATAATGGCTTTACCGCACGGCTTCCTGTCATGCCTTCGATAACATGTATTCCTGTACCTGGTTTTGCAGCACAAAACATTGGTGTTACGTTATAGGAACAATTGACGAAAGTATCTTCACCATACCCTTTCATCTGAAAGTCATAGCCCATAATTACCATCCTCGTTTGAGTCAGGGTGAATGATTTGCAATTAAGTGATGGGTCAAAAGTGATCAATCAGACCTTGTTTTCCGGTGTTAAGTTCAAGGTTGGATGTTTTTCTTCGAGTACTTCTGTCTTAATGCTTTCCTGGGCATTTTGAGCCATTATGATGACGGTGTTTTTTTTGGAGTATTCTGGATGCTGACAGAATTAGTGTTGCCAGCCCCTGCCAAGTTGAACCTGTTTCTGCATATCACTGGCCGCAGACCTGATGGCTATCATAATCTGCAAACACTTTTTCAATGTCTGGATTTTGGTGATCAGCTGACTATCACCAGCAGTGATTCGGGTATTGAGCTGGTTACTGACCTTGAAGGAGTGGAGCATGAGGATAATCTGATTGTTAAGGCCGCCCGTCTTCTGCAACAGGAGACCGGTTGTCGTCTTGGTGCAAAGATTCATCTTGATAAACAGCTGCCCATGGGGGGAGGGCTTGGTGGTGGTAGTTCCAATGCCGCGACCACTCTGTTAGGACTTAATGCCTTGTGGGGGCTGAGCCTTTCGATTGATCAGCTGGCGGCACTTGGTTTAAGACTGGGGGCCGATGTTCCGGTGTTTGTGCGCGGGCACAGCGCTTTTGCCGAAGGGGTGGGTGAAATTCTTACTCCAATCGAGCTTCAGGAAGCGTGGTTTCTGGTTCTGGTTCCCAATGCTCAGGTGAATACCGCTGCGATGTATGGCCACAGTGAATTGACAAGAGATTCATTGCCAATTACAGTGCGCGACGTCCTTGAACGAGAGGGGGCGGCCCTTGATCAGGCTCCGGGTAACTATCTGGAGCGGCATCACAGGCAACAGCGGCGAAACGATTTCGAACCTCTGGTTCGTTCACTGTATCCCGAGGTTGATAAAACGCTCTCTCTGTTGGATAATCTCGCAGATTCAAGCATCGGGCGGGCCATGATGAGTGGTTCCGGGGCATCAGTATTTGCCCGGTTTGCCAGTCGTGAACAGGCGTTAACGGCACAGGCTGAACTGACTCAAAGCGTCACTCGTCCTGAGATTGCAGAGGATACATCAAAGCTACACAGCTTCGTGGCGCGCGGCATTAATCGTTCGCCCCTGCATACGGCTTTGCAGCAGGCAGGTTTTACGCTTACTGCGTAATCTGTTTGTTTATCGCTCAAGACTGTTTTGGTGTTAACTACGATAAATCGGCCTGGATTGTGCGCGGATTGATAAAGAGATTTACTGGGGTGTCGCCAAGCGGTAAGGCATCAGGTTTTGATCCTGACATGCGGGGGTTCGAATCCCTCCACCCCAGCCAGTATTCTGTCCGTGTTCTCCGTCACACCGAAAGTCGTCTCCTGTCATCTACTGATGCTGATTTTTCAGGCAGTGCCCTGCCTGAACCCTCTCTCGTTACTCGATTTTTCCACCTACGCCCAGTACCCAAGCAAGGTAATTTCCCGTGTCGAAAATGATGGTGTTTGCCGGCAGCTCAAATCCGGATTTGGTTCACAAAGTTGTCAATCACCTGCATATCCCACTTGGCAAGGCTTACGTTGGCCGTTTCAGTGATGGCGAGTGCGCCGTAGAAATCCAGGAAAATGTCCGTGGCCGGGATGTATTCATCATCCAGTCAACCTGTGCGCCGACCAATGATAACCTGATGGAGCTTCTGGTAATGGCGGATGCCATGCGTCGCTCTTCGGCGGTTCGTGTAACGGCCGTTCTGCCTTATTTTGGTTATGCCCGTCAGGATCGTCGCCCCCGTTCCAGCCGTGTACCGATCAGTGCCAAAGTGGTGGCGGATATGATTGCCAGTGTGGGTGTGGATCGTGTGTTAACGGTTGACCTGCATGCGGACCAGATTCAGGGCTTCTTCGATATCCCTGTGGATAACGTCTACGGTTCACCCATTCTTCTGGACGATATTGAGCGTCGTAATTACAGTGATGTGATGGTGGTTTCACCGGACCATGGGGGTGTCGTTCGTGCCCGTGCCGTGGCCAAGCGATTGAACTCTGACCTGGCTATTATCGATAAGCGCCGTCCAGAGGCCAACAAGAGTGAAGTCATGAATATCATCGGTGATGTGTCCGGGCGCACCTGTATTCTTGTTGACGATATGGTGGATACGGCCGGTACCCTGTGTCAGGCCGCTGCTGCCCTGAAAGAGAAGGGAGCAAAAGCCGTTTATGCCTACTGTACTCACCCGATCCTCTCTGGCCGTGCCCTGGAAAATGTTGCCAACTCCCAGCTGGATGAGCTGGTGGTGACCAACACCATTCCTCTGAGTCCGGCGGCCCAGGCGCTGGATAAGATTCGTCAGCTGGATATGTCTACTCTGCTGGCTGAGTCTGTGCGTCGTATCAGTAATGCCGAATCCATTAGTGCGATGTTTCAGTAAATACCCAGTCTGGTGCGGGAAACATATTTTGCTTTTTTGCGCCATGCCGGTATGATATCGCACCTTTGAATCCCTTTGGGGGGTTCTGTTTGAACAGCCTGACGCTGCCTGGTCGCAAGGCGGCGGCAGGTCTATTGGAGATTATCATGTCTGAAGCAATCGTTTTAAACGCAACAGCGCGTAAGGATATCGGGAAAGGTGCGAGCCGCCGCCTCCGTCGTGCTGACCTGGTGCCTGGTATCATCTACGGTGGTGAAGCTGAGCCGGTACAGATCACTCTGGAAGGTAAAGCCATCCGTAAGGTTCTGGAAGTTGAAGCTTTCTACTCTCAGGTTCTGACCCTGACGGTCGATGGCACCAGGCAGCAGGCTATCCTGAAGGACCTGCAGCGTCATCCGGCTAAAGAGTTCGCCATGCACATGGACTTCCTGCGTGTTGATGCGGACCATGAGATCACTACCAACGCTCCTCTGCACTTCATCAATGAAGAAGAGTGTGTCGGTGTGAAAGCGGGTGGTGCGATCGTACACAACCGTGTGGATCTGGAAATCAAGTGTCTGCCAGGTGACCTGCCAGAGTTCATCGAAGTTGACATGGCCAAGGTTGAAGTGGGCGGCCACGTTCACCTGAGCGACCTGACCATTCCTGCGGGCGTTGAAGTTATCGCTCACGGTCAGGATCTGGACATTGCCAGTGTTCAGGCTACTCGCGGTGGTTCTGACGAAGAAGCATCTGCTGAAGAAGCTGGCGAAGAGTAAGCAGAAGGAGGCGTTATGGCAAAATCTTCGGAGCTTTTACCCTCAAATGAGTCGATTCGACTGGTTGTGGGTCTGGGAAATCCCGGGTCACAGTACGAAGATACCCGCCATAATGCCGGCTTCTGGTACGTTGAGCAGTTAGCAAGAAGCTACGGTGCTATCTTGCAGCCAGAAAAGAAGTTTTTTGGCATGACTGCCAGGGTGCTGATAGGCGGACAGGAAGTTCGCCTGCTCAATCCTGGAACCTTTATGAATCGAAGTGGTCAGGCTGTTGCTGCCATGGCGACTTTCTTTAAAATCCCTCCTGAATCTATCCTTGTGGTTCACGATGAGCTTGACCTGCCCGCTGGCGTTGGCCGCTTGAAGCAGGGTGGCGGCCATGGTGGTCATAACGGTCTCAGAGATATTATCTCTTCCCTTGGTAACAGTCGTGAGTTTTTACGGCTTCGGCTTGGCATCAGCCATCCCGGCAACAGCAAAGATGTGGTGAACTATGTGTTGACCAAACCATCGGTTGCAGAGCGGCAAAAGATTGATGCGGTTATTGATGAATCGATCCGGGTCACACCTGAAGCCTTGAATGGCAAACGATCCAAAGCGGTGCAGGAGTTGCATACGTTCTCTGCCTGAGAGTTTCCACTATTGCCTGCTTACTGACTTGACACATTCAATTCGGGAATTGGCCAGTAATCATTGCCATTAAACAGTTTCCCCTTTCTCAGCATGGCGTTGTCGATCAATCGGCAGATCAGTTCCTCAAACTCTATTCCGGCATGCCTTGCTCCATCGGGAAACAGGCTGGTGGGCGTCATTCCGGGAAGATTATTGATTTCAGCAAAGATCGGCTCTCCGTTTTCGGGAACCATAAAATCGGAGCGGCTGATATCCCGGCAGCGAAGCAGTTGGTGTGCTTGCAGAGCGATCTCCTGAACTCTTTTTCGCTGATAATCCGTAATACGGGCGGGAATAATATGTTCACTCAGGCCCGGTGTGTAGCGATGGGTATAGTCATACCAGGCATTATCAGGCGTGATGATTTCTGTGGTTGGCAGCACTTGTGGGCTATCCAGCTCAAGTACCCCGGCGGTGACTTCTCTGCCATGAATAAATGTCTCCACCAATAGTTGTTCATCTTTCTCAAAGCCGCTTCCAAGTCGTTCTTCCAGCTCTTGCTCGCCCCGGGCAAACTGAATGCCGATACCAGAGCCCTGGGCGAAGGGCTTGATAATCACCTTCTCCCCGAGGGCTTCCATGCATTGGCTGACGGAGCGGTTTAGCGGGTCTCCACGGGAAACGATACAGTCTTTCGCCATGGGGATGCCCGCAGCCTGTAAAATACGCTTGGTAGCGACTTTGTCCAGGGCGCAGGCGCTTCCAAGGACCGTTGAGCCAACATAAGGGATGCCCATAATCTCAAGAAGCCCCTGCAGGCAGCCATCCTCCCCCATGGGGCCGTGGGCGACGGGAAAAACCACATCGACCTGGTGGAGGGTCAGGTTGGCAGGCAGCATCTTGTCCAGCTCAAGAGTGACTACTTTCCGATAGTTTTTCTCCAGGGGCGGGCTGATGCGACCCGCAGAGAGTCTTGAAACACTGGCTTCAGGGGAAGGACCGCCACAAATGATTCCCACGGTAATACTTCTGTCTGGCATCTAATGATCCACAAGATTAAGGGTGCAGTTCATCAAATGTAGTTGTTTTTGTTGTCCTGCATCTTGTTAATTAATATTCCGAGGTTGCCCAGCGATAAAATCCAGAGGCCAGAATGATGCCCAGCCCGGCTTTCATAACGGTATAGATGTGAGGGGATGTTGAGAGGTAGCTGGCAATAATATAAAAAAGCATGGCCGTACTTGCGATTTCTACGGTGGCCAGAATGCCTCCCGCGGCACCCGTCAGGCTGGGAATGCTTTGCATGCCTAAAGTATGGCTAATAGTTCCTGTCAATGGGCTGGAGCCTTTCCAGAGTTTGCTGATATAGGGGTGTCTTTGGGCATAATCGGGGAGATCGTATAGGGAGGGAAATTCCTCGATTATTTCCCAGTCATTAACCAGCGCAGTCAGATAATGCCTGTCATCGGTGGAAGTTATCAGTGCAGCTGGTTGAGCATCAAAACGGGTGTTGCCTTTGCTTTCTTCGGCAAGCTGTAATTGCCTGGCGGCTTCTATAAGCTGATTGATCTCTTGTGATTCTGGTCTGGCAGTTGTTTCATTGTTTAGAAAGTGCATATGGTTTCTAAGGAGTAAAGAGCTGTAGGTTACAGGAAGCTCGCTCCCGTTGTTGTCACTTCTATCGTATAGCTGAGCCGTTGCTATTTCTGTTGGTATTGCACTAACGCCTCGTTTATTGAGAGAAAGAACAGCTACCGCTGGTGCCACGTTGATAGTGCCATTTTCGACCCTGTGGCATAGAAGGGCGTCGACCGTTGAAGTTCCGTCAAAATGTAATTCATTTAACACTCTGGTGATTTTGGGTGTGGCCGCTCTGGCCGGTTGCCAGGTTTCATCGGTTTCGTTTTCTGTGCGGCTCGGTGTAATAAGAGAAAGGTGGGAGATTTTTTTGATTCGCTGGTCGTGGCAATAAAAGTTGTTTGAAAGTTGAGGAGGGCTTTCAGGTAAAACAATGGGAGGAGAGCATGGGTCGATAAAGTAATCCGCCGGGGCAAGCACTCGATCGTTGCCAATGAGAATACCTTTTGCCATTCTTTTTTGCCTGGCAAGGGGGTTGCCCTTGCAGTGGTCAAAGTGAGCGGTAATGACTGGGGTGGCGTTGGAATGCTTTTCAAGGGTGTAGCCGGTGGTTGTGAGATATGAATCGGCAGGGTCGCCGGTTGCCATTGGTTGAGTGCTTTCTGCTGCAATGGCTGTGAGTGGCAAAGCTGACAGGGCAAGTATCAGTTTACAAATAACGGTTTTGATCAATTGTTTCACAGGATTGTCGCCTTGGTTATTCAGGTAATACACCTTGTTAAAGTTGAAACGGCTTGTCTCCATGGGGTGGTCGCAAGCGCTTTTGGGTAATTCGTTTTAATGTTGAGTGCTTGGACATTTTTTTGTGCGAATAATTCTATTTTTTGCGAACGACCATAAATTTGTTTGGCCGGGACCTGAATTTCTGATTATTTTGATTGTGATTTTTAGTGTTTTCCGTAATATCGGCAACGAGTGTACTTTTGTCTGTTACGGCAGTACGGGCGGCTGAGATAAATTGAACAAGGCATGAAGACTGAGTCCTGGTTTCAGGTAATCAAACTGCTGAAGAGCCAGCAGGATGTGGAAGCGCTCCATGAAATTATGGCGGTGTTACTGACTCGAGAAGAACGGGAAGCGATTGGCTCAAGGCTGGCCATTATGCGGGCCCTGATTTCGGGAAAAGAGTCTCAACGGGAGATAGCTGCGCGGATCGGGGTGAGTATCGCCAAAGTAACCCGCGGTTCAAATTATCTGAAAACGCTGTCTGCTACTGAAATAGCCATGATTGAACAGATTTAAATAGTTAGTGTCTTATTAGAAAACAGCCTTGAGCCAGAAACAGCCCTGAGCCGGAAACAGCCCTGAGCCGGAAACAGCCCTGAGCCGGAAACAGCCCTGAGCTGGATAAGCAAATAGACCCATAGCAGTAGGAATAAGAATGTCTGAAGCAGTTATAACGGAAAGTTCTGCGGGCGCTGCCGGAAAGCAGGGTTCGGTTCTTGGGGGAACGGTGATCGTAGCCGGAACCGCGATTGGTGCCGGGATGTTTTCACTGCCAGTAGCCACCAGCGGTCTCTGGTTTGGTTACTCAATGCTGCTGATGGTCTTTACCTGGTATTGCATGTACAGCGCATCACTCTACCTGCTGGAAGCTAATCTGCGCTTTCCTTTGGGGGCGAGTTTTGACTCTATTGCCGAGGGCACCATTGGTTCTTTTGGTCGTATTGTTAACGGTGCTTCTGTTGCCTTTCTCTGTTACATCCTGACTTACGCTTACATCTCGGGCGGCAGTTCCATTATTACTTATTCCCTGGAAGCCGTGGATGGTGTTTCTCTTTCTCCACCTATGGCCAGCTTTGTTTTTGCCCTGGTGCTTTCTGCTATCGTAATGATCGGAACCCGTGCCGTTGACCGGGTCAGTACGGTGCTGATTGGTGGAATGGTGATCACCTTTCTGTGGAGTATCAGTGGCTTACTGGGTAATGCGTCCTCTGATAATCTGATGCCGGGCCTGTCGTTTGCCGAGGTGTCTCCGTTCTCTTTCGGAGCGTTGGGCTTTCTGACTGTCAGTTTCGGTATGCAGACCGCTGTACCCAGCATCACCCGCTATCTCAATAAGGATGGCAAACAGGTAAGATTTGCCCTTTTGACCGGCTCGTTGCTGGCCCTGGCGTTTTATGCTCTGTGGCAGTTCAGTTTCTTTGGCAATCTGCCCCGTGAGGCGTTCCCGGCCATTATTGCTGCCGGAGGCAATATTGGCGATATGCTGGGTGCACTTTCCGGGTCTGGTCTTAATGTAAATGTATCCAATGTGTTGCAGTGGTTTGCCAATATGGCGGTGGCCAGCTCATTCCTGGGCGTTGCCCTGTGTCTGTTTGATTACATCGCAGACCTGTTCGGTTTCGACAGCAGCTTTGTGGGTCGCTTAAAAACAGCTGCCATCACGTTTATACCGCCAACCCTGTTGGGGGTATTCCTGCCCAATGGTTTTATTACTGCCATTGGCTTCGCCGGGCTGGTGCTGGTTGTTTTCTGTATTCTCTCTCCGGTAGTGATGGCCTGGGTTGGCCGTCAACGGGGTGAGGGTGGCTATCAGGTGCCGGGCGGGACCGTGAGAATGGCACTGATTTTCCTCTTTGGCATTGTGGCTATGGTGCTGGCGGGGCTCGATTTGATGGGGGTTCTGCCAAAGTTTGGCTGATGCCTGTTTGATGTGATTGGATTGAGCGCCTGGAGAGTATTTCTCTGGGCGTTTTTTTATCTGCCGACATAAAATTTCTGAAATTTTTTCCCCCAGTCTTTATAATTCGCCCCCATTAACTATCTTCAGGAGCGAGCAGAAGCGCTATGGGTTTCAAATGTGGCATCGTTGGATTGCCAAACGTTGGTAAATCAACGCTATTTAATGCCTTAACCAAGGCGGGTATTGATGCAGAAAACTTCCCGTTCTGCACCATTGAGCCCAATGCCGGTGTTGTCGCCATGCCAGACCCCCGTCTGGATAAGCTGGCGGCAATCGTTAAACCTCAGCGAGTGTTGCCGACCACCATGGAGTTCGTGGACATCGCGGGTCTTGTTGAAGGCGCTTCCAAAGGGGAAGGCCTTGGTAACAAGTTTCTGGCGAATATCCGTGAGACGGATGCAATTGCCCATGTGGTTCGCTGCTTTGCCAATGACAATGTTATTCACGTGGCCAACAAGATTGATCCCCGTGCAGATATTGAAATCATCAATATGGAACTGGTGCTGGCGGATCTGGAAAGCTGCGAAAAACAGCTGCAGCGTGTTGCCCGTTCTGCCAAAGGTGGTGATAAGGATTCCGTAGCCCAGAAGGGGGTGCTGGAAAAAATCATTCCGCATCTGGAAGCTGGTAATCCGGTTCGCTCTCTGGATATGAGTGATGATGAGCGGAAGCTTGTTCGTTTATTCCACCTGCTGACCATCAAACCCACCATGTATATTGCCAATGTGGATGAGGGTGGTTTTGAGGATAACGACTACCTGGACACCGTTCGGGAAATCGCTGCCCGGGAAGGAGCCGTGGTGGTCCCAATCTGCAACAAGCTGGAATCGGAAATCGCCGAACTGGATGATGACGAGCGAGCAGAGTTTCTTGCGGATCTTGGCATGGAAGAGCCTGGCCTGGATCGTGTTATCCGCGCCGGTTATGAACTGCTGGGTCTGCAAACCTACTTTACCGCAGGGGTGAAAGAGGTCAGGGCCTGGACGGTGAAGGTGGGTGCCACTGCGCCGCAGGCTGCCGGTGTTATTCATACAGACTTTGAGCGTGGTTTTATTCGTGCGGAAGTCACCGGCTATGATGATTTCATTAAATACAATGGTGAGCAGGGTGCCAAGGAAGCTGGCCGTCTGCGCGTAGAAGGCAAAGCGTATATTGTTCAGGATGGTGATGTTATGCACTTCCTGTTTAATGTTTGAACCTGGCTGAAAAAAAAACGACGGAAGAAGGCACGCGAAAGCGTGCCTTTTTTCGTTGTGCCAGTGCGTCGGGTATTTGCCTGTCGTCGTGTTATGAATCTGCGTTGCTTATAGGCTTTTTGCTTGACAGGCTCAGGTGAAATCACTAAAGTGCGCACCATCTTTCGGCGGCTAGGTAGCTCAGTTGGTTAGAGCACAGCACTCATAATGCTGGGGTCGGCAGTTCGAATCTGCCCCTAGCTACCATCTAATCTTTTCTGCAAGATTTATGATGGTTGCTAAAACGAGTTTTCGTATAGTAGCATCGAAAGGCCTTTGTGAGCGAAGAGATAACAATTCGCTAATTTGCTGGGGTGTCGCCAAGCGGTAAGGCATCAGGTTTTGATCCTGACATGCGGGGGTTCGAATCCCTCCACCCCAGCCATTTATCCTGTTGCTGTGGCAGTTGTTGTAACAGTCGTTGTAACAGCTGTAGAGATAAAGAATGGCATGTTTCTTGACATGAGCATTCTGAATCACGACAATAGCGGCCCGATTCAGTGGCTAGGTAGCTCAGTTGGTTAGAGCACAGCACTCATAATGCTGGGGTCGGCAGTTCGAATCTGCCCCTAGCTACCACTAGTTCGAATATGCATCCTGCATAATCTATTGGGGTGTCGCCAAGCGGTAAGGCATCAGGTTTTGATCCTGACATGCGGGGGTTCGAATCCCTCCACCCCAGCCATACAGAACCTTCCTGAGATATCAGGAAGGTTTTTTTGTGCCTCTGTTTTTAATCAGGCCGTTAAGGCTTGAGATGGTTCAGGGGTAAAGCGGTCTTATGAACCGGCTGGCGGAGTACAAAGCTGGAATGTACGCCGGTGACGCCAGTAATTTTTGTGATCTTGTTTAGCAGAAAATCCTGATAGTAATTCATGTCCGGCACCATCACCTTGACCATATAGTCTGCCGATTGCCCGGTAATCAACAGGCACTCAATCACTTCGTCATAACTGTTGATGGTTTCTTCAAAGTGTTCAAATCGCTCCGGGGTGTGTCTATCCATACTGATATGAATCAGAACGGTAAGGCTTAGTCCCAGCTTCTGTGGGTTGAGCAGTGTTACTCTGGCGGTTATTAATCCTGACTCCTCCAGCTGCCTGACCCTGCGCAGGCATGGGGATGGCGTCAGTCCAATCAGATCGGCCAGATCCTGATTGCTGATATGGGCATTCTGTTGCAGCGCTTGAAGTATCCGGATATCGTAACGATCGAGTTTCATGATATTTTCTTTTAATAATTATTAAGTCTTTGGAATATTATTGCGCTGTTTTTGGGTTTTATCCACCAATTCGCAATCTTTTGCCACGCCGTTTTTTCTATAATTATCCCGTAATAAAGAGTGTCGCCAAAAGTGACCTTCAGCCATCCCGGCCACAAGCCTGAGATGAAAAAGTATTCCCAATCAGGAATGCTGGTCAGAGGAACTCACAAGGTTCAATGACGGAGAGCGTATTAGCAGGCCAGGTGTTATGAGCTCAAGCGAGATTACCAACCGCTGATTATCTGGGGAGATAATCAGCGGTTTTTGCTATTGGTACGAATATTTTTTTACGGGTTTTTAATAACCCGGTAATCGAAAAGTAAGTAGATTCCGTTTGCTGCGGGGTGAACTTTATCTGAATATTTTTTGCTGGACGTTCTATTATTACGCTTCCATAAATTATCAACCTTTATCTGCAAGGATTGACCTTGGACGCAACCATTACTCTGGATCTTGTGCTTTTCCTTTTTACTGTTGCCTCGGTGGCTGGATTTGTTGATTCCATTGCGGGTGGTGGGGGGCTGATATCAATGCCCGCGCTTCTGGCTGCCGGGCTTTCACCGGTTCAGGCGCTGGCAACCAATAAGCTTCAGGGGGCCGCTGGTACGCTGTCTGCCAGTGTTTACTTTATTTCCAAAGGTGCGGTTAACCTGCGGGAGATACGTCTGCCAATAGTGATGACCTTTATTGGCAGCATGATGGGGACGCTGCTGGTGCAGAGGATTGATGCCGGGGTTTTGGAACAGGCCATTCCCTTCCTGCTGATCGGTATTGTCCTTTACTTTCTGTTTTCTCCACGACTGAGCTGTGACCAGTCACGACAGTTGATCTCTGTGCCGGTGTTTGCGTTTACCGTGGCGTTGCTGATCGGTTTTTATGATGGCTTCTTTGGGCCGGGTACCGGTTCGTTTTTTACCATGGCGTTTGCAGGCTTGCTGGGGTATTCCATCACCAGTGCCACCGCTCATACCAAAGTTTTGAATTGCACCAGCAATTTGGCCTCTTTGCTGTTTTTCATTATTGGTGGGCATGCGGTCTGGGCGGTTGGTCTGGTCATGATAGTGGGCCAGGTTATTGGTGCCAGACTTGGCTCATATGTGGTACTTAGCCGCGGCGAGGCATTGATCCGTCCCATGATTGTCTGCGTGTCTCTGGCTATGACGGCCAAACTTCTTTGGGGTAATTATGGACATTTGCTCCAGTGAAAGGCATCTTGTTTGAAACCATTGTCCCTTTTTATCTGTCGAGGCTGCCCGCTACCGGGCAGCTTTGTGGGTAATGCCAGCTGAGTTTGCAAACCCCGTTATTCCCGGTGACTGGTTAGAAAGACAATAGTCTTGGCGGCTGGTTTATAGCCGGAGCAATGGCGAACACCTCAACAGAGTACTTCTAGCCAGATCAGCCGGACATTTGGGTAATTCAGCTGGTTTAATTTCGGAACTTTAGTGCATGGAAACAACCTGGTATAGCTGGCTGTTTGGCGCTGCCTATTTAAGTGCCATTATTGCTTTTGCGGTTGTAGTGATTATGACCCGAAGGCCTGTGGGGGTTTCTCTGGCCTGGCTGGTGTTGCTGTTCGCGTTGCCGGTGGCAGGGTTTGTGCTGTATCTGTTATTGGGTTCGCCCCGCCTGGGCATTGGTCGTTTAAAACGCATGCGCACACTTTATCCGGATTATGCCCAGTGGTATCAGCACCTGGCCCGGATTATCTCAGGTGGTGAGCCATCCCGCTGTCCGGTGACCAGTCATCATGGCATTTTCTCATTGGCAGAAAAAAGCATGAGTATTCCTTTGCTGCCGGGTAACCACCTGCAGCTCTTTTCAGATTTTGAAAACATTATCGAACCTCTGCTGCGTGATATAGAAAATGCCCGGCAAAGTCTCTTGATTGAGTTCTATATATGGGAGCCGGTCGGTCGGGCTGAAGAGGTGGCGGAAGCGGTTATCCGCGCTTCCAGGCGAGGGGTTGATTGTCTGGTTGTGCTGGATAATGTCGGCAGTCGGGATTTTTTGAATGGAGTATGGGCGCGTCGTTTTCGCCTTGAAGGGATCAGTGTTACCGCATCCATGTCAGCCGGCCCTCTGCGCATGCTGGTGGAGCGTATGGATATTCGTAACCATCGGAAGATTCTGGTGGTTGATGATCAGGTGGCCTGGACCGGCAGTTTTAACCTGGTAGATCCATCCCTGTTTAAGCAGGATGCTCAGGTCGGACAGTGGGTGGATGCCATGGTCAGGATTGATGGTGTTGCTGCCCATGTGCTCGGAGCCATCGTGCAGTGGGATAAGGCACTGGAAACCGGGCAGGGGCACCCCTCGTTCAACCGGCAGTATGAGTACCCTTCGGCTGAGCATCGTGGCCGGGACGGTGCATTTGTACACGTTCTGCCGTCCGGACCTGATGTGGACCGGGAAATGCTGCAGCAGGTTCTGCTGACGGCTATTTACGAAAGTCGTCAGGAACTCCTGATCAGTACACCGTATTTTGTGCCCGATGAGTCTTTGCTGACGGCCTTGAAGTCAGCAGCAATGCGTGGTGTGGATGTCCAGTTGCTGGTGCCAGAGAAAAATGACTCGAGAATGGTTCATCATGCCAGTCGCTCCTATTATCAGGAGTTGCTGCAGGCTGGCGTGACTATTCAGCAGTTCAGAGGGGGGTTGCTGCACACCAAGTGTGTTCTGGTGGACCGTGAAACAGCGCTGTTTGGTACCGTAAACCTGGATATGCGCAGTGTCTGGCTGAATTATGAAGTGACGTTGATTGTTTATGATGATGGCTTTGGCCAGCAGATATTTCATGTGCTCCAGTCCTATATGAATCAGGCGGGTGAGGTGGATATCAACCGTTGGTCAAAAAGACCCTTTCGACGGAAACTGCTGGAAAATACGCTGCAGCTATTAAGTCCGCTGCTGTGATTGGGCGCTGGGAATAACGTTAATAGTGATTACTGCTGAGGTTTGATGCTTACTTAAGGGATTTCTTCTTTATTATTGATTAAAACGCAATAAATCCTGCTTTTTTGTTATTTTTAGGTGAAAGCACTGATATAGCTAGAGCCTCATGTATGAAATAAAGAGGCCTCTCGGGAGGCCTTTATTTCGCCTCTCCATGCTCACTTCCAACACTATTCTTTCTGGTTACAGGGTTTGCCGTTCTGGTATGGCTGACCGGTCGTTTGCCAGAGAGAGTGGGTACAGGGGACAGGTTTTGTCGCAGACTTTAAAAGCCACAGATATTATGGCCACGGGCCTGATGACCTTTGCGCTCTTTCTGGGCGCAGGAAATATTATCTTTCCTCCATTTCTGGGGCATATGGCGGGCACTGAGCTGATGATTGCGATGCTTGGATTTCTGCTCACTGGAGTAGGCCTGCCGTTGCTGGGTGTGCTTGCCTGTGCTCGTGTCGGTGGTGGTCTGGAAAAGCTGACTACCATTTTCCCGGCAAAAATCGCCTTAACCTTTGCAGTTGTTCTGTTTCTGGCTATCGGTCCTTTGTTTGCCGCGCCCAGGACCGCTGTTGTTTCTTATGAGCTGGGTCTTCTGCCGTTTATTGCTGAGTCCGGTGCGGTTTCGCTGGCGCTGTTTTCCATAACGTTTTTTGCTGTTGCGCTGTATCTGGCACTGTTTCCGGGCAGGTTGGTTGAGACGGTAGGCAAAGTGATCACTCCGCTACTGATGGGTGTTCTGGTGATTATTGCCGTTGGTGCTTTGCTTTTTCCCCAGGGAGAAGCTGGTGCTGCCACCGAGTCCATGATCAGTCAGGGCTTCTTTAATGGTTTCCGTGAGGGTTACCAGACCATGGATACCCTGGGGGCACTGGTATTTGGCGTGGTTATCATCAATGCTATTCAAAATAAGGGGGTTACGGATACACGGCAGGTTGCGCGCTATACCTTTATTGCAGGCTTGATCGCTTCTGTCGGTCTGTCACTGGTGTATCTGGTATTGGGTTACATTGGTGCTACCAGTCATCAGCTGGTGGGTGCTCCGCAAAATGGCGCAGAGATTATCAGCCTGTTCATCGACGCGGTGTTTGGGTCCTGGGGGAAGGTGGTACTGGCTATCACAGTTATTCTGGCCTGTTTGACCACTGCGATTGGTTTGCTCAGTGCCTGTGGTGAATATTTTTCCCGGGTATTTCCGGCATTTAATTATCGCACCTGGGTGATTCTCTGCGCCCTGGCCAGCGCACTGATTGCCAATGTTGGATTGAATACATTATTGCAGGTTACCATTCCAGCGTTGCTGATTATCTATCCTGTCGCGATTGCTTTGATTGTGGTGACACTGTTGCAATCGTGGCTGGCGAAACCTGAGCGGGTAATGGCGTTTGTACTAATTCCAGTGGGTCTGATCAGTCTTGTAGAAGGTCTGCACGCCGCTGGCCTGGCTTTCATTGAGCCAGCTTACGCAGTGCTTGCGTATTTGCCTTTGCAGACAGAGGGTCTGGTCTGGTTGTTACCAGGTATTCTGGGTGGTATTTTTGCGATGATCACGTCAGTTCGTTCCTCGCAGGACGCCAGGCCTGTTCAGGGGTAACAGGTATCAGGCTGCCCATTGTATCGGGCAGCCTCTGATGTTTAATGCCTGACCGGGTCAGTAAGAGCTTTGAGATACGGTTGACCGTGGTGATGTTGTGTGATGGTTTCAGCCAGAGTTTTCCCTGCGCTGTCCCGGGCGTCCAGATTCAGGCCGGCTTCCAGATAAAATGGGATAAAACGGGCAAAATCATCCGCACGAAGGTAGCGGTAGGCTCTTAACAGAATGTGATAGTCTCGACTGCTGCCAGCGGCTGGCTGCAGTGTCAGCAGCGCTTTCAGGCGCTCATCACTTAATTCCTCTCCAATGACTTTCTGTTTGTCTTTCTTCATGGCTGACTCACTGTCCAGTGTTTTATGGGTAGGGTTTGTCTGGGC
This sequence comes from Endozoicomonas sp. ALB091, assembly GCF_049310265.1. NCBI lineage: Bacteria > Pseudomonadati > Pseudomonadota > Gammaproteobacteria > Oceanospirillales > Endozoicomonadaceae > Endozoicomonas > Endozoicomonas sp. ALB091. Next base: position 1,067,956 of record NZ_JBLYNQ010000007.1, on the reverse strand, counting down.
GAAATCTATAAGCAGATGGATATTTTACTGAGTCGAAAACAAAGATATATAACCTCAATAGGATATTTTGAGATTACGTTAAGCATAAAAAGAATAAAAGTAAATGTTTGCAGTGGGATTTAGACAGGCTCAGATAATCCATTGCCGGAAAAGCGGCCTATAAGGCGACATGATTTTGACAAAGAGTTTATTTTACCGGGAATCACTGTCCGGTTGCCTGTTTTCTGAAATCACTATTGGCTTTGTTATTAAAGTTTTCTTGCGCAGCTACAATTGATTGAGTGATCAAAGGAATGTTTGAGGGCCATTATGGAAAGGGCATCTAATACAGGTTCGCTTAGTTTACAACAACTGGACACGATCAAAAGTCTTCTTCAAGAGGGGAATGAATGTACCATTACATTTGGTCCTAAGGGTACGGTTACCATTACGGCAGTAAAGGTTTTATCAACACCGGGTCTTAAGTTATCAGACCAGGAACCAGGTGTATCCGGACCCAAAAAGATACCCCTTGAGCGGAGAAAAATTGGGATAGCCGCTGAAAAAGATACGGTATCCGTTCGGGAAAAAGTATTTAAGAAACTGAAGCAGTTTAAAACCAGCGTTAGCGAAAAATTAAAAAGTTCATTCAATGGTATCAAAAAAGCCGTCAAGCATGAAAACTGGGAAAAAATTCCAGAAGAATCAATAAAGGGCGGCTCTGACCAGTTGAAGCTTGAAGCTCAAGCACACAATGACAGAATTGATCAACTTGAGAGTGCTGAGAAACAGGAGGTTGATAAGCAAACAGAACTGGATAAGCTCAAGCAGCTCTACAAAGATACCATTAAGGTATGTGAAAATCCTGATGGCGTGATCCATAGCAAAAAGAGAATATCTCTCCCAATTCCTATTGAGGACGCTGATCCTGTGATAATTGCATCAACGGATCCTGATGCTCGGAAAGATCTGGTCAATATGGTGATTAAGCAGGTTGAAAATTCAGGTTTGTCTGATCGAATGGAACGGCTTGATTCAGAAATACAAAAGCTGAGATCTGAGCAGAAGCAGTTGAAATCTTCAATAAAAGATAGTGGTAAAGAAATTCTCAAACATTTTAAGGAGCAACAGCATACTCTGGAACAGGGCAAGGGTAGAAATACCAGGCTATCTGAATTACAGGATACGTTGACTCAGCAGCGTATCAAGCTGGACGATAAGGTTGACCAGTTGCAGACTGAAATCAGAGCACTGAAAGCAGAGAAGCAACAAACACAGGAGTCCGTTGCTGAGCATAAGAAGCTTCTGTCAGACTTGAAAAAACAACTGAGTCTGCTCAGTATGATCCCAAAAGAGCGTGAGGGAATACCGACAGCATTCACTGCTACGGTGAATAGTATTGAGAAAGCGCAAAAGATTATTGAAAATGGTAGTGCCAGGTTGGAAGCAATACCCGGTGAGATGAAGGAGAAAAAAGCAGAGCTTGATACTAAGATGAAAGAAGTGGATAGCTTGCAAAAAGGTAAAGAATTAAAACAACAGGAGAAAGCTGACAAGAGAGAAATGGAAGCTGAACAGAATATGCTTAAACAGCAATTAGGTAGAAATCTTCGGAAAAAATAATCTTTTATCGAAAAAAAATATTCTTAAACCATGGAAAGGAAGGAGTCATAAAAATGACCGCTATAAGTAACAACCGGGTTGATCAAATTCAAAAACTACCTTTTGCTATAAAAGCAGATATTGTTAACCCAGAAGTAGGGTTTCTGAATGGGAAGCAGGTTACTATTCAGGAGATTAATCCAGAAGAGTTTGTCGGTATCCAGGTTTCTGCGGGTAAGTTTGAAGAGCTTCCTAAAAGCATCAGGCCTGTAAAGGTTGCCTTTAAAGATTTTCGTCAGTGGCTCAGTAACTGCCGTCCTGTTAAAGGAATAAAGCATTTGGTGATGGGCAAAGGCAAGAGGATGGTGAAAAATCAGAATTGGGGAGAAATTTCCCCAGCTCAGGCTCAAAAAGCTTTAAAAGCTACTCACAGTAATGACAAAAAGCAAATATTGGCGGAAGAGATTCAGAAATTTAATACAGATTTGAAGACGCTCGGTCAGAAGAAAGAGGATCTTAACGAGTTAAAAATGCAAAATGATCAATTCAGAGAAAAGTACAAAACTATATTGTCGATTGTTGATGGGGATTTGACCTCTTTACGTAACGGATCAGTGATTGTTTTACCGCCGGCCACTGAGGATGGGGAGCCTCAATTGGTGGCTTTGAAAAGTGGTTCAGAGAGAGTGCGTAAAAATGCTGTGAGAAAACTTGCAAATATTTTCATGGATAGTGAGGCTTACGATCTGTTCAGCAGGAATGTGCATCAAGTTTCTAATATTGAAAAAGAACGTAATGAATTGAAGTCATCTTTGGCTAAGCAGGCAAATAATTTTAAAAAAGAACATAAGGGGCTTATTAATGAGAGAGCTGATGACTTCAAAGAGACTCTGGCCCTTCATAGTAAGAAAATGAAAGATGAAGCCATTTCAGACTTGAAAAAAGCTGAAGTCGAATACACTGAGACAATAAATAAAAAAATTGATAATAAAATTTCTGAAGCTAATAAACTGAGTAATCAAATAAAAGAAAACCAAACCCGCATTGGTGAGATTCAAACTGTCATTGCCGAGAAACAACAAAAACTACAAGGTTACGAAATGTCGTTAATGTTTGTTGAGGAATCTGAGGTCAAGCTGCCTGAGTTTGCACCCAAAATTACAACTGCTGAAAACATTAAAAAAATCAACGTGGGTAAAACAGAGCTTCTCTCAGAACTTGGAGCTGAACAGAAAAAGCTTGAAAATCTGCAATATGCCCTGAAAAAAAATCAGGATGATCAAATACAGGTTATGAAAGACTTAAAAACTCTGCAAGCTGAGAAAAAGAAAGAGATGACAGCATTACAAAAAGCACGAAAGAAAATCGAAAACCAATACGATGATAAAACTTCGGAGATGAGCAAATTGTATGACCAGGATATCAAGGCTCAAAACCAGACGGTAACCAAAATGTTCAGTGGCTCTGGATTTAAAAAGAAAGACACTGCCCAACCACAAAATGACCAGGAAAATAATCCTGAAGCATAACACTGGCGAAATGGATTAACCCAAATCAAAAAGCCTCCGGACCGGAGGCTTTTTTTCTAAGAAATTGCAGGATTTCAATGACCTTTCAGGGCATAAATGCCATTGGCATTACGCCAGTAACCCTGATAGTCCAGACCGTAGCCAAAAATATAGCGATCTTCGATTTCCAGGCCGGTAAAGTCAGCCTTCAGGCCGGGGCGGGCTTTACGGTCATGCTTTTTATCCACCAGAACCGCAGTCAGAACGCTGGCTGCACCTTCTTCCTTACAAAAATCGATAATTGCGTCGAGAGTATGTCCTTCATCCAGAATATCGTCGATGATCAGGACGGTACGATTTTTGATGGTCTGGGTTGGGCGAACTTTCCACTCCAGGCCGCCACCGGTCAACTGGTCCCGGTAACGGGTTGCATGCACGTAGGAGGCTTCCAGGGGGAACTGCATGTGCGTCAGCAGTTTGCCGGTAATCACCAGGCCTCCATTCATTACGCAGAATACCAGCGGGTTGCTATCCGCCAGCTGGTGGGTAATGTTGCGTCCCATGGTGGCGATGGCATCTTCAATCTGCTTCTCGTTATAGAGACAGTCGGCTTCATCCATCACTTGCCGGATATGGTCGAGATCAACAGACATGTTGTGCAAACCCTGATCGTTTGATTGGCGGCCGGTCACGCCAGTGAGTCAACTCATGCAGTACAGGTGTCGGACACCCTGGCGAGCGGCAGTCCATTTTTGATTAAAAAACCATTTTTACTCTCCTGTGGAGAGCTGGAAACAGTTTTCACGAAAAGCAAAGCAGGAAAAAATACCGTTGTTGTCGTCAATGGGCAAGAGAAAACTACACGATTGTTGCGGTTGTAAAAACCTATGGGCAGTGCGGACATCCTGTGGGAGAATAAGAAGGTTTAGGCGTTGAAAGCTGTTGCACGATCATTCTCTCAATGAGTGCTTACTCAGAAACGTTTTCTATCTCAGCCATTCATTTTTTTACTTCATTACCCATCCACCTCCAATCAGACAGTTGAGGTCATGCATGAGCGTACAGGAAATCAGGCATCCGCTGGTACAACACAAGCTGGGACTGATGCGATCCCACGATATCAGTACCAAGGGCTTCCGTACCCTGGCCAGTGAGGTTGGCAGCCTGCTGACCTACGAAGCAACCAAAGACCTCGAGCTGGAAGATACGGTGATTGAAGGCTGGAATGGTCCGGTGACCGTTCAGCAAATCAAGGGCAAGAAAATCACCATTGTGCCGATCCTGCGTGCCGGCATTGGTATGATGGATGGCGTTCTGGATATGATCCCCAATGCCAAGGTCAGTGTGGTAGGCCTGTACCGCGACGAAGAAACCCTGGAACCGGTGCCTTACTTTGAAAAACTGGTCAGTAATATTGATGAGCGTATTGCCCTGATCCTGGATCCAATGCTGGCTACCGGTGGTTCCATGCTGGCGACTATAGATATGCTGAAGAAGGCAGGTTGCAAAGAGATCCGCTGTCTGGTGCTGGTGGCTGCGCCGGAAGGTATTGAAAAGATCTGCTCAGCGCATCCTGACGTGAAGATTTTTACCGCATCTGTTGATCAGGGGCTTAATGACAACGGTTACATCATTCCGGGCCTGGGTGATGCCGGTGACAAAATTTTTGGTACTCGATAAGTAACGAATAAGGATATCCAACAATGAATCATTCAGCACAGTCGGGGGACAGCCTGCACTCAGAGATGTCGCTCTGGCGGCAGGCGCTGATGGGGGGGCAGATGCTGTTTGTTGCCTTTGGTGCACTCGTTCTGGTGCCGTTGCTGACCGGGTTGGACGCCAATGTAGCGTTCTTTACCGCAGGTATCGGTACCCTGATTTTCCAGCTGATCACACGCCGACAGGTGCCTGTCTTCCTGGCATCTTCTTTTGCCTTTATTGCGCCGATGACGTTCAGTATTCAATCCTGGGGCCTGGCGGCCACCATGGGTGGCATTATGGCCGCCGGTGTGCTGTATGCCGCCTTGAGTGTGCTGGTCAGGTTGCGTGGATCCGGCATACTGTACCGGTTGTTTCCACCTGTGGTGGTCGGGCCGGTGATTATGGTGATCGGCCTTGGCCTGGCACCGGTTGCCGTTGGGATGGCAACATCCCCTGTTGAAGGGTTAATCTCTGCTGATCAGGCTCTGTTCCTGGCCGCGATCTCGCTGCTGGCGACCCTGCTGGTGGCGACCATGGCCGGTGGGATTCTGCGACTGATTCCCATCATCTGTGGCATTGGTGCAGGCTATATTGCTGCGGTGATCATGGGGGTTGTGGACTTTCAGCCTTTGTTTGACCGCCCATGGTTTGCTATTCCGAATTTCACCACCCCGGAACTTAATTGGAATGCGGTGCTTTATATGATTCCGGTGGCCATTGCCCCCGCCATTGAGCACATTGGTGATATGCTGGCGATCAGTTCAGTGACCGGGAAAAAGTATCTGGAAAAACCGGGGCTGAAAAATACACTGCTCGGTGATGGTCTGGCGACGACGGCTGCGGGTATGTTGGGTGGGCCCCCCAATACCACCTATTCAGAAGTCACGGGTGCGGTGATGCTCACCAAAGCCTACAACCCCGCTATTATGACCTGGGCCGCAGTCATTGCCATTGGTGTGGCGTTTATCGGTAAAATTGGTGGATTCCTGTCAACCATTCCAGTGCCGGTAATGGGCGGTATTATGATGCTGCTATTTGGCTCCATTGCCGTTGTTGGCCTTAACTCGCTGATTAAGGCAAGGGTTGACCTGGGACAGCCCCGCAACCTGGTGATTGTCTCTATCGTGCTGGTATTTGGTATCGGTAATATGGGCATTTCACTGGGTGAATTTTCACTGAAGGGCGTCAGTCTTTGCGCACTGACTGCAGTCATTCTGAATTTGCTGCTACCCCATCGTGCCGGGGAGGATCGATACCAGTCTGCTGAAGTTGGCAAAGAAGACGTTGCCTGAGAAGCGGAAACAGGCGGTACTGTTGTTAAGTAGTTAACCAAATGAAATCATATATTTCTGACTAAGTTGTCAGTCACTCTGCGGCGTTGCAACTGCCCACTTAGCCAGAAATATACGATTCCATTTGGCCAACTACTTAAGTGCCGCCGTTATTATGGATCAGGCTGATGCCGGTTGTTTTTTTTGATTCTGCTCCTGCGTGTTCATCTGGATAAAATACGTAATGCCGCATAACTCCATCAGTGAGGCAACATTGTTGGGTACGTTATATAGCGAGAGATAGAAATGTCCTGCCAGTTGTACCTGACAATGAAGGAGTAATTGCAACCCATCGCTACTGATGCTTTTGAGCAGGGTGCAATCCAGCACAATATGGCTGGTGTCGATTCTGGTTGCATTCTCTACAGCATTCTCCAGAATTTGGATGGTACTGGCATTAAGATCGCCATCCAGAATAATCAGTGTGTAATTTTGATAGCTTTCGAGATTAATGGTTAATTCCATACTCCTTCTCCCGGTGTGATCCCTTAATGATCGAAATAGTAAGGGCTGGGGCTTTGTTTTTGCATAACACTCTGGTTACAGGGTCTGACAATATTGCCAGGCCATAGTTCATTTCAGGAGGTTTTTTTTGTGAGGAATGTTTTGCGGTAATTGGTTGAAATATAAATTATTTTTTAGTTTGACAAATCAGTCCCATGCCAGGTTCGAAGCTTTTTCGTACATCTTGAGCTTGGCTTCCAATTGTTTTACACGAGCTTCTTTATCTCGAAGCTCCAGTTGATAAAGATCATTACACTGGAGTCTCCCCGGTCCGCCAAATTTATACACGAGCTTCACACCAAACTTATTATTATCTCTTACGCTATTGTTGTGCCCTCTTTCATACTGATTATCGTAATCATCATTTCCCATTTCAGCATAGGTCTCCACACTCCATGGAGAATCATCAGCATCGAAAGAACAGGAGATTCCATCAGCAGTACGAATCGAGTCAGCAAATACATGCATGGAAAGCGTCATAGCGGCAATAGCAATAAGTTTCTTCATTTGTCTCTCTTACTTGTGCTGAACTGTCAGAGTGATGATCGCGTCATACGTTCCTGCTTTGACATCTGTCCGTTCGATATGTACGAACTGAGCTGTAGCAAGATACACTTTGTCTGATTTCAGATTGCTGAAATCAGCACCGTCGCCTATCTTGCTGGATTTTGAGCCAATACCCATATAGAGATCATCTTCAAGATTATTAACAGGTTGACCCGATGGAGTATTCAGGGATTCCAATTCGACATGGACAGTCAATGTTTCTCCTGTATTGGAAATAACTTTGAATGCCGTTGGATTGGAAGCAGCTTCTCCTTTGAAGCGAAGAGCACCTTGTGCATCGGTAATTTCGATTCCATACATTGGATCAACGTCAGTAGAGAACTGCATTTGATTATCATCGAGAGCCATTGCAGAAGCAGAAATGAAAAGTGTTGCAGCGAAAATTGATTTGATTTTCATGATTTCATCAAATAATGAATACGAGATCAGCGTTGGTACAAACACGAGTCCTGAATAGATCACGCTCACCGGGGATCGAAACAGAACAGATTTGAAACCTCTGTGGCTTATTTGATGTTTTGAATATAAGAGGTACATCAATCTTCCTGGTGGAATGAGCCTGGATCACTCCAGTTGTATCAATCACTTCACCATCTACAGTGATTTCATAGTCAGACGATTTCGATATCGATGACACTTTGATCTCTACTGTTGTGACTCGTGTCATTCGAATCGCTTCTTCGATATTGTCTTTGCCACCAATGTGAATGGGACTTTGTGTCTGGGCAAAAACAGAAGAGGAGAACATCAATGCTAAAAATAATTTTTTCATTATTAATCAGGGGGGGGCTTCCCTTCTCCTTGGATTCAAGAGCCATTTCAGAATCAACTTGATCGATAGAAGTGGCCAGTATGGTGGCAACAAAAGCGATTTAAAGTTGGTTTTCTTAAATTACATATACAATTCCAAAAGTAATAAGTTCACTAAATTTAAACGGTGATTTTATCATCTTGATTAATAAAACAATATTTACATTACTTATGAGTCTTATCAGTCACGACTACGCGAGATCCTTCAAGTCAATAACAATGGATGTTATTCGGGTGGCGACCCGGGCAAAATCCAGCTCAGGCCCTGTATCGTACTGCAATGGTGGTGGCTTAAGAGGGTGAACCGATGTTGCCACCAAGGGAAATTCACTGGAGCCTTCTCCCTCTGCCGCCAGCGCAGGGAGACCGGGCTGGCATGGATGGTGTCTGCCTGTGGATAAGTGATCACGCCTGATGGTTGTTGAAGAGGATCCCGATTATCGTCCAGCAGAGCAATATTTTTGTCATTACACTTGCTAAATAGATTGATTGGGATATAAAACGATCAAATTCTTAAAAATAACGTATTTCATACTGGGAAATAGATATTTATATCTGGCTATTTGCCCAGTATCCAAAGGAGTTCTGGTTTGGCTGTATCGACTTCGGCAGAAACGTCATGGAAAGAGCCCGGTTTTCTCCATGCTTTTATCACCCTTGCTGCAATCATTGGCGTCATCAGTGTCGGGCTTTTTGTTCTGGAAACCAGCCTGCACAGCTTGATTCTGTTGTCCCTGATGATCGCTTCCATCAGTGCCTTTGCCCTTGGCTATGACTTTCGTGCCATTCGGGGTGCCATGAATGCCGGGATTAGCGGAGCGCTGACGGCGGTTTATATTTTTATTCTGATCGGGGTGCTGATTGCCGCGTTTATTCAGAGTGGTACGCTGGCAACATTGATTTACTACGGCATTGAATTTGTCAGTCCGGCGCTTTTCCTGCCTGCCGGGTTGCTTCTCTGTAGCCTGATGTCCCTGGCCACCGGTACCAGCTGGGGAACGGTTGGCACCATGGGGGTTGTCCTGATGGGGATCGGGACCTCCATGGGCATACCCGCTCCCCTGGTTGCCGGAATGGTTATCTCCGGTGCCTGCTTTGGTGACAAGATGTCACCGGTTTCCGATACCACTAACCTGGCTGCCATGACCTCAAGGGTTGATCTCTACTCCCATATTCAGAGCATGCTGTTTACTACAGGACCGGCCTATTTGTTGGCCCTGGTGATATTCTCGCTGATGGGGCTCGGTTACGCTGAGAACCCGTTGCCCGCTGAACAGTTGTTCGCCATGCAGGCGGCTTTAAAGGATACCTTCACGATCAATGGCCTGACTTTGTTACCGCTGATCGTTATGTTGCTGCTCAGTATGGCCCGTGTTGCAGCTGAACCCAGCATGATGGTGGCATCATCTGTTGCGGTGGTGCTGGCTATCGTCCTGCAGGATCAGAGTCTGCCCACGGTGCTTAACAGCCTTTATGGCGGCGGCACGGTTGCGACAGGCCTGGAGAGCCTGGATGCATTGCTTGGACGAGGGGGGATCACCTCAATGATGTGGACACTGTCATTATCTCTTATGGCCCTGGCACTGGGTGGCATTCTGGAGCGTTGCCGTTTTTTGCGGGTGCTTATTCAAACGATTGTGATAAAAATAACCAGGGCATCCACTCTGGTTGCGACCACTGTTATTGCCTGCTTCACGGGCAATCTGACCATGGGGGAAGCTTACATATCGATCATATTGGGTGGTCAGCTGTTCAGTGAAGCCTATGATCAAAAGGGTGTAGATCGCCGTGTGCTTTCGCGCTCTCTGGAAGAAGGGGCGACACTCACCACAGCGCTTATACCCTGGACTACCGGAGGTGCGTTTTTTGCCTCGACCCTGGGTGTTGCCGTGATTGAGTATGCGCCCTGGGCTCTTTTAAACTGGCTCAGTCCGGTTCTTGCTGTGGTACTTGCCATGGTGGGTTTTGGCCTGTTCCGCAAAGGCCAGGATCTTCAACAAACCAGTCCGGCAGTTTAAACATTTAACGGGAAGCGTTCATGGTTTCCCTTGTTTCCGGGCTAAGTAGTTGGCCAAATGGAATCGTATATTTCTGGCTAAGTGGGCAGTTGCTATGCACGGCGCAACGCAGGGAGCATAGCCGTAGCTATGTGACCGGAGTTGCAACGCCGCACGACTGCATGGATGCAGGAGATAGAGCAACGCAGGAGCAGTTGCCGGGAGTGACTGACAACTTAGTCAGAAATATATGATTTCATTTGGTTAACTACTTATAACCAGTCGGTCAACATAACGCCAACACTTAGTCGATTAGCGCTATCGTTGTAATCAATCAGGCTTTCACCGTAGCCATTGAAGTATTGAATATAACCCCGGAATCTTTTGTTAATTGGAAATGACCAGTCCAGTTGAACGGCACCTTTGTTATCACTTCGCAAATTATTTCTTAGCGTCATGCCAAGATTGTGCTCCCGGACCTGGTAACCCAGATGCAACTCACCATGGCCCATATACTTTTCAATATCAGGGTTATCATCCCCCCGGGAACTGTTTTGCTGGCCAGGTTTTTTTTCCGGCTCCGGAATCCGCCACCAGGGTTTGATGCTCACCACAACATTGTCTCTGGAAAAAACCAACTGTGCGTAGACTCTGTTCCAGCTTCTGGAAAGTTCTCCGCTGCGGCCATTGGACTGGTGAGTCAGCCCGGCCAAAACCGCATTCAACTCAAATCCCCCGAACTGATAGCTGGTGGGGAAAACCATATACACTTCCGGTTCATGATTGGTTTCCCGAAAGGGGGCCGAGTTACTGTTATAAGCCTGCCACCAGGAGGTGTTGGTGTAGGCAACGAAGATATCACCGTAACCATTGAATACACCCTGGGCCAGGGGAGCTTTCATACTCAGTTGAAACTTGATCTCGGTGTTGGAGAAATCATCAATATTGCGGATTTCAAAGGGGCTTGGGTTAGGGCTTTTATTGTAGGAAATGGGCAGCAGGTAGTTGGGTCGGTGAGGTGTGATGGCAAACCGGTTGTCCAGAGTTTCTTCTTCTTCCTGTAACCGCTGTTCAACGACGTTATCAGTGTCTTCCGTACTTTCAGCGACAACTGTCTGGCATTGCTGGCGGATTTCAACCAGTGTCAGTGAATCATCACCTTCTTTGAGTTGTTTGTATAAACAGTCGTCATAAGCATCAGAATAGGCCGCTATTGGCAACAGGCACAGGGTTAGCGCTGGAAAAAACGTACTTTTATACCAAGTCAATGCATTCATTATTAAGCCTTGCATTTGTTATCTAAAGCTAATTTATACAGGAAATTATCCGGTTGGCTATTGATGATTACCATAAATCATTGGATGGCCTGTGTGTTAACCCGCTTTGCATTTCAGGCCAGAAAATGTTTCGACGCTCAATCCCCTGATTCAGGGAAATGTATTTTGACTGGCAGACTTAAAGGTTTCTTTCCTCATCAAACTGTTCTGTTGTCAGCTGAACGTTTGGCCAGGGAATAAACAGGGCGATCAGGCTGATCACAGCAACAAGAGAAAGGTAGATAGCCGGCCCCGTGGTATTACTGGAGTATTTAGCCAGTAATGTTGAGGTAACAGGGGCGATGCCGCCAAAAATTGCAAACCCGATATTGTAGCAGGTGGCAATGCCGGTATAGCGAATCTCCGTTGGAAAAAAACTGATCAACAATGGCGGCAGTGCACCCGATGCAGTTGCTGCCAGCAGGCCACAGATCAACAGGATCTTATTCAGTTCGGCGTCTGGAGAAGAGAAGTACTGAAACGCTGGCCAACAAGTGGTGGCGACAATAATGGCCATAATGCCAAGAATCAGTTTGTGATTTATCAGGTCGGACAGCAGCCCGAATATCAGACAGAGTGGCGATAGCATCAAAAACGCCAGGGTGGTTTGCCAGGCAACGGCTTCCCTGGGAAAACCCAGTAGCGACGAGAGGAAACCCGGCATGTAAATGCTGTAGACAGTCACGGTTGCTCCACACAGGCCTATGGTCATGAGCCCGCAGATAACTCCCCGGGTATGTTGTGTGAAAAGGAGAACAATCGGTATGGAAGCCTGTGCTTTGGTCTGGTCCAGTGCTTCGAAAAATCCGGACTCGGAGAAGTGTTTGCGAATGTGATAGCTGATGATTCCCAGGGATCCACCGATCCAGAAAGGGACACGCCAGCCCCACTCCTTCATGTCTTCTGCCGAAAGGTACATTTCAAGTATTCCGTGCACGAACGTACCGAAAGATACACCAATCATGATGGCCAGAAACAGAATGCCTATCACCAACCCGCGTCTTTCAGGTGTTGTCTCACTGAGATAGGTGATGGATCCCGGAATTTCTCCCCCCAGGGAGAACCCCTGCAGTAGTCGTAACAGGATCAGCGTGATGGGGGCTGCTGAACCTATACTGTTCCATCCGGGCAGGCAGCCCATCAATGCAGTGGTTACTGCCATCAGAAAGATGGAAAAGGTAAAGGTCTTTTTGCGGCCATAGCGGTCCCCGAAGTGGCCAAAGACAATACCACCGAGGGGACGGGTCAGGTAACCAATAGCAAAGGTAGCAAATGTGTTGATTAACGAGGTGATATGGTCTTCAGCAGGAAAAAAGTTCTCGGCAATGTAGCTGGCCATCAAGCCATATATCAGGAAATCGTAAATCTCCAGCATGCCTCCAAGTGATATGGAAGATGCCAGCTTGTATTGACTGGAAGATGCAGTAATGCATCGTTTGGGCGTTGTTTGAGTCATCAATCCGGTAGAAAGTGGGTTGGTGAAACATGCAGGTGATGGATAAGCCATCTGCCATCGTGTTTTTTAAGCAGGTGAGTGGCTCTCAGGGACTGCTCTTCTTCCAGCTTTTCTTCTCCGGGTTTTTCTTCTCCGGGTTTTCGCAGTGTGGAAAGTACCCACAGGCTCCCGGAAACAATGGTGCTTTCATCCGCATAAATCTCTTCAAGCCGGAAATTGACCGATTTGATATCAAATCGCCGGAACAGTTCTTCATACCAGAGGGTTAACTGGTCAACAGAGGTAATGGTGTCACCCTCAGCGTTCCAGAAAAGCAGACCCGGATCGGGTTGGTAGTGACCGATGATTGCGTCGAGATCCTTACGGCAATAGCTGTCAGCGATCTCTGAGAAAAACTGGTCTACCAGTCTGGTTGCCAGGTCGAGGTCAGCCATGGCTGTTTTCTCCCCTGTCAATGGAGTTCAATGGCAATCGGGTTTGGAACATCGATTAAGAATAGCCCCCGTTTTGACAGCCGAATAAAACAATATGACTGATAATGCAAAATCGATGGTTGTGTTGGAGTTAAAGCCCAGGCTTTGGAGAGGTCTTATATACCGTTAAGAAATAATGCTGCTTTCATGTGGCTGACTAAACCATCAGCATCTATCTTACTTAGCATTCCTGAGACCTGTTGCTGCGAGCATTGGATACGGATATTGGTGTTGACCCTGGCTGACATAATAGTTTGCCGCCTTATGGGGTGTTCATCCCCGGGAAGTCTGCTCACAACGGTTTCCAGTCATGGCAACAATTCCATAAAAGAAAGCTTATTATGAAAACAATGACCTTGTCCTGGGTTTCGCTGGTGCTTCTGCTGTTGGTTAGCCCGTTGATTGTGGCTGAAAACCGGCTCGATCCCATAAAAAAGTATATCCACAAGCATTTTGCCGATCAGCTGGAGATTACCCGGGAGCAAATAGAGCAACTCTCATGGGTGCTGGCTAATCCAGTGGTTACACCGGAGTTATCTACACAGTGGTCATCGGCGGCCATCCATCGGGAGGTGTCAAGAGCACTGTCCCGATTATATTGCCTGCAGCTGTTAAGAAACGGCTCACATGAGGCCTATAAGGCATTTGTGGCACCTCAGACTGACCCTGATACTCCCAGGTTGTCAGAGCCATCGTTCCAGCAGCTGTCCAGGGAGATTGCGGGGCTGGACGCTGTCTCTTATGAAGTTCTCCGGGCAACAGCCATTCTCGATGCAGTCACTTTATCGCCGGAGGCACGTAAGCGCGCTGCTAAAGCTCTGGCTAAGCCTGTTCCTGAAAATTCGGTGGATTTCCTATCGGTTACAGCACCCTATGCTGAGAAGATCTACCCGCTGGCTCGCTCGATTATTACCAAACACCCTTCAGCTGCCCGGTTGTTTGAAATTGTCTATCTGCCTCATAGCCACCTTCGCCATATGATGTATAACGAGGGCTCTTTGTCCATGTATACCGTGCTTAACTCCGGGATACAGAACAAGAGCATCAGTCACGATGATATGAATCTATGGTACGACCATTGGGTGGTGAATATTGCCGGATTCCGTGGCCATTTGGAGGCAAAAGGCTCCGTTTATCTCACCCAGAATACCTGGCGGTCCATGAATCAACTGAAGTTACTGCTGGACAGGCTGTCCAGGGAGCCGAAGCTGAACCCCATGCAGGTCTACCTGCAAAAGCGGGGGCAATGGTTGCAACTGAATACGTTGACCAGAAATCCCAGTGAGTTTCTTGCCCTTGCCTCCCTGGGGGCCACTGCAAGGTTGTTTACACCGGCCGAAGGCAGTGCGTTATACGCCAGCTTTAAAAGTCTGCCAGAGGATCAGCAGAAGCAGTGGGTTCAGTACAGCAAACGGCAATTAACGGCTTTGGCTACACCACCCGCAACCTATGGGCCTGCCGTTTATGCCAATGCCATTGCTGTGGCCGGGTTACCGGAAACCGTTCGTAAAGTGCTGCCAGTGATGCTCAGGTTTTATCAACAGGCGGGACAGATGAGGGCTGAGGGCAAGTTAGCTGCTGATATGCCCTTGTCGTTCAGGGAGCTGGCCCGGGAGCCGATGCTTAACAACATTCTCACCAGTCACCGGCAATTCACCACCGTCATCAATCCCGATGATGGCGTGGCTAAACTGGTAATGAAGGATAAACCGTAAACATGGATGTACACAACTGACGCTAATCAGAAATCCAGGGAGGATTTATGTTTTACCAGCATTTTCGTCAGAATGTCGTTGGCCGTGATTTTGTTATTGGTGATTTGCATGGCATGTATGATCTCCTGATGTCCTCACTGGCCAACGTCGGCTTTGACCGGGAAAAGGATCGTTGTTTCAGTTGTGGCGACCTGATCGACCGGGGGCCCGCTTCCGAGAAGTGCCTCTCTCTGATGGATGAGCCATGGTTCCACTGTGTTCGAGGCAATCATGAGCAGTGCATGATTGATACGGTCAGACACCCATCCGCCCATGAGATTGCCCAATGGGTGCTTTGTGGCGGTGACTGGCATCTGCAAGTCTCATCAGAAAGAATGAATAGGTATGCAGACATGGCTTCTGAACAGCCGGTTCTGATCTCGGTTGATCTTGCTGGCGACAGGCTGGTGGCCATTTGTCATGCTGAGTACCCGTTGTCGGTCTGGAATCCGGAGAAAATAGCATCTGATCCGGACCTGGTCCGGGCGATGCAATGGTCCAGGACCCGGATTCAAAGTGAGGATGATTCTGTGGTGGCCGGTATTGACCACATCTTCTGTGGTCATACCATTGTTGATCAACCGGTTACCCTGGGAAATACCCACTTTATTGATACCGGTGGCTTTGAGAGCAACTGCCTGACGCTGTTATGCCTCAGTGAGCTTGCTCAGTGACCGGGTTTAATGCCACTCGACAACTGCCGCCTGCCGGTGGCGGGTTTTTGGGTAAGGCTCGTTTTCCCGGTAACCAAAGGCGACCATCACACTGACGCCAAACTCCCCGCTATCCAGCAGACCCTCCTGTGCCATCAGTGGCTCCAGCCTGTCACGGTTGAAACCTTCAATCGGGCAGGAGTCAATGCCAATCTGGGCGGCTACGCTCATCATATTACCAAGGGCGATATAGGTCTGTTTACAGGCCCAGTCAAACATGGCCCTGGGTGACTCGGTCAGCCGGAAGTCACTGTTTTGAAAGTCGCGGTAGAACTCGCTGATCATATCCACGACATCTTCAGGCAACTGTTTAACAGTGCGCATGTGATCCAGAATGTATTCGGACTCATAATGCATGCTGTTTTCCCTGCGGGCCAGAATGATGACAAAGTGACTGGCAGTGGGTAACTGTCCCTGGGCTCCCCAGCTGACGGTTTTGATCTTTTCCCTTAATTCCGGATTCTGGATGACCAGAAACTTCCAGGGTTCAAAACCAAATGAGCTGGGAGAAAGGCGCCCGGCATCCAGAATGAAATTAAAATCCTCATCGGGAATTTTCCGGCTGACATCAAAGCTTTTGCAGGCGTGACGGAAATTGAAGGCATCCAGAATTTGTTTACGCAGGTCGGTGTTCATTGTTCAGACCCTATACAACAGTGGTCGAGAGCTGCATTCTATTGGCATCAGGTTAAAAAAGGAAGAAATCACAGAAATGACAGGCCTGACTTGCAAATTTCAGCACTTAAACAATGCTCAAATCTCGAAAATCCGCTGCCAGACTGATTTCAGAAGCCGGTGCCCCATGACTCAAGAGTTCCATAACCAAAGTCGAACGTTTTAGACGATTTGCTAATGCCAGAGGCGTTTCTCCGTTATCAAAAACACCACAAAGGTCAGCACCGCCATGAATCAGCTTCAATAAAATCCCAGCATTGTTTTGTATAATTGCCAGTCGCAGTGCCAACCCGTGAAGGGCATTAACCTCTGCGCCGGAATCAATCAGAAACTGAGTGATTGGACTCCTACCCAAATGCACGGCAAATGCCAGCGGAGAGATAACAAACTGCTCCCTGCACCTGAATAACTCATGGGGTATTACATTTGCCCGGGGTATAGAATAATTTGGAGAACAATTCACCGACGCGTGGAAATGCTCAACCAGCTCTCTGACATGGTCGATATTATTGGCGATAATGGCCTGGGTCAGCGGTGTAAGACCTCGATAATCGGCGTTATCAATCCCGGAGCCCTGCTCGATAAGTGCCTTGATGCAGTCCTGCTGCCAGGCATGAGTAGCAATGCACAGAGGACTGAGGCTTCTTTTGCCATTGGACAATACTGTGGATTCCAGACTGGCACCAGCATCTGCCAGTAAATGAATCATTTCAACACAGCCGTATTCAGCTGCGTACCCAAGAGCGGTCTGAACATCGTAAGGCTTATCAATCTCGGCACCGTTGGCAAGTAACAACTTGACGGTCTCCAGTTGATTATATCTGGCTGCACTGCAGATTATCCATCCATCCATGGCGTTGACATCGACTTTATGGGTGATCAAGAGTTTAACGATATCCAGCTTGCCAAATCCAATAGCAACCCACAGTGCCTCACCAGTCACTTTGGCATCTTTCGATAATAACAACTTAACCAGCTGTGCAGCAGACTCCGAAGTAACAGAACTGACAAGAGGGGTATACCGGATTAACCTGTCGCGCAAAATGATCTCTATCGCATGGTTAATGTCAGCTCCGTTATCGATCAATTTCCGAACCACATTGACGTGGCCATGATGAGTGGCGAACAGGAGTGATGAATTTAAATCTTTGGCACCGCGCTCAATCAAACAGCTGACCAACTCTACGAAGCCTTCGGTGGCAGCCAGTTCAATGGGAGAAAGTTTACCGAACGCCTCTGGCAAATTAATATCGACCCCCTGGTCAAGTAGAAACTTGACAATCGGTACGTGCCCGTTGATGGAGGCAACATGAATGGGCCTATAGTGTCCCAAGCGGTCCTCAAGCTTAATTTTTCCGGAAATCAGCGATGGGTCTTTCTCCACCGCGCCGATCACTGTAGCGACACTTCCGTCCTGACAAGCCTTGAACAGCTGCAGTTTCAGGCTTTCAGAACGGCTTGCCAGAGATGAGTATCGGTCATCATTCAAGGCAACAATATCAAGAGTTTTGGGCGTTGTATTGCAAAGGATGCAAGCCCAGTCACCCAGCTGGCGACTATCAATCCAGATATCATTGCAGGCGTTATGGAATCTGTGCTGACATGGCAATATCACAACAGACCGTCCACTGAACAATGGGTCCCTGCATACAATGCATTTTTCAGGAGCTGACTCGGGCAGAGCACTCGCTGCTAACGGAGGGCCCGCCAAAGAACCGGGCAACAACTCTGAATGAATTGGATTCATTGTTAAACTCCTGGATTAGACGAAGACAATTAAGTGCCTCATGAGCCGGGGAAAGAACTCCAACTGTCAGGCACTGCGTTATAACCGTTGTTGTATGACCTTTTGGCTCCTTTACCAATGCAAGACTAGCGCAGAAAAGCGTTAATCCCGATAAACAAAAACATTATCGATAATGCTGCCTCCCAACGCGAAGCTGAGGTATGTTAATTATCTTTAAGCAGGAATTGATTGATGCAATCATTGCAGGATATTGACTGGAGCTCCTGGCAGGCCAAAGACCCCGCTACGCTGACATTTGTTATCAAGGATGGGCAAATTCTGCTGATTCGTAAAAAGCGTGGCCTGGGGGCCGGAAAAATCAATGGGCCGGGAGGACGACTTGAGCCCGGTGAATCCCTGCTGGAGTGCGCGATCCGCGAAGTGCAGGAGGAACTGTGCATCACCCCGGTGAATCCTGAGTTCTGTGGAGAGAGCTGTTTCCAGTTTACCGATGGCTACTCTATGCACGTGCATACCTATGTGGCAAGGGATTTCACCGGCTCACCGACAGAGACGGATGAGGCCATACCGCTGTGGTTCTCTCTTGATCAGATCCCCTATGAAGAAATGTGGGCAGACGACATTATCTGGTTACCTGAAATGCTGAAGGGGAACAGGTTCAAAGGACGCTATCTGTTCGATGGTGACCGGATGCTGGATTACCACCTGGATATTTTTTAAAAAAAATAACATACAGGGGTTGGAATCGAATTAAACGTACATATATTAGGGATAACAGTGGCTCAAAGCAGCACTGTCAACCAAGGCTTGTTCATAATGAAAAGCCGATTTGATCAACATATTGCTCCATTGAGGATATGACCATGCGTACCTTTGATTTTGATTTCACCCCCCTGTACCGTTCTGCTATTGGCTTTGACCGGATGGCTCATCTTCTGGAGTCCATGAATGCCGGGCATTCCCAGACACCCCGGAATAATGGCTACCCTCCTTACAATATCGAACTTCTGGATGAGAACGAATACCGTATCACCATGGCAGTTGCCGGCTTTGCCGAAGATGAACTGGAAATAGAAAGCCGTGAGGGTGTACTGATTGTCCAGGGCAAGAAAACGCCAGACGATACAGAGCGCAAATACCTCTACCAGGGCATTGCCGAGCGTAACTTTGAGCGCCGTTTCCAGCTGGCCGACTACGTCCGTGTCACCGGTGCGACCATAGATAATGGTCTTTTGCATATTGATCTGGAACGTGAAATTCCAGAGGCGATGAAGCCAAGAAAAATCAATATCGGTAAGAACAAGCTGCTGGAAGCTGAAGCCGCCGATGGTGCTTAACCATCATATTCTGAATAGCGTACGACAGTTATGAGAGGTGGCTTCTGCCACCTCCGGCAAAGAGATTCCTCGCAGCTTGGCCAGGCACTCAGCCACCAGTTTCACTCTTCCCGGCTCATTTCTCTGTCCCTGATAGCCATTCAATGGCATATCCGGAGCGTCTGTCTCAAGCACAATGCTGTCGATTGGCATAGTGGCTGCCAAGTGTCGTGTTTTACGGGCTCTCGGGTAGGTGATACCGCCACCAAACCCCAGGTTAAAGCCTAACTTCAGATATTCTCCGGCCTGTTGTTCACTACCGGAAAATCCGTGAATAATCCCGGCCCGTTCTGGTTTGTATCGTCGCAGTACTTTTAAAATATCATCATGACTTTTCCGGCCATGAATAATCAGTGGCATCTGGTGCAGACAGGCCAGTTCAACCTGGCCAGTGAACAGCTCGAGTTGTTTGGCCTTTGTCTGGGGAGTCATGTTCCGGTCAAAAAAATCCAGCCCGGTTTCCCCTATGGCAACGACCCCGGCGGGACGTTGTTGTAATAGCGTATCCAATACATT
The DNA here is from genome assembly GCF_049310265.1 of Endozoicomonas sp. ALB091. Lineage (NCBI taxonomy): Bacteria > Pseudomonadati > Pseudomonadota > Gammaproteobacteria > Oceanospirillales > Endozoicomonadaceae > Endozoicomonas > Endozoicomonas sp. ALB091. Next base: position 1,047,931 of record NZ_JBLYNQ010000007.1, on the reverse strand, counting down.
CAGATGTTCGGGATGATGTTCAGCAATAAACCAGGGGTGCAGACCAAGGGCCGTTACAATACTTACGGGACTCACTTGCGACAGTAATTCTGACTCATTAATCAGGGAAGGCCATTCCACCTGTTGAGTGGCAGGGATACAGATGTGACTGACTGCTGCCTTTTCTGCCTGACTCAACACCTGTAAACGATCCTCATCAAAGACTGAAAAATTAAGATGGCAATGGCTGTCGAACAGAGACAGCGTATCGTTCTCTTTTGTCACAGCTGATTTTTCCTCTAAAAATGAATTTCAGGAGAATGTTCTTCTGTTTTCCGTTAGTAAAAAGCCTATAATGCCCACCTGCAAGTCAATTTTGATTCAAATAATGATGAAAAACCTGTCAAGGCACTTATTCCGGCTTCTCCTTCCGATAGCATTATTACTTGGCTTACTGCTGGTATTTTACGGATCCCGCTTGTTGAACAAGAGTGAAAATTTCGTCGATAAACAAAGGTTTCAAACGGTTGCTTATTGCAACACGTACAAAGGGTGTCAGAGCAAGCTAGGGAATGGTTCGATCACGCTTAATATTTTGCCGGCGTCCATACCGACGGGGCAGCCACTGGCTATCAGGGCAGAAGTTTCAGGGCTTGCTGCTGAAAAGGTCAGCATGGAGTTCGTCGGGCGTGATATGCCCATGGGGTTGATGCCATTCAATTTACAGAAACAATCTGGACATTTTGCAGACACTGACCTGTATACTGGTACCGGCAATATCGCTTTTTGTGCCACCGACCGCAACATGGTCTGGATCGCCAGGCTGAAAATGGAAACCAGAGAAGCGGTATATCATGTTCTTTTTGAACTGGACCCTTTAGAAGCAAACTCACAGCAGATTGCTATCCTCCCATAATACTTCTAATGAATAGTGGAGTTGATTAATGAAAAGCGGAACGATTTTGTATGCCAGGGCAGTCAGGGTTATGGGAACAATCGTACATAGTACGATGGCTCTGATGATGCTATTGACTGCGCACACTGCAATGGCTGCACAGGGCGGGCACAGTCATGCTCGCTCAAAAGAGCACTCTGAACCAGCGTTGCAGTTACTGAACGCCAGTGCCCGCGCTACCAAGCCGGGTATGTCCTCATCAGCTGCTTATATGACCATCTACAATGGTACTGATCAGGCCGTACAGATTCGCTCATTGAGCAGCCCTGTTGCCGGGAAAACAGAGCTTCATACCACAGAAATGAACAATGGCATGATGAAAATGCGCCGTGTGGATAACCTTGCCATCAACCCGGGCGACAGGTTGGAGCTAAAGCCCGGTGGCTATCATGTTATGTTGATGGGCCTTAACAAGCCTATAGCCAAAAACAGTAAAGTGCCGGTGACGATCACTTTCAGTAATGGTGATCAGAAGACAGTGGTTGCTCATGCCACGGATGAGATCAAAGGCCAGCATATGGCGCATTGAGTAAGGAGCTGTCCTGAAATAATTTCCACATTTCTGAGTTTCAAAACTCCGTTCGTCCTGAGCCTGTCGAAGGGCGTGAACTCCGGCCTCATGTATTGTGCCAATCACCCTTCGATACTTCGACAAGCTCAGCACTCAGGATGAACGGAGATCGAGTCCATAATGTGGAAATTATTTCGGGACATTCCTAAGCGGAACTATTGCCTGGTCATAAACAGCAGGAGCACAGAAAAAAGGCTTTCACCCTAACCGTCTCTGTGCCTCTGTGGTTAAAAGAGTAGGGTTAAAAGAGTAAGGTTAAAAGAGGGTAACGCCTTATCCCTGCTCCAACTCGCCAAGAATGGCTTCCTGCAGTTCAGAAGGTGTCACAACAAGCCCTTCTTCTTCATTAACCGGGAATATGGCCAACATGGTGTTATCCCGCTCCAGACCAGGCGTCCAGCGCTCCAGCCACACTTCCAGATTGATGGCTTTTGGCTGGCAGTCTGACCAGTCATCCACTGCCCAGGCTTTGGCGAAATCAGGGTGTGGCCAGATGGGCAGACACTCTTCACCATCACTGGATGACAGCTCTACCCAACCCTCGGGACTGTGCAGGCTCCAGATCTCTTCCCAGTCCGCCACTTTTTTCAGAAAGTAATCATAACGCTCATGGTCAGCCAGCTTCTGAATAGATTCGAACTGCCTGTCGTTGAGTTTGTAAGTCATCAGTCATCAACGCTAATGCATAAAATAGTGGGGGGAGTGTATTACCAGCGCAGGATTGAAAGCAAATGGTACGATAGAATGGTGTTCAGAATTCCGGATAAAAAATAATAACGGAAGAAAAAGCCCCGGAAGCTCTGTTTGGCGATGGGTTTGCCAGCTATAAATAGTCAATAAGGCGTTGGCTCTGGGCTTACTACTACTAAAACGGTATAGTCCGCCCCCTGTTTTATAGTCTGTTTTGTGATCTATGAAGTTGTATAGTACACCGCTGAAGGCTTGTCTGTTGGCGGGTTTGGTTCTGGCAGCCAGAGAGCTTTGCCCATTTTGGCCCACTATGGCTTTCATGGAAGAGATTCTGTTTTTCCTGGCCGGTCTGATTGCCGGCATCCGATTGCCGGATCTGGATTTTGTGATACCGGGGCTGTCCCACCGCTCAGCAATAACCCATTCCTGTATTCCTGCGCTGGTGGTTTGGGCGTTCGGTTTTTCAGCCATTGCCGCAGGTCTGGCCCTGGGAATTGCCTTTCACCTGTCGTCGGATCTGCAACCCAAAGCCTGGACCGGTGGCGCACTGATCAAGTTTCCGTTGCTGGGCAGTATCGGGATGCTGTCGCCCATCTGGTTAATTGCCAATGTGATTGGTTGTCTGGCGATCTTTATGGAAGTGGTTTCCGGTGAACCTGTGGATGCCCGGCTGATGATAATGGCACTCTGTTTAATGGGGGCTGGCTGGTATTTTTTCCAGGAGGAAAAGCGCCCACTGTTACCGTTGATGACCCTGGGGTTTGCTGTTTTGCTGGTTCATGCAGTACGGGGGGGAACTTTATCGGTAAAGCAGGTGTGGCAATATTTTGTTTAGGGTCTGTTGATGTTTTTTGTTACAAGTTCAACAGACCCTCGATTACCGGTCAGTCATGAACGAACTGATTATTGATCGACTGATAATGAAAACGGATTTTATGAAGCTGGTTTTCGATCTCCTGTTTACTCATGTCCATCTCATCGGCCAGCTGATCCAGTGAGTTGCAGGTAAGCCTCAGCTTTTCGTTGACAATGCCCAGAAGGATAAAAGGGTTGAGGTTCTCGGGGTTTTCGAGTTCCATGGCGGCACTCCGTTCAAGTCAGCTGATGAAAAAACACCACTTGGCTGTACTTAAAACATAGCTCAGCTATTTAACTTTGCCTGCCCGGGTTCTCAGTTGCTGTTGCCTGCGTTCGTCTTTCTTTAATTGACGACGATGGACAACGGTCTTGGCAACTTCTGCGCCCATGTGGGCTTCACCTCGTGCCCTGGCCAGCTGCATCTGTTTTTCACGCTCCGAAAACCGTGCTTTTTGCTGTTCGCTCAGCAGGTCAAAACAGTGCGGGCAGCTGACACCCTGCTGGTACATATCACTTTGCTTATCGGCTTCCGTAATGGGTAAACGACAGGCGTTGCACTGGTCGTAGGAGCCCGGCTCAAGGTCATGATTCACCGTCACCCGTTCATCAAAGACAAAGCATTCACCTTCCCAGAGTGACTGCGCTTTCGGTACCTCTTCCAGGTATTTCAGGATGCCGCCTTTCAGATGGTAAACCTCGTCAAAGCCTTGTTCTTTGAGCAGGGCCGTGGACTTCTCGCAGCGTATGCCGCCAGTGCAGAACATGGCCACCTTTTTATGAGTTTCAGGATTCAGGTTGGCATTGACATATTGCGGAAACTGCCGGAAGGAATCTGTCTTTGGATTGATGGCGTGCTTGAAGGTGCCCACCTGAATTTCGTAATCGTTACGGGTATCCACCACAAGGACTTCAGGGTCACTGATCAGGCTATTCCAGTCTGCCGGTTCCACATAGGTCCCGACGGCCTTTTGTGGGTCAATGTCTTCCACTCCCATGGTGACAATCTCTTTTTTGAGTTTGACCCTGGTTCTTTTGAACGGCATGGATTCACTGAGGGACTCTTTGTATTCAATGGGGTTCAGACGGGTATCCCGGTTAAGCCAGGCCAGCAGCGCATTGATGCCTTCCCGGGTGCTGGCCACGGTGCCGTTAATGCCTTCCCGGGCAAGCAGCAGCGTCCCTCTGATATGGTTTGCTTCCATGGTTCTGAGCAGGGGTTCCCGCAGGCTGGTGAAGTTCTTCAGGGTAACGAATTTATAGAGGGCACAGACCACGATATGAGCGTCTGTTTGAGTGTTTTCTGGAGGCGAGAGTGTCATTGTCTTTATTGTCCTTGGTTAGCGGTCCGGAGCGTAAGTCCGGAGCTAGGAAAGGAATTCTAGCAGAGGCAGGCAGCCTTGAAAAATCCAGCCAAGGCTACAATAGTGCAGAATAATAATGGCCAGATTAAGAATAACACCATGACCCAACCGGTAATTGAACTGCTGCAATCGCACCGATCCATTCGCAAATTCACGGAACAGCCGATCGCAGAGTCCTTGTTGAGAGACTTGATCAGCGCGGGCCAAAGTGCCGCCACATCCAGCAATTTGCAGGGTGTCAGTGTTATTCGGGTCAGAAACCCTGAAACCCGCAAAGCCATGGCAGAGCTTGCCGGTGGCCAGACCTATGTGCAGCAGGCGGCTGAGTTTCTGGTGTTCTGTGCTGACCTGCATCGCTCTGGCTGGTGCTGTGAACAGTCGGGCAACACCATGGCAGACGGAATGACCGAGCATTTCATTATTGCCACGGTTGATGTTGCCCTGTTTGCCCAGAACGTGGTGGTCGCTGCTGAGTCAGAAGGGCTGGGTATCTGCTATATCGGAGGTCTGCGCAATGACCCGCAACAGGTCAGTGATTTGCTGGCGTTGCCGGAATATGTCTACCCCGTTTTTGGCCTCTGCCTTGGGTACCCGGATCAGGATCCGGAGTGTAAACCCAGACTGCCGCTGGAAGCTGTGCTGATGGAGGAGCATTACCAGCCAGTGAATAAGGCGCTGGTGGCTGAATATGATGAAACTATGAGAGCCTATTACCAGCGGCGGACCAAAGGCAAGCTGGATCGGGTCTGGTCTCAGGAAATGTCGGCCTTGCTGGGTAAAGAATCCCGCCCTCACATGAGGTCGTTTCTGGAGAAAAAAGGGTTCAGGATGCGCTGATTCAACTGAGATAAGCTGTTGCTTTAGTACATTGTTTCAATGAGTTTGACGGGTTGTCGTGCCTCCGCATTCCTTTCTTCCTGAGGCTTGTCGAAGGGCGCAAACTCCGGCCCCCGATAGATCGTGCCAAGCCCCCTTCGTCCGTGCATCCTGAGCGGAGCCGAAGGGCGCTCAGGGTGAACGGAGATTGTACACATCAAACTTTATAAACTGATGCAAGAAAAAATGAGGCAAGCTAATGAACCCATTTCTCTTTGAGAGTAACGAGGCATTTATTAACGGTCAGTGGGTTGGTGCACAAAGTGGCCGCACCTATTGGGTAACAAATCCCGCTACCGGACAACAGATTGCGGAAGTACCGGATATGGGGGCAGCAGATGCTGAACAGGCTGTTGAAGTAGCCAGTGAGGCCTTTAGTTCATGGAAAAGAACCACAGCCAAAGAGCGGGCAGGGCTTTTGATGAAATGGTTCCAGCTCATGACTTCGTATGCGGAGGACCTTGCTCAACTGTTAACCCTTGAGCAGGGAAAACCCTATAAGGAGGCATATGGTGAAGTATTGTATGGCGCATCCTTTATCGAATGGTTCGCCGAGGAAGGCAAGAGAACCTATGGTGATATCATTCCCTCTACGATGGCAACTGCCCGCTATTTAACGATGAAGCAACCGGTGGGGGTGGTCAGTGCCATAACGCCATGGAATTTTCCCGTTGCCATGATTGCTCGAAAAGCAGCACCGGCACTGGCAGCTGGCTGTACTATTGTTATCAAGCCAGCTGAAGACACCCCATTATGTGCGTTTGCGATGGCCAGGCTTGCGCAGCAGGCCGGAATTCCTGCGGGTGTGATTAATGTTATTACGTCGTCGTCTGCTGTAGAGACTGGTTCGGTGCTAACCACGCACCCTTTGGTTCGAAAGGTTTCCTTTACGGGGTCAACGCCGGTTGGTAAGCATCTTATACGTCAGAGTGCCGATACGGTAAAAAAAGTTTCCATGGAATTGGGCGGAAATGCTCCATTTATCGTCTTTGAAGACGCAGACATCGACAAGGCAGTGCAAGGGGCGTTGATTTCAAAATACAGGAATGCTGGCCAGACCTGTGTATGTACGAACCGCCTTTACGTACAGGACGGGGTCTACGATGAGTTCCTGGAGAAGTACACTGCAGCTGTTGCGGCACTTAAGGTGGGTAATGGCCTTGATAAAGAGACAGACATAGGCCCTATGATAAATAGCCGCGCAATAGAAAAAATTGCGTACCTCGTTAACCTGGCAAAAGAACAGGGGGCTACCGTGCATATGGGCGGGTCCCGATCCAATGTCGGAGACCTGTATTTTGAACCCACCATATTGACCAGTGTTGATGAAAGCATGGATGTGGCTCACCAGGAACTGTTCGGACCGGTCACTACGGTGTTCCGGTTCAAGTCAGAAGCTGACGTCATCCATCGGGCAAATAATACGCCGTTTGGGTTGGCTGCCTATTTTTATTCCCGTGATCTGTCACGAGTCTGGCGGGTCAGCGAAGCATTGGAGTATGGCATGGTCGCTGTTAATGAAGGTATCCTTTCCACCGAGGCAGCACCATTTGGCGGCATCAAAGAGTCCGGCATCGGGCGGGAAGGCTCAAAATATGGCATCGAAGACTATCTTGAAATCAAATATGTTTGTCTTGGTGTAGGAGAATAATCGGGTTTTATTTGATATTGGTTAATACCCTGATCAAGGTTTCGCTCAGCTTTTGGCTGGCCTTGCCCAGATTGTTCAGAAACTGCTCAACATTATCCAGTTCGATATCGATATGATCGGTCACGGATTTGATCGGCAGGAAGTCGATGCCGTAAAGATGAGCGGTGGCAGCAACGGCGGCACACTCCATCTCTTTGGCCATACCCTGGTTTTGCCTGATCCACTGCCTGTCGATATCCGGCATATCGAGGGAGTTGCCTGTGGTGACCACTCCAAGCTTATGCTCAATACCCTGAAAGTATTCGGGGCGATAGGCGGTTGGATAAGCGCCCATGGCAAAACGGTCAAAGCCTTTCAGGGGAACCCGGTGGTCATGGTAAACCACCGGCTGGTCGGAAGTGATGATATCTGCAATATCAGCATCGGCTGAAAAAGCACCGCAGGTGCCCGCATTAATGATCAGCTCCGGAGCAAACTCAATAATGGCGGACTGGGTATTCAGCGCGGCAAACTCGGTGCCTATCCTGTCGACACCGTACTCACTGGATGTGCCATTCAGGGAGATCATGATGGTATTACCAGCAAACTCACCCTGAAAGCGGGGGAAGTGACTTTGCAACCGGGGATCGGCGGGCAGTGCCTTGAGACCCAATTGATCAATGATTGGCCGGGCTTCCGCTGCCATGGCCATAATGATCAGAATTCGTTTCGACATTAGCTCTCCAGCCAGATATCCCTGGCCCATAACCAGATGGATGGCCAGCTGTCGTCAGTCACTTCACCGTCAGCCCAGCGAACCACTTCTCCTTCTTCGGAAATGCCATAGTATTCACCATTGCATTCACAAATGGGGATCAGCTCTCTCGGCAGACCTTCAGCCCAGGCATTGGCTGCGACTTCCGGCAGATAAGTATGGGATTGGGGATCAGTAACCGTCACCGGTTCAATGGAGCCATAAATAACATCACTGACGTGCAGCAGAAACTCCCGGAGTTCGTAGGGAAGGGGAATCAGAATCTGTTCTTCCACTTCCACCAGCTGGTCTTCATCCGGCAGTTCCAGTGGGACTGACACATCCAGGGCCCGTTCCCGCAGTTCTTCAATAATATCTTCCATTGTATGCGACCTTTGTCACCCGCTTTCTACGGTGGGAATACCCGGCAGAGGCAGGGTATTCCCAGCTTATTGCTTTTCACCTGGCTGAAATGAATCAGCCTGGTCAGGACTTCCGTTTTTTCCCTGAGAAAACAGCAGGCCTTTTCTTTGACGCAGTACCTGAAGGCTTTCTGGTGCTGCCATTGCGTGATTTATTACCCGAACGCTGTTTTATCGCAGGCTTTCCTGTTTTCAGGTCAGGTTTGCTTCGCTTGTTGCGGGTTTTACCGGCTGGCTCATCAATCTCAGCAGGACGCACCTCGCCATCTTCAAAGTAGGGCAGAGGTTCTATTTCCAGTGGTTTTTTGATCAGCTGCTGGATACCGGCCAATAACTTTTTCTCTTCCGGGTTCACCAGGGAGATAGCCCTGCCTTTTTGTCCGGCGCGGCCGGTGCGGCCAATGCGGTGCACGTAGTCCTGGGGAACTTTGGGCAGGTCATAATTGATGACCAGCGGCAGCTGTTCGATATCCAGGCCTCTGGCGGCCACATCCGTTGCTACCAGAACATCAAAATAGTTATCCTTAAAATCTTCCAGTGTGCGAATACGCAGGTACTGACTTTTATCGCTGTGAATGGGCTGGGCATTGATGCCGTCTTCTGCCAGCAACTCGGCAACCTTGTTGGCGGCTTTTTTAGTGCGGACAAACACCAGCACTTTCTGCCAGCGACCACCATGGATGAGATAGCTGAGAATCTCCGGTTTGTCCTGCTGGTCCACCGGGTAGAAAGACTGGGACACGGTGTTAGCAGCAGAGTTGGGGTTTTCCAGTTCAATCTTGACCGGATGGCGCATGAATTCATGGGCCAGCTGTTTAATGTCTTTGGAAAAGGTGGCGGAGAACAACAGGTTCTGACGTTTTGTCGGCGCGTTTTGCACAATGTGTTGAATATCGTCACGGAAACCCAGGTCCAGCATCCGGTCGGCTTCATCCAGCACCAGTATTCTCAAACTGTCCAGTTGGATATGCTTCCGGTTGATCATGTCCACCAGGCGACCGGGTGTCGCCACCAGGACATCAACGCCTTCTTTCAGAACCTGCAACTGATCGTCAATATCTACGCCACCATAGACGGCAGCTGTCTTGATAGCCGTGTGCTTGCCATAGGTCTGGAAACTATTATCAACCTGAATGGCCAGCTCCCTGGTAGGGACCAGCACCAGGGCGCGGATCGCTTTACTGGTTCTCATCTGCGCCAGCCGGTGCAGGATTGGCAAAGTGAAACTGGCGGTTTTACCGGTGCCGGTCTGGGCAGATGCCATCAGGTCACGGCCAGTTAAAGCCATGGGAATCGCTTTGGCCTGAACTGGGGTGGGATTCTGGTAGCCCGCTTCATTGACTGCCTGAATCAGCAACTCATCCAGCCCAAGAGCGGAAAAAGGTAGGTTATTGCTCATGTGTATTATTTCCTGCGCCTGGGTGGTTCAAAACCGGAATCGGTTGAGGTGGTTGCAGTGGTGGGTTTGGCTTCGGCCGCCGGTGTACGACGTTTGCCCACGTTCTTCTGCTCCCGGTGACGTTGTTTATCCGCCGGTTGTTTTTTACCAGCGCCTTTTTTACCGGCCGGTTTTTTCTTGCCGGCGGCTTTGCCAGAACTTTTCAGCTTTTTGGGGCCTTTATAGCTGCCCGGCAGTTCTTTGATGGTGCGTTTCTCAAACCGCAGCCGGAGGTAGCGTTCAATACCCGACATCCGGTTCCATTCGTCCGGTCCAATCAGGGAGATGGCCAGCCCCTGTTCTCCGGCACGTCCGGTACGGCCAATCCGGTGGACATAGTCATCACCGTTACGGGCCATTTCCAGGTTGATAACCAGTTCCACACCTTTGATATCCAGGCCTCGGGCTGCCACATCGGTAGCAATCAGAATGTTGATCTTGCCATCCAGCAGCAGGCGCATAACGTGCTTGCGCTCCCGCTGGTCCATATCCCCGTGGAGTACGCCGACCTTCAGGCCTTTAACCCGGATTTTGCCGACAAACTCCTCAGCCCGGGCTTTGGTATTGGTGAACACCAGGGCTTTGTCATAGGTTTCATTCCGGAGTAGCCAGATCAGCTGTTTTTCTTTATGGGCGGTATCGTCCGAGAGAATAATCTGCTGGTGGATATTGGCGTGCTTTTCCTGGACAGAGTTCAGCTTCAGCCGGGTAGGATCGTTCAATACCTGGTAGGCCATTTCACCCAGGCCCCGGGCTTCCAGGGTTGCTGAGAACAGGAAGGTCTGGCGTTCGCCATGGCACTCTTCCACGATGCTCAATACATCGGGACCGAAGCCCATATCCAGCATGCGGTCCGCTTCATCCAGTACCAGGTATTCCAGGTCGCTGAAATCGTGGTTGCCGTTTTTTATATGCTCAATCAGGCGGCCGGGGGTGGCAATAATGATTTCGGGGTTTTTCCGCAGAGTGTTTACCTGATGGCGATAGTCCTCACCACCAACGATCAGCCCTGCCTTGATGTAGGTATAGCGTGCCAGGGCTTCACACTCTTTTAACACCTGCAGGCCCAACTCCCGGGTAGGCACGAGCACCAGTGCCCGGGTACTGGTTTTGGGCGAAGGGGTGGTGTGCATATGGTTGAGCATGGGCAGCAGAAACGCTGCGGTCTTACCACTGCCGGTTTCTGCGCTGACCATCAGATCCTTGCCGGTCATAGCCAGAGGCAGGGTTTGTTCCTGAACCGGGGTGGCCTGTTCAAACCCGAGTTCAGAGAGTGCTTTTTGCACCCGTTCATGGAGAGCCAGCTCAGAAAAAAGCAATGGGGAGTTCCTCGACCATAGGTGAAATACGGTTTTCTAGAAGGGAGATAAATGGTGAAGTATTCTATGACTGATGACTTGGAAAGCCAATATGTGAAAATTCATAAATAGTGAGTGGTTTGCGGTGGCTGAAGCAATGGGGTTTCAGTTACCCAACTCCCTGCATTGTTACTGGCTATAACGCTCCTTTGATATTAACATCCCGTTTTTCAGGCATAGTCTTCCCCGAATGCGTTTAGATAAATACCTCTGCGAAAGTACCGAACTCTCACGTGCCAATGCCAAAAAATGTTTGCACCGAGGTGAAGTGACCTGTGATGGCATTGTGGTAAAAAACAGTGCCTTCAAAGTGCCGGATACCTGTGAAGTCCGTTTGCTGGGTGAGCTGGTCAAAGCTCGCGGGCTGCGCTATATCATGCTCAACAAACCCGAAGATACGCTCTGTTCCAATGTGGATGAGGTCTATCCATCGGTTCTCTCGTTGCTGGATATTCCCAAGGCTTATTCACTCCATATCGCTGGCCGCCTGGATGCAGATACGACAGGGCTGGTATTGATTACCGATGATGGGCAATGGTCCCATCGCTTGGCCTCGCCCGTAAAAGTGTGTGGCAAGCGCTATCGCGTGCAATTAGCCGACCCTCTGCCAGAAGATAAGACCGCAGAACTGATTGAGCGGTTTGCCAGCGGTATTGAATTGAAAGGTGAGAAAGCACCGACCAAGCCTGCCTTGCTGAAAGTTCTGACACCCTCAGAGGTATTGTTGACCATTACTGAGGGTAAATATCATCAGGTTAAGCGTATGTTTGCGGCCATTGGCAATAAAGTGGTGAGTCTGCATCGCGAACAGGTTGGGGATATTGGCCTTGATGTATCTCTGAGGCCCGGGGAGTGGCGCTATCTGACTCAGGATGAAATCGACTCAGTGTGATCGGCTGACCCGGAAGAATAGCAAATAAGCCCTGCTAATGAATGCCACCTCGCCACGGGCGCTATGCTCAGACAGTCTTTAATCATTTAACTGTGGATCAGCTTGCGGACTTTTTTTGCATGGAGGCGGCAACGGCAAACAGGTAATTTTCGAGGGCGACGGTGGCGCTAAATCCTTCCCATACAGGCACCAGACTTTAAATTGCGTGGTATCAAGGCTTATGGTGACGATATGGCTGCTGTTGGCATTGAATTCTGCCAGGCCGAGCCGGTAAGAGTGGTGCAGGGAGGCTTTTACCTGTAACTCTTTGCGATCAGCCTCAATGCCAATGATCAGAGCGTTGCCGCTACAGTCACAGATGGCAACATGGGAGCCATCGTGGTTAAACTGACCTGATTGAACCCCGCTTTCTGGTACAATATTGCCGATTTGCAACCACTGGCCACTGGCATTACGAGAGTGGATTCTGGCTTGGTGATTGACGCTGTGTTTTGTTGAGTTGTTTCCGGACAGGGTCAAAATTCGGCAGCTATCAGCGCTGAATTGGGTGGAGGTGATTTGACGTTTATGGGTAATGGAATATTGCTGTGACCAACTCCTGTGGTCTACATCAAACTCGTAGATTTTCGCCGAGCAATCATCACTGGCTGTTATTATCAGGAGACTATTGGGACTAAAGTGGGCAGATCTAACCCGCCCGGTATGGTGAATAACCGCTTTAAACTGCCAATTGTTGCCGGTGTCACAACTGAAGATTTTGCAGGTATGATCACTACTGGCCGTCACGACATGTCTGCTGTCAGGGCTGAAGAAAGCTGTCCAAATCCGTTCTGAGTGGGTGATGTCGGCTTTTTTTGTCCAACGGCCATCGGCATTAACGCTGTAAATCGTTGCTGTCTGGCCGCCATTCTGATGAAGGCTGACGGTGATGATATGGTTGCCATCCGGGCTGAACCTGGCTGAGAACACCCTGCCATTATGGTTCAGGGTGGTTCTTGTCAGCCATGTGCCGTTGGCAAACTCATGGATTTTTACGGTGTGATCATCACTGGCAGTCACTAGCAGGCGGCTATCAGGGCTGAATTCAGCTGAATTAACAATCCCCTCATGGGTAATCCTCGCTGTTGATGCCCAGCAGCCAGTTTGATCCACTGAGCAGATGTATGCACTCATATCTTCGCTGGCCGTCACTGCATGGCGACTATCGGGGCTGAAGGTGGCCGATACGATCTCCTTTTCATGGGCAACGAAGAGTTGCCCTGCCCAGCAGTCAGTGGCAGTACGGCTGGAGATTTTTACCGCCCGGTAGCCACAGCGGCTCATTATATGGCGTTTATCAGCGCTGAGGGAGACCGCCCTGACGCAGCCCCAGCGATGAATGGAGATCTCCCTGTGGTCAAGGTTCTTCGCTGACAGGATATGAATTTTTGCACAGCAATCGGCACTATCACAGTTGGTTACCAGGTAGCTGACATCACTGGGAGTGAGCAGGCACAGGTCGGATTTAAAGGACTTGCACTGAATGTCTGATACTAAAGCCGGGTTAAAGGCTGGAAAGTCAAACATGAGTTTAGCCACCCGGTAAAACAGGCGTTGAGGGAACGATGTTATCTTTTCCGGGTTGCAGGCCTCAAGGTCGTCCGTCGCCTCCCCGGCCAGCTGGCTGCAAAGACGGCTGACCAGCACTTCATCACGGGTAAACTGCATAAGCCAGGCTTTCAGTTTATGTTGACTGATGTTTTTCGCGATCCGGGTGAATTGCTGCTTTTGTGATGTCTCGAACTGTGCGTACCATGCCTGGCTCCTGACGGTCAGAATACTGGTGGCTAAATTCCTTAAATCCAGACAGGTTTTTTCTATCGCCACAATATCTCTGTGTGATAAATAACCCAAAATCCGTAATAAAGGTTCACTTGGCATGGCCAGTAATGGAAAGCAGTCCCGGGCAGGAACAGTGGTGACACCATGGCTGGTACCATTTTCTGTCGGATCATTGGTCTCAAGTAACGGCTCATTTTTGACGGGCGAAACCTCAGTTTCTATTGTTATTTTAGCGATTTTACTGGGTTGTAGATGATCGCATGTAGAATTTGCCAGTCTTTTTTGAGGAGTTACGGTCTCAAAAGCTAAAGCGTTATAGTCATTAGGTTGGCCAACTTTATTGGTATTCATCTTTAAAACTTCCATGGTACGGAGTAAGGGTGATCCTTGTTAATGGCATGATTTAACTCGTGCGGTAGCTTTGAGTCTTCCGGAGGGAACAGAGATTTAATATCTTCGATCGGACGTACATGGAACTGGGTGAGGGTGTTTTGTAGAAGAATGTGACAGGTGTCAGCCCTGGAAAAGGTTACCGGAACTTTGTGGAGTGTATCGTTGATTGACTTGCCAGCAAAAAATCGGTAACGGTCTTCCTGGACCTGGAAGACATGTAACAGGAGGTAAGTGTTGCCGGAATTGCTACCGTAAGTCCGCAATTCGAAAGCTGCACCGACATTGTTCGCTGTTATGTTAGGGTTCTGCATACTCTTATTCCTTTAAGCTTGTGATTGGTATGTTGTTGAATGTCAAACAGCCACACTTTAAGACAGATTTCTGAAGCAAAAGTTCATGGGAGCCAGTGTGACCGTGTTGGTAGGATCGGGTTCAGTTTCATTTGCTGAGATCGCCCTGTCTGATGCAACCGGGAAAACAACTGGCTTTCAATGCGCTGATGTTTGAGAACCAACCGATCTGTTTTCGGTCAGCGTGCTGGCTGGACAAAAAGACTGAAGTTTTACCGGGGATCAGGCTCAGTGGTTTGGTATCGACGCCGGGCGGATAAGAAAAGGAGATCGAGCGGATATCGTGGTAATCAGCCCGGTGATATGGACTTAAGAGCGCAGCTGTCGGGCTACGCTCTAATTCTATGGCTGAGGACGATTACATCACACGCATGCCAGGCTGAGCGCCTTCGTGAGGCTCAAGAATCCACAGATCCTTACCGCCGGGGCCTGCGGCCAATACCATGCCTTCACTCACACCAAACTTCATTTTACGTGGAGCCAGATTGGCCACCATAACCGTATGTTTGCCCACCAGGGCTTCTGGTGCATAGGCAGACTTGATGCCGGCAAAGACATTGCGAGGCTCGGGTTCGCCAATATCCAGGGTCAGACGCAGCAGCTTGCCCGCCCCTTCCACCAGTTCGGCGTTGACAATTCTGGCGATACGCAGATCAACTCTGGCGAAGTCATCAAAGGTGATTTCATCGGCAACAGGGTCTTTCTCTAACCATTCAGAAGAAACAGCAGACGTTTCAGCTGGCTTATTGGATGATTCCATCTGGGCCAGGACCTCCTTACTGGCTTCGATCATGGACGCTACTTTATCGGCTTCGACGCGGGTCATCAATGGTTCAAATTTATTGACGTGGTGATCCAGAAGCAGCGTCTGGCTGTCCTGCCAGGTGAGAGGGGCAACATTGAGGAAGGCCTCCGCTTTCACCGTCATGGCTGGCAGTACCGGCTTGAGATAGATCATCAGTAGTCGGAACAGGTTGATGCCGGTGCTGCAGATGTCATGCAGAACCTTATCCTTGCCCTGTTCTTTGGCAACTACCCATGGCTTCACTTCGTCAATCCAGGCATTGGCTTTGTCTGCCAGGGCCATGATCTCACGCATCGCCTTGCCAAATTCGCGGCCTTCATAGTGCCCGGCAATACGCTGTGCCGCTGCCTGGAAGTCGGCGGTGAGTTCCGGTGCGCCCTTCTCGGAAGAAAGGGTGGCAGAAAGCCTGCCGCCAAAACGCTTATTGATAAAACCGGCATTACGGCTGGCAATATTGACCACCTTGCCCACCAGATCCGAGTTTACCCGTTGGATAAAGTCATCGGTATTCAGGTCAAGGTCATCAATACGGTTGGAGAGTTTGGCGGCGTAGTAATAACGCAGATACTCAGGGTCCAGGTGTTCCAGGTAAGTACGGGCGGTGATGAATGTGCCACGGGACTTGGACATCTTTTCACCGTTCACGGTCAGATAGCCATGCACATTCACACGGGTTGGGGTGCGATAGTTGGTACCGTGGAGCATGGCTGGCCAGAACAGGCAGTGGAAGTTGACAATGTCCTTGCCAATAAAATGGTGCACCTCGCACTGGCTGTCTTTCTGCCAGTACTCATCAAAGTTCAGGTCATCGCGGCGCTGGCAGAGGTTTTCAAATGCTGCCATATAACCAATGGGCGCATCCAGCCATACATAAAAGTATTTACCGGTTTCTCCAGGAATTTCAAAGCCGAAGTAAGGCGCATCACGGGAGATATCCCAGTCCTGCAGACCGGCATCCAGCCACTCCGCCAGTTTGTTGGCAATTTCTTCGGAGATGGTGCCAGAGCGGGTCCACTGCTTCAGGAAGTCAGCAAAATCCGAGAGTTTGAAGAAGAAATGCTCACTCTCTTTGTCAACGGGAGCGGCACCGGAAATGGCTGACCGGGCGTTTTTCAGTTCCG
This sequence comes from Endozoicomonas sp. ALB091, assembly GCF_049310265.1. Taxonomy (NCBI): domain Bacteria; kingdom Pseudomonadati; phylum Pseudomonadota; class Gammaproteobacteria; order Oceanospirillales; family Endozoicomonadaceae; genus Endozoicomonas; species Endozoicomonas sp. ALB091. The sequence goes on along the minus strand of NZ_JBLYNQ010000007.1, from coordinate 1,031,657 downwards.
CCGGTGAGTAGGTCGCTCCACAGGCTTCACAGTTGTCGCCATACTGACCAGAGGCACCACATTTCGGGCAGTCACCCTTGATGTAACGGTCGGCCAGAAACATCTGTTTCTCAGGATCATAAGCCTGAATGATATTGCGACTGACAATATGGCCCTTTTCCTTCAGAGACAGGTAAATCGCTTCTGAGAGCTTGCGGTTTTCTTCCGAGTGGGTGGAGTAATAATTATCAAATGCCACATGGAACTCACCAAAATCGCGAACCCGTTCGATGTTAATGCGAGCCACGGACTCTTCCGGTGACATGCCCTGTTTTTCCGCATGGAGGCTGATGGCGGTGCCATGGGCATCATCAGCACAAACGTAGGTACATTGGTGGCCAGACAGTTTCTGGAAACGAACCCAGATATCAGTCTGGATGTATTCCACCAGATGCCCCATGTGTAAAGGGCCGTTGGCATAGGGCAGGGCACTGGTGACAAGTATTTTGCGTTGGCTCATTCGATTCTGTCTTGATGGTCGGATAAAAAAACGGGAATGCGGCATTATACAAACTGTCCAGAGGAAAGCCTATTCGTGAAAAGTTCGATCGTTGACGATCATCATTTACCTCCCTGCTGGTTAACTACTTTTTGGTGCTCCTGAGTATCTGATCAGTCCTTTGACATCAGATTTCAGGAAAATAACAACGTTTAGTAAAAATCCGACTCGGCTTCAGCGTTTTTCAGTTGATCAAACAGTGATGCTGTTTTTTGCTCATAGGATGGAGTAGCAGCAGAATCTTGACGATCTACGTTCCTGGACCCTGGCACATCCACTGACATCGTTCTTTTGCTATCAGGAAGATCTTTTATCACAGAGCTGAGCTCGGCCCGTATGGGGTACTGACTTTTGTACCCCGAGTTTTTAAATTTGCTGATTTCAGCATTCACTCGCTGTTGAATAACGTCCAGGGGCGTGTCTGGTGAAAACGTCTGTTTGTAAACTTCGTAATGTCTCCTTCGGTACTCGTAGGTGATTTTAATACTGCGGGTGCGGGGTCCGTCGGATAATTCCGATGGCGTACCCACGGTTGCTGCTTTTTTTGCTCCGATCACAGACTTTGCCGGACTGGAAATGGATGCGGACCCGGTTCTCGAAGGCTCTGCCTGCGGTTTTTGAGTTTCTGTTTGAACGGAGGTGGAGTGATGTTGTTCCACCGATGGGGCCCATCTAACCGACTTTTTTCTGGCTTTTGGGTTTCTGGCTTTTGGGGCTATGGTATCCTGAGCACTGGTGCTTTGGTTGGTGTCCAGTCTTTCAGGTGTTTTTTTTGCCGGTTTAAGGTGGGGGTTGGCCACAGATACAACACTGATTGTGAGTTTCTTGTAGACAGGCTTTTCTTTTTGCATGGATTCAGAGGTTAGCTGAATATCATCCTCATTTTTAGGGCTCAATTGGGTTTCCGCCAAACTGTCAGTCTCTGTGGCAGAATCACTCAACGATGGAAGCACTGAGGCTTTATCCGGTTGGGTGCCCGTTTTCTCAGGTGTGTCATTGATTGCTGTTGCATCGTCATCTTCTTTATCAGCCCCGCTGATTTCCAACTCACCCACTTTACTTTCAAGGCTGTGCGTTATGGTTTGGGTAATCGGATTCTGATCTGCAGCTGCTGGTCCGGTTGTGATATCCATGGATGGCAGATAACTCGCGGAATCTCTGGTTATGACTTCATCTTCGAGATGACCACTATCGTCACTGCCGCTGGTTTCAGGCCCAGACTGATACTGTTCTTGACTGAAAAACTCATGCGCGGTTACAAACTGCTCCACGGGACTTCCTGGTGATCCCTGGTCTGTCTCTATATCAACTGGATATTCCTGAATTTCATAGACACCTTCTGTAGAAGATGCGGATGAGGAGGTACTGAGTTGGTCATCCTGTGAGAGCTGGTTTTGTAAAGTGCTGTCGGTTGAGCCTGATGGTGCTTCCGCCGTGTCGGCATCAGGCTGTTCAAACGGTGAGGCAGCAGCTGGAGCATCCTGAACGGTCAGTTCCGCCCATGTTTCTGATGATGACAGCCCGGTGATGTCCGGTTCAGTGATGTGCGTTTCGAGGCTCTGTTGGCGTATCGGTTTGATTTCAGTTGCCCTGACCGGTTGGCTGCTGAGGGAGGATTGAGGCTGGTCAGCACGATGCTCCCGTAAACGTGGCAGCGACGCTGTGTGTCCTTCTAATAAAATCCTTAAACGTTCAGCCTGTTCGTCTGCCCTGGCGAGAAGGGCAGAAAACGACTGGCTGGTGCTCTTCTTATTGGTGTTCAGTGTGAAAGCTGACTGATAGTGTTGATCCGGGATTTTCCGCTTTCTGGTCGGAAGCTGTTTGGCATGTCCCTCTGCTGAGGGATGCAGGTGAGAAGAGAGTTGCAGAGTATCAGAATCAGGCGAGAATTTATCAGTCTTCATGCCGTGGTAAAGCGTTTTTGCTTCTTCCCGGGACGACGCAGTGGCCGAATGGGGAAGGTTCTGCTCACGGGGACGGTGGATCGTATGATCGTAACCTGAACCTGGGTATTGTAGGTCCATTCTCACTCTCCTGATTAAAAACCTCCTCTTCAGATCATTGAGACCGTTTGAAAGTTTCCTGAGTTGACTATTTTCTCGCTAAGTAAATATTCGTATTTTTTAATTCTTTTGAAATCAAGGCGCTAATTTTTGCAACTGATGATTATATTAGTGATCTACGGCCGTACAAAGATGGTTTTTTATCATGAATTTTTTAATTATGTTTCGAGGCAATCGTTGATAAAATAATGTCAGCAAGACATGGGCTTACATTCATCAGGAGACCCGTGGGCCTCACAAGCACTCTGGTTCGAGTGCGCTAATTTGTCATGAGCCAGTGCTGATGGTTTTTGTGTCCTTTACTCATTGCCATGTCATGGCTTCGGCAGCAAACTTCCCTGTCCGGGCTGACAATGGTTATTCCTGTGTCGCTTTTTCTGTGTTTATGAAACCGTATGGCAAACAGGGTGATATCATTGATCAAGCTAGACCAGAAACGGCAAGGCAGGTATTGTTGATTACATGACTGACGAGAACAAACACTACATTCGCCGACGCAATGCGGGCGCATTACCCTGGGAAATTGAGCCGGATACCCGCAAGCAGGAAGAGCATCCTGTGTTTGGTCAGGCTCAGCCTGTCATCCGTGAGGGGGCCCGGGTTCAGCCTTTGCCGGAAGATTTTGCTCCATCCCGGGAAATTCTGGAGTTTCTCCAGGCCCATCAGGGCATACCCCTGGAATTTATTGCTACCCAGCTGGTTGATTTCAAGTTGTACTGGCATGAAACGGGTGAGGCGCGAAAAGCCTGGCAGAACAAGTTCAAATCCCACGTCATTTACCAGTGGAAGCGGAATCAAAGTGAAACAGGGCAAAGATCTCATCGATCAACAGCTGAAAAGCTTACAGACCGGAGCTGGGACGACGGCTTCCAGTTCGAAGACTGCGAGTGATCAGCGCTCCATCGCTCAACAAGCGCCTGCGGCCTGTGATCCGGCAGCGTCCGGACCTGGTACGCAACAGGCCCGTTCCGGGGCCGATCATGTTGATGCCATTAATGCGGTTTTCACGCTACTGGAAGATGCTTATCCCCTGAAGTTCAAGCGGGCTTTCCAAACCCATGAAGATATCATCCGAGCCAAGCGGGTCTGGAAAAACTCTCTGCAGGAATTCAGCCCCCGTCGTATTTTGATGGCGGCAAAAAAGGCGCTTGATACCGCTAAATTTTTTCCCGATCTCAGTGATATCCGTGAGCAGTGCAAGCTGCGATACGATGAAGTGGGGCTAAAAGAGCCCCTGCAGGCTTATTATGAGGCCTGTTATGCCCCGCACCAGCACAGAGACTATCCATGGTCGCATATTGCGGTCTATCTTGCCGCCCGTGAAACCGGTTGGATGATGCTGCGCAGTGAAGAACAGCGGATCGCTTTTCCGGTATTTGAGCGAAACTATGAAATACTCTGCAACCGGGTACTGGAAGGTGAAGATCTGGAGGCCAGTATCCTGAAAGGGATTGAAGATAGTCGCAGTAAAGAAGTCACCCGTCTGGCAGAAGAGGCGGCGCAACAGCATCAGCGGGAGACGATGATTTCCCAGGGTATTGATCCGGATAATGGGGCATCAGCCCGGGATCGGTTAAGGACAGTGTTTGACCAGGGCTGATACTGAATCATCCCTGATGCAATGCAGGGAGCCCTGAACTCCGTGCATCGACTGAACAGTATTGGCAGTAAATCCTGCGCGGTGATGTGTACGCAAAGCTGGCCTCTTGAATTTCTCGCCTCAAACCCTCATTAAACCGAATATTATTTTCCCGCCGACTGGAGTGTGGCCATGAATCCAAGCCGAGCCGATATTGAAGCGGCGATCCGCAGCTATCAGGACCCTTACCTGAAAAACAATTTGCTGGATGCTGGCTGTCTTGAATCCCTGAACATTGACCATGGCAACGTCAGCGCCTCACTGGTGCTGGGTTACCCGGCCAAAGGCCTGTGTCATGGGGTGGCCCAGATGCTGGCCAGTAAAATCGAAGATGTTGATGGCGTTGCGTCGGTGGATGTTTCGGTCAACTGGCAAGTGGATCCGGCACCGGTTCAGGGTGAGCTGGAAACCATGGCCGGTGTGAAGAACATCATTGCCGTGGCTTCCGGTAAAGGTGGGGTGGGTAAATCCACCACCGCAGCAAATCTGGCACTGGCACTGGCGGCAGAAGGTGCGCGGGTGGGTATTCTGGATGCCGATATCTATGGCCCGAGTATGGGGCAGATGTTTGGTATTGCCGATGGCACCCGGCCGGATGTGAAGAATGAGAAATTTTTCGTGCCCATTGAGGCCCATGGTATCCAGGTGATGTCCATGGCGTTTCTGGTGACCGAAGATACCCCTGTGGTATGGCGTGGCCCCATGGTCAGTGGTGCCCTGATTCAGTTGCTGACTCAGACGATGTGGCATGACCTGGATTACCTGGTGATTGACCTGCCTCCGGGCACCGGTGACATTCAGTTAACCCTGGCTCAGAAAATTCCGGTTTCCGGCAGTGTGGTGGTGACAACACCTCAGGATCTGGCGCTGATTGATGCCAGAAAAGGTGTGGAGATGTTCCGCAAGGTTGGTGTGCCTGTTCTGGGCGTGGTGGAAAATATGGCGGTTCATATCTGCTCAAACTGTGGCCATACCGAGCATCTGTTTGGTGAAGGTGGGGGAAGCCGTATCGCTGATCAGTTTGAAATCGACCTTTTGGGCTCCCTGCCTCTTTCCATGATGATTCGTGAACAGGCAGACCAGGGCGCGCCTACGGTTGTTTCTGAACCGGAATCACAGATCGCCATGATCTACCGGGATATGGCCAGGCACATGACGGCAAAACTGTGGTTACGTCATCAGCAGGCCCCGGCCGTGCCATCCCTGTCAGTGGTGGATGACTAAAAGTGTTTGATTTTCTGGCGGACTTTGTCCAGAAACTGGCTTAACCGGGGTTTGGCAATCTTATCCATGCGGTACAGGGTCAGCCAGTCAATATCCCTGCATTGGGTGACGGCCTTCAGGCTCAGTTTCATCATTTTGCGGGGTGGGTTACCGATCAGGGCCATCCGCCAGCGGGATGCGCCCTGGGTGGTAATGATCAGAATCTTCTTCAGGTTGGTTAGCTTTGGCTTTACCCCATCCGGACCAAAATCGGCCACGACCGAGGGAAGCCAGACTCGATCCAGCCAGCCCTTCAGGATGGCCGGCGGTCCCATCCACCAGGTGGGATAGATCATGATCAGGGCTTCAGCCCATTGCAGTTGTTGCACATAGTTCTCGACAGTAGCGGTGTTGTCCCTGTCCTTATAGGTTCTTCGCTCGGCGGTGCTCATTCTGGGCTCAAAATTTTCCTGATAGAGATCCAGCGTTTGTACCTCAAATGATTTTGCCCTCAGCTCATCAGACACCACCTGCAAGATGCTGGCGTTGTAACTCTCAGGAACCGGGTGGGCAAAGACAACCAGTGTTTTCATGCAAGCATTCACTCCATGCCTTTATTAGTCTGGCCTGATTGTAACGCTTATTGAATGGGGCGTAACCGCTGTGTGTTCGTCTATGCTTGGTTGATCACCCGATCTAAAAAGACTAACAGCATGGACAATTTCTTCCAGCAGTGGCGTACCTATCGAACCGTTGTTGACCAGGGCTACATGGGGCACAACAGTATTGCTGACCATATCCTCAGGCAGATAGAGCCGCTGCCGCAAGGTTCGGATATTCTTGATCTGGGCTGTGGCGATGCCGAGGTGTTTTTCCAGCTGCTACCGGAGCTGACGGTCAATGCGTATCGGGGCGTTGATAGTTCTGCTGCGGCTCTTGAGGTTTTGACCCGGCGTTTTAACGGCAGGGATGTGGCGTTTCAACTTGACTGTCAGGATATGATGGATTTTTTATCGTCCTGTGATGGTCAGTTTGACATTATTCTCGCCGGGTTTTGTATCCATCACCTGTCGTTTGATGATAAAAAACGGTGCCTGGAGATGGCTTATCGCTGTCTTCGAGAGCATGGGGTGATGTTTATCTACGATGTATTTTTACAGCCCGGCGAATCCCGGCAGCGATACCTTGCAAATTATCTGGCTTATATGCATTCCAACTGGATAGCCATGTCAGTTCAGGAGTTGGAGGCATTGAGTGCTCATATTACGGACTGTGACTTTCCGGAAGAGGTGCAGACGTTTCGGCAATGGTCAGAAGACGTCGGTTTTAAACAGGTCATAAACCTGTGGGAAGGGGAGTGGCATTCCCATAAGCTGCTTCAGCTTAACCGGGGGTGATGGCACAGTGACGGTTACTCTCTGTTCTCCCTGAATATTGATCTGGGTCAAGATAGTGGTTTACCGCAATAGGTCATACTGATCCCGACGGTGTTTCTTCCGGGAGCCAGGGATATGAATAATGACAACCCCTTAGTTAGCATGACGGCTGAACAAATCATGTGTCAGAAGGTGATGACTGTTCCCTCTGACTGGTCAGTGGATCGGTTGGCGCGCTTTTTGACGGATAAGGCCATTTCCGGTGCGCCGGTGGTGAATAATGCCGGACAGTTGATTGGCGTTGTGTCATTTTCCGATATTGTCCGGCATGCAGACAGTGGTCTGGTTGATCTGGCCAGGCGGGATGATGATTTTTACAGCACCATGATCGACGATTCACTGTCACCGGAAGATCAGCGCTCGTTTCATGATCTGGTGGATCAGTCCGTTCTGGTCAATGATATTATGACGCCGATGGTGTTTGAAGTGTCTCCGGATACACCGCTGATCCACGTCGCTGAAGCGATGGTTAAAGGGCGTATTCACCGGGTTATGGTCACCAGGGATCGCTCACTGAAGGGGGTAATCAGTGCGCTGGATCTGTTGAAGGTAATGACGCTTTAGCGTACTAAGCGTTGATACCCACACCGTTCGTGCTGAGCTTGTCGAAGTACGGTGGCACCATCCTTCGACAAGCTCAGGATGAACGGGGTGTACGGGTATTAACGCTTTGCCGCACTGGTGCATGGTTTCAATGAGTTTGACGTGTACAATCTCCGTTCACCCTGAGCGGAGTCGAAGGGTGCTTGGCACAATCTATCAGACTCCGGAGCTTCCGCCCTTCGACAGGCTCAGGACGAACGGAGTGCGGAGGCACGACAAACCGTCAAACGCATTGAAAGCATGTACTAGGTGTTTGCGGAGTATTGCTCCTGCATTTTCAGGATACTGTACATAAAAAAGGTACCGGTTGAACGGTACCTTTTTGAAGATCGCTAACCGTGTAGTCCAATCAAATCAGAAACGATTAACGAAAGATCCTCATTTCAACCCGACGATTCTGCGAACGGTCGCTTCCTTTGCTGTTGAGGGTAGCAGGGCTGTGTTTGCCTTTACCCGACGTTGTAATACGCTCTTCTTCTATACCTTTATGCATCAGGTAGGCTTTTACAGCGAGGGCCCGACTCTCAGAAAGATTCTGGTTTGCCCGGCTTGAACCAATTTTGCAGGTATAGCCCGTGAGTTCGATACGCCTGGAATCACCCATCTGTTCTGCCACCGTATCGAGTAACTTGCGATCTTCCATATCCAGAACCGAAGTTCCAAAATCAAAATATATGGCCTCGGGTGGCTTTTCCGCAAAAGCACAGAAGGGACCAAAGTCACAGTCGAAAACGCTGTTGGTTGATTGGTAATCACTGGCGGCCATTTCACTGCTGGTTTGCTTTAAGCCGCAGGCTGTTGTCAGAAGGGCTGCTGTCAGAAGGGCGGTTATTTTGAGTTGCCTTATCATGGTAATTCTCCATCCATGGTGTTTAATGATGTTTGATTCCCTTTAATGGGAATTTCTACTGAGTATAGTGTTGTGCTTTCCCGTTGCAGGGGCCTGTTGGGAAATCCTTTGGGCAGGTGTCAGTAAGACTGATTTTTGACAGAGTGTGGGGGTTTTCAGGGATGAGCGGCAGGACTCAGGGAGCCACTTGTAAAAGTGCTGCCTCCCGGTCACGCCTCCACACCCCTGATCATTCGACAGATGTGGAGATGTAACCCGGAGTCAGCAACCATCAGACATGAATTTCAGCGCCGGTTAAATCTCAGTCAGCACCAGGGCTGCTGCTTTGTAAGGCAGGTTTTGTGCCTGAGCAACGCTTTCACAGGTAACAACACCCCGGCAAACATTCAGGCCAGCCAACAGGTATGGATTGTCTTCCAGGGCCTTGCGAGTACCTTTGTTGGCAATCTGAAGAACATAAGGCAATGTTGCATTGTTCAGTGCCAGGGTAGAAGTACGGGCGACCGCCCCGGGCATGTTGGCAACGCAGTAATGCACCACTTCATCAACGATAAAGGTCGGTTCGGCATGGGTAGTCGCCACGGAAGTTTCTGCGCAGCCACCCTGATCAATGGCCACATCGACAATAACAGAACCTGATTTCATCCTGCTAACCAGCTCCCGGGTGATGAGCTTTGGCGCTGCTGCTCCGGGCAGCAGAACACTGCCGATGACCAGGTCAGCGGATAGCACATGCTGCTCAATAGACTGGGAAGTGGAGTATACGGTACGCACACGGTTGCCATATTGGGCATCCAGCCAGCGCAGGGCATCCACTGAACGGTCAAGTACCACCACCTCGGCACCCATGCCGACTGCCATCGCGGTGGCATTCTGGCCAACAACCCCGGCACCGATAATGACCACCTTGGCAGGTTCAACGCCGGGAACCCCGCCAAGCAGCATGCCGCGTCCGGCCATGGATTTTTCCAGACATCGTGCACCGGCCTGGATAGACATGCGCCCGGCCACTTCAGACATGGGGGCCAGCAGTGGCAAACGACCCCGGGCATCGGTTACGGTTTCGTAAGCGATACAGGTTGCCCCGGAATTGATCAGTTCTGTGGTCTGTGGCACATCTGGTGCAAGGTGCAGATAGGTGAACAGTGTGTGGTGGGGTTTCAGTCTGGTGCGCTCAACAGCCTGGGGCTCTTTTACTTTCACGATAAGCTCAGCTGCCTGAAAAACCGCTTCTGCCGTGTCCAGGATTGTGGCACCTGAGGCCAGATAGTCCTCATTGAAGAAACCGACGCCATTACCGGCATGGTCTTCAACAAACACCTCGTGTCCGTTGTGAACCAGCTCTTTAACAGCAGCCGGGGTCAGGCCTACGCGGTACTCGTGATTCTTGATTTCCTTGGGAATACCTATCCGCATATTCAACTCCATGATCCTATTAAATTGGGATATAACAATATTTAACATCAATTTTCACAGGATTTTATCTTGAATATGACTTTTTATTGGTTTTTTAATCTAAAAAATATTTTTGAATGAATTTTTTGCTCTGTGTTCAGGAAGACATAACAGATAAAGCCATATAACCGCCGGTAAATTAACTTTTGTTGAATATTGAACATCTCTCTGTGACTGGGCAGTATTGGCATAAAAAAGGCCTCAAAAATGATAAAGAGAGTAAGTCAGTCGGCATATTGCCCGGGAAGGCCAGTCTTGAGTCCGACAGGCTCCCGGGGCTGAAAGTGAGGCTTGCGCTTAAAAGAACCGGGGGATCTATCAATGCGAGATTTCAAAACAGAACTCGCTGACTATCCAGGGCGGTAGCATGAGGTGCACATATGTACTATTAACATACCTCCGGTATAGCCAGAGGTACGACAATGGCCAACTACACACCAATGGTCGTCAGGATTCAATCGCTAACTGAGCCTCGTAGCGATATACACGTTACATACCCTCTTCCAGAAGTCTTATTTATCGTTTATGTCAGTATTTTGAGTGGTTACACCACATGGCAAGGCATGGAGCGGTTCGCTAAATACAACCGACGCTGGTTTCGTCAGTTTTTTCCTTATAAATTTGGCTTCCCTACCCATCACACTATTGCAACAGTATGCAAGCTGCTTGACCCAGAAGCTTTTACGCAGTTATTTATCGATTGGGTAAGCGACACAATATCTGAGATAAATGCTCGTAAAATGGGGCCTCATCCAGAAAAAAACGACAATGTCATAGCTATTGACGGCAAGGCTCTGCGTGGCTCACGTCCAGCTAAAGGCAAGAAGTTGGTCCATATGGTCAGTGCTTACAGTTCAGAACTTAAGCTTATATTAGGTTTTACCCCCGTTGATAAGAAGTCCAATGAGATTACTGCCATTCCCGAAGTTATCGATGTGCTTTTTCTCGAAGGAGCCTTGATTACCAGTGATGCCATGGGGTGTCAGAAAAATATTTGCAAAAAAATCATTGATAAAAAAGCTGATTACCTGCTCTGCGCCAAGGACAATCAGCCGACTCTGAGCAGTAATATCGAAGCATATTTTTCAAAGTACATTGAAGAACACCCGGATGATCCGGAACCTGCTGATGACGAACCAGCCTTTGCAGAATCGATGGAGAAAAATCGGGGGCGTCAAGAACACCGGCGTTGTTGGGTTTTTAACGACATTGAGGATATAGACCCCAAGCATGAGTGGCCTGGCCTTAAGCAGTTTTCGGTTATCCAGAGAGACAGATTGGTTGGTAAAAAACAAACAACTGAATTGCATTTTTATATAGAGAGCCGAGAGATGACAGCCTCCAGTGTGCTGGCAGCAGTACGCAATCATTGGAGTATAGAAAATGGACAACACTTGTCACTGGATGTCAGCTTTCAAGAAGATGCCTCTAAAATCCATGAGCGAACAGCGGCAAAGAACGTTGCGACTGTAAGGCGGTGGTGTTTTAATGTACACAAACAAAGTAGCCGGTTTGAGAAAGAGAGTATGTCAGGCCGGATTGAACTGGCAGGGTTAGATCAGGACTATCGAACCGAGCTGGTACTTGAGAAGTTTTATCCTGACTAAACAGCGAGTTTAAATTCAGGCTGCAGAAGCAGCACAAGGTACAAGCTTCGTGTGAGGCCGGTGGCCTTTTGTGTCAATTTTCCATATTTTGGTTTCTTTTCATCAATCCTGCCTAAAATACGCGCTGGATTGTCTGAGAATATTCGATCTGCAATGTTGGCAGTCATGAGTAGAGCAAAAATATGAACTATGGTGCATCTGATGCGACCACCCTGGCTGACTATCATGAGTGCTGTCCGAACACTGCGTACATCGGTACCTTATTACCTGACATTGGCTGCTGAACTGAACAGACCGAAACCTGTGGAAGAGGCTTTCAGATAACAACCCGTGATGTACAGTATATGGAGAAATACCAACCTTCCTTGGTGATCGCAAAGAACCATACCAGACTACCGCCTACTAAAAAGAAAAGATCGTCGCATACATACTTTTGCTGCGCACCGAAAGTACCGGTTTTTTGCGATCACACAGTATTGAAAAGTGAGCTATATGCCCGGGATGAAACTGGATTATGTCGTGACTTCAGCAGGTAATATGGTGACCATAGCCAAAAGGAGCCTTGATGACAAAGAGCTTATGGAGGCGCTGTCATCCAGAGCGACGTGCTCAGGGTGCAATATTTATTTTTTGCAGGGTACCAAAGTTACGGTTTGCGGCCATCGGGTTTGTAACCAGTGCTGGATCAGTAATGAACAACGCTGTCCCAATCGTCGGTGTGGCGATGACAAGAAACTGGAAAACTACGATATTTCCAGCATGGATGAGATTGGCAGGTTGTTTGTGCACTGTCCGCTGAGTGGCTGTAGAGAAATACTCTCCTATGCAGAAACTGACGCACATATAGCTGCACATGACCTGCCGGAACCTGGTCAGAATAATGAATGACTCGCTGCCCGGCTGAGTCAGTGAAGAGAGTTTGACGGGCAGGAAATGGGGCTTATCATGGGCGACTTTGGCCAATATGAATTGTGTTCTGATCATCAATGATCAGCTGCACAGACTGATTTTACTGTTTTGTTGTTGTATATCTATGTCACTACTGAAAAAAGCAATGGCGTCGTTGTCGATAGGTGCCGCCAAAGTGGATGCCGTGCTCGAGCAGCCAGAGTTGATTCCGGGCAAACGGGTGGATTTCACCATTCGGGTTAACGGGGGTGTCGCTGAACAACAGATTGATAACATCTATCTGAATATCTGCTGCCAATATTTTGCCGAGCTGGAAAAGCGTAAGGGCGGTGATGAAGGAACCGTGACTGAAAAGGTAAAACAGACCTGCTCTTTAAGCCAGTGGTCATTGCCGGAAACCTTTATTATTGCTCCGGGTGAAGAACGAATATTCAATGCCAGTTTTATTTTGCCCTATAACACACCCATTACCCTGGGCGAGGGTAAGGTATGGCTGGAAACCGGGCTGGATATCCAGTTTGCCATAGATCCTTCGGATACTGACTTGCTGGTAGTAAGGCCGGATGCATTGCTGGCCGGTCTGTTTGATGGACTCACCAACGCCGGTTTGCAGTTGCGCCAGGCGGAGTGTGAAGCCGCCAGTGGCTTTGCGCTGCCGTTTGTTCAGGAGTTTGAATTTATCCCGGTCTCCGGGAAGTTTCTTGGCCGCTGGCGGGAGCTGGAAATTGTTGCCTGGCGCGATGAGCAACAGCTTAAACTCTGGTTTGAAGTCGATCGTCAGCAACGGGGTTTGCAGGGTATGTTATCTGGACTGCTGGGTAGGGGGGAGTTGCATCGACACCTGGAAATATCGGTGGAGACAACGCCGGAAGCACTGGCTGAACAGGTGATTGCGTTTCTTGATCAGACAATGTGATCTGCAATTTTCTGCTGAGCCAGTGCTTTGACATCATCGTTTTATCGACTATTTTTTATTGGCGTATTTCATGGAATCCAGAGCTACGGCAAAGATAATAATCCCCCCCTTGATAATAAACTGCCAGTAAGGGTTGATGCCGATATAAGTCATACCGTAGTTAATGATGGTAAAGATCAATACGCCGGTGACCACGCCCATGATACTGCCGACGCCACCGGCAAAAGATACTCCGCCAACCACACAGGCGGCAATGGCATCCAGCTCATACAAAAAGCCCAGGTTATTGGTGGCAGAGCCGATACGGCCAGCTTCCAGAAGACCGGCAAAGGCATAAAACACGCCGGAAAGCGCATACACCTTCAGCAGGGTAAGTGGTACGTTGACACCAGAGACTTTGGCCGCCTCCGGGTTACCACCGATGGCAAAGATGTTTTTGCCAAAGACGGTTTTGTTCCACAGTACCCAGCTGAAAATAATGGCAATAACCGCATAGAAGGTGATGTAGGAAAGCCGGAAGTCACCCAGTCGGATAAAGCCCTGGGTAAATTCGGAGAACTGAGTGGCAAAACCGGCCACTGGCGAAGCGCCCACATAGTCATAGTAGAGGGAGTTCACGCCATAGACGATAATCATCGTACCCATGGTAGCGATGAACGGCGTCACTTTCAGGTAGGCGACCACCAGCCCGTTCACCAGACCAATCAATGCACCAATGGCACAGACAATCATGATAACGGCAGGGATCGGCAGTGGCCCCAGCTCCGGGAAGACTTTGTTGACATTTTCCAAAGCTTGCAACAGGGTTGCCGAGATGACCGCTGCCAGACCAACCTGCCGACCGGCAGAAAGGTCGGTTCCCTGGGTAACGATCAGACTGGCAACCCCCAGGGCGATAATAATTCTGACCGACGACTGGGTCAGGATATTGCTGAGGTTTCTTAAACTTACAAACGACGGTTCTTGTATAATAATCACCGCCAGAAGAATCAGCAGCACCGCATAGATACCACCTTCTTTTACCAGGCGCAGAACACTCAGTTGTTTTCCCGCCGTCAGACTGCTGGCAACACTCATGGCAGTCTCTCCCCTTGTTCGTTTCAGTAAATAAAAAATGCGTTATAGATAGCGTGCAGCCAGTTCAAGAATTTCGTGCTGCGTGGTTTCCCTGGTATTGACAATGCCGGCAACCCGACCATTACTCATTACCATGATGCGGTCAGTGACACCCAGCAACTCAGGCATTTCTGATGAAATCATAATGATGCCTTTATCCTTTTTGGCCAGGTCCAGAATCAGCTGATAGATTTCAAACTTGGCACCCACATCAATCCCCCGGGTCGGTTCATCCAGCATCAGGATTTCCGGTTGGGTCAGAAGCCAGCGGCCAATGACCACTTTCTGTTGGTTACCGCCAGAGAGTGAGCCGATGTGCGTGTTATGACTAGGTGTTTTTACCTTCATGGCATCAATGACCCACTGAGTATCCGCCCCCATGGTCTGATTACTTAATAAGCCAAAACGTTGTTTGTACTTTTCAATATTGGCAATCAGAGCGTTAAAGGTGATATCGAGTGTGGCGTAGATACCCGTCGCACGTCGCTCTTCGGTGACCAGAGAGAAGCCATTCTGGATGGCCTGGTATGCATCCTTATTGTCCAGTGTCTTTCCATGCAGCTTGATAACGCCCGCGCTTTTATCGCGAATACCAAAAATGGTTTCCACGACATCGCTACGACGGGCACCCACCAGACCGGCGATACCGAGAATTTCCCCTTTACGGAGTTCAAAGCTGACATCCTGTATGGAGGGCTGGTTTTTGGCGGTCAAATGCTCAACCTGAAGGATCACTTCTTTCGGCTGGTGATCCCGCTGAGGGAATCGCTGGGTCAGTTCCCGCCCCACCATCAGGCTGATGATCTGGTCCATATCCAGACCTGCCAGTGGCCGGGTAGTCACCCATTGACCATCCCGAAGTATGGTAATGTCGTCGCAGATAGAAAAAATTTCTTCCATCTTATGAGAGATGTAGACAATACCGCAGCCACGCTCTTTTAATTTATTAATGATGGTAAACAGGTGGCGGACTTCTTTTTCTGAAAGGGACGAAGTCGGTTCATCCATAATGACAATTTTGGCGTTGTAGGAAAATGCCTTGGCAATTTCCACCATCTGTCGTTTGGAAACAGACAGATCCGCCACCTTATCTTTTGGATCAACATCAATATCCAGCTCGTCAAAGATCTTTTTGGTTTCGTCGTACATGGTTTTGTGATCAATAAAACCATGTTTCTTTGGGTAACGACCCAACCAGACATTGTCCATCACGCTGGATTGCAATACCTGGTTCAGCTCCTGATGCACCATGGAAACACCGTGAGTGAGTGCTTCCTTTGATGAGGTAAATTCAGTGGCCTTGCCTTGAAAATAAATACTGCCTTCGTCTTTTTCATAAATACCGAAAAGACATTTTAAGAGTGTTGATTTACCGGCACCATTTTCCCCCATCAGGGCATGGACGGAGTGAGGACGCACTTTTAGATTAACCCGGTCCAGGGCTTTTACTCCGGGAAATGATTTGCTGATGTCGGTCATTTCCAGAAGCCATTCACTGTCGTTAATCAAATGGTTGCTGGTATCCATAGCATTCTGACTTTTCAGAGATAAAGAGCACCCGGCAAGGGCACCGGAAATGCCCGGGAGGCTGCTCTTTTGAATGAGAAACGGAGTTGAAAGATTTGGCCTGGTTTCCTCTCGTTCCCATGCTCCTGCGTGGGAACGAGAGGTTAGTCAGACCTAAACCTGCCTGTCACAAGTCGTCTTTATCGACACCCACGTAAGGTATGCGAACGATTTTATTTTCGATATTCCAGTTGGTGCCTTCACCTGCGGTTTTGCCATTGGCCAGGTTATTGGCTAACTGAAAAGCAGCTTTGGCCTGGTTATTGGCGTCGTTCAGTACGGTTCCCTGCATCTGCCCGCCTTTAATCAGTGCCAGTGCTTCTGTCAGGGCATCAACGCCAAACACGGGAATGGCGGATTTACCGGCGGCTTTCAGGGACTCGATAGCGCCCATGGCCATGGCATCATTGTTGGCGATAACCACTTCAATTTTGTCGGCATTCGGGCCAGAGATCCAGGCATCAACCTTGTCTTTTGCCATGGCGGTATCCCACATGGCGGTATCCATATGGAGTTCTGCCGTCGGGTAGCCCCGGTCATTCAGGGTAGAGATGACATAGGACGTTCTTGCTTCTGCGTCCGGGTGGCCGGGCTCACCTTTCAGTAATACATACTGGATCTTGCCATCACCGTTCAGATCCCAGGCTGAGTTTCTGGCCCAGTGCTCAGCAATCAGTTCTCCCTGGATAATGCCCGATTCCTTGGAGTCAGTGCCAACGTAGTAAGCATGCTTATAACTGGCCAGGGCTTCAGCGGAGGGCTCTTTGTTGTAGAAGACAATGGGAACATCATCGTACTTGGCTTTTTGAATGATGACCGGAGCGGCAGCAGGGTCCACCAGATTAATCGCCAGAGCATTCACCCCTCTGGCCAGCATAATGTCAACCTGGTCATTCTGCTTGGACTGATCGTTCTGCGAGTCGTTCATCAGCAGTCGAACACCGTCAACCTTGTCGGCTTCTGCTTCGATAGCCCGGCGAACGCTTGCCATAAAGTTATCGTCGTATTTGTAAACGGTAACGCCAAGGGTCGTGCTGGCCTGAGCGGCACTGCCAATGGTCATCGCTGCCATCATGGCAGCCAGCGCTGTGACTTTTTTCATGGTTGTCCTTCGGTGAATTTCTGTGTGCTTTGATGGTATCAAACAGTGCTTGCTGTTAGGGTAAGGCAGCTCAACGAAATGTAACAAAGTCTTAAAAAAGTGATCATAAAAAGATAAGTCGATCGACGTTCATATTGTCAGGGATCAATAGTTTTGCTCAGCGCTGATTGGGATAATCCTGACTGACGACGTGGTCATTATATGGTTAGGGGGAACGATGAGGGCATCGCACCGGATTTTTGTGGTGGATGATGATGATGGCATTCGGCAGTTACTGGCTGAATACCTGACAAAGCATGGTTTTGCTGTAGAAACATCACCGGATGGTGAGTCTTTTCTGGAACGGTTCCAATCACTGTCCGTGGAAGAAACCCGGAATGCGCTGGTGGTGCTGGATATCATGATGCCGGGTATTGATGGCTTTGATGTCTGTCGGCAGTTGAGAACCTTTACCAAAGTCCCTGTGATCATGCTCACTGCCGTATCCGATGAAATGGACCGTATTGTTGGTCTGGAAATCGGGGCAGACGATTACCTTGCCAAACCCTTTAACCCGAGGGAGCTACTGGCCCGAATCAAAGCCATTTTCCGGCGCAGTGAGCAGACCGCTGAGGTGCTGCCGCCTTCACGGTTTTGCTGTTTTCATGGCCTTCGCCTGGATATGGTTACCCGGTCATTGTCTGATATGGAAGGGGAAGCCCTGCCGCTCTCTGGTGCTGATTACAATCTGTTGATGCTCTTTGTGAACAATGCCGGCAGGGTGTTGAGTCGTGAGTATATTGCTGGCGAAACCCGCAAACGCGGTTCAGATCCACTGGACCGTTTTATTGATGTCCATATCAGCCGTCTCCGCCAGTGTCTGGGTGATGATGCCAGGTCACCGGCGATCATCAAAACCGTGCGAGGTGCCGGATACCTGATGGCCACCGAGGTTCGATTTTCTCATGATGCCACTGTGCCTGTTCTTTCGTGAGCGTAAGGATGAGCGGCGTCATAAAAGAGTATTGGCAAATCCTCAAACACCAGCTTCATGAGTGCTCACCAAGGACGCTGGCCGGCCGTTTCCTGATGGTGATGTTTGCCCTGGTGTTCACCTCTCAGCTTCTGGTGAATCATCTCTGGGAGCGGGAAACCGAGAGTGACCGGCAGGAAGCGCTTGCCAGAGTATCAACCAGTGTGGCGCTGCGTATGTCGGCTACCACTGAATATTTTGTGACATTGCCTGCCTCACTCCGTAAGGCCGCTATCAACAAACTGCGTTACATGGGAGGAGCCCGTTACTTCATCACCCTGAATCCGGAGTTTATTAAACTGGTGCCTTATGAGAACTCATTGGCCCATCAAACGGTGGTGAATGTCTTTAAGGCAGTACTTAAAAACGCCAATCATATCAGTGGTCGGGTCGAGGTGGCTTTTTCCCGACCGGAAACGCTGAAGGTGTTTGATAATCAAACGCTGCTGCAGGATCTGCCCGATAACTGGGGCCGGGAAACGTTATTGGTTGAGCCTCTGGATCTTCCGGTTCTGGTAATACAGGTTCAACTTGAAAACAGTGAGTGGCTATACCTGGCAACCCTGATGCCAGACTCATCCATTCTCTCGGCTGATGACTCCTCCCCGGCACCTTTGCAAACTTCCTATTTGATCTGGATGCTGGTGCTGCTGGTATTTGCGACCATGGCTATCTATTTTATGGTTCGTCCTTTTGCGGCGTTATCCAAAGCAGCAAACGATTTTGGGCGGGATCTGGAGCCTGTGGCCATTCCTGAACGGGGTTGTCTGGAGTATGAAAGAACGGCCCGGGCTTTTAACCAGATGCAGCAGAATATCCGCCATTATATGAGTGACCGGAAACAGTTGTTTTCGGGGATTTCCCATGACCTGAAAACGCCGATTACCCGACTGCGCCTGCGAGCCGAAATGCTGGATGATGACGCCAAGCGGGAGCCGTTTATCCATGACCTGGAACACCTGGAAATCATGGTCAAGTCGGCCCTGCAGGTGGTCAGCAATACCGATATCCATGAAAACCCCCGGGTGGTTGATCTGGAAAGAATGCTGAATGACATGACACTGGCTGCCCAATCGGTTGGGCAGAGGGCCTGGCTGCATACACCGTTCCTGAATCATCCTGAAGGTGACGGGCGTTATAACATCACCGGCAAACCGCTGGCGCTTAAACGGTGTCTGGAGAACCTGATTGGCAATGCGATTGTTTATGGGGCACCGGCCAATGTTTATATTGAGCGGGTAGCCGATCAGGTCATCATTACTGTCCGTGATAACGGGCCCGGTATTCCAGAGGGGATGGAAGAAACGATTTTCAAACCTTATTTCCGGCTGGACTACGGCTGTCAGAAGAACCCGGATGGTAACGGTCTTGGGCTGATCACCGCTCGCCACCTGGCGCGGATTCATGGTGGCAGCCTCAGACTTCGTAACCATCCGGAGGGTGGGCTGGAGGTTACCCTGACACTGCCAGTCGCATGATTTTATGACAATTGATGTTTATTCGTTGATGGTTTGAACCACCTTAACCGATTGGCATTGGACACCACGGTTACCGACGACAGTGCCATGGCACCACCGGCGATAACCGGATTGAGCAGCATACCGGTAAACGGGAACAGGATGCCCGCGGCAATGGGTATGCCTAATGAGTTGTAGATAAAGGCACCAAACAGGTTCTGTTTGATATTTCTCAGTGTTGCTCTTGAGAGTTCAATAGCATCTGCGACACCGTGAAGAGACGCGCCCATCAGGGTCACATCCGCCGATTCAATGGCAACATCGGTCCCGGTGCCAATGGCAAAGCCAACATCGGACTGGGCCAGGGCCGGGGCATCGTTGATGCCATCACCCGCCATACCCACTTTATGACCGCGCCCGGATAGAAGACGCTGTATTTCTTTCACATGCCCGGCTTTATCTTCAGGCAGAACTTCGGCATGGAACTCATCGATGCCCGCCTGTCTGGCGATGGCCTGTGCTGTTAACCGGTTATCTCCGGTGAGCATAACCACGGTAATACCCAGTTTATGAAGCCGTTTGATGGCTGCCTGTGAGTCGGCCCGGATTGGGTCTGAAACGGAGATGATCCCGGCCAGACAGTCATTAATCGCCATAAACATCGGGGTTTGCCCCTGTTCTGCCAGTTGTTCCGCTTTATCGACCAGGCTTTCGATGTTGCAGCCATTGTCGGTCATCAATTTTTTATTACCCAGCAACACTACCTGACCATCGACGTTGCCAGAGACGCCATGACCGGGAATGGCCTGAAAACTTTCAACGGCTTTCAGTGCTATCTGCCTTGACTGGGCGGATGCCACAATTGCTTCAGCAAGAGGGTGTTCAGAGCCCTGTTCCAGGCTGGCTGCCAGGGTTAACAGTTCGACTTCGGTGTATGGCTCCAGGCTGACAATCTCAGTTACGGTGGGGCGACCTTCGGTGATGGTGCCCGTTTTATCCAGAACCAGTGTCGTCAGTTTACTGGCCTGCTGCAACGCGTCACCTTTACGAATCAAAATGCCCAGCTCCGCAGCTTTACCCACTCCCACCATAACTGACATGGGCGTGGCAAGGCCCAGTGCGCAGGGGCAGGCAATGATCAGCACCGTGGTGGTGACCACCAGCGTATGGGCAACCCTGGGCTCAGGTCCTGCAAAAAACCAGACAGCTGCCGCCAGCAGTGCAATCAGGATAACGGCAGGAACAAAGATGCTGGAAATTTTATCGGCCAGTCGGGCGATCGGCATCTTGGCACTCTGGGCTTTTTTTACCAGGGCGATAATCTGGGCGAGTGCTGTTTCACTGCCCACTTTTTCAGCAGTAAACAACAGTGAGCCATTTTTATTCAGGGTGCCGGCGCTAATGGCATCACCCGCCTGCTTTTCTACAGGGACAGGCTCACCGGTCAGCATGGATTCATCCACAAAGCTCATGCCATCCACAATGCTGCCATCCACCGGAATCTTCTCTCCGGGGCGTACCCGCAGTGTGTCGCCTTTACGCACTTGCTGCACAGGGATATCCAGCTCTTTGCCAGCACGAATCACCCGCGCTGTCCTGGCCTGAAGCCCAAGCAGTCGTTTTACCGCTTCACTGGTTTTGCCCCTGGCTCTGAGTTCCAGCGCCTGGCCCAGGTTGATCAGGCCGATAATCATGGCGGAAGCTTCAAAATAGACATGCCGGGCACTGTCGGGCAGCCAATCCGGGAACAGTACAACAATCATGGAAAACAGCCAGGCGGCACCGGTGCCCAGTGCCACCAGAGTGTCCATATTGGCATTGCGATGTTTCAGGGACTGGCATAGCCCTGTGAAGAAGTGCCCACCGGAGAAATACAGAATCAGTCCGGTAACAACGCCAACCACACCCCAGGCAATCTGCTCCTGAGGGCTGTTGACGCCCATCTCGCCGGTGACCATGCCCCAGATCATCAGTGGTATCCCGAGGCCCAGGGCGATGGCGGTATGTTTCAGCAGATAGCGATAACGTCGCCTGTCTTCTGCTTCCTGCTGAACCTGTTGTTGCTCGAATGAACCCTCTGCAAAGTTAAGAACCGTGCCGGGAAACCCCGCCTGTTCCAGCGCAGAAAGCACGCTATGGATCTCTATATGAAGATCCGTACCGTCGGTACTTTCCAGCAGAACGGTTTTATCCGCCAGATTAACGGTTCCCTGAACCCCATCGATGCCCTGCAGTGATTTTTCAATTTTGCCAACGCAGGAGGCACAGTTCATGGCTGCGATGGCAACCATTGCCGAGGTTTGAACTCCCGAAGCAAGCTCAGCGACAAAGCCAACACTTTCTACTGCGCTCACTAACGATTCTGAAGAGGCGGTTCCGGCAACCCGTGCAGTGCGGTCGGCAAGATTAACACTGGCGGCAGTAACGCCGGTCACCGCAAGCAGGGCCTTTTCTACCTTGCCAACACAGCCGGCACAGCGCAGACCACTCAATCGCAGTTCGGTTTCTATGACGGTCATGGGTTATGCTCCTGTTGCCATTCTGTCACTGACTGATGCAGCATAACCCTTCCCCTTACAGGAAGGTAAAGGCTTAGCTGGTCAAACCGTTGAAATTTTATATTCTACTAATTTTTTGGACAGTGAGCCCTGTTGTTGAAAAATGGCTAAAATTTCATCCAGTTTTTCTTCAGAAGACGCTTCCAGTGCAGTGCGCAGCTGGCTCGGAGTCATAGGCTGAGTGCCACGGCATCTCTGATACAGTGCCTTACCAACGCCAAAAACCATCCCCGCCGCCTTGACCAGACTGAAGGCTTCCATAAACTGGGCTGTCATGGTTGTCCCGACCGAAAATTCATTGACAGTGGCATCTCTGTCAGCCCATCTTGCTAATCCATCCAGTGGATCAGGCGACACACCCGGATGCACAGTGCCGTTAAAGCGAGTTTCGTTAGGCATCACTCTGAATGTATCAGCCCTTTCCCGGGTGAGGCCCATTTGGTAGATAAAGGCATTGTAAAGCGCAAAACTGCCAACGGTTAAGCTGCATGCCAGGCCCAGGAGTGCTTTAGCCAGGGCGACTTTGCCAACTCTGGAGTCTGGTACAGAGCCAAGCGTGGTCAGAATTTTATCGATCTTATCAGAGATACGTTTTTCTGAATCGGTTAGTTGTGTTTGTTGGCCCGCTTTTTTCTTACAAAAAACAGACGTTAAACGTGCAGTTTCAAATATTACCTTTTTAATTGACACTAAAAATGTCGCCGTCATATAAGTTTCAATAATCGTATTAACCAGTGCGTGAGGCGACATTATGAAAATTTTTGCTGCCTGGGCCCCGTAAGAAAAGGCCCATGATTCTGGCGGAATGAGTTCCGGGGGATCATTGGTCCATTGTTCAACAACCAGTGGTAAGGCATAGGCCGAAACTGGAGACGCAATGGCAGCGGTTTGAACAAGGTCAGCGGCCAAAATATTCTCAGCAGCAAGATGACAACGCTCTGCCTTGCCTATTATTTCCCCGGCTTTGTAGAGAAGATTGAGCGCTTCACAGCCAATGGCCAGCATGGTAATACCTTCTGAGGCAGTACCCAAAATGGCAATAGTCAGTCCAAATTCTTTATGGGCAGCAATGCCAACCCTTGCCATGTCGCTGGCCGTGGCCAGGAATAATGCGGGGAAATAACATTTATTGAAGGTTTCCTGTGCCCGGGAAAGTTTTGCTGAATACTCTTCCCAGCTGTCAGGAGCGGCTGACACAGCATCTAATGTCAATGCAGCAGTACTGAAAGACCCGATCAACGTCACAATAATGTCACTGGCTGTAGATTGTTTATCGAGAATAAAACTGCTGTATCTGCCAAAAGCACTGAAAAGACACAGACCTGTTAGCACCCCATGAAGTACTGATTTCGGTTTTTCCGCTTCGCAGATAAAACGCTGAAAAAGAATTTCAACGTCATGTTTTGGCTTCTTGAGCTGCTCACAAAGTTTTTCGGTGATAATCGCTTTGTTTTCTTCCCTGCTGATATGTTTCAGAATGGATTCAATCTTGTCATGCTTTTTTTCAAATCTTACAGCGCTTCTTTCTGCCAGATTTCTATTGGCTTCAACGGTGTGTAAAGTATTGAATATATGATGGTGGTCGTTAGCTAAACGTTCAATGTTTGATTTTGCATAATTCCAGTGATATTGGGCGCTCTCCAGTTTTTTTTAAAAGCTGTTAATCTCTTTTTCAGCCTCTGGTATTGATAGCCCTGTGTGGTTAGTTAAATGCTGGATGGACAAACATTTACCAGGCTCATTTGCCAAGGTAAATTGGATTTTATGCGCCTGCTGTAATATTTCAAAGGGTGGGGAATGGGGCTCTTTTGGGGAATGGTTCTCTTCATTGACTTGCCATCTTTTCCGAAAGCCACTGGATAGCAGGGAAACATCACCAGATGATGAAATAGAAGCCGTTCTATCCAGTAATAAAGGGCCTGTAATATGAGTTCCTTTAGAAGCCAGCCCGATAGTTTCTAATGCTGGAGCATTGGTCACACCCGCTTCTGAATCATACTGCAAGGGTAAAATATCAGTGCCCCCGGCATTGGATGAACTGTTCTGGCTCAAATTCAGGGCACTGAGATGCAGAGAAACCTTGGATGGTTAATTCATTGATGAATCCTGTATCGAATTGTAGTTGATTTTTATCAGGTCAATACTGTTGGGTTAACGTCGCCTTTGTACTTTAATGATGAAGTAGAGTGCAGGAAAGCTGACTGTGCCCAGGGAAAACAAAGATGCAACTATTGACTGGTAATTTCATACACTATTGTTCTCCTGCACAGCCTCTGGCTATGAATTTGACCTTTGTCATTGACCGTCCACTGCGGCTAATCAGCCACAGCTGGTTGGGCACATGATTTATGCCGTCAAACGTTCTGTTGCTCCAGTTGTACCACCGGATTATTGTTGTTCGCGGACCCCGTCGAAGGCTCCGCTGTAGCTGCGGGTTGATGATGAGACTGCCGGAATTGCAATGGATTACTTAGTGCGTTCAACAATAAAGGTGTTGTTGATGAGTCCGGATTTGCCTGCCTGAGAGTCTTATAACTTTTATAGGTACAGACTCCATAGGCGGCTATTGTCAAAACAGCGGGTAAAGCAAGCCAGCCATAAGCAGGGGGGGCAACAGTATGGCATAAATCTGCCCGCTCATCCGAGAAATCACAACAATCGAAATTCCCATCGCACACTTTATCCCGAGGAATACATTTGCTGCTGTCGCAGCGGAAATCACGCCCTAACTCTTCACATTTGGCCTGTGTGCATAAATCCGCCCCCTCATCGGAATTATCATCACAATTATCATACCAATAAGATTTAACCAAGTTACAGTCATCCTTGTTACAGACATACTTGGGCTCAATGCACCTTTTGTTTTTGCAGAGAAAGCTACGCCCTAACTCTTCACATCTGGCCTGAGTGCAAAAATCCGCGCCCTCATCGGAACCATCACCACAATCAATATATCCATCGCACTGCATCCTGCGAGAGATACATGTTGGTTTGTCTTCGTAGTTGCAGAGGATACTACGCCCTAGCTTCTCACATTGGTCCTGTGTGCATAAATCCGGCCCTTCATCAGAATTATCCGTAACATTCAGAGTATTACAACTATTATGTCCATTGCACACTCTTTCGGTAGAGATACATTTTGAACTGTTGTGGCAGAGGAAACTACGCCCTAACTTCTCACATCTATCCTGAGTGCATGTTTTCGCCCCCTCATCGGAACCATCGCCACAATCTAAATGACCATACCCACTATCTCTCCCGTTACAGACCCCCTTGGTATCAATGCACTTTGCGCTGTTGCAGATAAACCGCCCCAACTTTTCACATTTGTCCTTAGTGCATACATCTTTCCGCTCATCCGTATTATCAAAACAATCATCATGCCCATCGCACAGATCACTGATATAAATACATTTACCGTTGTCACAGCTGAATTCGTCAGAAGGACATTTCGCCCCGGCCGGTTGCAGTTGATGATAAAAAACAGCAAAGCTGAGCAGTGTTTTAAGCCCTGGTGCAACACCATCAATATAAGGTGAGGTCATTACCTGATTAAATGCATAACCCGCTACACTACGCATCAGTCCCATTCCGGCCTGTAAGGCACTACCGGCAAGCTGCCTTACCCTGTAGTCAGAAATCGCCCTGTGCTCAGGCTTTTGAGCTGGGCCATGACGGCAACTGGCACTCGTCTGCCCGTGGCTGACGGTGATACCTGATGCTTTTGTGGTTTCCCGGGAGTGTGAAGAAGTGACCTGGGAAGGGAAGACATTTGGCAAGGTAGATGTTGCAATTTGCATTTGATGACCTCAGAGGATATGTCCAATACATCCATGCAAGTATGCCCATGGCATGGGCTCCACAGGTTTACCGATCTCTCTGGAAAGCAATATAGTTATTTTTTTAAAGCAAGGGCCTGACCGGATAGCGCCTTCACCGGAAGGCATTAAAAATTACCGGGAGTTGTACAGCTGATCAAACGACACTTTTTGTCATTACTCGGATTGCAGAAGCGGTGAGGGCGGTTGCTGTCGAAATAATAGCTGTCACCGGGGTTCAGCAGATAGACATCTAGACCCACGGTAAGCTCAAGCTGACCTTCAATGATGATGCCGGCTTCTTCACCTTCATGGCAGAGCATCTCCTCACCGGTATCGGAACCCGGCGGGTAATTTTCATCCATAAAGGCCATGGCACGGTTCGCCTTGTGCTGACCAATGATTTTGATCTGTATCTGGTCCATGATCATCGCAGGAAGTTCTTCTGAACGATAGACGACTGGCTCGTAGCCGTACTCATCCATCTCCACAGAGAAAAACGTCACCAGCGACATGGGAATGCCATCGAGTACTTTTTTCAGGGAGCTGACCGATGGGCTGACACTGTTTTTTTCAATCATGGAAATGGTGCTGTTGGTAACACCGGCACGTTTTGCCAGCTCTCGCTGGGAGAGGTTATGCATAATTCGAACGGTTTTTAACCGTGTTCCTACATCCAAAGCAGGTTCTCCTTGAAGCTTCCCTGAAGTTCTCCATGATGTTTGAACAGACCCACAGGGAAGCAAGAGACTGGCTCCCTGTCCCGCAGGAGCCAGTGGTGACGTTTACTGTCCGGTAGTGACTTTGGTGAACGACCGGTTAATAATGCGATCCACTTTGGGTGGCAGCACAGCAAAAACGTAGAGATTCTTTTTGGCTTCTGCGGTCGGGTAAATACCGGGATTTTCACGGATATCCTGGTCAACCAGGGCAAAAGAACTCTTATTCGGGCTGGCATAGGCCACGTAGTTACTGATGTCAGCAATCACTTCCGGCTTCAGAAGATAGTTCAGGAAGGCATAGGCTTCATCAATATTTTTCGCATCTTTGGGAATGGCCAGCATATCAAACCACATGCCTGCACCTTCCTTGGGAATGGTGTATTCAACAACGACACCATTGTCGGCTTCATCGGCACGGTCACTGGCCTGCAGCACGTCGCCGGACCAGCCTATTGCCACACAGATATCTCCGTTGGCCAGATCAGAAATGTAGCGGGAAGAGTGGAAGTAGGTGACATGAGGGCGAACCTTCATCAGCAGCGCTTCCGCTTTCTGATAATCACCCTTGTTCACTGAGTTAGGATCAAGCCCAAGGTAGCGCAGGGCAGCAGGCATGATTTCTGTTGGCGCATTCAGAAACGCAACACCGCACTTGTTCAGCTTGCTGATGTACTTCTCCTCAAACACCAGGTCCCAGCTGTCGACAGGGGCCTCTTCGCCAAGATATTTTTTGACCAGCTCAGGGTTATAGCCAATGCCCGT
The DNA here is from genome assembly GCF_049310265.1 of Endozoicomonas sp. ALB091. Taxonomy (NCBI): domain Bacteria; kingdom Pseudomonadati; phylum Pseudomonadota; class Gammaproteobacteria; order Oceanospirillales; family Endozoicomonadaceae; genus Endozoicomonas; species Endozoicomonas sp. ALB091. The sequence goes on along the minus strand of NZ_JBLYNQ010000007.1, from coordinate 1,004,325 downwards.
GGTTCCCCACAGGTAAGGGATGGAATGTTTATTGCCTTCGTCGTATGTCTCCAGCAGGGCCATCAGTTCCGTATCAAGGTGTTTCCATTCAGACAGTCTGGTTTTATCCAACGGTTTGAACACACCGGCTTTGATCTGCCTGGCCATAAAATCGGAAGAGGGCACGACAATATCGTAGCCGGTATTTCCTGACAGGAGCTTGGCTTCCAGTACTTCATTACTGTCAAACACGTCATAGCGAACCTGGATACCGGTCTCTTGCTCAAAGTTGGCAATGGTGTCTTTGGCAAGGTTGATTAAAAAATACCCGGGTTATAACAACCCGGATGAATTATTGTTTTCTGTCGTTCAAGTACTCCAGGGTTAAATCAAGGCATTTACGGGCTTTGGTCACCAATTCATCAATCTCGGCATGGCTGATGATCAGTGGTGGTGAGATGATCATGGTATCGCCCACTGCGCGCATCACCAGACCATTTTTGAAGCAGAAATTACGGCAGACGGTGCCTGCTGTGCCTTCATCATCAAAACGGGTTCTTGCTTCCCTGTTATTGGTCATTTCCAGTGCCGCAACCATGCCGACACCACGGGTTATGGGTGGTTTTAAAGAAGGTGTTGTAGTAAGGCAGCTCTTTCATCTGCTGACAGACTGCGGCAATCAGCTCCTGTCGTCCATAGCCAATATTGACGCACCAGAGCCCGGCCATGCCATCAAGAATTTTATTATTTTTTTAAACAGTCATCTGCAGGTATTCACGCTCCCAGGAGCTGATAATCCCTTTGAAGTTCTGGTATTCAGTGCGCTTCACTTCAACATAGGAACGAACAAAGCGTCTTCCCAGGGTCTTTTTGAGAATTTCACTCTGTTCCATCAGCTCAAGGGCTTCCTCAAGATTAAGTGGAAGTCTTTTGTCGTTAGAATCATCAGAGGCATTTCCGGTAACGGCTTGTGTTGGTTCTGCGGCATTAATCATGCCAAGGTAACCACAAAGCAGTGATGCCGCAAAGGCGAGGTATGGGTTGGCGTCCGCCCCTGCCAGTCTGTTTTCAACACGGCGGTTGGCAGGAGATGAGTCAGGAATTCTCAGGCTGACAGTCCGGTTATCAATACCCCAGGCCAGATTCACCGGCGCAGAGGTATCCCTGAGAAAACGACGGTAGGAGTTTACGTTCGGCGCAAAAAGTGGCATGGCTTCCGATACATACTGCTGAAGCCCGCCAATATAGTGGTAAATCATCTTGCTGGGGGAGCCATCTTCGTTGCTGAAAATGTTGTTTCCATGTTTATCCAGGATACTCTGGTGCAGGTGCATGGAGCTGCCCGGTTCACCACTGATGGGCTTGGCCATAAAAGTGGCATTAATCTCATGTTTTAATGCCGCTTCCCGTACCGTGCGTTTAAATATAAATACCTGGTCTGCCAGGGACAGCGCATCACCGTGACGGAAGTTGATTTCCATCTGGGCTGCACCTTCTTCGTGAATCAGGGTATCTACATCCAGCCCCTGCTGTTCACACCAGTTGTAAACATCTTCAAAGAGAGGGTCATATTCATTGGCAGCGTCAATGCTGTAGGATTGGCGGCCAGACTCAGGACGCCCGGATCGGCCAACCGGCGGCTGCAACGGGTGGTCCGGATTAGCGGTGCGTTTGGTCAGGTAAAATTCCAGTTCAGGTGCCACGACGGGCTTCCAGCCTTTGGCTTCATAAAGCGCCAGAACGTTTTTCAGCACTGCCCTTGGTGCCATGCTGATCAGGTTACCCTGCTTATCGTAACAGTCATGGATAACCAGCGCCGTTGGCTCCAGTGCCCAGGGTACCATATGGACAGCGGACTCATCGGGTTTGAGAATCATATCGATCTCAGCGGCATTCATCAGCTCATAGTAGATTTCATCATCGACGTAATCTCCGGTCACCCCCTGAATCAGCAAACTTTCCGGCAGTCGTATGCCTTTTTCGGCAATAAACTTGCTACTGGGCATAATCTTGCCACGGGCGATACCGGTAAAGTCGGATATGACCGCTTCGACCTCGGTGATTCTCTGCGCTTTTAACCAGCTGGCCAGCTTTTTCATAGTATCTTTGCTTATGGTTATGTTCTTAGTGATGACGAGGTAATCGTTGGTAATGCCTTGTACGACAGGCTTCGGCAAATGCCTAATAAAGGAATACCCAGGGCTATGGCATCAGGGATAAGTTGCAGAGTTGTGTTATCTCTCTGGCTATCATGGTGTGCGCTTTCTTTTGAAACATCGGAGTTAGCCGGTGCACTACCATAGCGCCGGGGTTCAATATTCGAATAAGCACCAGTAACCAGCAGGCCGTCAAGCTGTGCAAGAATGTCCTGACTATCCAGGGGAACAGGCAAAGAAGGGATGATAACAGGGAGGGCATTGGCAGCATGAACAACAGAGGTGAGATACTTTTCTCCAGCCTGATGTGCACGGTGCAGACCATCCATTGCCGTGTCTGCTGTGACACCGATCAGTGGCCGGGTATCGGTTTTCATAATCCACCTTATTATGTTGTTTAAGCTTCGTTTCCCTGAATCAGACTTCAGGGGCTGTTTTCATGGACTAATATAAGATTTTCCTGCAGTTTCTTCTGGTGTCACCTGATGAACGAAGCCCTTATTGCTACAGCCACTGGTTTTGCCGTAGGTATGCTCTTCAGCTACTTCCGCTTGCCGATCCCTGCACCCCCTGTACTGTCAGGTGTTACAGGGATCGTGGGTGTCTATCTGGGACATGTCTGCTTTCAATATTTGATCACACGTTTTTTCAGTTAGTTTACCGAACATTGTGCGATTATTGCCGATCCCCCCAACAGAAATGCCGCCAAAATTCACACCGTGGTAACCACGCTCACGACCAACCAGTCTCTGTCGTGTACCTTCACCCCTGATGCGATGGTAGCCCAGGGCAATTTTCAGGGCAGTCTCTACAGACTCTGAGCCTGAGTTGGTAAAGAACACGTGGTTCAGGTTGCCGGGGGTAATGTCCGCCAGACGTTCTGCAAACTCGAATGCCAGGGGGTGCCCCATTTGAAAGGGTGGCGCGTAGTCCATTTTTGCCACCTGACGGGCGACAGCGTCAGATATCTCCTGACGTCCATGACCGGCGTTAACACACCATAGACCGGCGCAGCCATCCAGAATCAGACGACCTTTGTCGTCCTGATAGTACATGCCTTCTGCACTGGTGAGCATGCGGGACTGTTGCCTGAACTGGCGGTTTGCTGTGAAGGGCATTCAGAGCGCGTCCAGTGAGCTGGCTTTTCTGTTCATGGTATGTTGGCGGGCAGTTGCTGTGGGCTTACTCAGGGGCAGATCAGTCATATCCCTTACCTTTGTTATTATTGAGCCCTGGTTTGCTGACGCCAGCGTTATCAGTGGCGCGCATGATTGCAAACATTGTGTACAATATTTCAAACAATCTGTATTGAATCAAGTACTGCATTTCGTTAACTACTTATGGCCGATGGACTGGAGATCCGCCATCAGGCCTGGATCAACGGTGAATACACCGATGCTGCCAGTGGTGACACCTTTGATTGTATCTCTCCTGTGGATGGCAAGCTTCTGACCCGTGTGGCCAGCTGCGATGAAACGGATGTCAATCGTGCGGTTGCTGCTGCCCGTTCAACGTTTGAGTCTGGCGTCTGGTGCCGCAAATCTCCGGTAGCCCGCAAAAAAATTCTTCAGGCCTTTGCTCGCAAAATTGAACAGCATCTGGAGGAGCTGGCGCTGTTGGAATCGATTGATATGGGTAAGCCCATCAGCGATGCCCTGGGTGATGATATTCCTGGCAGTGCCAACTGTATTCGCTGGTGTGCCGAGGCCATCGATAAAATATACGACGAAGTGGCTCCATGCCTTTGATAAATACACGGAGTTGAAATCTACCTGGATTTCACTGCTTTAAGCCTGCTAACTGGTCCAATGCTGCTTTCGCTTCTGACAATGCCATTCGCTGGCTCGGTTTACGAAACAGCGAAAGCATGATGTTCAACAATTCAGGATGAAAAACTCTGAATCGCGTCAGCATATATGACCTTTTTTGTACCTCACTTTTTTCATTGAAACGGATGATGTCCTTATAAGTCTTAGATTTATCCTTTGAGTCATATAATCGTATTCCGGTGGATACAACAAATAGAAGCACCCCGAGTGACCAGGCATCTGCGGTATGATTATATCTACTCTCAGAGAACACCTCGGGGGCAACATAGTCAACAGTGCCACAGAGGGTTCTGGTATAATCGTTCTTTTTCAGGTGTTTGGTGAGCCCCATATCGGTTAGCTTTACCATGCTTTCTTCCCCCGGGGCTTTTGGGGGGGCATAAAGTATATTCTCGGGCTTAATATCCCGATACACCAAATTCTGATCATGAATACACATTAATGCGGCACAGATTTTTCTGCCAACATCAACTGCAAGGTCTAAACCGGGTTGGACTTTTTTATTTACAAGGCTTTCACAAAGGTCAATGGCATCAACATATTCGAGAACACAGGCCAGGGGCCTGTAGAGAGCCAGGGAAAAATCAGGATCCCCGTGTTGGATCAAACGATATTTATTGTTAGCCTCTCGCTGTACTAAAACCGCCAGAGTTTTAACAATATTCGGATGATCCGGAATATTAAGCCCTGATATCTCTCCGTTTTTCTGCTGAATGAGTCTCCGCTCTATTGAGACTGTTTTATCTTTTAACAGCTTCACAGCGATGGTTTGTTGTCCATCCGATACTTTTTTTACCACAGAAGACCCTCCTTCGTTGATTTTTCTGCTTTTCACCGGTTCTTTCAGGGGCAAGAGCTGCACTATCGCCTGTTCGGTTTCAATCGGTGGGGAGTAGTGGCGACTGGCTCTTTTATTGATTGGTGCCTTTTCCGGTAGAGGAAGGTCAATGGATTCTCCGGTAATTTTTCCGGCGATCGCTACTCCATCATCCGGTTTTACCGAATATTGATTGTGCTTCGCAGGACGCGCTGTTGCTGCAACGGCTCCCCGGGGTGGGTTTGTGCTGAAAGATAAATGTTGTTTGCCGGGTTCCTTGAGGGGTGTCATAAAAAAAGCTCGTCATAAGTACCCGGTATTAGACTCTGACGCAGACTGAAAATTCCCTTGATATATCAGGGGGCCTGGGGAATAGTTCGTGAGGAATTATTCGTGAGGAATGGTTCGCTGAAATTCTGCCTCTTGAAAACGTTGAAATATAAGAACAGGCAATGATTTATGAAACTCAAGGCACCTGTACATACCGAAGTCCATGCGCAGTCTTACTACGCCGCGTCACTGAACTTTGCCACAGATTATCCGGTGCTGGAAGGTAGCCTGACCGTCGATGTCTGTGTGGTTGGTGGGGGGTTCTCCGGCATCGCTACAGCCCTGGAACTGGCCGAGCGTGGCTATCGCGTTGCGGTTCTGGAGGCACGGAAAATCGGTTGGGGGGCAACCGGGCGAAATGGCGGTCAGCTGATTCGGGGGATGGGGGAAGAGCCGGAGCAGTTTCGCAACCAGATCGGTACCGATGGGGTCGAGGCAATCCATCGGATGGGGTTTGAGGCTGTTGAGCTGGTGCGCGAGCGGGTCCGGAAATACGGCATTCAGTGTGACTTGAAAATGGGCTATGTGGATGCGGCGATCAAGCCAAAACAGATGGCCGGGATTACGGAAGATTATGAGTCCCTGAAGGCACGCCATTATGCCCATGAGCTGCGGCTGCTATCACAGGATGATATCAAGCAATATATCAATACTGACCGGTATATTGGCGGCATGCTCGACTCGGGAAGTGGGCATTTGCACCCATTGAATCTCTGTCTGGGTGAGGCGCGTGTAGCTGAGGGATTAGGGGTACAGTTGTTCGAATATTCGCCGGTGGTGAAAATCCATAAGGGTAACCTGCCCGCGGTTGAAACGGCGAAAGGTTCGGTAACCTGCCAGTTCCTGGTATTGGCAGGGAATGCCTACCTGGGGAACCTGGAACCAAAGATTGGCGGAAAAGTGTTACCTGCGGGCAGTTATATCATTGCCACAGAACAACTGGAGGACAGGGTCTGGCAAAGCCTGATACCACAAGACACGGCTATCTGTGATGTCAGCCTTGCCCTGGATTACTTCCGCCTTTCTGCGGATAAACGACTGTTGTTTGGTGGTATGTGCAATTACTCCGGGCGGGATCCAAAAGATATTGTCGCATCGCTCCGCCCGAAAATGTTGCAGGTCTTTCCTCAGCTGGAAAATGTCGCTATTGAATACCAGTGGGGCGGCATGATTGGGATTGGTGCCAATCGCATGCCACAGATTGGTCGATCAGGGGCAAACATTTACTTTGCCCAGGCCTATTCTGGCCACGGGGTCAATGCCACCCATCTGGCGGGGAGGGTACTGGCAGAGGCTATTTCCGGCCAGGCAGAACGGTTTGATGTGTTTGCCAATATACGTCATATCACTTTTCCCGGAGGGCGCTATTTCCGTTCGCCGTTACTGGCCCTGGGGATGTTGTGGTATCGGCTGAAAGAGGTGGTTTAGCCTGCGTTCAACAGGGCGTTGGTAACGCTGGAAAACCATTTGGGACGTTTTCTCGCCATGTGACCAGACCACAGGCAGGGCGAAAACGCCCCTTTTAGGTCAGTGAATTGTTCTATCCGTGGGGGAAGATTGATTACCAATGTGGTTTTGGTTTCTGTGTAAGTATTGCAGATCCGGCCAACTCAGACTTAGCCACTCTTTGGCCTCATCGAGATAATGTTGACAGCACTTACAGATACGATGCTTTGTGGAAAACTCCAGCAGCGGTATCACAGTACACTTCAGAGCCTTGAGTAACGGGGGCTTAAATGATTCAGACAATCCTCCTGACTTTATCAGCGTGATAATCCGCCGGTAGGGGAAGACCAGAAATTCACTGGCCTTCTGGGGGATCTTCTGATTTTCATAAAGGGCTGCCAGATTATGCATGGCAGCAATCCACGCCATCATTAACTGAGGGTTATCCAGATCCTTGAACCATTCATGTTCCAGCATCCGGGCAGCGTCCAGATAAGCTGTTTCAGCTGATCGCCATTTGCATTGATGAAAATTAACATTCCCTTGATGAAAATTAACATTCCCTTGATGAAGCTTCTGTTGCCACTGGTTCACTGTCCGGATCCCGTATTGATTCATTTATTTTAATGAGAATAATTATCATTTGTATTATAAAAAGTGGCTGATGTAAACTTTTCCCGCAAAATTGTTTGGAACAACAGGAGGTGATTGTGTCAGATCAGTGGTGAAGAGACGGCTCTGGGAAATCCAGGTGATTGGTTTTTACTGTTTTATCTTTTCCAAAAGCGATCCTTCATACTGTCACGCCTTTTGCCAGTCGAAATCCATTTGCTGCCTGGCGGTCTTTTCTGCCAGCGCTTCACTGTGTAAGCGACTGACAATATGCAGGCTCATATCAATACCCGCAGAAATACCCGCTGACGTGATAACAGAGCCTTCATCCACCCAACGGACGTTGCTGATAACGTTGAGACCGGGGAACTGTGTTTGCAAATCCGGGATATCTTCCCAGTGAGTGGTGACATTCTGTTGGTTGCTCAGTAAACCGGCTGCCGTCATCAGGAAAGCGCCGGTACAAACTGAAGCGTTCAACCTGGCCTGTTTTCCCTGAGAGTAAATCCATTGTAAAACACCGGGCTTATCCATTTCTGCGTTGTGCACACCACCGACAACCTATAAAAAACTGCCCATTAACGGAGATTCTCAAAAACCTCAGGATGCTGTTCGACAACTCGCAACAAAGCTTTTGCAGGCCCCTGAGGATTCCGCCGTCCCTGCTCCCAGTCCTGGATTGTCCGAACACTGACTCCCATAAAAGAAGCAAAAGCCGACTGGGACAGCTGGAGCTTTTCCCTGATCTCTTTGGCAGGTGACGGCTCTGATAAGACGGTCGTTTTCAGCTTTCCCTTACCCGCCTTAAATGCCTTGATCTCATTCAGGCCATCGAGGATTTCCTGACCAATATCTCGTTCATTCATCGTTTATAGCCTCCGCTATCTTTTTCAGGATATGACCAGGAATACTTTCACGCTCCGACTTGCGATATAAGGTCAACATCCAGATTTCAAAATCACTCTTTTTCCAGTAATAAATAACCCGGATACTACCACTTTTACCCTTTCCATCCGGTGCCCATCGTATTTTACGGACACCCCCACTACCCCTGATAAGATCGCCAGAATCCGGTTTCTGTTGAAGGTGCCACTGCAATACCCGGTATTCATCATCTGATAAATATCCGGATAGCAATTTGGTAAAGCGGCTGGTTTCTATAAAAATCATACATTTATTATACGGCAAAGCCGTATGAAATCAATTCTGAAAGGAGTTTCAACAATCAAGTAAGTACAAAAGTCCTTTTTCCTGAAGAATGCTATCCGACCATCTCTACTGGCCGATGACCACCGTTTCTCCCCTTACCCAGTCAAGGTACTCTGGCAGGCCATTTTCAATGGGTATCTGAATAACCTGTAAATCATTGTACGACAGGGTATGCAGTCACCTGGTATCATAGTTACGATGCTGTGTTTATCTTGTCCTGAAAGCGGTACTTCATACTATCAGGCCTTTTGCCAGTGGAAATCCATTTGCCTGGCGGTCTTTTCTGCCAGCGCCTGACTGTGTAAGCGATTGACAATATGCAGGCTCATATCAATACCCGCAGAAATACCCGCTGACGTGATAACAGAGCCTTCATCCACCCAACGGACGTTGCTGATAACGTTGAGACCGGGGAACTGTGTTTGCAAATCCGGGATATCTTCCCAGTGAGTGGTGACATTCTGTTGGTTGCTCAGTAAACCGGCTGCCGCCATCAGGAAAGCGCCGGTACAAACTGAAGCGTTCAACCTGGCCTGTTTTCCCTGAGAGTAAATCCATTGTAAAACACCGGGCTTATCCATTTCTGCGTTGTGCACACCACCGACAACCACCAGCAGGTCAATTGAGGGGTGGTTGTGAAACCCGTAGTCCGGTTGAACCCGGTAACCTCCCCTGGCAGTGACCAGATTGCCGGATTCACTGACCAGAAAAGGCCTGAAGGCTTTTCCGTTGGGAGAGAGGCGTGCCGCAGTGGTAAACACTTCAAAGGGACCAGAGAAGTCCAGAACTTCAGCCTGGTCATAAATAAAAATACCTGTATTCATTATTATCAGTAACGACGGTGGCTCACTAATAAACGAATATCTGCGTCCATTGGAATCTGGAAATCGGCAGTGGAAATAACACGTTTTGTACTGGTATCAATCATTCTTGCGCTGATATAGACAGTTGAGCTGCCAACAGCATAGGTGCCAGTTACAATAGCATCAGCATTATAGGACTTACTGAGATTATCCAGATTTCTTGAAAGACTGAACTCTCCAGCCTTGAAGTCATCAATAAAAACGCTATCCCGCATTTTGATTTCGATCAAATCATAACCAATATCAGATAAAGCGGATGAAAGCTGTTCTCCAAGAACACGACCCAGAGTAGTTGTATTACTAAGCTGGTTAATATCTGCAAGACTTGTCGAAAGAATAGTAGCCCCGACCGGTAATTCATCCTGTGCCTTTTTAGCCATGGCAATTGCTGCAAGTTGGCTGATTTTTACCAGATCAATTCTTTCGGGCTTTTTATGGCTTTTGCTCGAACACCCAGCCATCAAAATGGTAGAAAGCAGTGCAATGATAATTTTTGCAGTGAGTGACTTCATTATTTTTCTACTCCCTGTCCATCATTTTTGGTCAGATTAACAACTGCTGACTTTTTGTACTGCCGCATAGCCATATCAGGAATATAGTAGGAATTAGTTTCTGAAAATTGAATCTGGTAGTCGTCGACAATACGGGCTGTAATCACAACTTCTGTGTTGGTTTTGGAGGGGAATATTTTGCTGACGTCATAAGCTACCGAAAGAGGGATAACGCCATAGCTAATACCTTCAGCAACGCTTAAATCATCACCAAGTTCGGCCAGTGCCCATTGGAAGCCTGCAGTTCCAGTGGTGGCGAAGTTTGTGCCCTTATCTCTATCATTTGAGTGCCTGACAACCTGTGCATCCAGTTCCATTGAAAGGCTGGTAGCACTTGAGGTCATAACCGTTGCGCCGCGCTTGACCAACGCACTGGATAGCTGCTGTGTGAATACTTTGCTGAAAGTTGAGTGACTCTGCTCCAAATCGATATAGACCGGCTGAGACGCAAGGTTTGCGTTAGCCATAATCTGTCCGGATAAATGTTCGGCTATCACTCCCCAATGCTGAGCAGATTGAAGTTTAACCTGAGGACTTTGATCAACGGTTGTTGCTTTAGGGATAGGAGAACAACCCACTGCCGCCAACAGACACGCGACCACAACTGGGTACATAACTTTTCTGTTCACAAATGCATCCTTAACTTTGCTTTTCTCATACCATGCGGCATGTTTTATACTTATTTTACAGGTATACAGCTCAGAAGGATTGTACAGACTCCTATAACTCAGACAAACCAAAAAAGGCAAATGTACTAAATAAAGTATTTGATTTGATCTTGCCAATATATGTAGCTGGCCATATGGAATCATACATTTCTGGCTACTTGGGCAGGTGCTATGCGAGGCACAACGGAGGGAGCATAGCCGTAGCTATGTGACCGGAGTTGTAACGAAGCAGAGTGCCTGAACAAGGAGTCAGAAATGTATGATTTCATATGGTTAGCTACTTATGTTTTACTGGCCGATGACCGCCGTTTCATCCCTTACCCAGTCAAGGTACTCTGGCAGGCCGTTCTCAATGGGTATCTGAATAACCTGTGGCACATCATAGCTGTGTTCAGCTTTCAGGTATTGCTCCAGTGCCTGATAACGCTCACAGGTGGTTTTAATCCGAAGCAGTACTTCCGGATCCGACTGGACTTCACCATCCCATCGATAATGGCTGTGGATTGGACTGCTCTGAACACAGGCTGCCAGGCGCTGTTCGATGATAGCCCTGGCATGGTCGTCAGCTTCCTGTTGATTGGGGCAGGTGGTCAGAACCATGCAGAAACCGCTGGATGGTTTTATGGGCATTTGGCAACCGGTTAACAATATTACTAATAGCGGAAAGAAAGCGCTGTAACTCACTGGCCCGGTAATCTATCAGGTTCATGGATCAGTGGATAGGGCTTCAACAGCAACCGCCAGTTGTGCAATCAGTCCCATTATCAATGGCTGCCGGGAGACAGTTGAAAGGGCCATAATGGGTCTTTCGATTGCCATGTACGGTAAAGTGGCTGCCATAGCGGGTATCCTGCACCATGGCTGCGGTATTGCCGCAGATCAGCATCGGTTTGCCATTGATAAAGCGATGATGGTCGTCCAGTTGGAAAAAGTGAGGGTGTTCCGGCAGGGTACCGTTGTAAATGGCCACCTGACCATAGTCTTCACAGATATCTTCAAGGTTATCCAGTTTGAACACCCGAACGGTCAGGGATTGAAAATCGATATTGCCAATTTTCTCCTCGATTTGCTGGTTGGCAATGGTGATCGGGCTGGCAGAAAGCAACCGGTAGTCCGGGTAACCCAGCCCGGTTAACAGACGACGAAAGTCTTCAATATAAAGAGCACCACTAAGGCATTCCCCCATCAGCACCGGGTCGTCTTTTAACGGGGCCGGTATTCGCTGACCGGCAAATACGTCACTGAAAAGCAGTTCGCCACCGGGTTTCAGTACCCGGAAAATCTCCCTGAACACCTCTTCCTTGTGGGGCGAAAGGTTTATCACGCAGTTGGAAATCACCACATCCATGGAATTGTCTTCTATCCCCGGGGTTTGCAGATCTTCAATATAACCCTGCCTGAAGTCGATATTCGGTTGCTGAAAGCCAAACTTCTCCATCATCGAGGGAATATGCCCCGTGGCCACCATTAATTGCTCGTCGGTCATATCGATACCGATAACCTGGCCCTGTTTTCCTACCAGGCTGGCAAGAATATAACTGTCCCTGCCGGTACCGCAGCCAAGATCCAGTACCCGGCACCCTTCCAGGGCCGATGGGATCGGCGATCCGCAGCCATAAAAACGGTCCGTAATGGCCGGGTCGATCTGCTTCAGGATCTCCCGGACGCGGGCTGGCATGGTGCCGGGATCGGAACAGCAGGCATTGGTTTTGAGATCCGTGGTACCGCCAAGAACACGGCCGTAGTACTCCTTCAGGACCTGATGATTACTGGAGTGGTTATTCATTGTTCTCGCCTTGGTTAATGTACATGAATCAGGGGGGCTATTTGTCCGGTGTTGCTTTGTCCGGGGTTGTTGCTCTGTCAATTTTGCCAGGTTCTTCCGCTGTCGTGTTTTTCATCAGCGGCTCAACAATCCCCATAAAACATAAAGCGGCGATAACTCCCCCGGTAATCGGCCCCGCAACATATACGGTCAAAAAGCCATAATGCTTATCGGGAAACGCCGCGCGCTCCCAGCCGAACAGAGAGGCCAGCAGTCGGGGTGATAAATCTCTGGCCGGGTTGAGTCCTGCCTGGGTCAGTGGCGCAATAATCGAGATAATGGCGGTGACGGTTAAACCGATAAACAGGGGGGCAAGGGCCTGGTCTGGTCGTCCGGTGTTGCAGCCTTCGGTCAGGACGAGAATCATAAAGACCAGGGCAAAGGTGCCGGTACATTCGGCAAAAAATGCATTGACGGTGGACACGGAGGCAACCTGCCCGGCCAAGGGGTTGGGATAATACTCGCCAAACATCATGGCACTGGCTATAGATGATTCGGTGCCACGAACAATGCCATGGGTCAGTTCATACTGCATGATTGAGCTGGAGAAGAGCAGGTACAGCAGGGCGGCTGCCACAAATGCACCGGCAAACTGGGCAACCAGATAGCAGGGCAGTAATGTCATGGACATCCGGCGACTGACTACCATGGCAATGCTCACAGCTGGATTAAGGTGAGCACAGGATAGACGACGGGTAGCGTAAATCGCCAGGGTGACTGCCAGCCCCCAGACCATGGCCACCTGAAAGAGTCCTGCATGGGCAGAAAATAGCACCGTCACGGCCACTGAGCCGCAGCCAAACAAGACGAGGATAAACGTACCTATAAACTCTCCGGCAAAGCCCTTTAGATAATTCATGGGTGGAAGTTGATCATCCTCGTCTCTCTCGTTTGGTTACAGCAACTAAAAACTAGCTGTTTTTTTCTATACTGCAAACAAAATGCTCAGAGGTTTCATCGTTGATTCCAGAGGCCGATCAACCTTCAGAAACGCCATCAGACATTGCAAACCGGAAAATGGCTCAGGCTGAAAAAAAAGTTGCTTGTTTTCGGCAAGAAGTTCCAGTCACCGCTGAAAGCAGTGGCGAGCCAGTCGTCAAACCAGAAGACCTTCTGGACGGGAGAATAAGAGAAAGACTGCAAGGCATAAAAGTGAAATACCAGGAACAGTTTTCCTTTATCATGGAGAATTTCACTATCAGGAATTGCTGCAACACGGGCAGTAGGGAACCATTGTGTGTTGAAAGCATAGGAAAAAAAATAGGGCTATTCGTCAATGAGTACAAAACTGATGAATGGCTTTTTTTTGCCAACCATAAAGAACCTGAATACCGACATCATTTTTACGCAAGCAATATTATTGTCCATCAATATCGCGTAAGCCCAAATCTCGAAGTTTATCCTGAGTGCTAATGATCAGGAAGTCATCAGTCTAAGGACTGTAAGGTGGTGGCGATTCTATTTCTATAGGAGTGTATACTGGTGGCGGTCCCGGGTTGTGTCGAAACGTCGCCGGGTAATTGTCTGGTTCTACTTCACCGGGTGTTTCTGTCGGTTCAGGGGCATGGCTGATAACCCGGGATAACTGTATAGATGGGGGCTCGGTTGCTGTGTGCCGATGCTGAAGACAACGATACAACTCCGCGGCGCCCTTACCAACAGGAATACCAACAAGACAACCTGCGCCCAAAGTGAAACAAAAAACTGCGAAGCTTGGGTGAATGATCAAACCCGGCACAACAAAAGACAGGCATGCAGGTAGACCTGCAGACAGAGAGACAGCTGTATATTTTGACATTGAAACCGTTCGTCCAAAAACTTGATGCTGACACAATATCTGTTCTGAATTATCCATCTGTTCATTGGCTGCCGCCCCCTGAGGCTGGAGCATTGGCATAGATGTATCTAATGGTCTTGCTGGTTGCATGAAATTAGCCTGAATAACTTGTATCCTTATCAATCAGACTCTGAATACAGAAAAAAGTTCTCTATTCTCAGCTTCCTCTCCTACGAAAAGTTCCCGTGTAATCCACAGAATGATTCATGTGGTAACAGAACAGCGGTAAACTGACGAAATATCAATCATTTTAGTTGTATGGCCCTTAATGAGACATTCCATGACCTTCGCCAACCTCGGGCTTTCCCTGCCGATCCTGCAAGCCATTACTGAACAGGGCTATAAACAGCCTTCTCCTATTCAGGCAGAAGCCATACCGGCGGTTCTGGCAGGACAGGATGTGATGGCGGCAGCTCAGACAGGCACCGGTAAAACAGCCGGTTTTACGCTGCCGATACTGGAGCTGCTCAGTCGCGGCGAGCGGGCAAGGCCCAACCAGGTTCGTGCGCTGGTTCTGACACCGACCCGTGAGCTGGCAGCCCAGGTGGCAGAGAGTGTTGCCACCTACGGTCGGCATTTGCCAATACGTTCTTCAGTGGTTTTTGGCGGGGTCAAAATCAACCCGCAAATGATGAATCTGAGACGTGGTGCAGATATCCTTGTGGCCACACCCGGGCGACTTCTGGATCTTTACAACCAGAATGCGGTGAAGTTCAAACACCTGGAAGTGCTGGTTCTGGATGAAGCAGACCGGATGCTGGATATGGGGTTTATTCACGATATTCGTCGTATTCTGGCGCTGTTGCCCCAGCAAAGACAGAACCTGATGTTTTCGGCAACGTTTTCCGATGACATACGACAGCTGGCAAAAACCATTGTTCACCATCCGGTAGAGATTGACGTTTCTCCCCGCAATACTACGGCCAGAACGGTCAGGCAGTGTGTGTATCCGGTGGATAAAAGTAAAAAACCGGCACTGCTGACCCGCTTGATTAAAGAGCATAACTGGCAACAGGTGCTGGTTTTTACCCGGACCAAGCACGGTGCCAACCGCTTAACCCGTCATCTGGAAGGTAAAGGCATTCTGGCGGCGGCGATTCATGGCAATAAGAGCCAGGGAGCCCGTACCAGGGCCCTTGCTGATTTCAAAAATAATGACATTACGGCCCTGGTGGCAACGGATATCGCTGCCCGTGGGCTGGATATTGACCAGTTGCCACAGGTGGTGAACTTCGACCTGCCCAATGTGCCGGAGGATTATGTGCATCGTATCGGGCGAACAGGGCGCGCGGGGGCGGATGGTCATGCGGTCTCGCTGGTCTGTGCAGATGAGAGCAAGCAGCTTCGGGACATTGAACGGTTGATCAATCAGCAGTTACCCAGGGAGATGATCTCCGGGTTTGAGCCGGTTAATGAGGTGCCGGTGACTCAGTTGTCCGGTAAGCCACCGAAACCTAAAAAGCCTAAAAAGTCCAGGACTTCTCACAGGCCCGGACAGGAGAGTGGCGGAAACGGTAAGACACCTAAGCAGCAGGCAGGTCAGAGTAATGAAAGGAGAAAGTCCGGGGGAACGGGGTCAGGGCGTGTATTTGCTGAAAACCACCCCAGGCCACGAAGACGTAAAGTGACCAACCCGCAAAGTACTTCTGCTTCTGTATAAATATGCCCTTACTCTCCCTGAGCTCAGGTCGTCAGGCTATGCCGGGGAACTATGCTATCTATTTTAAGTCTAAAAGGTGATGGATCACTAAATGCTTAATTATATGGAGAAATTAAATTATGAACAGCAGTATTTCATTCCCATCAGGCAATCCTTACCGTGGCTCTATTGAGCTCAGTATTGACCCGGCTTCTTACGATGACCCGGGAAAGGAGAAACAGGGCCTGATTGTCCACATTTATACCGATGATTTGCATCTTCGTTCTGTTGAGATTTCAGATCTTAATGATTCAATTCGGCTTCATAGATGTGCTGAGAATATGAAAAACTACGGTGCTGGCAAACCTTGGGAAGACAGCATCTCTGAAAGGCTAGTGCAGAGATGGAGTGATGATTGGAAAAAGGGTAATCCTTTCAGTGGGTTTTCGATTTTTAAGCGTGATGTCAGTGGGGTGCAGGATCCTGAGCGATTTATAGGGCACATCTGCTTCAAATCAGGAGAGAACAATAAGGCATATGTCGGCAACACAGTAGCTGGATCCTCTGAGATGACTTTTATGATTGATAACCAACACTGGAAAAGAGGCTACGGTAAACAAGCGGCTGCAGCAATGGTGAATGGTGTTGCTCCGGAATATCAAAAGCAGGGCTTTAAAGTCACCTGTGCGTTGCCAGATAATACCCGGAAATCTCTGCCTCTGGAGTGGCTGACGGCGACAGTCTCCCCAGAAAATACGGGTTCAGTCAAGATACTCACCGGTTTGGGATTTGAGTTTGAAGGTATCCTGGAGAAACAATTTGTGAAGGGGAAATCCATAAAACACTTTTATGCTAAACCCCTGCCGAAGCCCCTTTGATGATGGATAGCAAAGCGTCCCCTTTGGGTAACCAGGGTGCCTTGGCCGGTGCTGATGAGCAGCCTCTCAGGCTGCACATCACGCTTAATGACCACCATTGTGGATATGGTTACCACGTCGCTTATCACGGACACTCATCTGATTATTGTCCATAACCTGAGTTTCAAACAGGTCTACAGCCCTGATCAGATCGCCCAGTTTTTTATAACCGTAATTTCGTGGGTCAAAGGAAGCCTGGTTAGCGATGACCGCACCGATTCTTCCAAGGTAGGCCCAGCCATCATCGTCCTGCTCTGTATCGATGGCATTGCGGATCAGGTTCATCAGTTTGGTATCGGCTTTCAATTCATGGCCGCTTTTCTTATCGTTTGCAGCGACTTTTTCCGGATCATCACCGGGCTCATCCAGGTAGAGAAAGCGGGAGCAGGCATTCACGAAAGGGGATGGGGCTTTTCGTTCACCAAAGCCGTACACCACTTTACCTGCTGAGAGCAGTCGCATGATCAGTGGTGTAAAGTCACTGTCAGAAGAGACAATGCAAAAGGCGTCCATGTTCCTGGTGTAGAGCGTATCCATAGCATCGATGGTCATGGCCATATCGGTGGCGTTCTTGCCTTTGGTTAAATCAAACTGCTGGATTGGCTGGATCGCGTATTCGTGAAGTTGTTCCTCCCATCCTTTGATGGTGTGACTCTTCCAGTTGCCGTAGGCTCTTCGGATACTGACGACACCATACTTGGCCATTTCAGAGAGGATCTTCTCAATTTTTCTGGCGGGGGCATTATCCGCATCAATAAAGAGGGCGATCTTCTGGTTAGACTCTGCCATTGATACTTCCTGCTACTTATAATTCTTGGTTTATATGTCAACAGTGTCCTCTGATTTGATAAAATTTGCAAAAATACGCCGCTGTAATAATGATGAAAGGTGTTGTTACCAGTGCAGAAGAGCGCTGACTCACACCTTCATTTCTTGCGCGGTGTGGGAGGCAGGCAGGGACGACTCTGTTAACTGCCCCGTTCACGAACTGCTGGCAGCAGGCTCTCAGGGGTATTTTTTATACAGGCACTCCATTCCTTTAAGGTTTCTAAAAGACGTTGGTAGAGTTCTTGCTGTTTTTCAGTTTTTAAATGTGCGCTGAAGTCTTCAAATGCAGACAGCACTATAGCTGTTTTTGCCAGTGCTTCCTGAATCATTTTCAGTTGATTTTCATCGCTGTTGATGTCTTCTGTTGTGCGATGGCTTGATTTAAGCAGATCTTGCTGTCTGTTTTCAAAAGCATTGATGATTTGTGGGAAACAGTGTTGAACTTTCCGGACTTTTTGTATGACCGGATTGAGCGTTTCTCTGGCAACATCCGGACACCAGACATGTGAATTATGCCGGTAAAAACGTATGATCGTTTTAATGTCATCAAATAATTCCGGTACTTTCTCTTTTAATTTTATGGTAGCTTCCGGGTTTGTATCACCTTCTATTGCCAAGAGCTTTGTCAAAAAAGGCATAGGAAATGTCAAAACTGTGGATAAGGGTTGCCAGTTAGGGGCATATTCAAAGTCTTCAGGATGACCTCGGAGTCTTTCAGGCTCTATTATAGGTTTCAATGATAGTTCTTTGGATTTTTCTATCATGTTAATGAAGGCATTTTGAGCTTCAGAAAAATTGGGCGTTCTTTCAGCAGCGCTCATTTGGGTGGGTGGTTTATCTGTATATGGTGGTTTATTGGGCTCCGGGATATCCACTTCAACACGAGGATTATTAGTTCTAACTATTACAGGTTTGATTGATTCTGATTTTATACTTGTGTCCAACCTGTAGAGTGATTTGTTTATTCCAAAGTGTTGTCGGCACGCGTCATATAGTCGGCTGAGTTCATCCTGAGCAGCTATTACTTCTGCACGATCTCTGTGATAGCTGGCTTCAACACTCTCTTCAAGAGGGGCAGACGTTGGATCCGGAATTAATTCTTTCTCTCTCTCCTCAAGTACTGATTTGATAATTTTTTCAAATGCCGGGATGCCTGTTTCTTTTAATAAGTTTTCCTTATCCATTCTGGTAAATTTATTGGCTGTAGAGGACGATGAAAATGTGCTTGTTTTCTTTCTCTTTTTGGGCGAGGCCAGTTGCTCATCACCAACAATTTCCTGGTAGTTTGGATAAGAGCTGCGTTTTCTTAATGAACGGCCTGTGGTTTTCTGGATAGGCTTGTTGTCTTCTTCTTTAACAACATGGCAGGTAGAGGTATTAGGGCTGTCTTCGACAATTCGATTTAACGTTTGCCTGGCAGCTTCACCGGTTTCTGATGGCTGCATGCTTTCCTGCTCTTCAGTGCAAGGGCCTTGATGATCCCAGAAATAAAGCTTGAAGGCAGGATTGGTCTTTGCTTGTTTGTTGGCTACTTTATCTGCATATTCAAAACGTGCAACGATGGCATCAATATGAAATCTGGTTAAACCCGGTGGTGAGCAGGGGGTACCAACAGCTGGATTGTGTAAGGCGGCTTTTAATTTTCGAAGTTTGCACATAAAACGGAAAAGTACGGGATCCATCTTACTGACAATAAGGTCGGTCAGTTTAGTTCTTTTGGTATTTTTGGATGAATGTCGGAAGTTCCAGTAACCCAGCATTGCTTTTGATGCTGGAATGTCAGGGTCTATTTCAGTTTTTTTCATCCATTCAGGGCAGAAATCACCTGAACGATGCTGTGCAGCACAGTTTTCACCATCTTGATCAAAAAAGGTTATGTCTTCAGGGGCAGGCAGCCAGCTTCCGGTGTCATAATATTCTTCCAGATGATTAATTTCTCTTCCGATATCACTGAGTAAATTTAATTTACCATCTGTCAATAACAGATTTATTTTTTTCTCTACCTTTGTTTTTTGTTTATTAGAAAAGCCATTTTCAGTCATAGTAAGATCTATTTTTTTCAATAAGATGATTAGTCGGTTATAAAAAATTCCATGACCATTAAGTATCTCTGTGAGATTGTTATTGAGGGTGCAAAACCTTTGAATTGTGTTTAATTCGACTTTAAGGGCTTCTGGTAAGTCAGTTAAAAACGCCTCTACGGAAAACTTACTGGTACTTTGGGTATTTTCTATAGTGTTGAACGAAGCGATACGTTTTCTAACATGCCGTTGTTCAGTGGTTGGTAAAAATTTTTTTTCTTCTTTTTTTATCTCGAATAGACTTTTTTCAGAGGTTGCATGTTTTGTTGCAGTCGAGTTTGGTAGTGCTGGAATGGTCATGATTTAATTAAGTGGTTATCCGGTTTTTTTATATGGGTTTTATAGGGGTTAGATGCTCTTACTATTAAATAGTTCCATGGTTCTATAAATTTTGTGGAAAGTTATACATCTAAAGATGATAGCTACATGCTGTCTGGTTTCAGTATGCAGCTACGAATAGATGGCCTAAGCAAACTTTTCCGGGTTCTTGCCCGTCATAGGTTGATAAAATTCCTGAATTTTTTTCAGGTCTGACGCATAGTCCCCTGTAGTAAAGAACATAGGGCCAAAACCGCCAACCTTCTTTTTATAATCCAGGAAGCTCAGCGCAATGGGGACTTCAGCACCGTGAGCGACGTGGTAAAAACCACTTTTCCATTGACGAACCTTGTTGCGTGTGCCTTCAGGAGGAATGGCAACGGCCAGGTCTGTGGAGTTGTGGAAGGTGTCGACCATTTGCTGAACCAGACCATTGGCTTTGCTGCGGTCAACCGGAATTCCCCCAAGCCAGGTCATGATGCCGCCAAAGGGCCCCTTGAACAGAGAGTTTTTCCCCATCCAGTAGATATTAATGCGAAAGCAGAAGGCACAGGCAATGATCAGAATAAAGTCCCAGTTACTGGTATGGGGTGCCGCGATAATAACGTACTTCCGGGCATTTGGGCGTTGGCCTTCCAGCTTCCAGCCGAATAGCTTCAGACCAAGGTGGGATAAGAAGCGAAAACAGCTGTTAACGATAGGCGTATCAAAAATCGTATGACGCATTATTATTATTTAAACCTGATCTTAATAAATAGCCCCAGTATTATGCACCGGGGCTATAAGTATGCGCTACCCTTTCTTCAGCGCGCTTTTTTCAATACACAGTCATTGCGGGCTTAATTGTGGGAGTGCAGCTCATCATTCAGCTCAATGGCTGATTTGTTGGTGAGGCATTCCAGGGCTCCGGTCAGGGAGTTTCTGCGGAACAGCAGATCGGACTTGCCTGAGAGATCTCCTGCTTTCACGACTTCAACGACATTTTTCTGATCATCAAGAACCTGAACCTTACTGGCAGCCGTCAGGTAAAGGCCGGCTTCGATAATGCAGCGGTCACCCAGCGGAATGCCCAGGCCGGCATTGGCACCGATCAGGCAGTTTTCACCGACACAGATCACAATGTCATTGCCGCCGGACAGGGTACCCATGGTGCTGCAGCCACCACCAAGATCAGAGCCCTCACCCACCATGACACCGGCAGAAACACGACCTTCAATCATGCTCTTGCCTTCGGTGCCGGCGTTGAAGTTGATAAAGCCTTCATGCATTACGGTGGTGCCTTCACCCACATAAGCACCCAGGCGAACCCGGGCCGTATGGGCAATGCGGACACCGGCAGGGACAACGTAGTCGGTCATTTTCGGGAATTTATCCACGGAGTTGACACTCAGAACCCGGCCTTCTGCCCGGGCCGCCAGCTGACGGGCTGGCAGTTCTTCCAGGTCGATTGCGCCTTCACTGGTCCAGGCAACATTTGGCAGCAGTGGGAAAATGCCCTGAAGGTTGGTGCCGTGTGGCTTGACCAGACGATGTGACAGCAGGTGCAGCTTGAGATAAGCCTCGGGGGTGCTGGTGGGTGCTTCATCGGTTGCCAGAATAGTGATCACACGGGGTTGTACACTTTCTTCCAGGCTTCGGGTGATGGCAGCCAATTCAGTTTGTTCGATATCGACAAACAGGTCTTCCAGTGCGTGCAGGGTTTTGCTGTCAAGCTCAATAAACGTATTGCCACCCTGGTAACCAACCAGTTTGGCAATACTCTCCAGCAGCTCAGGTGCTGGATTGAGAATAGGTTTTGGGTAAAATACTTCCAGCCACTGGTCGTTCCGGTTTTTGCTGCCGACACCAATGGCCAGACTGAAATGCGGTTTGCTCATTTTCATTCCTTCAATTAATCAGAACGTCTGTTATGCCAGCAAGTTGCGGTATTGTTCTTCGGAAAAGCCCAGCAACTTCTGGCTGCCCGTATCCAGTAACGGGCGCTTGATCATGGCGGGTTGCTCCAGCATCAGGGTGATTGCCCGCTCTGCATTAATGGCGGCTTTTTCTTCTTCCGGAAGCTGCCGCCAGGTGGTTCCCCGGCGGTTTAACAGGGCCTCCCAGCCCAGTTCATTGGCCCACTGTTCGATCATGTCTTTCAACAGGCCATCTTTCCTGTAGTCATGAAAGTGATATTCAATACCAGCACCTTCCAGCCAGCGGCGTGCTTTCTTTATGGTGTCGCAGTTTGGTATGCCGTATAGGGTGACCACCGTGCCTCCTGTTGTGAGCTTCCATAAGCTATGCGTTGTACAAACTGAGGTTGAAACGCTCAGTAAGGGCCGCAAAAAAACGAGCAAAGCTTACACGCTTCTGGAGGTGTTTGCCTAGGTGGCTGGTCTATAAACGAGTATCGGGCCTTATTTCGACTCTGCATCCGTGCTGGTTTTATCACCAAGCGCTGCTCTTAACTTTTCGATACGACGGCGATTGGTACCGAAATCGTAATAGCCGACGCGAGAGGATGAGCGCACATCAACCGTGCCGTTCGGACGAATAATCATTATCAGGTCGTCCTTGAACTTCAGCCAGGGGGTGGTGAACACCGTAATAATGATCTGGTCATTACTGCTGAGAATCTCTGCATTGGGCCAGTTCTGCAAAGTGGCTAACAGTTTTTTCTTGATCCCCTGGGTATCAGACTGATCAAAGGAAAGGGCGGCAATATTCTGTTTGCCAGAAGCGAGGCTGCTGACGCAATTCGGGCTTTCAGGGCAGGTAAGTTCCGGGACGTCAGCGTGTAGCCAATGGCTGGAAAGTAATAACAGTAAAGGCAGGATGTAGTGGGCGGATTTATTCATTGTTGTTGGTTCCTTCTTGCAGATGGTGGTGAAATATATGGCTCCACGTTTTTTCACCCATAGACCCCGGTTTATCGTGGGCGGAGTGTACAAACAGAATTTTCATGGAGTGTCCCACATTGATCAGAGAAGTGCTCAGTGTGTTGAAAAGTTTGCTGTCTGTAAAGTCACCGGCGATGTAAATACCATAATCAGCGGGCCGATATAGTCAGCACAGCAGGGAAGATGATGGTTTTCAGCAGAAACTGTCGTCAGAATACAGGGCCCGGGGTTTGAATCAGGTGCAGAAGACCGAGCATCAGTGCTCTTTTTTCGGACAATATGGTCGTTGCAAAGATGTGGCGGAGTCAGGCAGCCAGCTTTGCTTCTGGCATGATCCTGATGTGGATAAAACCGGAGATGAGGTAAAAGTGAGGCTGGAAAAGAGGGCCGCAACCGGGCTGCCCATGGAAGGATTTATTCTCCGCAGGGCTAATCTGGACAACGTTAACCTGGTGAACCACGGTGGTGGTAAGCCATATCAACTGGTTAACTGCGATTTGAGCAGGGCCAGCCTCTGTAATGGGCATTTTTATCGTGTGGATTTATCGGGTTCCCGACTGTTAAAAGCAGATCTTTCCAATGCCAATCTGCATAGGGCAAATCTTGAAGGCTGTAATCTGCTGGGTGTGAATCTGAACAATAGTCTGCTGGATCATGTGACGTGGGGGGATAAGCTTTATCAGGAGCAGGAAGCTGCCGCCCATCCTGAAAATGCCATGGCGTTATTTGAAGAAGCGGAAGAGTCTGCCAGAAACATTCGCCGACATTGTGAAAACCTCGGCATGATGAGGGAGGCCGGTCATTTTTATTATCGGGAAAGGGTCTTCCATCGGTTGCAGATGCCAAAATGCTCGCGGCAACGGGTGCTTTCTTACCTGGTTGACAGGATCAGTGGCTATGGTGAATCACCGCTGCGAGTGGTGCTT
Source organism: Endozoicomonas sp. ALB091 (assembly GCF_049310265.1). NCBI lineage: Bacteria > Pseudomonadati > Pseudomonadota > Gammaproteobacteria > Oceanospirillales > Endozoicomonadaceae > Endozoicomonas > Endozoicomonas sp. ALB091. Next base: position 980,612 of record NZ_JBLYNQ010000007.1, on the reverse strand, counting down.
TTTTCCGTGGCTTTGATTGTGTTCTGCTCTTTCCTCTATCTGTTCACCGGGGTTCAGGGTGGTGATACGGTTATCCGGTTCAGCCAGAACCAGGATCTGTTCCAGAACCTCCGGTATTGGCTTGATTGTCTTTATTTCAGCGTGGTGACGTTTACCACCCTTGGCTACGGTGACTTGACCCCGCTGGGGCTGTCCCGGATTGTTGCTGCCTGTGAAGCATTCACCGGCAGCTTTTCCCTGGCGCTTTTTGTTGTCTTGTTTGTAAAGAAGATGATCCGCTAAAAGAGATTGCCACGGAGTCACAGAGACACGGAGAAAAGCAAAAAGCTTTTCCTCTGTGGCAAAAAAGGAAATTATTCAGGCTCAATTCCTTAGTTGTCCGTTGCATAAGCCTCCGCTTCATCCGGATCACAGCTGATGGCGGCGTGTGGCTGGCCCTGTAGCAACTTTTTAAACTGTTCTCTTTGAATATGCACCAGTTCCCGGTGATTACCTCCCTGGAAGTAAAGATCCTGGACGGCGTTGAGCTCATCATCCCAACAGGTTTTCATGCCATAGGCGATGCCCATTGCCGGTACTGCTCCCATTTCGCAGTCTGGGAACAGCTCCTCAAGGCTGTGTTCGCTGACCAGATGAAGATGACGATTCAGTTTTGTGTTTATCCAGCGCAGCATTAATTTGTTCATGGAGGGAACGATAGCCATTACATGACCTTCCTCATCCTGAAGAACGATGGCTTTAGCCATATGTTTAACGGGAACGCAGGCGACATGGGCGGTGTTGAGTGCACGGTCTGAATAAGGGTGACTGACCACTTCATAATCTACCTGATTATGATTTAAAAAAGCCTGGAGTTTTAGAGCGATTGACATCAGACACTCTCGCAAAAATCATTCTCGGAAATATTGAACATCTGTCTATAAAGTCTATACGCAAACTTGTTGAAAGATTGTTCAATATAAAGCGGTTTTTAAGCTAAAAAAGTATTAATAACTTTTTTTTCATATCGCTATTTGCTTTCGTATCGTCTTGCCTGTTTATCCTGCCACTGCGTAATGCTGCTTTTATTTGATGCTTTTTTGCACTCTGCTTTCGGTATAGGTATCCTTCGCGATCTTTAAATTTACCAATTTAGCACTGGCTTCAGATTGAGCCTGTGGGACGAAGTTATGATGATAATAATGAAAAGACGCCTGTCAATGGGAGCGCTAGCCTGCCTGCCGACCACCGCTCTGGCTGGCGATAGTGTGCTGGGGGTAACATCCAGCCCGTTAGCCTGGGCCTGCATTGCCATTTTTGTAATTGCCTACTGCCTGGTGATGGCCGAAGAGCAGCTTCATCTGCGTAAGTCCAAACCGGTGATTATGGCGGCGGGAATCATCTGGGCACTGATTGCTTTTATTGCTACACAGAAGGGCGTTTCCCACGAAGAGCTCAAACAGGCCGTTATGCATGATCTGGAAGAGTATGCGGCGATGTTCCTCTTTCTGCTGGTGGCCATGACCTACATTAATGCCATGGAAGACCGGCAGGTGTTTGCCACGTTACGCAGCTGGCTGATCAGCAAGGGCTTTAATTACCGAAGTCTTTTCTGGATAACCGGCGCTATGGCGTTCTTTATTTCTCCGGTGGCTGACAATCTTACCACTGCGCTGTTGATGGGCGCGGTGATTATGGCCGTAGGTGAAGGCAGGCCAGCGTTTACTACCCTGGCCATGATCAATGTGGTGGTTGCTGCCAATGCCGGTGGTGCTTTCAGCCCCTTTGGAGATATTACCACTCTGATGGTTTGGCAGGCAGGTAAGCTTGAGTTCTTTACCTTTTTCAGCCTCTTTATACCGTCGGTGGTTAATTATCTGGTACCGGCCATCATTATGAGCTTTTTCGTTGAGCAAGGGCGTCCGGCCGGTGTGCGAGTGGATAGCACCATTCGTCGTGGTGGTATTGCCATCTGCCTGCTTTTCCTGGTGACCATCTTCCTGGCGGTAAGTTTTGAGAAAGTGCTGGGTCTGCCACCATTTATGGGGATGATGACAGGTCTTGCCCTGTTGATGCTCTATACCTATATCATGCAAATTCAGGGGCTGACCAGTAACCGCCGGTTGACAGCACGTCCCCGGGCCAAAGAGGATAAAATCGATATCTTTCAGGAAGTGGCCCATGCCGAATGGGATACGCTGCTGTTCTTCTTTGGTGTCATCTTCTCGGTGGGTGGCCTGCGCTATCTCGGTTATCTCGACCTTGCCTCGGAAACCATGTATGCCGATCTCGGGGCAACGTGGACTAATATCATCGCCGGTATAATCTCTGCCATTGTCGATAACATTCCGGTGATGTTTGCCATCCTCGGAATGGATCCTGAAATGGACGCCTTCCAGTGGTTATTGATAACGCTGACCGCAGGTGTGGGTGGCAGCCTGTTATCCATCGGCTCCGCTGCTGGCGTTGCCTTGATGGGGACATCGAAAGGTGGCTACACCTTTATGACCCATCTCCGCTGGAGTTGGGCCATTGCCCTGGGGTATGCGGCCAGTATCTGGGCCCACTTCCTGGTTAATAGCTGATCTAGAATCAGTTAAAAACGTTAGGCCAGCTGAAGGGTTTGGAAATCCAGCCCTTCATTGTCATCTGTCGTATTCTGGTTAACAGGTGATCAATTACAGACGGAGGTGAGAGGGGCTGTTTTGATGGATGTTGCCTTGTTAAATAGACATTAGCGACTTCCCCTGGTGCTAATGTCTACCCTGAGAGCTACGGTTAGCCGTCCAGTTTCTGTTTCAGAATCTGGTTAACCAGGCCGGGGTTGGCCTTGCCTTTGGACGCTTTCATGCACTGACCCACAAAGAAACCGATCATTTTTCCGCGCTTGTCTTCCTCAGCCGCACGATAATTCTCAACCTGCTGGGCATTGTTGGCCAGAACGTCATCAATCATGGCTTCAATGGCACCGGTATCGGTCACCTGCTTGAGGCCTTTTTTCTCGATGACTGCATCGGCCGTGCTGCACTCACCCTGCCAGAGTACTTCAAAGACCTCTTTGGCGATTTTGCCGGAGATGGTGTTGTCTTTGATGCGCTTGATCAGGCCGCCGAGCATATCGGCAGTCACCGGACTTGCGCTGATGGCAATGCTGTTCTGATTCAGGGATCTGGACAGTTCTCCCATAATCCAGTTGGCAGACAGTTTGGCATCATCACTGGCACGGACGGTGGCTTCAAAGTAATTCGCAGTCCCCTGGTCAGCGGAAAGTATTTCGGCATCGTAATCGCTCAGGCCAAAATCAGCGATAAAACGTGCTTTTTTGGCATCTGGCATTTCTGGCATTTCAGCCTTCAGTTTTTCAAGACGGCTGTCGTCAATAATAACCGGCAGCAGGTCAGGGCAGGGGAAGTAACGGTAATCGTTCGCTTCTTCTTTGCTGCGCATGGAGCGGGCTTCGCCGGTATCACCGTTATAGAGACGGGTCTCCTGGATAACGGTGCCGCCATCTTCAATCAGGTCGATCTGGCGCTCTACCTCTTTGAGGATGGCCGCCTCCATAAACTTGAAGGAGTTCAGGTTTTTGGTTTCTGTGCGGGTACCGAACTCTTGTTGTCCTTTAGGGCGAACGGAGACGTTAACATCAAACCGCATGGAACCCTGGGACATATCGCCATCGCAGATGCCCAGTGTAGTGACAATGGAGTGCAGCTTTTTGGCAAAGGCCACAGCTTCCTCTGCATTGCGGATATCAGGTTCTGTGACAATCTCAATCAGGGGAGTGCCAGCACGGTTCAGGTCAATCCCTGACATACCATGAAAGTCTTCGTGCAGGCTTTTTCCTGCATCTTCTTCCAGGTGGGCATGGTGGATGCGAATGCTTTTAGTGGAGCCATCCGCCAGTGTGATATCCACATGACCAGCGCCCACTATTGGCTTTTCCAGCTGGGTGGTCTGGTAGCCTTTTGGCAGATCCGGGTAGAAATAGTTTTTACGCTCGAAAACATTCACCTTGTTGATGTCGGCATCAATGCCCAGGCCAAACTTAATGGCCATATTGATCGCTTCTTCGTTAACCACGGGCAGGATGCCGGGCAGACCAAGGTCTACCGCACAGGCCTGGGTGTTAGGTGCGGCACCAAAAGCGGTGGATGCACCGGAGAATATTTTGGTTCTGGTGGCGAGCTGGACGTGAATCTCCAGTCCGATAACGGTTTCCCATTGCATATTACTGTGTCCTAAACCAATGCCGGAGATTTCTGGTGCCAGTCGGTTGCCTGCTGGAAGCGGTGGCCAATATTCAACAGACGGGCTTCATCAAAGTGCTGACCAATGATCTGCAGGCCGACCGGGCGCTGGTTTGCCATTCCAGCAGGAACAGATAATCCGGGCAGGCCTGCCAGGTTAACCGACAGTGTATAGATATCCGAGAGGTACATGGCGACCGGATCATTGCTCATGGAGCCAATGTCAAAGGCGGATGTCGGGGCGTTAGGGCCCATGATGACATCACACTCTTTAAAGGCGTTGAGGAAGTCATCCCGGATCAGGCGACGGATCTGCTGGGCCTTGCGGTAATAGGCGTCGTAGTAGCCAGCCGAGAGGGCATAGGTACCCACAATAATACGACGTTTGACTTCTTCACCAAACCCTTCGCTGCGGCTGCGAATGTAGAGATCCATCAAGTCTTTCGGGTCTTCGCAGCGATGCCCGAAACGCACGCCGTCAAAGCGGGACAGGTTGGAAGAAGCTTCTGCCGGGGCAATCACGTAGTAGGCAGGAATGCACAGCCTGGCATTAGGCAGGCTGACCTCCTTGACGTTTGCACCGAGCTTTTCATATTCGGCAATGGCATTGCGGATCTGTTGTTCCACTTCACTGTCCAGTCCGGCCGCGAAGTACTCTTTTGGCAGCCCAATGGTCAGGCCTTCCAGGGAGTCATTCAGTGTTGCCGTGTAGTCCGGTACTTCATGGTCAAGACAGGTGGAGTCCCGGTTATCAAAGCCCGCCATGGTGTTCAGCATAATGGCGGCATCTTCAGCGGAGCGGGTCATCGGGCCAGCCTGATCAAGGCTTGATGCGTAGGCTACCATACCCCAGCGGGAAACCCGGCCATAGGTTGGCTTCAGTCCGGTAATGCCGCAGTGTGAGGCAGGCTGGCGAATGGACCCGCCGGTATCCGTGCCGGTAGCGCCAGCTGCCAGCTGGGCTGCTACAGCTGCGGCAGAACCGCCGGAGGAGCCGCCGGGGATGGCGGATTTGTCCCATGGGTTTTTGACCGGGCCATAATGGCTGTTTTCATTGGAAGAGCCCATGGCAAACTCATCCATATTGGTTTTGCCCAGCATAACGGCACCGGCATCCCTGAATTTGCCGGTGACGGTGGACTCATAAGGGGCAATAAAGTTGTCCAGCATTTTTGAACCACAGGAGGTTTTTACGCCTTGTGTGCAGAACAGGTCTTTATGGGCAACGGGAATGCCGGTCATGGCGTGGGCATCGCCCGCCGCAAGGCACTGGTCGGCGGCGGCTGCCTGTTCCAGGGCTAACGTTTCAGTCACCGTAATAAAGCTGTTGATGTCACCATCGAACTGCCTGATTCGGTCAAGGTAGGTTTGTGTCAACTCGACACTGGATATTTCGCCACTGGCTAATGCCCGGCTCTGTTCTGCAATGGTTTTATCGTACATGGGATTCGTTCGGTTGGAAGACGTATGGTATAGAAGAGGCTCAGCTTCTACCGGACTCAGAGCAGTTATTATGAAAATAATGCCTTTTCGGCGTTTCTACCACGATCACTGCTGCAATATTTTCTGACGTATTACTCAATAACACGGGGAACCAGAAAGAGGCCTTCTTCAACGGCAGGTGCGCAGCCCTGTAATTGCTCTCGCTGGTTTTCTTCGGTGACCTGGTCAGGGCGCAGGCGCTGGATGGCATCCAGAGGGTGTGCCAGGGGTTCCACGCCCTGTGTATCAACGGCCTGCATGCTATCGACCAGTTCCAGTATGCTGCTGATGGTGGCAGCGGTTACTTCCACTGCATCGTCGTCAATGGACAGACGTGCAAGTTTTGCAACCTTTTTAACTCCAGAGGCGTCGATGGCCATTGGTAATGGTTCTCCATAAATGAATAACAATCAAATAAATAAGAAGCTAATGTATGGGCTGCCCACCTATTTCTCAAGGATTTATCGGGTGATCTATGGGATGATTACCGGAAACATCTCTGCTGGAATGGTAAATGGGGGGGCTGATTGGTGTAAAAATAGAACTTTGCAGTTTAACAAAACACACGGACAGTCACCCGGTTTTTCGGTAAATCCCACTATTAAGGCCGCTGTTTGAATGCTTTTCCTGAGATAAATGATTCAGGCACAGTTGCCACAGAGCACAATTGCTGCTTGCCCTCCGGAGGCAGCATTGTTAGAGTTTCTGGAATTACCCAAGCCTTGAATCAAGGTACACCATAACATGCTGAAAAGGTTACGTGGCCTGTTTTCCAGCGATCTCTCGATTGATCTTGGAACAGCCAACACATTGGTCTATGTCCGCGAAAAGGGCATAGTGTTAAATGAACCCTCTGTGGTTGCTATCCGCAATCTCGGTACTCAGAAAAGCGTAGTGGCTGTTGGTGCCGATGCCAAGCGGATGCTGGGGCGAACCCCCGGCAACATTACCGCTATACGTCCAATGAAGGATGGCGTGATAGCGGACTTTGATGTCTGCGAGCGTATGCTCCAGCACTTTATTAACAAAGTGCATGAGAACAGTTTTATTCAGCCCAGCCCTCGTGTGCTGGTCTGTGTGCCCTGCAAATCAACCAAAGTTGAAAAGCGGGCGATCCGTGAATCAGTACTGGGCGCGGGTGCCCGGGAAGTGTATTTGATCGAAGAGCCGATGGCGGCCGCTATTGGTGCCGGACTTCCGGTTGAAGAAGCCAGTGGCTCCATGGTTGTGGATATCGGTGGTGGTACTACGGAGATTGCCATTATCTCCCTTAGCGGTGTCGTATACTCTGAATCTGTGCGCATTGGCGGTGACCGTTTTGATGACGCGATTGTGACGTATGTCCGCCGCAACTACGGCAGCCTGATTGGTGATGCTACTGCTGAGCGTATCAAGCAGGAAATTGCCATCGCCTACCCAAGTGATGAACTGCTGGAAATTGATGTGCGCGGGCGTAACCTGGCGGAAGGTATTCCCCGGAGCTTTACCCTGAACAGTGGTGAAATTCTGGAAGCGCTTCAGGAGTCGCTGACGGCGATTGTTCAGGCAGTGAAAAGTGCCTTGGAACAATCACCGCCGGAACTGGCTTCGGATATTGCCGAGCGTGGCCTGGTTCTGACCGGTGGTGGTGCATTGCTGCGGGATCTGGATAAACTGATCAGTGAAGAAACCGGCCTGCCGGTTCTGGTCGCTGAAGATCCGCTGACCTGTGTGGCCCGTGGCGGCGGCAGGGCAATAGAGATGATGGATAAGCACCGTATGGACTTGTTATCCACGGATTAACGGCTCTGTTAATCAAGCACCTGTTTTGCAAAATGATCAGCAATATTTCTTCCCGAGGTATTGCTGATTTGCTATTTTGGTCTGCCACTAGGAGCCTGTCCGAGAATAGACTGCCCTACTGCGGTGGCAGCAAATTGGTCTAAAAATTCCGTTTTGTTCGGCAAATAGCCCCGCTATTCACCTCACAAAACAGAATTTTTATCCTCAATTTTCTGCCATCCTCGCTACGGGGTCGCCTAGACGGGCGCTATTCTCGGACAGGCTCCCAGGCAAAGTTAGCAGTTATCTTCTGGTGATCAGTGTTTTTTCGGTAATCGCGGCTTTTCCGGGAAGTGTTGAACTCATCACCTTAAATAGCTGATCACTGGAAATTGTCAGCCAGGTATGGGTGTCGATAGAACGGTGCTTCAGGTTTTTGATATGGCATTTTCACGGCAATTAATCCGAAGCCTGGTAAGGAGCAGGTTATTAAACCGATTTTCAGTCAACGCCAGTCACTGGTCACGCGCTTTGTTTTGCTGATCATCCTGTCATTGGCGATTTTGTATTTTGATCATAGCTATCGCGCCCTGTCACAGGTTCGCCAGTGGCTGACTGTTGCTGCTACGCCTGTCCTGTTTCTTGCTGATCTGCCCGGGCGTATCTGGGGAACCGCTTCACAGGTGGTGATGTCGCACAACGACTTGCTTCAGGAAAACGCCCGTCTCAAGGCACGAAACCTGATTCTTGAACAGAAGGTTCAGAAACTTGCTTCATTAACAGCCCAGAATATCCGTCTGCGGGAGTTGCTGAACTCTTCTGAACTGGTGGATGAGCAGGTATTGGTTGCCGAGGTGGTTGGCGTTGACCCTGATCCTTTCCGGCACCGGGTGATCATTAACAAGGGAGCCATTGACAAGGTCTACGAAGGGCAGGCCATTCTCGATGCTCATGGCGTGATGGGGCAGGTTATTGAAGTCAGCCCGGTCAGCAGTCGGGTGTTGATGCTGACCGATGTGGCGGCCCGCATTCCTGTGCAAAATCACCGAACCAAATATCGAGCTATTGCTACGGGGACCGGTCGTACGGATCGCCTTGAATTGCAGCATATCCCGGTTACTGAAGATTTTCAGGAGGGTGATCTGCTGACCAGTTCGGGGCTGGGGGGCATCTATCCCGAGGGGTACCCGGTGGGGGTGGTTACCCGGGTTATCCATAATTCCGGCGATGCCTTTGCCTCTATTGAAGTTAAGCCTCTTGCTGAAGTGAACAGAAGCCGGGTTGTGCTTCTGGTTTTTCGGGAAGTCTCCGGCCTGATTGAGCCGATCAACGCTGCCCAGACGGATGTTTCAAAGACAAAGGTGGAGAAGAAAGCAGATGAGGTGCGGCGATAATGGTTCAGCAGGCTAATGCCCACTGGGTGGTGTGGATGACCCTGCTGGTGGCGGCAATGTTCAGTATTATGCCATTGCCTGAATGGTTATCACTGGTTCGCCCGGCATGGGTACCGCTGGTGGTTATCTACTGGGCTCTGGCATTGCCGGAGCGGTTTGGTTTGCTGTTTGCCTTTATTACTGGTTTGCTGCTGGATGTGTTTCAGGGAAGTCTGTTTGGGTTGAACTCCCTGGGGATGATCATGGTTGCTTTTATTGTGCTCAGCCTGCATCGGCGGCTCAGGTTATTTCCTGTCTGGCAACAGGCCTTCATGGTGTTCCTGATGGTAGGTTTTTATCAACTGCTGCTACTGTGGGTTCGCAGTGCTGCAGGGAATACGATTCCCTCTGTCTGGTATTTGCTGCCTTCATTATCCAGCGCGCTTATCTGGCCCTGGGTTATGTCCGGACTGCGTTTTTTGAGGCGCTATTTCCGGGTGGTTTAGGAATAGTCCTTGAATAATTTACACATTTCGGAGCCTCCGAACTCCGTTCGTCCTGAGCCTGTCGAAGGGCGTTAACTCCGAGGCATGATAGATTGTGCCAGGCACCCTTCGACTCCGCTCAGGATGAACGGAGAGTGAGTTCTAAATGTCGGAATTATTTAAGGATCATTACTTAGTTCCTGGTGTGAATGGGATTTGCCACTGGTATAAGTAGTTAACCAAATGTTTTCAATGTAATTGGAGGCTCGTTCATTTGGTTAACTACTTACAGAGGTCTTCATTTGCGGAGGTATCTTTCAGCAAGGTTATCAACAAGACGCTTCCAATCTTTTGTCAACTGGTGTGCATTGGCATCGAGTTGAATAAGAGCCGCTTGCTTGATATGTGCCTTCAATATTGTTTTCTCGTCTTCAGCTTTCAGCTGATTTTTAACGGGCAGACGGTCATAGCAAAAAATCTTGCTTGAGAAATCAATTGGGAATGCACGAACCTCATAATCAGCAGGACCTCCTGAGTGGAATTTTGCGCCTTTTCCCACAAGAATCATATTGAAGGCATCACCCGGGTTGTAAACTCCATTATCAATAAGGTTTCTAATATCCTTAACCAGTGGAGTTAAAGCCGCATCCCAGTTTTCAAGTATGGACGGCTTCTGGCCTTCTGATAACACTTTCTTACCGTTCAGATGATTAAAAATCTTAAGACTGGTTTTGCTGATCACTTCAAAAGCATTTTCTTTGGCGTATTCGCTAAATGATGGCGCGATATGGGTTGCTATTGAGTATTTGGTACCCTGAAACTCCCAACGAATTACAGCGGGTTCGATGTCAAGGGTTGGAATACCTGATTTTTTCAGGTAACTGTGCATCATTAACTCATCATAGAATTGATGTGGGGCCGCATTCATTGCCAGTGCCTGACCATCGCCAGTATCATAGAATGTCTTTGATGCACCAGCTCCCAGTCTCTTATTGAGTTTTACTGTTTTAACCGCATCTTGAGTAATCAACTCAATGGGAATAGCGCCATCTCTTGCCTTCTCCAATTGACTGTAGGCTGCTTTTGGAATTTCCTCAGGATGATGTGAAACATTAACTGCCAGAAAACGATTGTATCTTTCCATCGCATCTCTGACATCGTCATCAATGATGTATCTTTGCCATTGTACTTTGGCTCCGGGAATAACTTGAAGGTTTGAAGTCAGCGTTTTTGAACCACCCTCTGCCATTCGTTTTTGAGCCGTACTTTTAAAACTGCTCTTTGGTATCGGGCGTTGAGCCGGGGGTTGTGGCCCGCTCTTTGGTATCGGGCGTTGAGCCGGGGGTTGTGGCCCGCTCTTTGGTATCGGGCGTTGAGCTGTAGTTTGTGGCCTTCTCTCTGGTATCGGGTTTTGAGCTGTAGTTTGTGGCCTTCTCTTAGGTATCGGGTTTTGAGCTGTAGTTTGTGGCCTTCTCTTAGGTATCGGGTTTTGAGCTGTAGTTTGTGGCCTTCTCTCAGGTGTCGGGTTTTGAGCTGTAGTTTGTGGCCTTGTCTCAGGTGTCGGGTGTTGAGCTGTAGTTTGTGGCCTTGTCTCAGGTGTCGGGTTTTGAGTTGTAGTTTGTGACCTGATCTCTGGTATCGGGTTTTGAGTCGTAGTTTGTGTTCTGCTCACTGGCAGCTGGTTTTCGGTCATAGTTTGAGGTTTGGTAACTTTTCGGTCATACAGGCTCTTGACTGCGTAAACAAGATCAACCGCCAGTGACGGAATAAAAGCTACTACAGACACCACAGCGGCAACAGCACGCCCAAAAAAGCGAGATGTTTTACTGGCAACAGCCTCAGAAATTTTGTTAAACCAGTTTGCGCAGGTCCATTTACGCTTTTCTGTGGTCTGATCGGTATTAAGTGCCGGATTACCAGCAATCGGGTCTGACATAGAAACCTCCTGTGTTTCTCTTTAAATCATGTAGTTGTAAATAATAATTTGGGGATATAGTTGATTATTTAATGGTTTGACCACTATGCAGTGAATAAGTTTCAATTCTTTTAAGATTGAATAAGATCTATCTGGCTTACCAATGGCTGCGTCGTGCTGAGCTGTTACAACAAATTGGTGTTTCCTGGCAGAAACTGACCTTTTAATGAAAAACCTTTTCCCGGTGAGCCCACCACCGGGAAAAGGCATCTGCTGGCAGAAATACTGGACCGGGATTCTCCCGGGATAGAAATCTGTCGCTACTTTTTCACAGGAAATTTCTTCGACGAAGGTATCTTTTGGTAAGGTCCTTAGCAAGGTCTTTCCATTTTTCTGGCAAGAAGCATGCCTTGGCATCATATTGAACAAAAACGACTTGCTCAATATAGGCCCTCAATGTTCTTTTCTCCTCTTTCGCTTTAAGCCGTTTTATAACGGGGAGCTGATCGTACTGCTCGGCTTTGCTTGAGAAATCAAATGGAAATGCACGCGCCTCAAAATCAGCTTGCCCACCTGAGTGGAATTTGTTGCCTTTTCCCACAAGAATGGCATTGCATGCATCACCCAGAGTGGAAATGCCATTATCAATCATGGTTCTAATATCATTAACCAATGGATTCAAAACCTCATCCCAGTTCTCAGGTTTGAATGCATCCTGGCCTGCTGGTAACACTTTCTTGCCGTTCAGTTGACCGGCAAGCTTATCACAGTCCTTGTGGTCCACTACGAAAGCATTTTGTTTTGGGTATTCGCTGAATGATGGTGCGATGTAGGTTGCTTTTGTGTATTTTGTGCCCTCAAACTCCCAACGAATAACCGCAGGTTTGATTTCATTGGTAGGGATACCTAATTTTTCCAGGTATCGAAGCATCATTAACTCATCATAGAATTGATATGAGGTCTTGATCATTGCCAGTGCCTGGCCATCGCCGATATCGTAGAAAGTCTTGGATCCACCACCTCCCAGCCCTTTATGGAGTTTTACGGTTTTGACACCATCTTCAGTAATCAACTCAATGGGCATATTACCTTTGGCTGCCTCATTCAATTGTTGCTCTGCTGCTTTTGGAATCTCATCTGGATGATGTGTGAGGTTTTCTGCCAGAAAACGATCGTAACGTTCCATCGTAGCTTTAACATCATCATCATGAATGTATCTTCGCCATTGTACTTTGGCTCCCGGAATAACCGGAAGATTTGGAGCAGGAGCCTGGAGTTTGGTGATTTTCCTGTCATACAGACTCTTGGCCGCATAAACAAGATCAACGCCCAGTGAAGGAATAAAGGTGACTACAGTTACCAAAGCGGCAACAACACGCCCAAAAAAACGAGATGTTTTGCTGGCAACTGCATCAGAAATTTTTTTAAACCAGCTTACGCAGGTCCATTCACTATTTTGCGCATTTTGCGAGAGATTGAGTGCTGGAGTACCAATAATCGGGTCTGACATAGAAACCTCCTGTGTTTCTCTTTAAATCATGTAGTTGTAAGTAATATTTTGGAGATAAAGTAAATTGCCTAGAGATTTGACCACTATCTAGTGAATAAGTTTCAATTCTTTAAAGATTGAATAAGATCTATCTGGCTTACAAATGGCTGCGTCGAGCTGGGCTGCTGCAAAAAATTGGTGTTTCCTGCAGAAACTGGCCTTCAATAAAAACCCTTTTCCCGGTGAGTCCCCTGCCGGGAAAAGGCAACTGCTGGCAAAAACACCAAACCGCGATTCTCCCGGGAGTGTAGAAAACCAACGCAGCCTTTTGGAAGATTCATCGGCGAATATGTCTTTCGACAAGATATTTAACAAGTTTTTTCCACTCTTTTGGCAAGCACCATGCCTTGGGGTTAAATTGAACAAAAGCGGCTAACTCGAAATAATGTTGCAATATTTCTTCCTCCTCCCTGGCTGTAAGCCGCTTTTTAGGTGGAAGTTGATCCAGTTGAGTCGTTTCGTCTACAAATTCATAAGGAAATGCGCGAATCTCATATTTAGCAGGCCCCCCTGAGTGGAATTTATTGCCTTTTCCGACAACGATGGCTTTGTGGGTAGCCGCAATTCTGTAACAGGCACGTGTAGAAACACCATTATCAATCAGGGTTCTAACATCATTAACCAGTGGCTTTAAAACCTCATCCCAGTTCTCAGGAGTCCGTATATACTCGTCTTCGTCTTTGTCTTCGTCAACTACTAACAATTTCTTACCATCCAGTAGTTCATTTTCCTCTGAAGTAGATCTTATATGCATTAAGAAAGCATTTTGTTTTGCGTATTCGCTAAATGATGTTGTGATGTAGGTTGCCATTGTGTATTTTTCGCCCTCGAATTCCCAACGAATAACAGCGGGTTTGATTTCAATGGTCGGAACACCTAATTTCTCCAGGTATCTATTCATCATTAATTCATCATAGAATTGGTGTGGGCAATTATTCATTGCCAGTGCCTGTCCATCGCCAATATCGTAGTAACGTCTGGATTCACCAATTCTTAGCTCTTCCCCGAACTTAAATGTTGTAAAAGCATTTTGGTCTGGAGTAATCAACTCAATTGGAATATCACCATTCAGGGCCTCAGCCAGTTGTCGGTGAGCTGCTTCCGGGATAGCCTCTGGATGATGTAAGACGTTCTTTGCCAGAAAACGGTTGTGGTTTGCCATCGTAGTTTTGACATCGTTATCATGAATGTCTCTTATCCACTCTACCTTGGTTTGGAGATGGGTGACTTTTCTGTCATACAGGCTCTTGGCTGCATAAACAAGATCAACGCCCAGTGAAGGAATGAAGGCGGCTACAGATAGCACAGCGGCAACAACACGCCCAAAAAAGCGAGATGTTTTACTGGCAACAGTGTCAGAAATTTTTTTAAACCAGCTTACGCAGGTCCATTCACTATTTGGCGCATTCTGGGGGGAATTGAGCGCTGGATTACCGGCAGTGGGGCCTGTCATAGAAACCTCCTGTGTTTCTTTATTATGAGTATTGTTATAAGTAGTTGATTCTTTGATACCCACACCGTTCGCACTGAGTGAAGTGCGGTGCTCCCATCCTTTGGCTCCGCTCAGGAAGAGTGGGGTGTATGGCTATTAAAGCTTTTCTGGTGTTTTTGACCACTAACTAACGAATAAGTTCCAACTCTTTTATAATCCGTCTGCATTACGTTAGGCATCAGGCATCTATCCCTCTAATCTGTGTCGTTCAAAAAAAGGTTGAATATGATCTATCTGGCTTCCCAATCCCCGCGTCGAGCTGAGCTGTTACAGCAAATCGGTGTTTCCTTTCATCAACTGGCCTGTGATATTGATGAAACCCCATTCCCCGGTGAGGCTCCAGCAGAGTATGTGCTGCGCATGGCCCGGGAAAAGGCAGCGGCAGGCTGGCAGGCATCAGTAACCCGGGATTCTGCCAAAATGCCTTTGTTGGCAGCAGATACAACGGTGGTCTGTAATGATCAAATTCTCGGCAAGCCTCAGAATGCAAACGATGCTCGTCGTATGTTGGGGATGCTTTCCGGCAAGACTCATCAGGTGATGACCGCAGTAGCGGTCACCGATGGCAGTCAGCTGCAAACTGAGTTGTCGGTTACGGATGTGGTGTTTAATGACCTGCCTGATTCGTTGATTGATGATTATATTGCCTCCGGGGAGCCGACCGATAAAGCAGGTGCCTACGGAATTCAGGGCTATGGTGCAGTTTTGGTAGCGAGTCTGTCTGGCAGCTATTCCGGTGTTGTCGGGTTGCCGCTTATGGAAACTGCACGACTTCTGTCAGATTTTAATGTGCCATTCTGGCAAGCGGGCTGATAGTCCTTATTTCCAACTAAGGTGTCTCATTTTCTCTCCGTTTTTCAGTTCAAAAAAGAGCGTGAATACGCTCTCACAACATCATGGAACGGTTTTTGGTATAAAGTTTGTCAGGAAGCAAAAACCGGATGCAAATTGCTGGTATGATCGACTGATCTATTTTGTTTCTACCAGTACGTCAACCTCAGACGGCCTTTTAAGGAATGGTGGAAAGTGTATTGACCTGTGATGCCTGAGACGAAACTCATCGTCCGTCTGAAGAGGCACCACAGGTCAATGCATTAAAGGAATTGAGGGACTGGGATGAGCGAAGAAATTCTCATGAATATCACGCCCATGGAATCACGGGTGGCTCTGGTTGAAAATGGGGTGCTGCAGGAGATCTATGTCGAGCGTGCCCGAAGTCGGGGTATTGTCGGCAATATTTATAAAGGGAAGGTGGTTCGTGTCCTGCCGGGAATGCAGGCCGCTTTTGTTGATATTGGCCTTGAACGGGCGGCGTTTATTCATGCCAGTGAAATTGCGCCCAGGCAGGACAGCCGCCATGAAAAAAACGGGGAAGAGACCCAGGAACGCCCGATTTATGAGTTGGTGCATGAAGGCCAGTCGCTGGTGGTTCAGGTAACCAAAGATCCCCTGGGAACCAAAGGTGCCCGCCTGACCACCCATATCTCCATTCCGGCCCGTTATCTGGTGCACATGCCAAAAAACAACCACGTTGGGATCTCGCTGCGCATCGAGGATGTTGAGGAGCGGGAACGTCTGCGGCAATTGGTTGAGTCTTGCCTTGGCGGTGATGATGGTGCCGGTGGCTTTATTCTGAGAACGGCAGCAGAAGGCATTGGCGAAGGTGAGGTGCGTGCGGATATTCTCTTTCTGCGCAGGCTGTGGGCCACCATCGAAGAGAATATCCGGGAGAGCAGGGCACCGGCCAATGTCTATGAAGACTTGCCGCTGCACTTGCGAACCATGCGTGACCTGGTCAATCCCAACATTGAAAAGATCCGCATTGATTCCCGGGAAACCTTTGAAAAGGTGTCCAAATTCGTCAAGAAGCTGGTGCCTGAGATTGACGGCCGGGTGGAATATTACCCCGGCGAACGCCCGATTTTTGATCTGTTTGGCGTTGAGGATGAGATCAACAAGGGGCTTAGCCGTAAAGTTCAGCTGAAGTCCGGTGGCTATCTGATTATTGACCAGACCGAAGCCATGACCACCATCGATGTCAACACCGGTGCCTTTGTTGGCCACCGTAATCTGGAAGAGACTATCTTTAAAACCAACCTTGAAGCGGCCGTTGCCATTGCCCGCCAGCTCCGTTTACGGAATTTGGGGGGGATCATCATTATCGACTTTATTGATATGGAAGATCCGGAGCATCAGCGGCAGGTTCAGCGTGCTTTTGAAAAGGCCATGGAGCAGGACCATGCCAAGACCAATTTTACCGGCGTCAGTGAACTGGGCCTGGTGGAGATGACCCGCAAGCGAACCCGTGAGTCACTGGAAAATGTTCTGTGTGAACCCTGCCCAACCTGTGAGGGCCGTGGTACCTTGAAAACGGCAGAGACGGTATGCTACGAGATTTTCCGGGAAATTCTCCGGGCTGTCCGGGCCTATGATGGCGACAGTTATACGGTGCTGGCAGCTGAGACCGTGATAGACCGTCTGCTGGATGAAGAGTCCAATAATGTGGCCGATCTTGAAGAGTTTATCCAGAAGCCTATTCGTTTTCAGGTAGAGCCGATCTACACCCAGGAACAGTTTGATGTAGTTCTGGTGTAACGAACGCTGCCCGCTTCCTGCTGCCCGCTACTCCGCTTCTCAGGGGTGCGGACAACGGGAAGCGGGTAGTGTTTTTTTAGTATTTGGTAATGGTTACTGGATTGATATTTTGTTGAGCGTCACTTTTGTTATACGGCTGGCTGATGGTCAGTTGTCCAATGGTTTGTCTGGGCGGGAACTCGGTTGTTGAAGCGGATGGTAAACAGCCTCAGGCAGAGTGCTCCGGGTATTCAGGGGGCAGATGGCAAAAATGCACCATCTGGCAGTCTCCGTCTACTGAATAGTTTGATGAAATGGAGTTGGCGGCTGCTGCTGACCGGGTTAACCATTCTGGTCATTCTGGTAGGACTCGGGCGACTGATGTTCAGTGCCCTACCGGTTCTGCTGCCTCAGCTTTCAGATTTTCTCAGCGACCGTTTACAGGCTGACCTGCAAATTGAGTCCATGTCTGCACAATGGAATGATGGCGAGCCATGGTTATCCATGCAAGGGTTGACGCTTAAAGGTAAAGAGGCAGATCAGGCCGGGTTCAGTATCTCGCAGCTGGCTTTGGAATTGAGCCTGAAGGAGTCACTGTTACACTGGACGCCGGTATTTTCATCCCTGGAAATCAATGGCGTCAATGTTGCGCTGGTCCGTGGCGATGGTGCCCAGTGGGCGCTATCCGGTATTCAACGGGTTGCCGGGTCATCATTACAGGCTCCCGAATATCAACAAAGTTCTGCACTGGAATGGCTTGCCCTGCAAAAGAAGGTGGATATTCGTGATATCCGCCTGAATATGCGCAAAGCCAATGGTGAGGGCAGTGATATTCGTGGCCAGCATTTGACGGTCATGACGGATGGTGACCAGAAAAATCTGTCGGTCCGTCTTGAGGCGGGTGCTGGTTATCTTGCCATCGATGGCTCTGGCATCGTCGGCCCTGGTCAGTTTTCCCGGTGGCAGGGAGTGGCCGTCGCCAGTGATCTTGATGCTGAGCAGCTCTGTGTCCTGTGGTCTGGTTGTTATGATGATGTGCTGTCAGCACGGATACAGCTGGAGACCGGCTGGCTTTATGATGATGGGGCCTGGCAAGTTCAGGGAGAGGTTGCCTCTCCTGATGTAACGTATCGGGATAATGCTGGTGCGTTGAACCATCTTTCCGGGCAGACCCATGTATTTATGCAGGGCGTTTTGTCCCGGGAGCCGTTGTCAGAATCCAGCTGGCAGATCTGGCTGAATGGCCTCAATCTGGAGAACCGCCTGCATAACGGGACGGTTTATCAGTGGGAAAACAGCTGGTATCTGGCCGGTGGCCGTGCTGAAGAATATACGGTAACCGTAGCGACCGAAAACCTGGATCTGGATCTGCTGAAACGATGGTTACTGGATACCGATGCGCTTCCGGAACCGGTGGCTGATCTGGTGAATACCCTGAATCCCATTGGCCAGTTGAAGGATCTGGCCATCCGTTTTTACCCATCCCGTCAACCGTTTGATTTCGACTTGAGTGCCCGGCTTGACAATGTGTCGGTGGCTGCCTGGCATGGCGCTCCTTCCGGGGGCAATGTCAGTGGTCAGTTAAGGATGAACCTGCTGCAGGGCTATCTTGACCTGGATACCCGGAACTTCCAGCTGGGCTTTCCCAAACTGTTCCGGGAGACCTGGACATTTGCTACTGCCAAAGCACGCCTTTACTGGGATGTTATTGATGACTTTTATATTTTGAAGTCGGATGACATCGCCCTGGTGGGGGCTGAAGGTGATCTGAAAGGCAAGCTCAGGCTTGATATCCCGCTGAAATGGCATGAAGGTGACACCCTGGATATGGCATTGACGGTGGGCATGAGCAATGGTGATGCCCGCTATACGGGCAAATACCTGCCAGCCTTGCGGCCCATGAACAGCGGTCTGGTGCACTGGCTGGATACCGCCATCCGCAAGGCAGATATCTTAGGGGGCGGGTTTATTTATAACGGTGCTCTATCTGGTGGTAAGCGTGGAGATATCGGCCCGCAGGATTCCCGATGGGGACTTTTTTTTGATCTCCAGAATGGCGAGCTGGACTACGCGCCTGACTGGCCTGTGATTACCGGCCTGGCCGGGCAGGTTTATGTTAACGATGACCGGGTGGAAGTACAGGGCCAGCAGGCAGAGTCAGCGGGTGGCCAACTGGATGGTATAGTCGCGCGAGTGCCGCTGGACGGGACATCAATACTCAGGATCAGCAGTCAGCTGAATGCCAGTGGCGAGACTCTGCAGCACTTTCTTACCCGGACACCCGTTAATGACTGGATGAAGGGTGCAGCAGAGCAATGGACGTTGCAGGGGCAGCTGGATGCCGGACTTGATTTGACACTTCCTCTGGATGACCCGGGCCGTTCTGAAGTGGATATCCGTGGCGCTGTGGAATCATTTACCTTCGGGATTCCTGAGGTGGGGATTGCCGCAAAAGGCATTGCCGGTGATCTCTCCTACAGCACTGACCGTGGACTTACTGCACGACAGTTATCTGGTCAACTGTTTGATCAGCCGGCTCAATTTCAGATACGTTCGATGGTACAGAATCAACAACCCGTTTCCACCGATATTGTCTGGTCAGGCAGAGCCTCAGTGTCTTCACTTCAGGACTGGCTGAAGCTGGATTGGCTCAGTTTGCTGGAGGGAGAAACGGATTATCGCGCCAGCTTATCCCTGGGATTAGACGACAATAACACGGAACTCATGGTCGGCAGTGAACTGCTTGGAGTTAATGTTGAGCTGCCAGCGCCGGTGGGTAAAACGGCGGATACACCGCTACCCCTGACGTTTTCTCTGACCAACAAAGCAGGTCACCAGCTGCTGGGTGTGACGCTGGGCAAACTGGGGCGGCTGGACATGAGAATGACGCCGGAGTTTTCCCCGGAGTCTGCCCTGATGACACTGGGTGACGATGCTTCCCACCCTGGTACAGGCTCTGCTGCCTGGCCTTCAGGGAATCAATTTCTGGTGACCGGTGCTTTGCCGGAACTGGATCTCGGTCCCTGGAAGGCTCGCTTTGAAGGGCAGCCCGGTAGTCCTGTCGAGCAACAGTTGGCCTCACGCCTGGCCCTTGACAATGTTCGCCTCGGTTCACTGAAGTATGGGGATTATCTCTGGCCGGATATATCGGTTTCACTTCAGCAGGCGGTTCAGAATCAGAGGTCACAGTCTGACAGAAAAGGTATGAAACTGGCCGTTGATGGACAGACACTGAAAGGTGATTTATGGATTCCTGACCAGCAAACTGCACCGTGGTCTCTTTATATTGACCGTGTACATCTGCCAGAGCCTGCTTCTGAAACCGCTTCCGGAGATAGTCCTTCAGAATCCGGGGACAGCCTGGCGGACATCAATCCGGCAACGTTGCCCAATCTTGATGTGAACATCAACCATATTCAGGTTGGCGGCCGAACGCCTGCAAGCATCGGTTTTAAACTTCGTCATGGACCCAACGGTGTCAAGATCGATCATATTACCGGTGAGCTGTCGGGTATGTCGCTGAATGGTCTGGCAGACTGGGTGCTGACGGACGGTGAACAGCGCAGCTGGGTTCAGGGAGAACTTAAGGGCACGGACATCACAGCATTGCAGAAAGCCCTGGGCTCTTCAGGTTTTCTTGAGGCCAGGGAAAGCCGTTTCGAGGCCAGCCTGAACTGGGATGGATCGCCTCTTGGAGGTTCGATTGCCACCATGAAAGGCCGGATCGATTTGCTGCTGAAGAAGGGGCGGCTGCGCAAAGTCGATAATGGCTCGTCGGAAGCACTTAAATTATTTGGTATTTTTAATACCGAAGCACTGACCAGAAGGATAAAGCTGGACTTTTCCGATCTCTACTCGTCCGGTATCAGTTTTGATCAAATCAAGGGCAGCCTGAACTTTAACCGGGGACTGATTACCTTCAATTCACCCATGGTGATCGAAGGACCGTCTTCCGACTTCAAACTGGATGGCACTATCGATACCAACACCGAACAGCTGGATCTGAGTCTGGTGGTTACCCTGCCTGTGTCATCCAATCTGCCGATTCTCAGCGTACTGCTGGGCACTGCTCCCCAGGTGGCGGGTATTATTTACATTGCGGACAGACTGGTGGGCAAACAGGTGGATCAGCTGGCCAGCATCCGTTACCGGATTCATGGCTCCTTTGCTGACCCTAAAATGACCCTGGACAGGCTGTTCTCCAATAAGCCGAAAAAATAACCCGGCCGATATAATCTTCCTGATTCATCCTCTGCCTGAATGCACTCTGAATACGCAAAGGCTTTTGGCGGATCTATCAGGAAGCTACCTCCACACTGCTTTTGAGGTTCCTCAGGTTTTTCATAGCCTTGGCATGCCCCAGCCTGGCTGCCATACGGTACCAGCGCTCCGCTTCATACAGATTTGCCACAAAGCCCTTGCTACCTAGCTCAAACAGAGTGCCCAGTTTGTTCATGGCTGAAGCATTACCCCGCTCAGACGCCCTGAGCAACCAGGGGATCGCCTGGTCCAGATCTATCTCAAAGCCCTCGTCACCATACAGATAAAGGCCACCCAGCTTGTTCATGGCGGAATCATCGCCCAGCATGGCCGCCTTCAGGTACCACCGCTCCGCTTCACGCAGATCTACCCCAAAGCCCCCGTCAGCATAGTGATGAAGGTAGCCCAGCAGGTACATGGCTGAAGCTATAATGGCTGGATCTTTCCCCCGCTCAACCACCTTGAGCAACCAGATTTTCGCCTGGTGCAGATCTGCCTCAAAGCCCTCGCCGCCATAAAGATACAGGTAACCCAGGTTAAACATGGCCCTGACACCTTCCAGCTCAACCGCTTTGAGCCACCAGGATTTCGCCTGGTGCAGATCTTTCTCAAAGCCATTGTCACCCTCGTAATACTGGCAGCCCAGGTTGGTCATGGCTCCAACATCCCCCATTCCAGCCGCCTTGAGCAACAGGAACTTTCCCTGATCCTGATGATCTGCCGGTAAGCCCTCGCCGCCACCCAGATACAGTAGGGCCAGGTTATTCATGGCGCAGGCATCCCCCAATCCGGCCGCTTCCAGGTACCAGTGCTCCGCTTTGCACAGATCTGCCGCGAAGTCCTTGCCACCATGCTCATACTGGTAGGCCAGGTTATTCATGGCTGAAGTATCCCCCAGCTCAGCCGCCTTAAGGTACCAGCTCTGGGCTTTGTGCAGATCTATCTCAAAGCCCTTGCCACCATTTGTATACACGATGCCCAGGCTGTACATGGCTGCAATATCCCCCAGCTCAGCCGCCTTAAGGTACCAGCTCTGGGCTTTGTGCAGATCTATCGAAAAGCCCTCGCCACCAAACTGATACAGGTAGCCCAGATGCCACATGGCGGCAATATCCCCCAACTCAGCGGCCTTGATATACCATTGCTCCGCTTTGTGCAGATCTACCGGAATGCCCTCACCACCATTCTGGAAAAGCTCCCCCAGGTTTCTCAGACCGATCGGGTCGGATCCTCCCCTTCTGGCCAGCAGCAGGGCCGCATCGAGGTGCTTATTGGCAACGGCCATGGCCAGGGGCGTTTTACCCGCCGCTCGGCCCGCATCCACCTCCACCCCCCGTTGCAGCAGGGCCTGGATGATCTTGATATCACCCTTCTTTGCCGCGTTGACCATCTGATGCCGCCAGTCCCGGGGCAGAGGCAGGTTTTTCACCACCATATTTTGAATGACTTCCCGCCCGTAAGGGCAGGTCACATGGCCTTTTGTCCAGCTGGAAAGGCACTTAAAGTGAAACTTATGCCTGCAGGGCCTGGCAATAGCGACGCACCTGCCCACAAACTTCTGATTGGTGGATGAGTAGAGGTCATCATGGCAGATCGAGCAGATTGTGGGCTCGGTGGGCACAACAACTGCTGCACTGGAGGGAATGCTGTTCACGCCAGGTAACTTCCTTACTTTTTGGGATTGCTACTCTGACTGTGTTGATCTCAAAAATATCCCGTACCAGGTTCTGAAAATATCAAAAAACCAGCTTTGTGGATTTCCTGAATTCCAGAACAGATCAAAATATGGGAAAAGAAGGTGGTTATACGGTTATAACGCACACAATTTTATCGATGCAGGATGTATAGATATATATTCATTGTCGTGAAACATATTTTGCTGAACCTTTTTTCGCTCCCGTGGGACGCAAAATATTGTCACCTGCCATGGGCATTTGGCGGATCTGTCGGGAAGCCTGCTCTACCATCATTTTATGCCTTACAGTCTGCTGCCGTGGATTCGCCCTCTGGGTGGGCGCGGCCGGGTTCTTCAGGAAAGTCTTCATCAAGTCCGCGTTTTTTTGCGAGTTGCGGTTTAGAGGCTTTTTCCCGATTTTTGATGGCCAGGTCTCTCCTCAGTTGAGCAGCCTTGAGCAACAGTCGTTTTCCCTCGTACCTATGTTCCGGAAATTTTTCGCCACCACGCAGATACAGGTGACCCAGCCTACTCATGGCCAGAGGAGACCCCAGCTCAATGGCTTTCAGGTACCATCGCTCTGCTTCACGCAGATCTATCTTAAAGCCCTCGCCACCATACTGATATAGGCGACCCAGGTTGTACATGGCTAAAACATCCCCCAGCCCAGCCGCCTTCAGGTACCATCGCTCCGCTTCATGCAGATCTACCTCAAAGCCCGCGCCACCAAAATGATATAGGCGGCCCAGCATGTACATGGCTGAAGCTATATTGGCTGGATCTTTTCCCGGCTCAACCACCTTGAGCAACCAGATTTTCGCCTGATGCAGATCTGCCGGAAAGTTCTCGCCACCATGCAGATACAGGTAACTCAGGTGATGCATCGCTTCAACATATCCCAGCTCACCCGCCTTGAGCCACCAGGATTTCGCCTGGTGCAGATCTTTCTCAAAGCCATCCTCACCGTGGAAATACTGGCACCCCAAGTTGGTCATGGCTCCAAGATCCCCCAACTCAGCCGCCTTGAACAACCGGGACTTTCCCCGATCCTGATGATCTGCCGGTAAGCCCTCGCCGCCATCCAGATACAGTAGTGCCAGGTTATTCATGGCGCAGACATCCCCCAATCCAACCGCCTTCAGGTACCAGTGCTCCGATTTGCCCAGATCTACCGCGAAGTCCTTGCCACCGTCTTGATACAGGCAGGCCAGGTTATTCATGGCTGTAGTATCCCCCAGCTCAGCCGACTTAAGGTACCAGCTCTCGGCTTTGTGCGGATCGGCTGGAAAGCCCTCACCACCATTTGCATACACGATGCCCAGGCTGCACATGGCTTCAATATCCCCCAGCTCAGCCGCCTTAAGGTACCAGCTCACGGCTTTATGCAGATCTATCGACAAGCCCTCGCCACCAAACTGATACAGGTAGCCCAGATGCCACATGGCTTCAACATCCCCCAACTCAGCCGCCTTGAGATACCAATGCTCCGCTTTGTGCAGATCTACCGGAATGCCCTCACCACCATCATTGAACAGTCTTCCCAGGTTGCTCAGACCGATCGGGTCCGATCCTCCCCTTCCGGCCAGCAGCAGGGCAGCATTGAGATGCTTATTGTCAACGGCCAGGGCCAGGGGAGTTTCACCCGCAGTTTGGCCCGCATCCACCTTTGCCCCCCGTTGCAGCAGGGCCTGGAGGATCTTGATATCACCCTCCTCTGCCGCGTTGACCATCTTGTTCTTCCAGCCCCGGGGCAGGTGCAGGTTTTTCACCACCATATTTTTAATGACTTTCCGCTCGTAAGGGCAGGTCACGTGGTCTTTTGTCCAGCGGGAAAGGCACTTAAAGTGAAACTTATGCCCACAGGGTCTGGCAATAGCGACGCGCCTGCCCACAAACTTCCGATTTTTGGGTGAGTAGAGGTCATCATGGCAGATCGGGCAGGTTGGGGGCTCGGTGGGTACAACAACTGCTGTACTGGAGGGCACGCTGTTCACGCCAGGTAACTTCCTTATGTTTTTGGGATTGTTACTCTGACTGTGTTGATCTCAAAAATATCCCGTACCAGGATCTAAAAATATCAAAAAACAGCTTTATATATTTCATGAATTCCAGAACAGGTCAAAATATCCGAAAATAAGGCGTTTATACGGTTATAACGTACACAATTTTATGGATGCAGGAAGTATAGAGATACAAATTTATTGTCGTTTAAATCGACGTGAACTTTAACAGGCCAGCATTGGTTAGGAGCTGTCCTGAAATAACTTCGACATTTCTACAGTCGCTACCCGCTACCCGCCGCCCGCTTCCCGAAAAGCTGGAACCACTTGTGCTTTTGCGGGCAGCGGGTGGCGGGAAGCGGGCGGCGACATTTTCCCGGACTGAATAAAATGATGAAGTTATTCCGGGACAATTCCTTATCGGATTCATGGCTCCTTTGATGGTCCCGGGATAATCCGGAAATAACTCTGGACAGCCTCCCGGGGGACGCAAAATATTGTCACGTACCATGGGCATTTGGTGGATCTATCAGGAAGCCTTCTCTACCATCGTTTTATGCCCGTTACTGTCTGCTGCAGTGGATTCGCCCTCTGGGTGGGCGCGGCCGGGTTCATCAGGAAAGGCTTCATCAAACCCGCGCTTTTTAGCTGGTAGCGGTTTAGAGAGTTTTTCCAGTTTTTTCATGGCCAGGTCATTCCCCAACTCAGCCGCCTTGAGCAACCAGGCCTTCGCCTGGTCCAGATCTACCGAAAAGTCCACCCCACCATGCTCATACAGATGACTCAGGTGGAACATGGCCGCAGCGTTACCCAGATCAGCCGCCTTGAGCAACCAAAACTTCGCCTGTTGCAGATCCACTGGAAAGCGTTTGCGACCATACAGATATAAGCAGCCCAGGTTGCTCATGGCTGAAACATATCCCAGCTCAGCGGCTTTGCGGTACAATTGTTCCGCTTTGTGCGGGTCTGCCTCAAAGCCTTCGCCACCATTCGCATAACGGTTGCCGAGGATGTTCATGGATTGCGTAATCCCCAGCCCAGAGGCCCTGAGCAACAGGCGCTTTCCCAGATATGGATTTGCCTCAAAGCCCCTGTCACCGCGCAGATACAGTTCACCCAGGTTATTCATGGCCCGGGGATCCCCCAGTCCAATCGCCTTTATGTACCATCGCTCCGCTTCACGTAAATCTACCTCAAAACCCACGCCACCATGCTGATAGAGGCACCCCAGGTTGTACATGGCGGTGACACAGCCCTGCCCGGCCGCCTTGAACAACAGGAACTTTCCCTGGTCCGGATCTGCCTTAAAGCCCTCGCGACCATGCTGATAAAGGTGACCCAGGTTGTTCATGGCAGCAATATGCCCCAGTCCAGCCGCCTCATAGTACCAACGCTCCGCTTTGCGCAGATCTACCGCAATGCCCTCGCCACCATCCTGATACAGGCAGCCCAGGCTGTACATGGCGGAAGCGTCCCACAGCTCAGCAGCCTTAAGAAACCATTGCTCCGCTTTGCACAGATCTACTGGAACGCCCTCGCCGCCAAGCCGGTACAGATACCCCAGCTTTCTCAGGCCGATTGGGTCGGACCCTCCCCGGTCGGCCAGCAGCAGGGCAACATCGAGGTGCTTATTGATAGCGGCCAGGGCCAGTGGCGTTTTGCCCGGGCTCTGGCCTGCATCCACGTCCGCACCCCGGTTCAGCAGGGCCCGGATGATCCCGATATCGCCTTTCTTTGCCGCCTTGACCATCTGCTGCTTCCAGCCCCTGGGCAAGGTCAGGTTTTCTACCACCACACCCTCAATGGCCCCTCGCCCGCAGGGGCACTTCAGATGAGCTTCTGTCCAGCGGGTAAGGCAGTTAAGGTGGAATTTATGCCCGCAGGGCCTGGCTATGGCGACGTGCCTGCCGACAAACTCCGGCTTTTCAGGTCGGTAGAGGTCATCGTGGCAGATCGGGCAGTTTGAGGGGGCGGTGGGTATGGCTACAGTCGCACTGGATGGAACGCTGTTCATGTAAGGGGCTTCGTTACATTGCTAAGTCCGTTACTCAGACCGGGTAGCCCCCAAAAATATCCATTACCAGGCTCTGAAAATCTCAATGATCATCAATGGGTCACATCTCTGCCGGGAATCATTGAAGCTTTGTGATTAACGCTTGTAGCTGATCCGGAAGCCCTCGCTATCATCATTTTATGCCTCCAGCCCCGGATTCTCCTTCCGGGCGGGCGTGGCCGGGTTCATCAGTAAAGGTTTTATCAAACCCGCGTTTTTTAGCTGGTTGTGGTTTAGAGACTTTTTCCAGTTTTTTGATGGCCAGGTCATTCCCCAACTCAGCCGCCTTGAGCAACCAGGCCTTCGCCTGGTCCAGATCTACCGGGAAGTCCGCCCCACCATGCTCATACAGATGACTCAGGTGGAACATGGCCCAAGCGTTACCCAGGTCAGCCGCCTTGAGCAACCAGAGCTTCGCCTGCTGCAGATCCACCTGAAAGTGTTTGCGACCATACAGATATAACCAGCCCAGGTTGCTCATGGCTGAAACATATCCCAGCTCAGCGGCCTTGAGGAAAAAGTGTTTTGCTTTGTGCGGATCTGCCTCAAAGCCCACGTCACCAAGCACATAACGGTTGCCGAGGGTGTTCATGGATGGCGCATTTCCCAGCTCAGCCGCCTTGAGCAACAGGCGTTCTCCCTTGTACTGGTCTGCCGGAAAGTTCTTGCCACCACCCAGATACAGGTGACCCAGTTTACTCATGGCCAGAGGAGACCCCAGCTCAATGGCTTTCAGGTACAAGCGCTCCGCTTCACGCAGATCTAACCCAAAGTCCTGGTCAGCATAGTGATGAAGGTAAACCAGCTGGTACATGGCTGAAGCTACAATGGCTGGATCTTCCCCCAGCTCAACCGCCTTGAGCAACCAGATTTTCGCCTGGTGCAGATCTGCCGGAAAGTTCTCGCCACCATGAAGACACAGGTAACCCAGGTGAAGCATGGCTTTAGCACATCCCAGCTCAATCGCCTTGAGCCACCAGGATTTCGCCTGGTGCAGATCTTTCTCAAAGCCATTGTTACCCTTGAAATACTGCCAGCCCAGACTGGTCATTGCTCCAACATCCCCCATTCCAGCCGCCTTGAACAACAGGAACTTTGCCTGATCCTGATCTGCCGGTAAGCCCTCGCCGCCATCCAGATACAGTATGGCCAGGTTAGTCATGGTGCAGGCATCCCCCAATCCAGCCGCCTCACAGTACCAGTGCTCCGCTTTGCGCAGATCTACCGCGAAGTCCTTGCCACCATTATGATACAGGCAGCCCAGGTTGTTCATGGCTATAATATCCCCCAGCTCAGCCGCCTTAAGGTACCAGCTCTCGGCTTTGTGCAGATCGGCTGGAAAGCCCTCGCCACCATTTGCAAAGACGATGCCCAGTCTGCACATGGCTGCAATATCCCCCAGCTCAGCCGCCTTAAGGTACCAGCTCTCGGCTTTGTGCAGATCTACCGGAAAGCCCTTGCCACCATGCTGATACAGGTGGCCCAGCTGCCACATGGCTGCAATATCCCCCAACTCAGCCGCCTTGAGGTACCAGTGCTCCGCTTTGTGCAGATCTACCGGAATGCCCTCACCACCATTCTGGAAAAGACACCCCAGGTTGCTCAGACCGATCGGGTCGGATCCACCCCTTCTGGCCAGCAGCAGGGCAGCATCGAGGTGCTTATTGGCAGCGGCCCAGGCAAGGGGGGTTTTTCCTGAAGTCCGGCCCGCATCCACCTTTGCCCCCCGTTGCAGCAGGGTCTGGATGATCTTGATATCACCCTCCTTTGCCGCGTTGACCATCTGACGCCGCCAGCCCCGGGGCAGGGGCAGGTTTTTCACCACCATATGTTTAATGACTCCCCGCCCGTAAGGGCAGGTCAGATGGTCTTTTGTCCAGCGGGAAAGGCACTTAAAGTGAAACTTATGCCCGCAGGGCCTGGCAATAGCGACGTGCCTGCCCACAAACTTCCGATTTTTGGATGAGTAGAGGCTATCATGGCAGATCGGGCAGATTGGAGGCTCGGTGGGTACAATAACTGCTGCACTGGAGGGAACGCTGTTCATGCCAGGTAACTCCCTTACGTTTTTGGGATTGCTACTCTGACTGTGTTGATCTCAAAAATATCCCGTAACAGGTTCTGAAAATATCAAAAAACCAGCTTTATAGATTTCTTGAATTACAGAAAAGGTCAAAATATCGGAAAAGAAGGCGGTTATACGATTATAACTTACACAATTTTATGGATGCAGGAGGTATAAAGATATAGATTTATTGTCGTTTAAGTCGATCTGGACTTTAACAGGCCGACATTGGTTACCGGATTCATGGCCCCTTTGATGATCCCGGGATAATCCTGAAATAACCCGGGACAGCCTCCCGGGGACGTGCCATGGGCATTTGGTGGATCTATCGGGGAGCATTCTCTACCATCGTTTTATAACCCTTACAGTCTGCTGCCGTGGATTCGCCCACTGTGTGGGCGCGGCCGGTTTCATCAGGAAAGGCTTCATCAAACCCGCGTTTTTTAGCGGGTTGCGGTTTAAAGGCTTTTTCCAGTTTTTTGATGGCCAGGTCATACCCCAACTCAGCCGCCTTGAGCAACCAGGCTTTCGCCTGGTCCAGATCTACCGGAAAGTTCGCTCCACTGCGCTCATACAGCTCGCTCAGGTTGTACATGGCAGCAGCGCAACCCAGATCAGCCGCTTTGAGCAACCAGATTTTCGCCTGGCGCAGATCTACCGGAAAGTTCTCGTCGCCATCCAGATAAAAGCAACCCAGGTGAAACATGGCTCCAATATCCCCCAGCCCAGCCGCTTTGAACAACAGGAGCTTTCCCCGATCCGGATCTGCCGGTAAGCCCTCGCCTCCCTCCAGGTACACCAGGCCCAGGTTGCTCATGGCGCAAGCATCCCCCAGCCCAGCCGCCTCTATGTACAATCGCTCCGCTTTGCGCAGATCTACCGCGAAGTCCTCACCACCATAATGATACAGGTAGCCCAGATTATTCATGGCTACAACATGCCCCAGCTCAGCCGCCTTCAGGTACCAGCTCTCGGCTTTGTGCAGATCGGCTGGAAAGCCCTCGCCACCGTCGCTATACACCATGCCCAGGCCGCACATGGCTTTAATATGCCCCAGCTCAGCCGCCTTAAGGTACCAGCTCTCCGCTTTGTGCAGATCTACCGCGAAGTCCTTGCCACCATAATGATACAGGTAGCCCAGATGCCACATGCCTGCAATATCCCCCAACTCAGCCGCCTTGAGGTACCAGTGCTCCGCTTTGCTTAGGTCTACCGGAATGCCCTCACAACCATCGTGGAGCAGCTTCCCCAGGTTGTTCAGTCCGATCGGGTCGGATCCTCCCCTTCTGGCGAGCAGCAGAGCAACATCGAGGTGCTTATTGGCAGCGGCCCGGGCCAGGGGAGTTTTACCCACAGTTCGGCCCGCATCCACCTTCGCCCCCCGTTGCAGCAGGGCCTGGATGATCTTGAGATCACCCTCCTTTGCCGCGTTGACCATTTGACGCCGCCAGCCCCGTGGCAGGGGCAGGTTTTTCACCACCATAATATTGTTAATGACTTCCCGCCCGTAAGGGCAGGTCAGATGGTCTTTGGTCCAGCGGGAAAGGCACTTAAAGTGAAACTTATGCCCGCAGGGCCTGGCAATAGCGACACGCCTGCCCACAAACTTCCGATTAGTGGATGAGTAGAGGCCATCATGGCAGATCGGGCAGATTGAGGGCTCGGTGGGTACAACAACTGCTGCACTGGAGGGAAGGCTGTTCATACCAGGTAACTCCCTTGCATTTTTGGGATTGCTACTCTGACTGTGTTGATCTCAAAAATATCCCGTAACAGGTTCTGAAAATATCAAAAAACAGCTTTATAGATTTCGTGAATTCCAGAACAGGGCAAAATATCCGAAAAAAAGTGGTTATACAGTTATAACATATACAATTTTATCGATGCAGGAGGTATATAGATATAAATTCATTGTCGTTTAATTCGACCCAGACTTTAACAGGCCAGCATTGGTTACCGGATTCATGGCTCCTTTGATGATCCCGGGATAACCCGGAAATAACTCTGGACAGCCTCCCGGGGGACACAAAATATTGTCACCTGCCATGGGCATTTGGCGGCTCTATCGGGAAGCCTGCTCTATCATCGTTTTATACCCGTTACTGTCTGCTGCCGTGGATTCGCCCTCTGTGTGGGCGCGGCCGGTTTCATCAGGAAAGGCTTCATCAAGCCCGCGTTTTTTAGCGGGTTGCGGTTTAGAGACTTTTTTCAGTTTTTTGATGTCCAGGTCTCTCCTCAACTGAGCCGCCTTGAGCAACAGTCGTTTTCCCTTGTACCTATGTTCCGGAAATTTTTCGCCACCACGCAGATACAGATGACCCAGGCTACTCATGGCCAGATGAGACCCCAGCTCAATGGCTTTCAGGTACCAGCGCTCCGCTTCAAGCAGATCTATCTTAAAGCCCTCGCCACCATACTGATATAGGCGACCCAGCATGTACATGGCTGAAGCTATAATGGCTGGATCTTTTCCCAGCTCAATCACCTTGAGCAACAAGGTTTTCGCCTGGTGCAGATCTGCCGGAAAGTTCTCGCCACCATGCAGATACAGGCTTCCCAGGTGATGCATGGCTAGAACATATCTCAGCTCAACCGCCTTGAGCCACCAGGATTTCGCCTGGTGTAGATCTTGCTCAAAGCCCTTGTCACCCTTAAAACAGTGCCAGCCCAGATTGGACATGGCTCCGGAATCCCCAAGCCCAGCCGCCTTGAACAACAGGAACTTTCCCTGATCCTGATGATCTGCCGGTAAGCCCTCGCCGCCATCCAGATACAGTAGGGCCAGGTTATTCATGGCGCAGGCATCCCCCAATCCAGCTGCCTTCAGGTACCAGTGCTCCGATTTGCTTAGATCTACCACAATGCCCTCACCACCATCCTTGAAAAGATTCCCCAGGTTTCTCAGACCGATCGGGTCGGATCCACCCCTTCCGGCCAGCAGCAGGGCAGCATCGAGATGCTTATTGGCAACGGCCAGGGCCAGGGGAGTTTCACCCGCAGTTTGGCCCGCATCCACCTTCGCTCCCCGTTGCAGCAGGGCCTGGATGATCTTGATATCACCCTCCTCTGCCGCGTTGACCATCTGATTCTTCCAGCCCCGGGGCAGGGGCAGGTTTTTCACCACCATATTTTTAATGACTTCCTGCCCGTAAGGGCAGGTCACGTAGTCTTTTGTCCAGCGGGAAAGGCACTTAAAGTGAAACTTATGCCCGCAGGGTCTGGCAATAGCGACGTGCCTGCCCACAAACTTCCGATTTTTGGGTGAGTAGAGGTCATCATGGCAGATCGGGCAGGTTGGGGGCTCGGTGGGTACAACAACTGCTGTACTGAAGGGCACGCTGTTCACGCCAGGTAACTTCCTTGCGTTTTGGGATTGTTACTCTGACTGTGTTGATCTCAAAAATATCCCGTAACAGGTTCTGAAAATATCAAAAAACAGCTTTATAGATTTCATGAATTCCAGAACAGGGCAAAATATCCAAAAAAAAGTGGTTATACAGTCATAACGTACACATTTTTATGGATGCAGGAAGTATAGAGATACAAATTTATTGTCGTTTAAGTAGGCCTGAACTTTAACAGGCCAGCATTGGTTACCGGATTCATGGCTCCTGTGGATGGGCGTGGCCGGGTTCATCAGGAAAGGCTTCATCAAACCCGCGTTTTTTAGCGGGTTGCGGTTTAGAGAGTTCTTCCAGTTTTTTCATGGCCCGGGCATTCCCCAATTCAGCCGCCTTCTGGTACCAGCTCTGCGCTTTGCCGGGATCTGTCGGAAAGTCCGTTCTACCATACTCATACAGCTGGCCCAGGCAGTACATGGCGACAGCATCACCCAGCCCGGCCGCCTTGAGCAACAGGCGTTTTCCCTTGTGCGGATTTGCCGGAAAGTCTTTGCCACCGCGCAGATACAGGACAGCCAAATTGTTCATGGCCGCAGAGCACCTCCGCTTGATCGCGTGCAGATACCAGTGCTCCGCTTTGCGCAGATCTATCTTGAAGCCCACGCCACCATGGTGATACAGGTTGCCAAGGTTGTACATGGCTCCAACACTCCCCAGCCCGGCCGCCTTGAACAACAGGAACGTTCCCCGGTCCGGATCTGCCTCAAAGCCCTCGCCACCATACTGATACAGGTAACCCAGATTGCTCATGGCCAGAACAATCCCCCTCCCAGCCGCCTCCCGGTACCAGTACTCCGCTTTACGCAGATCTACCCCAAAGCCCTCGCCACCATGATGATACAGGTGAGCCAGGAGGCACATGGCTGAAGCATCCCCCAGCACGGCCGCCCTAAGTAACCAGCACTCCGCTTTGCGCAGATCGACCGGAACGCCCTCGCCACCAAACCTGTACAAACGCCCCAGTTCTCTCAGACCGACCAGGTCGGCCCCCCCCCGGTCGGCCAGTAGCAGAGCAACATCGAGGTGCTTATTGGTAGCGGCCAGAGCCAGTGGTGTTTTACCCGGGCTCTGGCCCGCATCCACGTCCGCACCCAGGTTCAGCAGAACCCGGATGATCCCGATATCGCCTTGTTTTGCCGCATTGGTCATCTGCTGCTGCCAGCCCCCGGGCAAGGTCCGGTTTTCCAACAACATATCCTCAATGGCCCTTCGCCCGTAAGGGCACTCAAGATGATCCTTTCTCCAGCGATCAAGGCATTTAAAGTGGAATTTATGCCCGCAGGGCCTGGCTGTGGCGACGTACCTGCCCGCAAACTCGGGATTTTCAGGTCGGTAGAGATCATCGTGGCAGATCGGGCAGTTTGGGGGGGCAGTGGGTATGACTGCTGCAATGGACGAAACACGGTTCATCTAAGGTACCCCTTGCGTGTTTGGGTTGGTTACTCAGACCGGGTAGAACCCAAAAATATCCAGTACCAGGCTCTGAAAATCTCAATGATCATCAACGGGTCACATCTGTGCCGGGAATAATTGCAGCTTTGTGATTAACGCTTGTAGCTGATCTGTCGGGAAGCCCTCGTTAACACCGTTTTATGCCTCCAGCCCCGGATTCGCCTTCCGGGCAGGCGTGGTCGGGTTCATCAGGAAAGGCTTCATCAAACCCGCGTTTTTTAGCGGGTTGCGGTTCAGGGAGTTTTTTCAGGTTTCTCATGGCCGAGGCATCTCCCAGCCCAGCCGCCTTGAGAAACAAGGCTCTTGCCTGGGGCAGATCTACCTCAAAGCCCTCGCCACCATCCCTGTAAAGGCAGCCCAGGTTGTTCATGGCTGAAGCGTTTCCCAGCCCGACCGCCCTGAGCAACAAGCGTTTCCCTTGCTCCGGATTCGCTGGCAAGCCCTCGCCACCGTACAAATACAGGAGGCCCAGGTTGTTCATGGCCACAGAATACTCCAGCCGAACCGCTTCCAGGTACCAGTGCTCCGCTTTGCACAGATCTACCGCAAAGTCCTTGCTACCATGCTCATACAGGTAGCCCAGGTTGTTCATGGCCATAACATCCCCCAGCTCAGCTGCATTTAGATACCATCGTTCCGCTTCATGCAGATCTACCTCAAAGCCCACGCCACCATGCTGATACAGTAAGCCCAGGTTGTACATGGCTGACTCTTCATCCAGCCCGGCCGCCTTGAACAACAGGAACTTCCCTTGCTCCGGATTCGCTGGCAAGCCCTTGCCACCTTCCAAATACAGGAAGCCCAGGTTGTTCATGGCACCAGTATGCCCATGCTCAATCGCCTTTAAGTACCAGAGCTCAGCTTCGTGCAGATTGACCGGAAAGTCCTTGCCACCATGCTCATTCAGGTAGCCCAGATTGTACATGGATATGGCATCATCCAGTCTGGCCGCTTTAATGTACCATCGTTCTGCCTCACGGAGATCTACCGGAAAGTCCGCTCCACCTTGCTCATAGAGTTCGCCCAGGTTGTACATGGCAACAGTGTTATCCAGATCAGCCGCCTTTTGCAGCCAGTATTTTGCCTTGTGCAGATCTGCCGGAAAGCCCTCGCCACCATTGTTATACAGGAGGCCCAGGTTGTTCATGGCTAAGTCATTCCCCAGCATGGCTGCCTTCATATACCAGCGCTCCGCTACATGCAGATTTACCTCAATGCCCTCGCCACCATCCTGGAACAGATCCCCCAGCTTGCACAGACCGATCGGGTCGGGTCCTCCCCTGCTGGCCAGCAGCAGGGCAACCTCAAGATGCTTGTTGGTAGCGGCCCAGACCAGGGGGGAAGGCTCCCCTGGCTGGCCTGCACCCACGTCTGCCCCCCGGTTCAGCAGGGCACGGATGGTCCTGATATCGCCCTCCTTTGCTGCCGTGATCATCTGCTGCCGCCAGTCCGGGGGCAGGGTGAGGATTTCCAGCTCTACGGTCTCAATGACTCTGCGCCCCACGGGGCACGTCAGGTGATCATCGGTCCAGGTGGTAAGGCAGTTAAGGTGGAATTTATGTCCGCAAGGCCTGGCTATGGTGACGTGCCTGCCCGCAAATTCCGGGTCTTCAGGTCGGTAGAGATCATCGTGGCATATCGGGCAGATTGCATTCTCAGTGGGTATGGCTTCTGCCGGACTGGAGGGAATGCTGTCCATGTAAGAGACTTTTTCACTTACGTTTTCTGGGTTGGTTACTCAGACCGGGTAAACGCCAAAAAGATCCAATAACCAGGCGCTAAAAACTCAAAAAAAGACCTGCAGGATCCGATACCTGTCGTGTTTTCCAACGACCGCGATGAGCATGAAGATTTGTACCTTGAGAAAAGACGACGATCACCAAATAAAGCACCAGTCTTCAGCGCAATAGGGCGTCAGAAACACAGGCGTTGCCAGGGGGGGCGGGTGCAGGCCAGTGAGTCCACCGCCCCCTGACCGCTATGGACCCCGCCTTCAGAGGCTGTTGCACCCCTGGCCAGATGTTCTATGCCATGATTTGGAATCAGTTCAAGGTCATCTGCCTCGGACCAGGATTGAAAGGCCGCTGGCCACTGATACTGCAGATAATGGTGCAACTCATGGGCCCGTTGACCAAAAGGCCCCATACCGGCAGCAATGCCATTAAATTCGATCAGTTTCGGGCCAGACTCTGCATCGTCCATAAAGTCTGTGCGCATCAGCAGCATGGGCAGCCGTCTGGCAGGCTTGGTGCTGCTGTGGATGTTCTGGTGCTGCTCCAGCAGGCTGGCAAAAAAGACATCGCCACTGCACAGCGGCTCAATGGCATCCAGAAGAAAACCATGGTCTTCTGAAACACCGTGAATCAGCTTGCCCATCAATGGCACAATGGATTTCAACAATTCAAAGCGTTCACGCCCGATCAGGGTGGGGGCAAAGCTGAAGGCACAGTGTCGTGCAGAATCTTTGGCGGTTTTTACCGCCATGCCGTGCATCAGTGACCACTCAATGGCGTCCTGAACGGCATAGTTGATTTGGGTGTTGTTCATCAGTGAATCCTCAGCCAACAGAACCGGTACCGGGTTGACATCAGTTTAACAATAGAGACGGGGACGGACGGGAAAAGAGCTAAAGGTCGGTGAGCTGCCTTTTATTACCCATAAAAAACCTTTCCGGGAGGGCAGAATTGCCAACCGGTTTTTTATTCCTGAAATGGATTGCCAGTAAACCTGAATTCAGGGCCATGACTTTAACGGTATAGCCCATTTTTTCCAAGTTCTTCCGGGTTAAGTAGCTAACCATATGAAATCATATATTTCTGACTCCTTGTGCTGGCACTCCCGGCAACTGCTCCTGCGTTGCTCTAGCTCCTGCATCCATGCAGTCGTGCTTCGTTACAACTCCGGTCACATGGCTACGGCTATGCTCCCTCCGTTGTGCCTCGCATAGTACCAGCCCAAGTAGCCAGAAATATTCGATTCCATATGGCCAGCTACTTAACGGAAAGCGCTTGCCATCTTTTTCACAAACAGAGAGCCCATGCTGGCTATGGCCCTGGGGCACCCTCCCCTGACAGCCTTGTTTAACCAGTATTTCGCCTGCTGAAGATTTACCGGGAAGTCATTGCCACCTTTGAGATAAATGGAGCCCAGGCAGGACATGGCCTTGACACTCCCCAGCCCGGCCGCCTTCAGGTAACAGCTTTCCGCCTGGTGCAGATCTGCCGGGAGGTTCCTGTCACCATCGCGGAACAGATTCCCCAGTTTGAACAGACTGATCGGGTCAGATGTTCCCCTGCTGGCCAACAGCAGAGCTGCATCAAAGTGCTTTGTCTCCACAGCCCAGGCCAGGGGGGTATCCCCCTCGGCTTTGTTCGCATCCACGTCTGCACCCCGGTTCAGCAGGGCCTGGATGATCTCGATATTGCCCTCTTTTGCTGCAATAACCATCATCTCCTGCCAGTCTCGGGGCAGGTTCAGCATTACCACTACCTCCTCAATGACTACCCGGTCGAAAGGGCATGTCAGTTTTTCTTCTATCCAGGGAGCATTGCACTCAAAGTGGAATTTATGTCCGCAGGGCTTGACCAGGGCGATGCGTCTGCCCGCAAATTGCGGATGTTCGGGAGGTAAGATTTTTTCCAAACAGACCGGGCAATTAGTGAAATAGTCCACTGGGACCACTCCGGCACTGGGTGGAGGGTTATTCATGTCACACATTCCTTTACGTTTTTACGACTTGATTATTTTGAAACGTAAAGTACTTGATCATTTGCTTTCGCAAAAATCACTGACCGATTGGTTAGTTATGCTAACGTGTCGATCCACAAAAAATGTGTTGCTTATTACGCGGATAAAATTGATTCGGCTTTGAGATATACCCCGGGGAAATATGAAACGATAGTGCATTTTTTCGATGAGGTTGATGGGGAGGTCAATGGCAGGCCAATGGTTGAAAAAATATTCGCTCCCGGCAGGAGCGAATATTCTTATCCGCTTTTATGCCGTTTCAACAGTCACTTTGAAGAAGATGGCATAAAACAGTGGAATAACCACCAGGGTCAGAATGGTGGCAAACAGCAGACCAAACATAATGGTCACTGCCATACTTTTAAAGAACGGATCAACCAATAGCGGAGCCACGCCCAGTATGGTGGTCAGGGCACCCAGCAACACCGGACGGGCACGGCTGAGGGCGGCATCAATAATGGCATGATACGCCGGTTTCCCACCTTTGCTTTCCACATCCGCCTGGTCCACCAGAACAATCGCATTCTTTACCATCATGCCGATCAGGCTTAAAAAGCCCAGTATCGCCATAAATTCGAAAGGCGTCTGAAAGATTACCAGCTCGATAGTGACGCCCACCAGTGCCAGCGGTGCGGTCAGCCAGATGACCAGGGGCTGGCGCAGGGCGTTGAACATAAAGATGACCGACAGGATCATGGCGGCAAAACCATAAGGCGCAGAAATCACCAGTCCTTCATTAGCGTCCCTTGAGGCTTTGTATTCACCATACCAGGTCAGCTGATAGCCGGGAGGCAGTTCAATCGCTTCGATTTTGCTGCGGATATTGTTGAATGCATCCGCCGTCAGGACACCGGGTGCCGGGTCGCCCTGTACAAGAATGGTAGGTACGCGGTCAATACGACGCAAGATGGCATCCTGATAGACGACATCGACTGAATCGATCAACTGACTCACCGGAATAAAGCGCTGCGCCACCTGACTGAACACTTCGGTATTTTCGATAGCCCGTTGATGGTTGCGTTCATCCTCGGGTGAGCGGACCACAATAGGAATCAGCTCATTACCCTCACGGTACACCCCGACGTTTCGGCCAGTCAGTGTCTGGGTAATGGCCTGGTTGATCTCCGGTGTGGTCAGGCCGAAACGTTGCGCTTCTTCAGCTGCGTATACCGGACGCAGGACAGGTACCTGCTGGTGCCAGTCGTCCTGAATCGCAATCAGGTCAGGTTCATTCAGCATGATTGTTTTGGCCTGCTCAGCCAGTTGACGCAACACCTGACTGTCCGGACTCTCGAAACCGGCTTCGATCTTCTTGCCACCACCGCGGCCCAGCATAAACTTCCAGGCTTTTATTGATGCGTCGGGGTATTTGGTGTCCAGTTCTGTTTGCAGTTCGCTCAATAACGGCGCAATTCGGGTGTAATCATCAATATCAATCAGCAGCTGACCGTAGCTTGGGTTCCGCGCCTCTGGCGAATAGGTCAGCATAAAGCGCAGTCCGCCGCCGCCAATAAAGCTGGTGATATTGGTGATGCCTTCTTTAGCTTTTACATCCTGCTCGATATCAGCAACCACTGCTTCGGTACGCTTGATATCGGAACCCTGTGGCAGATAGACGTCCACCACAAACTGTGCGCGTTGTGAATCAGGCATAAAGCCGGGAGGCACAAACTGCACACCCCAGATGGTTACTGCCATTGTGGCCAGTAGCAGTACTGAACTTACCAGACGATGGTTAATAACCCATACCAGCAGCGCTTTATAGGCCGTGATCATTCGACCTGGCTTTGGGGCCGCCTTGCTGGTATTCACTTTCATAAAGTCATGGCAGAGCATTGGGGTGACTGTGACCGCAAATACCCAGCTGAACAGCATGGAGTAGAGGATTACCCAGAACAGTGAACCGGCGTATTCCCCCATATCCGACGGTGACAGACCAATGGCACTGAAGGCACAGATGCCCACAACGGTTCCGCCCAGCAATGGCCACTGACGCACGCACCGAATCGGATTGCATGGAAATCACATCCAGCTCCATGCCCAGTGGTCGCTGGTTTTCCAGTTCAGCAATCCGTGCCTTGACCGCATCGCCCATATCCACCACGTTGCCACCGGTGACATTGGAGATACCAAACCCAATGGCCCGTTCGCCGTTATAGCGCATCAGCATGGAGGCCGGTTCCCGGTATCCCCGGGTCACATCGGCAATATCGCCCAGGCGGAGTACGGCGTTGTTTTCACCAACGCCGACCTGCAGATTTTTCAGGTCAGTAAAGGAGTGTACGCTGGCGGAGGGAATCACTGGAATGCGCATGGCATCAGTAGCAAGACTGCCGGCAACGGCCACCAGGTTCTGTTTTTGCAGTACCTGAAGGACTTTCTCTGCCGACAGGCCGTACCTGGCCATCCGTTCACTGGATATTTCGACGAAAATGGTTTCCTGTTGTTCGGCCAGCGTGGCTGTTTTGGCTACGCCCGGCACCAGTACCAGCTCACGACGCAGGGTGTCGACATAATCCTGCAGTTGCCGGTCACTGAACCCTTCACCGGTTACGGCAAAGAAGAGGGCATAAACATCGGCGAAATCATCATTAACGATGGATGGGCCGGCACCGGGCGGCAGTTGCCGTTGAACATCACTGATTTTCCGCCGCAGTTTGTCCCAGACCTGCTGTAAATCCCCGGAGCTTTTGGCAAATTCCAGCTGGATTTCAACGGTCACTTCGGACATGCCCTGTTTGGAGACGGACTTTACTTCCTTTAGCTCCTGCAGGGATTGAACCGCACCTTCGATCAGGTCTGTGACTTCATCGGCTACTTCCTGAGCGGTGGCACCATTATAAGGCGTATTAATGACCGCCTGACGAATAACGAATTCAGGGTCTTCAAAGCGACCCAGTTTCAGGTAGCTGATATAGCCGCCGATCAGGGTCAGGGCGATAATCACCCAGACACTGGTGCGTTTTGCGATGGTGTAGCGTGCAATATCCATGCATCAGACTCCAGAACTTTTCTGGGTGGAGCCATCAGCGTTTCTGATAAGAGAGCCATCAGCTTTTTTGATGAAAGAGCCATCAGCTTTTCCAGAGCCTTTC
Organism: Endozoicomonas sp. ALB091; assembly: GCF_049310265.1. NCBI lineage: Bacteria > Pseudomonadati > Pseudomonadota > Gammaproteobacteria > Oceanospirillales > Endozoicomonadaceae > Endozoicomonas > Endozoicomonas sp. ALB091. The sequence goes on along the minus strand of NZ_JBLYNQ010000007.1, from coordinate 940,007 downwards.
GTGGCTTTTTCAGCAGAGCTATCGGTATATGGGCGAACTTCCATGCCCTCTTTAAGGCTGGAGACACCGGCGATAATGACCCGTTCACCGGTGGTCAGGTGTTGTCTGATCTCAATGCGGTTGTTATTCAGGTTGCCCACTTTGACAAAACGTTTTTTCACCCGGCTGTCACTGCCAACCACCCAGACAAACTGGCCGCCCTGATTGTCCGGAACCACTGCCGTCAGCGGAACGGTGATGGTTGCCAGAGCGCCTTCCGCCCGGGTGCTGGACGCAGTGACTTTAACAGCCATGCCCGGCAGAACGCGGAAGCCCTTGAGGTCATTAAATCCGAATACCACCGGATAATTCCGCATTGACTGTCGCCTGATTCTGCTCGGAAAGCATCATCTGATGGGGGAGGTTAATCACAACTTCCAGGTCACTCAGGTCATGCAGCACCAGCACTGGCGCATTGGCCTGGATCTGGATCTGGATATGGTTGTCCACCAGTTTACGACCGATGATGCCGTCAAAAGGTGCTCGCAGCTCGGTGTACTCATGCTGTCGTTTTGCTTCATCGACACGGTTCCGGGCCAGATTGAATCGGGTGGTGATGGCGTCCAGATCACTTTTGGAAATCGCCCGGCTTTTGTCAAAAATCGCTTTGGCGCGATTATAGTCATCCTCTGCACTTTGCAGCTCAAGCTCCGCCGATGCAAGTGCTGTTTTGGCATCCCGGGCATCCAGTTTGGCCAGCAGATCCCCCTGTTTGATGTAATCACCTTCTTTTACCCGGATGTTGGTGATCAGTCGACCTACACGAAAGGCAAGGTTGGCTCGTTCAGCGGACCACACCATTAAAACTGAGTTCATCATTGATACTGCTGCTGACCACTTCTGTCAGAGCAGGTTGAATAACGACAGTTTTTGTTTGAGCAACGTCTTCTTGACCGCACCCTCCAAGAAGGAGTGATGCCAGGGCAATGGCAGCTGCCCGTCTGGTGATTTGTATGGATGTCAGCATAGTGACCGGTCTCTAAAAAAATCTGATCCGATGTGATCAAGGTAGGAGGAAAACTATTTCCTGAAGTTGTGTTCGGGAGGCTTATAACTCAGAAGTAAACGTTTGAGTTTATAGTATGCTTGCGTTAAAAAAATGTAAACTTCGTAGTGTACTATGCATATTGCTTTCTTTGCCCCCGTTCTTGTTCAGGGTTTGGAAATAGCAGAGCTTAACGTTGAACAAGCCGACGCAAAAAGTGAGAACAATCGAATAAAGCAAAATATTTTTCACGGCAAAAGTAATTGCTTATGGCCTTGTGTAGTCCAAAGCAATCTTACCAAAACTGAAATAACGACAAAAAGTCATCTAGCCTCCTAGTAGATGGTTTCAATGAGTTTGACTGGTTGTCGTGCCTCCACACTCCGTTCGTCCTGAGCCTGTCGAAGGACGGAAACTCCGGACTCTGATAGATCGTGCCAAGCCCCCTTAGTCCGCGCATCCTGAGCGGAGACGATGGACGCTCAGGGTGAACGGAGATTGTACACGTCAAACTCATTGAAACGATGTACTAGTGTATGCCTTTGTTTTTTACTCATACGACAATGGCGCTCTAAATATCTAACAGAGACAACATCTATTATGGAGTAAATTGTGCAACCATTTTCTTCAACTCATGTACCAATGTCAGATGTAACCAGCAATCCCTCCTTTAACGAACCAGCAAAAACAAATCCCTCTGGTACATTAGGAAAGTTTGCAGTTGCTGTCCAGTCAGGTATTACCACTTTTTTCAGTTCTCTCTCTCCCAATTATGTTCCTGAACATCAACGACAAACCAATCAGCCAACTGCCCCGGTTGTCAATATGCTGCCTGCTGAAAATAAAAACGACAAAACAAGTTTAGTGGCTGATGTCGTCCAGGGAGTTGGGCTGGCCAGCAAGGTACTTTCCTGCTGGGTACCCAATGTCAGTGAAGTGAGCGATGCGGTAGGAACACTCTGTTCTTCCTTTTCCCTGGCTCATAGCCTGGACAATATGGCCAAGTCGGGTAAAGAGCCAACCAGCGGTTCGGAAAATGTGCCAAAACCCCATTCGCAAGAGATCACCAATAAACACCAGGAAGATGAAAAGCAGGGCAAGCCGGTAACCGCTTCCAACACAACAAACAGTGTGTCCGGTCCGGCCATTGCAACCGTCACACTGATGGCGATGGATCGGCTAGCGAGTGCTGCGGCCCTGCCCGAAGAAGGAAAACCAGGGTCCAGGAACAACCCGATATGCGTGAATGGCAGTGAAATATGCGTGAATGGCAGTGAAATACTGGGCAAAATCGGTCAGGAAGGCTATCCCCCGAACGGTTCCTACCGTCAGACAAAAAGTTTCAGCCACAACAGCGGTGTGGCTATTGGTAGCGTGAGCACACCATTCACGGGGCGTTATGATGGAGGCGGTCATACCATCAGAGACCCACAGCGCTGCCTATTCAGCAAGCTTGGGCGTGGTGCCATCGTGCATGACCTGAATGTCGCCAATGGAGTTATCGAAAACAGTGATCGGTACTCAGCGGCACTGGCCTGTGAAATGGGTGAACAATCAACGGTTCGCAACATCCTTGTCGAGGATACCAGCATTATCAACAAGCGGGCTTCTAATCGTACCTCCACTGGCGTCATCACCGGACTGCAGCAAACAGACAGCCTGATTGAGTGCGCTGTTGTGAAAAACTGTTCGGTCACCACCTCTGAGCGTTACTCAGTTGCAGGTATCGGTGCTGGCAAGATGTCTGGAGAGATTGAGCATCTGGCAGTCACCGATAGTTGGGTACTAACCATGGGTGGCCTGGCTCATGCCGGGATTGGCGGCGGCCAAGTGTGCGGTGATATCCGGAACATAACGGTGGTAAAGAGCAGGGTCACTACCGATGGTAAGCATGCGAATGTCGCCATTGGTGGCGGGATGGTTGGTGGTTTCGGAACTCATTGCGAACCCGGGCTTGATGGTTCCGTCAATGATCTTGTTGCCCTGGACAGCTACGTTAGAACGGAAGGCTCCCGGGCCTATGCCGGCATTGGTGGCGGGATGGTGGCTGGTGAGGTCAGGGGGGGCATTGCCATTAACTGTAATGTTACAACGGCGAATAATAGGCGTGCGGGTATTGATTCCGGTTATAGTCATGGTAATAAAACAACGGAAATACGAACGTTGAACAGCTGGGTTAACGGTGACTTACAAAACTCTGACTCTGTATATTCACCCGAACTATGCCGTACCGTCGATTCCCGTTTAGTGAACGATGATTGTCAGCTAACTGACTCACTCACTGAAGACCATTGGTATCGGAATTGTTCAACATCTACTGCTTCATCTACTGCCTCATCTACTGACTCCGCACCTGCCCGTTCAACTGCTACCCGGCAACATAGCCGGTTCCTGCAGCCAGCTTCAGCCACCACCAATAAAACCGTGATGGCTGATACAACCTCACAACAACCGGCAATGACACAACTCAATGAAAAGGTAACGGCCGACACAACCAGCTCGCAGTCCAGACCAACTCTGACAAGCCAGGCCACCTTGGGCCAAAGGGCAATGACCAACACAACCAGCCCGCTGTCCGGCCCAACTCTGACAAGCCAGCCCCCCGTGGACAAAACGGCAATGGCCAGCCCAACCAGTCCGCTGTCCAGCCCAACTCTGACAAGCCAGGCCACCTTGGGCCAAAGGGCAATGGCCAACACAACCAGCCCGCTGTCCAGCCCAACTCTGACAACCCCGGCCCCGCTCAACGAAATGGTCATGTCCAATACGGCCATTACAGGGCACACCATGACAACGCCGTTACCGACCATCAATGCCACGGTCACTACCACAGCACCATTGGCAATGGCTGCAATGACAACCACAGCACCAGTGACGGAAAACGGGGTGACGTTACCGGAAGCATCAGTGACATTTGCTGGCATGCCCCCAACAACGGTACTGCCCACCACCCCCCCACTGGTTACAATCCCGAACACCGGGCTGATCCTGGGTGTCAGCCTGGGTACAGCTTTCACGATCCTTGCAGGCATTGGTCTATACGCTTTCTACCAATACCACCGTCGGGGCGAGGCACCGAAACAAGCGGAACCCGAAATACCTTTGGAACCCTTAAACCAGCAGGCCAATAACTGATTGTATCCATTTATGAATGTTCTGCTGCCTGCATGGCTGGCTTGCAGGCAGCGGATTCCTCCTGGCAGCAGTGCTGGCTTTCTGCCTGTTTGAAACTGTGTTGACAACATTATGGAGAACAATACATGCAATCACATTTACCATTGAACGCTACTCTGACCGCCCCGTTCTTGTTCAGGGTTTGGAAATAGCAGAGCTCAACGTTGAACAAGCCGACGCAAAAAGTGAGAACAATCGAATAAAGCAAAATATCTTTCACGGCAAAAGAAATTGCTTATGACTTTATGTAGTCCAAAGCAATCTTACCAAAACTGAAATAATGACAAAAAGCCATCTAGCCTCCTAGGTGTATGCCTTTGTTTTTTACTCATACGACAATGGCACTCTCAATGTATAACCGAGACAACATTTATGGAGTAAATTGTGCAGCCATTTTCTTCAACTCATGCACCAATGACAGATGTAACCAGTAATCCCTACCTTAACGAACCAGCAAAAACCAAACCCACTGGTACATTAGGAAAGTTTGCAGTTGCTGTCCAGTCAGGTGTTACCTCCTTCTTCAGCTCTCTCTCTCCCAATTATATTCCTGAGCATCAACGACAAACCAGCCAGCCAGCTGCACCGGTTGCCAATACGCTGCCTGCTGACAATAAAAACGACAAAACAAGCCTGGCGGATAGTGTCGTCCAGGGGGTTGGGCTGGCCAGTAAGGTACTTTCCTGCTGGGTACCCAATGTGAGTGCAGTGAGCGATGCGATAGGAACCATCTGTTCTTACGTTTCTCTGGCGAATAGCCTGGATAATATGGCCGTGTCGGGAAAGTCTGGTAAAGAGCCAGCCAGCGGTTCAGACAATGTGTCAAAACACCATTCGCAAAAGGTCACTGATAAAAAACAGGAAGATGAAAAGCCAGACAAGCCGGTAACCGCTTCGGGCACAGCAAAACGTGTATCAGGTCCGGCCATGGCAACCGCCACCCTGATGGCGATGGACCGGCTGGCGGGTGCTGCGGCCCTGCCTGCAGAAGGCAGACCCGGGGCCTGGAACAACCCGATACCCGTTGAGGATAGCGCAACACTGGGCAAAATCGGCCGTAACGATAGCTATCCCCCGGACGCTCATTATCAGCAGACTCGAAGCTTCAGCCATAACACCAGTGTTCCGGTTGGCAGTGACAGCACGCCATTTCAGGGCCATTACGACGGTGGGTGCCATACCATAAGCGATCTGCAGGACTGTTTGTTCGGTGAACTCGGGTCCGGTGCCGACGTTAAGAACCTGCGTATTGCCAATGCCACCATTGATCAAACCGGCAAGCAGCACTCTGCCGTATTGGCCTGTAAAATGTCCGGTGGCTCTGCGGTCAGTGATGTCCGGATTGAACATGGCAGCGTGGCAACCAGGCAAGGGGTAATATCCTCAGAGTCGGTCAGTACCGCCGGGGTAATTACCGGGCTACAGGGTAAAAAGAGCGTTCTGAAAGACATTGAGATTGTTAACTGCTCAGTCACTTCTTCAGGGCGGAACACAGATACCGGAGCCGGGGGAGGATGGGTTGATGGTAATATCGAGCGCTTGACCGTTAGAGACACTCAGGTTACCAGTGCAGGGGCTTATTCTCCAGCAGGCATAGGTGGTGGCCTGGTCACTGGCCAGATAAAACAACTCACCGTAGTCAACGGTCAGGTCACAACGACGGGAACCAGCGGGCATGCTGCCATTGGTGGTGGGCAGGTTGGCAGAGTGTTTCCGCCTGTTGCTGGCAAGGTCAGTGAACTTGTTGCCCTGAAAAGCCGGGTCAACATAGAAAATGATCACAGCTTTGCTGCTATTGGCGGTGGCCTTGTAGCTGGTCAGCAAAGTGAGATCAACGGCATAACGGCTATCGATTGTTCTGTTTCAGCCAGTCAGAACCTTTCCTGGATTGCGATTGGTGCCGGTTGGAACATGGGGCAAGTTGCTGATACCACCGCAGTGAACAGTTCAGTCACCGGGCGTTTTGCAGATATTGGGAAGGCACTCGGTTCAGGCAGCGAGAAGGGGACCGCCTCCCTGAACAGCCAGGTTAATGGTGAATTGAAAAACTTTGGCAATGTTACCTTACCCGGTTTATGTCGTACGGCTGATGCACGTTTTGTGACCAGTGATTGTCAGCTGAACCCTGATTCACTCACCGGAGATCATTGGAACTGTTCAAGCTCCACTGCTACTTCGGCCCCGGTTCCTCAGCCAACGACATTACCCATCACGGAAACCGTGACAGCAAATCCAATCACACAACCAGCAACCGATGCACTGACAACGCCGACAACCATGCATAAAACAGCGCTGTCCCATACCACCACACCGCTTCCTGGCAGCAAACCATTGACCGGAACGTCGGCTGCACCGGACAGTCCGATACTGGTCGCGGATAGCGAAACACTGGGCAAAATCGGTCAGCCAGGCTATCCCCTGGACGGTCACTACCTTCAGACAAAAAGTTTCAGCCATAACAACAGTGTGACCATTGGGAGCTGGAGCACGCCATTCAAGGGGGATTATGATGGGGGGTGTCATACCATCAGTGATCCGGAGGGTTGCCTATTCGGCAAGCTTGGGCGTGATGCCATTGTGCATGACCTGCATGTCGCCAATGGAGCCATCGAAAACAGTGATCGGTTCTCAGCGGCACTGGCTTGTGAAATGGGCGAACAATCAACGGTTCGCGACATCCTTGTCGAGGATACCAGCATTATCAACGAGCGGGCTGCTAATCTTTTTAGTCGTACCTCCACTGGCGTCATCACCGGACAGCAGGAAACAGGCAGCCTGATTGAGGGCGTTGATGTGAAAAACAGTTCGGTCACAACCACTGGCAACTTTTCCCCGGCCGGCATTGGCAGTGGTACGACCAGGGGACAGATGAAGAATATGAATGTCGCAGACAGTCAGGTCACCACCTCTGGCCGTCACTCAGATGCGGGTATCGGCGCTGGCAGGATGGCTGGACAGGGTGAGCATCTGGCAGTAACCGATAGCCGGGTAGAAACCCGGGGTAGCCATTCTAATGCCGGGATTGGAGGGGGCAAAATCACCGGGGATATTGAGCATCTGACGGTTCTGTCAAGTAATGTCAGCACTGATCAGTTCTCATCCGATGCCGGCATTGGCGGCGGTGAAGTGGCCGGTGATATCCGCACCATGACGGTGATCAAGAGCCATGTCACCACCAAAGCTCCCATAGCTTATGCAGGCATTGGTGGCGGACAGGTTGGCATGAGGCCCAGTCTTAGACCTTTTGGCGGCGGAGGCCAACTTATCAGGGGTTCCGTCAATGATCTCGTTGCCGTGGACAGCCACGTAAGGACGGAAGGCCGTTTGGCACATGCCGGCATTGGTGGCGGGGTGGTGAATGATGAGGTCAGAGGGATCAGCGCTATTGACTGTTCTGTTTCAACGGCGGATGGGAGTGGGGGTATTGGTGCCGGTCGTAAGGCCGGCAGTACAGCGGATATACGATCATTGAACAGCCAGGTTAATGGTGAGCTGGAAAACTTTGGCTCTGCAGATTCATCCGAATTATGCCGTACCGCTGACTCCCGTTTTGTAACCGATGATTGCCAACTCACGTCGGGCTCACTCACTGAAGACCATTGGCATTGGAACTGTTCAGCAACATCTATTGCTGCTACACCTGCCCATTCACCTGCTGTCCGGCAATATAGCCCGCAGACAGCGGCATCCTCGACCAATAACCCTGCGATGGCTGATACAACCTCACAACAACCGGCAATGACATCACTCAATAAAACGACAATGGACAGCACAAGCAGCCTGCTGTCCAGCCATACTCAGACTACCCCGGCACCATACAACAAGACGACAATGGACAGCACAGTCAGCTCGCTGTCCAGCCATACTCTGACCACCCCGGCACCATTCAATAAAACGGCAATGGACAGCACAACCAGCCCGCTGTCCAGCCATACTCAGACTACCCCAGCACCATTCAACAAAACGGCAATGGACAGCACAGCCAGCCCGCTGTCCAGCCATACTCTGACCACCCCGGCACCATTCAACAAAACGGCAATGGACAGCACAACCAGCCCGCTGTCCAGCCATACTCAGACTACCCCGGCACCATTCAACAAAACGGCAATGGACAGCACAGCCAGCCCGCTGTCCAGCCATACTCAGACTACCCCAGCACCATTCAACAAAACGGCAATGGACAGCACAGCCAGCATGCTGTCCAGCCATACACAGACCACCCCGGTGCCATTCAACAAAGCGACAATGGACAGAACTACCAGCCCGCCGTCCAGCCATACACAGACCACCCCGGTGCCATTCAACAAAGCGACAATGGACAGAACTACCAGCCCGCTGGCCGTCCAGCCATACTCAGACTACCCCGGCACCACTGGGCAAAACGGCAATGGCCAACACAAGCACTCCGTTGTCCAGTCCTGCTCTGACCACCCCGGCATTGCTCAACGAAATGGTAATGTCCAATACAACCATTACAGGAAACACCATCTCAACGCCGTTACCGTCCATCAATGCCACGATCACTCCCACAACACCATTGGCAACGGCGGCAATGACAACCTCAGCACCAGTAACGGAAACCGTGGTGACGTTACCGGAAGCATCAATGACATTCTCCGGCATGCCCCCGGCAACGGCACTGCCCGTCACGCCTGCACCATTGGCTGGAACCATCAGTACCTGGGTTGTCCTGGGTGTCAGCCTGGGTACCGCTGTCACGATCCTTGCGGGCATTGGTCTATGCGCTCTCTACCAACACTATCATCGTCGGGACGAGGCACAGCAACCAGCGGATCCTGAAATACCTTTGGAACACTTAAATCAGCAGGCCAATAACTGATCGAGCCATTTATGCAGGTGATGCTGCCCGCATGGGGTGAAATAATCTTGGTCGCGAATCTGGGCGACTATTCAGTTTATACTCACATTGGGCAGCCTCCCGAAAAAGGCTGATGGTATGCGGTGTAGAAAGGGGGAGGAATCCGTGGTTCAGGGAGGCCATGGAAGCCGGTAAACTGAACAAAATGCATTATGAGAAATTGTAAACTTCCCTTGAGTTAGCCCGTTCTCAGGGAGTAGGCTTGCAATAAGAATAAACCAGTGTGAAGCCATGCTGCTGACAAAAGCGGTAACAAAAGTGGTGACAAAATCTATGACCGATATTATTACAACAGCCCGCGACCAACTGCTGACTCCAGCCAATATCGGCGACAGTGAACTCAGCAGGATTCTGGATAACATTCTGGGGCACAATGTGGATGCCGCTGACCTCTATTTTCAATCCATGCGCCATGAGTCCTGGGTGCTGGAAGATGGCATCGTTAAGGAAGGCAGTTTCAATGTCGACAGCGGGGTCGGTGTTCGCGCCATGAGTGGCGAGAAAACCGGTTTTGCCTATTCCAATGAAATTATTCTCCCGGCACTGGAACAGGCTGCCGGTGCCGCCCGAAGTATTGCCCGGGTCGGCCAGCAGCAGCAGGTTCAGGCATGGCAGCGCAGCCAGCCACTGTCGCTCTACGGAACCGCCAACCCTCTGGATTCTTTAACCAGTGAAGATAAAGTTGATCTGCTGAAAAAGCTGGACCAGGAAGCCCGCAAGGCCGACCCCAGTGTCAAGCAAGTGACGGTGAGTCTGGCCGGTGTCCATGAGGTGGTGCTGGTAGCCGCCTCCGATGGCACGCTGGCAGCGGATATTCGCCCGCTGGTCCGTTTGAATGTCAGTGTTATTGCTGAAAAAGAAGGGCGTATTGAGCGCGGGTCTGCCGGAGGCGGCGGCCGGGGTGACTACCTTCAGTTCCTGCTCAACGACACCGGCCTTGAGTATGCCCGCAAAGCCGTGCGTCAGGCGATGACCAACCTTGAAGCAGTAGCCGCTCCGGCAGGCACCATGCCGGTGGTATTAAGCGCTGGCTGGTCCGGGGTGCTGCTGCACGAAGCGGTAGGCCATGGACTGGAAGGTGACTTTAACCGTAAAGGGTCGTCTGCCTATGCTGGCCGGATTGGTGAACGGGTTGCTTCTCCACTCTGTACCATTGTTGATGACGGTACGCTGGGCGGTCGTCGTGGTTCCATGAATATGGACGATGAGGGCGTACCCACAGAAAGCACCGTCCTGATTGAAAATGGCATTCTCAAAGGCTATATGCAGGATAAGCTGAACGCTCGTTTAATGGGTGTTGCACCGACCGGTAACGGACGTCGTGAGTCGTATTCCCACCTGCCCATGCCAAGGATGACCAATACCTATATGCTGGCTGGCAAGCATGATCCTGAAGAGATTATCAGTACCGTTAAAAAAGGTATCTATGTGGAGAACATGGGCGGTGGTCAGGTGGATATTACCTCCGGTAAGTTTGTGTTCTCCACCAGTGAGGCCTGGTTGATTGAAAATGGCAAAAAGACCGTGCCAGTCAAGGGTGCCACCCTGATTGGTAACGGCCCTGATGTGATGAACAAGGTGTCCATGGTCGGCAATGACCTGGAGCTGGACCCGGGTGTAGGGGTCTGTGGTAAGGATGGTCAGTCTGTTCCGGTGGGTGTTGGTCAGCCGACCTTGAAGATTGATGAAATTACCGTGGGTGGTACGGCTTAGGAATTGTCTGGAAATAACTTCCCTATTTTCATCGCCCGACTCCGTTCGGACTGAGCTTGTCGAAGTTCGGTGGCACGACCCTTCGATACTTCGACAAGCTCAGCACTCAGGGTGAACGGAAATCGGGAACTTATTAAAAGACAATTACTTAATATTCTCTGCGGATTGTGCCCATCGTTTCAGTCAAAAACGGTGGGCAATTCGCGTTTATTTTTGTGTTCCAATAATAATTGGATATCTTCCGGCAAGGTTCTTCCCCCGGAAAGCTCCGGCAGATCGTCAATATCAAAAAAGCCGATATCGGAAATTTCAATATTCTCTTTTGGGGCTCCACCGGTCAATTCGCAGAGAAAAATCAATTTGTAAATATGATAGGGGCTTCGTGGGCGGTAGGGGTGTTGCTGGGTATCCCGAACAGCGACCAGCTTTAATGCCCTGGCGGTATAGCCGGACTCTTCCACAATTTCCCGCTCGACCCCATAAGCGGGAGGTTCACACACATCGCCCCAGCCCCCGGGCAGAGCCCAGCGCCCATCAGATCGCTCTTTGACCAGCAGTATTTTATTATCGAGGAATACGCCGCCACGGAGGTCAATCTTCGGGGTGGCATAACCATGATCCGGCAGAAAGTAGTCGTTCACTTTTGCTGTGGGGGCTCCGGTCAGCAGTGCGGTCATATCATGGGCAATAGCCTGTAATTGGTGATATCGCTCAAGGTCAAACTCATTTCCGGAAAAGGCGAGTCCGTTCTGGGCAATGGCCCGGATCTTTTCTGCCCAGTCGATCCATGGATTTTTATCCGGGTCATTCTTTTTCAGATCAACGTCAGGTTTATCAACCATCACCGGCTCCCTTTTACCTATTAATCAGCTGTTCTTCTGTTCGTGTTGCTCTGCACTGTCGTCAGGTCCTAACAGAATAGCCATGTTCCGCCACTGTCTGGAAGATTCCATCATGATTTTAATAAACATGGTCAGTGGAACGGAGAGAATCATCCCTACAGGCCCTAACAGCCAGCCCCAGAAGATCAACGACAGAAAGACGACCAGGGGCGACAATCCCAGCCCTTGTCCCATAACGTTAGGCTCAATGATATTACCGATAAACACGTTTATCGCCAGGTAGCCCGCCAGAACCAGCATGGCATCGCCATAGCCAAACTGCAGCAGTGTCAGCAGAATGCCGGGAATAGCCGCCACGATGGAGCCGACATTAGGGATAAAGTTAAACAGAAAAGCGACCAGTCCCCAGAGCACATAAAAGTTCACCCCTTTCGCCCAGAGCATGGTGCCAACCAGCAGGCCAGTGATCATACTGATCAGCGTTTTCAGGGCCACATAACGGTTAAATGAGTGGAGAAAACGACGCATGCTCTGTAATTCATGGTCCGGGGATGACAGTGCCAAGCGCAGCTTACCCGGCAGCAGCGGGGCTTCCAGCAGCATGAAGATGGCGGCGATTAAAATCAGCAGGGCAAAACTCATGGTGCTGCTGAGTTTGCCAATCATATTGGTCAGCAGACTGACAAGCGCCGATGGGTCAAAGGAGTCCATAAAGGTTTTCAGGTCAATACGGATATTTTTCTGTGTCAGGAAAGCCTGAGTCCTGTTAAACGACTCAGTCAGCTGTTCACGATACCCGGGCAGTGCGGCGGTAAACTCCTGAACCGTGCTGGCAACATTACCCAGGAATAACAGGGCGAAGATGACAAAGGCCGTTAAGGTAAACAGGATTCCGACGATTCGCGGAACTCTGAACCGCGCCAGCAAATCAACCACAGGATTGGCCAGCAAGGCAAGCAGGGCAGAAAGCAGCAGGGGAATAACCAGTGTGCTGCCCAGCTTGATCCCCGTTATGATGATAATCAGTGCTGCCAGCCCCTGAAATATATGGCGGACATGTGTCGTTTTGATGCCCCGCATCAGGTTAACCTCGATGATAATAATGGAGAGATTCAGTCGATTTCATCATAGTTAACCCGGGCGTGCTATTGATGAAAATGCTATTTATCAGGGCCTGTCAGCCAAGATACCTTTCTTTCAGGTGTTGTTGGAAATAACTGGCCGTTAATGGCTCGCCGGTCGCCCTGGTCATCAGTTCTGCCGTGGAATACTGTCGTCCCTGTGACCAGATGTTGTTTTTCAACCAGTCAAAAATGGGTGAAAGGTTACCCTGTTGAATCAGCTCTGCAATATCCGGCATGGTTTTTTTCCGGGCGGCAAACAGCTGGGCTGCGACCATGGCTCCAAGGGTGTAGCTCGGGAAGTAGCCGAACGACCCCATGGGCCAGTGAATATCCTGCATGCAGCCATTCTTGTGATCACCGGCTACATCCAGGCCCAGGTAATCCTGCATTTTCTGCTGCCAGAGTTCGGGGATATCACCCACCTCGATGTTCCCTTCAATCAGGTCTCGCTCGATTTCATAGCGCAAAATAATATGAGCCGGGTAGGTGATCTCATCCGCATCAACCCGGATAAAGCCCGGACGAACCCGTTTGTAGATTTTTTCCAGATTATCCAGTGCCATGGCGGGCTGTGACGTGCCAGCGCAGAGGTGTTTGACGATCAACGGCTGGATCAGCGACAGGAATTCGCTGCTGCGGCCCAGCTGCATTTCAAAGAACAGGCTCTGTCCTTCATGGATTCCCATGGAGCGGGGGAGGGCAATGGGGAGTTCACGGTTCTGTTCCGGCAGATTTTGCTGGTAGCGGGCATGGCCGGTTTCATGGATGATGCCCATCAATGCTTCTACAAAATTATCTTCTTTATAGCGGGTAGTCATCCGGACATCTTCGCTGACACCACCACAAAATGGGTGAGTACTTACGTCCAATCGGCCATGGTCAAAATCAAAGCCGAGCAGCTGCATCACCTCCAGTCCCAGCGCCTTTTGCCTGTCGATCGGGAAGGGGCCTTCAGGCTGAATGATGCTCACCGAAGACTGGCGATCCAGGGCATCCTGAATATAGCCAGGCAGCCAGGTTTTCAGGTCACCAAACAGCTGGTCAAGCTCCCGGGTATTGACGCCGGGTTCATAAAGCTCCAACAGGGCGTTGTAAGGGGAAACATGGCTTTTTTCTGCCCGAACAGCCGCTTCCTGGCGGGAAAGGTTAACCACCTCTTTCAGATTCCTGGCAAAACCCGGCCAGTCATTTGCAGGCCGCTGGCTGCGCCAGGCATGTTCACAGTTTGTGGATGCAATGGTTTTGGCTTTCACCAGATCATCAGGAATGGCACTGGCCTGTTGCCATTCAACCGCCATCTCTCTAATGGAGCGGATGGTGTCCGGGTTGGTTTCCTGAGCCTGTGCTTCTTGCAGCCAGGCTGCCACTTCAGGTGCCGTCAGCAGCTTATGCAGAAGGGTGTTCAATTCCGCCAGCGCTGCACCACGGGCCTGATTGCCGCCGACAGGCATCATGGCGGCCTGGTCCCAGCCAGCGATAGCTCCCAGATGGGAAAGGTGATACATCTGCTGGAATCGGCTCACCAGATTCTCATAAGCAGTGGTCATCGTTGAACTCCATACACGTTATTATGAGGTCCATTGTATGACGTGATAGTTCACAGGGACAGGCTGCTTTTCTCAATTGATAAAAAAGCCGATAAAAAAAGCCGGTAACAAAGGCCGCCACCGGGAGGTTAAGGAATAGTCCTTGAATAATTTACACATTTCGGAGCCTCCGAACTCCGTTCGTCCTGAGGCTGTCGAAGGGCGTTAACTCCGAGGCATGATAGATTGTGCCAGGCACCCTTCGACTCCGCTCAGGATGAACGGAGAGTGAGTTCTAAATGTCGGAATTATTTAAGGACTTTTTTCTCTGTGATTTGAGGCGTATATAACTGTTCGTTGTTGATCTGGCCCGGGTCAGGTTGCACAGAGATGGAACAAAAAAGGCTTTACGTTGTCCGTATTGAGAGATATCCGCGATTCTAAAGGGGTATTGGTTATGGACAATGTACAGCCTTCTGTTGTCAGTGTACCTGGCGTGGTAAGTGGTGAAAATCAATTACCGGCAGCAGCCATAGCCAATCATGCCAGCAAGACCATTGGCTCCGGCGGTTCTTTGGCCGGGATACCCTGCAGTTCGAATACTATCAAAAGCAGAAAAAATGCTCCGGTGGAATACTCTGCTAAAAAAATACCGGAGAAAAGCCTGACTGAAAGAAAGGTTAACCTCCATGAAGAACCATCCAGGGTAAAAAGTTATTCGGAATTAATGTCTTTTTATCTTGAGAATCTCAAACATAAGGAGTTTTCCTACGATCTTGCAGGCTTTACACCAAAGTCAACGGAAGATCTCAAGATGATGGAGTCTTTTCGAGCGGATATTGCTCGTTTTGACAAGATGGTGAGTGATGAAAGACCGAAGCTGCGTAAAATAGGCGGTGACCGAACAAGCGCAAGACAAAGCTATGAATGCCTCAGAGAGCAGCTGTTTAATTTGAAACATAAGTACTTTATTTTGTGCTTCCAACGCTACAAGCCTGTATCCGGGATAGTGTTAGTGTTACAGATGGTATCGTCATTGCGTCTTGGTGATGAGCCCGCCATGCACCAAAAAGTCAAACGTCTCACCAGTAAGTATTGCCAATGCGTCGGTGATCTTGGCATGGAGTTATACTGGAACGCTGTCTGTAGTGATCGTCTGGCACAGCACTGGCAGGTTTTTATGTCACAATCCATGGAATTTCTGAATGTCTGTGCCGATCTGGCCACTATGCATCAACAACTCCCGAAACATCATCAGGAAAAATTTAAAGGGTTTCCTGACTCAGCATCCCGTCTCTGTACAACTGTCAGTTTGTCTCTGATCATAATCCTGGACGATGCTGTTAATCACTATGCACAGCTAGAGGACAAAGATGACCTGCATCGTGGGTTGGGTTCTGATGTTACAGGATTGAGCAAATGGTTAAATTCAGAATCAAACAATTCAGACCTGTTCAAGTGCTATGAAATTCCCCAGGTGATACAAATGATCAGTGCTTCACTGTGTATTGGCGAATTTGTCTCAGCGCGCAAGCTGTTAAGCGGGTTCATCAAATTGATTGATGGCAAAATTGATGGCATAAATGCTGACCTGGACGATACCGAATGGTTGTTTTATCTCGCCTCGAAGGCGTTATCGTGCCTGGTTTGCATCAAATTGCCAGACATTGGCAATGATGAACTTAAAAATATCGAAGCAATCAAAAAGTTGTTAAAAGAGGTAATGCAAAAGGCTGAGCAGATGTTTTCCCTGTCTGCAGCTGAGTGCTCAGAACTCGATGAGTGTTTTCAAAGATTCGTAGAAGGACCCTGCAGAGACGTTTTATTGATGCACGCCCTGAGGGGACAAGAATCTGCCAGGCAAATAAGCCGTCTGATCAGTGGAGAAGAATCTGGGAAAACCAGGGAAAAGCGGGAGATCAGGGGGAAGCTGAAACGAAAAATGGCCAGGGGCTATGGTTACCAGAAACCGGTGGAGTTAAAAGCACCTGTACCCGCTGCCCAGTCGACAGCCCGGCAAGATTCACAAACCCCACCAAGGGAAACATCTTTGCCACAGGGGGTGCAGGATGCAGTAAAAGCGTTTATTGCTGATCGACCAATGGCTGAGGTCACGGCAATGATTCAATCAGTGGTTGATGATCCCGAGAGTACGCCTGTGGTTAAGGCTGAGTCTTATTTCGCTCTCGCTGATATGCTTGACAGAAAAATGAATAGAGAATTCAACCGGATTATCTCTCAAACGTCCTTCATTTATTCCTATGGGCAGTTAATACGAGCAGGTGTGATGCCGTCGTCCGCTTTGGGTGTGGCATTCAAAAAGGCCATTCAGGACGTTACTGATATAACGAAGATTTGTGGTTGGCTTGATAGTGTCAATGATGCGCTGAGCACCTTGTCGGGGTTAATTCTTCGTACTGATGGGCTGGACAGGGATTTTCTGGATGAGCTGGCATCTTTGCATGAGCGTCTCAGGGCAGAGGTAGGGCTGGTTAGTGAGATTGAAGCCACTTTTGATGAGATAAAAAGCATCTGGAGTGACCGGTTCCAGTTTTTGAAAAGAAACAACAAGCTGCCAAAGGGTCGAAGAAAACCTGTACAAGATCGGCAAGATCAATCGCAAATGGCCACCTTCGATCTGCCAAAATTGCTAGAGGTCTGGGGTAAACTGACAAGGCAGGTAAACCCGTTGAAAATAACACTGGAAAAAACCGGGGAGGATATAGACAGGCATCGTATTTCCAGACTGGCAGACTGTGAGCAATGGGAGGCTGGCGGTGATGATGATTCCTCACTTGCTGCCAATGAAGATTCCTCACTTGCTGCCAATGAAGATTCCTCACTTGCTGCCAATGAAGATTCCTTACTTGCTGCCAATGATGACCCAGAGGTGCCTTCTGCGCTTGTCAGGCAGGAGGTTCAACGGGCGCAGTTAGCAGGCAGTTGCTATGGGCCTGAATACTGGTCAAACTTTACCCTGGAGGACTGGTTGCCAGGCAGTGCCCTGCCTGAAAGGCATCCATTGACACTGATCGCCGAGGCATTGCACAGACCTCTGTCGGTCAGGGCGGGTGGGCAGCAATGGTTAATTGGCGAAGATGGCACAGCAACCATCAAGCCCGGAGCCATTCCGAAAAATTCACTGAACCTGACGGTTGAAGAGCTGGCCGATCCACTGACGCCTCATACATAAGTAGCCAGAAATATATGATTCCATATGGCCAGCTACTTAACAGTCGTGCTTTCTAAACACCGTTATGAATAACCGCTCCAGTAAATGTCGCCGACAGGTATCATTAAGTCCTTATTTTTTCTCCGTGATAACGCCTCATTTTTGATCTGGCCCGGGTCAGGTTACATCGATAGGGAACAAAAAAGGCTTTACGTTGTCAATATTAAGAAATATTCGCGATTATAAAAGGTAATGGTTATGGAAAATATAAAGCCTTCTGCTGGCAGTGCACCTGGCGTGGTTACTTTTGAAAAGCAATTTCCGGCAGCAGCCAAAGACAATAATGCCAGCAAGACCATTGACTCCGTCGGTCCGAATGTTATTGAAAGCAGAAAAAAAATACCGGTGGAAGACCCTGTTGAAAAAAAGGGTGGTAAAGGACTGGCTAAGAGAAAGGTTGTCCGTCATAAAAAATTTTCCGAAGTAAAAAATTTTGATGAATTAATGCCTTTTAGTGTCAAGACCCTCCGAAATATGGAGTTTTCCTATGACTTTGCTGGCTTTACACCTAAGTCAATGAAAGATCTCGAGATTATGGAGCATTTTCGAGAGGATGTTGCTCTTTTTGAGGAAATGGTGACGAATGAAAGAAAAAAGATTGTTAGAAAATCGAGTGACCGAACATTGGCAAAAGAAAATCGTGAATTGCTTAGAGATCAGTTGTTTCTTTTGAAACAAGAATACTTCTCTCTGTGCCACAGACGCTTCAAACCTGTATCTAAAATAGTGTTAGAATTACATTTTGTGTCGTCATTGTGTTGTGGTGATGAGCCAGACGAAAACCAAATCGAACGTCTCGCAAATAAGTATGAACAAAACATCAGTGACTTGATCCAGATGTTTCAGTCGAATGCTCTTAATGGTGATCGTTTGTCACAGCACTGGCAGGTCTTCATGTCACAATCCATGGAGTTTCTGAATGTCTGTGACAATCTGGCCACTTTGAATGGCCAGATCCCGATCAAGCCTGATGGTCTGCTTAGCAAGGATGTGGATATGCATAATCGGTATATTGACCTGATATCCAGTGTCAGTAACACTGTCGGTTTGTCTCTGATAAAAACCCTGGATGATGCTGTCAATCACTATCCACATTTGAAAGAAAAAGCAGACCTGAAGCGAGGATCAGCTTCTGCTGTTAAAGGTTTCAGCAATTGGTTAAATTCAGCGTCGGACAAACTAGACCAAGACCTGTTCAAGTGCTATGAAATTCCCCAAGTGATACAAATGGTCAGTGCTTCACTGTGTATTGGCGAATTTGCCACAGCACTCAGGCTGTTAAGCAAGTTTATCAACCTGATTGATGGCAAAATTGATGGCATAAATGCTGAACTGGGCGATATCGAATGGTTGTTTTATCTTGCATCGAAGGCATTAGCGTGCCTGGTTTGCATCAACTTGTCAGACATTGACAATCAAAAACTTATACATATCGAAACAACCAAAAAGTCGTTTAAAGACGCGATGGAAAAATTTAAGCAGACGTTTTCCCTGTCTAAAGCTGAGTGTGCAAATCTTGATGACTGTTTTCAACGATTCATAGAAGGGCCCTGCAGAGATATTTTACTGATGCATGCCCTGAAAGCAGAAGAATCCGCCATGCAAATAAACAGTCTGATCAGTGAAGAAGAATCTGAGAAAGCCAGGAAAAAATCGGAGATCAGGGGGAAGCTTAAACGAAAAATGACCAGGGGCTATGGTTACCGGAAACCGGTGCAGCCAAAAGCACCTGTACCCGCAGCTCAGTCGGCAGCCCGACAAGATTCACCAACCCCACCACGGGAAACACCTTTGCCACAGGGGGTGCAGGATGCGGTAAAGGCGTTTATTGCTGATCGACCAATGGCTGAGGTCAAGGCAATGATTCAATCAGTGGTTGATGATCCCGAGAGTACGCCTGTGGTTAAGGCTGAGTCTTATTTCGCTCTTGCTGATATGCTTGATAGAAAAATGAATAAAGAATTTGACCGGATTATCACTCATACGTCCTTTATTTATTCCTATGGGCAGTTAATACGAGCAGGTTTGACGCCGTCGCCCACTTTGGGTATGGAATTCAAAAAGGCCATTCAGGACGTTACTGATATAACGAAGATTTGTGGTTGGCTTGATAATGTCAATGATGCGCTGAGCACCTTGTCGGGATTAATTCTTCGTACTGATGGGCTGGACAGGGAATTTCTGGATGAGCTGGCATCTTTGCATGAACGTGTCAGGACAGAGGTAGGGCTGGTTAGTGAGATTGAAGCCGCTTTTGAAGAGATAAAACTCATCTGGCATGACCGGTTCCAGTTTTTGAAAAGAAACAACAAGTTGCCAAAAGGTCGAAAAAAACCTGTACAAGATCGGCAAGATCAATCGCAAATGGACACCTTCAATCTGTCACAATTGCAAGAGGCCTGGGGTGAACTGAAAAGGCAGGTAAACCCGTTGAAAATGACACTGGAAAAAACCGGGGAGGATATAGACAGGTATCGTATTTCCAGACTGGCAGACTGTGAGCAATGGGTGGCTGGCGGTGATGATGATTCCTCACGCGCTGCCAATGATGATCCAGAGGTGGCAGCTGCGCTTGTCAGAGAGGAGGTTCAACGGGCGCAATTAGCAGGCAGTTGCTACGGGCCTGAATGCTGGTCAAACTTTACTCTGGAGGACTGGTTGCCAGGCAGTGCGCTGCCCGACAGACATCCACTGACATTGATGGCCGAGGCATTGCACAGACCTCTGTCGGTCAGGGCTGGTGGGCAGCAATGGCTAATTAGAGAGGATGGCACAGCAACCATCAAGCCAGGAGCCATTCCGAAAAACTCATTGAACCTGACGGTTGATGAGCTGGCCGATCCACTGATGCCTCATAACAGTAGTGCTTTATAAATACCGTTATGAATAACCAGCCAGCGATCTGGTACCTGGTTTTAATGAGTTTGACGTGTACGATCTCCGTTCACCCTGAGCGGAGTCGAAGGGTACTTGGCACGATCTATCAGAGTCCGGAGTTTCCGGTCTTCGACAGGCTCAGGACGAACGGTATGGGTAACCGTTGAACACTGTGCCAATCACCCTTCGATTCCCGGTGAACGGAGATTGTACACAGCATCTTCTGGTTCAATTAACTATTTGCCTTGTCAGGATCAAAATGCTCACGCACCCTTTGCAACAGTAAATAAAACACTGGAATCAGCAGAGTGCCAAAGATAGTGGCCGCCAACATACCGGAGCTCACCGTGATACCGATGATCTGTCGGCTGGCGGCACCAGCGCCAGTGGCAAGCACCAGCGGCATTACCCCGAGAATAAAAGACAGTGCAGTCATCAGTACAGCACGGAAGCGCAGGCCAGCGGCATTAATGGCTGAGTCAAAAATACTGTTGCCTTCCCGACGTTGAACCATGGCAAATTCCACGATCAGAATCGCCGTTTTTGCCGCGATACCAATTAACAGCACCATCCCGATCTGGGCATAGATGTCATTGGCCAGCACCGGATTCCACTGTCGCATGATATTGATTCCCACAAAGGCACCAAAGGTAGCAATAGGCACGGCACTGATGATGGCCAGTGGCATGGTCCAGCTTTCGTATTGGGCGACCAGGAACAGGTAGGCAAACAGGAAGCACAGCGCAAACAGGATGGGTGCCAGGTTTCCTGCTTCGATTTCCTGTAAAGACTGACCTGACCAGGAATAGGTATACCCCTGGGGAAGGTTCTCAGCCAGTCGGGCCATTGCCGCAATGGCGTCACCGGAGCTGTAACCCGGAGCAGCCTGACCACTGATGCTGGCGGATTGATACAGGTTGTAATGACCGATACTGCTGGGGCCCAGCACGGGTTTCAGGGAAGCAACCGTGGTCAATGGCACCATTTGTCCCTGACTGTTACGGACATAGAACTTGCTGAGGTCAGCCGGTCCGGCCCGGTCAGCACTTTCAGCCTGCAGGTTGACCTGATAGTTCTGGCCAAACAGGGTGAAGTTATTCACGTACAGAGAGCCCAGCTGGGTTTGCAGCGTCATGAAAATCTCGGATAACGATACATCCTGAGCCTTGGCTTTCTGACGATCCACTTCCAGCAGGTATTGCGGCACATTGGCCTGCCAGGTTGAGAACACCCGGGCCAGTTCCGGCTGCTGGTTGGCCTGGTAAATCAGGCCATTCATGACCTGGCTTAGCTCTTGGGGTGAGCGTCCCATGGTGTCTTGCAGCCGGAAGTCAAAGCCACCGGATGACCCAAGACCCGGAATGGGTGGGAAGGCAAAAGCCATGACCTGTGCTTCTTGCAGCGACCACAATTTAGCCTGGGTTCTTTGCAAAATGGCATCCTGATGCAGCTCAGGGCTCTGTCTCTCTGACCAGTCATCCAGTACGACAATGGCCATGGCCGCATTACTGCTGGCACCGCTGAAGATACTAAAGCCGGAAATGGTGATAACGCTATCCACCCCTTTTTCAGAGCGAATCTGGTCGGTGATGCCCCCCATTAATTCCTGGGTGCGATT
Organism: Endozoicomonas sp. ALB091; assembly: GCF_049310265.1. Lineage (NCBI taxonomy): Bacteria > Pseudomonadati > Pseudomonadota > Gammaproteobacteria > Oceanospirillales > Endozoicomonadaceae > Endozoicomonas > Endozoicomonas sp. ALB091. The sequence continues at coordinate 917,998 of NZ_JBLYNQ010000007.1, read as the reverse complement.
CAGTGAAGCCGCATCCGGTAGCTGAATGTTGACCGCAAAGAAGCCCTGGTCTTCACCGGGGACGAAGCCGCCGGGTGTGGTGGTAAACATAAAGCCGGTACTGCCCAGCATCACCGCCAGAAGACCAACACCCAGAATGGAACGGCGCAGTAAAAGTTTTACCCAGCCCTGGTAACCCCCGGTCAATTTGTGAATCAGGGTGTCTACCGGCTTCAGCCAGACAATCTGGTCAAGACTGCCTTTTTTCAGTAACACTGAGCACAGTGCGGGGCTTAAGGTGAGCGCGTTGACCGAGGAGATCAGTACCGCGACAGAAATGGTCACGGCAAACTGGGTATAGAGGCCTCCGGTAATGCCCGGCATAAATGCCACGGGTACAAAAACCGCCAGCAGTACCATGGTGGTGGCAACAATGGGGCCGGATACCTCTTTCATCGCCTGGCGGGTGGCCTCTTTCGGTGCCATGCCTTCTTTGGTGATCAGTCGTTCAACGTTTTCAATCACGACAATGGCATCGTCTACCACCACACCGATGGCCAGCACCAGGCCAAACAGGCTGATGGTATTGATGGAGAACCCCAGTACCTGCATGACCGCAAAGGTACCAATCAACGACACCGGGATAGCGATGGCGGGAATTAGCGTTGCGCGCCAGTTCTGAAGGAACAGGAAGACCACCAGGATAACCAGAAGTACGGCTTCAAACAGTGTTTTGACCACCTCATTGATGGACTCGGAGATAAACTCTGTGGTGTCAAACTTGATGGTATAGTCCATGCCTGCGGGGAAGTTCTTCTTCAGCTCTTCCATCCGGGCTTTTACGCCTTTGGCCACGTCCATGGCATTGGCATCCGGTTGCTGGTAAACAACCAGGAATGCCGTGGGTTGTTTGTTCAGCCGTGCATCACCCTCATAGTTCTGGGAACCAAGTTCCACTTTGGCAATATCTTTAATGCGGACAAAAGAGCCATCCGGGTTTGCCCGGATAATGATATTGCCAAAAGCGTCAGGGGATTCCAGCTGTTCCCGGGTACGAATCGTATAGGTAAATTGTTGATCCGGCTGATTGGGGGATTGTCCCAGTTGTCCGGCGGGAACAATGGCATTCTGCTCATTAATGGCATGACTGACGTCGGAAGTGGTGACACCCAGTGCCGCCATCCGGCTGGGGTTCAGCCAGACGCGCATACTGTAGGTCATGGCACCCATCACCTGGGCCTGCGCTACGCCATTGATACGGGTCATTGGGTCTAACAGGTAGTTACTGGCGTAGTTGCTCAGGTAGACCTGATCAAACTTGCCGGATTCCGACACCAGGTTAACCCCGAGCAGCATATTGGACGACTGTTTTCGTACATTGATGCCCAGTCGGCGCACCTGTTCAGGCAAACCCGGTTCGGCAGCGGCGACCCGGTTTTGCACGTTGACCATGGCGATGTCCTGGTCGGTGCCGGAATCAAAGGTGACGGTGATGGACACACTGCCATTATTGTAGGCTTTGGAGTCCATATAAATCATCCCTTCAACCCCGTTAACCTGCTCTTCAATGGGGCGCATAACCGCAGACTCCAGGGTTTCTGCATCGGCACCCGGGTAGGTGGCGTTGATGGTTACCTGGGGCGGCGTGATTTCCGGGAACATACTCACTGGCAGTGTTGTCAGCGAGATCAGACCGACCATGGTGATCACAATCGAGATGACGAATGCGAACTTGGGCCGGTTAATAAAAAACTGGCTGATCATCTCAGATATCCTGCTCCTGTGGCTTGGCGGAAGCGGGTGATGAAAGCGTACCGGTGGTTGGGTCTACATTAACCAGGGTTGGCGATACTGTGCCGCCCGGGCGCACTTTCTGCAGGCCCTGAACGATAATCTGTTCACCTTGCTTAAGGCCTGAGGTTACGGCCCACATGGCATTGATACGACGACCGACTTCCACCTGTCGGGTTTCAACGACATTTTCCGGCGTGACAACCAGGACAAAATAGCCGGACTGATCCTGCTGAACTGCGGCCTGGGGAATCAGGGGCATGGGCATTTTCTGATGGCTTTCTGCCTGCAGCGTGACGTAGAGGCCCGGCAGAATAATACCCTGTGGGTTCGGGAAGGTGGCTCGCAGGGTCAGGGTACCCATGGTTTCATCGATCTGGGTGTCGGCAAAACTGAAGGTGCCTGGCTGGTCGTATTCAGTGCCATTGGGCAGTCTGAGAGAGAGTTTGAACCTGCCTTTTTCTTCGACCTCAACGCTGGCTTCCTGCGCCGTTCTGGCTCCGGGGTGTTTGGCCAGATGGCTGATCAGCTGTCGTTCATCCACCTGAAAGGTAACATAGATTGGATCCATGCTGGTCAGCGTAGCCAGAGGCTGGCTGGTGGGACCCACCAGATTGCCAACACTGTAGGTTGATTTGCCAATTTCCCCTTTGAAGGGTGCGGAAATTTGCGTGTAGCCAAGATTCAACCGGGCTGTTTCTAGACTGGCTTCTGCTGCTTCCACTGCGGCCACCGCCTGGGCTTCCGAGCTGGTTTTATTATCGTAGTCAGCCTGACTGATCGCTCCCCGTTTTACCAGATCCCGGCTACGCTCAAGGTTTTTCCGGGCGTTGATAAGGGAAGCTTTGTTGCTTGCCAGCTGGGCCTCGGCACCTTTGAGGGCGGCTTCAAATGGTGCCCGGTCAATTTCGTAAAGCAGCTGGCCCTGTTCAACCATACCGCCTTCCGTAAAGTTTCTTTTGACCAGAAAGCCTTCTACACGAGCACGGATGTCTACCTCATTGATCGCTTCTGAACGGCCAATGTATTCATAATAGTCGCCTACTTCCTGATCGATTACACTGAAAACCGATACACCGGGTGGCGGCATTTGATGTTGCGGCTGCTGCTCCTCCGAGCAACCGGCCAGAAGGAAAATAGAGGTGGCTAAAGCGCCTATCGGAAGCCATTTTCCGAGTTTACGATCAGTGATGTTAGCGATCATTGATAGCTCCGTACTGTTTGCATTCAGCAAAATACCTGCCACTTATTTGTCTTTGCAAACGTCATAACCTGTTAGGGGAAGAAGGTATTGGCGGTCTTAAGTATTAACCTGTATGACTTCAGGGGAAGGGAGTGTGCCTTTGGCTTTATATAGGGAAATGCCCCGTGCAAAGCGCCGAACACTATACAGGGTTATGTACTGTGACGGATAGTACGAGGTTCATCCATCCAGAGCTATGTGGAAAACCACTATTGGCGAATCCTTTACTGTTTAAAATGGAATAAGTCAGGGCTTTACACTGCTTTTACCGGATCTATTGACCCGATTGAGATGCAAGTCAATACACTGAATTCGAGATTCAGAAACAGTGATCAAAGTCGTCACTGTTTGGGGCTGATGTGTTGTCTTGCCGCTGTTTCACTAAGCATTGATGTTTGATGAATGATATGATGTCCCGCGCTTTTGGCAAGCCTCTTTATTAAATCAATGAGCAGAGGCAGCCAGAAAACCCGGGCGGGGGGGAGACTGGCCATACCATCAGTTACTTTACGAGCTGTACCTTTAACCCCGCTTTCCCCCAAGGCGGGGTATTTTTTTTATGGAGCACATGCTATGAGTCACTCTATAAGTACAGGCAAAACCAGTGCCAGGCTGTTGCTGATTGATGATGATATCGAGCTCTGTGAATTGCTGGTGGAATATCTGGCCACAGAAGGGTTTACGGTCTCTGCGGTTCATGATGGTGAAGCCGGGGTTGATGCCGCTCTGTCCGGGATGCATGACCTGGTGCTGCTGGATGTCACTTTGCCGAAGCTGAACGGTTTTGATGCCCTGAAGCAGATACGCCAGCAATCGGACATCCCGGTTCTGATGCTGACTGCCCGTGGCGATGATGTGGATCGGATTATCGGTCTGGAAATTGGCGCGGATGATTATTTGCCCAAGCCTTACAACCACCGTGAACTGGTGGCCAGAATCAAGGCTATTCTGCGCCGTGGTCGCACACCATTGATTCCGGAAGGGACCAGCCGAACCCTGCAGATTGATGATATTGCCCTGAATCTGGCCAACCGTGAGGCCGCCATTGCCGGTGAACCACTGGAGTTGACCGCCACTGAATTTCTGGTGCTGAAAACGCTGATTGAAAAGGCCGGTGAACTGATTTCCCGGGATGACCTGACCCAGATCGCCCTTAACCGTAAGTTGACACTGTATGATCGGGCCATTGATATGCATGTGAGTAATGTGCGCAAAAAGATTGGTACCCGGCCTGACGGCAATCCAAGGATAAAAACCGTGCGTGGATCTGGTTACTTTTATATTCTTCCGGGCTGATGGGGTTGCCAGTGCGAGTTAAAATCCCCGGGCTGGTGGTCTGGCCATGGCACAGTGTCTTCTGGAAGATTTTTCTGTGGTTCTGGCTGACCATGATTGCCATGCTGGTGACGCTGTTTCTGGCCTTTGCCATCACCGTGGACCCATCGGACTTTCTGTCCGAGCGGCGGGCGCTGTTTCGTGAGCTGGAAATAGCGGCCCGCAAAATGGAGCTGCTTTCCCGTACTTCCGTGCACTTACCCATTCCCCGGTTCCCCGGCAGTGGTTACTACCTGTTCGATACTGAGGGCAATATTCTGGGCAGTGCGTCGATCTCTGAAGAGTTGATTTCTGCCTACAATAAAACCCGGAACCTCAGCGATCCGACCATTACCTTTCGCCGAGGGGTGGTGGTGGTCGGCCCACAGCGAATTACCCTGAATGATGCCCCCTACGAACTGTACCTCACCAAGGAGATGCCAATGCTGGTGCACTGGCGGGTGCAGCAGGTTATTGCACGTCAGTGGCATCTTATTATTCTGGCGTTGGGTGTCAGCTTCTTTCTCTGTGTGGTTCTGGCCCGCTACCTGGTGGGGCCGATTCGGAACTTGCAGCGGGCCTCCAGAAAGCTGGCCCGTGGCAACCTGAGTGCCCGGGTGGGCGGCAAGGTTGCCAGACGCCGGGATGAACTGGGTGAGTTGGCCAGGGATTTTGACCACATGGCGGAGCAGGTCGGGTCTCTGGTGTTCAGTAAAGAACGGTTGTTGCGGGATGTCTCCCATGAGTTAAGGTCGCCGTTAACCCGGTTGCAGATCTCTCTGGCGCTGGCCAGACGGAAAACGCCGGATGCCGAGGCAGAGCACGCACGCATCGAACGGGAGATAGAACGCCTGGATCAGTTGATCGGGCAGATCATCCACTTTTCCCGTATTCAGCATAATATGGCCAATATGACCTGCGAGAAACTGGCTCTCGAAGGTATGCTGAAAAAGCTGGTGGACGATGGTAACTTTGAAGCCCAGGCCCGTGACAAGGCCGTGGTATTGAAAGAGACCGCTAAAATTGAGCTGGTGGTTGTGCGAGAGTTTCTTTCCAGTGCGGTGGAAAACATCATCAGGAATGCGATCCGTTTCACTCCGGAAGGTTCGGAAGTTGAGGTGCGACTGTTTCGGGAAAATGATGTGGCACTGATTCGTATTCGTGATTATGGGCCGGGGGTGCCTGAAGAGACCCTTGACGATCTGTTTGAACCCTTCTTCCGGGTGGATGAAACCCGGGGTAAGGAAAATGATGGAACGGGTCTTGGCATGGCGATCGCCAGTACTGCAGTATCACAACATAACGGCTCCATTGCTGCCCGCAATGCCCACCCGGGTCTTGAAGTGACCCTTCGTCTTCCGTTAAGGAATGGGTTGAGTGTCTGACTTTGCTGACCTTCGCTGGGACTTGTCCTATGCCGAAGCCATATCCATGCAAACGACACTGGCCAGTCAGGTGATCCAACAGGATGACCTGCCTGAAATTACCCGTGTTGCCGGTGTTGATGTGGGCTTTGAGGATAACGGGCGGGTAACCCGTGCCGCCGTTGCGGTTCTGGCTTTTCCCACTCTGGAGCTGCTGGATTACACCATTGCCAAAGTGCCGACCCGGATGCCCTATATCCCCGGGTTGCTGTCGTTCAGGGAATGCCCGGCGATTCTGGCAGCGCTTGGCCAGTTGCGGATAACGCCTGATCTGTTGCTGTGTGATGGTCAGGGAGTTGCCCATCCACGGCGCTTTGGCGTTGCCTGTCACGTTGGTGTGCTCACCGGGCTGCCCGCCATTGGGGTTGCCAAGAGCCGACTATGTGGAAACAGTGATACCCTGCCAGAGCAGAAAGGGGCCAGGGTTGAACTGCGGGATAATAATGAAGTGATTGGCAGTGTGCTGCGCACCCGAAGCGCAACCCGCCCACTGTACATCAGTATTGGCCATAGAATATCGTTGAACACGGCGGTGCATTATGTTGAATCATGTCTTACCCGCTTCCGGTTGCCGGAAACCACTCGTTGGGCAGATGCACTGGCTTCCAACCGGGGACAGGCGGTTGCCAGGGCCAACCAGATTCTGGCTCGCTAACGTTTTCTGCGCTCTGGCAGTTATTCTCCTGGGGGGCTGTGCAGGAAATGACCGGGAGGTTTACAGCCAGCAGCAGTTTCAGCAGCTGGTAGATAAAGGCTTTCTGTCACCACAGATTCGCAATCTGGATATGCTGCCGATGATGACGGTGCAGCTCTATCTGGACACGCCGCAAATTTTTCTTCAGGGGGATGGCAAGCCCCTGATGTTCCATATCGATGGCAAGGTGGATGCGGATATCTTTGGGGGGATGGTCACGGAAAAACTGCCGGTGCAAATTACCGGCTTCACCCAGCTGAGATATTCCAGGGAAGATGAGGCCATTTATTTTACTGAGATAGCGTTTATGGAGGCTCAGATCGACCTGGAAGTGGCATTGTTCAAAACCATGATCGTGGACAGCTTTCAGAAGGCATTGCTCAAAGAGCTGGCCGGGATGCCATTAATCTCGTTGGTCAAAACCCCGGAACTGGCGGCCACCATCGAATCACTTGCCAGACATAATGCTGATGGGCAGATTCAATTTGATATCCGCGAAGGCAGCCTGGTGATTGAACCGGTTCCGGGCCACAGTGATCGTTCTTCTGGCTAAAGTTTGTTCTGGCAGTCATCACTTTTCCCGGGAGCCTGTTGACGTTTTGTTACTCAGCTCGCAACTAAACGTCAACAGTTCCAATATACAGTTTTCATGCAAATGGTGTATCAGATCAATGCGTAAGCCCTATATTTTAATGATGTCCCTGATGAAGAGCAGACATCATGAACAGTATCAGCAATACGCCAGCTCTCAGGATTGAAACACCGGCAAGCCAATCTCCCCTCTCCGACACTGTTGACCAGGCCAGCAAACAACAAGATACCAGTCCCCATTACCAGACACCGACCGGACATGGGAAACGTAAAATTACGGTTCGGGACAAGCTGGACCTGGTCATGGCTGTCAGATCCGGACGCCGCAATGAAGTTGAACGGCTACTGCATAAAGGCGTGAACATTCGCAAAGAATGCTATTTGAAATATCAGGATTCCCCGTTGAAAACGGCTGTGAACCATCGTCGTATCAAGATTCTGGAATTGCTGCTGGAGCATGGGGCAAACCCTGACGATCATGCCGTTGGTGTCAAAACGCCGTTGAACTCTATCCTTCAAGAAAAGCCTATCAGTATTAAGGTCATGAAGGTATTGCTAAAACACGGTGCGAATCCTGACGCCAAGACCAAGGGACGCTACACCCCGTTGTTTTGGGCTGTCTACCATAGGCATATCAATGCCGTAAAGCTACTTCTGCAGCATGGGGCCGACACTAATAGCAGAAGCTCGGGCTACGAAACGCCACTATACAAAGCGGTGAGATTGGGGGATATCAAGATCGCGAAGCTGTTGCTGGAGTCCGGTGCGGACGTTAATGGCAAGTCAACCGGCTTGACCACCCCTCTGGCTATTGCGGTGCACACCGGAGGTTTAAGGAGTGTGAACTTGCTGTTGGATTATCATGCGGATGTTAATAGCGTCGATGGCGACAGGATAGCTCCCCTTGAGTTAGCTGCCTGGAAAAAGCGGGTTGATATTGCCTTTGAACTGCTCAGGTGTGGCGCTCGTGCGGATAAAAAGCTGACCAGAAATTTGGTCAGGAAGGTTATCCGTAAATATAAGATAAACCCGAAAACCACACCGCTGTCGCTCAAAGGTGCCAGCTTACGTGCCATTGGGAAACATCTCAATGGACGTGATCCGAGAGTTTTGCCTTTGCCCGAGGCCACACGGAAGGAATTGCGATTACAGAGACGAGGAACAATATTTCCGTGAATCTCGTCTTCCGGGTTAACTCGAAGGCTTGAAGTAACCCATCATAATATTGAAAGTATCCATGACCGGATAGAGCGGGTAGAACGTGCGCGGGCTGGCAAAGTTTCGGGTCAGGTCATATTTAAAGTCGCTGAGAATAAAGTCAGGAACCTCCGGAACCCATTGGTTTCCCGCTTTCCTGAAGGTGAACACTTCGCTTCTGGTCTGATAGCCGGAGTATGACTCCGGGAAGATAGTTAGTACGGTTACAATCTCTCCATCATCATCTGCCCGCATACGAAACCTGGGGGGCACATTAATTTCGTAGGCCCGGGAAATACCCACATTAAATTTTGATTTGGAAATAATTCGCAAATAAAAATCCTGTGGACTCAGTTCATTGGCTTTTGCCCGTCCTTCAGGAAAAATAATTTGAAACAAATGACTTGAGTGATAGCGTTGCACCTGATGCTTTAACAGTTTTAATGCGTCTTCAGCAAAGAAACTGGCGAATTCGTCAAAGTCAAACGTGTTCAGGTTTCGAACCATCTCAAGAACAGTAGATTTAAGCGCTTCTTTATCTGCTTCAGATAGTGACGAATCCCCGTGCGGTTTTGGTGAAGTTATTTCTGCAAGGACCGGTTTGCTTTTGTCGTTGGTTTCTGCCCCACCAAGGCATGACTGGACGGTTACGAAAACGGCAATCATGCCAATAAGACATAATTGAATGACTCTGGACACTTGAACCTCCTGACAAACCAATATGGACATAAGATAGCCAGTAATTCCGGTTTCTGCAGGTAGAGATATGATTGCCAGAAAATATTATGGAAATGCAGATATCTGTAGCCATTGGTTTTAATCAGGGCTATCAGGACGTTGTTGCTCCGGTTCCTGGTCTGTGCTCGCCATGGGGTTATTGACCGTTGTCATATCCGTCATCTCTATCATCACCGGTTCGTCATGGTCATCGGATTCATACCCGGTCAGCACATGGTTCACAGGGCTGTCAGGGCTTTGCGGTTCAGGCTCCGGTTCTTTGCCTGCGCTTGCCATGGAGTTAGTGGCTTTTGTCATATCTGTCAGCTCCATCATCACTGGTTGGTCATGGCCGCAGTATTGATGCTCGGTCAGTACATGGTACACAGGGCTGTCAGGACTTTTCGGGTCAGGTTCTTCTTCAGCGTTCGTCGCAATAGAGCTTCTGCCCCCTGTCCCCATGTTCTCCTGAATGGCTGACAACGATTGATAATGGCTTTCGGGAGAAGTTGACAGCCGTCTCATGTCCCCTTGCCTGACTAACAATGGTTGATAATGGTTCCAGGGAAGAACAGGCAGCGGTCTTGAGTTTGCCTGACTGACTGACAACAGTTGCGGTTGGTGATGGTTCCGGGGGGGAGTAGATAGCTCTCTCTCAACCCGGGGCATATCGGGGGACTCCGGTATGGGTTCCTCACGGTTACGGTCAGCATTAGTCGATGATCTTTGGCGGAAATAGCGGTAGACGCACACACCGGTAACACCGGTCAGGATAAAAATTACGGTGCCCAGAGCGACGCCCAGGGTGATATAAGTTATGACAGTAGTACTTAGAGACTCCGCTAGCGGTGATGGTGTGGCAAATTTGGTAGCGCCCGGGCTGGCAAAGGTCATGTCGGATGCCGTGGCCACAGTTGTTTGGGGCTTTGTAATTGTGGCAGAACCCGTATCGGAAAAGGTCATGTTGGTGCTCGATACCCTGGCCCCCGTCTCTGTGATTAAGGGCGTTAGCAGGGCATTAGTACTGTTTAATGTGGTAAGACTGTAATTAGCGGCCTGACAATTCTGTGTTACCAGGCGGGGGTCAATACCTGCACAGAATTTATGATCCAGCCAGTCACGACACTCAGGGTCATTGTCCTGTTGCTCACCATTAATGCGGACATTACAAATAACAGAATCATCTCCTGCATTTTTATTCACAGAGGCATCTTTACCTGCACTGTTAAAGGTGCTGTTAACCACCACAGTGTTGGCGATATTTTTTGGATTAACGTTAAGTCCTACGAGAATACCGACACCGGCCCGTTTTGTGCCAATATGACAGTTCACTGCGGTCGTTTTGGTGACAGTCCCTGCATTTGCGCCTCCCGCACCAATACCGGCATATGCATGTTTGCCAGAGGTTTCCACCCGGCAGTTGATTGCCGTCGTGTCGGAAACATCGCTGTCTTCATGATGTCCCACCCCGATACCGGCATATGCAACGCCTGTGGCGGTTGTCACGTTGCAGTTCACGGCTGTCGTGTGTCTAACAGTACCTTTATTATTCGACGTTCCCGCCCCAATCCCGGCATCTGCATTATCATTGGCGGTTGCGACTGTACAGTTTACTGCTGTCGTGTCGGTAACCGTTCCTTGCTCAAGATATCCCACCCCAATACCCGCATCTGCACGTCTTCTCAATGTTTTAACATGGCAGTTCACCGCAATTGTGTTGGTAACCATTCCTTCCTCCGAATATCCCGCACCAATACCAGCACTTGCGTACTTTCCTGCTGTTTCCACATGACATTTTAACGCAGCTGTGTTGATAACAGCGCCTTTAAACTGATATCCCGCACCAATACCGGAGTGTGACTTGGCTCCGGAACTTTTTACCGTGCAATTCACTGCAGTCGTATTGGTCACAGTTCCTCCACCATTAATCTTGCCAACGCCAATAGCTGCGGGTGCATCGTTAGTGGTGATGTCAGCACCTTCAACCTGAATATTGCTGATCGTGGCATTACCTGACATTTCACAGGCTGCTACCCCGGCTGGATCGTTTGACCGTATACTGGTACCACTAAAGCCCAGGCGATCAATACGACCGCTCTCGGCCAACTCTCCTACCAGGCAGTGCGAGAGGCTGCGGATCATATGACCACCGCCGTCCAACTCGCCGGTAAATGGATGGGTTTTATTGCCAATGGGCTGAGTCAGCTGGCTACCGTCAATATCCTTAATCAGCCGATATTTTTTACTGCATGAATATTTCTCTGTATGGCAGACCTTGCCCAGAGTTTCGGCATCCGCCACTTCAACCGGGGTGTCAGGGCCGGATGCTGTTGACGCGCCTGCCAAGGAAAGGCTGGCCAGAGCGCCCAGTGCCAGAGGCATGTTTGGCAGCTGGCCTGCCCGGAGTGTCGTGGTCACGGGGTTATCGGGCTGTGGTCGTGGGTTCCGGGGGGCTTTTCCGGTTTTTTCTTTAGCGTTTTCCGGCGTATTCTCTCTTTGCGTGTCAGGTTCGGGTAGCAAACCGGCACGGGCTGTGAACGCGTTAAACTGATCCCTGGCAAACCGGGCAGCAACCGAAAGGTTGGCAAGATTGCTCAGCAGACTAATGATTTCTGAGGGCAGGCCGGTATAGCCAGATATTGCCCGTCCTGCCAGTGCGGTGTACTGCAGGAAATTACTGGCCTGGCCATCAAGGCCCTGAGGATCCATGTCGGCAGCAGGGCTTACGAAGCCTGGTACCGGTGGGCTGGAATTGGATAGATCAGAGAAAGGGTTCAACGACTGGAGAAGTGCAATACCCCCGGATTGGATGGTCACACCCAGCCCTCTCCATCGACCCTCCGGTTCTGTGGGCGGGGTTGCCACAGTTTGCGGGTCGATGGCAGTGCTTGTTGGGGGGACGTGCGATTGCCGTATCAAATCAGTACCTTATAACAAAGTTGTTTGCAGTGATATCAATTCACTGTCGTTACAGAGCAAACATCTATCTATAGGAATAGAACAGATAACTATAGGAATAGAACAGATAAGTCAGTGACGTTTAAGTAGTTAACCAAATGAAATCCTATTTTCTGAATAAGTGGACAGCCACTCCCGGCAACTGCTCCTGCGTTGTTCCTTGCATAGTAACTGCCCACTTAGCCAGAAACATACGATTCCATTTGGCCAACTACTTGATTTGTCTTTGTCGTGTAACCATTGCCGATTTCTAAACCGTTAATGGGGAGGAGATAATAGCCAGTGTAATAGTCATGGTAAGAACGGTTTGAATTACATCGACCTTTTTTTACTAAGAAAAGGCAGTTCTGTCCCTTTGCCTCCGCCAGGCTGTCAAGTCCCAGAATTATTTTCAAGAACTTTTACGTTGTTAATGTTGTCGAAAAATTGTAGCACGAAACAAACGCTGGCCAACTCAGAGTATTCAAGCATGATCAATCATCACTTGGCTGTCCGGCCAGATTTCCCCCAGTCTCTACCAGAAACCTCTGAAACATTGCCAACTGAGGCTTCGGTTAATTCTCTGTTGAGTACTCAGCAGTACCACCAGTTTGCCGGTAGCACTTTGAGAGAGCGAAACGTTGAATGCTCAGATCATTCGGAATCAGTAAAACGTGATGCTTCGAGAGATACAAGTGACACAGGGCCGATAATTTGGTGGTATCGATATCCTGAGGATCCATTCGAGGAGAGAGACGATATCTACAGATGGATTGCCAATGGGTCGAATGACAAAATTGTTGAACTGATAGATCAGGGGTTTAACCTGAACCAGCGCGATAGCTGCGATGAGCCACCGTTATTTTATGCTCTGAATTTCGGTTCTCTGGAAACAGTTTTGCTGTTACTGAAACATGGGGCGGACCCGAATTTATTCCGTGTTCGTCCCAGTTTTACATCCATGGGCAGTGGTGACTATAGTTTACGGGAGACCGACAAATTATCACGGTTGGTACTGCTGCTCAGTTATGGTGCCAAACTATTGGATGATAACAAAGCTTTCGGTGACATGTTTGAAGATAACCGGGTTTTCCGGCTTGCTGTCTATTACTTCTGGGGAAAATATTGTGAGGATCATGCTGGTCCCATACCCGAACCAAAATCGGTTGAAGAACTGAATCAGTTGGTTTTTAAGCTACCTGTTCTGCAAATCATGGCATATATTTCGTTGTTTAATGACGAACACGGGATCTTGCGCCGACCATCAGGCAACCTGCCCGCTAATTTACAGGAGTTTTTTGATTTTATTGGTGCCTGACTGTTGGCAGTGATATGGCATGGAGATTAACATTCAGGAATCTCCAGGGGTGGCCTGAACCTTCTCAGATGGGGGGGCAGAGTCATTAGACCACTTCATAAATAATGGTTCATGCCTCTTTTTTCTGAACTTTTTCATGTTTTTTAAATCTACATCGCCTTAATTGATCTGCTATTCAGAAGGCGAAATATTTTGGAATTTGGTGTTACAGCTAGAGTAATAGACTACCTGCGTCTGCCCGGTGATCATGTGCAGGATGCAAAACCAGCAGCAGTTTCTCTTCTTCGGGTGCGCTCAACAGATAATCTTCGTGGGGGAGAAGAAACCTGTAAAAAGTTGTTAGGCAGCAGATATTCCAGAGTTAAAAATGCCTACCCGGAAAGACGGGTTGCCAGGGAAGATTGCGCAGATGATTGTAAAGTCGAACCGCCACAATACCTTAGTGAAAAAGAATGTTTTACCTTGTCCCGATTGATCTGTGAGCGGTTAAGCAGTGAAGAAATTTTGGCAACAGGGAATGAAACATTTCTGAATTTCATAGATCAGGCTTTGCTTGATCTCAACTATCTTGATTCCTGGGTGGAGAAATTAATAGCGAACAAGAAAAAATTACCAAAACTGTTAGTCCGCTCATTCATTGGTAATATGATTGCGTGCCGATCATCTTATGCAATACTGGTCAGGGATTTGCTTACCTGTAAAAACTACTTTGAAAATAAAGTGTATGAGCAGGCAGGGCCGAAGGTCAGTGAGGGTTCAACACCCGATAAATATACTTCAAAGCAAGATGAGAGATGTTGTGTAGTTTATAAGCTGGCTTCAAGCTGGTCATATTTATTAAAGTACATGAGTCAATGCAATGAGGTAATGCCTGCCCCATCGTCAATCAGTGGTTTGGATTTACCGGATATGACGCACCCCTTTGATTTGAGAGAGCCCACACTGGGCTCCATCGCTGAGTTGAAAAGGAGACTGTCACAACTGAAGGGCTGCTGGCAGAAGCTTAACCAATGGTTATTGGCGTCACCAGCCAGGCTTTTTGTGAAAAAAGAGGACCACACTCACCATGTTATGTTGCGGGTTGATAGTCAATTTATTCCGGGAACGCTGGACTTGCAGGAATTAGTAGCCGGGGAAAAAACTGGCAGTGACCGGCGGGCAAAAGCGACAGAAAGTGCCCGGTGGCTGGTGCCTGAAAAGGTTTGGAGCTTTTCAGAGAAGGTTCCTTTAGCCGACGTTGCAGGCCAGGGTAGCCAAAGTGATTACGGTAATAAACCATTCGTTAATATAGAGCGTCCAGCAGCGTGCAGCTCAACCGGTAATACGAAATATGGTGTAGCATTAAAGTCCGCAGACTATCATTTGTATCAGCCGGTCATGAAGAAGCTGATGACTGACATTTGTGGAAGGAACATAAAAAGATTGAGCAGCTTGCAAGACAGGGTGCATTTTTTCCGGGATGACAGCAATGTTGAGCCACTGACAACGAATGAAAAAAAACTGCTGAAAGAGTTTGCTGAAGTGCTGGAGACTTCACGGATATGGTGGATAACTGAATCACCATCAGTGAGAAGTATTTTTGACCAGATTTTTCTGGCAGAAAAACATAAAAGCCCGCTGACAAAGGGCATGATGAGTGTGGTGACTAAATTGAAATCCCATGTCAAGCTGGGGCGTAGTCTTAGTAGTAATAAAGTTCTTGATAAACGACAGAAAGAATTTTTATCAGTGAGGCAGTTTTCACTGGGGGAGCGTGATTTAGGCCTGAAAACGTCTGAGCTGCCAAAGATAACGTTCACTCCTGGCAGTCCTGAACGTAAACCAAAAGTTTAATTATCCGGTGTTTACTTATGACTTATCCCACTTGGTCACCATTACCATCCACTTCACAACCTGTTGTCACAGCCGATCAATTACCGTTGTCGCCAGATCAGCAAGCCGCCTCTGCTGAAGTAGCCAGCTTTGACGCACGGCACGCTACCCTTGCATTATCTGAGCGTCTGCAATTGCAGCGGCAGGGGTATTCTGACCAGGATATCTGCGCCGCAGAAAAAACATTGCAGCAACGGTCAACCGAACCACTGACGGTAGATCGCATTCTTCAGGAGCTGACAGACAGACGTGTTGATATAACCAGCACACTGAACAGCCTTGATGCGGCAGTCGACAACACTCCCGGCACTAATGCCAAGCTCCGTCTGGCAGGTCAGGTTATGAATTTCGCCCAGTCACTTAAAAAACGTGTGGATTGCGAATTTAACCAACATTTCTCCGCTGCGTGGCCAGACCGGCAAAAAGTGGCTGAGATGGTCAGCCAGTGGCCAGAGTCGCTGAAGGAGTCAGCAATCTATATTCGCTATGGGTGGCCAGTTTTGAAAGTTGGCAGAGGTGTTGATATTTTGTGTGATTTCAGGTCTGCCATGCAGGTTTGCAACAGTCTTGACGATCAATACGATGGTCTTCATCCACAGGTTCACCCTGATCTTTGGGCATGTTTTGATCCCGGGGATTTCAAGGATTATTCTGATGATGACTTTCGACGTGCTTTCAAAGAGAGTGCCCCAAAGTATCAGGCCCTGATTAGAAATCTGCCGGCAGATTTTCCGGTAATCAGTCGCAACGCGTACCTGGATTATCCGGTCTTTTTCCGTCTGGTGAGGGAAATCTGGCTTGACGCAATACATACTCGCAATACCGGAACCATGGAGAGAATCAGTCATTTGATGGTGTCATTTACAGATCACATAAACCGCAACAGCCATCGCTTCGGCAGTTACAACAACCACATAAAAGCACTGGATGACCAGTTATCGTGTAGCTATTCAATGAAATATGAAGAGTTGTCCGTTTTATTATTTCTGCTGGCAACGCACCCCCGTAGATGGAATGAAAACTATAGTTCTGTTTCCCGGCGGTTGATCCATTATGCTTTATCTGATCAGGAAAGTAAGCTGAAGACATGCCCTGTTACATGGGGAGCAGATCTGACACAGCAACTGAGTATCTGCTATTGGGTAGAGTCAAAGTTGATTCCGGATACCATCATGACCAAGCGTTTTCTGAGTGATATTGTGCAGTATATTGATAAGGATAACCGTAGATTCGGTTCACGCAATCTCTCGGATCAAGTTTACTGGACAGAGAGTGGCAGGCCGGGAAGGTACTTTGATAAAGAAACGCATCAGCTGCTGTCACCCATCATCGCATCGGACCCGCAAACATTATATCCGATGGAGGAAACCAGACAGGTGCTCACTGATTTCTACAGTGGCATTATCGGGACGTCCGGTGCTACTCCAGCAAATGGTTGAAAAGCACACCAGCTTTAAGTAGCTAACCATATGAAATCGAATATTTCTGACTCCTTGTGCTGGCACTCTGCTTCGTTACAACTCCGGTCACATAGCTACGGCTATGCTCCCTCCGTTGTGCCTCGCATAGTACCAGCCCAAGTAGCCAGAAATATTCGATTCCATATGGCCAGCTACTTAATGCCTGACTCTTCACTGAATATTTTCACCACGTTCAGAAGGGCCAATCGTCTGTTCAGATGATAAACGGCATCGGATTAATAATCTGGAAAATAACAGCTTGAATCTTACCGTGACAGATCAACGTCGTTTGTTTCTGATCATTCCGGTCATTAAATTTATAATATTTTCGTCGTAAAAAAGCTCTCGGAATTTTTCTTTACCAGCAACAGCTATTTATATTGAATTATTGTTTATTCTTTTTCCCCAGGCTTTTTCCACCATTTACCAATACGGCTGTTTTATGAATCCCGTTGGCTGTTACTCTTATCCTGTATCTACTGATACTTCAGGGGCATTCAGTGATGATGAGTGTTCCATTTGCAAAGAGGATTTCCATGGCCGTAGTGTGGTACCCGTTATCGTCAAAACCAAATGCGGGCACAGGTTTGATCTGGACTGTATTTCGAGATGGCTCGGTTCCGGATTCGGGCAAGGGACCTGTTGCATTTGTCGCCAGGCAGTGTTACCGCTGGTACGGGAGGCCGGTGCCTGTGTTTATGAGGACTCACCCTTCTGCGAAGCCCTTCCACTGCAAGCCTGTCGTAATGGTGATGTCGAGAAATTAACCGCGCTTTTGAGGCTGGATCCCGGCATTGCCCGGAAAACGTTCAGGTCTGCTATTACAGGGCGGCCAGTTGATCTAATGATCGTCTCTGCCCAGAACAATAACGCCGCCTGCCTGAAAGCCCTGATGGCTGCGGGGGCGGATCCCAACACGGTCCGGTCTGCGGATGGTGCCACCCCTCTGTTAATCGCTGCCCAGGATAATGACACCGCCTGCCTGCAAGCCCTGATGGCTGGGGGGGCGGATATCAACGCCACCTTGGCTTCGGGTGCCACAGCACTGTTCATCGCTGCCTGTCACAATAGCATCGCTTGCCTGCGCCTCCTGATCACTGCCGGGGCGAAACTCAATGCCGCTCAGGGTCCGGAGGGTGCCACCCCGCTGTACATTGCTGCCCAGAAAAATAACATCGCCTGCCTGCAAGCCCTGATCACTGATGGGGCGGATCTCAATGCTGCCCTGAATACAGGTGTTACCCCGCTGTTCATCGCTGCCCAGAAGAATCACATCGCCTGCCTGCGAGCCCTGATTACTGCCGGGGCAGAGCTTGATGTCGCCAGAACTTCAGATGGTATCACCCCGTTGTTGATTGCTGCCCAGCAGAATAGCATCGCCTGCCTGAGAGCCCTGATCACCGCAGGGGCAAAGCTCAATGCCGCCATGACTTCGGGTGCCACCTCGCTATTCACCGCTGCCCAGCATAATTACATCGCCTGCCTGCAAGCCCTGATCGATGCCGGGGCCGATCTCAACGCCGCCCGGGCTTCGAATACCACACCGCTGTTTATCGCTGCCGAGAACAATCACATCACCTGCCTGCAAGCCCTGATCCTTGCCGGGGCGGATCTCAATGCCGCCCGGACTTCGGGGGCCACCCCACTGTTCATCGCTGTCCAGAAAAATAGCATCGCCTGTCTGCAAGCCCTGATCACTGCCGGGGCAGATTTCAACGCCGCCCTGAATTCGGGCACCACCCCGCTGTTCATTGCTGCCCAGGACAATCACATCGCCTGCCTGAAAGCCCTGATCACTGCCGGGGCGAAGCTGAACACCGCCCGAAATACCGATGGTGCTACCCCGCTGTACATTGCTGCCCAGCACAATAACGTCAACTGCCTGCTAGTCCTGCTCATTGCCGGGGCAGATCCCAACATTGCCTGCACGGATGATGGGGCGACCCCACTTTACATCGCGGCCCAGGACAATAACATCACCTGCCTGCAAGCCCTGATCTCAGGAGGGGCGGATCCCAACATTGCCTGCACGGATGATGGGAGTACTCCGCTGATGGTCGCTGCCGAGGCCAATCACATCGCCTGCCTGCAAGCCCTGATTGCGGCAGGGGCAGATCTCAACGCCCGGACTACGGATGGTGCCACTGCGCTCTCCATCGCTGCCGAAAACAATAATACCGCCTGCCTGCAAGCCCTGAGCGCAGCCCTGGCCAGGAAGGAAGACTGAGAGTAGGCTCCCGGAGGCAGCATCAAGCCAGCCTGTGTTCCCAACGCCTTTAAACAGTTGTTATTGCATTGAATTTTTTTGTTTATTGTTCATCTAACCCTGTCACTGATTAACACATGCGGGTGTTTGCTCTATGGATGTCACTCCCGATTATTCATCCTCCGTTCCCATGGAGGTCTCCGGGTCGTCGGATGAGGTTTCTGGTGCCAATGGACATGGGGCTTTTCATGGCCGTGACGCAGTACCCGTGTTCGTAAATACCCGGTGCGGGCACCGCTTTGACCTGGATCGTGTTTCCAGGGATTTTGCCAGAGAACTGGTCGGGACACGTAAGTGCGCGGCTTGTCAGAAGAATCCGATGCCTCTGGTGAATGAGCATACCGGTGAATATTACCGGGACGAACACTTCCCTGATCCGATATTTTTTTACGCCTGTATTCGTGGGGATCAGCCTTTGATTCGTTCCCGGTTGCTCCAGGGGGTTAATGTTAATGTCCCTATGGAGCATGACTTAACCGCCCTGATATGGGCATCCCAGAACGGGTGCCTTGAGGTCGCAAGGCTGCTGATCGACAGCGGTGCTGACGTCGATGCCGTTACGGACAAAGGCATCACAGCCCTGATGTCAGCATCCCTGATCGGAAGCCGGGAGATCGCCAACCTGCTGATCAACAACGGCGCTGACATCAATGCCGTTACCAACAAAGGCACCACTGCCCTGATGCTGGCAGCCGGCAGGGGGCACCGGGAGATCATCGTACTGCTGATGGACAGGGGAGCTGAGCTCAATGTCTGCCGGAGCAATGCCGACAATCTCAATGGCTGGACAGCCCTGATGTCGGCATCCGATAACGGGCACGTGGAGGCTGCCAGGCTAATGATCAATAGGGGGGCTAAGGTTAATGTCGTTATGGAAAATGGCTCCACAGCCTTGATGTTGGCATCCGGAAACGGGCATTGCGAGACCGCTGAGTTGCTGATCGACAATGGTTCCGAGGTCAATGCCGTTATGGATGATGGCTCAACAGCCCTGAAGCTGGCAGCCAATAACGGGTACAGTAAGGTTGCCAGGCTGCTGATCGGCAACGGCGCAGACGTCAATGCCTGTGCAGACAATGGCTTGACTGTCCTGATGTCGGCATCCCTGTACGGCAAGCCTGATGTCGCTGAACTGCTGATTGACCACGATGCTGAGGTCAATGCTGTCAGTGAAGATGGCTTGACTGCCCTGATGTTGGCATCCCGGTATGGGCATCTGGAGATTGCCCGGCTGCTGATCGGCAGGTTCGCTGATGTTAAAGCCAGGATGGATGATGGTACCAATGCCGTGATATTTGCAGCCAGGAACCGACATTGGGAGATCGTTAAACTGCTGGTCAACAGCGGTGCTGAGGTCAACGACAGTACGGACAATGGCTTGACTGTCCTGATGTCGGCATCCTGGTGCGGACAGTGGGAGGTCGCCGCGCTGCTGATCCACAAAGGTGCAGATGTCAGTGCCAGGGTGGATAATGGCTTGACTGCTCTGATGTCGGCATCCCAGAGTGGACACAGGGATGTCGCCGTGCTGTTGATTGGCAGCGGTGCTGATGTCAATGCCACTATGACAGATGGTTCCACTGCTTTGATGTTGGCAGCGGAGAGCGGGTGGAGTGAGGTCGCGGAGTTGTTGATCGAAAGTGGCGCTGAGGTCGATGCCGTAACTGACAATGGCTTGACTGCCCTGATGTCGGCATCGGAGAACGGGCAGCGGGAGGTCGCCAGGCTGTTGATTGTCAGGGGAGCTGAGGTTAATGCCAGTATGACTGATGGCATCAATGCCTTGATGTTGGCAGCCATGAAAGGGCAGTTGGGCACCACAGAACTGCTGATCAGCAGGGGTGCCGAAGTCAACGCCAGTAACGACGATGACTTAACAGCCCTGATGATTGCGGCCCGGAGCGGCTTCAGTGACATTGTCTGGTTGCTGATCGACAAGGGCGCGTCTGTCAATGTCTGTATGCCCGACGGTTTCACTTCTCTGATGTTGGCATCCCGGAATGGGCATCTGGAGGTTGCCCGGCTGCTGATTGCTAACAACTCTGAAATCGATGTTGCCATGGATGATGGTTCCACTGCCCTGATGTTTGCCTGCGAGAAAGGACACCGGGAGGTTGCCAGGTTGCTGATTGACCGGGGCGCTGACGTCAATGTCGTTATGGACACTGGCCTCACTGCCCTGATGTTTGCATCTCAGAATGGACACGTGGAGATTGTCAGGCTGTTGATCGACAGGGGGGCTGAGGTCGATGTTGTGTTAAAAAATGGTACCACCGCCCTTATGTTGGCGTCCCTGCACGGGCGGCGTGAGGTCGTCGAGCTGCTGATCGACATCGGCACTGAGGTCAATGTTGCCAGGAACGATGGTTTTACTGCCTTGATGTCGGCATGCGAGAGAGGCTATCGGGATGTTGCCGGGCTGTTGATCGACAGTGACGCCAAGGTCAATGTCCGCATGGGAAATGGTGCCACTGCCCTGATGTTTGCATCCCGGAATGGACACGTGGAGACTGTCAGGCTGTTGCTCGACAAGGGCGCTGAGCTCAATGCCAGTACCGACAATGGCGTCACTGCCCTGATTTTGGCAGCACAGAACAGGCAGCGGGAGGTTGTCGAACTGCTGATCAAAGTCTTGATACGGGAGGGGATAGGATAAAATACGATTTCATTCGGTCAGCTACTCGCCGGGCGACTCACCCTCATTTTCCTGCTCTTTAATTTCCTGTACCCAGCGGAATACTTCGGCAACGGGCTCAATCAGCTCGCCGGGAATAAAATCGGCAATGTTTAAATGAAACAGGGCATGCGCCAGTGGTACGTTTTCAAGAACAGGGATGCCTTCTTTTTCAGCAATTTTGATAATAAACCGGGCATGACCACCACGACCTTTAACCGTGACAACAGGCAGTGGCGTCTTACCCTGGCGGTACTGCAAACCAATGGCCAGATGGGTTGGATTTTTAATAACAACGTCTGATTTGCCGGTGTTTTCTGCCTGGTTGAGTATTTCCTGATGAATTTCCTTCCGCTTGCCTTTGATTTCCGGGCTACCTTCACTCTCTTTATGTTCCCGTTTGACCTCATCCTTGCTCATCCGGTTCTGCTTCATAAAGTTGTAGCGCTCAAACATATAGTCGAGAATGGCAATAATCACGAAAGCAACCATGGCGTAGAGCAGCAGCTTTTTTATCAGATGGGCAGCGACCGGTAATATGCATGAAGTGCCGCAATAGGGCATGTCAACCATATCGCCCACACTGCTGTAAATGACGTAATACACAACAAATGACAGAAACAGGATTTTGATCACCGACTTGAAAAACTCCATAAGGTTTTTCATGGCGAAAATCTTTTTCAACCCGCCAACCGGGCTGATTTTTCCAATATCCGGTTTAATACCTTCAGGCGCAAACAGCAGGCCAAATTGCATGACGTTGCCGATAATGGCAGAAAACATGGAGACGGCGACCAGGGGAATCAGCAGGTCCATGGTTAAACTGAGAATACCGTGGGTAACGATTTTGAAAGAGACTTCAAAGGGTTCGTTGTAGCTTAACGTGGGAAACACCACCATCTGCTTGATCTTGTCAATAAAGGTGTCACTCATGTACCAGAGCGTTGCCAGTACCGCGATAAGGTTAAAGGTGCCGGATACTTCTTTACTTTTGGCGACCTGGCCCTTTTGCCGTGCATCGCGGAGTTTTTTGGGGGTGGGCTGTTCGGTTTTTTCTGCACTCATTTCCAGATCACTCCCAATGATTCAAACATCTCAGGGATTCCCATCATGTGCTTTTGGGATAATTCCAGAATGGTTCCTATGTAAACCACCAGAATAGCAAGGGCAACACCGGATTTAATGGGCATGGCCAGGATGAACACGTTCAGCTGGGGAGCCGCCCGGCTGATCAGGGCAATGCCAAATTCGGTGATGAACATGCAGATGATGACCGGCGCGGAGAGCCACATGGACAGTTTGATAATCAGGTCAAACTGGCCAAGGAAAAACGTCACCGCTTCCTGATTGATCTTTGGGAAGTAGCTGAATACCGGCCAGACCTGGTAGGTGAGCATCATGCTTTCCAGCATCAATAGAAACAGCCCACTGGTCATGATCATGGCAATAAAGGCCTGGCTGAACAGGATGCCCATCGGGGAGGTTTCTGCGCCGGAAAACGGGTTGAGGGTACTGGCCATGGAAGCACCCCGCTGGTTATCAATAAAAAAACCGGCGGCTTCCATTGCCCAGAATGGGATCGCCAGGACGAAACCCATGATGGCACCGATAAAGACTTCTTTGATCACGATGCCACCGGTGTCGTAGATTGTCAGTGTTTCGTCGGGTTTGGTCTCAGACAGCATGGGGTGCATGAACAGCACCAGGCTCATGCAGATGCCGTTGCGAATCATGGACCCACCAAGGTTCCGCTTGTGCAGCATAGGCAGAACGGTAAACATGGCAACGATGCGAGGCATCCCCATTGACAGGATGTAAAACCACTCTTTCAGATCATCAATGGGCAGGATCATGGTCAGAGCCTTTCGAACATATCCATCACGGCCACTGAGAAGTTATAAACCTCGATACCCATCCAGCGGGATGTCAGGAAGATACTGATAATGACCGCGACCAGTTTGAAGGCAAATGGCAGTGTCTGTTCCTGAATCTGGGTCAGTGCCTGAATCAAACTGATCAGCAGGCCAACCGCCGATGCCGCGATGATAGGAGGCATGGACAGTAACAGTGTCAGCCAGAGTGCCTGGGCTGTGAGTGTCAGTATATGCGGGTCATGCATAACTTAGCACCAGTCCGTGGATTAGCCGGGTCCAGCCATCCAGCAGTACGAACAGCAAGAGCTTGAAGGGCAGGGATATGGTCATGGGTGACACCATCATCATACCCATAGCGAGAAGGATGTTAGAGACGATCAGGTCAATAACGATAAACGGCAAATAGAGCAGAAAGCCAATCTCGAACGCCTTGGTCAGTTCCGTGATACAGTAGGACGGCATCAGAACCACCAGGTCATCTGCGCTCAGTTGTGCCTGATACGCCTTTGGCCACAATATTCTTGCGGTTTTCAGAAAGAAGTTTCTTTCCCGCTCCGTGGTATTTTTTTTCAGGAAGTCCCGATAGGGGGCTATCAGCAGTTCGATGTTATTCATCAGCTCTCTACTGTCTTCACCCTGAAAGCTGATGTTCTCCTCTTGCGCGATATCCCATGCCTCAAAACCTACCGGTGCCATGATGTAAAGTGTCAGGATAATGGCCAGGGCATTCATGGCAATATTGGGAGGAATCTGCTGCAGACCGGTAGCGTTTCTGAGAATGGAAAATACCACCACCAGTTTCAGGAAGGATGTACCCATCACCGCAAGAAAGGGCACCAGCGCCATCAGCGCCAGTGGGATCATCAGATAAAATGGACTGGTGAGAGTAATTGCGCCGCTTTCCATAGTCGCCTTTTCCAGTCTCAGAGTATGAACAAGAGACTTTATTGTTTAGGTAGTCAGTCAGTCGACAATTCTGGTAATACGTGCACCCAGTCGATTATTTATTTGTACCAGCTGGCACTCGGCAATCAATTTGCCGCCGGCACGAACCTTAACCGGTTGTTCGATGGGACGATCCAGCTCAAACACATGGCCAGGCTGAAGAGACTGGACTTCCTGTGCGGTGAACTGCTGTCGCCCCACTTCGAATACCAGGTCAATCTCAATATCTGACAGGTCGATAGGCTCCTGTTCATGATGCATTTGATCGTCTTCCATTGAGTCCATCCTGTGCTTGATGGTGATGTGAGAACCCTCTGCTTCCCCGATGAAAGCCGTATCCGGGTTCACTCTGATAATCAGCTGCTGCCCGGTGACGTGGTAATTAAAAAATACAATGTCACCGACACCCAGGGCGCTGGTTTCCTCTTTAGACAGTTTTGCCCGTCCAAGTTCAAGACCTGCCCAGATAGGTATATCGGTGGATTGCTCCCGGATATGAGTGGGCAGCAGTTTGAGCAGCTCAAAAACAATGGGCGTGCTTTCCAGGTAAATGGGGTACTGCGTACCGCCTATCCGGATATTCATCGCCAGTTCTGCACGCTTTGATTTATCTTTATTCGGTGCCAGGTCAGTAAACTGGATGGCAATACCAAGCCCCTGCATCAGATGCTCCAGCAGGGTTTGCAGCCTGTTTCCCAGAGCGGCCAGCATCAAGTCTTTTGGCAGTTTCAGCAGTATCTTGCTGTTCAGATTGTCCGGCATGATCAGGTCAATGAAGGCACTGCCGGTGTACAGAGAAACGGGCTGGTGATTGATTTCCAGCTGCATGCAGATAGCAGGCATGGTTTCCGGGGCAATACTGCCCAGGGATATGTCCCACCTGTCCTCATTAACCGGCAGTGCAAGCTCTGTCTGGCGGTTGCTGAGGATTTGGCCAAGCAGCAGCTGCGACGGTGAGACAGAGGGTAGATCAAGAGTTTCTGCTGCCATGGTTCAACCTATGCCCGGTCGTTTCTGGAAGAGTTCTGGTCGTTATCATCTTCTGCCGCATACTGGTTACGGGAGCGACCATCACTGTCCTGGTTATCGCCGCCTGACATATTGATATTTACCTGAACCTTGTCGTTGGAGAATCGCTCAGCCAGCATTTTCTGCAGGTTGGCTTCATGCTGGGCCAGAAAATTTCCGGCTTCTGCTGATGTGGTGTTCATGGTGACTGTCAACTCGCCACCGTGTCTCTGGATTCTGATCTCGGTACCCGGCAGCACATTGTCTTTCAGGGAAATGCGAACCTCTGCCCCATTCACCGCATCCTTGGCAGACACCTGTATTTGATCGGCCATCTTCTGAAGTGCAGCTTCAACTTCTTTCACGCTGCTGGCCTGCTGGATCTCACGAATCTGGGTCTGAAGCTGGGTATCGGCTTTAATTGGGTTCTGGGCGTTATTGACCATGACCTGCTCAGAGGCGTCTTCGCGGGTATTCTTGAACATATTCTCATTGTTTTTCTCTTCCTGAGAACCTTCGCGAGAACCTTTTTCCTGGCGTCCCCTGATGGCATTCTTAGAGTTTTTGTTCCGCTCGGCCAGCAGGCTTTCCAGACTTTCCAGGCTTTGCTCCTTATCGCCACCCGTTTTTTTCTCTTTGCCACGCTTTTCTTTTGCCATGCGATCCGCAAAGTCGTTAGCCTGCTTATCGGATACATTGCGACTTTGCTGGTTAGCATCATTCTGTTGCGGGGGTGGAGTTGGCTGAGTGTTGGTTTGATTCACGCCGTGTGTTGACATGATGGTTAACTCCTATTCCTTGGATTTGACGGTAAATTCTTCCATTTCCAGATCTTCAAGACGTTTGGCTTCTTTCTCAGCCTCTTCATCCTGTACCTTGCAGAACTCCTCAAACTTCTCCACAGCCATCTTGGCTTTAAAGTGAGCCTGTCTCGCTTCTTCCAGGACCTGCTCCGCTTTGACTACCTGTTGTTGTGCTTCTACCACCCGTTTTTCTGCATCGGCAATGGCCTGTTCCAGGGAGGCATCTTTCTCCCGTAACATGGCAACTTTCTGCTTCAACAGATCCAGATCATGCTGCTGAACACTTGTGTTCATAATGTTATCGTATAGCCGCTGTTCTTCTTGACTGCGCCATACAACATACTCTTCCAGATCCTTTTGACGTTGTGCCACTTCCTGCTTGCGTTGTTCGACCTCCTGATGGGCGAGATCCAGCTCATGCTGACAGCGCTTCACCTCCCGTTCAGCCGATTCCTCCCGTATATTTTTAACCTTCAGCAGATCATGCAGCATCTTCTCAGTAACCTACGATTTGCTGTAGTTGGGCAATTGTCTGGTCGAGGGGCATCAGTTCATCCGTTCTCTGCTTGAGAAAAGAGCGGATGGTTTCAATTTTCTGAATCGCCTCGTCGGCCAGTGGGTCAGCCCCCTGTTTGTATTCCCCGACTTTTACCAGTAATTCAATATCTTCATATTTGGACATCAGGGCTCTTGCCCGACTGACCGCCGCCCGGTGGTCTTCGGTAGTAATGGCATTCATCACACGGCTGGCACTGGCCAGCACATCAATGGCCGGGTAGTGCCCGGATGCGGCCAGCTTTCGGGAGAGAATGATATGACCATCAAGAATCGAGCGTGTTTCATCCGCTACCGGCTCGGTCATGTCATCCCCTTCAACCAGCACGGTATAGAGTGCCGTAATAGAGCCTACATCTGACATCCCGGTGCGCTCCATCAGCTTGGGAAGGGTGGCAAATACCGAAGGCGGGAAACCCCGACGGGTCGGTGGTTCTCCGGCGGCCAGTCCGATCTCACGCTGGGCACGGGCAAAACGGGTGACAGAGTCCATAAGCAGAAGAACCCGTTTGCCTTTATCACGAAAAAACTCAGCAACGGCTGTTGCAGTGTAAGCGGCTTTGGAACGCTCCATGGAGGACTTGTCGGAGGTCGCCACAATAATAACCGATTTCTTAACCCCCTCCGGGCCAAGGTCGTGCTCGATAAACTCCCGCAGCTCCCGCCCCCGTTCACCGATCAGGGCCAGTACGGTGACATCCACTTCCGCTCCCTTGACCAGCATGGACAACAGGGTACTCTTACCACCACCGGCCGCTGCAAAGATCCCCATTCTCTGCCCTTCACCACAGGTTAGAACGCCATCAATGGCTTTAACGCCCAGGGGAATGGGGTGGTCAATAATTCTTCGGGTCATGGGGTCGGGGGCATCGGTATAAACCGGGTAATGAGCTTCAGGCTCAATGCCATCAAATGCGTCAGGGTTTAATGGGTTGCCCATACCGTCCAGCACATGCCCCAGCAGGTGAGGGCCAACGGCTACGTGGTGTACTTTGCCGGTTGGAATAACTTCAGTGGTGGAGGAGATCCCCATAATTTCACCCAGGGGGGATAGTACCGTCTCATGTCCCTGGAAACCGACCACTTCGGCGTATGAGTTCCGGTCGCTGTCATCAGGGTTATTGGGGGATACCAGCTCACAGAGCTCACCGATTTTGACACCAGGCACCGCCGCTTTGATGATCATGCCCTGAACTTCAGTAACACGGCCACGAATATCAATCAGCCTGCCGCTTTCCACGGTGCTTTGCAGCGCATTGGTGAGATAGTTAAAAGTTTGAGCCAACTTGATGCCTCCATTATTTTTCTTGCTATGGATATGCTGCTATCGAGATCCTTCTGCTTTCCATGCTCGGTAAATGCAGCATTACCTGCCCTGACAGCATGGAGTTATTATCCAGACGCGGCAGAGTATAGTTGCTCTACTCAATACGTGGCTGAAAAACCGGATAAAGGATTCCCGAATCCATTACAGGCTGCTATTTTTCTTTTCGGCCTGATGATTTCGAGCTGAAATGGTGTTGGTAAAATAAATGCAGCGAAATAAAAGAAGGGCTGTGAAAGCCCTTCATGGTATTGGGTATTTTGGGAGTTACACCATCATTCCCATATCGCCGGGGCCTCCGGGGGCTCCTCCGGGACCACTCTGGGGGCGGGGAGGGGTGGATGTTGAAGAAGTCTGGTCCTGCTTGGACTCATCCAGTTCACTGACACACCATTCCAGAGTGTTGACGAACTTTTCCAGGGTGGACTCGAATAAACCGTAATCGCAGGAAGCCTGCAGGGAGCGAATCAGCAGTACTTCAGTTTTGTCATGGTTCAAGGCCAGAAAGGCACCCTGCATACTATGGTGCTGGAGGTTCAGTGAACACATTTTTTCCAGCAGTGTGGTTTTCTCCGGACTGTCATGGGTAATCATGGGTCGAACAGAAGCAACAAATACCAGCGCCTCATCATCTTCCAGATACTCCATGTTCACGATCAGGGTGTCGTCAAAACACAACCCGCAGGCATCGTGTTCGTTTAATTTGAGTTCTCCCAGGCCGATGCTCTGGGCAAAGTGTTGTAGATGCTGTTCTACATTCTGCTTGAAAGACATCAGGCCCTTCCCTCCAGTGATTTATTTTTCATAATTGAGCAATTTATTTTTGATAGGCTATTTATAGCTTAGACACTATATATAGCTCAGACATTCGCCATGGGAAAAAATTCCATAGATTTAATCGGCGGATTGTCACATTTCATAAAAAGCTGAAATAAATTCGCCAATCAAGGGATGAAAAGCCTGCCGTTTTACTTCATGATGCAAAATCGCTCAAGATTGTCAGGTTTGGTAGATAGTTTGTGATTGATGACACCATTTGGATGAAAGAAGCCCTGCTGGAAGCTGATAAAGGCCGTACCCTGGGCGAGGTGCCCGTCGGTGCTGTCGTGGTTAAGGAGGGTCAGATCATCGCCCGGGCGTGTAATCAACCTATTTCATCCTGTAATCCCGTTGCTCATGCTGAAATTCTGGTACTTCAGTCAGCGGCTGCAGCCATTGGCAACTACCGTCTGCTGGATTGTGATCTCTATGTTACGCTGGAGCCCTGCACCATGTGTGCAGGTGCGATTGTCCACAGTCGGATTCGTCGCCTGATCTACGGTGCAACAGAACCCAAGGCCGGTGCCATTGTCAGTGCCGCAAGGGTTCTTGAACAGCCTCAGATGAACCACCGGGTAGAGGTTACCGGAGGTGTCCTTCAAGATGAATGCAGTGGGATGATCAGCGAGTTTTTTCGTTTTCGCCGTCAGCAAATTCGTGAACAGCGGGGAAAGCAGCCTTTTGTTGATAAATAGCCTGTGACTGCTGGTTTCCGAAGGCTGGTTTCGATTATTATAGGCAGCCTTTGAATATCCCCCTGAGTTGAGAGGCTAAAGCATAAGGGCTGGCTGTAATCCAATCAGGAAGTGGCCACTCATCCGGGCTTCCTGATGTTTATTATTAGCTCATCCAGGCTGTAGCTCCTCACTAGCTGTTAATTGGCCCGAGGACAGACCAGAACATGCTGATACTGCGTGGCACCCCTGCACTTTCCCAGTTTCGCCGTCAAAAGCTGCTCGCTCAGCTGCAGAGCCGAGTGCCAGAGATCTCCTGTGTTGTTGCTGAATTCCAGCATTATGTGAAAATCCAGTCGTCCTGTGCGGAAGGTCTGAGTGAGAGGCAGTCTGATATTCTGGCCAGACTATTGACTTACGGCCCAAAGATTCAACAGATAGAACCTGACAGCTTTTCTTCCAGGGCAGAATTTCTGGTGGTTCCCCGTCCGGGCACGATTTCCCCCTGGTCCAGTAAAGCATCCGATATTGCTCACAATTGTGGCCTCGGTATGATCCAGCGAATCGAGCGAGGCGTTCGGTTTTTGGTGTTTGCGGATACCCGTTTATCAGAAGATCAGGAAACACGGATTGCAGATTTGCTCCATGACCGGATGACTCAGGCTGTCTTCCGTGATGAGGGTGAAATTACCAAACTGTTTGTTGTGGCCGAGCCAGCCCCGATGACTACTGTGTCCATTCTGGAAGGCGGCAGAGAGGCACTGGCTGCGGCTAATCTTTCCCTGGGCCTGGCTCTGGCTGAGGATGAAATCAACTATCTGATAGAGAGCTATCAAAAACTCGAACGGGATCCTACGGATGTTGAGTTGATGATGTTTGCCCAGGCAAACTCGGAACACTGTCGGCATAAAATTTTTAATGCTTCCTGGAGTATTGATGGTGAAGAGCAGGATCTTTCCCTGTTCAAGATGATCCGAAATACTCATGCCCTGCACAGTGAAGGGGTGCTGTCAGCTTATAAAGATAACGCCTCGGTTATTGAAGGTTTCCACGCAAAACGGTTTTACCCGGAATCTGACAGCCGTGAATATGGTTTCAATGAGGACGATATTCATATCCTCATGAAGGTAGAAACCCACAACCACCCGACGGCCATCGCACCCTGGGCGGGAGCCGCCACCGGTTCTGGTGGTGAAATTCGTGATGAAGGTGCCACCGGTAAGGGATCCAGGCCCAAGGCCGGTCTGACCGGATTCACCGTATCTAACCTGAACATTCCAGGCTATCAACAGCCCTGGGAACAGGATTATGGCAAGCCAGGCCGCATTGTCTCGCCGCTGGAAATCATGATCGAAGGCCCATTAGGCGGTGCCGGTTTTAATAATGAGTTTGGTCGTCCAAACCTGTGTGGCTATTTTCGTACCTTTGAGGCCAGCGTCAAAGGCGTTGCAGGCTATGAGGTTCGTGGCTATCACAAGCCCATTATGCTGGCCGGTGGTCTTGGCAATATCAAAGCTGAACACGTTGAAAAAGGGGAGATCCCGGTGGGTGCCAGGCTGATTGTCCTGGGCGGTCCTGCCATGCAGATTGGCCTGGGTGGTGGCGCGGCCTCTTCCATGACATCGGGTGAAGGTCAGGAAGACCTGGACTTTGCCAGTGTGCAACGAGACAACGCGGAAATGGAGCGTCGATGCCAGGAGGTGATCGACCGTTGCTGGCAGCAGGGGGACAGGAACCCCATCGCATTTATTCACGATGTGGGGGCCGGTGGTCTCTCCAACGCACTGCCTGAACTCGTCAGTGATGGTGGCCGGGGCGGTCACTTCCAGTTGCGTGCCATTCATAATGATGAACCGGGCATGTCGCCGCTGGCGCTCTGGTGTAATGAGTCCCAGGAACGTTATGTGATGGCGGTGGCGGCCGAAGACCTTCACCGCTTCGAAGAAATCTGTCAGCAGGAGCGTTGCCCTTATGCCGTGGTGGGTGAAGCGACCCAAGAGCAGCGGCTGCTGCTGGATGACAGCCACTTCAATAATCACCCGGTGGATATGCCGCTGGATGTGCTGCTGGGTAAACCACCCAGGATGCACCGTGAGATTCAACGTCAGTCCTTCGAGCGTGATCCCCTGGACCTGACCGACATCAAGCTGCTGGAAGCGATGGAGCGGGTATTAAAACTGCCATCCGTTGCCAGCAAGAACTTCCTGATCACCATTGGCGACCGAACCATTACCGGTCTGGTTAATCGTGACCAGATGGTGGGCCCCTGGCAGGTGCCTGTGGCAGACTGCGCGGTGACCGCAACGGCTTTTCAGGGCTATACCGGCGAAGCCATGTCCATGGGGGAACGCACACCGCTTGCCCTGATCAATGCACCCGCTTCCGGTCGCATGGCGATTGGCGAGGCGATTACTAATATTACCGCTGCCCGTATTGGTAAAATCGGGGATATCAAACTGTCGGCCAACTGGATGGCCGCAGCAGGTCATCCCGGTGAAGATGAAAACCTGTTTGATACGGTTAAGGCCGTGGGTATGGAGCTTTGTCCGGCTCTGGGTATTGCTATTCCGGTGGGTAAAGACTCCATGTCCATGAGCACCCAATGGCAGGAAAATGGGGAAGATAAGCGTGTCACTTCACCACTGTCGCTGGTTATCTCGGCATTTGCCCCGGTCCGGGATATTCGCAGGACGGTGACGCCCCAGCTGAGGACGAATCAGGGTAATACCGATCTGCTGTTGATTGACCTTGGCCGTGACCATAATCGACTGGGTGGTTCAGCACTGGCCCAGGTCTATGGTCAGGTAGGTGACTCGGCACCGGACGTTAACTCCCCGGAAGATCTGAAAGGATTCTTTAATGCCATTCAGGAACTGATGGATAAAGACCTGCTGCTGGCCTACCACGACCGCTCCGACGGTGGCCTGTTTACCACCCTGATTGAGATGGCGTTTGCTGGCCATACCGGTATTGCGGTTGATCTGGATAAGTTGGCTGGCAACAAGTCCATGGTTCTGCCAGCTCTGTTTAATGAAGAGCTGGGTGCGGTTATCCAGGTGCGCCACCGCGAGAAAGGCCTTGTTAAGGATATCCTGGCTCAGCATGGTCTTGCTGCCTGTTCTCACACCATCGGTACCCTGGCTGCTGGCCAGCGGGTATCGTTCCGGTTCAATGGAGCCGAGCTGGTCAGTGAAAGCCGGATCAAGTTCCAGCGCTGGTGGGCAGAAACCAGCTATCGCATTCAGGCGCTGCGGGACAATGCCGAGTGTGCACGACAGGAGTTCGATAACCTGCTGGATGATCATGATGACGGGCTTCATGCCTCCCTGCCTTACGATATCTCTCTGGATGTGGCGGCTCCCTATATCAACACCGGTGTTCGTCCAGCCATGGCCATTTTGCGGGAGCAGGGTGTCAATGGTCAGGTAGAAATGGCGGCGGCCTTTGACCGGGCTGGTTTCAAAACAGTTGATGTGCACATGAGTGATATCCTGTCCGGTCGACGTACTCTGGATGAATTTACAGGTCTGGTGGCCTGTGGTGGCTTCTCTTATGGGGATGTTCTGGGAGCCGGAGAAGGCTGGGCCAAGTCGATTCTCTTTAATGAACAGGCCCGTGATCAGTTTGCCCGCTTCTTCGATCGTCGCGACAGTTTTGCCTTGGGTGTATGCAACGGCTGTCAGATGCTCTCCAATCTGCATGACCTGATTCCCGGTGCTGACTACTGGCCTCACTTTGTCCGCAACCAGTCTGAGCAGTTTGAGGCCCGGGTGGCGATGGTTAAGGTTCAGAAGAGCCACTCAATCCTCTTCCGGGGGATGGAGGGTGCCCGTATGCCAATTGCTGTCGCTCATGGGGAAGGGCATGCCGAGTTTGCCGATCCGTCTCACCTGGAGCGGCTGGCGAACAGTGGTCAGGTGTCTTTGCAGTTTGTGGATAACCAGGGCAGGCCCACCACACGTTATCCCTACAACCCCAACGGCTCGGTGCAGGGAATTACTGGCCTGACCTCTGCCGATGGTCGGGTTACCATTATGATGCCCCATCCTGAGCGGGTATTCCGTACAGTTCAAAACAGCTGGCACCCAGAACACTGGGGTGAAGATGCACCGTTGATGAGAATGTTCCGCAACGCACGGGTCTGGGTCGGTTAACAGGAAAGGTCTTTCCTGTTTTCCCAAAAGGAGTTAACGACATGAATTTGAGACGCTATTGGGCCATATTGCCCCTCACTTTTGCCGCTCTGCTGTCAGGGTGTATGACGGACAGCACAGGGACAACCTATTCAAGCAGTGAGGCCCGGAGAATCCAGCAGGTCAGTTTTGGCACTGTTTCCGAGCTGCAATATGTAACACTGGAAGGCACTGAAGGTGCTGTGGGTACTGTGGCCGGTGCGGCCATTGGTGGTATTGCAGGATCCAGTGTTGGCGGTGGCAGAGGCAGTGATATTGCCGCTATCCTGGGCGGAGTTGCCGGTGGTGTGCTGGGGAGCAGGGCTGAAAAACAGCTGACCACACAGCAGGGTATTGAGATGACCATTCGGCTTGATAGTGGAAAATATATTTCAGTGGTTCAGGAGGTTGACTCAAAAGCGCCTATGCAGGTGGGTGATGCGGTGAAGATTTTGACGCAGGGTAACACGACTCGGGTTGTTCGAATGCGATAGTTTGATGGAGCGGGGCTCGTCTCCGCTCTTGAATAAGTTTTGGAGGCTTTCCGGCTATGGGTGAGGATGGGCATGAGTAACAAGACAATTGCAGTAGTGCTGGCGGCTCTTCTGGCTCTGGGTGTGACTGGCTGGTTTTTGCTGGCTAAAAAGGATGAGCCTGAACCATTGCCCGTAACGGAAGTCATTCCGATACAGCAGGAGGTCATAGACACGCCGGTGGAAGAGCCTGCTTACTCTCCGGGCATCGAATTTGACGAGTCTTCCGAAGAAACCCGAATCATCCTGAAAACGCCGGATAACGGAGAGTTGAGCAACCTGCTTTCGGAAAAAGTGCTTCGTGACGACAAGGTAGTGGACAAGCCTGCAACCGGAAAATGATGAAAGTGTGAGACATATCTCACATTTTTTCGCGTAATCACTGCTATTGCCATCACGAGTGTATTGATAACGTAAACCTTGCATGGATGCACTTGTCACACGGATGTGACCCCGCCA
Source organism: Endozoicomonas sp. ALB091 (assembly GCF_049310265.1). Taxonomy (NCBI): domain Bacteria; kingdom Pseudomonadati; phylum Pseudomonadota; class Gammaproteobacteria; order Oceanospirillales; family Endozoicomonadaceae; genus Endozoicomonas; species Endozoicomonas sp. ALB091. The sequence continues at coordinate 883,355 of NZ_JBLYNQ010000007.1, read as the reverse complement.
GCTCTGCTGGTGGGTTTTATTTCTCTTCTTAACTTCCCTTTCCTCCGAACTATTCCTCCCTTCGAACCACGGTTATCAGGACTGGTTGCAAAGCCACTGTCATTTTTTTACTGTGTGGCAAGAAAAGTAAACCTTCATAAATGTTTCATAGTGGTGTGTTAGCTGCACTGGGCTCCGCCTCGGTTAGCAGCCAGACAGAGGTAAGTGATGCCTTTATTAATAGAGCCGGAGATGCTGGCTACCCTGTTGAACGACCAACATCTGCTGGTTCTGGATGCTCGATTCAGTCTCGCCGACCCGAAACAGGGACGGGTGATGTATCACCAGGGACATATTCCGGGAGCGCTCCATGCTGATCTTGAAGCAGATCTCTCCGGTTTGATTATTCCCGGTAAAACTGGCAGGCATCCACTGCCCGAGTCGGCAGACTGGCAGGCAACACTCCGTCGTTGGGGAATGGATAAGCACTCTCAGGTCGTTGTTTATGATGATGGCGGTCATGCCATGGCCGCCAGGGCCTGGTGGCTGTTACGTTGGGCGGGTATCTCTCAGGCTATGATTCTGCATGGCGGCATGAAAGCCTGGCAGGCGGGCCGTTATCCTGTGACTAACGATGTGTCTGAAGTGGCAGAAACTCAGGCTGATTTTACCACGGGACATATGCCAACGGTTTCAGCGCAGGATCTTATGGCGCAGATAGAAACTGAAGGTAGCCTTAGTTATAAACTGATTGATGCCAGGGCTTATGAACGATTCCGTGGAGAAGAAGAAACCCTGGACTCGCAGGCTGGGCACATTCCCGGGGCGGTATGCCATCCATTCGCCAAAAACCTGGATGAAGATGGCCGCTTTCTTTCAGCGGATCACTTGCGGGAACTATTTACTGCACTGGTTGGCGACGACTCCCGGTCTGTCTTCTACTGTGGCTCCGGTGTTACCGCCTGTCACAATATTTTTGCCATGGAGCTTGCGGGTTTGTCGGGTGCCACACTGTACCCCGGCTCATGGAGCGAATGGATAATAGACCCCCTGCATCCTGTCGCCAGAGGCCAATAGCTTCGTGTCATTCAGAGTAACCCACGGGATTTTATCGGGCTCAGCTCACGGATGTGTTTCTGCTGAGCCAGCCTGCCAACAATCTGATGCTGACTGGTAAAACCGGAAACGCACATCTTGATTTCATACTGATCTTTTTTGCTGTTCAGCTCAGCAACAAAACTTTTCAGGTGTAACCCGTTCTCGCTGCTGCACTGGAGAATTTGTTCAAGGCTGCCGGGATCACTGGTGGTGATCAGTCGAAGGTTCAACTCGTTCACGCTGTCATTTCCTGTCAGTGGCAAATGGTCATAAAAAAGCCCCCGGACCGGTTAGGGTGCGGGGGCTCGTTTCTGCTTTTCAGCTATCCACGATAACTCCCCCGGAGCATCATAATGGTGCCGGGTTTCATGGTAATCATGGCAAGCAGTGAAGAATTCATAGCGATAAGTAAGTATGCGTATTGTTGTTCGGTCAAAACTTATAACAAACCAGATAGGGTATGTAAAGTCTTAAGTTCGGCTAATCAGCGATAATTCTTGATATATCTTCCATAATTATTCATGGGAAAACCTCTCAGCCTTGATGATGTATTCAGGTAGAATGACTGTTTTTAGCGAGTGTTAAAGAGCTGGTGACTTAATGAATTCATGGACTGTTGATAGCTGGAGACATATGCCGTTGCTCCAGCTGCCGGAATATCCCGACCAGGAAAAATTGAGCCGGGTTGAACAGGAGCTGGCTGCCATGCCACCGCTGGTTTTTGCGGGTGAAGTGAATGAGTTGAGAAACCGTCTGGCAGAAGCGACCGAAGGCAGAGCATTTCTGCTGCAGGGGGGAGACTGTGCAGAAAGCTTCCTGGAGTTCTCGGCTAATAACATCCGTGACACGTTTAAAGTCATGATGCAGATGGCGGTGGTGCTCACCTTTGGTGCTGCCTGCCCGGTGATCAAGGTAGGGCGTTTGGCCGGCCAATTTGCCAAGCCAAGAACTTCTGGCACTGAAACCATCAATGGTGTTGAATTGCCGATCTATCGCGGTGATATCATTAACGGCACCGAGTTTACCCCGGCGGCTCGTAATCCGGACCCCCAGAGAATGCTGCAGGCCTATCACCAGGCTGCTTCCACCCTGAACCTGCTGCGAGCTTTTGCCCAGGGTGGCCTGGCCTCTCTGGAACAGGTGCATGCCTGGAATCTGGACTTTGTTGCAAACAGCCCACAGACTGATCAATACCGCAACATGGCTGACCGAATTGATGAATCGCTGGATTTCATGAGAGCCTGTGGCATCTCAGCAGAGCATTCGTCCACCATCCGAGAAACCGCATTTTATACCTCCCATGAAGCGTTGTTGCTGCCTTACGAACAGGCGCTGACCCGCCGTGATAGCCTGTCCGGTAACTGGTATGACTGCTCAGCCCATATGCTCTGGGTGGGTGACCGAACCCGTCAGGTCGATGGTGGTCATGTTGAGTTTGTCCGTGGTATTCAAAACCCGATTGGTTTGAAAGCAGGCCCAACCCTGCCACCGGATGACCTGATTCGACTGATTGACCGGATCAACCCGGAGAATATTCCCGGCAAATTGAACATCATTGTCCGCATGGGGGCTGACAACCTGGAGAAAGGCCTGCCGCCACTGCTGAAAGCGGTTCAGCGTGAAGGGCGCAATGTGCTCTGGAGCTGTGATCCAATGCACGGGAATACCTACAAGGCCAGCAATGGTTATAAAACCCGCGAAGTATCAAAAATTCTCTCAGAAGTTGAGCAGTTCTTCGCGGCTCATCGCGCCGAGGGAACCTATGCCGGCGGCGTTCACTTTGAAATGACCGGTCAGAATGTGACGGAGTGTGTCGGCGGTGCCAATGCCGTGACGGAAGATCATCTGGGCAATCGTTATCATACCCACTGTGATCCTCGCCTGAATGCTGATCAGGCGCTGGAGCTGGCATTCCTGATTGCTGATACCCTGAAGAAGTGCCGCACGTTGAGAGATAGAACATAGTTTAGGCTCAACCATGCAAGACCGCATTAGCATCATCCGGTGATATTACGACATTAGCTCTGGATGCCACTGTTAATGCGGCTAACATATTCCGTTTAACCAGCAAGTTTAAAAAATAGACATGGTTTACTGATAGCTGTTGACTTATCGTTCAAAAACAATATGATAGGTTTCATCTAACGGGGTATAGCGCAGTCTGGTAGCGCGCCTGCTTTGGGAGCAGGATGTCGGGAGTTCGAATCTCTCTACCCCGACCATATTTCCTTTCCTTACTTCTCTTCTTAAAGCTTCATTGAATTCTTCTCTGCTGCCATTGACAGTTTCGTCTGCATGTCTAGAATAGCTCTGGCTTCGGCGTGTAGCGCAGCCTGGTAGCGCATTTCGTTCGGGACGAAAGGGTCGGAGGTTCGAATCCTCTCACGCCGACCAGTGAAACCAAGGGCTTACAGCACTTAAATATAAAAATATGTTTATGCGAGGCGGGTTTGAGAACAAAAATGAGAACAAAACAAGTGTTTTACTGGGCCAGTGTAGCTTATTTCGACCCTTTGATTTTCGGTGCTTTGCGGATATAAACTTTTCTTCCTTCCTCGGTCTTGTGACCAGAAAACTGTCCTTCGTGATCTGAAACTCCTTTGGCTTTCATGTCGTGAAAAGTAAAACGTTCTTCAGGTGTGATTTTGCCAGCTGCAACGCGACGACGCATGCAGTCTTTAAAGCGACCGGCAAATTTTTGCGGCTCAATGGGTGAACCGTCAGGCTCATGAAAAAGATACTGACTGTTTTTATTAGTGCAGATGGATTTCACCATGGCTACGGCCGTTCGGAGTCTGCGATTCCAGAGTGTGATTTCTGAGATACTGCCTTTTGCTCTTTTGAGGTATACACCTTCTTTAAGCAGGTCGTCATAAGTCAGGGCAAAAATTTCTATTTCCCTTGCCCGACACTGATAGGCTATTTCCATGGCTGCTCTATAAAGAGGCTTCATAGTGCGACGAACTTTTCTGTAGAGCTCGTCTGTAATGTAGAAAGTCCTGGGCTCTTCCTCAAAATTTGGAACTTCTTTAGCGGGATTTTGCCGGGGGGCATCTTCGTACTCCAATACTCCCCATGACCAGGCCGCACTTATAAATGTTTTGATCTGATTGCGGGTCGGATTGCCTTTGAAGGTTTTCAAAAGGCGTAACAGCATGGCTGGAGTTATATTGTTCAGGAGAATATCACCAAACCGGGCGCCATTGTTTGGCCCTCGTCTGTCAATAATTTTTGGGTAGTAAACTTCTTTCCGATTGTGGCGGGTCGATTTGCCCAGTTTTTTGAATTTTTCGCTATCCATATAGGCAGAGAGTAACCATTCAATCGTTTTGGCGCGGGCCTCTTTAATCTGATTCAGTAGCTGATAAATCTTACCCTCAGGCATATCTGGGGAGCCAAGAATAAGACGTTTGCCTCTTTTTGGCTTACCGTTAATGCAACCCAAGTACGGCCAATATACCAATTTGTTGCGATAGACATAGACGTCTGTTGGGTAGCGCCTTTTTTTAGTGCTACTCATCCCCAAGCCTGCCCGTTCTGGTTGTTATTATGCAGGCAATGGTTGATTGCGTTCAGGGTTGTGCAAATGCTCCCCCCACGGCCACGGAAATAGACAATATTGTTGATCTGCAAAAAGTTCAGCAGATCTGCCTGACGTTTAAATTTGCTCCAGAGCATAAGCTGCTCTTCGGTGATGAGTTCACTTGAAGGCAGGTTGGGGCTGTTACCCGTTACAGCTACTGCTGTGTCACTCATATGAACCTCCATGTTCATGTTTTATAGAAATAGGAGGCGCAAAAACAGAATCTAGTCTCTTCCAGAGTCTTTTGATAACATCCTTCAGAGGCTTACTGTTTGCATCTTTATTGGTGCGCCTCAGCCCTTGGAACTGGTGGTTTCTCGGGGCGTCTGAGAGTTTGTTGGTTTAGTCCTGTGTAAACAAACCTGAAAAAATCCCTTGCCATTGGTTTTTCCGATTTTAAGGGTTTTATTGCTTCCTTGGTCTCTATTATCCCTTTTTTTTAGGGTTATGTCAAGTATTTGAGGGGAATTCTGTCTTGTGAGCGACTATTATCCTACGTATAGGAGGTTTCCTGACTTCTTCAGCTTCAAGTCACGTCTTGAGTACGTCCTTGGTGGCCGTAGACTTTATCCTTGGGCATCGGCCATTGGTGTTTCAAAGGGCGCAGCAGAGAAAATGCAAAAGGATGTTGTTCCCGGGTCAGAGATACTGCGTGTCGTTCATCTCCGCGAAGGTGTAGAGCTGACTTGGCTGGTTACTGGAAGTGGAAGACCTTTTTGTATAAATACAGCGTTGGATACTGATGACCTGAACAAAATGGTCAATTTAAATTTGCTGAAAAATTTGAACAAAAGCATTGTTCATCTTTGTCATGATGGACTACAGATAGTTGTGGCAGTGGGAACTCGCAGTAGTTATATCTATAAAGAGAACACAATAAAGTACAGGCGCTGGGAGATGTATTCCGGTCGTTTTTCCCGGAAGTTGGCTGAAACATTAATTTATCATTTTTCCAGTGATGAGGCGGATAGCAAAGAAAATGGTTGGTTTTGCTCACATATTCCAAGCGATAAGCTAACAAGTATTATCAGGGGTGAGCAAGGTGCGTTACACCTCTTCGGTGATAATGATAAACTTAAGCCTTCACTTCAAATTCAGCCGATTGATGATATGGAGCTGATGCTGGGTTCGTTGCTCAGCCAGCTGTCTGAGCAGCGTTCCTCATCAAACGAAAAAAACATCTATGGTGACTTATTGAAGCAAGTGATGATTTGTGTGGATGATTATTGTCGAGAAGACTCAATTCATTTGGATATTGATCAGCAAGCAAAAATTTACACATCAATCTATAACCACTGCCAGCGTACCGGTGAATCCCCGTATTCGGTGGGTTTAAACCTTCTGCCAACACTTTTGGATATTGTGTAGATGCATAACTCCAGACCTGATCTGACAGTGATCGAAATTTCAAAATGGATCTTGTCATCAAGCAAAAAGAATATAAGGCTTAGTACGTGACGTTCTGGAATGAATGCTTGGTTTTGCTTGCCCAAATGACAAATATTGCAGTTGACAATTTGTAGAGGCATATTCTGAATAGTCATTACGCAACGCAGTCATCTGTAATCTTCTTAAGAGGTGAGCGGTGAAGCTTGATGATAAATGCAGTAAGCATTTTATTTATCGCTCGCTCATTGAGTGCGGTGAAACCTGTCAGTCTTTGGGTATTTCCAATCTGCCGTTAGATAGTGCCAGTTGGGATGCACTTGCCGCATTGGCGCGAGAGTTATTGGATCCAGTCGTCGAACGCTTTGGTGAAATCACGCTCACCTATGGTTTCTGTTCTCCTGAGTTGGCTATAGTAAGAAAACGATTGGCAAGCGCCAATCATCAAATAGCCGCTATTTACCCGAGTCTTGATCAACATGCCTGCTATGAACTCAATCAAAAAAAGGAAAGGGTTTGTACTCGCGGTGGCGCTGCCTGTGATTTTCTTGTTCCGGATATCTCATCTCTGGAGATAAGTTTGTGGATTGCAGAACACCTGCCATTTGATCGCCTCTATTTTTATGCCCCAGACAGGCCCATACACTTGAGCTATAACAGCAGTGGAGGTTGCCAGCAGGTTTCAGTGATGCAGCCCAGGAAGGCGGGGCGTGGTTATGTTCCCGCTACAATGACTGCAACGAGGTTTCTGGAGCGCTTTGGTAATGAATCATGAGCAATGGTTGTCATCAATTCAGGAGCTGAGTGTTGGTAAGGTTTTACCAAAGGCAGTCTATATTCACTATGACGCATTGGCCGAGGCATCGCCAGCACTTGCAACATTCATTAGCCGTCAAGCGTCACTGGTTGGCCTTAATGAAGATGACTGGAATATTGTTCGTCTCCACAAGGATGCTTTTAAAGTCACTCTGCTTAGCTACCCTGCATTTATTGATGATGCCTACCCCTGCTTGCATAAAAGTACCGGTATCAATCTGGCCGGAGATCAAATAAAAAGCACCGATTTCTCCAGATCCCTCAATCCGCCGATTTTGCACAGAAAAGAGAACATGGTGCTAACTTCCCACCCGGACTATGAGGATTTCTGTGAGATCACGCGCGAGGGAGAAGAGGCTGGATTGTATGAAAACACCAGAATAATCGGTTTCAAACAGGGCTGGGAGACATTAATTCGGGAGAAGGGTTATGCATTAGTCGATGGTCGTTTGTTTCGCCAAGCATCAGTCGATGCTAGTGAGAGTCCCCCCCATAAGGTTGATCGTCACAAAACAGCGTTGAGTCGGGATGCATTCTCTGCTCCGATGAAAATGCTGGCCAGGCACGGCTTTTTAAACGGTGAGTATTCTGTTTTTGACTATGGGTGTGGCCATGGTGATGATCTCACTGAACTATCGGCCCACGGGATAACATGCTCTGGCTGGGATCCTAACTGGCGGCCTGATGGTACCAGGAAAGCGGGAGACTTGGTTAATCTGGGTTATGTTATCAATGTCATTGAAAATTTGCAGGAGCGGGTAGAGGCTGTTCAGGGAGCATGGCAGTTAACGAAAAAATTACTGGTTGCTTCGGCAATGATTGCCAGTGAAAGGCATATCAATAAATTCAAACCATTTAAAGACGGTGTACTCACTTCCCGCAACACCTTTCAAAAATATTACAGCCAGAATGAACTCCAGATCTTCCTTGAGCAAATTCTGGATGAAGAACCTATTGCTGTAGCTCCCGGAATCTTCTTTATATTTAAGGATAAAGATGAAGAGCAGTTATATCTGTCAAACAGGCAGCGACGCCAGAGCCGTTGGAAGCAGCTGGTACATAAAAGTGTTCGTATCCCTAAGAGACAACAGCTTCTTGAGGCGAACAGGACGTTATTTGAGAGCTTTTGGCAGTGTACTCTTGAGCTGGGTCGCTTGCCTGTTGCCGAGGAGTTTGCAGAAAGTGAACAGCTGGTAGCCGTGATCGGTTCCCCGAAAAAGGCGTTTAAGTTTCTTAGGGAGGAATTTAATACCGACGAGTTGCTGCAAGCTGAAAGAGAGCGTAAAGAGGATCTGAGAGTTTATTTTGCTTTGCAACAGTTCAATAAAAAACGGGTATACAGGCATATGCCTGATCAGTTGAAGAGAGATATCAAGGCTTTCTTTGGGGATTATAAGCGTGCGCAGGAAGAATCCAGAGAATTACTCTTTTCTATCGCACAACCGGAGCTGATTTATAATGCCTGTATTCTGGCGCATCAAGAGTTACCCGCCTCGCTTTATGAAGAGAACCACTCACTGACATTACACAGTAAATTTATTAATCATTTGCCGTCTGTTTTACGAGTCTATGTTGGCTGTGCTGCCCAGCTGTTTGCTGACACGGATGGGGTCGATCTGGTAAAGATTCATATCCGCTCCGGAAAACTCTCCCTGATGGTTTACGAAGGCTTTGACTCTCAGCCATTACCAATGCTAATGGAGCGTATCAAAATAAATTTGCGATCTCGACATGTGGACTTTTTTGACTACGGGTACAGTGAGTATGAACCTCAGCCATTGTATTGGAAGTCTTATCTTATCGATGAATCCTTTACCGATTACAGTAGGCAGAAAAGTTTTGATCAGCGGTTGGCCCGCCTTAATTTACCGGGTATGGATGGTTATGGACTCTCCACAGATGACCTACGAGAAGTTTTGCTCCATGGGTTTGGTTTGAAGGTGCAAGGATATCGTTTCTTTAAAGTCTCGTAATTTATAGCCGATTGAGAGCTGCACTCCTGATTCACTCAGAAGTGCAGGGCAGCTTTCTACAGCAACTGTAACCCCGATATAGTGCGCAAAATTTGCGCTTTGCTTGTATCAATAATGTCGGGATTGGTTTTAATGGACAGGAGGTGTTTTTCTTTCTCTCCAAGGAAGTATGAAATTCGCTCTGCATTAGCCCCTGAGGGATGTGGCATGCCTGATAGTAGCTGTTGTTCTCTTAAAACTTCCCGTTTTACCAGGTACCGCAGCACTTCTTCGACCTTTGAACCCAGTGGAATAAACAGAGTTTCAGGGCTAAGCTGCTGCACTTCGTTAGCAAGGCAGTCGTCGACCATTTGCTTCAATATTGGTGTCTTCAGCATGCTTGGGGTGCCGCTGTAATTTTTACCATTAACGAATATCGGATAGCGCAGTGCTGAGGTGTAATGGACCAGATCTTTTCGAGAGCCGAAAAGATCTGCAGCGCTTTGGATTCCCAGTTTTTCAGGTAATCCAATGTTATCAAGCATGCGGATCAGGTTGGCTCTCATTGGGCCGCCAAAACTAGCCGTCTCTTTAGCGGCAAGCTTTGCATTCGTCAGTGAGTGACCGTTATTAAGTTTTGCCTTGGCTTCTTCCAGAGCCAGTACAGCTTGTTGCATTCCGGGGGTGATACCACAGATAACAACCTTCGCCTGTTTGTTGATGTAATCAAAAGGCGCGTAATAGCTGCTTAATTTACCGGTATCAAACAATTTCAGGCTTTCTGGAAGGGTCCCTTTTTTTTCGATATTGATATTTTTTAACGTGTTAGAAAACTGTTCAAAATTGATATCGTACATATATCTTTCCTGATTTTAATTTATTGCTGATCAGTTAATAAGTGGTTTTCAATGGTCTTGTTTTATGTCCAGCTGTAATGACGTAATCATGTACGCCTCTGACACAATAGGTATTGCTTGCCTTGCTGAGTATTTTTAACAGTTTTTTGGTTTTTTTAATCAACCTGTCCAGCTCTTTATGAGGGATTTGTTGTATGTATGTTCCCCCATGTTGGTGGCCTTCCATAGCCACCATATCCATAATATCCAGCAACTCTGCCCTGATAGCCCGCTGTTGCATTCTTTTTTGAGCGTGAGTGGTTATCATGGTTCTCCCTACCATTGACTCCGGGTTTACGATTTGAGTGCTTTCAAGACATCCTGCAAATCGCCATAAGTATGGATTTCAACTTTATAGAGATCTTCATAGGCCAGTTCTTGGTACTTCTTTAAACCACTGTGTCGCCCATACTTGCCAGACTGATCCAAGTCTTTTTTCAAATACCGTTTTTTGGGTAAAGACAGGTGTTCACCGGCTATTACCGGAAGCCAGAAATACTGGGTTTTCAGATTATGTTCATGGGTGAACGTATATTTCCCTGATGTATAACCATTCATTTTTGCATTTTGTTTCCCTTGCTGAAGGGCGTGACTTTCAATCCAGTCACACTCTTGAATAGTTTTTGTTATCAGCTCTGCTGTGGCGGGCAATTCAGCACTCACGGGCTCTTTTTTGCGCAACTTTTCGAACTCCTCGTCCTCTGGTAGCTCAGTTAAAAGGCAACGAGACAATTGATTGATTAGCCAGTCCGGTTTTATGTCCAGTAACAACGCCAGATTGAGTGCATTTTGAGACGAGAACCAGGCAAGCAGCGTGTCTTCATCTGGACTTTTCCAAAACAGGTCAAATGCTGTCTGACGATTTGTTGTAATCGTTTCCCGGAGCTGGTCAAAAGTAACCAGAGGGCTGCTATGAGGATTGGCAAACGCTTGCAGCCATAATTTGAACTGAAGACCTGTTGATGGGTCTTCCCGACAAGGATCGCCCCGACGAAACTGAGTGGCCTTAAACGTCCCCATCGCTTTTTGCCAGTGAATGACATCATCAACTCTATAGAGGTTATCTTTAAACGGTTTGAGCCGTGCCCTACCCTCGGCATACATAGCGTTACGAATGGTGTCTTCTTTCTTATTTTCCAGTAATGCTACCTGGCGACGGTTTAACACACCTTCACTGGCATGGGGAAGAAACTTCCAATGAACATTAACTTCTATATCCCCTGCCGCTTCATCAATAACCAGACGCGCATGGATCAATTCATACAGGCTTTGTAATTTGAGAAATTTATCCTTGCTATGTGTATAGGTATAACAGCACTGTAGGTAGAGGGGCACTTCCATCTCGCACATATCGATAAACAGGGGAATCTTTTCATCCATATCCCCTCCCAGCCACACTGCATCAGTCGCATACGCATAAAGGTCATTTATAAGGCAGTGGTCTGACTCTTCGTACAGAAGCTGTTTCATCTTCTGCACATTTTCATGATTGGTGTTTAGCCACATCTGATCCAGCAATAGATCATTGAGCTCACGGGTGATATCCATAGCCTCATCACGGCCAATTAATGTAGGCATAGCTTAACTCTCTGAATTATATTTCGCCATAATGCATGCATATTGTCGTGCCATAATGCAAAAAAGTAAAGCGCATTTTTAATGCATCGTTTCTGTGAGTAAGGTTGCGAATAAATTTCACTCTATTCAAACGGCTCAAGCATGCCGATAGATCATTTTTCGAATATAAAATGAGATGAAGTATGAACAGTAGCTACTCCGAACTTTCTGCGCAGGAAGTCAGCAGGCTGCAACGTATTAGCCAGATAAATCTATTGATGAACTGAGAGTACTCCACAATGTTATGAAAAAACTCGAGGTTCCATCATCAAGGAATATGGCTGCCACTATCCTTGATGCAGTGGGGAATGAGCTTGAACACCGTAATATTCCGGGAATGATTGCGACCTTTGAAAAACGCAACCCCGGTGGCCTTTTATGGGGACTGTCAGGCTGAAGAAGAACGTAACCATAAGGTTCATGCTTGTGAGCAATTTCAGGCATTGTTAGGAAGGTCTGGGTATGAGCAATTGCTCAGCTCTGGAGAGTATACGGAGCTGTTCCATCGAATAGCCCAGTTAGTAGGTCTGACCAATTTTATTCAAGGCAATTTTGAGAAGCCTGTCTTTCTGGACACTATAAAAGAAAACTCACCTGTATTTTCGCTTGAGTTGTACCATTTTTTATGGGGGGAAATGCCTGTCACAGCGCTTTGATCATTTTGTATCAATTCTTAAAACACAGAACATAAGAAAATGGTCATATACGACATATCTTCTGTTTCTATCTGACCCTGAAAACCAGATGTTTGTTTAGCCAGAGATGATAAAAAAATGTCTTGATATATCAGGTTACCCAGTCCGTTATGATGCAACTCCTTCTTATGAGCTTTACGAAAAAATTCTGGATTTCAGTCAATGGCTCAAAAGCAAAATAAGCCCGCTGAGACCACGAGATATGATAGATGTTCATTCATTTATGTGGCATATGGCGCCAACGGGAAAGTATAGCGAAGAATAAATACCCAACTGGAGAGGCCGGAAGCAGGCTTACTCAAGTAAAAACTTTCGTTCTTCTCCAGTTCTCAAGTCTATAAGTATCACTTGTTGGTTGTTATACGCCTTAAAAATTCCGGAAACACCTCGAAATTGAACGGCCTTACCGATCCATGTAGCGGAGTTAGTCTTTATCTGTTGCTCGCTCAGCCCAGCTACCGATTGATACTGTTGGCGTTCTTTAGAAAGAAAGCGAATTTTCCTGAACGTATCTTCGGCACAGTCACCCTCAGAAAGTGTTAGCACCAGTCTCGCTTTTGCCCGACTGAGGGCAACGTTAATCAGTGATTTCTGGAATTGAAAGAAGTTATGCCGCCCATCAACCGGATCAAAAAGAACTGTGTCGTATTCAGCCCCTTGGGAACGGTGAATCGTACTGACATTCACTGTGCCCAAATTCTCTTTCTTCAGAACATTTTTGATCAAGGCCCGCTGGGCTCTGAAAGGCGTTAGCACAACACAGTTCTTTCGCTCTTCAGGCAATAAGGATTTCAAATAGTCACACAGAGTCAAGGCTGACTCGTGACGAATCGGGCCGTTGTACTTTTGTGACCATTTAAAGTCTTGAGATACCTCAAGAATGGTGACAGGGGATTCACCGGCAACCTTGTCCCGTGCCGCTTGCCACTCACGGTTAGCTTTGGCGTCATCGGCAACTCGCAGTACGCCGTCATAAAATATTTGGGAGATCAGCTGGCTGATGGGCTCGGCCATTCGCGACTGCTCATCCAACAGGCAGCAGCATTCTGCACTTTTCCGATAATACTTAAACATGGATTGGCCAAGCCACTCTCTGGCCAGTTGCGCCTTGGAAATACAGATAGGAGACAGCTGTTTGTAGTCTCCGGCAAAAAGACAATGTTTGCCTAATGGCATCAGGGCCAGTGCGTAAGGAATCCCGACTTGGCTGGCTTCGTCAAAAACGATCAAGTCGTATTCTATCTGCTGAAGCTCTTCAAAAGTAAACGCGGCACGGGTAGTGGTTTGAGCCGCCAGCTGGTTATTTTTCAGCAACAGCAATGAGTGTGCCTTAATCTTTTTTCTTAATGCATCCCGGGCTTGTCGCCAGAAAGCATAATCTTTAACGTTTTCCTTTGGTGGTTCTTCCAGTTCCAGCTGCCTGAGTTCATCCAGAAGTTTCTTGTCAGCAGCGGGTATCAGATGCTCCCTGTTTTTAAAATGTCCGGCCCTGAAATTGTTACCCAGGCGAATTGTACGATTTCGTGCAATATTGGCAGCGGCAGCATAAGGCGATTTTTCGGAGGTTAGCTGAGCCAAAGCGTTATCAACGGAAACCAGGGCAAGGTCAACAGCTGTATTGGTGGAGCTGAGCAGCAGAACCTTTTTCTCCGGGTGCTGAACCATAAAGCTGGCCAGCAGTGCACCCAGAGTATAGGTCTTACCGGAACCGGGCGGTCCCCATAAAAAGGAAATGGGCCAGCCGAGCTGCTGGAATATTGCTTTCTGCCCTTTTCGTAATAAAGGAAAGGCAGCAGGGGAAACATCGATAGTTTCTGACTTTGCTTCTGGTGTACGGGCCTGTTTCAGCCAAAGGATACAACGTTCTGCCCAGCTGCTTTTCCAGATATCAATAATGGCATCGATATATCTGGGGAGATAAATAAAGATCGCTTCCTCTTTTTCTGGTGGTGGGGCGGTACAGAAACGAAGGTGGATTTGTTGCTCCTCCGGAAGTACTGCCAGGATATCGGCCTGGCCATTGGCGCCACCTTTCACTGGCCACCAGACTTTCGCGCCTTCAAGGCTCTCATCGATAGTTGTGTTGATAGAGTCATTGGGCTTGATGGTTAATACCCAGAATACATCCACTTTCTCCCGCTTCAGAATCTGGAAACGAATCTTTTTGGGGATGGCTTCTGCCTCTAATCTTAGAGCCTCACGAATGCCAGCAACGGTTGGCAGTGCTGCTGACGGAGTGGAATTACCTTCACTGGCCGTAACATTCTGCCGCTGTTGGTGTTTTACTTGCCGCTCCTTGCGTAGCTTTTCCCTCAGACTAATATCTGACCCGAACTCTCTTGTTGTTGGTGCTGTAGCGTCTTTCACTTCAGGGATGTTTCTAACATCTGAGGGTTCTTCAGCCAGTCCCCATAAACCGCTGGCAAGTACAAAATCATCAGAATTACTTAGAAACAAGGCCAGCTGTTTACGCTTCAAACCCGTGGCAAGGGCCAGGTCCTTAAGATCCTTTGGTCCTGCCTGTAATGCCTTTTTAATAATACTTGCATCCATGAGCGTAGAGATCCGTCAGCAATGTGTTCAGTGGTTACCGGGCGATGGAAACTTCCAGGTTTGCGGCAGTACGGGACAGGCGTGAGCCGCTGTACTGTTTCTGTGTAGCCTGACGATTGATGACATTCTTGCGAGCGCCACCGATAGATACAGCCAACTGGTTATACTCCTGGGCCAGAAGGTCGCTTTCGTCTTCTATCCATTGCGGAACATGGGGGGTAGGCGAAGATCTGTTCAGCGAAATACCGTGAATATAAACCTGTCCTCTGGTTAACTCCTGCAGCATAGGCATATTGGCCCCACCTCCGGTAATAGTGACGCTGATGGATCCTTGCTGGCTATCCGTCAGCCAGGATGGATCAATCGAATCGAGAACGCGCATAAAGGTATCTTGCAGGTCCTTGGCAAAAGCACGGATTTCTGGCAGGTTGATAAAGCTCTCAAGAGAAATATCACCGGCGGAGCCATCAAAAAGATAATATTCCAGCGTTTTCTCTTTGAAGAGCCGCTCCTTCATGCTACGGATTTTCAGCTTCATGTCATGAACAATCGCTTTATAGTCCGGATGGCTGACGGTAATGCTGGCCTGCTTGAGTAGGGTGGACATCAAAACCTGGTCGACATAATCTCCCGCCTTATTAAGGCTAATGGCAGAACCGTCCACTTCTATTGCCTGATAACGCTGTTGTTTAGCATCTACATTCATTTGGAACAGCGTAAAGTCGGTAGTGCCCGCACCCACATCAATCACAACCATCAGGGCTTTACTGGTAACGGAAGAGTCTGGACTTATCCGACTGGAGATAACGGCCAGCGGTTCGGTAACAGAGCCATCAACCAGAAAACGTGGTAATTGAGGCAGTTTCAGAATTTGTTGCCAGGCGGAAGTCGCTTTATTGACAGGAATACCTTCATACCACTCGTCACTAAAGGTATCGCCGAGAATCTGTGCGCGAGCCAGATAGGTGGCAAGCTCTTTTTCAACCCAGGCCTTACGGCTATCAGGGAAGCAAGGCATGGCATAACGGCGCAAGGTGTAAGGGAGCAGGTCGTATTCCGCCATCGCCGTTTGATCGATCAGGTCAGTAACATAGGCTAAATAAAATGAGATCAGTGCACCAACGGAGAAACTGACGCCAGCAGGGCAGAATGGTTCAGCAATAACTGTATCCAGGCACTCCTCTTCCGGATGGCTCATCATATAAGATTTCAGGGAGTCAAAACGGGCATGTGCAGCCGTACCTCTCTCTTCCAGACTGCGGTCAATGGCTTTCTGGCCAAAGTAAATGCGGTCGTCCAATCCTATGTAAACAGAAGAAACGACAGGGAACATATAATTTTCCTGCCCGGCTTCTTTACCCAGGGGTAATGGTTGAACCTCTTCATAACCATCATCCCTGGTGACCATACAGGCTTTGGAAAGTGCAGTACCAAAGTCGATGCACAGGTAGGTTGTGCCATTGTCGGCAGTATCAATAAGCGTGCTTTGCAGTTCCAGCTTTACTGAGTTGTCACCGTCTTCTTGTAGGACGATTGCTTCTTCAGGCTTTTCTTCCGGAGCAATGGTGCTTTCAACCTCAGAGTCTTCACCAAAATTGAAGTCAAAGTGGTATTCTTCAATTGCGCTTTGCTGATGTTCATGCTCAATAGTGGCTGGCTGATGTGGTGACTCTTGTGGCGTGGAACCGTTTTCAAATTGTTCAAGGCTGCCTTGCAAGGCAGCATACTCGGCATTGGTGATAATGCCGGGCAATCGCTTCTGGCCGGTAACACCATCAATCTCAATACGGGCGATCAAATTGCTGATTAACAGCTGCCAATCCTGATGGCTCATAAGTCTTCTCCTGATTCCATCGCTTCAACCAGTGCCTTGCGCACAATGGCAGTTTTCTGTCCATCCTTTCGTTCAACGGCAGGACGCAGGACCCGTACTTTTCGAGTGCCGGCTTTATGACCGCCAGTAACCTCATGCTCCGCTGCCTGATACTCCAGAACATCATTGATCTGACCTTTTGCCTTGAGATTCCGGGTTGTCACCAGTTGGCGCACAGTCATCAAGATCTCTTTATTAGCATTCAGCAGGTATTTAACCTGACCCGCAGCCCCGGGATTGAACATTTGCAAGGTAGGCAGGGCATCGTCTGAAAACACTTTCAAACGGGGTGAAAGCAGACCCGCCTGTAGTAATAAATCAGCCGTCAGGTTATCGGTCTGCTGTTCAATACTTCGGTTTTTCAGGTCTTCTGTTTTGCTATTCTGAGCTTTTACCACGCCGGCCCTGGTCAGCCACTCGTGGAGATCAGAAGGGATATCCGGGTGCTGTTCAACCACACGGCTTAACGATTTCTGGGCATTATCGCGGTTACCCTGAATCTGAATAAAACAATCCATCATATCCCGATCAGCACGGCCAAAGCGGGCCAGCAGAATTAACGCTTCTTCTATATCGTTATTCAGCAGCCTGGCCGCGTTGGACTCGCTGCAATAACTTAACCAGTCTTCGGCTTTAAACCAGCTTTTTATCTTGGTCAGTGAGGCATAGCTGGTGGCTTCAACCACCACAGAAAAGTGTGATCGCAGATACGTTTGCAGCAGGGAAATAGCCGCATCCGCAGCAGGCCAGCGATCGGTCGTCTGGCTGGCTGTCAGATGACTGAATGTTTTGCCAATAAATCGGGAGAGTGTTACACCGGCAGCATTCCCGGCTGGCAGTGAACGCTGTTTTAGAATGTCATCAACACAGTTAAACAGTCGTCGAAACCGGTTGCTGAGTGAAGACTCCGAAAGCAGCCTGGTGCTACCATCCTTCTGGCACTCTTCAATGAACGCCTGGCAGCCCTGATACAGTGTTGCAAATGCTGCTTTCAGGTTATTGGAGTAATTGAAAATCAGCCCAACCAGCTCTGTTCTGACACGCTCTCCGGTCTCTTCACGGATCGCTTCATAGGCGGCAAAGGGTAGAAATTCCTCCGGTTCAAACCACTCCAGTGATTTGGCGACATAGAAACGCTGATCTGCATCACTCAGTGTGGAAAGAGACCCTTCTAATGGAATTTGCAGTTTCTGCAGCATTTTCCCGATGATAGGGCTGACAGACTTGGTAACACTGGCAACCTTGGCAAGACTGCTGAGGGTTATCAATCGGTCGGTGGATGACGTTTGCTTTTGAAAATCCAGCAGCAAACCATGAATAATGCTCTGCAGTGTATTTTTATCCAGCGGCTTGTCGCTGCGCTCACGAATCATATCCGTGAGAATCTGCGCTTTTTCTTCCGGTGAGTGCCCAGTGTTGAACATTACTCTACATCTCAAAAAATGGTGAAAGCATTGCTGATCGATAGATGATTAAGGACCGTTATTGATCCAGGCGAACCAGTCGGTTGCCCTCAATCCAGCAGGGCTGCTCCTGAAGATTATTGGCGAAATAGATCAGTAACTTAAGCTGATGGGCGGGTAGGTGGGTTACCTCCCCTGCAGCTTCCAGTGTGGAATCCCCATCGGTGGCATCAAGATGCTGGTTTAGCGCGGTTATAAAACTTTCCAGCATCGGTTGGTTGCTCTGGCTCACTTTATTCAGCAACATCTGCTCTCTTTTTCGTACATCCCGGCGCGACATATTCAGGCGCTGACCCAGCTGGTCGTATTGCAGCTCCTGCACCCCACGGCCCATGATGATCTGAAAGTCGCTGACGGGCAGTGTTTTTCGGATTCTGTTAGCGAGCGTCGTGTATTCAGGTAAGGGGACACTGGTTTCCCCGGGATTATCCTCAGGTGTGCTGGCACAGGCTGGAGCTGTCTCTGGCGATAAAACTGAGTTATCCCGGTGCTGTTCGTCAGGCAGGATATCTTCCGTTGGGGTTGTCCAGTGGCGGTTCAGAAAGGAGTGCATATTCACTGGTGAAGGTTTTTCTGCTACTTCCTCAGTGCTGCCACTCTCCTCCTTCTGGTTACTCAGAGATTGTGGTGCCAGAGATATCAGGTAGTCACGAATGCGTTCAAAGCGTTTATCGCCAATACCTGGAACGCTGCACAAGTCTCGCCCGCCATCGGGTGACGTATAAAAGTCGCCAATGGTTTTGTATTTGAGTTTGCCCTGTGTTTTCCAATAGTTAATGGCGCTCTTGGTTCTTGAAGGGAGGTCACTTTTTTCAATGGCAGCACTGAGGGACTGGGCATAAAAACGTTTGCATTCTATCGGATTCTCAATGGGGTAGAGATGGGCCAGGCTGTTAACGCTGTGAGCCGTTCTTTCCTGATGGGTTGAAGTGGTCGCTTCATTCGGGCCTGGAACATTTTTTAATGCTGCCTGAACCTTTTGCAGTAGTTTTTTGGCCCCCGTTGTCTGCCTGGCTTCCAGTTCAATTTGCAAGTTAAGAAGGACATCTTCTGATGAGCTGTTGGTATTAAATAACTGCTCAAGGCTCTCAAGAGATTTAAAGAAATAAGGGCGAAAAGGTTTTGACTGCGATTTCTGTGCAGTATCTGTTTGGGAGGAATACCTTTTATCTGCTTCAGGGCCGGCTTGCTGTTCTGTGACCGATGGCTCTGCAGAGGGGGCCTCCGAGGGGGTGGTTTCCAGAGAGGAAGCTGTATTCGGAAGCTCAATAGTCAGAAGGTAACTTTGCTTGCCCTGTAGCTGAAGCGCTCGGTTCTCTGCAAGGAACTGCTTTTTTATTGCAATATGGGTAAACAGAACAATATGGTCACGGGTAAACAGGAATGAACCTTTCAGGCTGCTCTGGCGTATCAGAATATCATTTCTATTAGGGATCGTTTTTGGGAGAACCAGTGTATTCTCATGCTGCGTACTGTCCCAAAGCCTTTTAAACAATTGCTCATCATCGCTGAGGTGATCAGTAACAGGGCTTGAGTCTGAAGGTTGTTTTTCTTTGTTAATGAACTCGGCCAGGGACATGCGTTTTTTATGTACATCTTCCAGGTCTGGGGAAAAATATCCGTAAGCGTACCAGGCGAGAAAGTAGCTTTCGTGTGCTCCAAGCCCCCTCAACTTTAATGTTGTGGAAAAATCTTCAAATTGGGTATGCCCTGCTCGTAGCAGAGTAATCACCAGTTCAAGAGGGGCGCAGGGAGGTACAGCAGAGGGTTTGGTACCGGGTGTGTAGGCGAAACTGTTGAACAGTGCAATCGTACCGTTCAGGCTATCATCCTGCAGCTTCAGGTATTGTTGCTCTGCTTCTTTTGAACTGAACAGGACAACCTTCTCTTTCCCATCAATAAAGGGCAGGTCGTCCATGCTGTGGTAACTCAGGCAGGTACCCCAGCCAAGTTCAGTTTTTGGAATCACCAGCGTATTCTTGTCGTTCTTTGGGCTGGTTAGCTCCGTGTAAAGTGAGCGGATATGGGCAAGTGTTGACACGTCTTCAGTTACTTCTACTGCTGTCCTTGGCCGGTGGGGTTTTTGTCCTTTTGGCTGGAGCACATGATTTCTAAAAGTGCGAGTATGTCACAAGACAGACTGAAAAAAACTGCACTCAGTCAGTTACAAGGTCGATTTTCTTCTTTCTATTGTGGATGGGCTTCAGTACAGCTCAGATATCTATACCGAACAAATTACGAACAAAACTATGAGTTCGTAAAAATAAAGATACCTCGTTTACTTGTATGTTATAGTTGCTCATTAATTACGCTTTTGTATGTTAAATTATTTCGAACAGGTGGAGTGATGAGCCGCCAACAAGTGAGCGAGTATTACCACCAATTTCCCGCCGTCAGGGGGATACAGGCAGGGCGACCATGCTATATCGCCATGTGTCCAATGAGGTTGATACCCAAAATCTTTGTTTTTGATGAAGAGGAAGTTCCTCCTGAACTCCGGGCGCAAAGGATTTTGAATAAATCGCGATTGCCTGCCCTAGCGTCTTACTTACTGGATAATGTGGATGATTACACATTGTCTGCTATTACAGCCTCAATCAATGATCAGGTTAATTTTGAACCCTTTGCGGATACTGGTGTTGCAGCAAACCTTGGTTTGCTTTCGGTGCCTATGGATGCACAAATTCTGATCAATGATGGTCAGCATCGTCGGGCAGCGATTGAGTCGGCGTTAAAAGAAAATAGTGAGCTTGGGCATGATAATATTCCCGTGCTTTTCTTCATTGATGAAGGGCTGAAACGCAGTCAGCAGATGTTTGCTGATTTGAATAAACATGCTGTACGCCCCAGTGATTCACTCAGCACGTTGTACGACCATCGCGACCCGTCATCAACCATGGCACGATACATTGTTGATAATGTCCCATGTTTTAAGAAGCTGACGGAGATGGAAAAGTCCAGTATTTCTAACCGCAGCATCAAATTATTTGCTCTCAGTAGCATCAAGCTGGCCAGCCGAAGTTTGTTGCGCAAGCGCGCAAAAGACTCAATTTCCGATGAAGAGATGGAGTTGGCGGCTAGGTATTGGGACTTGGTGAGTAAGTCGATGCCGGACTGGCAAGCTGCAGAAAAGCGAGAAATCCAGTCTGCAGAATTGCGGCAGAATTATGTACACTCACACGGGGTAGCTCTCCACGCTTTGGGGTGTGCTGGTGCTGATCTTTTAAGTCAATATCCGGCAGAGTGGGAAGAATATATACCCAAACTGGGAACGATAGACTGGTCCCGTGCGAACTCGGATCTATGGGAAGGCCGGGCCCTGCATCATGGTCGATTGAGTAAGGCTCGTACCAGTGTAACTCTTACTGCAAATGTTATTCGGAAAACCCTCGGTGTACGGCTAAACCCTGAGGATGAAGCCCTCGAAGAGTCTCTTGATCAATGACCACTGAAAACATGCTGTACGGCAGCATAGACGAAATGCTGGCAGATGATATGTCTGTTTATGCAGGTCGTCCTTTGAAAAATTTACTCCACGAGATTCAGGAACTTTATCTGCATGATGATAAGCCCTGGGTTATCGGTTTTTCTGGCGGTAAAGACTCAACGACAATCCTGTCGCTGATATATACGGCCCTGCTTTATCTTGAGTCAGACCAGCTCCACAAACACATCTATGTCGTGTCATCCGATACGCTGGTTGAAACACCGGTTGTCGTGGATCAGATCAAACATGTTATTGATGCCATAAATACTGGGGCCAAAGCGCAAGGGCTACCAATTAGCGCCCATCAGGTTTTTCCTAAGACTAATGAGACTTTTTGGGTAAACCTTCTGGGCAAAGGTTATCCTGCTCCAACCACATCTTTCCGGTGGTGTACTGAACGGATGAAGATTGATCCGGTCAGTGAGTTTATCATGGATAAAGTAGCCCGGTTTGGTGAGGTTATTGTTGTTCTTGGTTCACGAAGCCAGGAAAGTTCCTCCCGAGCCCAGGTGATAGCCAAGCATAAAATTGATGGAAGCCTGTTATCCCGGCATTCGTCATTGCCAGGCGCCTTTACCTACATGCCTATCGAGAGCTGGACGCACGATGAGGTGTGGATGTATCTGTTGTCAACGTATGCACCTTGGGGCGGCACCAACCGTGAGCTGTTTGATCTTTATAAAGGGTCGAACTCTGGTGAATGTCCACTGGTGATTGATACCAGTACCCCGTCTTGTGGTAACTCCCGTTTCGGTTGCTGGACTTGTACGGTGGTAACTAAAGATAAGGCTATTGAAGGTCTTATCGAAAATGGTGCTACCTGGATGGATAAGTTACTGGTTTTTCGTCAGAAGCTTTGGGATAGCACGAAGCCAGAAAATAAAGAGGAGTTGCGTAACAAGCGGCGACGTGATGGTCGGATCAGTTATGTCCGTAGCCGTAATGTTAATGAAGATGGCTCTCGTGATATTAAGCGGGCTTTTGGTCCATACAAAATGATTGTTCGCCAGGAGTGGCTGGAAGAACTGTTAACGATTGAAAGGGATTTGCGTGCAAACGGTCATGATATTGAGTTGATAACTCGGTCGGAGCTTCATGCTATCCGTATTGAGTGGCTTCATGATCCTTTGGATCCTGACTGGACAGACCATCTGCCCGCTATTTACCGAAGGGTTTATGGTGAAGATCTGGACTGGGTAGAGAATGATGCGGGGGCTTTTACCAAGCCAGATGCTGATTTATTGAAAGAGCTGGAAGAGCAGCACCAGGTTCCGGCTGAACTCATTATGAAACTGATTGAGCTTGAACTTTCTATGGAAGGTTTGAGTGTGAGGCGTGGTTTACTCAGGAAAATGGAAAGTCTGTTAGAGCAGGATTGGGATGCCGACAATAGTCATGACTACCGAATAGAGAGCCTCAGAAAGCTTGATAGTTACGACAAAGAGATGAATGAATTGCGAACTATGTACGAGGAACTGACGAAAAAAGAGGAACTGGCATGATCCTGGAAGAGTTAAAAATTTGTGACTTCCGGGTAATCAAGGGTGAAGAAAAAATCTCACTGGCTCCCCGTACTCGCAATAATCGCAAGCGCCCCATTATTCTGTTTGGTGGTTTGAATGGTGCGGGTAAAACCACCACGCTGACTGCCATTCGATTAGTTCTGTATGGTCGTCATAGCCTGGGCAGTAACGTATCAAATAAGCAGTATCATGCCTATCTGCGAGAGTCTATCCATAAAAGCAGGAACTCTTTGGTGCAGGCGAACGCTGCCCGTATCCATCTGGCGTTTAGCTATGCGACCCGTGGTGAAGTATCCCGTTATACCGTTAAGCGTGAGTGGACTGTTGATGCAGGAAGTTCCGATGAGACAGTGTCTGAAATCTTAAAAATTGAAAAAGATGGTGTGCTGCTTGAAGAGCTGAGTGAACAGCAATGCCAGGGCTTTCTTAATGAGCTGGTACCCATAGGTGTGTCAGACCTCTTCTTTTTCGATGGGGAAAAGATTGCAGAGCTGGCAGATGATACTTCCGGTAAAGCTTTGGGAGCGGCAATTAGAAAATTGCTGGGGCTGGATGTGATTAACCGTATGCGGGATGACCTTGCCATTTATATACGGGAAAAAAATACTGCTGCAATGCCCGAAGCACATCAAAAGGAAATGGCTGGTCTCAAGGTTGCTTATGAGTCTTCCTATGCTTTATATAAAAAAGCGATGGATAACTATAGCGAAGCCATAAGACAGGTGAAGGGGCTCGATAGTAAAATTAAGAAGTCTGAGGGCTATATCTCAAGCAAGGGTGGAGAGTGGGCCCGTTCCCGGTCACAAGAGCAGGAGCGTGTTGATGCTTTGCTGGCAGGAAAGAAACAGCTTGAAGCGCAGCTGCGAGACTGTATGGGATCGACCTTTCCGTTGGTTCTCAGTATGGGGCGGGTAGAGGAATTACTTGCTCAGCTTGAACGTGAGCAAGATTATAAAAAGCAGCAATTGTTAAAAGTGACGATGACGAAGAAGCTTAACCTTCTGAAAAAGTCACTGGAAAACACTCTCAAGGATAAACAGGCGGTAGAGTCCGCTGTAGAGCAGGCATTCGCAGATATTTTTGCTGATGTACAGGCGGTAGATGTGATTCATGACTGTTCTGAGCGACAGTTTTCCAGTATCCGCCACCTGGTTAAAGAGGTCTTACCGACTGTCCGTCGTCAGATGTTAGAGCTGGGTGATAATTTGGCTGATATTCAACATCAGTTAGATAATGCCAGTAAAAACCTTGAACGAGCGCCAGATGAGGCTTTTTTAGAGGATGAACTGGAACAGCTTCGTAAGTTTAATGACGAAAAAGCTAAACTCACTGGGCAAGCTCAATTAGCCCGAGAAGAAGCGCGTAAGGCACTCCGTGAAGCGATGGACCTGATGCGTAAAATGCAGAAGAAAGAGCAGGAATTCAGCTCTAAGTCCTCCAGCACTCGAGCCTATCAGATAGCCAAGCGGTCTCGTGAACTGCTAAATGACTTTGCCAGTCAGGCAACGGAGAATAAAGTTGCTCAATTAGAGCAGGAGTTTGCCAACTCCTTCCAGAAGCTGGCTCGTAAAGATGATATCAGCCTGCAGGCCAAGATTGATCCGAAGACATTTGATGTTCGCCTGCTAAACAAGAACGGTGACGAGATCAGCAAACAGCAGCTCTCTGCCGGTGAAAAACAGATTTTTGCTATAGCGATACTTGAAGCACTGGCACGAACTTCAGGCCGTAAATTACCGGTGATTATTGATACCCCGCTTGGTCGATTGGACAGCAAGCATCGGGGTAAGCTGGTTGAGAACTACTTCCCAACAGCCAGTCATCAGGTGGTGATCCTGTCCACAGATACGGAGATTGATCAGGCTTATTTCAAGACGTTGCAGCCTCATATTTCACATATCTATGAGGTTGAGTATTTTCCGGAAGAAGGGCACTCTGAATTCTTGGAACGTAAGTATTTTGGGCAAAGCCTGGTAGAAGAATCTGTTGTAAAGGAGTGTATCCCTGATGTTGCCTAATCGCATTAAATTGTCAAAGAAGGCTGAGGACACACTTGGCATTATCCAAGGGCGGACAGGCCTTAGACCAAATGCACTTGCACGATTGGCAATTGCCCATGCTCTTGAAATAGGTTCTTTAAAAAATGGGGTTAGTTCTAAGCAGGATGGTGTTAAAGACGCACTAGCAACATCAACACTACTTGGTGATGATGCTGAAGTATATGCAATGTTAATTCGGCAACAAGTTAAAGAGCACGATCTTGGAAAAGTAGTAGCTCAGTTGGTGGATGATGGTTTAGGTTTATTCTCTGGAGTGAATCATCTGAGGGATCTATTTGTGAAGTGTAAAGGGAAGGTGGCGTGAGCCACCTTATCTGTTATGTATGCTATACGTTCAGAGACCAAATAATGGGAGCATACTCTGTAGCAAACTGGTTTTGTCTTGCTTTAATTGCTTCAAGGCTCCACTCATGGTTTTGTGACCATTTTAAGTGTTGATCTACAATCTGACGATTCAAGCTAATCTCCGTATTAGCGTAGCTAGATTCTATACTTGGGTTTAGCTTGTCTGCAAAGCTAGATGACTTGATATGTTTCTTCATGTCTATCGGAATGATCGTGAGGTTGCCATATTGTAGCGAAATTGTTTGGAAGTTTGGCTCGTTTTCTATGCCTTTCCAAATCGAGGATGGCTTTTTAGGTACTATGTAATCTAAGCAAAATGATTCATTTATATCGTTGACTCTGATTTTATTTGATGGGTTTATATGCTTTTCTATTTTATTAAGTACATAGAATCCTTGCTTCTGATTTTTAGGTGTGGCTGTTCTAAATAACTCTATGAATTTGTCGTCAGGACTCTTTCTTTTAAATATGTCTGAAGTTTCCTCTATACTCTTTGTATGTCTGAGTGTTTGGGCTGCTAAAGAAAAGGTTGACTGTAAAGTCAAAACTGAATCTTTAACTATGGTTCCCTGTCTGAAAAGGTAATTTTCGCAGAGTTTAATACAATTTTCAATTTTTTTGATATTTCCTTCACATACTTCAATTGTTGCCATGATGAACGGAGTACAGTGTTCCTTCCAATTGATGTCAATAATTGAGTGGTACGATTTAGTCAGTTCTTCACTCCAGTCGGGGATATTTTTTAAGTAAAAATCTTTCCAGTTTATAGAGTCTATCTTTAGTTGGTGGCTCAGTTGGTAAGGTTCTATTATATTGTTATTTAATTTTTCAGATATGGTTTCATAAATTTTTTCTTTGTTGAGTTTTTTGTATCGTGAGCTGTAGGAGTATTGGATTATTTGTGGTAGATCTAATCTGCTATCATCTAATTCCTCATATGCATCCAAAAGCTCATCCCAATTGTTCTTTACTTCTTCTGAGGAATCCTTGGAAGCATCTTTTGAGTGATCTAATAAAACATTCTTAATAAGATCGGCTTTAGATAGCGTTAGCCCTCTATCATTAAGTGTTTCAAATAGACTGTAAGCCATCCACTCTTTTTCAGTTTTTACTAGAAGTAGATAAAAGTCGTTGGTAATTGTCTCAGTAAGAATTCTAATCTTGTCATCCCTATCTCCATTTTTTATATAATTGTCAATTTTTTCAAAAAAAAATAAAAATGTATCTTTTATATTTTGTCGTACTGAGTTTTCGGGAAGCATTTGGCTTTGTAAAAAAAGTATTTTATCTTCTTTAGTTTCCTTTTCAAGGATGCATTTTCTGTAAAAATCATCTCCTCTGTTTAATTTAATTCGCTGAATGTCCTCATCTTTAGATCTTAAAGAAACAACGCAATCATCAAGGTAGTTCTCTAAAGTACGTCGTATTTTTCTATCAGAGACATCTTCGATGTAGCAACGCAGACATTCTGAAAGGATTGTTGTTGTAGTTAATCGCTGTTGACCATCAATGATCTTGTATCGAGTATTCTCATTCGAAGATTCCCCTCCAATTATTACTACAGCCCCAAGAAAGTGTCCTTGTAGGTAATCATTGTTATTGTCATCTTTTTTCTCGCTTTTTTCGATTGTGGAAAGCAAGTCATCCCATAGTCTTTGTCTATTTTCATCTTTCCAGCTGTAAACTCTCTGGTTAGCGGGTACTTCATAATAGCTGGTTTTGAAAACATCTCGAATACTGCATGTTTTGGTTACGAGCTGGCGTCCAGGATCTACAATCATGTGATTATTCCTTATAGATGATTTTTGTGAAGATCGAAATCTAAAAGATCATTTTTTTCGATGTGGTCAAAAATATTTTTCTCTGATAGAAGTGATCTTTTGATAAAGTTTCTTTGTGTTGCAGAGTGATAAAATAAAATCAATAGCTCGAAATTAGTAAGTTGAGCTCTTATGATATGCCAGTATCTCAATGTTTCTTTTTCTATTGTTTCTTTTGTCTTGTCACTATTTAGAATTTCTTCTTCTGATGTGTCGTGAATGAACACAAATATTTGGTTTAAAGTTCTTATATAATGGCCAATGGTATTTTGATTTTTTGCATAAAATGTATTGTAAGCTTTCTTTAGTATTTTGGATTCATCTTCTTCATTTAATGATTTATCTTTTTCTAAAGCGTAATAGTATTCTAGGTTTTTGTATACTTCTTTGAATATTTCTCTTCCTTGAATGTTTTTTTCTTCGATCTTTATTGTTTTTATGTTTTCATTGTTTAAGTTTATCATTGAAAAGAAAGTGGCTTCAAATGACTGTTTTTTTATTTGCTTACTTTGATCCTTGAATGCTTCTGTTGACTCTGAAAGTTCTCTAGATTGTATGATTAATGTCCATAAAATGGCTAGTAATGAGAATAAACTAAATATAGGGTTTAGTGTGCCTCCAAAAAAGTCACCGAATTGCCCCCATTTTTCATGATCGGCTATAACTGATCCTGGGAAAAATAATCGATACTTTAAAGCTGCTATTGCTGCACATAAAAGTGCAATTCCTGCTATGGCTATAACTCCTTTTTTTACTTTTCCATAGTCATTTAATCTTCTGTTTTCAATCATGGCTTTTACCTGAAAAAATGTTTTTTCTATGCCATTCCAAATACAGGGTTGATGGCTTTTGAATGTTTTTGATGGGGGTTAGGATGCTTTTGTTTTCATAGTTTGTGATTTGTGCTGTGAAAGCATCCCCACCGTAAGCATGATCGCTAATAATAACTTTAAATGAGCTATCAATTGAAATAACCCCTCTGTCAAAAACTTTATGGTGCAAGGAACACAGTGATATTCCATTATCAATAGATGATGGACCGTTACTCTGATGCCACTTGATATGCGCTGCTTCAAGTCCGATAGAATCACGTCCTAATCTACAATCAAATCCACAAATTGCACATTTATAACAATAAGCTGTTAGTACTTTATGCCGAAAGCTTGGATCCCGTTTATGTGGTTTATTCAGGTACTCCTGAATATCCAGCTTTTCAATAATGTCATCATGAATCGTAACAGGGAAAAACTGTTCCAGAAGTGCACCAATAGTTCGAGCCAACTTGTCTTGATTGTTGACGATGTCATCAAACTCTTTCTGAGTAAGTCCACCGGCAACATTGTATTTCAGAAGTTCTGTCTTTTTTACGTCCGTATTACTAGCACGAGGTTGGGCTTTTTCATGATTTTTTAGCTCCCAAAAACCATCATTCTTTAATCTCCAGAATGGGTATTCAGGATGATGAGCTTTTCGATAAGGTCCAAATTCAATCAATAAATCCCTGAGCGGTTCATCAATTTCTTTAAAGGTGAAAAAACGATCATGCCCTTTTTGATATTGTGAAAGCACATACAAGAGCAGGAGCGGTTTATGAACCGCTCGCTGATCTCCGCGCTTCCATACATTAAGATTAAGCTCCATTATTTACTTACCAACTCCCAAAACGCTTTATCCTTAATAGTCCGAACCCTATCCCCACCCCCAAGATACAGCGACGTATGTTTATCCAACCCCTGTATTTGCTCAATGATCTTATCGTCATCCGCCTTACTGCTGGTTTTAAACACCATACGCACATCCTGAGCCTTAATCTCATTCACTTTATGTACCACCCAGCTCAGTACATAACTTGCATAGTTATTTTCACTGGTTTTAAAGTGGCTAAGCTCCTGGGTGGAGAGAATGGTGCCCACCCCAAACTCCCGGCCTTCCTTCATTATCATGCGCAGACTGGGGAAGTTTTGCTTCATAAAGTTGTCTGCCTCATCCACCAAAACAAACTTGGAGAGCTGACGATAAGGCGATTCAAACTTTGAGCTGCCCTGCAGGTGCATCTGGTTGTAGAAAATATCCAGCGTCATGGCGACCACCAGGTTCTGGATTTGGGAGTCGTAACCCGAGAGGTTAATCACCGTCACGCCGTCCACCAGGTCGTAGAGCGACTGGGTCTGGCTTGGGTCCGGCTGAAAAATCTGAAAGCTGATCAGGTCCGACAAGGCTGCATAAAGAGAATCCTCTTCTACCTTTTCCTGATCCATAAACAGGTCCCACACTTGCTGAACCGTTGGGGATGGACGGTTCCAGGTGGTTGGGTCCTGAGGTTTAATGCCTGCTCTTTCGTAAGCATCCAGCACCAGTGTGCGAATCTTGTTTTGCTGCTTGTTACCCAAGTTAAACGCCGTGGCCAGTGTGGTGCGGAACAGGTTAGCAGTGTGTACCGGCAGCATCGGTTTTTTGCCAAACAGTGCCAGAGGATTAAAAGGCAGGTTAAACAGGTCAAAAACTTTGGCGTTGGTGGCCTCAACAAAGTCCTGCTTAATGTAGTCTGCCTTGTAGTCAAAAATCAGAATACCGATGGGCTTGCCATCGACATTTTGACCCTGATTTTGCACAAGCTGGGTAATCACACTTTTAGTAAACTGGGTTTTCCCTGTTCCCATAGTGCCAATAATGGCGGTATTGGGGTTAAACAGCTTGTTGGTATTGGTAGGCTCCCAGTTAATGGGCAAGCCGGTAACCAGCTCTGTACCGAACAGTACCTGCAGGGGCTTATCCTCTGTCTGTGCAGGTTGCATAGTTGCAGATTGTTGTTCCGGTGTCGTTAATTGACTGGCCGTTTCCTCAATGCCCTCTGTAGGTAGTGCTTCTTGCTCTGTACTACCGGTTTCCGGATTTGTATTTTCGGAGTCAAAATCCTGATCAAGAATGCGACTGAGTTCATCAAATAACTCATTCTGGTCAAGCTCTGGCTCTTCACCCTCGAGTTCTTCATTCTCAGAGCTTTGCCATCCATCAGCAGTGGCAAGTGGTGAAACTCTCTTACTCTCCAGCCCCGCAGGCATAAATGCAGAAGCAGGAATACCCAGCTGATTGGTGGTGGGGAGCAGATTTTGCAGCTCTGCCAATGGGCTTCCCACCAGTGTGTCCAGATAGGCGTAGGGAATTTCCAGTTGCAGGATATTGTCAATTACCTGGGCCGTTGTGCGGCTACAGTTGTCGTCTTCCCGGTGCACAACCACTAGCCCGGCAGGGTAGTCTGGCAAGCTGGCCAGATGGTAGTCGCCTTTCAGCCATTCCTCACGTTGAGTGAGCAGGTCGTTAAAGTGACTCTCATTGAAGACCTGATAGAGCTGATACTTTTCAATCTGCATCAGCACCTGGCGCATAAACAGGCCACGGTAGAGTCGGCCTTCCAGCGTTCTGGGAGCCAGCAGCCCGTCCACCATGTAGTCCCGCAATGCCAGGGCCTGGGTGCGGGCACCCTCCAGGGCGCTATGGCCGGAGCCGTAATGGCCGGTTTTTACTTCCACCGGCAGTAGAATCAGTTCGCCATTTTTGAAACCGGCAAAAAGAATGTCGTCGGAGATCTTGCCCTGGAATTTTTCGCCTTTGTGGTAGCGGGAAAAATCACCTTCGCTCATTTTCAGGCCCACATTGCCAGAGACCCGAATCATCTCCGCAACTGAGAGGGGAATCCAGGTAATACCGGATTCTGCCAGCAGGGCACTGATCAGTTTCCAGCTGCCAATAATGCCCTGTTTCCCTTTTCGCTCAGTGTCTTTATCGGTCACGGTTTTCAGCAGCCATTCACCGTTGAAAGCGTTGTATTCGCTGATCAGGTTGTTGCCGCTTTCGTTCAGGATCTTTTTATAGAGCTCGGTCTGGCGAGTGACCGTAATGGCATCGTAACCGGCGGAGTTGGTGTACTGGTCTGAGTAGTGAATCAGGATCAGGTTCTGGCTGCTATGGAAAAATTCCAGTGTTACCTTGGGATCAATCACGGTGGTCCAGATGGAGCTATCGTAGGAGCGGTCCAGTGCGGCACGGAACTCATCACTGACTGCCAGCGCGATAGCGCTGTTTTCGGTATACAGGGTGTTGGACTGCCGGGCCGGTTTCAGTAGTCGATTAATCAGCAGGGCCAGCCTGAGGTGCGGCTGGTTTTGCCACTGGCTATTCTCAAGCCCGAAAGCGGTGTAATAGCTGCCATGCTGGCTACGTGAAGACTCACCATTAAGCAAACCTTCGCAGGCCTGGCCGGAGATATGTTGTTCCGAGTTTTTATCGACACAGTCGATCTTCTGGTTGTTCTTGAAGAAGCTGAGATGGGCGTAGCCCTGTTCGTTATCCTTATGACGGAATTTACTGAACGAGAGGCGGGTGCGCAGCAGGTCAATAATGGTATCGGCATTTTCCCTGGCACTGCCTTTATCCAGCTTATAGGTCTGTTTGATCTGGTCGTAGGAACCCATCTCTGCGAAACGATCGAACTCAGTTTCTGTCAGGCTGCTATCGTAGAGATTAATGTGAATACAACGGCTGTTGAGTAGATGGCTTCGGTAATAGCTCAACAGTCCCTGGAATACTTCGCTGTTTTTACCATTATTAATCGAGTTAATAATCAGTGGGGCAGAGTCTACCTGCCGGAATAGCTCCCGGAAGGTTTTCATAAACTCCTCGATTTTCTCCTTCACCAGTTTGCCAACAAATTGATAGTTGGTTTGCTGCTGGGGAACAATCTCCAGCCAAAAGCTATTATCTTCCACTATCTGGGTGTAGCAGTACTCGTACTGCTTTGAGTATACGTAGGGCAGCAGGCCTCGCGGGTTCAGGCGCTTGCGTGTCACGGGTGGCAGATTATTGAATGAGTGAGCGTCGTTGTCGCTGGTAATATTATCGGCAAGATAGAGATAGTAAGCGACAACCAGTGGATGCAGCGGTGAGATCAGCTCACGCTCATCCTGTTCAATAAAGCCGACCTTTAGCAGGGTTCTGGTATCGTTATCCAGGCTCATATTGAGGGGAATGCTGTCCAGAAATTCCAGATAGGTTGAAACATAGTCTCTGGCGCGATCCCTTAATTCATCTCCCCAGGAGCAGAGCGATAGCAGGGTATGCCGGCCTTTCAGGTAGTCCAGCAAATCGTTGCAGGCATTGGCAAAGTCTGGCGCTATACGGCTGATATCTTCACAGGTGATATCGGTCTCGCCATTAGCGGACAGGAACAGGGTTCGTTCTGTTACCAGCCGGTATTCAAGTTCCAGCAGTTTCTGGCGTGGACCAACGGTTTTGTTTTCCTGGTTATCCAGAATTACTTTGCCTTTGGCCGGTATAAACTGCCCGTTATATTGATCGTTAAACAGGCGGTTAAAGCGGTGTTCGTCCAGTAATAGAGGCAAGGTCAGAGAGTCACTGCTGACTTCTCCTTCGACCTGAAAAGTCAGTCGGCCGAGTCCGGCGGTTACATCAAATAATACGACTTCCGACTGCTCGTAGGGCTCCTGATAATTGATAATCCCATACTCATCGGTGGGTACACATTCTTCGTTATCCGAGAGCAGCTTTTTATCTGACAGGTCCGGATTGATAATCAGCTCGTGTTCATCGGTCTGCAGGACAATACAGGATTTTTTCGGGTTTACCAGAAACCTGTTCTCAAAGGCCTCAATATGAAAAGTGCCTTCCTCCACGATCAGTATATGGAACTGATGGCGCTCATTGTTTTTCGGCCGGTTTAAGAGCAGGGTCAGGTAAGTGGGAGAACCGCTCCATGGGAGGTCACAGGTCAGGAAGTACTTGCCTTTGCCGGTTGTACCTTTAAGAGGCAGATGCTTGAAAGCCTCATTGTTGAGGATATCAAACTGTTCCCGCTTCAGGTCATTGCCGTGGAAAACCACTTTCAGTTTGACTTCGCCTGTTTCTCGGGGGGCTTCGATAATCAGATGTTTTTTGCGTTTTCCGGCAGCAGAATTACTCTCGTTTCTGGGGCCGGTGAGTTTGCAGTTTTCATTGGCTTCGAGGGAATGGAAGGCCAGGGCGAACTGCTTTTGTTCATCCATTTCGTTCCAGAAATTCTGTACGTCAACAGATGTGTAGTCCGCATCAGCCCTGGTAATATTTTCCCGGATAAATTTATCGCCCAGATCAGGTAATCGCTCATTTATCTCTTCAGGAAAATGCTCGACGACATCGGCGATCTCTTGTTTTAAACGGCGATTGTCTTCAAGCCGCTTCAGGATCTGCTTGTCGCTCCAGTTACCGGTATTGATGGCCGCATCGGGTAGCAGACCAAGGTTACGGAGGTCAGGGGAGCCACCGGAAGCAATGGTAGTAAAAAGTGGCTCAAAGCCAAACATGCTGCCGCCTTCTTCACGGATCAGCGATGTTTGCCAGGCCAGCAGGTTTTTGATCAGGCGCTGGCCACTCACCTGGCTGTCGGCGTATTCAACCAGGTTGGCTTCTACTTTTTCCGGTGCCCATACTGAGCCCGGGCTGGCCAGGTCGTCGGCACTGTTGATAAGCGTATCCAGAAGGCTGTTATGGAGTACCAGCAGGGCACAGTCATCGAGGGGGGCTGACTGGCCGGCAATGGTGTCCCGCAACATGGAGATATAGTTTTCACTGAAACCGGCCTTCAGCTGTTGGTTGGCATCGGCGTGGGCTACACAGACCAGTCGAACATTGTTGATTTGAATATAGGGAAGCGCAGTATCTTCCAATACAATGGTGCCGTTGGCTTTGCTTTTCAGCTCATGGAAAAGCGTTTTGGTATTTTTCGCATCCGGAGACTGGAACTGATACCGGGAGCCGATGTTGATCACATCGCTCAACCACAGGATCAGCCGGTTTACCAGGAATTGTTCAAATGGTGCTGCGCACATAGACGGCGTCTCCACTGTCACTCAAACGATCAACATTTCCAACACGGTCATAGAACGCAAGGAGGCTTTGTTCGGATTGCTTATCAAACCAGAAACCACGATCCTGGAAGCCTTTCAGAAGTTCCTGGAAGTGCAGTTTATGGTCTCTGCCAATGACAAGATTGGTCAGTAATAACAGGTAGTCCTGGCTAAGTACCAGTACCCGACCGGTCCGGCCCCGGGATTGAACAAAGTGACGGCAGACCTGTTTTTCAAACTCTTTCTGGTAGGCGGCTCTGATTTCATGACGGGTTGTTGCGACAACGTCAAACTGATCCTGTGCGTAATCAAACAGTACTTCCAGTGCACGGGTGGCAATGTTGTCGGATGAGCCTTGCTTCGGTTTCAACTGGTTATGGGTCTGGAAATTTTCGGCCCATTGTTCCACGGCATGAGCAACCGATGTCTGTGTCGATAAGTCAGCCTGTTGTAATGACTGACGGAACATCCAGAGTGGATACTTTTTGTCACCACCTTTATTAAGACGATCCAGCATGGAGAGAATTGGGAACACCGCTTTTGAAGCGCTGTAGAGTTGGCGGAAGCCGTTACGATGTATTTCTGTCCGCTCTTGTCCCGCTCTTTCATTATCCAGAATAAAGTAGAGCGGTTTGCTGGTGGGCTCTCCCGATTTCCACCCTTTGATATTCAGGGCCATTTGTGAGCAGTAGATAAAGTTGTATAGCTCAAGAAACTGGTCACAATATTGAAGCAGGTAGTCTGTTTTCCGGCACAGGAATGAGAGGTCTTTTACAAAGTTGTTGGCCACAAATGGCAGGTAAGGATATTGGCCATCATCAGGCGCTTTTTCTTTTAAATGACCACGTAATTGCTTGAGTATAATGCTCTCAATAAAGTTAGGATGGCTGTCGAGGGTGGCCTCAACCTGGCTAAACGCCATGAAGCTCTCAAAAATCGTACTCAGGTGTTTACTGGCGCTGGGTGGTTTTTCACTTTGACGCAGTAGCAGGAAATCGGGAGCAACGCTTTGCAGAGCGTTATCCTCGAAATACATTTTGTCTAAATGCTTGATAAAGCTCTCTTCACTGAGCTTGCTGGCAATTTCATCCAGGCACTTGGCTTGGAAGCGTTCAAACCTGAAAGAAGGTTTTAGCTCTTTACCAATGATCAAACCGAGGGTATGGCCAGCCGTTATGGCGTAATCAAACCGGTTACCCTTGTTGCGGTAGGGCAGGTATGTATGCAGGTAGTTTTTCTGCTTATGGTCTGAGTGACCCAGGCCCTTAATAATCTGTTCTGGTAAAGTCATATCAACGCTCCACCCTGATCTCGTCTTCATCGATATCATTAACCAGCGACCAGTTTTCTGAGCCTTTGGTGATATGAATGCGGTCTTTGTGCCTTACTTGCGCGGTAATACTTTCGATAACCTCTTCCAGCAGGACAATGACGTTTTTATCATGCCGGTTTGGACGATAGCCCCGGTTGATTTTGCGAATAAGATCCAGAAAATTCACGGAAACTGGCAGTGCTGGAAGCTCATGGTCGTCCAGTTTCAGGTAAGCATTAAAATAACCCAGGCGTGCAGGACGTTCATTTTGTACTTGCTTGAGGCTGGCGCGAATATCAACATGGGCTGATACCTGGTAGCCATTAAGGTCATTCAGGAAAATTTGGCTCTTGTCACTTA
Organism: Endozoicomonas sp. ALB091; assembly: GCF_049310265.1. NCBI lineage: Bacteria > Pseudomonadati > Pseudomonadota > Gammaproteobacteria > Oceanospirillales > Endozoicomonadaceae > Endozoicomonas > Endozoicomonas sp. ALB091. The sequence continues at coordinate 847,638 of NZ_JBLYNQ010000007.1, read as the reverse complement.
ACTGCGGAGCAAAACGGTTGGCGTAGCGCAGCAGGGCTTTGATCAGCTCTTTACTGTAAAAAGCTCTCAGGGCATTTCTCTGGTCTGCATCACCCTGGAAGTTGCTATGGAGAAGCCATATTCTTGTATATTCTTCGATCAGCTCATTATTAAAGTCTGTACGGAATTTTAGATGATACTGATCCTGTGGGGGCAGGTCGGTAAACTCAATGTCCTTAAATAAATAGAACAGCCGTAGCCAGCTGCCTGACTGGTTCTTAATTTCCTCAGGATCAATCCATTTCCTCATGTATTCCCTGAAGGTGATAAATTCCTCGTCATCAAAAGTGAGAGAACTCTGTATCAGGAACAGGTCAATATCTTTTGAGCGAATAGTGCATGGGTCAAATTGATGGAGGTTGCGAAACAGATCTGTTTTTTCCGAGGCAAACAGGTTGTCGAACAGATAGTTTGGACCGGTAAGCAGCTGGTGGATTACATCAAGAATAGAGCGTGCGGTCAGAAAGTAATCGTTCTTTAATCGCAGCTTCAGTAGGGTTTGCACAATCAGCTGCTGAACCGGTTTCTGCTGCAACATGGCGAAGTTGCTGTAAAGAACAGGGTCATCTTCTCTGGCCATTGTCTGCCAGGCCAGGTAAAAATCATTCTCGCTGTTGTTGTCAGTCAGCTTATGGAGAATATCCGCAATAAACGGTGAAAGGATTTCATCGCCGATGGGGACGTATTTGGGAAAGTCCTCGAAATTCAGGAAGGTATGATTAGGGGCAACACTCTGACTTTTTAAACCGGAAAGATAGGCTTTGATCGAGTTCCTGATATCCAGATGCGCTTCTGAGCCGCTATCGCTGTAATTAAATAACATGCCCGTATTAATGCCTACCACTAATGGCAGGTCGGATGCTTTATGGCTGGCAAAGAGATCATCCAGAGTGGCGATGGCATCCTTGTCTGGCTGGAAGCTATGGGTGGCATCTAAATGGAAGGTGATCTTTTTATGGTGTTTATCATAGGACCGGGTCAGGATTTCTGATTTACCATCCCCTGAGCTGCCGCAGAGAAAGATTATCTCATCAGCACTCTCAATGTTCTTAATGGCTTTCTTAAATGCCTTTTCGACATCAGTCTCGATGTAAAGGTATTCTTTGACACGGTTATTGCGGTTACCAAGCGTCGAGACGGCATGAGCCGATGACCGCGAAAGGATGTCGAGCAGCTTGCGAAGGGTCATGGAAATACTCGATATTTGTCGAATGTTGCCCGTCAGACTGTTGCCGGTTGCCTTTTACTGCAATGGGATAGGGGTATGGGAACGTCTGATTATAAATAGAGGACTATCAGCCTTGGGTGGTCTTTGGTGGGGATAAGTGTCATCTATTTCCCCCCACGCTACCGCTCGTGGGTTGTGCTACGGCCTTTTATTGACAGTAGGGAGCATGGGCCCAGATAGCTCAGGTTTGGTGATTTTGATAAGTTGACAGATAGTACTAGAAACCGTTGGTTATCAGCCAGTAGTACAACCACGGTGATATAAAAAAGTATTTTCAAGTTGGTTTTTTGGTGCTGGTTGATGTTGCAACCAGTCAGCTAGTTTATCAGTAGCGTTTAAGGGCAGTGCCTATAACTGGCAGGGACACGGCCTTAAAATCAAGTCTGTGTGGACCGCGCCTTAGAGCTATAGGGTTGTACGATATTAAATATTCATAAGGAGTTATTAGGTAATGAATAATAATCAAAATGCCATAGCTACAGAGTACTGGCTCTATAGCTTGGCGCAACAGAAGGCACTGGCAGAAGATATCGACCAGAAATTATTTGATAAACATAACGCAAAAGGACGGGAGTTATACGATAAAGCAGGCAATCTCAGGCAGCTGGAGAAAGCAAAAAAGCATTTCCAAAGGGCGCTTAAGGCCACAGGTAGAAACGCTTATGCAAAATCCGCTGTGCACCATAATATGGGTATTCTGCATAACACTCATTATGCCCGATTACCCGGAGGTAATGTTGAGAACCTGAATAATGCCCGTAAATATCTTGAAACAGCCCTGGCATGCAAAGAGAGGCAGCGATTCCATGATCGATATGCTTATACACTCACTCAACTGGCTGTGACCTGGCGAAAAGCGGCAGCCGAGCCTCTTTGGCCAGATGATGCAAGTGTTTGTCTCAAAAAAGCAGAGCAGTTTAATTATGAGGCGCTGGAGTATTTGCAACAAACCAAATCACTGGTTGCTCAGTTAGTTGGGAATGCTCAGGTCCTTTTGAACTTATCATCTGTGCTTTGTGATGCAGCGAGAGAAAGCGAGGCTTGTGACGCAGTTTACAGGGCTTTTTGCAGTTATATGAAAGCCTGCGACCTGATTCATCCTATGCCTTTGTGGACTGAACTCGAAATGCCTCAACTTCTAGGGATCACTTTTTCCCGACTGTACCGTCTGGGAAAGGGGCAAAAGCATTATGAAGAGGTGTGTGATGAAATTCTCAGACTGGCTCCTCAGTATGGTATTTCAGAAGAGCAACTTTATATGACTGCTCCTAATTTGGATGCCAATAATCTGGAAGTTGAATGTTTAGTTTTGATAAAGAGCCTTGGGGATCAGCCCAGTTTAGAAAAGATAAAGAAAGCAAAAGAAAAAGCTGTTCAGCTTCTTCATAAAAGATACTCCGCTACAACTGACCAGGCTGCAGATGATTTGGCGCGATATATACAGATGTTGGTTTCTGGTGTGGCAAGAGGGTTGTGTCAACATGATATGGCATTAGAAGCCTTTGTTGAGCTGGAACATGTCAGCTCTATGCGTTTCACTGAAGCACAAAGCGTTAACTGGTTTAGCTCGGAAAACAAACTATCTCTAGCCCTCTATCAGATAAAACGCCAGCTTGGATCTATCCACTACGCTCTGAATGAGGCAACCCTGTTTTACCAGTTTCATGATAGGTATGGCTCTCGAGACTCTTTTTTCCAGCATAGCTTGGAAGCATTTGCCAGATTGTATGATGGACGTACTGTTTTAGATGGAACTGGAGTGGTATTTGACTCAACCAGATATCCGGAAATATTCAGAGAGGCTGGGGATAGTGCAGACCCGGAAGCCATATTTCAGCAGCACGCCAAAGCAGTTCTCTCAGATTTTAAAAAAGTTGAGAGCAAGCTCCTTGCTCTTGAACCCAGTTTTAAAAGTTATCTTGATGATCTATTTTCAATATCGCACGCCCATATTGAACAGGTTTTTCAGCTATACCCTGAGCTGACCCTTATAAAAATCGATATGGAGCGTGAGCATGATGACCTTCTCTTGATTGTTATTTACCTTGAAAAGGGAGTTGTTTGTAGCAAAAAGTACATTGCTCCTGCTCCCAGCTCATTAGTAAATGACATGAGCGACACTGCAGCTGCTTCGAAAGAGCCCTCTAAAGACGGGTGGGCATTGGATTTTGTGGACTGGACTGAGTTTCTGCCGATCGGAAAGAAGCAGGTTGGTATTTTGCCCTCATATTTTGCCTCTCATATCCCATGGGCTGCGACAGGTTTACCCGGAAAGCGGTTGTTGGATCTTGTTGATGAAGTTGTCTGGCTGCCCTCCATATTGAGCTTATGTCACAAGGCAAAGCACTATAAATCAAGAAAATCTACGGTCAGGATTTCTGGGGGCGGGACACTCTTCTCAGATTACGCACATACAGATGTTGAATATATTGATGCCACTCAAAATACCACTGAACATAGTGTTCTGAAACGAATTGGTTCATCTGATGTGTTTAGCTTCTATGGTCATGCGGAACATATACACCCGGACAGGCCAAAATTACTCTTGGATCAGTTCGCATTAAATGATGGTCAGATAGGTCGGCAAGTTTGTGGTATGAGTAGGGTAGAGTTATGGGCATGCCAGAGTGGCAGTAATATGCCATTGATGTTTATGGGCAGCCCGGTTAACGAAGCTTTTGGTATGGACATGAATATGCTGGAATTTGGAGCAGACACGGCCATCGGTACCCTTTGGGCCGTCCCTGAACTGGTAACCACGCACCTGAAACGCTATTACGACTTATTGGTCTCTAATGGTGAAAAAGCCTCCAGAGCTCTGCTACAGGCGCAGAGGTGGTGGATAAACACCGGTGCTGACCAGCAGTTAACTGTGATCAAAAAAATAGGCACTCAGGAATATCTGCTTGGCCTTGGTTATACCGGGGCTGGCGATAAGATGACAACAGCCTTAATGGGACCGGTGCTGGCAAAAAATTCTACTGATGATCTTGAAGGGCTGGAGCAAAGCTTTAAGCATCCATCTGCCTGGGCTGGATTGCGTTTTTGTGGTTTGCCTGAGAACAAGAGTCTTTATGTTCCTGAAGAGCAAGTTAAACTCCAGCTTGAGGATAAGGTTGAGCTTGAACGTATCTTAAATAGTCTGGATCTCACCTCGGAGTTTGTGTGATGTGGAATGGCGATTTACCCATAGGTGACTGGTCTTATGATGGTAGAAAACATTATGTGGATAGTTATCGGGATCGAATCGAATTGGTCATCGAAGCTGCTTTTGAAACATTTGATGCAGAAAAGATTTCAACAGTATTTTCATCTCAGAAGGCTGGAGTAGAGCAAATTATAACCCGTTTTTTAGTGCCTGACCTTGACCCTGAGAAATTACCTTGCAGAGATATTCGGCTGTTTTCTGAAATTGGTTTCTGGATCGAGCATAAAACGAGGGGCAGGGTATCCTCAAGAACCAAAACTCATGGCCGTCATGAACTGACTGAACAAGTTGGTAGGGAGTCATTCGAGGTTGAAGTAGAAAACGCTTTGGACCAATTGGCTCATGGATTGCGCAGATTAAACAGTCATGTAGCCTCTGATCTGGTTTACTATTGGCTCTTGGCTAATAAAAAATTGCTGGATGAAATAGGCTGTCTTGAAAAATGGTATGAAATCGCTCAAGAGCCGGAACAGAAAGGTTCAGCCACAAAAGCTACCCGTTACAAGGCTGATGCTTGCTTCAGGTACCTTTATCTATTTTTTGAAATGGGTAAACGAATTGATGATAGAGAAGCTGCTTGCTCATACGAACGTAAGTATTTGGTTAAGGGGGAGAATAAGCCGCAATATACTTCCCCTGGAGTAGAAGAACATTCAGAAAAAGCCAAAGTAAGGCGAGTTATCAGAAAAATTATTGATCAATTTTTGTCTATCAAGCCAAAGCTCACACCCCTTCAGCAATGCTTATATAAGGCCATGGCAAAAAAGTCATTAGTTGACCTCTATGAGTTTGAAGAAGTGTACAGGGAAGAGTATCGAAATAAGATTACCCTGCTTAAATTGTATAAATCGTCTGAGGAGTCAGTAGCATGAAATTGGATCAGCTGACACTGGACGCAATGGTATGTGGCACAGAGCAAGATCCTGAAGCATGGAAATCGCTGCTTATTGATCCTGATAGAGAAAAAAATGGCATGAAGCCGTTGTGCGGAGGGAGCAGTTGGATCGTTTCTGCTCATTTGCGGCAAATTGGCCAACTCTGGCAAAGAGTTATCGTCAGCTTAAAAAAACAGCAAAAGCAGCGTTGAGTCCTCCCAGGTTGTCCTGCGTGCCCGATACATCTTTCCAGGTAGGCTCTCCCTTTGCGGCTGTAATGAGTAGTGCATCGAAGAAGAAGGATGATGATCTTTTAATATTATCTGAGTTGCCATGGGGAGAGCAGCGCATAATGGCAGTCACTGCTCCACAAAGCATTGCTTTTAAGTGTGATTCGGATATTGATATTTACTTTGAGTACAGCAATGGTAAGGGATGGATTTCTTCTAAAGACACTTGGAGTCTTGAGAAAGCTGAAGGAGCCGTTGTGTTGACTTTCTGTCATGTTTCGGAAAGGTTGAGCGATGACAGAGATACAGTGATTCAGCAGTCTGAGTCTGTAGCAACCATCGTTTTTTTACCGGGCTGAAATAAAAAGCGAAAAAAAATCATTTTCTCTGCGTATAGGGGTATCAATCCAGAAAAGGTACCCCGAAATGAGCAACGCTACACCGCTATCATGCACTTCTGCAGCGAACATATGGTCGAACCTTCCGTCCGTATATCAGAAGAAAGTCCAAGAAATTGCTAATGAGCTGTCTTCAGGTACGCCATTTCAACTTCTTGGCGGGAAAAAAATTCGATGTAATAAGTCGCTGGTAAGGTTTCGCGTGGGCCGCAACCACAGATTAATACTCAAGACGGGTGCTGGTGGCAGAGAGCTACAGCTGCTTAACAGGCAGTGCTACGAGAAAGCCTTTGAACGAAGGTGCTAGTTATTTTTCTAGCCAGTCATCAATCTAAATATCTGTGGAGAAAACGATGAGTAATTCCAAAATAAAACCTGCTGACAATGCAGCAAATATGCAAAACCCTAATAAAGGGCAATCAGGCACAAACCTGCAATATGACCAGAATCAGGGGAACCGGGGGAAACAGAAAAACCCCAATCAGAAGAAAAAATAGCCGTCACTTTCACTTGGCTTAAGAGTTCCTGTCGGATCAGTAATGATTCGGCAGGATAGTAAATAAACAAGAAATAATGGATTTACCAATGCAGTTGAAAGAAAAAATCGAGAAGCTGGTTCAGGAACTTGGCCGTGGGCTCCATGAGCGTGAAGAAATTGTTGCTGTGGCTCTGCTGGGCGCTCTCTCGGGTCAAAACACCTTTCTTTATGGTCCCCCGGGAACGGCCAAGAGTTTAATATCACGACGTATAGCCTGTGCATTTAAAGATGCCCGCTATTTTGAGTGTTTAATGAATCGCTTTAGTACACCAGACGAAGTGTTTGGTCCGGTTTCGATTAAAGCACTGAAGCAAGATAAATACACTCGCAAAACGGATGGATACTTACCCAGCGCAGACTTTGCATTTCTGGATGAAATATGGAAATCCAGCACTGCTGTATTGAATACGCTACTGACCTTAACCAATGAACGTATTTTTCGTAATGGTGAAGAAATTAAGAAAGCGCCTCTGAAGGCTCTTGTTGCAGCCTCTAACGAAACACCTGCAGAGGGGCAGGGGCTTGAGGCACTGTATGACCGTTTCATCATTCGTATGATGGTTCCCCCTATGCAGAATCGCGAGAAATTTGAAACCTTGCTGCAAAGCAATTCTGTCCAGGCAGAAATAACTATTCCTGATGCTTTAAAAATAAGCAGTAAAAACTGGGAGGATAATTTGAGAGGGCTCCATGAGGTCTCGTTGTCTCAAGAAACGCTCACGATTATTTCTTTGATCTGGATAGCTCTTGCTGAAAAAAGTGAGGAGATGAATGTCTATGTATCAGACCGCCGCTGGAAAAAAGCTGCTCTGTTAATGAAAGCTGCTGCAATGTTCTGCGGTCGAAAGGAAACCAATCACTCTGATGCATTATTACTTCGTCATTGTTTGTGGACAACAGAAGATAATCGTCAAGCTGTTATTAATATTGTCGAAAATGCTGTCAGGGAATGCGGCTATGTTACATCTGTAAATCTGGTAGAAATAGATGAAGAAAAGGAGCGGCTTGATCAGGAGATAAATAATGAGTTGTTTTATAGTCGGGATGTCTATAAGACGACAAAAATGAATGGACGTGATTATTTTAAGGTGCAGAGAACTGCAACCGGTCGCCATTACGGTCACTCTGATAAGAAGTTACAATTTTATATAGAGTTCAGTAAGATGAAGTCAACTGATGAGTTTAACCCTGTTGATAGTAATGGTAATGAAATTGCTGATTTGACTTGCTGTTTTGATAAACAAGGGAGCTGTTCAGTTGATTATGATCGATATTATCAAGTGAAAGAGTTTGTTCCTAAAATACAATTCCATAAGGGCGATAAAAAGGAAGATGTAAATGAACGTCTTATATCTTCATTGCATGACGCAGCTAATGACTTAAAGAAATCTATCTCGGAAGCATTGAATCAGGTTAAAGATAAAAAAGCTACCCATGAATCAGCATTGCATACCCCATTTTTATCCAAAGAAATTCAGGCTATTTCGGTAGATGGGATTCAGAAACAGATTGAAGATCTAAACCTCAGGTTTGCGGATTGTGAGCGATTGATTTCGCTCTGTAAATGAGGTCGTCATGAAGAAGATTTTATTGCGTTTGCAAGATGAGTTCAGTGATGATAGTGCTGCTTTTCTTAAAATTCATCCTGAGATCAACACGACGGTATCCTCCCAGCTAAAAAGCTGGGAAGAGAGCCTGAAAACAGAAGTACAGGGTGGTTTTCCATTTTCTGAGGACGAGAGGCTATGTTCACAGGCGGAATATGAACTGAGCTCAGGAAAGGCTGATGTGATTCATATTGAGGATGACCTCAAGCATTTTTCTTCTTTTCTTTGCTCGGCAAAGATGCCCAGAGATATTTCTTTTTGGGAGAGAAAGATTGCACATACCAGGTGTGAGCCTGATGAAGCCCTGAAGGAACAAGAAGAATCGCAGCATACTTGTATGCTGCAAAGGGAGAAACAGAGCGAGCCAGATGTTCGGTCTGATTTGTGTACTCTGAGGCGGTTATTGCAGCATGAATGGCGTAAGCGATTAAGCCAGAAAAGGGCTGAATGGGAATTAGAGACGGTGTCCAGGTATCGGGTAAAATATTTGCAGCAACTCGAAGAGTGGTTGGAAAGACTCAAGGATATCGTTAAATACATAGAGAAACTCGGATTAGAACCCGGTTATTTTCTGGATTTTTCTGAAGGTAAATTATCATTATCTGATATAGAGCAACTCAAGAAATGGGCTGAATATTTATCGGGTGACCAAGGTGTAAAAGATCTTTGTGACTTGCTCGGTAAACTCAGGCAAATAAGTCGCTCTGAAAAGATTGAGATGGCGAAAACAGTGGTGTCTTTACCAGTTTTCATTCCTGATGTCAGTTCGAGAGAAGAGATTATCGGAATAAAACTGGGCAAAGATATTGAGCATGCTTTACCTTCAGAGCTGGCTCTTTTATCAGATCCTGAGACCGCTATTCTGTTCGACCTTAAATATGTGGAGTCCCGTTTGATGTGCTTCGAAATGGAGGGATTTCAGGCTGATATTAAAGACACAGAGGTTGAACAGGAGCAGCAGGTTTCCGAAGAAGATAAAATGGGACCCGTTGTTATTTGTGTTGATACCAGTGGCTCCATGCATGGTCATCCGGAAACCATAGCCAAGGCTGTAACGCTCTATCTGACGACTATGGCAAAGCAGCAGAACCGAAACTGTTATCTCATTAATTTTTCTACAGGGATAGAAACACTGGATTTATCCGAAGGCTATACCTTGAAGAAGCTGCTTTCCTTTCTACAGAAATCATTTTACGGAGGAACCGATGTAGCTCCCGCTATTCAGCATGGTTTGGGCATTATGCTGAAAGATGACTATCAAAATGCTGATATGTTGATTATCTCTGATTTTGTAATGGCATCACTTCCTGATGAGATGCTGGAAGCAGTGGAGCACCAGAGAGAAAGTGGTAACCGTTTTTATTCCCTGTGCATAGGCAACGAGTTTATGTCCAACAGACTAAAAACGCATTTTGACAGGGAGTGGATCTATAATCCCGCTAGTTCCAGTATTAAGGAACTGATTGGGTTTGGTAACGGGATTCTGGGCACGGGGGGATTGTAGATAATCATTGTCTGTGAACATGTTGCTGGGAGTCGCTCGGGGCATTATGCCCGGAGCGATAACCATACAACTAAAGCCATGCACGTGACTGAAATATTCAAGAAATCGGGCTCGCAGGCTTACACCTCACAGCAACAGGCAAACCCTCCCTCAGCTGGATCTGTCAAAATTATGAAGTCCTGAAGAGGCAGCTGATGACTCGTAATCAGCGTGCCGGGATGTTTCCGGCATACCTGCCCGGGTGGGTGTTGCTCTGTGTTTATTGTGCTTCAGATGATTTTTGATCGCTCGCTTCTGAAGCGACTCCAGTAGTTTTACAATAATGTCGACGGAGTGACTGAGCTGGTTATTTTTCTGTTGCTGGCTTCTCATTTCAGCGTTTGCAGCTCTGATGATTGCTCTGATGAACTCTTTCAGGTATTCAGGATAATTAACTGGAAATTCTGGAGTGACCATAAGAGCACTGCTGGATGCAGTAGTTGCTTTGGTTGTTTGAGTGGAAATTTTTCTGGTTGGGCTTTGAGTATTGTCGATGATCTGAGAAGCATATTCTTTACCCCCATCTTCATGATTGATCCACTCCCTGGCTCGATGATCAGACACTTTGAGTAAGTGGGTGTTGAAGTTGGTATTTTTATCAAAGTCAACAGCCAGGGCTAATTTACTCCAGCTATAGTTTTTGCCGAGAGCTGAGGCTTTAATGCCGCCTTTCGAAAAAATCCCATAATGCAGTCGGAGCCCGACTACGCGGCCTGTGGTTTGAAGGTTTGCTGTGATACCAATATTTTGAGACTGCAGAGAAGTGATAAATCGAGCAAATTTTTCTGCAGGATGAGCTGACTTGCTATCATCAATGGCTTGATCCAGAAGCTGTCGCAATTGCTGTTTACAGGATGGCCCTTCAGTTCGCTGGATCATCCTGAATTCGCATTTTGCCGGGTTAGTACCGTCAGGTGCTCGTGATGGGTCATGGTATGCACAGGCTGTCCGTTTTTCTACTCTATAAAGATCGTATTTGATCTCCAGACTCTGCATTGCCTGCTCCCAGATGCGGTAGTCCTGGTGGGGATTGTGAATTTTTCCTGTCTCATCAACGGTTGCATAGAGCATGTGAACATGGAGGTGTTCGGTGTCTCCATGGACAACATAGAGCGTTGGTCGCTCTCCAGAAGTTACAATGTTTAGGGACTCTCTGGCTATTCTACATGCCGTTTGTGCATTCAGTTTTTTGCTGTCGTCTGGATGAAAGCTGACCACACGATGCTCCCAATGGGATTTTGGCATTTTCTTTCCGGGGCGGTTTCTTTTGTTCCAGTTCGTGACCTGGCTGATGAATGACTGCGCTGATGCTTTGGGAGATCCGTTTATCAGAACCGGCTGGGCATGATCTCTCTCTATATGCAGTATTCGTTCATTACCGCCTCCCTTTTGCATATTTTTGACATCGGCATCATCAATTTTTGCATCAGGATTCAGCATATAGTGAGCGACTATGATGCCTTTAGCCACACTGCCGTTTAGCTTGGCATCAGCGATCATTTTTTCTGCTCATGATACTTTATAAAACAACTTATGGCTTCAATAACGAGCTGGATTTCAAACGAGTCCGGGATGGTTCCTGATCGAACGATAGATAAAAGTTCATTAATCATGTTCCCGACTTTAGCTATCTCTGTGAGTTGCTGTCGTTCAATTTCTGATGGGGGCGGTGGCAGGTCTTTATTATGATGCTGTGACAGGATGTATTCTGACACGTTTAAGTTCAGCGACTTTGCTTTTGCCTTGATTTCAGATTTTTCTTGCACGCTGACTCTGATTTGAATCTGGGTTGTTTTGTTGTTCTCCATAATGGCATCCTTATTGATGCGTGTAGGATACAGTGATTTAAGGCGGGAAAACGTTAATAGATATTTTGTTCGCTATGGGTATGTAATTTGCGGCAAGATGATTGATGATTTTTTAACTTTTCAGATATGAGCTAAAACTATAACCACTGGAGAGGATTGTCGCATTCGGCACAGGCTTTGCTTTATTCCGCACGGGGATTGTCGTATCCGACAATGGCCTGTTCTATCTGGCAGACTGCTCTCTGCGCTGGATTGTTATGATTTCTTGCTTTTCCTGTGGCGGAGTGGAACGACGCCGCACTCACTCAGTGCGAGTGCACACTGAGTCAGTCGCAAAGTAATGTCATGACATTACTTTGCCCTTGCTTGCATCCCCAGGATTTAACAGATCCCAAAGCGTGTCATTACAGGATCGGAATCATTGGAACCATGAATCTGGAGATGAAAAGGAGACCCTATTCATCAACTTTCTGCAGTAACTCTCCAGGAGTGCAGTCAAAATATGAGCATAATCCGTCAATGACATCAAGCGTTACGTTGTAACCTGGTGAGTTTGCTACTCGAGTGATAGTGGCCCGACCAATTCCAGCTTCATCAGCTACCTGGGCAAGAGTGATTTTTCGTTTTTCCCGGAAAGCTTTATCGTCAAGAAATTGTCGAAAAAGGATTCGAATCATCAGTGTTCCCTGGCTAACGAGTGTGATTAATTTTAATCATAACTGTATATCTGCTGATATTGACAGTAATCTTAATTAAACTAAATTAAACATATATGAGTAGAAAATTCAAATTAAGTTGTTAACTTGATAGATCTGACTTATAAGCCTCATATTTGAGTGCGAGCAAATATTTATTGAACCTGAATCATCAGGAGGATATATGCCAGGGAAGAGTTCACGAAAAAGAATGCGCAGGCTGGATAAAGGCGCTCAAGATTTTATTCAAGGGCTTAGTGTTAAAAAATCCCACTTAGAGGCTGTTGCTAAACTACGGGAGTATTTCGACTCTGATAATATAATCACTGGCAGAGCCTGTTATCAGAAGTTACTAAAACTAATAAGAAAAGGAGGGCAATTACGTCGGCTTAGCTATTACAGTTTTTCCAGTCAAGACGAAAGAACAAAGCTTCTATATGGGCTTGCGAAACACATCATTCAGCAGAGGGATAACCCTAAAAACAAACGTAAAAAGTGGTTAATGCCTGACGGTAGCTCGTTAAACTCAATGGAGGTAAGAACCAGGGCTGAGAAAGCGTTTCCGAACTTGGCAAAGAAACTAAAAACACCACAGAACTTTGATCGAGCACTTGAACAAATTAAAGTCAGTAGTGATGGGTTGATAGACTCTGAAACAAATGAAATTACAGACTTTATTAAAGTGTTAGAGCGTGTGACAGGAGTTAAAATCACAAAAGTCCCCGCCTCCCATAAGCCAGACTACATACCAAACCCAGAATCACTCAAGGATGCGGTATTCCGAGCGGAAACCGGTGAAATAACTGCCGACGTTGCTTGGGGAGTCTATATGCTCACAGATAAAGAGACAGGTAAGGTTTATGTAGGTATCACCCGGCGCTCGTTTGCAGAAAGGTTTTCCTGGCACATCGTTGAGTCAAAAGTAAAAGGGTATACTGAGGGCAGCCTGGCAGAAAGACTTAGAGAAATAGTCGAGCTTGATAAAGATCCAAGGAGTATTTTCTCTATCAAGACTCTGAAAAAACACAGGGTTATGAGTAATGATGACGCTAGGATATTAGAGAAAGAGTGTATTAAGAATCATCCTGAATGCATGAAGCCAAATGGTTACAACATTAAAGACGGCGGGTCATTAGGTAACTCGGGTAATGGATTGCCATTTAGCATGTCTGTAGGAAATGGAAAATGGTATTTCGATAGCTTGTCTCAAATGATTATCTGGTTTCAGCTCAATTACCCTCAGCTGGAAATAACATCTGGCAAAGTCCGAAAAAGGCTCGAGTCTGGTTCATCAATCTATGAAGCATTGAATATCGATAAATTTTATGGAAAAAAAGGGCGTCGGCCAGATTTCTTTATCTATAACGGTAAAAAATATAACCAGATCAGAGAAGCGGCTGAGGAAAATGGCATCAGACAAGCCAGCCTCAAATCACGATTGCACAGATCCATAATTAGTGGCGAACCATATCGTGACTTGAAATGGGAAAAGTCTCCTGAAAACTCGCCAAAATATTATGAAATACCACATCCAGACTCGGCTATTGGAGGCTATGTTTCTTTAGCAGAGTTTGCGAATCTCACGGGACTTAAAAAATCGACGGTAACCACTCGATATCGATCTTTGCGCCAAAAAAGACTCTTGGAAGGTATGTCAGAGGCAGAATTGATTGAATGCCTGTCAGCTCCAGCAAATGACAGGTCAAAAAATCTTCGTGTAGTTCTACCAAATAAAGATGTTTTGGAAGGTGGGCAAAATCGAATTACAAACGATGTCTGTTCATTGCAATATGAATCCATGAGATTACCAAAATACGGTGTGTCCAGGGCTCGCAGGGAGCTAAGAAGCCTGTTAGATCGTAATCCCCTCCCTAAAAATGAAGAGTTGTTGGAGGCATTGGGATTTAAAGTCAATTTATAAACTATAAACTCTGCTGGGGATTGTCTGGTTCTGCATAGGCATTGTCTTATTCCGCAATCACTCAACTCAGTGCGAGTGCACACCACACTGAGTCAGTAGCAAAGTCATGACATGACTTTGCTTGTATCCCCGGATTTTTCAGAATGCGTTGTTACACCGAGAAAGGGCTGATCATTCTGTCCTGTTTCTTTTGGACAGGCTGTCGAATTAGAATACTTTGTATCTTACGGACGATACATTATGACCAGCAGCCAGTCTGATACCTCCGGCTCTTCAACGCCTGACTTCGATAATGACATCAATAATAAAGAGCGCCATCAAAAAGAAGTCGCTGTGTTTAACAGTCCAGAATTACAGGCTTTGCTTGCGGAGATTATTGCCCTTGATCTGGAAACCACAGGCCAGGGGGCTATCCGCCATATCGGGGCTTATCATAATCCGGTTACCGGTCACCCTGAAACTCCGGTCATCAGTGATCGGATACAGCAGTTTGAGTACTAGGGAGGCAAGGGAAAAGAGGTGATTGCTGCCTTGCAGGGGCTGGATACCTTTTGTCAGCCTTGCCGTTTTGTCAGCGGCCATAATCTGATCGGTCATGATTTGCCGGTGCTGCAATCCCTTCAGCCCGGTTTGCAGCTATTGTCCAAACCGGTGATTGATACCTTATTCCTGTCTCCCTGGCTTTCCCCCGTAATCCTTATCACCACTTGGTGAAAGATTATAAATTGGTCAAAGATGCCATTAATGATCCGGTGGCGGATGCCCAGCTGGCACTGTCCATCTTTGTCGAGCAATATCAGAGTTTTTCGGAGACTGCACAGAACGAGCCTGACCTGATCCGGCTCTATCATTTCTGTTTTGCCACAGGCCATCCAGAGAATGAGCCTTATGGGCAACCCGGTGATGAACAGCCGGAGGTAATCGAGACATCATTCGAGGGGCTGGCTGCAATTTTCCAGACATTAATTGATCGGCCGTTTACCACTGGCCCGGAAGTGTTACAGGCACTGGTGCGGTTATGCGAAGGTCTGGTCTGCCCAAAGCAGATCCGTCGTGTGGCCATACGGCACTTGCCCGAAACCCGGATGCGAGTGCTGTTACCCTATTGTGTCGCCTGGTTGAAAGTATCCGGAGGCAATTCGGTGATACCGGGCTGGGTCCGTCATCGTTTTCCGGAGATACCCAATCTCCTCAAGCAGCTTCGGGGCCAGCACTGTGGCGATGAGTCGTGCAGTTACTGTGCAGAAAATCATGACCCGGTGCGGCAGCTCCAGCGCTACTTTAATTATCCGGATTACCGCAAGACCAAAGAAGGGCAACCGCTGCAGCGGGATATTGTGCTTGAGGGCATGAATGACCAGCCATTGCTGGGCATTTTGCCCACTGGCGGAGGTAAATCCATTTGCTTTCAGATTCCCGGCCTGGTGCGTTATTACCGCCGTGGTTTGCTGACGGTGATTATTTCACCATTGCAGGCATTGATGAAAGACCAGGTGGAGAACCTGAAAAAGAAAACCGGCTCCATGGCCGTGGCTGCTATTTACGGCATGTTAACGCCTCCAGAGCGCGGGGCTATTCTGGAACAGGTGCGCCTTGGCGATATTGGCCTGCTCTATCTGTCGCCGGAACAGCTGCGGAATAAGTCGGTGATTAATACCCTTAGCCAGCGGGAAATTGGCTGCTGGGTATTTGATGAAGCCCATTGCCTGTCAAAGTGGGGCATGACTTCCGGCCGGATTATCTTTATGCCGGCCGATTTATTCGGGAGCAGTCGCTTAACAGTAAACAGCCACTGCCTCCGGTGGCCTGCTATACCGCAACCGCGAAACACGATGTGATAGACGATATCCGTGACCATTTTTCCAGCCATCTGGGGCAGTCCCTGACCCTGTTTCAGGGGGGCGTTGAGCGTTCCAACCTTGCTTATGAAGTGCACCTGGTTACCCATGCGGCTAAATATGGCCGGGTGTCGGAACTGATTATGGAGCGCCTGCCGGAGAATGGCTGTTGTGTTGTTTATTGTGCCACCCGCAAGAATACCGAGGAGCTGGCACAGTTTCTGTCGAAGGCACTTAATCAGTACTTTGAAGAAATGCAAAGGTCGCTGACCGTTAGTCATTTTCATGGTGGCTTGGACGTTCCCGCCAAAAAAGCGATTCTGGAAGGTTTTATCCTTGGGGGGATCGACATTATCTGTGCCACCAACGCCTTTGGCATGGGGGTGGATAAAGATAATGTGCGGCTGGTGATTCATGCGGATATTCCCGGATCCTTGGAAAACTATCTGCAAGAGGCGGGGCGTGCCGGTCGTGATGAGCAACCTGCCGAGTGTATATTGCTGTTTGACCATCAGGATATTGAAACCCAGTTCAAGTTGGGGGCTCTGTCTGAAGTCCATCTGAATGATATTCAACAGATTTTGCGTGGATTGAGGCGACTGGAAAAACGACCGGGGAAGGATATTGTGATTACGTCCGGTGAGCTATTACGTTCCGATGCCGTGGATACTTCTTTTGACCTGGATGACCGATCAGCAGATACCAAGGTAAAAACGGCCATTGCCTGGCTGGAGCGTGGTGGTTACCTGGAAAGAAATGAAAATTCCAACCTGGTATTTCAGGGCAAACCCCTGTTCAACACCCTGGAAGAGGCAGAAGAAAAACTGGATACCTTACAGCTGTCCGACACTAACCGGAAAAAGTGGCTAATGGTACTCTCGGCCCTGATTAATGCTGATCCGGATGAGGGGGTGAGTGCGGACCGGCTGGCGGAGGATATTGGTCGTCATCTGAAAGCGCAGGATAAAGCTACCCCGCTGAATACCACCGATATTATGGCCATCCTCAGTCAGATGGCGGATGTGGGGCTGGTCTCCAACGGGTTATTGATGACCGCTTTTCTCCGGCCCAAGGGGCGAAATAATGCCCGGGATGTCTACCAGAAATTGTGCCGGTTAGAAAAGGCCATGCTGGATAGCCTCCGGGAAGCACATCCCGATGACCATGAAAAAGAACCCTTTCCATTGGATTTGCGCTAATTGAATCAGGTGCTGGTGGACCAGGGGCTGGATTATGCCAATCCTGACCTGTTGAGAAATCTGCTGAAAAGCCTGGCCGAAGATGGCAAAGGGCTGGCGTCGTCAATAGGCAGCGTAGAATTCAGGTATATCTATAAAGACCATTACAGTCTCAGGCTCTGCCGTAGCTGGGCCAACATTCTGGCAACCATGGAAAAACGACACGCCTTGTCCCAGCATATCCTGACAGCACTGATCCGGGCGATTAAAGACTCTGAACAGTCTTCCCGGAGTGAGGTGCTGGTTGAGTTTTCCCTGGAATCGCTGATGGACAGTGTCAAACAGGATATGACGCTGGATATTCGTGAAGGCAAAGAGCTGGCGGCGTTGGAGCGGGGTTTGCTATTTCTGCATGAGCAGGGTGCCATTATTCTTCAGCAGGGGCTGGCTGTTTTCCGCCAGGCCATGACGCTGAAGATGAACAATGAAGCCCGTAGCCGACGCTATAACAAAGGGGATTACGATCCACTGTTCCGCCATTACAAGGCCCGAATTTCCCAGGTTCATGTGATGAATGAGTATGTGAAGCTGGGGTTGGAGAAAATGGCTTCGGCGCTGCGTCTGGTTCAGGACTATTTTCAGCAGGATAATGCCAGCTTTCTGAACCGCTACTTTAAGGACCGCAAAAAGTTGCTGGAGCTGGCCACCAGCGAGCAGTCTCTGAAAGACATTGTTGAATCACTGGGGAATCCGCAGCAACAGGCGATTGTTCAGGCTCCGGTGGGGCAGAATATGCTGGTGCTGGCGGGGCCTGGTTCCGGAAAGACAAGGGTTGTCGTGCATCGTTGTGCTTATCTGATGAGGGTTCAGCGGGTTCGGCCCTACAGTATCTTGGTGCTTTGTTATAACCACAGTGCCGCAGTGACGTTGCGAAGGCGGCTTTATCAATTACTGGCTCGAGAAGCCCGGGAAGTGACGGTGCAGACCTTTAATGGCCTGGCTATGCGTCTGACCGGAACCAGCTTTCAGGTCCCGGATGTTGGCGGAAATCGCAGTCCGTCTGCCGGCAAACCGCAGAATAATGTCTTTAATTTTGATGAGCTGATTCCTGGGGCAACAGCATTGCTGAAAGGTGAAACCCTGATGCCGGGCATTATGGGGGATCAGGCCCGGGAGCGCCTGCTGGCAGGTTTTGAACATATTCTGGCGGATGAATATCAGGATATTGATGTTCAGCAGTATGAGATGATCTCGGCCATTGCCGGGCTCACCCTGGAACAGGGTGAGCAGAAATTGAGCATAATGGCCGTGGGTGATGATGATCAGAGTATTTATGGTTTTCGTCAGGCCAGCGTCGAATACATACGACAGTTTGAACAGGATTATCAGGCGCAACGACATTACCTGGTGCAGAACTATCGATCTTCCGGTCATATTATCAGCGCTGCCAATGGCGTAATTGGCCATAATAAAAATCGTATGAAAACCCATCAGGAGATCCGTATTAATGATGCACGGCAACACTTGCCGGAGGGCGGCAGTCTCGACAGCCTGGACCCTGTAGCCAGGGGGCGGGTGCAGATACTCGCCTGTGCCGGTATTCGCCAGCAGACCCTGGCGGTGGTTCAGGAGTTGCAGCGTCTGAAAGAACGGATGCCTGACCTGGAGTGGAGTCAATGTGCAATACTGGCCCGTCACGGTATTGCCAAAAAAGAGCTGACCCATATTCGTAGTGCCCTGGAACAGGCGGGGTTTCCTGTCAGCCTGCCGCTGGAGAGTGGTCAGAATCTACCACTTTTCCGGATTCGTGAATTTGACGAAACGCTTCGCTGCCTGAATGAGCACCGTGACAGTGTGGCGGATTGCCATGGTATACGACGCTGGCTGGAAGAACTGTCACTGCCTCCGGCACCCTGGCAGCAGAAAGTCATGGCACTGCTGGATAGCTGGGAGGAGGAAACCGGCGGGGCAGAATTACCGGTCAGTGCGCTGGTGGCTCATATGGTGGACTACCTTCGGGAAACACGGCGGGAACAGAGACTGGGAAATGGTGTCCATCTGGGTACGGTGCATGGTGCCAAGGGCATGGAATTCCCGGTGGTGGTTATGCTGGATGG
This sequence comes from Endozoicomonas sp. ALB091, assembly GCF_049310265.1. Lineage (NCBI taxonomy): Bacteria > Pseudomonadati > Pseudomonadota > Gammaproteobacteria > Oceanospirillales > Endozoicomonadaceae > Endozoicomonas > Endozoicomonas sp. ALB091. The sequence continues at coordinate 828,415 of NZ_JBLYNQ010000007.1, read as the reverse complement.
TGGATGGTTGTCTTATCATTCCAGAGAGTCAGGAACAGCCATTATCCCTGTTGATATCATAGAAGAAGAACGTCGGCTTTTTTACGTGGGCATGACCCGGTCAATGTAGCAGTTGGTGATCTGCCAGCGCCAGGATGTGAACAATCCATTGTAGCTCTTTTGAAAAGCGAACTGGGTGATGGGTGTCTGACTCGTGCAGTGGAACCCTCTGGTGATTACCCACAGCAGCAATTCTATCTGATGGGGTTGGCTGACCTCTATTTGAGTTACGCTGGCTCAATGCCGGAAGCACACCCCATTCATGGGGTACTTGCCGGGTTGAATGCGGGTTTTACAGTAACCCTGAAAAGGGATAAGGACGCCATCCTGTTGTTGGCCGATGGTCAGGCCGTGGCAGCGCTGTCCAAAACCATGATCCGGAATAATTCATCCCTTGTGCATCAGCTTGATCAGGGCAATGGTTCCTCTTTACAGGGGAGTGTGATTGCCATGGTTCGAAGGCGTCTGGAGGATTCTGAGGAAGCTTTCCGGGGCATGCATAAATGCTCGCAATGGGAGGTGCCGGTTGTGGAGTTGGTATTGAGCAGTGAAAACCGGGGCGGTTATTAAAAGGATTCTTTCTTGTTTAATGGATTTCTATAAAATTGAAACTATAATTCCATTTAATTGGCTTATATGAAGGTTTAGTTTCATGTCTTCTCGCTCTGCTGTTGTTTTTCCCAAGGATCTGCGGCTGTTGAAAACACTGGGCGAGAATATTGCCCTGGCGATGAAACGCCGGAAGATCACCCAAACCCGATTGTCTGAGCGTACAGGTCTGTCTATGCCGACCCTTCGTAATATCACCCGAGGTGAACCCGGTGTTTCCATTGGCCACTATCTGGTAGTGCTATCAGCATTAGGGTTGGCTGAAGATTTAGCAAAAGTGGCATTGGATGATGAGTTTGGCCGTAAGTTACAGGATATTGAGCTGCTAACATCCCGGCGCAAAAATAACGAACGTAATTCAGATTCCTTTTAAAGGGAAGGTGCCAGTTATGAGCAAGTCTGTTTGGGTTTACGCCCATTGGCATTCGATGGAACAGCCCGAACTGGTAGGCATATTAGAGGTTGATCTGGTTCGGGGTGCAGAAGTTTACCGGTTTGCTTATGCCGAAAGCTGGTTAAGTTCACCGTTTGCGGTACAGATAGATCCCCAACTGAAGCTGTTCTCCGGTGATCAGTTCAATAATGATGTGCGAAATTTTCGGGTCTTTCTGGATTCGTGTCCGGACCGCTGGGGGCGTTTACTGATGCAAAGGCGTGAAGCGGTTCTGGCCAGGCAGGAAGGGCGGCGTGTTCAGCGGCTCAATGAATCGGATTACCTGCTGGGTGTGCATGATATCTGTCGTATGGGGGCGCTGCGGTTTAAATTGTCCGACAGTGGTCCTTTTCTTGATAGTAATGAACGGTTGGCTGCCCCACCATTTTCAAGTCTGCGGGAACTTGAGTATGCGGTTAGTCAGATTGAGCTGAACCAGGATTTGGATAACCCGGATTATCTTAAGTGGCTGTTTATGCTGATTTCTTCTGGGTCGTCGTTAGGTGGCGCACGCCCCAAAGCCTGTGTAAGCGATGGCGATGAGCTTTGGCTGGCGAAATTTCCAAGCCATTATGATGGTTATGATGTGGGTGCCTGGGAGTATCTGGTTTATCGCATGGCAACAGATGCCGGTATTAACATGGCACCCTGTAAAATCGAGCGTTTTAATAGCTCACACCATACTTTTCTTACCCAGCGCTTTGATCGTTATGGGCAGGTGCGGCGTCACTTTTCATCAGCGATGACTCAGCTGGGTTACTATGATGGTGATGATGGAGCAAGCTATCTGGAGCTGGCACAGTTTCTTATTGAGCAAGGGGCAAACACACAGGCTGATCTTGCTCAGCTCTGGCGGCGGCTGGCGTTTAATATTCTGGTTTCCAACAGTGATGACCACCTTCGTAATCATGGGTTTATACTGGCGGACAATGCGAGTTCAGGCTGGTTGTTGTCACCGGCTTACGATATTAATGTGATTCAGGGTGCAACGGGTCTGCATCTCAATATTGATGACTATTCCAATGAGTTGAGTCTGGATCTGGCGCTGGAAGTAGCCCCTTATTTTCAATTGTCAGCGACACAGTCCAAAGAGATATTGACAGAGCTGCGTAGTGTGACCGACAACTGGCAACAATACGCGAATGAAATTGGCATTAATCGTCAGGAACAGCAGCTACTGGAATTAATACTATTTTGAAACTATATTTTCATTTTTGTTTTAATAAAGAACTTATAGTTTTATTTTATGCTTCTCTGTATTGCTGGATTTCCAGTCAGAAGTTCACTTCGATCAGCGTTTTAATCGAGTTAATCGAGCCTTGCAAAGCTTGATAATTCCAGATAAGTCGTCAGTAAAATCCATTTTAGTCCGACTATAAATCCATAATGGTCGATTTTATGATCCATATTAGTCTAAACTAAAATCCATATTAGTCATGACTGGATTGCTATGGACTACATACCAAGAGCCATTGAGCCTAATTTGCGGGAATGCCTGAAGGATACGCCGGTAGCTATTATCACCGGCCCCCGGCAATCTGGCAAAACGACCCTTGCGCGGCATCTGCTGGAGACGCTCAAGCCTGAGGGCTCCGGAAGTTATCTGACCCTGGATGATGAAAATATCCTGACGGTTGCCCGCAATGACCCTATTGGTTTGCTGCGTAATCAGCCGCGCCCGGTCATTATTGATGAAATACAGCGGGCTCCGGAATTGATTCGTACGATCAAACTGCTGGTCGACGAAGATCGTCAACCCGGGGCTTTTATCCTGACCGGCTCCGCCGATCTGATGACGCTGCCGACGTTGGCTGACTCACTGGCTGGTCGGGCAGAATTTATTACTCTGTACCCCTTCAGTCAGAGTGAGTTGATGCAGAGGCCTGCTGGCGCGCAGGGAGAGCATGATATTATCCGGCAGCTACTGTCTGTGGATTTTACTCCGCAGCACGGGGCGCTGCTGGAGCTTGATCAGGTGATTTCGGCCATAGCGTGTGGTGGTTATCCGGAAGCAATACAGCGTTCTGCCAATCGCAGGACACGCTGGTTCAGATCGTATGCCGATGCAATTATCCGGCGGGATATCAGAGAAGTTTTTCAGTTGCAAAAGCTGGATGAAATGGCGCAGCTACTTAAATCACTGTCTTCTATCTCTTCTGAGGCATTGAACTATGCAAGTCTTGGTAAAGCGATAAAGATGGATAGCAAGTCTGTTCAAAAATACGTTGCAGCTCTTGAAAACCTTTACCTGGTCAAGCGAATTCCCGGGTGGCATCGGAATGAGCTCAAACGGGCAATTAAGCAGGCAAAGGTTCATTTTGTGGACACTGGGCTGCTGTGTTCCCTGAGAGGTATAAATGAAGCGGCTATTAAAGCTGACAGAAATCTTATGGGATCGTTGATGGAAACTTGGGTCTGCTCCGAACTGCTGAAGTCTATCGCCATCAGTGATCAGGACTACCAGCTTTTCCACTATCGTGACAAGAGTCAGCGGGAAGTGGACTTTATTTTGTCAGGGCATAATGGCCAGGCCACAGGCATTGAGGTCAAGGCAGGCATGACGATCAAAAAAGAGATGTTCGCGACTCTGGAAATGCTAATTGCAACGGGCAGTATTCAGCGGGGGGTAATTGTTTACAATGGTGATAAGGTGCTGCCCTTTTCGGATAAACTGGTGGCTTTGCCGGTAGGGTGCATGTTTTGAATATAATTTGAATATAAGCTGTATGTCGTGCAAAAAACAGTGAGAACAAAATCATTTCGCAGAATAAAGAAATCAATGGATTACAGAACCTGGTGAGAACAAAAATAACCACTTAACCAATTGATTTTACTGGAATGCTCGTTTCGTTCGGGACGAAAGGGTCGGAGGTTCGAATCCTCTCACGCCGACCAGAAGCCTTTTCGCCACCTTCCTTTAAAGTCCGAAACCCCTTGATGTTACTGGCTTCTAGCCTATCTTTACTACCGCCACCATCGCACATAATTAATATCTCATCTTCATTTGGATAGTCTTTCTGTCCATGCTCAAGCCACCAGAGAGCAATGCACTCACAAGAAAATTCAGACGTGTATTTACTGGTATTTAAATGAACCACTGACTTGTTTTTGCCCAAGTCGTATATCCCATGTGGTATAACTTTGCCATTGCCCTGACTGGGGAAATCGTGATCATTGACAATCGTTGGCTCAATAGCATCCGTCACCCCTTCGCGATAGAAATTACCCAATGTCTCCTTCTTCTTGGTATCCATGCTAAGTACTGGCTTGCCTGCATCCAAATATTCCTGCTTCAATCTTTTAAGATTTCTGAATTGTGCGTCGCGATCTTTATTCTGCCCCATCGTTCTCTTTTTCTGAGGCTTACGACGACGGAAACCTTGTTCATAAAGCACCTTGGAGACGATATTCTTACTTGCCAGAGTGTCTGTCTTCTCAAGTTGTCGGGAAATATTTCGGCGGGATAGATTTGTCCATCGGACTTCCTGCCGCATAGGATCACCTGCGGTGTGATCGTGTAGAATACGGAGCACGTTCTCAACCAAACAGGGACATACCACCGTTAGTCTTCTTCTTCCCCCCCCTTTTTTACGAATCCGATTCGTAGTGAGCTGCTTTTTGGAATTAAGTTCAGTTATTCCGTGAGCAACAGTTTCCCGATGACAGCCCAGTAATCGAGATATGTACTCGATACCCTCATGACCTAACTTTACTGCTTCAATAGCAGCGTACCTTCGGCGATCTCTCTCATTGAGTGAGCAGAAAAAATCTACCATCTGAGTTTCAACTACTTCTGAATAATTACCCATGACCACTCGCATAGAAAAGATCATCAAAGAATATATTTATGACTCTTTGCTATAGGCGAAATGTAGAAATTATTTCAGGACAATTACTAAATTGGCGAGCTATCTGCCAAGTCTTGATCCGATCTTGCGACGACTGTCTGGGCTAAACAATCAACTAAGAGTTCGCCATCCTGATCCTTGATTACTGCAAATTACATCTGAATTTTCAGTAAGAATTAGCTTTTTATCTATTAAAAAATACATGATATTGTATTTTAATGTATGAAAAAGTATGAAAAGTCGATTATTCTTCTATAATAAACACAAAGTAACCGCTTTGGATGACTCTCGATACCCATGGACAGATTACTTATTACCCAGCTATTGAACTGGAAGAATCAGCCAAAGCGCAAACCTCTGCTTCTGGATGGTGCCCGCCAGGTGGGTAAGTCTTATCTGATCGAGGAGTGTTTTGGCAAAGACCACTTCCGTCGGGTTCTTAAGCTGGACTTTCTGGCTAACCCCAGCCTGGCAGGGCTGTTTGGAGCCAATCTGAATCCGCAAGACATACTTCTGAATATTGAGCTGGAACTGGGTGTTGATATTAACGCCAAACATGACCTTCTGTTTTTTGATGAAATTGGCGAGTGTCCTGCAGCGTTAAGTTCGTTGAAGTTCTTTGCTGAGCAACGCCCGGATCTTTACCTCTGCGCGTCTGGCTCAAATGTTGGTCTGCTGAACTCGTTTCCGGTTGGTAAGGTAGAAGCTCTGGAGCTGTTCCCTATGTCTTTTGAAGAGTTTGTCATGGCATCGGGAAACGAGAAAATTCTGGAAGCCTTCAGGCGAGGACTCCAGATTCAGGCCTCTCACAATAAACTGTGGGATTTGCTGCTGGATTATTATTTTGTCGGCGGCATGCCTGAAGCAGTAGAAACCTGGTTTGCTGACGGGGGAAAGTTCAGTGGCATTAATGAGCGATGCAGCCGGATACAAAACATCCACCGGAGTCTATTATCCGGCTATCTTCGTGACTTTGGTAAATATGGCGGCAAGGTCAATGCACAGCATATAGAAAGGGTCTTTCGTAATGTGCCGTTGCAACTATCCAAAAACATGGATGCATCGGTTAAACGTTATCGGTTTAGCGGTGTGATCGAACGTAAACGCAGTTATCTGGATTTAAGCGGCCCTATTGAATGGTTGGAGAAAACCAAATTGGTGTCGCGCTGTTACCCTATTGACTGCAAACCGCAATCGCCCTTATCTGCCTATCGGAAAGACAATTTATTTAAACTGTTTCTGTTCGATATTGGGGTATTAGGACATATGCTGGATATCAGTTATCAGGAGCATCTTCAGCAAAGTTATGAGTATAAAGGTTATCTGGCTGAGAATTTTGTTCAGAATGAGTTAATAGCCGCCGGCTGTTATCCGACCTATTCCTGGGACTTCAGGCAAGCTGAGATTGAGTTTCTTTTCAAAACCAATAATGGCGAGATCATCCCGGTGGAAGTGAAATCTGGCAAGCGCACACGGGCAAAGAGCCTGAAGACTTATATAGAACGTTACAAACCTGCTCGAACGGTCAAATTAATTGGCTCAGCAGGAGGGACTGAGCAGCCCGGGCAGAACATAGCCTGGCCTTTATATTATGCAGGCAGGTTAAAGACTTTGTAGAAAATTGATCCATGGGGTTCACTTTTGAGGATGGAAGATAAAAAGTACGTATGATCCTTTGCGGATGCAAATCTTCCTGCCAGTCTCGGTTTTCTGTCCTGAGTATCGCCCTTCATGATCGGGTACACCTTTGGCTTTCATATCATGAAAAAATCTGGAGTTTTCTGAATCGTCATCTAGAGTGACTGGAACAGGTTCCTCTTCAGGTGCTCTGGAACTGACCAATTCAGCGTGCTACACGGCAAAACGGGATAAATAGTCTTTTTCAATCCAGCGCGGACGTTCCAGTTGAAAATGTTCTTCCAGCATCAGTTCGGTGCTGGTCAATGCGCCCTCCACCCAGCCTTGCAGATCGGAATAAGAGTCACCGCAAATGTGAATGGGTAAACCGGGCAGGTGGCGCATACGCTTTTGAGTAGTCAGGCTCTTTTGTCCGGGCTTCCACAAACTGTATCCTCCCCCATAGGGGTCTTGAGACCAATCCATGTAGGCCGCAGTATAAGGTTTCGGAATGTATTTCAAGTCATGAAGCGCCTTGAGTTCCTTTTGGGCTTGCGCGACCTGGTTATTGGTGGCCCGGCTCTCGTTGGGAAGAGGGCTCTGTCCCACCGGAACAAAGGGGTTCTCTGCTCCGGCAAACTCATTTCCCTTAGCCAGGGGGTGCCAGTAATCCAGCACCCGGCCATCGGTATAGGCTGCCAGCAACAGAGCGTTGGTGTTGCCAGCTTCACCGGCAGGTCGATCCTCTTCTGCACCAAAATAATAGGACTGTTTGATCTGAAGGTCAGTCACCGACTTACCCCCTCTGATCCCGAGCACCTTCCACCAAGGGTAAGGGTAGCCAAGATAAAGTTTAATGGCCGGTTTTGAAATGACTGAGTCAATGTCCGACCGTATTTCGGCGGTGCGTAAATGAACCGAATCCTGATCCAGTAGCTCCAGCGAGCGTTTTGGTAACCCTAAAATGGCGTGCCGGGCATTAACCACCATTCTGGTACCCCGGGCATTCTCGAACACGAGTTTAACCCGGGTCTGTCCCTGCTGTTTAAATGGGGTTATGGCGCATAGCCTGTGACGGGAGTGGTACCGGCCTCCTTGATTAATAAATCCTTGCACCAGGGCTTCGGGTAATGATTGAAAGCCGGTTGCAATCATCCTTGAGGGAGCATCCCAGCCCGGTGCATTATTTCTGAAGACATCCATCGCCACGGCGGCATTCCAATTGCGAAACGGCGCGTCGTAACCCCCGGCATCATTGATCAGTTCAATCGCTTCTCTGGACAGCACCCAATCCATCAGACTCCACCATCCGTACTCATAGAGCCTTTTTCCTTCCAGGGTATGGGATTGTCGGAAAGCTCTCCACTCATCAGGGGATGCACGGACGCTTTGAGGAACCAGCGTATCGATCACATATTGAATCAGTTCGCCAGGTGTTTTACCCCGCTCATTGAAACTCAGCCGGTAGGGGACTTTATCCGGATCACGAAAGTCCAGGTCACGGAGATGGTGGTTGCGCACAAAAGAAATATTGCCCTGTGTGCCACTGCCCGGAAAGTCAAGAGTGGGTAAGCCCAAAGCGTTGACCAGTTCCCGGGTCACTGCATGACTGGAAAAGTAGCGCATGCCCCCCAGTTCTGCCGGTACGTTGGGCATTCCGGGCATCTTGAGGGAGTAAAGACGGCCGCCAATCCGGTCACTCATTTCAAACAGGTCAATTTTCTGGTGTTCAGGAGCCGAAATTTTATCCCTTAAGCGCCATGCTGAATAAGCGCCGCCCACTCCTGCCCCAACAATCGCAATATCTGTCTCGTAGGCTTCCTGATTCATTATTTTTGGATATCCTGATCAATTGAGCCCGGTTGGTTGTTATGAAATCATGGGAGGAACCGGTTTGTTATCCATGATGCCAGCACGGGGAGCAACAGTGATGACCTTTCTGAAACAACGAAGTGATCCTGATTCATTCCAGAGTGCATATCTGACTGAAAAAGGGCATCACCAAAGGGGATATCGGCAGGGAAAAATAGTCATTAATGTAAATGATAGGCAGAAAATTGAGGATAAAAATTTGGTTTTGTGAGGTGAATAGCGGGGCTATTTGCCGAACAAAAGAGGATTTTTAGATCAATTTGCTGTCGCCGCACGACTGCATGGATGCAGGAGCTAGAGCAACGCAGGAGCAGTTGCCGTGTAGGGCAGTCTATTCTCGGTCAGCCTCCTGGAGGCGGATTTATGCCTGGTCGATACATTCTCGTACACCGGGGGGGGAGGGCGTTGTTGGCCAGGGGCAGGTTGTTTTCCAGTGTTTACCATGAAGTTGCTGCCCCCTTTTGCCATACTCGCTTGCTTGACCCCCATCGGTTCGTAAAGGCTATCGATGGATTCATCCTCGTTCAGTTCATCCGGACGGTCAGGGCGTTGTTGGCCAGGGTCAGGTTGTTTTCCAGTGTTTACCATGAAGTTGCTGCCCCCTTTTGCCATACCCGCCTGCCTGACCCCCATCGGTTCGTAAAGGCTATAGATGGATTCATCCTCGTTCAGTACATCCGGACGGTCAGGGCGTTGTTGGTCTGATTCTTTTCCAGCGTTCGCCATGGCGCTGCTGCATCCTGTTGCCGTGTTCTCCGGTCTGACTAACAGCAGATCGCAATGGTTCTGAGGAGGAGCAGGCAGTGGTCTACCAGTCATGGATCTGTCGTCGGGTTGCCACGGCATGGGGTGGTTACGGCCAGCCCTGGCCGATGATCTTTGGTTGCAATAGCGGTAGGTGTACACACCGATCAGCACAACAAACAACGCGCCCAGGGTGATACAGGCTAAAACGACAGTATTTAGATTTAGTGATTGCACTAACGGTGTTGATTTGGCAAAAGTGGCAGAATCCGGGGAGGAAAAGGTCATGCCTGGTGTCGTGGCCCCAGTTGTTGGGGGCGTTGTAAGTGTGATAGAACCCGGGCTGGAAACGTTCATGGTGGTGCCTGGCACCGTGGCCAGCGTCTCTGTGACAGGAGATGATGGAAGGGCATTAGTACCATTTGATGTATCAATACCAGTATTAACAGCTTGGCAATCCCGCGTTACCAATCGGCGGTCAAGATCTTCACAGAATAGAGTATTATTTAGCCAATGAATACACGCTTGGCGGTTGTATGTTTGCTTTATACCATTAATACTGACATTACAAATAACTGGGTTATCTCCTCCATTGATCTCCGGGGAGGGAGCATTATCAGTACTGTTAACGAAGCTGTTAATCACCGTAGTGTTGGCAGTACTTCCTTTTCCCTGAATGGATCCTGCGCCAATACCAGCATTTGCCTCTTTGCCTGAGGTTATCACCGTGCAGTTCACCGCTGTCGTGTCGATAACATTTGCTTTATTCTTCCTTGCTCCCACCCCAATACCGGCATTCGCCTTTTCACCTATCACCCAGCAGTTCACCGCTGTCGTTTTTATAACATTTCCCTCTATATCATTTCCGCCTGCCAGATATCCCGCCCCAATACCGGCATTCGTCTCTTTAATACCGGCATTCGCCTCTTTACTTGAACCTGAGGTTTTCACCGTGCAATTCACCGCTGCCGTTTCGATAACATTTCCTTTTCTCTGATGTCCCGCCCCAATACCAGCATTCGCCTTTTTGCCTGAGGCTCTCACCCGGCAGTTCAACGCTGTCGTGTTGGTAACAGTTGCAAGGTACGATCTTCCCGCCCCAATACCAGCATTTGAATACTCTCCGGAAGCTGACACCGTGCAGTCCACCGCCGTCGTGTCGGTAACAGTTGCATGGGACCTTCCCGCCCCAATACCGGCATTTGCATCCTCACCAGAGGTTGTCACCGTGCAGTTCAACGCTGTCGTGTTGGTAACAGTTCCTGTTAACTGATATCCCGCCCCAATACCGGCATCTGTTTTATTACCGGAGGTTTCCACCCTGCAGTTTGCTGCTGTTGTGTTGGTAACTGTTCCTTTGTTAATTTTGCCCACAGCAACAGCTGCGGTTGCATTTTCACCCCTGGTAGCAACGCAAGCACGTTCAACGTGAATATTGCTGATCCTGGCGTCGCCTGACATTTCACAAGCCGCTACCCCGGCCGGAGCTGTTGAATTTATATTGGCATCAATAAGACTCAGGTTCTCGATACTGCCCTCAGCGGAGAGGTGTTCTACCAGGCACCGGAAAAGGTTGCCAATGGTATGGCCATTGCCGTCCAACTTGCCGGTAAACGGATGGGTTTTATTACCAATGGGTTGGGTTAACTGGCTACCATCAATATCTTTAGTCAGTTGATATTTATTGCCGCATGATTCCACATCATGGCAGACCCTGCTCAGAGTCTCGGCATCCGCCACCTTAACCCAGGGGGCGGTGTCAGAGGTGGCTGCTGGTGCTGATCCGCCGACCGAGGAAAGGCTGGCCAGAGCTCCCAGTGCCAGGGACGTTTTTGGTAACTGGCCAGCCCGGTGCGTTGTGGTAACGGGTTTACCGGGCTGTTGTCGTGGGTTCTTTGAGGTTTTTCTGGTGTTGTTTTTAGTGTTTTCCGGGGGGGCGTCCGGTGTATTTTCCCTGTGCGTGCCAGGTTCGGGTACCAAACCGGCGTGGGCAGTGACCGAGTTAAACTGATCGCTGGCAAACTGCCCCGCGACCGCGAGGTTGACAAGATAGCCCAGCGCATTATTGATTGTCGGAGGCAGGTTGGCACAGGCTGCTATCGCCCGTCCTGCCAGTGTGATGAACTGCAGGTAATCACTGGTCTGGCCATCACGGCCCGGGAAATCAATGCCAGCAGCAGAGTCAGCAACATCCGGTACTGGCGGCCGGGAATTGGTTGGGTCATAGTGGGGGTTTAGCGACTGAACAAATGCACTGACTGCGGATTGGGCCACCCCAAACCCTCTCCATTGGCCCTCTGGTTGTGTGGTCGGGGTTGTCACCGGTTGCGGGTCAATGGTAGTGCCTGCCGAGGGTACGCCTGGTGGCCGTATCAAAACCAATACCTCATAACAAAGTTGTTTACGGCGATATCGATCCACTGTCTTGCAGAGTAAATACCCGGAGGAGTGAAACAGGTGGACCTTTAACGTTTAACTGCTTTTGACGTGTAATACTGACGCTGTACGTACGCTACTCGAGAAGAAATAATAGCCAGTGCTATAGCAGTGGTGAGAATTGTTTGAATCACATACGCCTTTTTTTACTATGAAAATGCAGATATCTGTTGATTAAATCGGGGCTCCAGCGCTGGACATATATTATCCTTCAGATTGTTGGCCGAGGTCATGTTCTTTTCCGGTGTTCGCCGTTGAGTTGCCCGCTGTTGCCATATTCGCCTGCTCGACCAACACCGGTTCAGCGGATTGATACTCGGTCAGTACCTGGTACACAAGGCTGTCAGAAAAAACTGTGTCATTATGAATCTTGAATGTGTTCAAAAAGAAAGTCCTGACACCAGCTCCCCTCTAAAGGGGATATCGGCAGGGAAAAATAGTCATTAATGTAGATGATAGTGAGGACAAAACCATTTGCCTTCAGCTGCTCAGTGCAACTTGCTGGCAATATAACGGTTCAAACTTACACCGGATTCTGCCGCCTGAATAACCAGATGTCGATGAGTTTCCGGTGGTACTCTTAGCAACACTTTGCCGCTGTAGTCCCTGATGGAAAAAGGCTCCGGGATTGTCTCGTTAGCCGCTTGCATATCCGCCACGGTGTCTGATACCAGTTTCCGAATACCGTTCAGCGCTGCTATCTGGTCTTGTTCCAGCCAGCTCAGGCCGGGAAACTCAGAACACAAGCCCACATATTCCTGATCTTCTTCAGACCAGGTGACCCGATAGGTGTATTTGTCGGTGGATTTATTCATTGCTTTCTTGCTCCATACGTTCTATTGCCTGCAACACTTGTCTTACCTGATAAGGTTTTGCCTTGCCCTTGCTGTCCTGAATATTCACCCTTGGATCCCCTTGCCAGGGAGTTCTGTAAACCCGATGGCTTGAACCTGTTTGTCGGGGAGCCCCAAAGTATGCATCGCAGACTTTACATAAATCCTTGAATCTGACGCCCTTGGGGTTTTTGCTCATCAGTTCGAGAATATCAGATATACTTGCCATTAATTGATAGTAGCACTATTGATACTGATTTCAATACCCCTAACAAGTCAAAAAAGTCAAAAGGAACTTAATGTTTCGGATAACCAGTAATATCCCGAATGGATTTATACAGCGGCTGCAGGCGTTTATAGATCTTTTTATAAACCTCATTGTACAAACGGTCATACAGCTGCATGGTTGGCAGGTCCGGCTCAAACACATCGCCTACCCGGGTCATTTTATCAATGGCTTCGTTATAGTCTTTATGAATGCCAAGGCCGACACAGCAGTTAATGGCTGCCCCAAGGCCGGAAGCTTCGTAGGTGTGTGGCCGTTCTGCCTCCATGCCAAAAATATTGGCCGTCAGTTGCATGGCGGCATCACTCTGGGATCCACCACCGGAGACCCGTAGCCGGGTGATCGGTGTGCCACTGCGTTTTTCAATCTGCTCTTTACCAGATCGCAGTTCGTAAGCCAGTCCTTCCAGAATCGCACGGTAAATATGCGCCCGTTTATGAACATCGCCAAAGCCAATAAAAGCGCCTTTGCCTTCAGGGCCGGGTTGACGTACGCCCGGGGACCAGTAAGGTTGCATCATCAAGCCCATTGAGCCCGGTGGTACCTGGGTTAACAGGGCATCGAAAAGCTGCTCGGGCTCTACACCCAACTCTTTTGCTTTACGCTGCTCGGCCTGGGCCAGCTCATTTTTAAACCAGCTGACCATCCAGAAGCCCCGATAAATCATCACCTCAGTGTTGTAACGCTTAGGCATCGCCGCTGTGTAGGGTGGAATAAAGGGAACTGTTTCAAAATATCGGGACGTTGTCGTACTGATGGTGGCTGTAGTGCCAAAACTCAAACAGCCAATATGAGGGTCAACACCGCCTGCGCCCAGGACTTCGCAGGCCTTGTCGGATGAGGCTGCGATCATTGGTAACCCCGCAGGCAGACCGGTATGCTCCGCAGCTTCAGCCGTAATATGACCTAACCGCTCGCCGGGTTGTACCAGTTCCGGCAACATGTGTCGTCTGGCGGCCAGCAGTTGCCATTTCAGATCGTGCTTGCCAGCCCATTTCTGACGGCGATAGTCATAGGGCAGATAACCGGCCACTGAACCACAGGCGTCTTTCATTTCGCCAGTCAGTTGATAGGTCAGGTAGCCGGATAAATTTACATAGTAACGGGTCTTCTGCCAGATATCGGGCTGATGTTGTATGATCCAGTTATCACGGGCTTTGGCGCGCAGATCTTCGATCAGGCTGGTCAGGCCGATGGTCTTGATTAACAGTCCCCAGAGGCCGCCAACGGGCTTTTCCGGTTCGGCTTTACGCTGATCCATCCAGACAATGGCGGGTCTCAAAGGCTTTTTATCTTCATCCAGGTTAATCATGGTGTAGCGCTGTGTGGTCAGTGCCATACCTTTGATCTGCCCGGGCGTTACAATGCCCTGGTCCCATAACGCTTTACAGGCTTTTCCAAGTTGCTGCCAATAGTAGTCAGGGTGCTGTTCTGCCCAGCCGGGGTGTTGTGAAAAATAGGCCTCCAGCGCAACTTTGCTTTTGGCGATCTCATTGCCGGCACTGTCAAATACCAGGGCCCGAATGCTCTGTGTGCCATTGTCGATGGCCAGCACATAGTCTGAATCACTCACTACACACTCACTTCTTGTTTCTTATTATCGAGTATCAGCGTTCTTGCGCCGTTTCGGAATACTGTAATAAGTGTTCCAGATGGATTGATAACGGGTGACTTCCTGTTGCCAATGCTGTTCGCTCCAATCCAGTTCTTCCTGGCAGATGGTCTTGATTCTGTCGGCAAAAATCAGGCCTCCCTGTTCCAGCAGCAAGCCCAGGCGGGTACGGCGGAGTAGAAGATCATCCAGGTGCACAACGGCTTCATTGCCGGCCGACCAGCGCAACTCGGCCCAGAGGGCACGGGCACCGGGAATAACGTCCTGTTCATCGGGTTGGATCTGTGTCAGTAAACGATCAGCGTCCATGCCGTAATGGCCCCGGATACGTTTCTTTAAATAGTCCGGCAGCTTGTTAAACAGAGAACTATCAGGCTCGTATTGAGTAAACATATCCGCGCCGGTATCACTGAAATCAACGCCGGGCAGGTACTCTTCAGCTGCTTTTAATACATCCAGGGCAATCAGCCGGAAGGTGGTCAGCTTGCCCCCACTGACGGTCACCAGCCCGTTATCGTTCCAGATACTGTGGTCACGTTTTTCTTTTGACGGGTTCAGTGTCCCGGAGCTGACCAGCGGGCGTACACCGGCCCATGAAGATATAATATCCTGTTCGGTTAACCCGGCTTTCGGGAACTGGGCGCAGGCGGCTTGCATCAGGTATTCCAGTTCATCACGGGTCATGGCTACTTCATGGTTGCCAATAACGCCGTTGTCCAGGTCGGTTGTCCCGACCACGGTTCTGCCTTCCCAGGGGTAAATAAATATGGGTCGTTTATCATCCGGGTGCATGGCGGTGTATGACTGAGCCACCGGCAGTCGCCAGCCGGGTACGACAATATGGCTGCCACGGGCCGGGCGAATATGCTGCTCTGAGGTCATCTCACCCCGAAGTTGATCACCCCAGGCACCTGTGGCATTGATCACCACTTTGGCTTTCACCGGCATTACCTGACCGGTTTCGGTATCCTTCAGTTGAGCACCCGTCACCTGACCATTGTGTTTAATCAGCGCATCGACACCAACATAATTTATTACCGTAGCACCGTCTTTCTGAGCTTCGCGCAAAACCCGGATAACCAGGCGTGAGTCGTCGGTAATGGCATCGGCAAACTGGGTGGCACCGAGCAGCTTGTGCGCATTAATGAGTGGGCTCAGGTTTTCAACGTCGTGTGATTTATGAAATTTACGGTAACGCTTACCGGCAAAAAAATCATAAATACGCAGCAGAATATTGAAGACCAGCGGCCCTGGAAACCCACCTTTGTAATGGGCCATCAGATAGCCCATTTGATCAACAAGGCCGGGAGCCTCTTTCATCAGGCGTTCCCGTTCGGAAACTGAGTGCATGGTGGTTTTGATATCGCCGGAAGCGATGTAGCGTAGGCCGCCATGGATCATTTTTGATGAACGGCTGGAGGTTCCCCAGGCGAAATCCTGACGATCAACCAGCAGCACCTTCAGGCCCCGGCGTGCCGCTTCACGGGCAATGCCAGCACCGGTGATGCCGCCACCGGCCACAACGATATCCCATTCTTTGTCAGTATTGTTTTTTAACGCTTCCAGTAACTGATTCCGGTTACCTGTCTGCCAGGATTTCTGCCACATGGGTTGGGTACCTGATTAATTCAACTTATTCGCTGTCCCGGAGTAACACGCCGGGGTTCAGTCGTTTGTCCGGGTCAAAGTCATGCACCAGGGTGGCAATCATCCGCATCCCCAGCTCACCTTTTTCTGTCGGCATATAAGGCGCGTGGTCACGGCCAGTGCCATGCTGGTGGGAAATGGTGGCATAGCCTTGGGCAATCACTTCAGAGGTTTTGGCCTTCAGTTTTTTCCAGCGTGCCAGAGTGGCTTCGTAGCTGTCAGCGCAGCGGAAGAAATAGGTGGTATAGATACTCGACCCCTGACCGTAGATATGGGAGAGGTGAGTGAATGCCATGACATTTTCCCCTTCATCCTTTAAGGCGTTTTCCAGGCTCGCTTCCATCTGATGCATCAGGCTGTCTACATTCTCCCAATCGGTGGAGGTCTCCAGTGTATCGACTGCTATGCCCCGTGCCCAGGTGGTTTCCCGCAGATAAGGGAATTTGAAACGGCCATGTGCCCAGATGGTGCCCATGATATTGGCCAGTGCACCACCAACACCGCCATGTTTTTTCAGAATCTTGCCCAGCTGTTTCAGGGCTACTTTATTTTGGTATTCAGAGCCGGTCACGCCAAAGGTCAGCATGCAGCGATTGTCGTCCAGCCCGCGAAAACGCAGATAGCCATCCAGCAGTTTGAACTGTGTCAGTGAGGTACCAAGATGAGCGTGGGCGCGGGCCTCTTTAGCGTTGCTGACCCGCATCATGGAGAGCGGGATCTTCTGCTGTGCAACTTCCCGGGCGACGGCTTTACCTGCCTGCCAGTTTGGCATAAAGCAGACCATAAACTTTTCTTCTTCTGCTGCACGTTGTACGCGTACTTTCACTTCGGTAAAGATACCCAGGCGGCCTTCGGTGCCCATGGTGAGCTCACGAATGTCCGGCCCTGCGGAAGAGGCGGGAATCGAAGGAATATCCAGTGTGCCCTGCAGGGTTTCCATACGGCCACCGGCAAACATCTGTTCAATACGGCCGTAACGGAGTGACTGTTGGCCTGAAGAGCGGGAGGCGATCCAGCCGCCAATGGTGGACAGTTCCCAGGATTGGGGATAGTGCCCAAGGGTATAACCCCGTGCCTGCAGCTGTGCTTCAACCTGTGGTCCGGGAGTCCCTGCACCAAAGGTGGCAATCTGGCTCTCTTCATTCAGATCCATTAACTGGTTCATGTGACCCATATCAATGGTCAAAATGGCTCTGGTATTTTTCTGTGGCGTGATGTGTCCGGCAACGGATGTTCCACCGCCATAGGGAATCACAATAAAATCGTGCCGGACCGCAAGGGCAAGAAGTTCGCGAACCTGTGCACTGGTTTCCGGATAGGCGACACCGTCCGGAAAAACCCCAAAATCACCACTGCGCATGGCCAGCCAGTCCGGAAAGCTCTGGCCACGGGCATGGCGAACCCGATCTTCTGCAGCAGTGACAATCAGTGGATGTTCAGGCAGACGGGACGCTGGTACCCTGGCTATCACACTCTCCAGGGTGGCATCTTTCAAGGGGGTCGGTTCGCCGATAATACGGCGAATCAATGCATCCCCATGGTCGGAGACTTCCTTAACGTAACTCTCATCACCCCAGCCATTCCAACGGCGCATGGTCTACCCCTGTTCTTTTTATTCTGCTAATGCGCATAACTGCCATATAGAGCCAGGAAGCAGCTAACGCTTATAAACTGACGACGGTGTCTGTTTTTAGAGTTGCTAATGTAGCAAGTTGGGTTGTTATATTTCAACAATCAGTAAGGAACAAACCATACAATATCGTTAATGACAAAGACTCCAATGTTTATGATTGAGTGGAGGGGTAAGCTTAACACCAGGCCTTAAACAGGAATGTTAAGTGCCATCAACCCCAACGCCCATTGGCCGATGACCTGTTACAACCTCTAACTCAGGGCCATCCAATGAATGAACTGATTACTTCACTTCAGGCAACTCCCCCTTCAACCTGGCAAATCCTCTCTTTGTGTGCCCTGGCTTTTGCCCTGTTTATGTCATTGATACCTGGCAAATGGGACCCCACCCGTTTTATCAATGATAAGGTGAAACATGTGCTCACCTTTATGGTGCTCTCTCTGCTGATCGATCTGGCATTTCCAGCGGCCAGCGTCTGCTGGTGGAAACCGGCAGGGCTGATGGCGTTTGGCGTGTTTATCGAGGTCTGTCAGCACATGACCCGTTATCGCCGTTTCAGTTTTGGCGATATTATTGCCAATGGGGTGGGTATCGGGCTTTATATGGGGATCAGTCTCGGTATCCCTGCATTGGTCGCCTCTGAAGGTGGCTGCCAGCCCTGGCCTGAATGTATGAGTGTGTTGTTTAACCTTTAGCCATTGAAAAAGTGAACCTGGTCCTTGAGCAGGGCCAGCCACCTGTTTCTGTGACCATAAGCTGACAAGGCTTGGTCAGCATGGATTTGCCATTGTTTTCCTGGTCTAAAGTCTGCAAAATCACCGGGCATCGGTTTAAATGAATCAACAATAAAAATGCACAACGGCTATTTTGATGTTTGAACTTATTGGATTGGTAAGCACCGTTTTATGTTGTCTATTGCTTCTTTCTATCGCAATCTGCCAGGGCGTCCATTTAAAAAGAAGTGCACTTCGCCTGCCCGAGGCCAGTGGTAAACGGCTGCAGGCCAGAGGCTCGGATTTTTCAATTGTTCATGTGGGTGAAAGCCCTGTCGCCGGGGTGGGGGTGGCAGAGATAAGACAGGGGCTGACCCACCAGGTTATCAGGAACCTGACTCAGGATCGGGGTGTGGAGTTTGATTGGGAAATACTGGCAAAAAATGGTGCCAGAGTGTTCGACTCATTAACCTTTGAGGCGACCATTAAAGAACCGGATCTGTTGATCATCAGCTTTGGCGTCAATGATACGACCAGATTTACCTCAGGCTCGGAATTCAATAAACATATGCAGGCGTGTGTCCATCGCTTTGCTTCCGACAATACCAGGGTATTTATCACATCAATTCCAAAGATCAACCGGTTTCCCCTGATTCCAGCCCCATTAAGCTGGTTGTTGGGAGCAAAGGCCTACTTGCTGGACAGACAGTTGCAGAAGCTTTGCCAGCAGGAGGATTGGACGTATATCCACAGTGGCACGAATCCTGACGCTTCGTTGATGGCGGAAGATGGTTATCACCCTAATGAGTCAGGGTGTCAGGTCTGGGCAGGAATCATTGCGGACAAGATAATAGATACCCGAAGCCACAGGGTTTAACGACTAATTAATTGCCAGGTATTGATACGTATCAATATGCGTATTGATAATTTGTCTAATAATCAGCCTGTTGATTGGTCATTGACTGTCACGATTCTGTCATCTTTTCAGTGTTAATCTGCCCTTGTTGATGGCATTAACAACACCAATAAAAGTGATCGTGCACAGTCAAAATTAAGAACGGAAACTATCATCAGCAATGTTGAGAATTGAGAAATATACGCTCAGAGATGGGCAGGCAGGTTGGCAGGCGCATCTGGTAAAACCTGATTGTTCGAAAATACACGAAACTCGTCGTTTTAGCTATTCAGACTACGGCGACCTTGCATTTCAGGAAGCATTAGACTGGCTTGAGCGTCAGTACTATCAGCCCGTTGCCAATGATTCCAGTGATCAATGCCCGGTGCTGGCCAGAAACGAATCACACTGAGTTTTTTATCTTCAGGGAATGGAGTGTTTGCTATGGATGGCAACTTTTACCGGGAGAAAGAAAAAGCATTTCGCCACAAATCTTCAGCTCTTGCCTTGCATTGCTAATTTTTACCAGTCAGGTAGAGTTGGAAGCGCGTATAAGCAAATATATATTGCCTGAAAAAAAGGGGGTAGCGACATGTCCCGGACAATAAAAGGCTTGATAACGGCTATTATGGCAACAGTATTGTTGCAGACCAATACTGCGGCTGCAGCCCAGAATGATAACCATGTCTACGCCGGGTTGGGCTGGACCGTAAAGCATGGCTGGATACCCTCAGCCATTATCGGAGTTCGTAGCGTCGATGTGGATGGTATTAAGGATGTAACCGGTGTTGATCTTTCCCTCTCTTATCACTTCACCGATGGCTTTGATAAGTTCCTCCTGAAAGGTGTTCGGGGTGAGATTGACTGGCAGGCGGAATTAGGCGCTGGCTATGATTTTCAGGGACAGTCTCTGCTGGTGATCGGTGGTGTGCAGGGTCGTCTGGTTAATTATTCTGTGGATGTCTCTCTGAATGGTGATATTGATGCTGGCCTGACAATCAATAGCATTGATAAATATGACTGGGAGCCATAGTTATTAAATTGACCATAAAAACCTCAATGGCAGTTGACGGCGTTCGGAAAATAGGGATAATACGCCTCCACTGGCTCAGCGCAACGTCGGTTGCAGTAGCGGTGAGTTAACGGGGTATAGCGCAGTCTGGTAGCGCGCCTGCTTTGGGAGCAGGATGTCGGGAGTTCGAATCTCTCTACCCCGACCAGATCAGGTAAAGCCCATGCTCTTGAGTATGGGCTTTTTTGTTGCCTGAAGTATATTCCGCAGCTAATTTGCGGAAATCACCACTGTAAAAAGATGGGTGGTTTGCTAAAGTATCAAGCGTTCCGGTATGGCGGTGTTTCAGGAAGTATCACTGTCCATGATGTCCGGAACACTGTTTTTATTCATAACCTGGTTATGAATTTCGGGGTATAGCGCAGTCTGGTAGCGCGCCTGCTTTGGGAGCAGGATGTCGGGAGTTCGAATCTCTCTACCCCGACCAGATTTGTTTTTTTATTGGCCAGCATCATGCTGGCTTTTTTTTTTATTTTCAGAGATGTCGCCTGAATTTTAAGCCATCAGTTGTTCTATCATATTCACTTCATCATCCGTCAGTGGCGTCTGCAAACAATTCAGATCCTGTTGCATGTGTTTTGTATCACTGGTGCCTGTTAAGACAATCATCCCCATTTTTAATGCTGCCTGAAAAATGACCTGTGGTCCGGTTAATCCTGTCCTCTTCATAATGGTCTGACATTCAGGCATTGCCAACAGTTGGGTGTTGGCTGTCAGTAACGAAAACCCCTGGTAAAGAATGTTATGTCGATGGCATAGCGCACGGATATTGGCGTCCCATCCGGTTCTGGCAAAGCAGCGGTTCTGCACCAGCATGGGCTTGATCGCCGCATGGTGGTTCAGGAGCTCCAGCTGTTGGTGATTTACATTGCTGACCCCCAGAAGTTTGATTTGGCCGGACCGATAGAAGCCTTCCATTGCTTCCCAGACGGCAAAGTCCCGGTCACTGAGTCCATGTGGCCGGGATGGACCATGCAGCAGATAAGCATCAAGGTAATCCGTGTTCAAGTGCTCCAATGATGAGAGAAGGGACTGCTCAACCTGAGTTTTGGTATCGGCTTCAGGATGGTAGGGCAGACGGTTGTCCTGTCCTTCAGCGTAGGTAAATTTCGTTTGCAGGAAGAGGTCTTCACGGCACTTGCCACTGGTTTGGTAAAAGTTCTGCAGAGCTTCCCCAACCCCTTGCTCAAAATAATGTTTGCGCTGATTGGCGGTGTCTATGGCTGTGAAACCGTTATTCAGGGCTTTCAGTGTCAGCTCGGAGGTGGCCTGTTCTTTCCAGGCCGTGCCATAGATAAAACGGGGAACACGGGTATCGTGCAGCGTAAACGGATGGGTTTCCTGTTGTTCGGTCATCTCCTTGCCTCCCCTGGAAATTATTGGCGATATTATGACTTGTCTGGATTCGGTTCAAGCCGCTTCCCTAATACGGGTGAAATGACGTTATAAATATCCCTTGCTACACTGTAAAAAAAGGAGTTTTTTGCATGTACAGGGAGCGTAGTTTTGCCCAAGATATCTTCTGCTGTAAAAATACCAAGGGTGCCTGAGCCGGTAGAAGGAATTCAGGTCAATTGCTGCCAGAACCCCATCTGCAAAAACTTCCAGATTCCCCCATCCATCCCCGACCCCGAAAAAGTACGTCGAAACACTGATGACCAATACCGGGTAAGTGGCTCAGCAATGGTGAAGAAGTCGGCGTAACCTGCTGTACCACAAACCACGAATAGCCCAACTGCTGCCGATGCTCCGCCCGCTGCCCAATCACCACACGCCACGGTTCCGCGTAGGCAGAGTTCAAATAATAATGAGCAACTTGTGCGGCAAGCAGCCTGGTGCGCACATGCCGGGTTTGTTTGGCGGTATTTCCGTCAGTCAGCACCAACATGGCAGCAGTAGCAGAAAAAATAACCAAAGCCACCATCACTTCCATCAGCGTGAGCCCTTTGTGCTTACTCCATGATTGCAACATCAGATAACCCGTCGCTGCCTATAGTGATACGCTTGGCATCACCAGAGCCTGAGATACTTAATTGAAAAGGCGTCACCTGTCGGTCACGAAAGAAAACCAGATCAGGGATAACGGCTTCGCCAGTGTTAACTGGCTCCTGGAAATGGCTCACGCTCAAACGGACCAACAGATTTTCCGGTAGGCGGTATGGCTGAAAAGAGGGTTCTGCAACAGGCTGTCAGCGCATACGATTGTCATTAAGCTGCCACCACCGATAAAGATTCCCATCGTCAATCGACAACCCCAGCTCACGGTTTTGCGCCACCGCTTGATCCCTGGCGCTGGTCATCATCACGATCAGCCGCTGCGCCTGGGCAGCGGGTAAATTTTCATGGTGGTTCTGAAGCCGATTGATTAAGGTAAGGCTGAGTAAGACACCCGTAATCACAACCACACCAGTAGCTCGATGAGAGTGAATCCTTTCTGGCCTGTTGATTCTGAACAGCCCGGTATCATAGTGACATCTTTACGTTATTATCATTACTTTGTCGTTCAAGCAGTTATGGTAATGCATCCTGCATGCGGGTAACACCGGCAAATTCACTCTCCATAGCAAACACTGAAGTTCTGAGACTCAATACTCAGCACTGGCAGCCTGCCAACCAATGAAAAAGCGACCCAATGAAACTTCACAACCCTGAACACCAAATCGAATATGGTCTATAATCAGTCTATTAATAGACCATTAAAGGAAAAGTCCATGGAAACCCAGACGTTAAGCTACCTGAAGCAAAATGCCGCCAAACTCAATGTGGATGATGGCCCGCTGAGAATCACCCAGCATGGCTTGCCGGTTTATCGAATCTACTCCGAACAGGAAGCCAAAATGCGGGATGAAGCCATTGCCCTGCTTAAGCTGGTCAATCGGGCAGAACGAGACATACGCCAGGGCGAAACCCTATCCACGGAAGAGGCGATCCAGAGATTACGTAATGAATGAGCCGGTCATCGTAACAATCACTGAAACCGGTTTTCAAACCCTCAGTCTGTTAAAAGGCTATATGAGTGCTTTTTTTGAGGAAGAAGAGTTAAACGCACTGTTGACTGAGCTACTTATCAACACAGAACAGCGGATAAAAGAAGTTGCTATACGCCCGGTATGCCCGGAACTGGCACTGATTGGCATCCACGACTACTGGCAACTGAACCTGATGCAGAACTACAAAGTGATTTATCGTTTTGATGAATCAACAGGGACGGCATTCATCATTGCTTTCATGAGGCAAAAACAAAGTGCTGAAAAACTATTGGTGGATCTGGCGTTGATGTGAAGGAAGAAAGGCTTCCATGCCGAACATGGAAGCGATACTCAGGGTGCTTTATTTCATCTCTAAAGCCACAACTTTTTCTAGCTCGTAACTGTCACTGGAGTCAACAATTACAGTAACTAGTGCCCCCCCCTTGAACCAATAATGTGGAACGTATATTTCTCATACGCAGATTTTTCAGGAGATGCATGTACACTAATTTTTTCTTTTAATTTAGCCGCCGCATTTTCACCAACCAGGCGCATAACCTCTTGTTTGCTGAGCACCCACAGCTGGATACTTTCTCTCTTTGGATCATTATCAAGCGAGTATCTAACCAAAGCTTGAAAGCCAGCGACTAGCAAGAATAAAACAATAACAATTTTTACTTTGCCAGTAATAACAGGTAATTTTACCAATTTGAGTAACTCCCAATTTCTACACCTGCAGATACGCCCAGCCGTGCACCAAGTCCCATGGTATTGTTACCATCAATTCCGCCCCAATCAGACCTTTGCGTGAACCACCCTCCAACTGGTGTTGTAATAGCATTCCCACTGGTAGCTGACGCAGTAACACCTCGGCTCACAGGCCCATATCCAACTCCAGCAGAAGCAGTAAAAGAAGTTCTTGCAATATAGCCAGAACCACATGCTTCAGAATGTGGCGAAGGTGTGCCATATGGATCAATAGAGGCTCCTCCTCCAATACCTACTCCAAGCCTTCCTGTAACTTCCAGAGTTCCACCAGAGTAGGCAACATTAACGCCACCTCCAATGCCTAAATAGGCCTCAACACCAAAGGACCACAAGCCATATAAATCCACTTGTGAAATCGGGTTTGCTAATCCATAAACAAATAAATTCACACCACCCAGTAACCCAATCGGATCACTCTGCACATACCGCCCACTGCCCGGCGCATAATCCCTGAACCGGTTGTAATACAACCCACTCTCACCATCCGCATACTGGCCGGGGAAGCGGATATTGAACCCAAGGCTTTCACCACGGGTGATATCTGCCACGCCATAAGGTGAGAGGCTGGTTGCCCGGGCGGTGCTGCCTGCCTGATCGGTCATGGCTCTGGGAGTGGACAGCTGGTCTGCATGCACATCATACACACCCTCCGTCGTTTTGTACTGCAATGGTGCAAAACCCAGGGCATAACGGTACTGTTTGGTCAGTGTATCGTTACTGTCGTATTCCGCAACAATACTGTTACCCTGCCACTGGAAGCGAGTCGCTGTGCCGTTAACGGTTTTCAGCACCCGGCGGCCTAACGCATCGTGAGCGTATTCAGCGATGGTGGCTGGCGTAGTGGCACCGGCAGCGAAGGCTTCAAACCGCACCAGACGACCACGGTGGTTGTAGCCAAAGGTTTCGTAGCGGTTGTCCGCCTTGCTGATTTTCTTCACCAGGTTGCCAGCGGCGTCGTACTGATAGGTATGGGTGCTGTCTTCCAGTAATTTGTTGAAGGCGTCGTATTGTTGTCCGGCTTCCTGCCGGTTGCCTAATGCATCGTACTGGTAGTTATAGGTTTCTGCACCGTGGGTTGCGCTGACCAGCCGGTCGATGGCGTCGTACTGGTAAGACCACTGGGCACCGTCGCCAGTTCGCTGAGTAAGCAGGCCGTTACTGTTGTATTCATAGCCGTAGTCGATACCGGCCACATCGGTGTAGTTCTGGCGGGTCAGCTGGCCTGCGGCGTCGTAATCCCAGTTGCTGGTGCGACCATTGGGGTAATTGATGCCTTTCATCTGACCAATGGCGTCCCAGTTAAAGGTGTGGGTACCATCGGGGCTGGTCATGCCCGCTATCAAGCCACGTTTGTCCCAGGCATAGCTGAGGGTTTCCCCGGCGATGGTTTGTTCCACCGGTTCGCTCTCGGCATTGTATTGCAGGGCAATGGTTCTGCCGTCGGCGGTTTCCTGAAGGGTACGCCCGGCCTTGTCGTAGCTCCAGCTCAGCTGGCTTTCGGGGTTGGTGGCGCTGAGCATGCGACCGTTGGCATCGTAGGTGTATTGGGTGATTTCTCCCTGAGCATTGATCCGGATCAGTCGCTTGGCCGCGTCGTATTGATAGGTGGTTTCAATACCCCGTGGGTCGGTGCTGCTGGCTAGCAGGTTGTCCGCCCGGTAGGTGCGGGTGATGGCGCTGCCATCGGGGCGGGTTTCGCTGATCTGCCTGCCGTACTGGTCATACTGGAATGCAGTAACACCCCCGGCGGCATCCGTAACGGTAAGCAGGCGGCCTGCGGCATCGTAGCTGAACTTTGTCGTCTGGTTGAGTGCGTCAGTAGCGGCAACGACCCGGTCCAGTTCGTCGTAAACGACGGTGGATGACTGGCCATCGGGGCGCAGGGTTTTCACCGGCCTGCCCAGATCATCGTACTGAATACGAGTGGTGCGGCCCAGTGGGTCGGTGGCACTGAGCATTAATCCCCGTGCATTCCATGCCATGGTGGCGGTGTTGCCGAGGGCGTCTTTGAGTAGGATAGCCGGTATCAGACCACTTCATTTGCGTCACCGCTCCAGATGAGTCTGTCATCGTTATCAGGTTACCTGAATCATCATAGGTAAAAAGAGAGGCCCTGCCGCTGGGGGAGGTTACCTTCACAGGCCACGGCTTATCGCCTTTATACTCAAGCTGCGTCGTTTGCTCATATGGATTGACAGCACTGAGCTTTCTGCCTAATGCATCAAACTGGCTTGACCAGTGGTTACCAGCAGCGTCGGTGAGCTTCTGCTGATAGCCATTGCTGTTGTATTCGCGGAGTACAGATTGCCCCATAGGGTTGGTATCAGTGACAATTTGACCATGGCTATCGTACACAAAAGTCCAGGCACTTTTCAGGCTATCAGTTTTGGTGACACGACTGCTCCTGCCATCATAGTTATACGAGTATCGGTTTGCACCCTCAGTATAGGAGCTTACCTTATGCCCATTATAAGTAACCTCTGTGACAACTACACCGCTGGCATCGGTGATCCGGGTAAGCTGGTGCCATTTCTGCGGATCAGTCGAAATCAGGTAATCCTTGTAATCGTACTTTCTTACACCGCCGACGGGATCAGTGACTGACACCAGGTTACCGATGGCATCATAGTCATATACCCATTGTCGTCCAGAGTGATCACCCACGGTGGCGACTCGCCCATTTAACCCATAGGTTAAGTTGAGGCTCCGGCCATGGGTATCGCCAATTTGAGTCAGACGATCTTCATCATCATAGCGGTACAGTACTTCTTTTTTATTGGCATCCCGTCTGGCGACAAGCCTTCCGACCGGGTCAAATTCGGCACTGCTGCCGTCCAGTTTTACCAGGCTGGCATTGCCATTTTCAAGCACTTCGATGGTGTCGAACTTTCCGGCTGGAGGCTGATAAATACCCTCGTCGCTGAGCTGCTGATTGGTTACAAAAAAACGATGAAATTCCCTCAAAACCAGTGTTTTTGTACGCAAAACAGTGCTTTTATTTCAAACTCCTTGAGAAAGGTCTCCGCCCCATCCTGGTAACCAATTGAAATATATGATGATTTTAGCAGCACAAAAATCCAGCATGATCAGCGACAATTGCCGCTTTCCACACTGATAAGCGCAGCGGCTAGGGATTCGGTTGAGATTTACTTTAGCCCAGAGCGGGGCTCATGACATAATGTCGGCTTGAGCAAAAACTTTCCGAGGGCCAGGAGGCTGCTTCAGTTTTTTTGCAAGCAACGTTACTTTCCAGAGGTGGCGCTTTCATCTATGAGCATGTTCACGACAGAGCTTTTTAAAAGCAAACCCTATCGGTTGGGCCTGACCCTGTCCGGTGGTGGGGCAAAATGCATGGCTCAGATTGGCTTACTGCAGTACCTGAACGAGCATGGAATCGAGCCGGATATTATTTCCGGTGCCAGCGGTGGTGCGATGGTCGGTGCTCTGCACAGTGCCGGATATGCACCGGCAGAGATTCTGGACTTCTTTGTCTCGACCCGAATGTTCAGCTTTAGAAACCTGTCGTTCAATGCACTCGGATTGATTGACTCAGAGAAGATCGCGAAAAATTTTCAGGCTTATTTCCCGGAAGATAGTTTTGAATCATTGAAAAAACCTCTGTATGTGGTTGCTACTGATTTGAACAGAGCGCAGCAGACGGTATTTAACAGTGGTCCACTGATTAATGCTTTAACGGCATCGTCCGCTTATCCGGGCATGTTTACCCCGGTTAAATGGCAGGGGACCGTCTATGCGGATGGCGGGATTATCAATAACTATCCTTCAGACCTGATTAACGACCAGTGTCGCCATCATATCGGGATGTATCTTGCTCCGGTTATGTCCAGGCCCTGTGAGCATTTCGCCAACACCTTTGATGTACTGGACAGGGTATTTCAGATTTACAGTTCTGCCCGGCAGTTTTCCAATATCAACTTGCCGGAGGTGTCATTGGCACCGGAGGGTATCGAGGACTGCAGCGCTTTTATGGTGAAGCCGGATCAGCTACGGTCTATCTATGACATGGGCTATCATTCCAGCAGAAAATACTTCGAGAACGAAGGAGCCCAATGGCTGAAGACCATGAAAGGAGGAACGCAAAAGCGTTCCTCATGGTTTAAATTGCCGATAGGCTCTGATACTCCGTAAGTACGAAGTAGTCTGTCATGCCACCCACATAGTCCAGAATCAGTCTCGTCCGGAAATACCATTCAAGATCGTTCTGTTCAGCGGGAGAATGCTGTTCCTGACGCATTTGATGCACAGCCCGAACATAGGCTGCTTTATACTTCCGGGACAGTCGGTGATTGAGTCGATGCTCGATAAAGTGTTCGCTATCATCCAGATTATCGAGGTTTGCGAATGCGGTGCCGGGGAGTTCCAGAATGGGGCGATAGATATCGAGCAAGCCCATCAGGGCCGCATATCCGCGCAGTTCCGGTGTTTCTTTTTCCTGACTACTGAACACATGTCGTATGGCGACGGTTTTCAGTGTTTTCAGTGCCAGATGCTGGTCTGAGCCGCCATCAATTAATGGTTCATCCAGCGTCCCATGAAAAACTTCCTTATGCTTCTGCAGGTATCGGTTGGCAGCATAGCTGACCAGATCCCGGACCAGCTGTGAGCGTAAATGGCGAATAAAGTTTTGTGGGTTATCTTTGGCAACATTTTCGGCGGTTTTAATGATATCCGGCAGGTATTGGCTCTTTTCGCCGGTGAATTCCTGCCACACTTCTTTCAGCCAGAAGCTCAGACCCCTGAATGACAGAATGCCCTTATCAACAGCATCTTCCAGATCGGCAATGCAGTAAGAGATATCGTCTGCTGCCTCCATGATGTAGACCAGTGGAAAGCGACAGTTCTCCTGTATCTCAAGATGTTTCCAGATGTCCTGGATAAGGCGCTGTTCTGAATAGTAGAAGCCGGGCTTTTTCTGACGGTAAGCAAATCCGCTTATCGGGTTTTGATAAGGTGCCCGGGTGTATTTGATGGTGGCGGCCAGCTGTGACCAGGTCAGGTTGAGTGTCTGCAGGCTGTGAATGATGCGCAGCCCCTGGGCGTTGCCTTCAAAGACGGACAAATCCGGTAACAGTACCTCGTAGAAAAGCTCTGAGTGACCGGTTTGGCCATTGACGGCGGATTGTCTGGCCATTGCCTTGTGATGGCAGGCTTCGCCATGATCCTGAACCCAGCGGCTGAACGCGGCTTCCCCAAAATGGCCAAAAGGTGGGTTCCCTACGTCGTGTAGCAGACAGGACATTTCTACCAGATTGGTAAAGGCCGTTTCGATACCTTCCAGACCAAGTTTTGCCAGCTCCCCATGTTGTTTTAGTTGATCCAGAATAGTTTTGGCCAGATAGCGGCCCGTTTGCTGAACTTCCAGTGAGTGGGTAAGACGACTGCGGACGGCTGCATTGGTTTCCAGTGGGTAGACCTGGGTTTTCTGCTGAAGCCTGCGCAGGGCCGCTGACTGAATTATACGACCACGGTTACTCTCGGTCTCGGTAATCAGATCCCGGGGCCGGGCTCGGGTTACCGGCTCAGGGCGATCGCAGGTCAGTTTCTTAAGGTAATCCAGAGGTTCCATAGGCTTGGTAACCGGGGGTTTGGAAGTATTTTCAGATTACCATATCTTTCGGCTGATCGGTGAGTAGCATGATTTGCCGCGTTGATCAGTGACCGGGCAATATCCGGATGAAAGCCTGCTGATTGGCTTTTTACTTTTTTTGTTTTCAATTTTGTCTTGACGGTTCATTGCTTTGCTATAACTACTGCTCCCTGATAAGTCTTTGTTTGAACCTGGAGTTAAATTGTGGAAGAGAAACTAATGATAATGTTATTTGTGTTTCTTTCTTTCTTACTCTTTCCGGGTGAAAAAACTGAAGCCTCTGACTTCTACTCTTATATTCCTTTTCTCTACCAGGTTACGGAGGGAAGCGTGGGAGTATTCAGGAATGGAAACCAATTTTATGAGGATGTCTATCCTGCCGGTGTTTATCCAGTCTGGCCTTCTGATGAAGGGTTTGTTATCAGCATTGTGCCTGAGACGGCGGCTGTTACGGACATTCTTTGTATTACTGCCGATGGGATAATCATCACCTTTCCCCAAATCACCGTTCGTTATCAGATAAATGAACAACATGTATTAAGTCTGGTTAAAGGCTATGGGCTTGATTTTGTCAAACCTGCTATTAAAGATCCTGTGAAACTGGGGGTTGCTCATTTATGCAGGGCGCTGAACGCTGAAGCGGTTTACTTTGATGAATTTATACCATTTAAGGGGATTCTGGGCCGTTATCTGGCAGAGGGGCAGAGGGAGAAAGGCACCGGAATATCGATTTGCCATCTTGACATTGAATACCCCCGGGTGCCGGATGTCATTATTGACAATCATGCTGGTCATAATCCAGATCACAAGCCCCAAACCCCAATAACTTGCGAACCGCCTTATGAGATTTTCTACACACTGGAAAATGAGCAAGAAGCCATCAATCGCCTCTGTGGCTTTGTCAGACCGCCTGATGATGAACCTTACACGGAGCCTGTTTCGGAAGAGGATTCAGCCATAGTTCTGGAGCCCTCTGTTTCAGTTGCTGAAGACGATATTGCCGGTGTACTCAGCCCCGCAGAGGAAGTAAACACCGATGACACCGGACAGAGAGATTATGAGGTACCTCAGGAAGATCTATCATTTCCGTGGGCTGAGGAGCTATTTATTGATGGTCAGGACTCTGTTGGTGAAGATGCCGGGCCTTCAGAACACAGTCGGGATTCCAGTTCAGAACCTATGGCGGAGGTGGGTGATAATACTGTGCCAGTGCACAGTGTTGATGCTGTAACAGAGATTAACCAGAACCTGCCATCAGGATTGGTTGATCAGGTGCCTGATCAGGAAAGGAGTAAGGAAAAGCTTTATCAACAGATGCAAGACTCGAAACACCTTTGGAAAAATAACAACAGCCGACTCTACCTGGGCTGGTAAGAAAACGGATGAATGCTCGCTAAATGGTGAATTATGCTGTATAAAAAAACAGTATTTTAGTCATTGTCAGCCGGACTGTTTTTGAATGCGGTTATTTATCGCCGAAAAGCCCAGCCTTGGGCGAGCCATTGCCGATGTTTTGAAAAAGCCCCTGAAAAAACAGGAAGGCTATATCGAGTCTGCTTCAGGAGATGTGGTGACCTGGTGCATAGGTCACCTGCTTGAGCAGGAGGAGCCGGATGCCTATGATCCGGCCTTCAAAACATGGAAGCTTGAGCACCTGCCTATTGTTCCCATGCAATGGAAATTGAGACCCAGAAAGGGAGGGCGTGGGCAGTTATCAGTGATCAATAAGCTGCTCAAACGGGCTGATATTATTGTCAATGCCGGTGACCCTGATCGTGAAGGCCAGTTGCTGGTGGATGAAGTGCTGGATTATCTGAAGCTCTCTGCCCAGCGTAAAAAAGATGTTCGTCGTTTATTAATCAGCGATCTGAACCCTTCTGCCGTTTCCCAGGCCCTTGGGCGGATGCGATCCAACCAGGAGTTTGTACCGCTGGCGGTTTCTGCCCTGGCTCGTTCCCGGGCAGACTGGCTTTACGGTATTAACCTGACCCGTGCCTGCACATTGCTTGGCCGGAAGGTTGGCTTTAATGGGCTGCTCTCCATCGGCCGGGTGCAAACACCGATTCTGGGTCTTGTCGCCCGACGTGATGCCGAAATTGAACACTTTCAGCCTAAGCCGTACTTTGAGGTTTTTGCCACTTTGTTAACGGCAAAAGAGGAAACCTTCAAAGCCAAATGGCTACCCAGCGAAGCCTGCCAGAACTGGATGGATGAGGAAGGGCGAGTGCTGGATCGGCGTCTGGCGCAGAATGTGGTGGACCGTATTACCGGCAAGCAGGGGACAGTAAAACGCGTCGAAGATAAGCGTGGCAAAGAACCCCCGCCATTACCCTACTCGTTGTCGGCACTGCAGATAGATGCTGCCAGGCAGCTGCGTATGGATGCCAAGACGGTGCTTGATAGCTGTCAGCGTCTTTATGAGCAGAAACTGATTACTTACCCCCGTTCAGACTGTCGCTATCTGCCCGAAGAGCATTTATCCCAGGCACCTGAAGTGTTGGCAACGATTCGCCACAATGTCTCTTCGCTGGGGAAGGCGGTGGATCAGGCGTTGCCGGAAAGGAAAACCAGTGCCTGGAATGATAAAAAAGTTGGGGCGCATCACGGTATTATTCCTACCTCTCTGAGAACGGACCTTGAACGATTGTCTGAACTGGATCGCAAGTTGTATGGATTAATTGCCAGACAATATGTTGCGCAGTTTTATCCTGATCATACTTTCAGAAAAAGAGTCGTCGATATCGACATAGAAAAAGGCCTTTTCCGGGCCGGGAGCCGCCAGACTGTCGAGGAAGGGTGGAAGGTTCTGATGAATTCAGGCAAAAGTCATCAGCGTTCCGTCGGTGATGAAAATAATGAAGAGAGTGCTTTTTTACCTGAGCTGGCCAAAGGCGATGTGCTTGATTGTCCTGAAGCCGAGCTGAAGGAAAAAATGACACAGCCCCCCAAACCATTTAATGATGCAACACTCCTTTCGGCCATGACGGGCATCGCCCGATTTGTTCAGGATAAAGACATTCGCAAGATTCTCCGTGAAACCGACGGCCTGGGAACCGAGGCAACCCGGGCCAGCATTATTGAACTCTTGTTCAAGCGCCAGTTCCTGGAGCGCAAAGGCCGAAATATTCATGCAACAGCCACTGGCAGAGCCCTGGTCAACGCATTACCGGAAAGAGTGACCACGCCTGATATGACCGCACGCTGGGAAGCCTCTCTGAATGACATTGTTGAGCGAAAAGGCAGCTACGGTGCCTTTATGGGCGGGCTTGATCAGGAGCTGAGAGCGTTATTGATGCAAACCATGAACGATGGCTTGCCCTCTGTTGCCGGATTGCCTGCCCCTTCGAACCAGCCGTTTAAACGAAAAGGCAAAGCAAAGAGTGCTGGAAGTCGTCGGAAGAAGCGGAGTTCAGCATAGAATATTGCCCTGAGAATCAAATCAGAGTCGAGCCAATTGCTTGTAACTTGAACTGACAAAACTATCAAACTGACAGACAGCTACATTACGAAGGTTGAACTCGCAGGTTACAACCAGCTGACCAAACTTGCTGAAACCGATCCTGAAGCTTACAAAGCAGAATACGCAAAGCTGCCAGAAGCTGAGAAAAAAGAATTTGACGCGTTCCTGAATACGTCTTCCGAGATGACGAAACAGTCTCTTGGTCTGTTAGTTGAAGCTTACAAGCTGCAGAAGAGTGTCCAGCAAATTGATATCAAAGCTCTGGTGTCCAATCCTATGAAATTGCCTTCCGCAATGAAGGGTGCAAGCCTTGCCGGTGACCAGATCTCATTTACCGTTGATGCACTCTCCATGCTGAAGAAATACCACGGTATTTACAACAACGCCATCAGTTACGCTGGCCGATAAAGTATAAAAGAGCAGCTATTTAGCTGCTCTTTTTTTCCTCCTTCATATTCACGAGATTATTATGTCTTTTGGCATCAAACATTTCTGTGTCTGCGCACTTTCAGCTGCCATTCTGACAGGGTGTGCAGGAATGCAGGGCAAAGTGCAGATTGACCCTTCACTCCATACTGTGAGTAAGGCCGATTATGAGTCCAGCAAAAAGGCCATTGAACTTCCACAGAACTATTCAACCAAGAACTACAAGCGTCTTGTGGTTGCTACAAACTTTTTTGCAAATAAAGATGCCAGCAGCTACTCAGACCTTCCACTGGAAACGGTTTCTACCATGATGGAGACAGAGATCAGCAAGCTGAAACGCTTCACGATCGTATCCCGCCATCTCGGCCAGAAAGGCAAAGCAGCTGAGAAACGTTTTCAGGATATGGGCACAACTGATGCCTTGTCGCGCATGCGCTTTGGTAAAGGCCTGAATGCCGATTACGGGCTGGTAGCCGGTGTTTCTGCTGTGAAGGAAGAGTATAACCGCGTTGACCATAACGAAGTCCTGTACATAATCCGCGTTGATTATCAGCTGATTGATTTCCAGACAGATGAAATTATTGAAGCGGATTCCGCAGAAGGCCGTGCCATTCGCACCCTGTTCCGCTTGCCAAGCGGTAAGGTGATTGGTGGTTTCGATCAAGAACAAGAGCAGGATGCACTGAACCAGGCATCCATTAACGCTCTTAAAATCGTTGCAAATAAAATCGGTAATAAACTGCCAATTGGAGGACAGGTCGTTGGTTTTAGAGGCAGTAATTTCCAAATCGATAAAGGCTATGAAAGCGGTTTCATGGGCAAACAGATCGTAACTCTTTACATGTCTGATATGGGGGTGGATCTGCCATTGGCTATTGCTGAAGTCACTCCTGGGGCCGATGCCAGTCGCGGTAAAATTATACGCTGGTCTAATGATCCTGATGTTCAGGACCTGGTCGCTGAAATCAAAGCTGATCCACTCTTCTTCAAAAAGAACGAGCTGTTTGCCGTATCCAACGGTATGCCGCTACCTCCAGAATGGGAAGATAACTACAAGGACTGAGCAGTATGCGCAGTACGAAAATCCTTACTGCCCTGGTAATGGTCTTTGCTCTGTCTGGTACTCCGGGGGTAGCAGCTTCGGCTGTTACTCTTGGTCAGTCACATACGTTATATTTTGACAAGTATGCGGCCAGCAAAACAGGCATTATCGTCGACTCCGGCATAGTTTTTTCTACGGTGATTCTTCCGTATGGAAGAGATACATCCAGAAATTCGGCTAAAGCCAAAGCGATGATTTCTGCATGGCAGCAGATCACAGAGCATTACCAGCTACAAGCCCTCTCATCTTCAACAGGTAGCTCCTCTCTTGACCAGGCTCTGATCAGACAGCGCGACATCCGGCTGAAAAAGCTTCCATCCCGTATTCTGGTGAACCGCCCGGAAGGAGAGAGCTACCGCTATGTTCTGGCAGCTAATGAAGAAGATATCAAAAGGTTGATCACGGCCAGCAAAAATGAAGACATAAGCACGGAAGATATCACCACACTATTACATCAGCTGGATGCCGGTCAGCATTACCACTATCTGGGGAAGATCTTTTCGGAATTTGGGTTGCAGGAGATTGCACTGCAGTGGGAAAAGAAAGAACTGTTAAAAAAATACTGCCTGGCAAACTATTACCAGCCATCGCAGCAGCCTTTTCTCGAAAGGCAGAGACTGTTGGCATTGCAGGCTGACAACTCACCTGCGTTGGATTGGCTCTGCGAACTCCCCGCCAGCGCCTATGTCATTGATAACCACCTGAAACAAAAATCTCTACCTGAGACAACCATTCTTGCTTTTGAGAGTACAGCCTTGCCTGCACGCGCGCCAAATGCTATTGCACAGATTAAGGAAAACCAGCAAAAGAATCCCCTTGCCTACCTGCACAAACTACCTGGCCAACTGAATCTTGCCAGCCCTTATTCGGCCGCTCTGAGCCTGCCCGGACATATTCTGTTCAGTAACACATTCAGTGATCAGCCAGCCCAGGCCTTTATCGATGCCAAAGTCCTTTTTGAACAGGGTAGAGAACTTGACACAATCATCTCTCTGCTAAAAGAAAGCATCAATAGCTCACCTCGTCATCAGGAGAGCTGGCAGTATCTGGGAGCAGCCTTAATCGCAAGGCAAAATTGGCCGGAAGCTGCTGCTGTTTATTTACAGTGGATCGCTCTTGAACCCAGCAACCTGGAAGCTATTTCACGTTACACAGAATCTCTTCACCGCATGGGATTAAAGCAGGAAGCATCCCGGTTCGTTTCTTATCTGCAACTGTATGCCGCAATAAATAAATTTGCTTATAACACTATCCAAATTATTGAGAACAAACCATGAGATATCTCTTTAAAGCCACACTACTGGCACTGGCTGTCTCTTCAGCAGTACACGCTGTAGAGTTTAAACCCGAAGCGGCTTCGCCAGAAGTCACTGCTGTTTCTGTCCAGCCACAAATCGTCGAAACACCTGCCACAGCCGTTACCACTCAGCTGCAAACCATGCCTGCACAGTCCGCTGCTGCAGTTGATGCGATGGATCTTGCTTATCAATTTCTGGATAAAGGTGGGGTGCTTGAGGGCTGGAACAGCGATAAAAGAGTATATGTCGCTCTAAGCGAAGCTATTTTTGACTCGGAAGATCCATCTTATGATGACAGTTTCATCATTAAGCGTTCTCTGAAATCCATGGAAGCATCTCTGGATGCGAAACGATCCATTATTCAGTACATCTATACTGATATGTCAGCAGCAGATCGTGTCAGCACCCCGGGTACAGACCTTAATGTTGAGTTCAAAGACAAACTTGAAAATTTGGAAAGAAAAGCTGCTGCTCAGAGGGGGCGAGTAGCCAAACTGTTGGAAGTTATGGATGCCAAAGAAGCACAAATGCTCCGAGGTGTCACCTTTGGTGATAGAGCCGATGCATTGATGGAAGCTGCTATCAAAAAGCTGGATGGGCACTTCGATAAGGGTGAAATCGCTGCTGACAAGCAAGCCCAATATGAGCAGGCCAAAGCCAATTATCAGGAGGCCATGTCTGAACATGAAAGTACCATGAACGAGCTGGACCAACTGGCAGGCAGTGTCACAGGTGAAGCCTACAGTATGGCTGAAGCCGTTTCCAAAATGCCTCTGTATGGTGCCATTACCGCTGCTCAGTTTGAATCATGGGATGACATTAAGCAACAGTATAAAGTTGCCATGGTGACCGTCTGGTCTCCAAAACAAGAGGAGATGATACGGGCTCTGCTTTCAGGTGAAGCAATGACGCTTCCCAAAGGGAAACAAAATCTGGCTGATTATATACGCAGCCAGGACTGGTCTACCGCTACAGGGGGGCGCAAGTTCCGTGATAGTTCTGGTAATTTCCATATTCTTGGCATAGCTGCCAGCCCTGTTGGCAGTAGCTCTTCTTCTGAACGAAAAGCCCGTGGTATCGCTGAACTGATGGCACGTAAACAAGTGGCTACAGCCCTTTATGCGGACGTTGCTGCCTATGAAAAAGCCGAGCAGGCAATGACGACCCTGAGTAGTAGTGGCGGAAAGGACGTCAGCATTGCTGCGGAAAGCTTTACCAGCGAGCTTAGCCAGAGCATCGAAAATCGCGCTGTCCAAGGTCTATCCAAGCGTTTTGGCAGGCGTGTGACCCACCCGCTTTCTGGCCAGGATATTTACGTCAGCATTTACTCCATTGATACATCCAGTGTTGTTAATGCCAGGCTTATGCAGGCCAGCCAGTACCAAACCAAAGTACTGGACATTCAATCACAGCAG
This sequence comes from Endozoicomonas sp. ALB091, assembly GCF_049310265.1. Classification (NCBI taxonomy): domain Bacteria; kingdom Pseudomonadati; phylum Pseudomonadota; class Gammaproteobacteria; order Oceanospirillales; family Endozoicomonadaceae; genus Endozoicomonas; species Endozoicomonas sp. ALB091. The sequence continues at coordinate 791,080 of NZ_JBLYNQ010000007.1, read as the reverse complement.
CAACTCAAAGGCACTAAAGACGGTTTGGACCAATCTGTTCGCATTGCTGAAAGCAGCAAGGCTGTTTATAACCAAGCCGAGAGAGAAGCTGCCAGCAGCAATCGTGTCGTTCCTCCCGTAGCGACACAGCAACCTGTGAAGCAGCAGGTTCCCGTTCAAAACACACAAGGTACGGCTACCTCCGGCGCTTATACCGGAGGCGGCAATGCCGATGCAGAAGACGCATTTGGTTGGTAAGGAGGGCCGTTAACTAATGAAACGTTGGGCTCTCATTCTGGCAGCACTTCTGATGTTGCCAACATTAGCCAATGCTTCTCTTGAGAAAACTGTGTCCAAAATGCTGGCTAATAACCAGTATATGGGCATGGTGAATGACAATGAGCTTGGACGTACCGTGATCGCAATTGGTCTCGGTATGCACCGTAAAGCCAATGTTGCTCAAGAGATAGCACGGCAGGATGCCATGAAATCTCTGACGGCTTATCTTAAAGGGGAACGGATTTCCTCTGTAGAGCGGGCCAGTCAATCCTGGAAAGGTGATACAGTACTCGAAGAGTACTACACCTCATTGACCAGCAATGTTGAAGGTACTCTGAAAGCCGCATGGAATTTTAATACCGGTGAGCATGATGGTATGACCTATAACGTAATGGTTATTTCAGAACGTAGCGGTGATTTCTCTGAATTGTTTGAAGAGCAAGATAGCATTGTTGAAGCCCGTGGTGTTGCGTCCTTGTCATCAGGTGTGGAAGCTGCACGCACGACAGCGTTGAATAATGCTTTGCGCAGTGCTGTCGAACAGTATGGCGGGGTGCAAATGGCCTCCAAAACAACGGTTGAAAACGCAGAAGCCTTGAGAGCAAAACTTTCAACGGTTTCCTCTGGCCATGTGCAGCGCTATACGGTGATCAAGGAGTACCAGGAAGGAAACAACTACTTCATCATCATCAGTGCCGAGGTAAGTGACTCTCCTCCTGACGGTCAGCAGCAGATTCTCGCTATTCAGGAAAATATGGGGCGACCATCCTTTGCAATTCAAACGGACAGACCTGAGGTTGATCGCCTGATGCGCGAACTTCTGGCGACCAGTGGTTTTGAGGTTTCGTCCTCGCCCAATAGTGCTCGATACACCATCAAGACTGACATCAGCAAGTATGAGTATAAGGCAATGGGAGGTATGACCGGACTGCAGACGACCATTAAAGTCCGTATTACTGACCGCTTCAGTAGCGATGATTTGATTAACGTATCCAGTGATCCAAACAATAGCGTTGAAATTTCTGACTCGGCCACTATTCGGGAACAAAACTCTCTGAGTTATGCCATGGAAGATTTGCAGCCAAAGCTCACCAGTGCAATAAAGAAGCAGTTTATCAGCCAGTTCAACAACGGAAGCAAAATTCAGGTAACACTGAAAAATTTCGATCGTATGCGGGATGTTGATGAACTACGGGCTTGTCTGGAAAGCCTGCCTCTTACCAAATCTGTGAGTGTTCAGCCCATACAGAATCGCAGTGCCAACTATGAGGTTATATATCTGGGTGATCCTGCCAGCCTTCAGCTGGACATTCTCAAACAGTCCCGTTCTTTCAGCTTGAGAGGGCTCAAGGCCAAAAATACGGATACCAGGGCCGTTGTTCTGTCTTTTTAGCTGTCTTGTTAACTTTATTTAAGCCCCGCAGCAGGCAGCGGGGCATCCAAATGGTTCAGATTCTGGTGGGAATGAGGACACATTGCCGAATTCAGTGATCACTCAGAAGAAGAGTTTCACAAAAAACTGGGTGGTGTACTGATCAGAATTGCCGCGATAATTCAGGCCAAATGACCACTCATAATCCACTTGATATTCTGCTCCGGCAGTGAAGAAGCCGGTATTGTCATCTTCGTCCCGGTCATAGTATTGCTGAATATAGCCGGAATTCAGCCAGAGGCCTTGTTCCAGGTGATAACGGGCGCTGACCGACGCTGTGTAGGCTGTGACTTTATCCTTTACCTCATCCGCATCCACAGACAGGCCGTTTCTGAGTCGGCCACTGGTGACCGATGGAATGACATGGAATCTGTCCGTTGGCTTTAATAACAGGCTGGCTCCGGCAAAGTAGGAGCTGCCATCAATCTCGACATTACTGGCAACATCATCTTTATCAATGCGGCCGTAGGCGTATCCTGCGTTCAGGATGACGGGTATGGATGGGACTTTATAGGCACCATTGACGAACCAGGTGGTTCCATCGAAGTTTTGCGTGCCCTGATTCTGATTATTGTAACCAAAGCCGGTATTAATAAATGTATAGTTATAGTCATTACCTGCGAATGCCATAGCTGAAGTGGAAAACAGTAATGAAATTAACAATATGCGAAAGGTCATCGGTTTAATCCCTGGTTTGCCGGGAGAGTTGTCAGTTAAGTAGCTAACCATATGAAATCATATATTTCTGACTCCTTGTTCAGGCACTCCCGGCAACTGCTCCTGCGTTGCTCTAGCTCCTGCATCCATGCAGTCGTGCTTCGTTACAACTCCGGTCACATAGCTACGGCTATGCTCCCTCCGTTGTGCCTCGCATAGCACCTGCCCAAGTAGCCAGAAATATATGATTCCATATGGCCAGCTACTTAATAGGGGAGACGTGGTAAGAGAAATACCTGCCACTTTGGTCTATTCGTTTAGAGTGTTATTTTTTCAAAAAGTTCATCGAGCTGAGTTTATTCGATCTTCTTCAGGATGCATCATCTCAAGCAGTGTCGTAATAAATGCCTTCCTTTTGATCTGGTAGCCATTAACCTGTGGAGCTGTTGATAGCCAGCCGTTAACCCTTTGCTCAAAATCATGACGGCAAACATGGCCAGTCAATTTCATTTGCAGATGCTCAGTCAGTGCATGCAGGCGTTGTTGTTCAAGCGTGGTGGCCGAACCGTCATTTGTCCCGGATCTGCCTTCAGAGTGCAGAGCGATAAACTGCCTGGCTTTATTCAGGGTAAGCAGGCAGCGTAGAAGTAAGCCATAAATACGTTCATCGGTATTTTGGGGGCTATTAAAAAGAAGGGTACGGGGGACGTCAAATACCGGCCCGTTTTGCAATTGCTCTGTCAGCGGATCAAGGTTCTCAGCAAGGTATTCCAGCGTATCATTGAGCAATCGGGTTTCTTCAGCAAACGACAAACACCATACCGGCCTGGCAACGCCGGGAACCTCAACGGCCAATCCTGTTGTATTTTGGGCTACCCTGGCGTCAACACTGACCTGAAACCCCAATGCCCTGGTCGCCAGATCACCATCTTCAAGGTCAATATTGTAGGCACCTGGCAGTTGAATCGCCGGACATCCCGGGACTGGTGAGATGATGATGCTTTTGGGGATGTCTGAATCCCTGTCGGTGTTTAGCGCCTGCAGCTTGGCAAGGAGTGTTCTGGTTGATTTTTCTGTCGTGCAGATAATGTCAATATCATTAAATACTGAGCAGAGGTTCTGTAAAAAACGGGCGTAAGAACCGGTAATCAGAATGGCTGGATCGTTATAAGAACCATTGATTTCCTGAATAATTTCCAGCACTTTCAGCGTTAGCGGAGTTAACTGTCGGGTCGACTTGTCCGGAACATCCGATCCGCCTGTTGTTAACGGTGGCTCCATAGTTTGAGCCGCACTGGCGGTCACTGCCCGGGTGGCGCAGGTATTTTCTGTTTCATCCCGGTATTCCCTGACCTGATAAGGGCGTTGGCATTCCTTCCCGGGACTGGCAACGGATACCGCTACCGTGTTTGTTCGTTCAAACAATAAATTATCCATTATATTGGCTTCAGGACTGTATTGTTCAAACCAGCGGCCTAAAGCATGCTGCCAGTTGCTTCTTTTATGAAAATTCTGGAGGCACTCCAGAACCTGATGCCTGTGGATTTGTCGTCCATCAACAGGCTGGCCCCTGACATAGCAGTACGCCAGGAAGAAAAAATGCAGGCGTGCGTTCTGAAATGAGCGCTTCAGTGTTTTGATGGATTGCGATACCTGTTGTGCTGACACTCTCTGATGATCAATGGTCAATTCATTCTGCATCGCTATGAATTTCAATATGCATTGCAGTCGTTGCTGCTCATCTTTGACCGGTACGCTGTTTAAGATTTGCCAGGCCTTTTGCATGATATCCTGGGCTTCACTGGTTTCATCGCACTTATGAGATTGTCTCAGCTTTTTAATCAGATATCTGGTTTGCCCTGAAGAATGGTCCCCGGGTGCTGCATCAAACGCTGCTAATACCTGCCGGTTATCCAGGTAGTTGCCATGCAATTTTCTGGCATTCAATGCCAGCAGAGAGTAGAAAATCGCTCTTTCGAGCAACCAATTGCCACTTTCATAATCCCGGATCACCGCTTCCGGTGTCACCTGTCGGCCATTCAATGGCAGGCCTCTCAGGCAACATTCGGCCTTGAAGCGCACTGTGGCCAGTTGGCCATCCGGACTATCCGGGAACTCCATAACCACCTCATCCGCTGTGACCTGCCTGCCTCCCAACGTCAGGCCCCTCAGGCAACATTGTTGCTTAAATCGTGCCAGCGCCAGTGGTGCCCTGGCGGCCTGAAAATCCCTAACAACAGTATCCGGCGTGACCCGCTGGCCATTCAACGGCAGGCTTTTCAGGCAACATTCTGCTTTGAAGCGCGCCAGCTCCAGCGTTGCCCTGGCTGCCTGATAAGCCTTAACCACCGCACCCGGTGTGACCTGATGGCCATTTAATGCCAGGCCTTTCAGGCAACATTCCGCTTTGAAGCGTGCCAGCGGGAGTGTTGCATTGATTTCCAGGCACCCCTTAACCACCGTATCCGGTGTCACCTGCTGGCCATTTAACAGCAGGCCGCTCAGGCAACATTGTTCCTTAAAGCGCATTATTCCCAGTCTGCCTTCCGGGTCATCCGGGAAACTCTCAATCACCGTATCCGGTGTGATCTGATGACCATTCAGCAGCAGGCCCTTCAGGCAACACTCCTCTTTGAACCGTGCCAGTTCCAGTGTTGCTTTGGCTGCCTGACAACTCTTCACCACCGCATCCGGTGTGAGTAGCTGGCTATTCACTGCCAGGCCCTTCAGACAACATTCCGCCTTGAAGCGTGCCAGCCCCAGTCTGCCTTCCGGACTATCCGGGAAATCCTCAATTACTGCAGCCGCTGTGACCTGCTGACCATTCAGGGTCAGGCTTTTCAGGCAACATTGTTCCTTAAAATGCGCCACCCCCAGTTTGCCTTCCGGACCATCCGGGAAATCCCTGACCACGGTATCCGTCCTGACAGGTTGGCCATTCAAGGTCAGGTTCCTCAGGCAGCATTCCGCCTTGAAGCGCGCTATCGCCAGTTGGCATTTGTTATTTCGACCTGGTTCCCGATTGAATTCCTGAATAACCTGATCCGGCGTTACTTTTCTATTGTTATGCAGAATGTTTTGTAAGCAGAGTCTTTGCAGGAAGAAGCCACCTCTGAGCGAGGTCGTATCATTGCCATAGGCTCTAAGCACATCAGCTGAGGTGATTTGACGTCCGTGTAGTGGTGTTTTTTTCCAAAAGGCATTCTCAATACGCCTGGCCTCACCCATGGTGGAGGCTGTGCTTCTATGGCAGCGATGGCTGGAGATTCTTTTACCGTTAAATGTATTTGTGGAGCAGTCAGGCATCCTGCCTGAACCGGTTTGTCGGTCAGCCCGGGCAGCAGACTTTGGGTAGAAGTCGGTTGAAGTGGGTGCTTTCAGAATAAAACCCTGCGCACTTGGCATGTAAATACCACCGTTTGACCTCAGAGTGATTGTTAGGTTCCATTTAAGGTGTGCCAAGCCATGGTCATCACCTGATTTGCCACAACAAATCTATAATTATTGATGAGGATTAGTATCGATAACAGTTTTGGTTAGCTACTTATGCAGGATGCATCATCGCAAGCAGTGTTTTGGTAAAGTCCTTCTTCTGGAGCTGATGATCATTAACAGGCTGAGTTGTCGATAGCCAGTGGTTAATTGTGTGTTCAAAGCCATGACGGTAAACATGGCTATGTAATTTCGCTTGTAGATTTGCAGCGAGTGTATGCAGGCGCTGTTGTTCTTTTGCCTGCGGGGTAGTCTGGCCGTCAGGTTTTCCGGGTTTTTCTGCAGAGTGCAGGGCGATAAACTGCCTGGCTTTATTCAGGGTAAGCAGGCAGCGCATAAGCAAACCATAAATACGTTCATCGGTGTTTTGGGGCGTGTTAAAAAGCAGGGTTCGAGCTAAGCCAAATATCGCTCCTTTTTGCAATTGTTCTGTTAGCCTGTCAAGGTTCCTGGCAAGGTATTCCAGCGTATCGTTCAGTAACCGGGTTTCTTCCGTAAACGACAAACACCATACCGGCCTTTCAACGCCGGGAACGTGAATAGCCAGTTGTGCGGTATTTTCATGGGCTACTCTGACATCAATACTGACGTGAAGCTCCATTGCTTTCCTCCCCAGATCACCGGCTTTAAGTTGAATATTGTAGGCGTGTGGCAGTTTAATGGCCTGACATCCCTCGATTGGCCAGATGGTGACGCTTTTGGCGATTTCAGAATCCCAGTCGGTGTTCAGTGCCTGCAGCCTGTCAAAGAGTGTTCTGGAGGACGCTTCTTCCGTGCAGACAATGTCAATATCATTAAATGATGAGCAGAGATTCTGTAAAAAACGTCCGTAAGAACCGTTAATCAGCAGAGGGGGGATGGTATAAGAACTATTGATTTCCTGAATAATCTCCAGTGTTTTCAGTGTTAGCGCATTTAATCGTGGAACCGGCTTGTCCGGGATGCCTGTTTTTAACCTTTGCTTCAGGGTTTCAGCCATATAGACGGCAAATGTCTGGTGGGTGGAAGCGGTTTCTGTTGTATCCCGATATTCCCTGAGCTGGCAGGGGAGTGAGCCTTCCTTGCCCGGATTGGCAGCGAATACCTCTGCCGATGTTGTGCTTCGCTCAGAACGCTCGATAACGGGAATCACGTCGGGCAGGTGTTCTCCATGCTTATGTCCGGTGTTCTCGCTGTTAACGGCAACAGAAGCTTCCTGTTGACTGGCAAAGGTTGTATATCGGTGAGGACTGTCACTCCCCTGAGCATCGAGTAACTCATCCATTACACAGGCTTCGGAGCTGCATTCTTCAAACCAGCAGTTTAAAGCATGGCGCAGCCTGCTTCCTTCAAGAAAACTTTTAAGATACCTGATTACCTGATCCTTATGAATGTGCTGTCTGCCAATAGACTGTCTCGTGATACAGCAGTGCGCCAGAAAGAAGAAATGCAGGCGTGAATTCTTAAATGAGCGCCTCAGTGTTTTGATGGCATGGAATACCTGTTTTGCAGACACTTCCTGTTGATCAATTGTCCATTTATTCTCCATGGCCATGAATTTCAATATACATTGCAGTCGAGATTGCTCATCGTCTTTGACTGGCACTTTGGTTAAGATTTGCCAGGCCTGTTGAAGTATCTCCTGACCTTTGCTGGTTTCATCGTACCGGTGGGATTGCTGCAACCTTTGAACCAGATACCTGGTTTGCCTTGAAGTATGATCTCCGGGTATATCATTAAACGCTGCCAATACCTCCTCGTTATCCAGATATTTGCCATTCAGTTCTCTGGCATTCAATGCCAGTAGCGAATAAAAAATAGCTCTTTCGAGCAACCTGCCACCGCGTTCATAATCCTTAACCACGGCATCCGGTGTGACCTGCCGGCCATTCAACAGCAGCCCTTTCAGGCAACATTCCGATTTGAAGCGAGCCAGCTCCAGTGTTGCCCTGATTGCCTGATAACCACTGGCTACGGAATCCGGTGTGACCTGCTGGCCATTCAACAGCAGCCCTCTCAGGCAACAGTCCGCTGTGAAGCGCGCCACCCCCAGTTTGCCATCCGGACTGTCCGGGAAACTCTTAACCACCTCATCCGGTGTGACCTGGTCACCATTGAGCTTCAGGTCCTTCAGGCAGCAGTCTGCTTTAAAGCGTGCCAGTTCAAGTATTGCCCTGATGGCCTGATAATCCCCGACTACTTCCTCCGGTGTGACCTGCAGGTTATTCAAACACAGCCCCCTCAGGCAGCATTCTGCTTTAAAGCGCGCCAGCGCCAGTTTTGCTTTGGCTGCCTGGTACGCTTCGGCCACTGAATCCGGAGTGACTGGCTGGCGATTCAACGCCAGGCCTCTGAGACAACATTGTTCCTTAAAGCGCGCCAGCTCGAGTGTTGCCCTGACTGCCAGATAACCCTTAACCACGGCATCCGGTGTGACCTGCTGGCCATTCAACGTCAGGCCCCTCAGGCAACATTCCGCCTTGAAGCGCGCGATACCCAGTCTGCTTTCCCGACCACCCGGGAAACCCTTAATCACCGCATCCGGTGTGACCGGCTGACCATTCAACGCCAGGCCCCTCAGGCAACATTCCGCTTTAAAGTGCGCTTGGCCCAGTTTGCCTGCCGGACTGCCCGGGAAATCCCTGACCACCTCGTCCGGGGTGACCCGGTTGCCAGCCAGTGTCAGGCCTCTCATACAGCATTCCGCTTTGAAGCGCGCCAGCTCCAGTGTTGCCCTGGTGGCCTGATAATCCTTAACCACCGCATCCGGTGTGACCAGCTGGCCATCCAGCGTCAGGCCACGCAGACAACATTCTGATTTGAAGCGCGCGCTCCCCAGTTTGCCCAACGGATTATCCGGGTAATCCCTGATCACCTCATCCGGTGTCACTTGCCGACCATTCAACGGCAGGGACTTCAGGCAACATTGCTCCTTAAAGCGTGCCAGCTCCAGTGGTGCTTTGGCCGCCTGATAATCTTTAATTACCTCACTCTGGCTGACCGGCTGGCCGTTCAATGGCAGGTTCTTCAGGTAGCATTCTGCTTTGAAGCGTGCTCTCCCCAGTTTGCCTTCCGGGCTATTCGGGAAATCCATAAACACCTCATCCGGTGTGACCAGCAGGTCATGCAGCGGCAGGCCTTTCAGATAGTAGTCCGCTTTGAAGCGTGCGATCCCCAGTTTGCCCTCCGGACTATTCGGGAAAGCTTTAACTACCTGCTCCAGTGTGACCTGCTGGTCATTCAAAAGCAGGCCCCGCAGGCAACATTCTGCTTTGAAGCGCGCCAATCCCAATATTTCCCTGGCTGCCTGAAAATCCTTAACCACCTCATCCGGTGTGATCTGTTCCCCATTCAGCGGCAGCTCCCTCAGGCAACAGTGTTCCTTAAAGCGTGCCAGCTCCAGTGCTGCCCTGGTGTCCTGAAAATCCTTAATCACTGACGCCGGTGTGATCCGATGGCCATTTATCGGCAGGCTCCTCAGGCAGCATTCCGCTTTGAAGCGCGCTTTTGCCAGTTTGCCTTCCGGGCTATCCGGGAAATCCTTAAACGCCGCACCCGTTGTCACCTGCTGGCCATTCAACGGCAGGTTCCTCAGACAACATTCCGCTTTAAAGTGCGCCATTTCCAGTTTTGCGTTGGCGGCCTGAAAACCCTTCAACACCGTATCCGGTGAGACTTGCTGGCCATTCAACGGCATGCCTTCCAGGCAACATTCTTCTTTAAAGCGTACTATGCCCAGCTTTCCTACCGGACTATCCGGAAAAGCGTTGGCCACCGTATCCGGTGAGACTTGCTGGCCATTCAACGGCATGCCTTCCAGGCAACATTCTTCTTTAAAGCGTACTATGCCCAGCTTTCCTACCGGACTATCCGGAAAAGCGTTGGCCACCGTATCCGGTGAGACCTGCTGGCCATTCAATGGCAAGCCGCTCAGGCAGCATTGTTCCTGAAAGCGTGCTACTCCCAGTTTGCCTTCCGGATTATCCGGGAAAGCCCTGACCACCGCATTCGGTGTGACCTGCTGGCCTTGCAGGCCCAGGCCACTCAGGCAACATTGTTCCATAAAGCGTGCTATTCCCAGTTTTCCTTCCGGAGTATCCGGGAAGTCCTTAACCACCGCATCCGCTGTGACCCGCTGACCATTCAGGAGCAGGCCTTTCAGGCAGCATTCCGCTTTGAAACGAGCTATCGCTAATTGGCACTTGCTATTCTGACCCGGCTCCCGTTTGAATTCCTGAATGACCTGATCCGGGGTGACTTTTCTATTGCCGTGTGGAACGTTCTGTAAGCAGAGCTTTTGCAGGAAGAAGCCACTTCTGAGCGAGGTTACATCACGGCTATATGCTTTAAGCACCTCAGCCGAGGTGGTCTTACGTTCTGGTAACGGTTTACTTTCCCAAAAGGCGTCTTCAAGAGTTTTGACATCATGCAGGGGGCGGCTTGTGCCTCTGCAGGACTGATGGTTTGAGACTTTTTTACCGTTAAATGTGCTTCTGGGGCGGTCAGGCATCCCGCTTGAACCGGTGTCATCCCGGCGGTCAGGCTTTGAGCGGGAGTGGGTGGATGTGGTTGCTTTCAGAGTACCTCCTAGTGCAATTTAGCGTTGATACCCATACCGTTCGTGCTGAGCTTGTCGAAGTACGGTGGCACCATCCTTCGACAAGCTCAGGATGAACGGGGTGTACGGGTATTAACGCTTTTCTGCACTAGATTATTAATGTCGCTGTTTGACCTCAAAATGATTGTCAGGTTCCATTGATGGTGTGTCAGGTGGAGAAGCAAAGATGCTCCATTGCAAGTCGATCAGAGTCGGCTTGCGGAACAGCTCTCCTGCCTCCAAAGTGCATCCGTTTTCTTTTAACCGCTAAATGCTTATACTGTATAAATAAACAGTTGATGAGATTGAATGGCATGAAGCCGATCCAGATCCTTCCACGACCTTTGCCAGAGACATTGCCCTTTTACCAGAGCCCGGCTGCCTGTGGCTTCACCAGCCCGGCAGCTGACTACCTGCAAGATACGCTCTCCCTGGACCAGCTGTTGATCCGTCATCCGGCAGCGACTTTTTTTGCCCGGGCCCAGGGGCGATCCATGGAAGGCGCTGGCATCTTTGATGGTGACATTCTGATTATTGATCGCTCCCTCACTCCGGGAGACGGTGATGTGATACTGGCCTTGCTGGACGGTGAGCTGATTGTAAAACGCCTGGTCTATTGCCATGGCAAACCGGAATTGCACTCGGAAAACCCCGACTACCCTGCGATTAAACTGGACTCTGAAGAAGGGCTCAATGTCTGGGGTGTGGTCACTGAAGTCATTCACCACCTGCGATGAAGGACGTTATTGCCCTCTGTGATGCCAATGCTTTTTACTGTTCCTGCGAGCAGGTCTTTAATCCATCCCTGCTGGGTAAAGCCCTGGGAGTGCTCAGCAATAATGATGGCTGTATCGTTGCCAGAACAGCGCAACTGAAAGCCCTGGGCGTTGCCATGGGGACACCGGCGTTCAAGGTCAGGGATCAGGTGGCCCGTGGTGAAATCATACTGAAAAGCTCCAACTATGCGCTGTATGGCGATATGTCTTCCCGCTTTATGTCGGTGCTGGAACAGTTCAGCCCGAAGCTGGAAGTGTATTCGATCGATGAAGCCTTTGTTGAACTCTCCGGTTTTCCGCTGGCAAATCTGCATGCCATAGGGTTGGATATGAAACGGCGGGTATTCCAGTGGACGGGGCTGCCGATTGGTGTGGGCATCTCAACCACCAAAACACTGGCCAAACTCGCTAACTATGCGGCCAAGAAATTTCCGGCAACCGGTGGTGTTGTGGATTTAACCAGCCCGATACGCCAGCAGCGGTTAATGGCAATCACCCCGGTTGGTGAGGTATGGGGAGTAGGCCGACGCATAGGAAAGCGGCTGGAGGCGGCAGGTATTCATACTGCTGCACAACTGGCAAACGCCAATCGTCGATGGGTCAGGAAACAGTTTTCTGTGGTGTTGGAACGGACGGTCTGTGAACTTCAGGGGGAGTACTGCATTCCCTGGGAAGAGGGGAGTTCAGCCAATAAACATCAGATTATGTGCTCCCGGAGCTTCGGCCAGCGGGTCACTACCAGGCAGGCACTTCATGCCGCACTGGCCAGTTTTATCTGTCGCGCCTGCGAGAAACTCAGAAAACAACAGCAGTATTCCCGTGAAGCCATTATTTTTATCAGGACCGATCCCTTTAAGGCCAATCTCCCGCAAACCGGACGGAGTCTGAAGCTGATGGTTCCATCGCCCACCAGTGATAGCTCGGTTTGGCTGCAACAGTTAAATCCGGCTTTGGACGTGCTGTTTCAGGAAGGTTACGAGTATAAAAAGGCGGGCTTTGCCCTGGTGGATCTTTGTTCCGGTGCAAGTTTTCAGGGAGACTTGCTGACGGCAGCAGCAATTCCGGAAAATACCCGGATGATGACCGTGCTGGATGCCATTAACCAGCGCTTTGGGAGCCAGACACTCCGGCCTGCATCAGTGGGCTTCCGGGCGCAGCCATGGCATATGAACCAGCAGGTGCTGAGTCCTTCTTATACGACGCAGTGGCCGGAGATCATGAAGGTTCAGACGTGAGTCAGGCATTGAGTTCACTTTGATGGATTAATGCATCAAGCCCGGCCATAAACTGGGACGGGCTCAGGTCCCGGGTGCTGAAAATATCCAGCCTCAATTGGGAGCGGCGATATTTAAACCGAAAATCCAGGATGAAGCGTGGATCGTGAGCATACAGTTTCTCCCTCACTTTGATCAGTTTCCTGAGTTTGCCCTGAAGATCATGCCGGTGTTCATAAAAGTGTTCTTCAACGATTGGCTGGATAAGAAGACCCCATAACTCAGCCCGGTTATCTTTTGGACAGGCACCGATATTCCAGCAGTTAGACGTCAGATCAATAATGTTTTCGATCTCATTATTACTGTCGCTGTATTCACTGAGCAACGGCTCAACCCAATCCGCAATAATGCCGGAGAGCCCCGGGCCTTCAAAGGAGGGTTTCTGGCCAGCACAGAGAAACGCCAGTCGGGAAAATATACGCTTTAAACGGTTAATCATGGTATGCAAAGTACACTCACCGAAATGAATGGTATTCAGTAATGCCCTGCAATTACTCAGGGAAGCAGCCATGCCCATAAATGTAGTCAGTGTTCACTGTGTCAGCATCACTTTTACTCTCCAGTCAGATTTGATTGAGTCAGTGCCAGAAGTGCAGGATCAGTGTGATCATAATCGCAATACCAACTAATAAAACGATTGATTTGATAATGTGTTCCTGTTTTTTCTGTGGCTGCTCATTATCAGCAGGTGAGTCTGTGTTTTTCAGTAAAAAGGGAACAAGGTCGGCCATAACCAGAAAGCAGGCCAGGAGCAGGACGGATACAACAACAGTTTTTATCATTGTTTGAACACTCCGGTTATTTTTTGAACGAAAGAACTAAGCAGTGAATTTGATGTATGACATAGATAGATGACTCTGTGCTTTTTATCCAGATTGTTTGCATCAAGGCCTGAAAACGATTCACGTTACTTTTCATGTCTGTGTTTAATACGGGAATACGCTTACCTTTCTTCGGGAATTATCTTATGCTGGGCAGCTTCGGGCTTAAGAACGAATAAGGAGTTGCCCATGGCAGATGCATCGTATGTTCCTCCCAGGGTATGGACTTGGGAAAATGAGAATGGTGGCCAGTTTGGTGGCATTAACCGGCCAACCGCCGGTGCCCGTTTTGACAAACCGTTACCGGTTGGCAAGCATCCATTCCAACTTTATTCACTGGCAACCCCGAATGGTGTGAAAGTCACCATACTGTTTGAAGAGTTGCTGGCGCTGGGGATTAAAGAGGCCGGGTATGACGCTTTTCTGATTGACATTATGGCAGGTGATCAGTTTGGTTCGGGCTTTGTTGGCATAAACCCTAACTCGAAGATTCCTGCCCTGGTGGATCGAAGCGACGGTGTGGAGATACCGGTATTTGAGTCAGGAGCCATCCTCCTTTATCTGGCCGAAAAATTTAATGCGTTTCTACCAGCGGAACCCGCCAGGCGGGCACAGTGTCTCTCATGGCTGTTCTGGCAGGTGGGCAGTGGTCCATACCTGGGGGGCGGCTTTGGCCATTTCTATGCTTATGCGCCGGAAAAATACCAGTACCCTATTGATCGCTTTGCCATGGAGGTCAAGCGTCAGCTGGATATGTTAAACCAGCATCTGGCAAACAATACCTATATCTGTGGCGATGATTATACCATTGCGGATATGGCAATCTGGCCATGGTACGGGGCCCTGGTGGATGGCAAAATCTACGATGCTGCCGAGTTTCTTCAGGTGGATGACTATCAACATGTTGTTCGATGGTCCAGACATATTGGGCAGCGAGAGGCCGTTCAACGTGGGAAAATGGTCAACCGCACCTGGGGTGAACTGTCCGGGCAGCTGAGAAACCGGCATGATGCTTCTGATTTTGAACTCAGGACCCAGGATAAACTGGAAGCTTCAGAATAAATTGGCAATATTCCAGAACCACAAAATAACGGAAGGGTGAAATTTTCACCGTTCCGTTGTAACGGTGTGAAGCATAAGAAATAACGTTTCTATCCTGTCTTTAACTCCACTTTTAATTCCACTTTGACCGAGATCAGTCAGTAACTTCAAACGAAGGCGTAATAGGCTAAATGATTATCTGTAGAAAAATGGAACAAAATTCATTAACTGTTATCTAATAAGAATTATCAAAAGGATCTATATAATGAATTTCCCAGTCTTAGTTGATTTAGCCAGCAATTATCGAAACAGGCAGCCAGACGTAACTCAGGAAAAACAACCGGCAGCTTCTCTAAAAGCAGATTCTCTAAAAACTGCGCCACAGCGCGATATTTCCATTGAGAATCTGACTTACGATCTGGTGTTGCCAGCTGACCAGCTACAACCTGCTGATGCACTGGGTAAAGCATTTTGCCGGGATGTGATGGCTACAGCCTTTTGTGCGAATCCCATCAACACAGACTGCCTGAAGCCGGTGCGTGTCAACCATCATCAAATAGAAGAAAGGAAAGTCAGTCCATTATTCAAAGGCGGCCTGTCTGAGTTAGTAAAATTATGGGGTCTTGTCGTCGAAGCAAAGGAGGTGGCAAATCAGGAAAGACCGACCAATACCCTGCCTTTTCAGGAACTGCAACGACAACTCATTATTACTCAGGATACAGGGCCAACGCTGACCAGCGAAGGGCAGAGAACACTGAATGAAGGCGTGATATTGTCATTGAAGTACGGATGGTATGATTTTTTAGAACGGATACAATTCATCGCTGAAAGCACTGGGGCAGAGTTCACAGAGGATGCCCGGACAGCACTGAGTAACGGTCTGGTACAGGCAGTAGATCACCTTTTTTACGATCAGGCAATGCTGTTACTGTCCTTCATGGTAAGCACTGGGACAGAGCTGACGAAGGATGCCCGGATAGCACTGAGTAACGGTCTGATAGTGGCAGTAGATAACCGTCTTTACGATAAGGCAAAGCTGATACTATCCATCATTGTAAGCACTGATACAGAGCTGACGAAGGATGACCGGATAGCACTGAGTAACGGTCTGATAGTGGCAATAGATAACCGTCTTTACGATAAGGCAGAGCTGATACTATCCATCATTGTAAGCACTGGGACAGAGCTGACGAAGGAGGACCGGATAGCACTGGGCAAAGGTCTGATAGTGGCAGTAGATAACCGTCTTTACGATAATGCAGAGCTGTTAAAGTCCGTCTTTGTAAGCACTGAGACAGAGCTGACGGAGGATGTCCGGATAGAACTGAGTAAAGGTCTGATAGAGGCATTAGATAACCGTCTTTACGATAAGGCAAAGCTGTTACTATCCATCATTGTCAGCACTGGGACAGAGCTGACGGAGGATACCCGGATAGCGCTGAGTAACCGTCTGATACTGGCAGTAGATCACCTTCATTACGATGAGGAAGAGCTGTTACTATCCATGATTGTCAGCACCAAGACAAAGCTGACGGAGGATGACCAGGAAAAACTGAGGAGTCATCTGGTATGGGCAGGGGCAGCAGCTTTCCAGAACTACGGGCGGGCAGAACGGTTAGTATCCACCATAAAGAGCACCGGGGTAGAGCTGACGGACGATGACGTAAGTAAACTGAATGAGTCTGTGGAGCGGGCCATAGCTGACGATCATTACGATGGCGCAGAGTGCTTAGCAGGCGTCATTCTGGCCCTGGGGGCAACGCTAACGGATGGGGTTCTGGATAAACTGAATGAAGCTCTGGAGCGGGCAATAGTGACTGACCGTTACGATGACGCAGAATGTTTATATGGCACGATTTTGAGCGCGGGGGCAAAGCCGACGGACAAAGTCCGCAGGGCACTGGATAGCAAACTGAAATGGGCAAAAGATCACGGTCATAACGATATACAAGAGTTGTTACAACTGATGATTCAAGGCAGAGCAATCAGCGAAATTCAGAAACGCAACAGTATGTGGGAACTGCTCGATACTGTAATGAATCCATTTCAGTAGGCCCGCGGTGACTGCCCGGATGTAAGTAGCTAACCATATGAAATCATATATTTCTGACTACTTGTTCAGGTACTCTCGGCAACTGCTCCTGCGTTGCTCTAGCTCCTGCATCCATGCAGTCGTGCTTCGTTACAACTCCGGTCACATAGCTACGGCTATGCTCCCTCCGTTGTGCCTCGCATAGCACCTGCCCAAGTAGCCAGAAATATATGATTCCATATGGCCAGCTACTTATTCCGGGTATCTGAATCTGATTTTTAATTTCACAGCCATCCTGTAAATACGGGTAAATGACCTATTCTTCTAGCCCGGAAGAATAATGTCATGGTTGTGGTGTTATGAAACTGTATCCATTTATCCTTTTATTACCATCGATTGTCCTGGGTAAACCAATCGGCCTCGAACGGTTTACCCCTCCACCTTACCCTGAGGTGCCGGCCCATCCTCAGCCTGAAGGGCCGTTATACCCACCCCCGCAGGATTACTTATACCATGGTTATAGAACAGAGCCCGCACCTGCCTATACGCCGCCGATGTCCCCTGACTTATCCTCCTTTACTGCCTGTCAAATACCAGCCGGAACCTATCGTTTTGATGCTTACAGAATTGCCAAAACTGAAAAACTCTGGCTCTCTGAACTGGTACTTTATCTGCATATCAGCCACGCGGGCATAATGGTGATGCGTTTCAGGCTTAAGCCAACGGGTGGTCGTGAAGAGCAGTATGTAGTGATCCCCTATAGCAGTCATGCCGATCTGGTAAATGTTTGCAGTGGGGTCAATTTCAGCTTTTTCTTTAAAGGGATTAATGTGTATGGGAAGACCTTAAACGGAAATCTGTCCGGGCATCTGAGCAGGGATGGCAGCAAGAACAATTACCACATTACTGCTGATGGTTGGATGGAGCGTTACGATACCACATACAATTCAAAAGCGACCATTAATCTGACAGGGCAGCAGTTTGACTTTGTCTACCCATACATTAGATAGCGAACTGTTCACCTCGTTTCCACACAGGGCGGGGAAACGAGGGTGTGTTCAGTCTATCGAACCATGTGCAGGAAATGCATGTGCTTTTCATACTGATCGATAATATCACCAATCACCTGATCACTGGTCCAGCCCATAATGTCGTAACCCTGGCCGCCTTCTCTCAGGAAAACTTCGGCCCGGAAGTATTTGCGTTCTTCTTCATCTTCTTCGTCCAGCATAAAACTGGGCTGAAGGTAAGAGCGGGGCGTCACTTTGTAAAAGAAGTCCACTTCATCGCCGTGGAGTACCACCAGGCTGGGTATCTGTTTTTCGGTATCCAGTTGAATCGTGCTTTCTACCCCCTGTTTGCTCAGTTCTGATGCGACGGACTCCATAGCCGGGAGAGCAACATCCTGAATAAAGCGATTGACATGGGCCCGTCGGGGAAAGCTGACCATCGTCGCCAGCCGGTTCTGCCAGGGAATCGGTTTATGACCCACTTTGGGGGTGAGTGTGGTTCTTTCCAGGCTGGCTTTCTTGGTTGCATCAACAGCCAGCGCTTTCAGTAAGCCATAAGCTGACACCAACAGTACGATGGAAAAAGGCAGTGCTGAGGCGATGGTCACCGTTTGCAGGGCCTCCAGGCCACCGGCCAATAACAGTACCATGGCTACAATGCCAATCAGGCTGGACCAGAACACCCGCTGCCAGAGCGGCGTTTTACTGTTGCCCCCGGAGGCGAGCATGTCGACAACCATGGCACTGGAGTCGGAGGAGGTGACAAAAAAGATCACGACCATGGCAATGGCTACCATCGAGAGTACATTTGAGAACGGGAAATATTCCAGAAACCTGAACAGCGCAATGGGTACATCGGTTTCTACGGCCTGACCCAAACCGGTCATGCCCCGGTTCATGATCATATCAATGGCGGTATTGCCAAAAGCGGTCATCCAGATCAGGGTCAGGCCTGTTGGTACGAACAAAACGCCAGTAACAAACTCACGGATGGTTCTGCCCCTGGAAATACGGGCAATAAACATACCGACAAACGGTGACCAGGAGAGCCACCAGGCCCAGTAGAATAAGGTCCAGCCGCCAAGCCACTCGGTGGGCTGATAGGCGTAGAGATTGAAGGTTTTACCGACGATGTCAGACAGATAACCACCGGTATTTTGCACGAACATCTGCAACAACAGGACGGTGGGTCCGAGCAGTAACACCATCACTAACAGCATCAGTGCCAGTAGCAGGTTGGCTTCTGAGAGGCGTCGGATGCCTTTATCAAGGCCTGTCGCCACAGAAACGGTGGCCAGTGCCGTGATGACCACAATCAGAATCACCTGTGTCTGTGTGCTGATGTCGATACCGAAAAGGTAGTTCAGCCCCGAGTTAACCTGCAAAACCCCATAACCCAGCGCAGTTGCAACACCAAAAATGGTGCCGAGTATGGCAAACACATCAATGATATGGCCGGGAATGCCGTAAATACGGTCACCGATGATGGGGTAAAGGGCGGAGCGGAGAGTGAGTGGCAAGTTATGCCGGTAACCGAAAAAAGCAAGAATCAGCGCCACGATGGCATAAATCGCCCAGGCATGAAGCCCCCAGTGAAAAAAGGTGAGCTTCATGGCTTCTCTGGCGGCTTCCACCGTACCAGGCTCACCCAGCGGTGGAGAAAGGAAGTGCATAACCGGCTCGGCGACACCGAAAAACATCAGGCCGATGCCCATGCCCGCAGAAAAGAGCATGGCGAACCAGGAGCCAAAGCTGAATGAGGGTTCGGCATGATCAGGGCCCAGCTTTATATCACCATATCGGGATAGCCCCAGAAAGGCGACGCACAGAAGGATCAGGGCCACGGCCATGACATAAAACCAGCTGGCGTTGGTCATGATGCTGGACTGTAGATGCGTAAAGCGGCTATTGGCATCTTCAGGGAAAAAGACCGTATAGCCCACCAGTAAAAGTATTAACATGGCTGAGCCAAAAAATACGGGAGGGTTGATGGTTTGCCTGGAAGGCATAGAGATTTCCGGTTGGGACATGTTGCTGGCTCTTGCTGAATAGTCAAAATCAATTTGATCGTTTGGGTTTGGAGCTATGTGCAAGAAGCCTGTCAACGCTCTGAGGGGATAAACATGAAGAGGATCCTGTATACAACTTTAATTAGGAGTCTAGGTGAAATATATTACAGTTCAAACTATTTGAGATCAAATTTTGTTTGTTTTGCGGTTTATTTTGTGGCAAATAAATACGCCTGTTTTCTAAACCTCTTCGATGAGTAAATTGTATGACTGAACCGTGTTACTGGACTGACGTACTTATTTCTCTAAGACGCATAATACGTGCAACGGATCTGCACTCAAAACGTATGATCAAAGCCTGTGGCCTGACCACGCCCCAGATCATGGTCTTGAAGGCAATCAGCGATCTCGGTGATGTGACGGTCAAGCGGATTTCCCAGGATGTTTCCCTGAGCCAGGCGACAGTAACCACCATTTTGAATCGGCTGGAAGAGCGGCAGTATCTGGAGCGAGTCCGAAGTGTCAGCGATAAACGAATTGTTAACGCACGGTTGACCGAGCTCGGACGCTCTGTACTGGCAACAGCGCCGGCGCTACTGCATGAACAGTTTATTGAGCGCTTTGAGGCGCTGGAGGCCTGGGAGAAAACACAGGTCTTGTCGTCTTTGCAGCGGGTTGCAGCCATGATGGATGCCGAGTCCATCGATGCCGCGCCGCTTCTGGATATTGCCGGGACAGAACCTTAGCTGTTTGATTTTTGGTCTTTTTCTCTGGGGTGTTGGTGAAAGTAATTTGAAATCTAATCATTAGAAGTGTAAGTTAGTGCCCCAGTTGATATACGGGAAAGTACGGTTAAATGTTCGGCGCTGGAAAATGGGCTTAAAAATTTCTGCTGTTAATCGGTGTACGGAAAACCGCAGGAGCAGAAATTTTTAATCCCTTTCTACACCATAGAGCCAGGAAGGCACTGCCCGGTATCAGAAACGGATTAATAAAAACAGGATTGCACATGCTAAAAAGAAAATTGTCTGCCGCTGCCTTACTGGCTGTTTCCCTCCCTTTTGCTGCCTCTGTGTCCGCTGATGAATGCGGTGATGTCACAGTCGCCGATATGAACTGGAACTCGGCAACGCTGATAGCTCACGTTGATCAATTTATCCTTGAGAATGTCTTTGGCTGTAATGTGGAGCTGGTGCCTGGCGACACCATGGCGACAGGTACCTCCATGGTTGAAAAAGGAGAGCCGGATATCGCGCCGGAAATGTGGAGTAACTCCATGAGGCAGGCTTTCAATAAAGGTGTCGAGGAAAAGCGCCTTCGCTATGCTGGCAACTCGCTGTCAGAAGGTGGTGAGGAAGGGTTCTGGGTACCGAAATACATGGTAGAAAAAGACCCTGAGCTGAAAACCATCAAGGGTATTAAAGGGAAAGCAGCAATCTTCAAGCATCCGGAAGATTCCAGCCTGTCCGCTTTTTACGGTTGCCCGGCGGGCTGGAACTGCCAGATTAATTCTGGCAACTTGTTCAGGGCGCTGGAGCTGGAAGAGCATGGGTTTGACCTGGTTGACCCGGGTTCCGGTGCCGGTATGTCCGGTGCTATTGCCAAAGCCTATGAGCGGGAAGAGGCCTGGTTTGGCTATTACTGGGCACCCTCGGCAGTACTGGGCAAGTATGAAATGGTCAAGGTGGATTTCGGTTCCGGTGTTGATGTAGATGAATACATCAACTGTACCACCAAAGAAGATTGTGAGTCTCCGAAAGTCACTATGTATCCGCCATCGCCGGTCAATACCATTACCACCGAACGTTTCGCCGTTAAAGCACCGGCAGCTTATGAGTACCTGGCAGGGCGCTCGTTTACCAATCAGCAGATGAATGAGCTGTTGGCCTGGATGGAAGAAAATCAGGCGGATGGTGAAATCGCCATGGAGCATTTCCTGACCAACTATGAGTCCGTCTGGTCCCAGTGGTTGCCTGCTGATGTAGTGGCAAAAGTAAAGCAAGAGCTTGCGGCTCTTTAAGGTCATCACTGGTGCAATTGATGGGTTTATTTATTGACCTCCAAACTCCGTTCGTCTTGAGCGGAGTCGAAAGGCGTAAACTCCATACTCTGAATACTGTGCCAATCACCCATAATAAAGGCTGAAGTGTATGGCTAAGGAATCCTGGGTTACTGAGTTTCCGGATATGGATCGCAGTGACCTGATCGCTTTGCGAAAGACTCTGGATGGTGCCTACCGGGAGTTTTCCCGGGAACATGGCGATTTGATTGAGTCGTTTTTTGATCCGTTGCTCTCTTTTCTTGTCTGGTTTGAAAACCTGCTGATCAGCTCTCCCTGGTTACTGATACTGGCGGTAATCACCGGTTTGGCCTACGCCGCCAGCCGTTCCTGGAAGCTGTGCCTCGGTGTTGTCTGTTCCCTGCTGACCATCGGTTATTTTGGTATGTGGGAAAATACCATGAGAACCCTGAGTGTTATCACGGTATGCACCTTGCTCTCTCTGGTGCTGGGCATTCCAATCGGTATCGCCATGGCCCGTTCCGACCGTGTGCAGAAGCTGGTAACGCCGATGCTGGATATCATGCAGACCATGCCGGCATTTGTTTATCTGATTCCGGTGGTGATGTTGCTGGGGATTGGCAAGATTCCCGGCGTGATCGCGGTGGTTATTTATGCCATTCCACCGGTTATTCGACTGACCAACCTGGGGATTCGGCTGGTGGATAAAGAGGTATTGGAAGCCGCTACCGCTTATGGTGCCAGCCCGTGGCAACGGTTGTGGGGGGTGCAGCTGCCACTGGCAATGCCTACCATTATGGCCGGTATTAACCAGACCATTATGATGGCGCTGGCCATGGTGGTGATCGCTTCCATGATTGGCGTCAAGGGCCTGGGGCAGCCGGTACTGAAATCCATTACCAATCAGTATTTCACCCTGGGGCTGCTCAATGGTCTTGCCATTGTTGCGCTGGCGATCATCTTTGACCGGGTTTCTCAGGCTTATGCCCGCAGAACCCAGAAACATCTGGGAGGCGCTGAGCATGCATAACAGTGACAAGACAAAGCCTCTGATCCAGATTCGTGGCCTGTACAAATTATTCGGGAAACAGCCTGACAAGGTTATGCCCCGGGTTCATCAGGGGGAATCCAAAGATCAGATTCTGGCTGATACCGGGCATACGCTTGGGCTCAGGGATATCAACCTGGACGTCAAGGCAGGTGAGATTTTTGTGATTATGGGGCTTTCCGGATCCGGTAAGTCCACCTTGATTCGCCATTTTAACCGTTTGATCGATCCCACTGAGGGGGAGATCCTGGTGGATGGCACCGATATTACCCGGTTTTCTGCCAAAGAACTGGAAAGCTTTCGACGTCAGAAGATGTCCATGGTCTTTCAGCGTTTTGGTCTGATGCCTCACCGGACGGTCATAGATAATGTTGCCTATGGTCTGTCGGTTCAGGGTGTTGGCAAAGCCGAGCGACTGAAGAAAGCGGAACAATGGCTGGATACCGTGGGGCTGGCTGGCTACGAGCAGCAATACCCCTCCCAGCTGTCGGGAGGGCAGCAACAGAGGGTTGGTCTGGCCAGGGCGCTGTGCACCGATGCGGAAATTCTATTGATGGACGAAGCTTTCTCTGCCCTGGATCCACTGATTCGCAGTGAGATGCAGGATCAGTTGATCGGGTTGCAGAGTAAGCTCCAGAAAACCATTGTTTTTATTACCCATGACCTGGATGAAGCGCTGAGGCTGGGTGATCGCATTGCCATTCTGAAAGATGGTGAGCTGGTTCAGCAGGGGGCTCCGGAAGATATTCTGTTGAATCCGGCCACAGATTATGTGGAAGCGTTTGTTAAGGATGTTAACCGTGCCCGGGCATTGACCGTAGAAACGGTGATGAAACCTCCGGCCTGTCGAATTACTGCAGAAACCATTGATGAGGCCTTGAGTCAGATGAAAAAGACCTCTGAAGACTTTGGCTATTACGTTAATGATGAAGGCTATCAGGGTGTGATTCTTCAGCAGACCCTTGAGCAGGCCGTGCAGAAGGGGAGTCACAAGAAGGTCACCTCGATATTGATTGAGACGGTGCCGACTATTCAGGCAGACTCAATACTGGAGTCCGTTATTCCCGATACCCTGGACACCGACTTTCCCCTCCCCGTTGTTGATGACGATGGGCAGTTGCAGGGGCAGCTTTCCCGGTCCAGTCTTGCTGAAGTTCTGGGGGATGTTTCCACAGGTCATTAGCGCAGCCAGCCTGCTAAGGTTGAGCACTGTGCTTAATAAAAAGCCCGCAAATAGCGGGCTTTTTACCATCAGTTAAAGCAGGTGTTAGCCAGAACGACGGGTAAAGAGCCGCTTATTGTTGCTGGCTTTCACCATATCGGTCAGGATGACACCCGCTTCCTTCAGGAAGGCATCAGGCTCTTTATCTTTTTTCTTCTGTTCCTGTTCCTGGTTGTTGATCTCCTCCAGCTCATCCAGATTGTTCAGCAATGCCAGACCTCTGGATTTCCGCAGGCGATTTTCAATGGCCAGTCGCTGGCTGCGCATGGTTTGCAGCTCCAGTTGTCGTCTTTCCTGGTTCAGGGAAACCTTTTTCTGATTTTCATAATGTTCGAAGTAGTCCTTCATCTCATGGAGGTAAACAAAATCCGCATTTTTACGGGTGCGGAATTCATGCTTTTTCTGCAGCTCCGGCAGATAAGGACTTAAGTTGGCGTAAGGTCTGTAGGATACCGGTGAGATATTGTCCCACGGCAGTGCATCCGGCAGCGTGTCCTCACCAATATCCCGGCCATCATAGAGGGAAGGGAAGATGATATCGGGAATAACGCCACGATTCTGGGTGCTCTGGCCGGAAATCCGGTAGAACTTGGCCAGCGTCAGTTTCAGTTGCCCGTGGTTCAGTGGCTGGATGCTTTGCACGGTACCTTTGCCGTAACTCTGGCTGCCAACGATCAGCGCCCGGCCGTAATCCTGCATGGCCCCGGCAAAGATTTCAGAAGCGGAAGCGCTGAGGCGGTCAATCATCACCACCATGGGGCCATCGTAGAGCTGCTCTGAGTCCGGGTCTTCCTGTCGCTCAGCGCGACCCCGGTTATTGCGGACGACTACGGTAGGCCCTTTATCAATAAATAGACCGGTCAGCTCATTGGCTTCTTGCAGTGAACCGCCCCCATTACCGCGAAGATCGATAATCAGGCCATCCACTTTCTCTTTCTTTAATTTTTCCAGGAGCCTGCGGACGTCACGGGTGGTGCTTTTATAGTCAGGGTCGCCGGCCTGGGCAGCCTTGAAGTCGATATAAAAGGTGGGTAACTCTATCACCCCGATACGGCTGGTCTTGCCGTTCATGGGCACTTCAATGATTTTACTGGCGGCATCCTGCTCTTCCAGTTTGACCCGGTCCCGGACAATCTCATAAACCCGGGTGCTGCTGTCATTGCTGCTGCCGGGAATAATCTCCAGGCGAACCAGGGTGTGTTTGGCGCCGCGAATTAATTTGACCACATCGTCCAGACGCATGCCCACCACATCTTCCAGGTTGCCTTTCTTGCCCTGGCCAACGCTGACGATCTTATCACCGGGTTTCAGCTGCCCGGCTTTCTCTGCAGGGCCGCCGGGGACAACACTGACTACCCTGGTGTATTCATCCTCAGCAGAGAGTACGGCACCGATCCCTTCAAGAGAGAGGCTCATGTTGATATCAAAGTTCTCCGCCGTCTGGGGGGAGAAGTACTGGGTATGAGGGTCGTAAATACCAGCGAAGGCGTTGATGTAGGTCTGAAAGGCATCTTCGCTTTTGCTCTGGTGCAGCCTGCGCAGCAGGTTGGTGTTTCTTCTGCGCAACTGATTGATAATTTCTTCGTCGGTTTTATTGTTCAGCTTCTGGCTTAATACGCTGTCTTTAAACTGCTTGATCCAAAGCCGTTGCTGGGCTTGCTTGCTGGTAAGCCAGGGTTCATCCTTGCGCTCAATCACCAGCTCTTCATTTTTCCTGAGGTTCAGGTTGTTAATGCCCAGTTCTAGCTGTTTGAGCATGAAGCGTGCGCGTTCTTCCGCCCGCTCACGGTAGCGGTTGAAGATGGCGAAGGCGGGATTGAGGTCACCGCTTTTCAGAGAGTCTCCCAGTTTTTTCCGATAGGGCTGAAATTCCTGGATATCTGCCAGCAGGAAGAAGCTGCGGTTCGGGTCCAGTCGATCAAGATAGCGATCAAACACCTTTTCCATATTGCTCTGGTCAAGGGGGATTTTCCGGTAGTGGCTTCTTGAAAGCAGCTGTACCACATGAACGCTGGCAATGGCCTGTTGCAGGTTGGGTGTCAGGGTGGGTACTGGCTGGCTGATGTCCTTATCGACGGCCTGAGCGAGATTGCCTGAGAGAAGTGCTGTGAAAAGCAGCGCTGAAAAGAACAGCCTCATTCTTTTGGCTGGCTGCAGTTTCGATATCATAGAGGCGTTAGCTCCGTGTCATTCTGTCTGTTGAAGTGTGCCTTCCTGGCTAACCTAACGGATAAGACTCTTTCCATTACTCAAGTCATCGCTCAGGATCTTGAACTCTTGAATATCCTGTAAGGATGAATACAGCATAATACAGTCACATGGCGGATGACAGCCGTTGAACTTTCATATTCTGAACAGCTCAGGTAAATCAGGCCATTACCTGGCCGGTAAAAAGTGTGAGTAATACCAATTCCGCCTTCTAAATATGAGATCGAGCAAGTCATTTTGGACAGCTGGGCAAGGCGGAATGACGAGTAATAGCAGGGCTATTGCGAGGAATTCCAACGAAGATCCAGCTGTTCAAAATGGCTGCGCAGTTCATATTTAGAAGGTGGAATTGGTATTAGTTATAACCTTTGATATAGCCGCCAGTCTCATCAAATGACTTTGCCGCAGGCAGTGTTGCAGAAGCCTTTAGCAACGGCTTGACCGAATTAATCTTACTGCGATGAAGTGAAAAGGCGTTACTGGAATTTGAGGTTGAGCGCAGTGTTGGCCGGTTGTTGGCTTCGGGTTTCATGGGGTTGCCTGCAATGTTGGCTGGTCTGATGACATGATCGAGGTTAGCAATATCGGCCGGATAATTGGAGTCTGAAATTGTACGTATGACGGGGCTTCGCGTTGTGTTTTGTCAATAAAACGGGATGTCCGGAGAGTTTGCTGGCTCTCGTTCAAGAGCCAGCTGATGATTAATTATTCAGTGAATGGCAGTTTGGCCAGGGTCATAAAATGGGCCAGGGTTTTGCTGAGTTCAAAGGCATCCTCACTCCCGGCCAGCTCTCTGATTGAGTGCATGCCGAAGGTTGGCAGCCCGAGATCCAGTGTGCGTACGCCCAGTACGCCAGCAGTCAGTGGGCCAATGGTACTGCCACAGGCCATATCGGTACGGGTAACAAAGTGCTGAACTTTGCTGCCGCTGGCCTGGCAAAGGGTGCGGTAAAGGGCCGAGGTTTCATCATTGGTGGCATAACGCTGGTTGGCGTTGACTTTGATGACTGCCCCATGATTCAGTTTCGGTGCGTGATGCTCGTCATGCTTGCTGGCATAGTTGGGGTGGATGCCGTGGGCATTATCCGTTGAAATCAGCATGGAGCGGTTCATGGCCCGGGTCAGTGCCTCACCGGTGCCATACATTCTTTCCAGTACGCTCTTCAGGAAAGGCCCCTGGGCTCCGGTGGTTGAGACACTGCCCACCTCTTCATGGTCATTGCATACCAACAGGGCTGTGGTGTCTGATGGCTGATGATTGAGCAGAGACTCCAGACCCACATAGCAGCTGAGCAGATTATCCAGGCGGGCACTGGCGATAAAGTCACCGTTCAGGCCAATAACGGCAGCACTTTGGGTGTCATAGAAAGAGAGGTCGTATTCCATCACTTGCTGACAGTCGCTGTGCCCTTGACGTATCAGCTCTTGTTTCAGCAGTTCACGGAAATCGACGGTTTCGCCATCGGCCAGTTGAAAAAGGATCGGTGGGATATCGGTTTGTGGATTGACGGCACGGCCACTATTGACCTCGCGGTCCAGGTGAATAGCCAGGCTGGGGATAATGGCGACTGCACGTTCAAAATTGATCAGTTGCTGGCAAAGTTGTTGCTGATCGTTGAGGTATTGGACACGGCCGGCGAGGGAAAGGTCACGGTCAAACCATGGATTTAACAGGACACCACCATAAACCTCAACACCCAGCTGAAAATAGCTGTGCTTATTTAACTCTGGCTGAGGTTTTACTTTCAGGCAGGGCGAGTCGGTATGCGCTCCTACCATTCTGGCACCCAGCTCAGGTTTGCCCATGGTAAAGGCAATGATGGATGATCCGTTACGGGTTACGTAATATTTTCCGCCCTCTTTGAGAGACCAGGATTCGGACTCACTCAATGGCTGGAAGCCCGCTTTCTGTAGTTTGGCCACCATGGTGGCTACTGCATGATAAGGGGTCGGAGAAGCATTGAGGAACTGGATAAGCTCCTGATTAAAGTGTTCTTTGCTCATGGCGCTACCTTGCAATGTAAGCGGTGATCTTACTACAAAGCCAGGTTTTATTTCATTGTTGAAACTGACCTGTTTCAGGATTGGATAATGCTGCCTGAGCCCACTAAAGTAAGTGGCTGTATGAGCTTGTTGTTGATTGCTCTGTCTAAAAAGAATAATACGAATGAATTTACCCAAATGAATGAAATAAGCATGTTCCCTCAAACATCGGCTGAAAACCATTGCCTCATTTGCCTTGAGGATTTTTCCCAAGAGCCTGACCATGCATTATCTACCCTGAAGTGTGGGCACGCCTTCGGTCGTTCATGCATTATCGAATGGCGAGAAAGGAACACACGTTGCCCCATGTGCAGGCAAAATTTTTTTCTACCAAAAGAGACTCCTGACGGCAGTTTTACCAGTGCATTGAAGGATCAATTCTACAAAACCCTGTACAATCGAACGGTGTTGGCGTGCACACTTGTTTATGTTGGATTTTTTTTTGCAACCAATCTTGAGGCGTTGGCCCGCTATAATGCCACTGTTGTAGCTGCTGATCTTGCTTGTACCCTCGCCATAAGATACATCTCAGAAGTCAGTGATGATGTAATGTCTGTATTTTTCGGCAGGCTTGGCACTCAAAACAATCACTATCATAATCTGCCCCAAAAAATAGTGACTGAAGGTATTGTCAACTGTTCGCTCATTACTGCCGGTTGGCTAGGTCGGAAATGGCTTTTGGGTTTTTGACCGGGTTAAAGCGATAGGTAGTGATCTCACAAAAAATATGTTTGACTTCATTTTACGGGGGATCAAGAAGTTGTCCAGGAATAGACTGCCCTACGTGGCAACTGCCGTAAGGCAATCTATTCTCGGTCAAGCTCCAAGTGTGGCCAGGCGTTGATATCCATACCGTTTGTGCTGAGTTTGTCGAAGTACGGTGGCACCATCCTTCGACAAGCTCAGGATGAACTGGGTGTACGGGTATGAACGCTTTTCTGCACTAGTTCGGCAGCTGTACATTGACCTCGAGGATAGAACAACCATCCTGAGAGTCCAGCTTGATGTCAATACACTCCTGCTGGACCTCTATGTATTTTTGAATAACCTGAAGAATATCCCGCTCCATGGCTGGCAGAAAATCACGCCCACTTCGACTGCTTCGTTCATGGGCTACTATGATCTGCAGCCTTTCCTTGGCAATCGCGGCGCTGTTATCTTCTTTGCGTGAGCGGAATAGCTGCATAAGACTCATCCTATTCCTCCGAACATGCGCTGTAAGAACCCTTTTTTGACGGGTTCGAGAAAACGGTGTGGTATGTCTTCCCCAAGGAAGCGCGCTACCACATCGTTGTATGCCTGACCGGCATCACTGTCGGTATTGCATACGACGGGTACCCCCTGGTTGGAGGCTTTCAAGACTGAGGTGGACTCGGGAATTACGCCAATCAGCGGTATCGCCAGAATTTCCTCGACATCCTGAATATTGAGCATTTCTCCCCGTGTCACCCGCTCAGGATTGTAGCGGGTTAGCAATAGATGCTCTTTGACGGGTTCAAGGTTTTCGACTGCACGACGGGACTTGCTTTGCAAAATACCCAGGATACGGTCAGAGTCCCGGACGGACGACACTTCAGGGTTTGTGGTAATAATGGCTTCATCGGCAAAGTAGAGGGCCATCAGGGCACCGTGTTCGATGCCTGCCGGAGAGTCACAGATGATGTATTCAAAGTCTTTTGCCAGCTGGTTCAGGACTTTTTCAACCCCTGCATGGGTAAGGGCTTCTTTGTCCCGGGTTTGGGATGCTGGCAGAATGGACAGGTTTTCTGTGCGCTTGTCTCTGATCAGCGCCTGATGCAGCTCGGCCTCGCCGTTAATTACGTTGACAAAGTCGTACACGACACGACGCTCGCAGCCCATCAGGAGATCCAGGTTTCTAAGGCCTACGTCAAAGTCAATGACAACTGTCCGGTGACCTTTAAGAGCCAATCCTGTTGCAATGGAAGCACTGGTGGTGGTTTTTCCAACGCCACCTTTTCCAGAAGTCACAACAATAATACGAGCCAAGGTGAAATCCTGTCATAAATCAAGAACTGAACTATTGTCCAGTATTTCTTAAAGTTTCTTTATGTGCAAGCTTTGTGCCTCGAGGGATACAATAACACTGCCGCCCCAGAGGGGATCACTGTTACTGGCTGCTGAGGGCATTTTATACTGACCGTTGATGGAAATGAGTTCGGCTTCAAACTGCAGGCAGAAAATACGGGCGTCAGTATTACCATTGACACCTGCCAGGGCCCGGCCGCGTAATGGACCATAGACGTGTATATTACCGGCGGCCAGAAGTTCTGCACCGGAACTCACCGGGCTGGTAATGACCAGGTCGCCCTCGGCATAGACCTGCTGACCAGAGCGGATCGGATGTTCTATAAGCGTGGTCTTATGAATGACTGGTGATGTTTGCGTCTGGTTGGCACTCTCTGCTGCAGCGGGACTGGCGGTGTGGGGTTTCTGCATGATGACCACATTGGTTTCAACATGGCTTTCCACATGAGCAGCAGAATTTTCTTCTGACCGGTTCCGTTGCCTTGGTGACGGGAGCCAGGGAATGCCTGCCATCATGGCGTCCTGTTTATGGCTTTCCTGGCCGCCGCGAACAGCAATCAGGATCAGGCCAAACTGTTGCAGGCTATGGCGCAATTGGTAAAGATCAATCGGTGGTTGTTCCGGGCTGAGTTGGTCGAAGGCGATGATGACAGGTGTCTGCTGGAAAAACTTGGGTGCCTTGCGCGTCATGTTCTCCAGCTGATTGGTGATATCCGCAGGATTGGTAGAATGCAATTCAAGAGTAGTCAGTGTATAAATACCACCGGTCATCTTGAAAGCTGCAGTACCGGTTTGCAGTTGAAGGGTCATAAAGTACAACTCTGGTTGTGTATAACGACTTTGTATGACGAGAGTCAGCAGATTAAATGGTCAGCTTTTTATACAACAGAATGTAGCGTAGAGAACTCAACGTTCAGATACAAGTATTGAATTAACCTATATGTCGCAAAACCCTGATGTTAACAAGCAGGCTGATGCCCGTGCAGACGACGTCTTTCGCCGGGCCTATCTGCACCCGAAGTACTGGCTTACCTGGCTGGTGATCGGGCTTACCGTTATTCCTTCGCTATTGCCTTATCGCTGGCTTCTCCAACTGGGACGATGGCTTGGACGTATCATTTACCATGTAGCGGGTGACCGTGTTCATGTTGCCCGGGTGAATCTGGAGAAGTGTTTTCCTGAGTTGAGCCAGGCTGAAAGAGAGGTACTGCTGAAGAAAAACTTTGAGTCAGTCGGCATTGGTGTTATGGAGGTTACCATCGCCTGGTGGTGGCCTGCCGGCAGGTTGGACAACATCGTTTCTTATCAGGGGCTGGAAAACCTGAAGTCTGATGATGGCACCCTCCTGATGGTTATGCATTTCACCACCATAGAACTGGCAGGTCGCCTGATTACCCAGCGCCACAGTGTGGATGCCACCTATCGAGAGCATGGGAACCCGGTCTTTGAATACGTTCAGCGTCGTTTAAGGCACCGTTTTGATCCTGGCAGCCAGTTGCTGAGAAGGAAGGATGTTCGTGGCATGCTGCGCTCATTAAAGTCGGGCAGAACCGTCTGGTACTCTCCTGACCAGGACTATGGCATCAAAAATGGACTCTATGTGCCTTTCTTCGGTATTCCCGCAGCGACCATTACCAGTACCTCACGCCTTGCCAAAGCGGGCAGGGCGAAAGTGATTCCCATGACGGTGACCCGGCTGGCTGGTGCCAAAGGCTACCGGGTTCAATTGCATTGTGCCCTGGAAGGGATTCCTTCCGGTGACGACTTTCAGGATGCGCTGCAGGTTAACCAGTTTGTCGAGCAGCAAATTCGTAAGCATCCTGAGCAGTATATGTGGCTTCATCGGCGGTTTAAAAATCGCCCTGAGGGGGAGGCGGACTTCTATCGGGGCTGACTGCCTGTCTGAATGCTCACTGATTGAGTGTCCGGAAATATCCTTAGTCAGAAATAGTGTTTCCCGCGTTCTTGCAGAGGGCGGCAGCTGGATGGACGCTGCTCTTATATTGAATAAAGCCATCAGCACTTCCCTGATGTCTGAAAATACCTATAGAAACCGTCGTTCAATGGCCATTTCTTTTTGTCACAACTTATGGCTTAAAGCCAGAATTAATGGCTCGCTGTTGAGCTTGCTTGAAAGTGTTGCGAAAAAGTAAATCCATATTCTCACGTAGTTGATCAGCACTTATATCTTCCCCACTTTGGTCGACTGGAGGAAAAAGCATCTGTAAGTTCACAACTTTATCATCATTGCTCATACTTTGATCAAACAAAAATTCCCTCAGTTGAGCAACAAATTGTTTATTTTTTTTCATAAGCTGATACTTATCACTATGAACCCTAACCCATTGTGTTCCTTCATAGTCTCCCTCAAACTTGTAAAAATCACCTTGGTATTCACCATAAAGCATTTTCTGGGCGGACCAACAAGGCTCGCCAATATCAGGGTCCAAAATGGTTTCAAGATCCCTGTAATCAGTATCATAAATTAACTTTGCCAATGGCTGGTATTTAACGGGATCAGCATTAAATAAATCATCTGGATTTTCAAGGCCATTGAATATTCCCGGATGATCTTTGTTTAATTGTTCAATTGTCTCTCGCTTTAAAGTTCCCGGAGAAGTGTAAGAACCAACATATAAAAGATAAAAATCATCATCAGAGGACAACTTTAGCTCAACAGAATCACTAGAGATAGATTCCGGCTGGTTCGGCTCTGTTGGCGACTGGCCAGCACCGGCAATGAACGAAGATGTTAGAGAAGAAGAGGGAGGAATCATAAGTCATACCGTTACTTGTTTATCTGGTAGGACAAAATAAAAACAGGAGGGTTCCCTGAACATAATAAAATAATTACATAATTCCAGATCACTGTCGGTAAGGCAGGCTACCAGGCTGAATAGTTGTACTTTTGTTGGGATAGACCGATTCTTTCCCCGACAGGAGGCGAGTGTCAGAAACTATCCAATATGCTCAATAATGGATATTTCCGTAGATTTTGTAGGTCTTTATGCTTATTATCTCTTCGGAAACTCCGGTGCATAAATGACCGGTTTGAATGGCATATCAGGCAGGATGTTTACCATGAACATGTAGCCAAAAAAAATTAACGTCCCTTTTTGTTTAAAGTTGATAACTATTGTTTTCACAGCTGCAACGGCTGTTCATTATTGAAGACCAAAGATTATGGAAGAGCATTTTAAGCTTGTTGATAAGCCGACCTTTTTTGGTGCGGTTATTTTGTTGATCTTGGTGGTTATACCGCTGGCACTGTTTCCGGATGAGGGCGCTCACTGGATTGCCATCGCAAAAACCTTTATGACGGACACAATGGGGGTGCTTTATCTGGGCCTGGGGCTGGCTGCCGTGGTGTTTATGGCCTACGTGGTATTTTCCGATATTGGCCAGATCAAGCTGGGTGATGCCGATGAGAAACCGGAGTATTCGACCACCTCCTGGGCGGCCATGTTGTTCTGTGGTGGCATCGGTGCCAGTATTCTCTACTGGGGTTGTATTGAGTGGGCCTACTATTATCAGTCACCGCCTTTTCAGCAGGCCTCGGGCAGTGAAGAGGCGGTTCGCTGGGCGGCCACTTACGGTATCTTCCACTGGGGGCCTGTTGCCTGGTGCATTTATATGATTCCGGCCATTCCCATTGCCTACTTTTTTCATGTGCGCAAAAACCCGGTTCTGAAGGTATCAGCTGCCCTGATGCCGGTACTGGGAGAAGCCCGCAGTAAAGGGCCTCTGGGCAAGGTGATTGACGTGCTGTTTATTTTTGGCCTGCTCGGTGGTGCTGCCACCACGCTGGGTCTGGCGGCACCTTTGATCAATGAGGGCATTACCTACCTGACCGGTATTCCAGCTACAAATGGCACCCAGATTGGTGTGTTGCTGTTGTGTACGGCACTGTTCGCCTATTCCTCGTACAAGGGAATGGACGGCGGTATCAAGCTGTTGAGCAATATCAACTTCTGGGGAGCCCTGGGTCTGCTGGCTTTTGTCCTGGTGGTGGGGCCTACGCTGTTTATGGTGGAGACGGGTCTGGACTCCATTGGGCGGATGCTGTCCAACTTCTTCGTCATGGCCACCTGGGCAGAACCTTTCGGTGGTTATGGCACCTTTGAAGATACCCACTTCCCTCAGGACTGGACCATCTTCTACTGGGCCTGGTGGTTGGTATATGCACCCAGTATGGGACTGTTCGTAGCCCGTATTTCCAAAGGGCGAACCATTAAACAGATGGTCGGCGGTGCGATTTTCTGTGGCTCCCTGGGGTGTGCGGTGTACTTTATCGTACTGGGTAACTTTGGTCTGTCCCTCCAGCTTTCCGGTCAACTGGATGTTGTGGGTATTCTCAATACTGAAGGCCCAACAACCGCTATATTCAGTGTGCTTGAACAGCTGCCGTTCAGTTACGTGGTTATCGTATTGTTCACATTGCTCTGTATTATCTTTACTGCGACTACCTTTGACTCCATCTCCTTTATTCTCGCGTCAGTTGTCCAGACTAATGTGACTGAAGACCCCATGCGCTGGAACCGCCTGTTCTGGGCTTTCACTTTGTCACTGATGCCTTCTGTGCTGATGTTTATGGGTGGCCTGGCCACCTTGCAGACGGCAGCAATTGTCGGTGGTCTGCCGCTGCTGGTGATTGCGGTGATGTTGATGATTTCTGCAGTGAAAGCCACCATGCTGGATATCTCCCGCCAGGAAGGCTACGAAGAACCCACCATCAATATTGAAGAATTGCCGGAAGTGGACCCATGGAGCCTGGAAGGTTCTGCACTGGCCCGCTTTGAACAGCTGAAAGATCAGGCGACAGACGCCGTAATTGCAGAGCGTCAGGCCCATGAAGCGCTGGCTGCACTGAAAAAACAGATTCGCCGGGAGGCTATGGCTCGTGGTGCAACGGGGTCTGATCTGGGGGATGCACCTGCCCCATTGCTGGAGGAAGTTGAGCGATTAACCCGGGTTGCCATTGAGGCCAATGAGAAGCGGCAGGCTGCTTCTGAGTTGGCCCAGCAGGCGCGCATGGAGTTTAATGAGCTGATGCGTCAGAAAGAGGAAGAGCAGAAAGCGCTGGAGCGTCTGCAGGCTAAAGAAGAAATTCTGATGCGCATGGGCAGAGCTTGATTTTTTAAAGTTTAACCACTGCCCAGCCTGTTGGTAAAAGGGTTGGGCCATGTGATTTGAACATCCATACTGGAAACAAACACGGACTAACGACAGTATGGTGGTATACATCTGGCAAGAAAGTCCTTGTAAAGTTTGTAGAGGGAATTCGCAACCTGATCACGAGGGAATTGGTTGAGTCACATAGGTATTTTGACTGATCGTATGAAAAGTTGGAACTTATCCCAAGGCTGCTGGTCAAAAAGATCGTAATGAAATAATTACTGATCTCCGTTTGGAATGAGTCTGACTAAATCAGGCACTGCCACTTGTTCAAAGCAGGCAGGGTGGAAAAATTAAGGACGTTATTGGCAGGCTTTTCCTGAGAGAAAGTCCGGCATTGACTGTATCTTATGGTCAATCCTTAATATCTTTTAACTCATAAAAGTATGAGAACACTAACATGTTTCCTGCAACTACCGACTATAAGTTTGCCTCATCTACCCACACTGCCCAGCCGCCGTCTGGCAGCTCAGCATTAATAACTGCTGCCGTTTTTCAATCCTTTAAAACCCATATCACGTCGTTGCCTGAGGAAATACGCAGCAAAACTATTCAAGAAACGTTGATGTTTATACATGATCAGTTCCCTAATGAACTGCCGAAATTTCAAGAAACCTTGGATAAACGAAGGATAACCCTTGCTGAAAACTCCTCTGAGACCGGGGCTGTATCGATAATTCCGTTGGAAAAATTAGTTGCTGATCATAACTGCCCTGAATTAATTACTGATTTGAATAGTATGGTGGAAGCATTTAACACTCAATTAAAACATTTCATAAGGTATTCAGAAGATAGTGAAATTTCTTCATACTTGAGAGAAAATGGTTCGAGAAGGTTTTCAAAAAAATTGGAAGATTTTGGCAAGGATATTCACAAAAGGACGAACCAAAATTGTGAAGCAGGCCATGCGGATAGTAAAGTCGTAGTGGAAATGCAGCGGAATCTTGTTGCATGGCATAACTCGGTAAAAATTCTTACTCATGGACTGCTTGATCCGTTATTTAATAATCCAAAGGGACCCGATCACAATTCCAGAGAGAAGGATAAAGCACTTTCCACTCTGCATGATATACAAAGACTAAAGCAAAATGTTGGGAAAAATGATTATTTCAAGATTGATGGTATATTAAGATATTTAACTAAAAAAGCACCACGGGAGAATATTTGTTCCCGCTTGAGTAATTTAATTCTCTCGGATTTCATTGGTAGTGGTAACCTGATGCTATTCCAGAAAACCCTGCAGCGGTTATTTGATTATTATCATTTTATACCATTCGAAGGGCCTCTTAGTGAAATTACAGATGAGCTCTGTAAATCTATCAAAATATATGCAGAAATGAAGAAGCCGACTGGGTTCGATTATTAATTCAGTGACTGGTGAAGGAAGTGGATTCGTGGACCCTGGAAGGTTCTGCACTGGCCGGCTTTGAATAGCTGAGGATCTGGCGACAAAAGCTGTAATTGCAGTACGTCAGACCCATGAAGTGCTGGCTCCACAGAAAAAGCAGATTCCCCGGCAGTCTTTTCCTGAGAGAAAAATCCGGCATTGACACCATCTTATGTTCAATCCTGAATACCTTTTAACTCACAAAAATATGGGAATACTAACATGTATCCTGCAACTACTACCGGCAGAAATCAGTATGCCTCCAATATCCGCACAGTTCAGACGGTGTCTGACAGCTCAGCTTTAGTAACTGTTACCGTCTCTCAAGCCTTTCAAAACAATGTCAAGGCGTTAAAGATGTCTGACAAAGGCAAATGCAGCGAAGCTATTCAAGGAATGTTGAGGTTTATAAATAATGAGTTCCCTGATGAAATGTCGAGTTTTCAAGAAAAACCCTTTAGAGAACGAGGGGTGACGACCCTTGCTGAAAATTCCTCTGAGACCAGGGCTGTAACGATAAGTCCGATGGAGAAACTGATTGCTAATCATAAAAGCTTTGAGTTAATTACTCATTTGAATAGTTTGGTAGATGACTTTAACGCCAGGCTAACTGCTTTTACAGGCTATTATCACGATAGTGAACTTCCTCCATCCGTAAGAAAAAGGGAGTTGAACATCTTTTCACCAAAATTGAATGATTTTGGAAAGGATATTCTCAAAAAGACTAACGGGGATTGTGATACATTTTATGGGGGTAGTGAGTTTGCAGAGGAAACGAAACGGCAACTGGATGCGTGGCACAACTCAGTTAAAATTCTTATTGAGGGATTGGTTGATCCGTTACTTGATAAATCAGAAGGACTTGATCACAATTCCAGCGAGAAGGAAAATGCAATTTTCCTTCTGAAGGAAATACAAAAACTACAGCATGAGGATGGAAAAAAAGATTATCACAAAATTGATATTTTATTAAAATATTCATCTAATAGTACTGCATTGCGCGAAACTTTTCGTTCCCACATGAGTGATTGTATTCTTAAAGATTTTATTGGCAGTGATAACTTGTTAGTTTTCCTGAAAACAATGCAGCTGTTATTTGATTATTATCAATTTACCCCACACAATGAGCCTCTTGGAGAAATTACAAAAGACTTCTGCGACACTATCAAAAAGTATGCAGAAATGAAAAAGCCGGCTGGGTATAGTTAATTCAGAGACTGGTGGAAATAGACAGCATCTAAGAACTATCATTTTTAATAATATTGACTAGGAGCCTGTCGGACTTAAGCGTCCGTCTAGGCGACCCCGTAGCGAGGATTGCGAGAAATTGAGGATAAAAATTTCTGCTTCTGAGGAGAATAGCGGGGCTATTTGACGAAGAAGCAGGAATTTTTAGACCAATTTATCGCAACCGCAGTAGGACAGTCTTAAGTCCGACAGGCTCCTAGTGCTGCCCGCCACCGGAAAAGCCGGAAACGTTTGTGCGGGCAGCAGGCGGGACCCTCAGACTGAGTAAAAAGTTAGATAGAAGCCAAAAGAAAAATATTAACCAGCAATCATAATTCGCAGAGCATCCAGTCGAAGAACTGCTTTCTGCAGTGCCTGATGCCCCAGGGCTGCACGGTTTTTCAGATATTCAATCT
Source organism: Endozoicomonas sp. ALB091 (assembly GCF_049310265.1). Taxonomy (NCBI): domain Bacteria; kingdom Pseudomonadati; phylum Pseudomonadota; class Gammaproteobacteria; order Oceanospirillales; family Endozoicomonadaceae; genus Endozoicomonas; species Endozoicomonas sp. ALB091. The sequence continues at coordinate 752,910 of NZ_JBLYNQ010000007.1, read as the reverse complement.
CTTCACCACGGACGTTCGGGTTAACGACTTTAAGCGCCGCCAGTCGTTTGATCTCTTCAGTGACATCGGTCAGCAAGTTCTGGCAAGCCTGATTAACGATGGGCTGTACCCGATCTTTGGCATACCCTTCGGCTTTATCCAGCATGGCCAGAAAGGGTGCCCGCTGGGCATTCACCAGTTTTTTGGCAACACCCCGTTTCAAAGGCTGAAGCTGGGCGTTCAGGGTATCAAACGCCACTTTTTCGGACAGGTCATTGAACCCCGGGTCGATCAGACAGCGGATCGGTGTGGCTGGCAGGTAGCGGTCCAGCTGCAGAGTTCGGTCGGCGCTGGTTTCTACCACGTAAATCGCTTCCAGCAGCATGGTGCCGGGCTTCAGGGCTTTGTTTTTGAGCAAAGCCACAGAGGTATTCCCCAGCTCGCTGGTCAGCACCATGTCCATGCCTTCGGCAACGATGGGATGCTCCCAGGTCAGGAAGTGCATGTCTTCTCTGGACAGTGCCATGTCCCGGTCAAAGGTGACGGTCATGCCATCATCCGGCAGGCCGGGGAAGGTGGTGATCATGTGGCTGCCCGGGCGAATCACCAGACAGTGTTTGGAATAGTCTTCCGCCTCAACACCAAAGCCTTCGAACAACTTCTCCATAAACCGCTTGAGCTGTCTTGGCTGTTCCTGCTCTTCGATGTCGTTGATCATATCTTCATTGGAGATCAGGCCCCGGGAGTTCAGCTCCAGCAATCGGTCTCTGCCTTTATGAAGGTGCTCCATCTGTTGCCGGTTCAATTGGGCTGCCTGGTTCAGCAGGGTATCCATGGCTTCTGTGGAGGCCTGGCTGCCCGGTTGCAGATAAGGCAACAGCGCTTCACCCAGTTGCATCTGCACCATACTACCGGCAGGGCAGGTATCGGCAAAAGCGTTCAATCCCAGCTGGTACCAGTGGAACAGTGCCTCCTGACCGGTGCCAGACAGATAGGGCACGTGAATCTTGATGGCTTCAGTCTGGCCAATACGATCCAGTCGGCCAATACGCTGTTCCAGCAGGTCGGGATGTTCGGGCAGATCAAACAGCACCAGATGGTGGGCAAACTGGAAGTTACGTCCTTCACTGCCAATTTCTGAACACACCAGTACCTGGGCACCATGCTCTCCTTCGGAAAAGAAGGCCGCAGCACGATCCCGCTCAATAATGCTCATGTTTTCGTGGAAAACCGCTGCCGGAATGCCGGACAGTATGCGCAGGGCATTTTCCAGGTCCAGTGCCGTATTGGCATTGGCACAGATAACCAGTACTTTCTCTTTCTTCAGCAGTTTCAGCAGGTTCATCAGCCAGTCTACCCGGGGGTCGACTTTCCACCAGGGATCCATATCATCGACACGGATCTGAGCCTGATAAGCCAGCTCCGGATAAAGGTTATGGCGGTAGTTGGACTCTTCTTCCAGGGCGATTTCGTACAGCTCCGGCAGCACCTGGGGGTAGCCCTGGGCCGCTCGACCAGAGAATCCGCCAACGGCTGCCCGGGTATTACGAAACATCACGCGGCCGGTACCATGACGATCCAGCAGGCGGCGCAGCAGCTGGGTTCGGGCAGTGTTTCGAGCCTCTTCATCACCCTGGTCAAGGATATCAATCAGCGACTTGCTGTCTTCTCCAAGGAAACTGATCAGATGGTCCCTTGCCTTGGCAGGGAGCGTCTGATTGTTATTGTTCAGAAGTTCCTGAACCGCCTCTGCCACCGGCTCATAACGGCTTTCTTCGGCGGCAAAGGCGGCAAGATCATGGAAGCGGTCCGGGTCCAGCAGACGCAGATGGGCAAAGTGGCTTTTGGCACCCATCTGCTCCGGCGTCGCGGTCAGCAGCAGGAGTCCCGGAATCTGCAGGGACAGCGCTTCAACACAGCGGTATTCCGCATTGGTCTCTTCTTCAGACCAGATAAGGTGATGGGCTTCATCCACAATCAACAGGTCGAAGTCCGCTTCCAGTGCCTGTTTGCGGCGTTCGTCATCATGACATAGAAAGCCGATGCTGCTGATAATCAGCTGCTCGGTATTGAACGGGTTTTCATCCGGAGACTGACGGCAGCGCTCTTCGTCAAAAACACTGAAACGCAGGTTGAAACGGCGCAGCATCTCCACCAGCCACTGGTGTACCAGGCTTTCCGGCAAGAGAATCAGCACCCGGCTGGCACGGCCGGTAATCAGTTGCTGGTGCAGTATCAGGCCGGCTTCAATGGTTTTACCCATGCCCACTTCGTCGGCCAGCATAACCCGTGGCGCATGGCGCTGGGAAACCTCCCGGGCAATATGCAGCTGGTGGGGAATCAGGCTGGTGCGTGGGCCAATCAGGCCGCGCATCGGGGACTTGCGCAGACCGTAGTTATACTGGAGTGTCTTGTAACGCAGGGTAAAGTTGCTGTTCTGGTCAATCTGACCCGCCAGCATCCGGTCCTGTGGCTTGTTGAAGCGAATATGGTTGCCCAGCTCGGCTTCTGGCAGCTGTCGTGTTTCTCCGTCAGGGAGGGTTCCGCAGTAGGTCAGCAGGCCATCTTTCTCAATCACCTCGGTGACCAGCATAATCCAGCCCTCGTGGCTTTCGACACGATCTCCGGGGTTGAACTCAACGCGGGTCAGAGGGCAGTTGTTTATGGAGTAAAGCCGGGTTTCCCCGGTGGCAGGAAACAGCAGGGTGACCATGCGACTGTCAAAGGTGAGCACCGTGCCCAGCCCCTGTTCGGTCTCAGTATCACTAATCCAGCGTTGCCCAGAAACGAAACTCGTCATATTTGACTACTAACCTTGCCTGACTGACAGACCGCCATTATACGTTACCGCCCGGGCGGTGCGTAGGCCGGAGATGGACCGGCGGACTGTATTTTGAAAATGGTTTACGGTGAGAGAGCCTCTGTATCGAACAGCAGGTTCTCAGGCTACTCGGGCCATCTCAATCATACGCTTCCCCGCAGTGTTTTGCCTGAAGATTATGACCGATGTGCCAAAAAGCGCGCTATATTAGCGCAATCCTCTTAAATTGCACTACGGGGATGACCGAAATTCAGCATGCCACGATGATTATAGACGGGAGTTTGGCTTTTATTGGCCTGGCTTGTCTTAAGAAGGTGTTTTGGAGGGGGTATTGCACAGGAGCTTACTGCGGCCTGTGCAGAAATATTAGTGAGGGATAGTTAGAAGTGGTAACGCAGGCCCATCAGCAGTGTGGTGGATTCCAGCTTGCCCTTGAGAGACTCGTCACCGGTAGTCGGCAGGTTTTTCAGTTCCCAGTCTCCGAGGTTGCGATGTTCTATCCCAAGATCCAGGGCAAGGTGTTTACTGAATATATAGGAAATTCCTGCACCTACTGTCCAGGCCATTTCATTGTTTCTGTGGTCATCCCATTTTTCATTCCAGTTGGCGTTGTCTGAAAAGGTCTGTACACCGGATGTCTTGTTCTTTGCATAGCCTGCACCGGCCATAAGATAGGGAACTACATGCTTGTTGAGGGGGATGTCGTAATAGGCTTTCAGCATGTAGACATCAGATTCAATATTGATTTTGTTATATGCAGTGCCAAGAAGTGTTGTATTGAATGGACCAGTGTTTACTTGCCAACCGAGCGCTACGTCTATCTGATAATCAGATTCCTTCTGAAAAGACCCTTCAAGCTCCAGACGGAAACTGGGGTTAACTACAAACCCGGCACCAAATGCTCCAACTGCAACGCTGTGATCGTTATTCAGATTGGCTATCCCCATGCTGCCTTGGGATGCATCAGGGTTAGTAGAAGGTGCATTAGCAGCCGCAACTGCAATGAAAGGATTGACAGCCTCAGTATCTTTAATCGCCGTATAAGCCGCCCCACCCCGGGCAAAAGCATAAATATCCATAGCCTGACTGGTGGCCGGTACAGCCAGCGCCAGACTGACCAGCATTGCGTTCAATGTTTTCATCATTATTTTACCGTTCAATGGTTAGAGAATTTTTATTTGAAAGCGATGTGTGTCTGCTTTCTTATTAAAAAGGATAGACAAACTATGGGTGAACGGTATCTGCTGGCAAGGGGTGACAGGGCCTACATATTGTGTACTTCTGGCTCTATACCCGCCTGACGATAGGCCCGGAACTTCGCCCTGGAAACCGCTTTCTGGTCCGGGTTCTGAACCACGACTTCACAAACGCGGGCAAAGTCTTTGAAGAATGGAGGAACTTCAGGGCTGAGATTAATCAGCAACCGCTTTGATGCTACGGCAGGGTGGTCAAACCCCAGGGTGATGGGAGACTCTCTGGCCAAAAGTACACTTTCCGGGGTATTGCCCTGGATGGGTGAAATAATCCCATGGGGAAGAAAGCTATCCTCCCGCCATGACCAGAGCAGTTGATCCATGGACTGGCAGCTGCTTTCATCCGCCGTATGGATATGCATGGGCAGGCCTCCACGCCATGCTTTGTCGATAAGGCGGCAGGCAAACTGCTGTTCGTTTTGCCCGTTATTGTCAAGATTGCTGTCTAAAAGGTAGAAAGTCACTCTGGTCATGGGGAAATCATAAACTAATCTGAGCAAACAAAAAGGCCCTGATCGATCAGGGCCTGTCATCAGTACTGGCAACAATCAGATTTTATTCAGCAGGTATTGTACCAGCATGGGCACTGGACGACCGGTAGCCCCTTTTTCCTTGCCTGATTGCCAGGCGGTTCCGGCGATATCCAGGTGCGCCCAGGGGTAGGCTTCGGCAAATTTAGCCAGGAAGCAGGCTGCGGTAATGGTACCCGCAGCAGGACCACCAATATTGGCCATATCGGCAAAGTTGCTGTCCAGCTGGCGAGCATATTCTTCACCCATTGGCAGCTGCCATGCCCGATCCATGGCTTCTTTGGAAGCACTGATCAGCTCTTCAGCCAGCGGTTCATTATTACTGAGCAGGCCGGTGGTGTGATGGCCCAGGGCAACGACGCAGGCACCCGTCAGGGTGGCAATATCGATCACCGCTTCCGGCTTGTAACGTTCTGCGTAGGTGAGGGCATCACAAAGCACCAGACGACCTTCGGCATCGGTATTGAGAATTTCAATGGTCTTGCCGGACATGGACGTTACGATATCCCCCGGGCGGGTGGCCTTGCCGCTGGGCATGTTTTCTGCCGCAGCCACCATGCCAATAACATTAATGGGCAGATCCAGCTCAATAATGGCATTCATGACGCCGAATACACTGGCGGCACCGCACATATCAAACTTCATTTCATCCATGGCGGCACCGGGTTTCAGGGAGATACCACCGGTATCAAAGGTGATCCCTTTACCCAGCAGAACAAGAGGCTTGGCACCGCGTTTGCCATTTTTGTACTCCATGCAGATCAGCCGGGCTTCCTGTTCGGAACCGGCACTGACGGAGAGCAGGGAGCTCATGCCAAGGTCAGACATCTGTTTTTCATTGAGCACCTTGGTGGTCAGTTTGGCATGCTGTTTCGCCAATGCTTTGGCTTCATCGGCAAGGTAGGTTGGATGGCAGATATTGCCTGGCAGGTTGCCCAGGGTTCGGGCCACATTCCGACCATTACCAATGGCCTGCCCCTGGGCCAGACCGGCTTTCACTTCTTCGGCATTCTTACGGTCCGCCAGCAGTGTCACCTTCTTCAGACTGATCTTCGAAAGAGCGCCTTTGCCGGTGTCGTTTTTAAACTGGCTGAACTGATAAAATGCATATTCAATCGCTTCAACCAACTGACGGGTGATCCAGTGCAGTGACTTGCCCTCGACGTTGATATCTTCGATGGCAATGCTTGCTTCCCTGGCATTCAGCGATTTCAATTGGCTGGCCAGGTTGACCGTCAGTTTGTTAAACCCGGCTTCTGTTAATGGCTTATCATTTTCACCCATGGCCAGCAGCAGCAGACGCTCAACCGGCGCATGTCGGCTGTGCAGAAGCATCAGTGAGTGGCCGGGCTTGAAATCCAGATCACCACGTTTGAGTATGTCGGCAAGATACCCCTCGGTTAACGAGTCTAAGGCTGTCGCAGAGGGGGGAAGCGTTTTCTTGTGGACGCCCAAAATAAGGCAGGCAGTTTTCTGTTTTTCTGCAGCACCACTCTTAACAACAAATTCCATGGTCTCTCCAAGGGGACAAGTTATCCGATTTCATGGATAATAATACGGTTAAGCCAATTCAACCAGACGCTTTAGTCCGGATATGGGATATTCAGGCATTATCCAGACGGCTATCAGAACGTAGAAGTCATTGGGTTAATTGTATGTTTATTCTACGATTCTGTCAGACGGGCCGGGATTATACCGGTTTTTTAAGGCGACTGACGTATAATTGTTCGTTTTGATTTGATGAATTTCACCAAGGCATGCCTTTAATCATATTTCGTTACCTGTCCAGACAGATGCTGCAGGTTATGTTAGCAGTGACGTCTGTCGTATTGCTCATTATCATGAGTGGGCGCTTTGTGAACTATCTGGCACAGGCGGCCACCGGGACACTGAAAGCGGATTTTCTCTTTGCCATCATGGCTTACCGGATCCCGGAGTTTCTGGTCATGATACTGCCCCTGGGGCTTTTCCTGGGCATTATTCTCGCCTATGGCAGGCTGTATGTTGATAACGAAATGACGGTGCTCAGCGCCTGTGGTCTCAGCCATCATCAACTTTTAGGCATAACCATGGTGCCTGCGGTCGGGGTTATGCTGGTGGTTGCGCTGTTAAGCCTGGTAGTTGCCCCCCGGGGAATACAGAAAGTTGAAAGCATTTTTGTCGAGCAGGACGCTCTGACCGAGTTTGATACCCTGGTTTCCGGACGTTTCCAGAAGTTTGGCTGGCAGCGCGTGACTTATGCAGAGACGTTAACCGACGACCGCCAGCAGATGAACAGGGTTTTTATCGCCAACCGTAACGGGGATAGCAAGAACACAGGTTCGATGACCTTGCTGCTGGCGCAAACGGCAAACCTTGAAGTCAATGCAGCAGAGGGTGGGCAGCGCTATCTGATATTGGATGATGGTTACCGCTATGACCTGACGCCCGGCGCATTGCCTTTGCGGGAAATTGCCTTTGAACATTACGGCCTTCGTATGGAAGAGCGCCGCTCCGGAAAAGAGATCAGCAAGGAGCAGGCTCTGCCAACGGCGACACTTTTGGCGTCCGACACCCCGGGCCATCGTGCTGAGCTGCAGTGGCGCATCTCTTTGCCACTGTTAATACCCATCGTGGTGCTGATGGCATTGCCCCTGGCCCGGGTTAATCCCAGACAGGGGCGTTATGTGAAGCTGTTGCCCGGAATATTGCTGTATCTGCTGTATCTGGCTTTATTAATGAGTGGCCGTGGCGCGATTGAGGATGGGCGACTGTCGCCGGATATTGGTCTGTGGCCGATTCATATTCTTTTCTTGCTGATTGCTTTGCTGTTGTACCTTGTTGAGCCGGGTAAACTCTGGCTGGCGCGCCGGAGGGCTGGAAATGCGTAAGCTGGATCGTTACATATCCAGAAATGTTCTGGGGGCAACGGTGATTGTCCTGCTGATTCTGGTATTTCTGGAAGCGTTGTTTGCTTTTCTGGGGCAGCTGGATGATGTCAGGGGCAACTATCAGTCGCTGGACGCTTTGATATATACCCTGTTGATGATACCCAAAAAACTGTACGAGCTGATTCCCGTGTCGGCACTGGTTGGCTGCCTTATGGGGCTGGGCTCCATGGCGTCCAGCAGTGAGCTGGTGGTTATGAGGGCCGCTGGTATTTCGCTGTGGCGTATTCTGGGGGCAGTCATGAAGCCCACCCTGGTCATGATTATTACCGGATTGATGCTTGGCGAATATCTTGCTCCCATGGCCGAGCAGGTTGGCGAGACCAGAAAGGCGATAGCCCGCTCCGCTGATGGCACATACACCGGAGAAGGCTTCTGGCATCGTGAAGGCCGTGAATTTATGTACTTCAATGCGGTCGAGCCAAACGGCGTGCTATACGGCGTGAGTCGTTATGTTTTTGATGATGAGATGAAGCTTCAGGAAAGCGCTTTTGCCAAACGGGGAATCTATCAGGGTGATCATTGGCTGCTGGAGGATGTCACCACCATACGCCGTAAGAATGAGCAGTTTATTACTGAGCAGAGTCTGGTTGAACCCTGGGATACCAGCTTGACAACAACACTGTTGAAAGTGGTGGTGGTCAAACCTGAAGCATTGCCCATATCCGGCCTGCTCACTTATACGAAGTACTTGAAAGCACAGGGGCTGGATGCCGGAGAGTATGATCTGGCACTGTGGACAAAGCTGCTTCAGCCGTTATCCATACTCTCCCTGGTTATTGTCGGCATCTCTTTTGTCTTTGGTCCTTTGCGTTCCGTCAGTATGGGATTGCGGATCTTCTCCGGGGTGATCACCGGCATTGTCTTTATGATTGTTCAGAACCTGATGGGACCATCCAGCCTGGTATTCGGGTTTCCGCCGGTATTATCGGTAATGATTCCAGTCATCATCTGCCTGCTGGCGGGTGCGGTGATGTTAAGGCGGGCTGCATAAAGGGCTAAAGGGCGTAGGCTCCATGCCCTGAATAAAGGACTGTGCCAATCACCCTTCGACTCCGCTCAGGGTGAACGGAGATTGTTCGTATCCTTTAGGCTTCTTTATGCATTCCCACGCAGAGCGTGGGAACGATGGGGATGGAGATTATCGCTGGAAAGGGTGCCCGGGAGTTCTTCTTACAGGCTTTTGTGGGGTTCGTGTGATCGGGCAGTAGAGCCTGCACTCTTCCAGTTGATCTGAGTGGTGGAAAGATTCCGGATTGCCTGATAAACGACGAAAGACGTCCGCCAGTTGAGATACAACCTGTTCAAATGGCCAAGTGTTCATACTGGAGTCTCCCTTTTTACTGCCTGCTGAAAGCCTATCTGCTATGAAAAGCCATCGATAGTTTTGTTGGTACACCGACGCCGGTGAATGACGATGGTTTCATTTTAATGCTGGATAGGTAAAAATACCAATAAATGTTTCGGTATATGTATCGAGCGGCAGGCAGAAGTGAACAGTCGTCTGTAAATATTAATGCTGGTAGTGTAACCAGTGCCGCTTATTTATGAAGCTGCACTGAGACATTAGATGACTGTGGTCAGATTTTCTTTACCGGTTTTTCAGAAGAATGACTTTGGATGACGATGCCAGATCCTGCCAGCTTCGCCGCTGATGGTCGATCAGTGCCCAGAGAAGCCCGATACCCGCAAGCGACAATGCCGGAATGGCAATCAGAAAACGGATCACGCTTTGCCATGGGCTGATCAAATGATTGTCGCTGCTGACCACTTTTATTCTCCAGGCCTGCATACCAAGGGTTTGTCCTGACCGGGTCCAGAAAAAGCCAAAGAAGCCGTAAATGATGACCAGCAGGGCGGCGTAGAAAAAGGGGCCTCCAAGCTGGTAGCCCTCTTCAGTCATGGTTTTCAGTTGCTCATCACCGAAAATCTGTATCTGGATGAACAGATTAATAAAACCGGCCATAAACAGCAGTGCCAGGATTAACAGAGAATCGTACAACATGGCCGCAGCTCTTCTCCACACTGGAGCCGGGGTAAGATTAGTGGCTTCCATCGACCTCTTGCCTTGTTATTAAACGTGTCGGGACATTCTATCAGCAAATTTTTTTCACGCACATAACTACTGCTGTCGTCCACTCAATGTTTGCACCCAGCACAGGTGTCTCAGTATTTTTCGGCCTTTGGACTTTTTAATGGAACAAATTTACGTGTTTGTTGTCCCATAAGGGCTGAAGATTTTTGTGAATCGAATTATTACGATTTGATTACATTATTTATCTTTTTTTAAGGGATGAAATTGTCTTTCATTATTGAATGGTGACATACCTGAAAAGAATAAAATGCTTTCCGGGGAGTATGATGAGGCAGAATCGAGTTGTTCATGATTTCTCATTTTTAATTGTTCTTATGTTCAGTTTACTGGCCATTAATACAACGGCCGGCGTAGATGAGCATACTGAAAATATCTCAGAATCATCAATGTATCTGGATGATGAAGATTTAATTGAGGAAGATCTGGATGATGAAGACGATTTAATTGAGGGAGATCTGGATGATGAAGACGATGTGATTGAGGAAGATCTGGATGATGATGCTGAAGAAAATGAAGCAGGCAACGAACCGGAGAAACAATATGCAGACAGTGAATATTACCAGGATCTGATTCGATCCAGAAATAAGAATGCAACCTCTCTATACATGTCGATCATTGATAATAGTAACTACCTGTTTAATGACCTGATGATGGACCTCCTGATCCGTCCTTTTATCAACTTTGCTTCGGAGTATCAGGATGTTTTCAACCATCACGTGTTAGATCCGGTGCGCCGTGGTAAACACTATATGAGGTATATGGACAGTGTCATGCTCGGTACCTTTGATAATATTTTGAATGAAGATACCGGGACTACAAACTGGCCTTATGCTATTGCAGGCGTGCCTTATGGCTGGGTTGTAAAGAATGTTGTTGCTGATTTTAAACTGGGCTCTGAGGTACGCAGTCCGGGCATTACCGACAATAAATATCATAATCATCCCGTTCTGGTGGAACGTCTCGGGGCAGAGACGGCAGAAGTGGGAACCAAAATGTCAGAGGAACACAAAAATGAACTGATTGTTATTGATGTTGTAAAACCTTTTATGCCGAGGCTGGAGATATGGGATGAAGAAAATTCACTGTTTTCGTCCCTGTACAATTTCTATTATGCAACAAAGGAACTGGTAACTGACGTCTATCAAGTTGTCGAATTTGAAGAGACGGATTTTTTCAAACGAACAGGTCGGTATGAGGAGTCTGACCGAACGTTTCTGCATCACTGGAATAAAACCATATCAAAGCGAAGTGCATTCAGAAGTGGTCAGATTATCAGGGTAGACAGGAAAGGGTATTTTTCCATGGGGCCTGTTCCCATCGCCTGGAATTATTGTGAAGTGATGTTACACGAAGGTGGCAGCAAAGATATTGAGGTTGTTGAAGAGGAAGATGAAACCGAAATTTATTATCAGCATTCTGACACTTATGTATGGGGCGCACGGGGTGACAGAATGACTCCCAGGGAGAGAACCAGAACGGTGCGTAAAAAGGTGGTCAAACAGGTTCCGAATGTTACCACATTCCGGGTTTACACCGAAAACCTATGTCTGGCAGCGGAGGCATCCGTTCGCTCTAAAAGTGAGGTCATTACCTTCACCACGCGCAGGTTGTTTTCCTGGTTCGTGCCCGGGCTGGCATTTATTGGTACCCCTTCCGTTTCTTATCTGCTGATGGGGCAGTTTGGTATTAATAATTACTTCCCGCTCACAGCCGGCCTGATGGCCACTGTTTTTCTGACGTCCTGGGTGGTTCCCTCAATGTGGGAGTCTGACATTGAAGATACTATGCACAGTATCAAGTTCCCTCCCCCGGACGAGTTGTAATGCCTCCTGATGGTTGTTTCGGTTCTGATTCTGAGCATCACCTGACCGGTGTTGAAACGTCTTTTGCCGTTTTCAGGCTATCTTAAATTATCTATCCATTGACTTAAGATTAATTTCTCAGGGGATTTGGCATGACCTGGTTGCAGTTGATCATTGTTCTGGCATTTATTTTCCTGGGAGCCCGGTTGGGCAGCATTGGTATTGGTTTTGCCGGTGCTGTCGGGGTTGTGGTGCTTACCCTGGGGCTTGGGATGAATCCTGGCACCATCCCGGTGGATGTGATCCTTATCATCATGTCTGTCATTGGTGCTGTGGCAGCCATGCAGGTCGCTGGCGGGCTTGATTATCTGGTATATATTGCGGATAAATTGCTTAGAAGGCGGCCGCAGTACGTGACGTTCCTGGCACCGGCTATCACTTACTTTATGACGTTGCTGGCTGGCACAGGCCATACGGCCTATTCAACATTGCCGGTTATTGCTGCTGTTGCCCGTGAGAATGGGATTCGCCCATCCCGACCTCTGAGTATTTCGGTGATTGCCTCTCAGGTCGCCATTACCGCCTCTCCGGTCTCCGCCGCTGTGGTGGTATTCAGCGGTATGCTGGAACCCTTTGGTGTTGATTATCTGGATCTGCTCCTGATTTGCATTCCTACCACATTTGTTGCCGTGATGTTGACGTCGCTGGTGTGTAATTACCTTGGCTGTGAACTGCACAAAGATGAAGTGTATCTGCACAAGCTCTCTGAAGGGCTGATTCAACCTGCAGAGGTTGTGGATAATCGAATAAAGCCCGGGGCAAGGATGTCCGTGCTGATTTTTGGCCTGAGCATCCTGGCGGTGGTGGTATATGCGACGCTGGTCAGCGATAAGGTGGGTGTTATTGACAATCCCGTACTGCCCAGAGACAGCGCCATTTTTGCCTTTATGCTCAGTGCAGCGTGCCTGATTACCCTGGTTACCCATATAGATACCAATCACATTCTGAATGCCCAGACTTTCAAGTCGGGTATGAGTGCGTGTATCTGTGTTCTGGGCGTTGCCTGGCTGGGGAATACATTTGTTGGTGCCCACCTTGAGAATGTTCAGGAGACCGCCGGGGATATTCTTGATCACTATCCCTGGCTGCTTGCCCTGGCACTGTTTCTGGCGTCCATGTTACTGTATTCCCAGGCCGCAACGACCCGGGCTCTGATGCCTGCAGCCCTGATGATTGTTGACCCGGTGACCGCTATCGCGTCATTTGCTGCGGTCAGTGCCCTGTTTGTTTTGCCAACCTACCCTACCTTGCTTGCAGCCGTCGAGATGGATGAAACAGGTTCTACCCGGATCGGCAAGATGGTGTTTAATCATCCTTTCTTTGTACCCGGAGTGATCTGCATCCTGCTTTGTGTGATTTTTGGTTTTCTGCTGGCTCCGGTTATTATCTAATGCATGTTTTCAATGAGTTTGACGCCTCCGCACTCCGCTCGTCCTGAGCCTGTCGAAGGGCGGAAACTCCGGACTCTGATAGATCGTGCCAAGCACCCTTCGACTCCGCTCAGGGTGAACGGAGATTGTACACGTCAACCTCATTGAAACCATGTGCTAGGACCAAGGGATTTCGAAAATAATATTGATCTAAGGGGCAGGAGAAACAGGTATGTTAAATCTTGATACGACGGTGCTCGTGGTTGTGGATGTTCAGGGCAAGCTGGCCACCCTGATGCATGAACATGAGTCACTCTTTGATAATATTGTGACCATGGTTAAAGGGGCCAGATTGCTTGATATTCCGATTCTCTGGCTGGAGCAGGTTCCGGAAAAGCTGGGAGGCACAATTCCTGAACTGGCTGATGAGTTATCGGACTTCAGCCCGGTGAGAAAAACATCCTTCAGTGCCTGTGGTGAGCCTGCTTTTATGTCAGCACTTGAACAGACAGGTGGCAGACAGGTGTTGTTGACCGGCATAGAGACCCATATCTGCGTCTATCAGACGGCGATGGATCTTCTTGCCGGAGGCTATGAGGTAGAAGTGCTGGTTGATGGGGTTTCATCAAGAACATTACAGAGCAAAGAGGTGGCTCTGGATAAAATGTCAGCCCAGGGGGCTGATCTGACAACCGTTGAAATGGCGCTGTTTGAACTGATGAAATCTGCCGACGCACCACAGTTTCGTGATGTCGCCAGGCTGATTAAATGATTTGGACCTGAGCCTCAGGAGCCTGTCGGACTTAAGCGTCCGACAGGCTCCTCAGCAATCTGAGGCTCACTTTTCGGTATCAGAAGATAAGGTGGGCAATCGCGGCAATAACGGGCAGTGTGACCAGCGTCCTTAGAATAAAAATAATAAATAGCTCAAACAAGGTGACCGGAATCTTGCTTCCCAGGAGCAAAGCACCCACCTCAGACAGGTAAATCAGCTGAGTCAGGGATAATGCCGCAATTACAAACCGGGTCATATCATTGTCAATGGATGCCGCCAGGATAGAGGGCACGAACATATCGGTGAAGCCCACCATCATGGTGGTTGAGGCCGCCTGGGCTTCAGGAATCTGTAACCACTCCAGCAACGGCAGAAAAGGCATGCCCAGGTACTGGAAGACCGGGGTGTATTCGGCAATGATCAGTGCAATGGTACCGATACCCATCACCACTGGCAGTACCCCAAACACCATATCGATGGCGTTCTTGCAACCATCCTGAATGATCTTCATGGGATGGGTGATTTTTGCGGCTTTCTCCAGTGCCTGCTCCAGACCCCAGGCAAAAGCACTGGTACCCTGAGGAATAATTTCATCATCATCACTGCGGGTTTTTCCGCAGATGAACACGTCTTTTTTTCTGGACAGGGGGGGCAGCTTGGGGACGATAAAAGCGGCAACCAGCCCGGCAAAGCAGACGGTCAGGTAGAAGCGGGTAAACATGTGTTCCAGACCCACCTGGGCAATCACCACCAGTGAGAAGGTAATTGAAACAACAGAGAAAGTGGTACCGATCACCGCAGCTTCACGCTGAGTATAATAGGAGGTTTCATATTGCTTACTGGTCATCAGGATACCAACGCTGCCATCCCCCAGCCATGAGGCAATACAGTCAATAGCTGAACGGCCGGGCAGATTGAATACCGGCCGCATTATGCGTGTCATCAGTGTGCCCAGCAGTTCCAGCAAGCCAAAGTTCATTAACAGTGGCAGCAAAAGTCCGGCAAAGATAAAGACCGAAAACAGGGTCGGCATCAGGTCATTTAAAACCATGCCACCAGTGGCTCCTGACCAGATGGCTTGCGGACCAAACTCGAAAAAGCTGGAAAGGACAAAGACCATGCCAGCAACCCTTACCAGGCACCAGAGTGGGGTAATATCAAACAGAGAGTTAAGAAATGGGCGCGTCATTATTGCTTTTGGCTGAAACAGCTTGGTAATGATGGTGATGCATCCGGTAAAGCTGACAATAATAGTAATGATGGTGGTCAGCTGGTCTTTGAGCAGCGCTTTTAACCCGCCGGCCAGCAGGGCAACAGGGATGGTAAATTCATCATTAATACTGACCGGAGTGACAAATAGCAACAGACCAATCAGTGATGGAATTAAAAACGTTAACCAGTGACGCAGGCTGGTCTCTCTCTTTTTTACGGCTGTAAACTGCTTCATAACAAGCCCTGGGCTCCTCAAACTCAGCCATGCACGAAAGTATGATCCAAAAACCTCAAATTTCCTGCCCAGCAAATAAATGAGTCAGGAGTGTGGTCATGGTCTAAATGAATCAGTGCATATCGCAGCCAGTAGGTTGCCAGCTGTTGATTGCACTCTGTTTAGGTTGATTATGCATTATTTCCTAATAAATATTAACTTTCTACCCCGGAAAAGACCTATCTCCTTGATTTTTTATTGAATATCAAGGATTAGTGATACTCATTGCATTGGCTAACGATAGAAATGAGGATGGTGATATTGATATGGGAACCAGAAGGGATAATGAATCAACAAAGCTGCCAACTGTAAGTCGGCAGTCATTATGAGATATCAATCAGCCCCGGTAATAACGCTGTTCGATAAATGGCATTTTACTGACGGTCATTGGCAACTTTTTACCTCTGACCAGTGCATACACTCCAGTTCCCAATGCCGCATAATCAGCGTTGATCAGAGCCATCGCAACCGGTGCCCCAACTGTTGGGCCAAAGGTGCCGGAGGTTACCCGACCAATAGGCTGACCAAGATCATCAACCAGTTCTGCCCCTTCACGAACCGGGGCTCGACTACTGCCAACCAAACCAATGCGTTTGGTGGCCACCTGTCGGTTCTCAATCTGCTGCAGAATTTTTTCGGCTCCGGGGAAGCCGCCTGCCCGCTCACCATCATGACGACGATTTTTACTGATGGCCCACATCAGGCTCGCTTCAATAGGGGTGGTATTGACATCCATATCATGGCCGTAAAGACAGAGGCCCGATTCCAGCCGGAGGGAGTCTCTGGCACCCAGGCCAATTAATTCAACCTCCGGATGGTCGAGCAGTAGCCGGGTGATGCGTTCAGCGTCTTTTTCCGGGATGGAAATCTCAAAGCCATCTTCCCCGGTATACCCGGAACGGCTGACAAAACAGGGTGCCTCATCGATGGATAGCTGGCGGGAGTCCATAAAGACCATGTCAGCCACCTCCGGAAAAACCTTTGCCATAACCTTTGCGGCCATGGGTCCCTGAAGAGCAACCAGTGCCCGGTTATCGAGAACGTCCAGCTTGATACCTTCCGGCAGTCTGGACCGGATATGCTGAATATCCTGCGCCTTGCATGCCGCATTAACCACCAGGTATAGGCAGTCGTCATAACGGGTGACCATCAGGTCATCAAGGATACCCCCAGCCTCATCGGTAAACAGGGCGTAACGCTGCCTGCCAATGGCAAGGCCTGCTATATCAACCGGCACCAGGGATTCCAGGAAATGGTCAGCCCCTTCACCGGACAGTTTCAGCTGCCCCATATGGGAGACATCAAAAAGTCCGGCCTTACTGCGTGTGTGGATATGCTCGTTCTTAACCCCGGATGGGTACTGCACCGGCATTTCATAACCGGCAAAAGGCACCATTTTTGCTCCCCGGTCCAGATGAAGAGCATATAACGGGGTTTTCTTCAGACTTTCAGAAGACGCTTCAGACATACCTCATCTCCATTTATTGATAATTATCAATGCCGGGGCACGAACAGATAAAATTGCGGTCGCCAAAAACGTTGTCGATGCGATTCGCCGCAGGCCAGTATTTCGACTTATGACCGGCAGCTGACGGAAATGCCGCGACCTTCCTGCTGTATGGGCGTTGCCATTCATCTTCCGCCAGGTCTGCCATGGTATGGGGGGCGTTGACCAGAGGGTTGTTGTCCTTTGGCCATGTGCCGTTGGCGACCTGATCAATTTCCTGCTTGATTGAGATCATCGCATCAATAAAGCGGTCTATTTCTTCCCTGGATTCGGACTCGGTTGGCTCGATCATCAGGGTTCCGGCCACGGGGAAAGACATGGTCGGAGCGTGGAAACCATAATCCATCAGGCGTTTGGCAATATCTTCCTCGGTAATACCGCAGGCTTCTTTGATCGGGCGAATATCAAGGATGCATTCGTGGGCAACGTGGTTGTTTCTGCCCTGATAGAGAATCGGGTAATGATCACCCAGCCGTTTTGCCATGTAGTTGGCATGCAGGATGGCCAGCTCTGTTGACTCCCGTAGACCCTGGCTGCCCAGCATGGTGATGTACATCCAGCTGATGGGCAGTATGGACGAGCTGCCGTAAGGCGCAGCAGATACGGCGCCAATGCCTTCATTATGGCCTTCGACCGGGCTTATCGAATGGTTGGGCAGGTAAGGTGCCAGATGGCTCTTGACACCAATGGGGCCCATACCCGGACCGCCACCACCGTGGGGAATGGCAAAGGTCTTGTGCAGATTGAGATGGGAGACATCGGAGCCGATATCACCCGGGCGGGAGACACCGACCATGGCGTTCATATTGGCACCATCCATATAGACCTGGCCGCCATGATCATGAATGATCTGGCAGATGGTACGAATCTCTTCTTCGTATACCCCGTGGGTGGAAGGGTAGGTGACCATCAGGGCACAGAGGCGTTCACTGTACTCTTCAGCTTTGGCTCTCAGATCATTGACATCCACGTTACCGCTATCATCACAGGCGACAATCACAATTTTCATCCCGAGCATCGCCGCTGAAGCGGGATTGGTGCCGTGAGCGGAAGAGGGGATCAGGCAAACATCGCGGTGCTTCTGCCGGTTTGCCCGTTGATAATTACGGATAGCCAGCAGGCCCGTATATTCCCCCTGGGCTCCGGAGTTTGGCTGCATGGAGATGGCGTCATAACCGGTAATCTCCACCAGAGCCTGTTCCAGTTGCCGGATCATGGTCAGGTAACCCGGAACCTGATCTTTGGGCGTGAAAGGGTGAATACTGGAAAATTCCGGCCAGGAAACCGGCAGCATTTCTGCTGCAGCATTGAGCTTCATGGTGCATGAACCCAGTGGAATCATGCCATGAACCAGTGAGTAATCCTTGTTTTCCAGCCGCTTCAGATAACGCATCATATCGGTTTCTGAGTGATGGCTGTTGAATACCGGGTGACTCAGGATGCTGTCTGAACGTCGCAGCTCCGGTGAGAGTCCGATGGTGCTCCGGGTATGAGGCAGCTGACTGTTATTGGCCGAGATCTGGCGGTCAATAGAGGCAATATTCAGCTCTTTGCCGTCACCCATAAAGATATTGAACAGTTCAATAATGTCTTCAGAGCGGGTGGTTTCATCAAGGCTGACACCCAGGCGGTCAGAACCAATTCGGCGCAGGTTGCAACCATATTTCAGCGCCCGCTGGATAATGGTTTCCTGTTCACTGCCTACCTTGAAGGTCAGGGTATCAAAGAAGGTTTGGTTGCACTGGAAACCCATTTCAGTGAGTCCGTGATGAAGGATTCGGGTCAGGCGGTGTACGCGTTCTGCAATGGTTTTTAACCCTTCCGGACCGTGGTAGACCCCATAAGCGGCCGCCATGTTGGCCAACAGAGCCTGGGCAGTACAGATGTTGGAGGTGGCTTTTTCCCGGCGAATATGTTGCTCACGGGTCTGCATGGCCATACGCAGGGCGGTATTGCCACGGCTGTCTTTGGATACCCCGATAACCCGGCCGGGGATTGAGCGTTTCAGTTTACCGGTGGTGGCAAAAAAGGCAGCGTGGGGGCCGCCAAATCCCATGGGCACGCCAAAGCGCTGGCTGTTACCCAGAACAATATCAGCGCCAAGTTCCCCGGGGGATTTCAATAATGTCAGAGCCAGCAGGTCAGTGGCTACTGAAACCATGGCACCCTGTTGCCGGGCCATGGCGGCAATACTCTCAATATCTGTGATGTTACCGTAGGTGCCCGGATACTGAAGCTGCACACCAAATACATCGTGATTGCTCAGTTCGGTATGGGGGTTGCCAACGATAACGTTGATGCCCAGCCAGTCGGCGCGGGTTTTCATCACATCAATGGTTTGTGGGTGCACGTCATCGGCCACAAAGAATGTTTGTGAGGCCGCCTTGCTGCGTCCCACGCTGCGCAGGCAGAGGGTCATGGCTTCGGCAGCGGCAGTTGCTTCATCCAGAAGGGAGGCATTGGCCACCTCCATACCCGTGAGGTCCATAACCATCTGCTGGAAGTTCAGCAGCATTTCCAACCGGCCCTGGGAGATTTCGGGCTGATAAGGGGTATAGGCGGTATACCAGCCGGGGTTTTCCAGCAGATTACGCAGAATGACATTGGGCACTTCGGTGTTGTAATAGCCCATGCCAATGTACGACTTATTCACTGTATTTTGCCGGGCCAGGTCATAGAGCCCGGCAAGGGCCTGCTGCTCTGTTTTTCCCGCAGGAAGAGCTAACTCCCGGTTTAACCGGATGCTGCCCGGAACGGTGTCATTGATCAGCTCTGCCAGCGATTTGAGCCCGAGACTTGCCAGCATGGCCTGTTGCTCCTGCTGGTCAGAACCTGTGTGACGATGGGTAAAGGCATCGTTATGTTCCAATTCTGCCAATGTTGGCAGAGTAGAAGTGTGTTCAACGGCCATGTTGTCGTCCTGTTTTCACTATTACGTTATTTTAATAAAAATTTTTTGAACTGACGGATTTGTTGTTAAAGACAAAGGTCAGTAGTGGAAATAAAAGACAAATGTTGTTTTCAATTTGGGCTTTCAGCACATCACGACATTGACAGCCAGGCCACCGGTGGCAGTCTCTTTGTATTTATCCTGCATATCCAGCCCCGTCTGACGCATGGTTTCAATGACGTCATCAAGGGATACCCGGTGCTGCCCGTCACCTTTCAGGGCCAGGCGGGCCGCATTGATGGCCTTGACAGCGCCCATGGTATTGCGCTCAATACAGGGGACCTGTACCAGACCGGCTATCGGATCACAGGTCAGGCCCAGGTTGTGCTCCATGCCTATTTCAGCGGCATTTTCAATCTGGCGGTTATTGCCGCCCATGACGGCGCACAGAGCGCCTGCCGCCATGGAACAGGCCACCCCGATTTCCCCCTGACAACCCACTTCAGCGGCCGAGATTGAGGCGTTCTTTTTATAGAGCATGCCAATAGCAGCAGCGGTGGCAAGAAAGGTCACAATACCCGCTTCACTGCTACCCGGAACAAAACGATCGTAATAGGCAAGAACCGCCGGAATAACACCGGCTGCACCATTGGTTGGCGCGGTAACGACACGACCACCAACGGCGTTCTCTTCATTGACGGCGATGGCAAACAGGTTGACCCAGTCCATCACTTCCAGGTGATCCTGCTGGTCTTCCGGGCGGTTCAACAGTTCCTGGTGCAGCTGATGTGCACGACGATTGACGTTCAGACCGCCGGGAAGTACCCCGGTCTGCTCACAGCCACGGTTGATGCAGCGGTCCATTACCTGCCAGATATTCAGCAACGCTGGTTGGATCTGGTCAGATCTTCCCAGATGTTGTTCATTCTCCAGGACAATTTCACCAATGGAGAGTCCGGTTCTGTCTCCGATATCCAGAAGGTCCTGAGCGTTATTGAACGGAAAGGGGACCTGAATGTCCGTTGCCGAAGTTGTCTGTTCGGTTTCCTCTTCATTCAGTACGAACCCTCCGCCCACGGAGTAATAATTGTCATGAAAAAGCTCAAGGCCTGCTGCATCAAAAGCTCTTAGCGTCATACCGTTAGGGTGCTTGGCAAGCGAGTGACCATGCAAAAAGTGAAGGTGTTGATCTTCAATGAAAGGAATCGGATATTGGTTAGCAAGTATCAACTCACCGGTGCTGCGGACATTGTTGATCAATGCCGGAGCCTGGTCAGGATCGAGCTGGTCCGGTTTTTCACCCATAAGGCCCAGCATCACGGCCGTGTCGGTGGCATGACCTGCACCGGTCATGGCCAGGGAACCGTAGAGCTCAATACGAATCTGACGGGTATTCTCAAGCTGCCCCTGTTGGAGCAGGGCGTCAAGGAAGCGGTTGGCGGCTACCATTGGACCCACCGTGTGGGATGAGGAAGGGCCTACACCAATCTTGAACAAATCGAGAATACTTAAGCTCATCGCCATGACTCCATTTGTTGGTATATTTTTGTGATATCTGCTTTCAGGGCTATTTTTTTGTTATTTATCAAAAGGAAGATGGTCATAAAGAGCCATTAACAGAGAGCAGCCTGAAACCAGGCATCAATGGGTTATTAACGGGTTTTGACCAGATCACTGAATTCCTGACGGCAAGCGTAACAATACCTTCCTCCCACATCAATAAACAAGTTTTCAATAAGAAACAAATTTTCACAGCGACCTGATGGTGATGGTAAAAAGTTGCTTGTAGGCCCTCTCCTGCCAAAATGCCAAATTTTGCCAATATCTGCTAATATTCAGTCATAAAATGATAAAGGAGACAATTATGGCCACACTCAATATTTCATTACCCGACCAGCTCAGAGACTGGGTTGCCCAGCAGGTTAAACAAGGCGAATACTCAAGCGCCAGCGACTATCTGAGGGACCTGATCCGTAACGACAAACGCCAGCAAGAACAGTCGGCCAAATGGTTAAAAGGGCATCTGGAGCCCATCTTGACTACACCGGAAGACGAGTTTCAATCACTCAACGCTGATGACATCAAGGCAAGAGCCAGAAAGAGACTGAACAATTCCGGAGGTGATGAGTGAGCGAACTCTACCGCTTTCACCCGGTAGCCATTGCTCAGCAGGAAGAAATCTGGCTCTTTACCTACAAACTGTATTTGTAAAATCCTCCGATGGTGCGCAATCGGAAGTTTTATACGTCCTGTCTATTTTGCACAGCAGTATGGACATACCAGCACGTTTAAATGAGTTGCTTGATGAGTTATAGAAAGCAGCCTGCGGGAGAGGAATGCTTCTTTCTCAGGTGGTTGATGGGGCGGCGATGTTGGGACGAAGTTCAAGATTCAAGACACCGATTTCCTAAACTGACTGCTTGAAATAAACTACATTGTAGTTACACTTTGTTGAATGAAGCACCTTACCTTTGAATGGGATGATGATAAGTCCCGTAGTAATCTCAGAAAGCACGGTATCAGCTTTGATGAAGCCAGAACTGTCTTTTTTGATGAGAATGGCTTGCTCATAGGCGACCCGGATCACTCTGGAATGGATGACCGTTTTATCCTTCTTGGTATGACTGCAAGCCTGAAAATTTTAGTTGTCTGTCACTGTTACCGAATGGATGAGGTGATCCGGATTTTTTCCGCGAGGAGTGCAACCAAAAAAGAAACCGACATCTACACAGCGAGAATGAAGCCATGAGAGAAGAGTATGATTTTAGTCAGGGTGAAAAAAACCCGTACGCCAAGAAGCTGAAAAAGCAGATGACCATTCGCATTGATGAGGATGTTATTGATTATTTTAAAGCTCTCTCTGACGAAATGGGGATACCCTATCAGAGCCTGATTAATCTCTACCTTAAAGATTGTGCTGCCAATCAGCGGAAACTGTCGATGTCCTGGCGGTAGCTTCAGCAGAAACCAGTCTCGGGTCTTGAATCTTGCAGTCTATTCTCAGTCAGCCTCCTAAGTAACTGCCCGAATCGTTCCGTTTAATCCCTGATGATTATCCCACAGGCAGGTGCTAGAATCCGGCCAGGCTTGCAGCCGGGAGCTTTCTCAGAGCATCTTTTCCAGCGCACCGACATAAGGTAGTTATCCTTGCCCGTACTGTGTTAAGAGAGCTACCTGAGATTGACCCACGCCCTATTGAACCACTATCTATCAGGAGCTCCACTTGCTTTCCCGATCTCTGAAGCGATCATTGATACCTGCCATCATTGTGCTGGTGGCGGTATTTCTGGTGTTGAGTACGCGGCCCAGGCTGAATAGCTTTCAGGGGCAGGTTATGGGAACGACCTATAACGTCAGTTATGTAGCGACTCTGTTCAGTCATCCGGTAAAGGATGTGTCCGCTGTAGTTCAGGATGCCCTGGCTGATGTGGATCAACGGATGTCAACCTATAAGCCTGACTCTGAGCTGATGCAGTTTAACCGGGC
This sequence comes from Endozoicomonas sp. ALB091, assembly GCF_049310265.1. Classification (NCBI taxonomy): domain Bacteria; kingdom Pseudomonadati; phylum Pseudomonadota; class Gammaproteobacteria; order Oceanospirillales; family Endozoicomonadaceae; genus Endozoicomonas; species Endozoicomonas sp. ALB091. The sequence goes on along the minus strand of NZ_JBLYNQ010000007.1, from coordinate 729,929 downwards.
CCCGGTAGGGGAGCCGTTTAAACTGTCCAGTGATATTGTTCAGCTGGTTCAGCAAGCCAGGGCGATTTCTGATCTGTCAGATGGAGCCTACGATATTACCGTAGGCCCCCTGGTGAACCTGTGGGGGTTTGGCCCGACACAATGGGTGGCCGTCAACAACAGTCACGATGATAGTGACTCCCACCCGCTGGCCAATGCTCCGGAATTTGTCAAATGGATAGAGGACCAATATCCGGGCCATATTCCCGAGGCAACCGCTATTCAGGAGGCCCTGGCCAACGTTGGTTATCAGAGTCTGAAAGCGGACCCTGAAGGCTCAACCCTGACCCGTGAAAAGGCGTTGTTTGTTGATCTGAGTTCCATCGCCAAGGGCTATGGTGTTGATCAGGCGGCAGCGGCTCTCAGGGCTCAGGGTATTGAGGACTTTATGGTAGAGGTTGGTGGCGAAGTGCTGGTTCAGGGTGTCAAGCCGAATGGCAGCCCCTGGCGATTGGCGGTGATCGGTCCTGAAATGGGAAAAAACGGCGTATCAGCATTGGTTGAGCCTCTGGACAAGGCACTGGCAACCTCTGGTGATTATCTGAATTTTTTTGAAGTCGATGGCAAGCGTTACTCGCATACCATTAATCCCGTTACCGGCTGGCCTGAAGCCAAGCGGGTAGCGGAAGTGGCTGTCATTGCCGATACCTCGGCCCGGGCCGATGCCCTGGCCACCATGTTTATGGTGCTGGGGGATGAGAAAGGGCTGGAACTGGCGAACAGGCTGGGTATTGCGGCACGTTTTGCCTATTATACGGATGAAGGATTTGCAACGGTAACCAGTGAGGCCTTTAAGCCTTACCTGGTTCAACAGCCATGAACAACCTTGAGCGGGAAATAGCGCTTCAATAAACAGGTTCCGTGTATCACCTGAACCCTTTCATGGTAAATAATGGAGGAATCAGTCATGACCATTATGCTGATTACATTTTGTACTTTTCTGGTGCTCATTGCGGCTATGGCGGTGGGTGTGATTTTTGCCAATAAGCCGATTAAAGGCTCCTGTGGTGGCCTTAGTAATCTTGGCCTGAAGGACAGCTGTGTCATTTGTGGCGGCGGAGACAAAACAGATCCTCTTTCCGAGGTGAATGATGACCTGTTTTATGACGCGACGTCTGCAAATCAGAGTAAAAAGGCGTAATCGTTTCTGGTTACGTTTGTTTTTTTGTTGGTTGTAGGCACCAGTGACAGCCTCCTGGTGTAAAGCTTTTTGGACACTCAAAGTATAAGCTGTAAAAAAGAATAAACGGATAATGTTTTGGAACCGGGGGAATCGAATAAATGGGTGTCAGTAAATACGATTTGGTCATCCTTGGGTCGGGGCCTGCGGGTGAGGGGGCGGCCATGAATGCCGTCAAGCTTGGTAAAAAGGTCGCTGTCGTTGAGCAGTTTAACTTTGTCGGTGGCAGCTGTACTCATCTGGGTACGATTCCATCCAAGGCTCTGCGCCACTCTGTCAAACAGATCATGGATTTCAATACCAACTCCATGTTTCGTGAGATTGGTGATCCCCGCTGGTTCAGCTTTCCCAAAGTATTGAAAAGAGCGGAATCGGTGATTCAGAAGCAGGTACAGTCCCGGACCATGTACTATGCCCGGAATCGCATTGATCTCTACTTTGGCCGTGGTGTCTTTATTGATGAGCACACCCTGGAGGTGACTGAGCCCAGTGGGAATACGGAACGTCTGTTCGGGTCCAACTTTCTGATTGCCACCGGGTCCCGTCCCTACCATCCACCCGGTGTCGACTTTCACCATCCCAGGGTTTTTGATAGTGATTCCATTTTGGAGCTGTCTTCTACGCCACGACGCATGATTATCTACGGTGCCGGTGTTATCGGCTCTGAATATGCCTCGATATTCTCTGGTCTGGGTGTGCTGGTGGATTTGATTGATACCCGTGAGCGGCTGCTGTCGTTTCTTGATAAAGAGATTTCCGATGCCCTGAGCTATCAGCTGCGCAAAATGAACGTCATTATCCGTCATAATGAAGAGTTCCAGAAACTTGAGACCATGGATGATTGCGTGGTGCTGCACCTCAAGTCGGGCAAGAAACTCAAAGCCGACATGTTGCTCTGGGCCAATGGCCGGACAGGCAATACCCAGGCAATGGGGCTGGAAATGATCGGCCTTAAGCCCGATGGCCGTGGGCAGTTAAGTGTTAATGAAAGCTATCAGACCTCATTACCCCATATTTATGCGGCGGGTGACGTCATTGGCTGGCCCAGCCTAGCCAGTGCCGCTTATGACCAGGGACGCTCGGCGGCGGCACACCTTTGTAACAGTGAGGACTGGCACTTTGTCAATGAAGTGCCTACGGGAATCTACACCATCCCGGAAATCAGCTCTGTGGGTTGCACCGAAGAAGAACTGACGGCAGATGCCATTCCCTATGAAGTGGGCAAGGCGTTTTTCTCCAGGCTGGCCAGGGCTCAAATCACTGGCGAGGTGGTCGGCATGCTGAAGATTCTTTTCCACCGGGATACCCTGGAAGTGTTGGGCATTCACTGTTTTGGTGACCAGGCTTCGGAGATTATCCATATCGGTCAGGCGGTGATGCGGCAAGAGGGCAAGGCCAATTCACTCCGTTATTTCCTGAATACCACATTTAACTATCCGACCATGGCGGAAGCCTACCGTGTTGCTGCCCTGGATGGGCTGAACCGATTGTTTTGATCCTGCTTAATTGGCTTCTCATCTCAGCAGTGCCCGGAGTACGGCTGCTTCCGGGCGCTGCTGAAATTCCGGAACACTCTTTTTAGCCTGACCATCCAAACAGAGGGTGATTCTGTTTGTTATACTAAGAACGTTTCTGAGGCAGGACTTGAATTTTGCTTTTATGCAAAGACCTGCCACTGCTTCCCGCCTTCTCTTTTTGCCGCCTTTTTCTCTTATCACCGTAAACGACCAGAGTTGTGAACCATGAAAGACTTGCCCCCAGCTTTCGTGACCCCGGCTTTCAACATTTACCGGGACCTCACTACCAGCCTGCGAGAAACAATGGCTCAACGACAGGTGTGGCTGGTTCTATTGATATCTCTACTATCCCTACAGCTCACTTTTGCAGATATTCCCAAAGGCAACCCTCAGCCTAACGCCGCAGGTGTGGTCACCCTGCGCGGCTGGGACGCCAAACTGGGGGCAGGTATCACCTGGGAAGCAAGCGCAAAGTACTTATTGTTCAGCGGAAGTTCCGCTGGTTCTCAAGCAGAATGGACAATCAAAGGTCTGGAGAACATTTCTTACGATGTGAACCTTTTGCTCAGAAATGTCCCTGCCAGCTCTGCAGGTAAGAGCGTTCAGTTACAAATCGGCCCGGAAGCGCTTCAATTTACTCTGGCCCAGACAAGTGGTGATCTAACCAGTATCAAATTAGGTACAGCTACGCCTGGCGAAGGAGAGCACACAGCATTTTTAAAAGGATTAGACGACTACAATGACAGCTTGATGGAAGTCTATCGTATCGTCTTGACTCCAGTTAACATCCAGCGGTGGTGGAATCCCCTTGGCCAGACGTGGGAGACGAAGAGGCCCCCTTTAATGCTCGGAGCCCAATGGTATACCGGCAATGGTAACTTCGACACGCCATCGCCAATGAAAGATGTGGATGATGTCCGTCTTAACCGTAAAGGCTATGCAATTGTAACCACCGAGAAACTTAGAAAAAATCTGACAAAGTTAAATGACTTTATCGCCCATAAAGAAGCCATCGGCTTTACTGTACATGTTGTCACTGAAAAAGATCACGGTGGCGGTCATGGTGCCTATGCGGCGGATAACATACGTACCTGGTTGCGTAATAACTATCAGAGCAAGGATATTCTGTATGTCCTTATGGTCGGTGATCCCGATATTTACCGGGGCGATGTGCCGATGGCCATTGCCAAAGGCGGTATCTCACGCTTTGAACGCCAGGCCAAAGTCGATGCGGGTGAAGTCACAGATTGGTACGAGTATACCTATGGGGTAGCGGCTACTGATCATTACTACGTGGACCTGGTGAATGAAACGATTGATGCCGATGGCGATGGCATTCTTTACAGTAATGGCGATTGGGGTAAAGGGCATTCAGGGCAGTGGAATGTCCTCGTTGGTCGTATCCAGGTGGCGGGTGAAGGCAGTCAGTTTGGCAAATACAGTGATGTGGATGCGATCTTGCAGAAGTTTATCGACTACGAAAACGAGGCCGATACCACCTGGCGCTACAGACCGGATATCAATGACACAACCTGGAATATCAATGCCGCTCTCTACGAATTTGCAGGCGTTGAGTATCGGGTTCGCGGAGGTGTTGTTGGCGATGGTCATGTGCCGACGGATTTCCAACAGTGGCAGAATGATCACTTCCTGACCAACTACGATATTGGCTATATCCGTACCGGTGGCCATGGTACACCCACCTGGACACAAGGCGGCCTCAGTGTCGATCTCTCACGCAACCATGGTAACAATGTCCGCCCGTACTTATCTGAGATCGGCTCCTGTGAAGCGTGTGAAGTTGGTTTCGACAATAACCTTTGTGCCTCCCAGTTGCGTTATGGTTCCATTGGTGTCATGGGAGGGACTCGCCCGGTGGCGTCACTTGGCAAAAATAATGGTGTTGGTGAACCGTTCTACCGTCATAGCCGCTTCGATATTTTCACCAAAGGTGAGCCCATGGGACTGGCACATTGGCATAGAATGTGTGATGGTCATCGGAGTCTCACAGGAAGTGATATTCTCTGGACACTCAATGGCGATCCGTCCATCCAGGTGATTCCACAGGCGATGAAGCCAACGTACCCGATCATCGCCCGCCCGACGCAGGAAGTCGTCTATGACTGGGATGGTAATGGCAAATTACCACATCAGGAATACGACATTACCAACAACACAGATGTAAATCAGACACTGGTAATTCAAACAGACAGTCCGTGGTTAAGCCTTGACAGGACATCTGCTTCATTGGCAGCAGACGAGACAATCACTGTCACTGCTACAGCGAATACTGCCGCCGTGAACCTCGATGAAGGTCAGTCAGTCGCTCATATCGATATCAAGGAAACCGGTGGTTATACCACAACCCGGAAATTCAATTTCTTTAAACGAACACCGCACGTCGATGGCTTAATTGACTTCGATCATGTTGCTTCAGGCCAGTCACAAACCCTGGGTTCTGGTGGCACTACAGTAGCAGTCAATGAGGCCGCTGTCGTTTCCGGTGGCGTCAGTGGCAAGGCGTACGACACATCTATCGACACCCATGGCCTGGTGATCGGCAATGATGTAATACCTTCTGTACGCCATCACAGCATGACACTCTCTTTTTGGTTTAATCCTGCGAATGCGATCACTGCTAACGTCAATTTGCTCCACGGTTCTTATGGTAAAGAGTCGCTCAACATTGATATCTTCAACCATGGCGCTGGCATTAAAATGCACTGGCCGTCTTCACAATTGGCCGGTGCCATCGAGTGGAATGAGATCAATGCCAAATACACCAATGAAGGGGCCGTAGACATTGCAACAGGAACCTGGCATCAGGTAACCATGGTCCATGAATATGGCGGTATCAACAAACTCTTCTTCGATGGTCAGCTCGTCGATTCCGCCCCCCACGTGGGCTATACCTATAACTTTAACAGTCTGACTTTTGGCAAGGGCTTTAACGGGTTCATCGATGAGATTCAAAGCTTTAACTATGCCCTGAATGACGCTCAGGTCACTGCCAATTATCAACGGACCAAACCAGTCCCGATTGCTCCGGCTTATAACGGTATTGTTGCTGCGGGAGATGTTCAATTTGACTGGACAAGCGTACACGATGCGGCAGGCTACGAACTCTTTGTCAGTTCAAACAAAACGGATGTTGATAACCCGGACAGTGGCTTGATAGCGGCCTGGACTGGCAGCCCTACTGAAGTTGTACAGACAGTTAACGACAACGACCAGGTTTTCTGGCGTGTGGATGCAATTATGGCTGACGCCAGTCGTATCCGGGGCGATACCTCCAGCTTCCGAAAAGTGGCTTCTGGCTATGTGGCTCATACCAACCAGGCTCCGGTGATCACTCAGTCAACCATTGACCTTGGTACGATTGAGGGAAGTAAACCCTTTGGACCTGTTGATCTCAGCCAATACTACAGCGATCCTGAGGGAGGTGAACTCCTCGTCTTCCATAAAAATACGGCCACTGGTACTTATGGGCCATGGGGTGGTGCCTTTTCAGCGGGTTTGAACGTTCATGGTAGTGGTCAGGTCTACTCTAATGAGGGGGTAACGAATGCTGATGCACAGACCATAAACCTCAAGGTTGTCGATGACCGGGGTCAGGAAACATTCTTTGACTTGAATTACCAGGTTGAGCAGGCTCCGAAATTCACCAGCAATGCTTTTCTGGTAATGGAGGATACGGCGGTCAACACTGTCGTTATGACGCTCACTGCAACGGATGCTAACCGTGGCGACACAACCGTCATCTATTCTGCAGTGGGCGGTGATGGACTCAGTCATTTCGCAGTTGCCCCTGATGGAACTGTGACCTTAATAGCGGCTTTGGACTTTGACCTGAAACCTTCATACAGCCTTGTTGTCAGTGCAACCGATGAACATGGTTACTCTTCTGAACAGACCTTTACCATTTCAATTGGCAACACCGTGGGGCTGCCGCTGCTTACTACTCATTCGACGTCTTTTGCAGGCGCTACGCTGACCGACTCTGGCTTATCTGCGGATATCCCTGATAGCTCACTGGCTTCTATTACCATCGATGAGGTTAATGATCGTCTCGACATTACCACTATGGGCAACACGGATATGTGGAAGGCACGTAACAATGGCCCTATTGCTTATTTTACAGCACCCGCCTCTGAGTCCTGGGCAGTGGAAACAGAGCTCGAACTGAACACCGCACAAAATCGTCAAATTGCAGGCCTTACTGTCTATGCGGATGAAGATGGTGCACAACCGGTATTCTCCTATGGCCTGGACTACTGGAGTGGCCGTGATGGACTTATTAACCTTCAAGGCCTCGGTACCAATAGCCCGCTTATTAACGTCAGTGCCAACGCTTCTGGCAAGGTCAAACTGCGTATGGAAGTGATTGAAAATGGTAATGGCTTCGGGGTTGACAGGTACACATTCTTCTATGATCTTTTGGATGGTAATGGCATGCAGAAGCTCACATCTTATGGCTTCGCAGTAGACAGAAGCCGTATTGGCCTATTTCTGAAAACGGAGTATGGACGTACAGCATACTTCGATAACTTTGAGGTTTCTGAAGGTACCATGCCAGCGCCAGTAACATGAACTAAAAAGCTCAATATCGAGTACTTTTTCATTCAAAATGAAGAAGGTAATAAATCAGATGAATATTAATACAACAAAAATACAGCCAAATCAGACTCCATCAGATGAATCATCTGGCGCTATTGGAATAAATCCTGCTAAAGATATAACGTTCAAGCAGTTCGATGTTCATCAAGTTGATCACCGAGACGTTTCTTCCACATCAACTGCAAGGAAATGTAACTATCTCACCAAAAGAAATAGACCGCGTATGACCTATGATCAGCATAGGCGAATGGCTAGCCTTAGAGAAAAACATCGTGTCAGTAAAATTAACGACGCCTTCTTAGTACTTAAAAATAAAATTCCCGGAGGGGCTGAACAGTCATTAACAAAAGTACAGATATTAAGACAGGCATGTGTATACATTAGAGCCCTTGAACAGCAGCTCAGAAATCCTCCCGGACCTTTCTGATTGCTTGAATGGAGCTATCGTTGAAGCGCAGGGGATAACGGTTTGAAGGTTTGATCTTGTATCCATTTTGATTATGGCCTCCTTGTGTTTATCGGATGTTTCGTATTTGGCTCTGGCCTGCATGCCTTTACTGGATGCTTTGTAGTTGGCTCTGGCCCTGACTTTGGCTCTGGCTCTGGTCTCCTTGCCTTTACGGGATGCTTCGTATTTAGCTCTGGCTCTGGCTATGGTCTCCTAGCCTCTAGGGGATGCTGCGTATTTGGCTCTGGCCTCCTTGGCTTGAGCGAATCTGTTGTATTGGGCTTTGTATGCCTTTCGTTTAGGGGATGCTTCTAATCTGGCACTGGCCTGCCTGCATTTTTCGGATGCCCTGTATTTAGCTGAAGCCCTGGCTTTGGCCTCCTTGCGTTTATCGGATGCTTCGCATTTAACTCTGGCATCAGACACCTGAAGAGTACCTTCGACCGTGGGAGCACTGGATGAGTTCGTAGCCATTTGGGGTTGAACAATCGCAACGGATTCTGTTGTATTAAAAATTTCTGCAGGTTGATAAATATTGTTATCCACAACCAACGAGTTTTGTGAAGCTGGATGCCCTGAACCTGAAATAGACTGGATCGTAAAAGGTTGATTGCCAGGCTTATATGAGGGGGCAGGATGATTATCCTGGCGTTTTTCTCTAATTGTTACGTCAGGTTGTCGATCTTTTTTAGTATGTCTATCAACGATGACTATTGATCTTTTTTCAAACCGGGGATCATTAAATGGATTATGAAAAGGTGCCGCTGTCTGTTGATGGTTGTCTTCAGTAGCTTCATAGCAACGGATAGCACGCAGAACATTGTAAGCTTCGCCAACATCCCGGGAAAAGGCCTGAACTGATATGTCTGGTTCAGGAAAGTTATGAAAGCTGCCTGAAACTGTACTTAACTGAACGAAATGAGCAGGAATATCCTTTGAGTCATTGAATTACAGTTTAAGACCTATTCCACCGATATAAAGTTCCTCTCTTAAAGCAGGCTTGAAGCAAGATCATTCTGTTTGCATTTTTTTTGGGCGAACCCTGTCGCGCTCTGCAGAAGCGGGATTATTGTCAGGCTTTCTTTTGCGCTCGGCGCAGGCGAGCTTATTGTAGTATCGCTCCATTTGTTGCGCCCTTCGACGTTTCATGTAAGCGGGATTTTTGCGAAGCTCTCTCTGGCGCTCTCTTGGTATTTTCTTTTTACGCTCTGCATAGTCGGGATCATTTTGGTAGCGCTGCCTTTGGCGTTGCTTTTGGCGCTCTGTGGCATCGCGGATATTCTTGCAGAAACTCTTTTGTTGCACGATTCTTGAAGAGTTACCAACAGTAACTTTTTCTGTCGGTTGGTTATTACTTGTGGTGTGGTAAAGGTTGAGTGGGATATCCGCAGCAGCTGGTTGTATATTTTGTAGGTTTGAGAGTCCAACAGGAAGATCAGTTAAATGGTCTTCGGGATTCGATAGGCTTGCTGGTGTTGACTCCCCGGTTTCAGTCTCACTCCCTGATGAACATATCTGCTGCGTCAATGGGGTATTTAATATGGATGATATCGCATCATTATCGTGCTCATTATCAGAATACGAGAGTAGATATTCATCAAGATCTGGCAGTTGTGTTCCGAAAATATCGGATCCGAAAGAGTCTTCTGGATTAGTTGGTGTCAGAGCAGAAATACTATATTTATGAAATAAGTTAAGAGGTTCAGCATTACTTTGTTGGTTTTCTGACTGGCTATCATAATTGCAAACAGAAAAAAGGGGGGCACTGCCTGTATAGACATACCTAAATGCATTGGTTGTTGTTTGCTATCAAACTGATACGTTTGTTCTGTTAAATTCAGTGAGTAGGAGTCAGAAAGATCAAAGTTGAATGGAGAACAGTTATTGAGGTGATTCATCGAATTATTGAATTATTGAACTGTAACCCTTGATCTTCTACTTTTATAAAAGTTCCTTCTTTAAATAATTCATCCTATTTTATATCAAATAAGAATAAATATTCGCTATAGTTATTAACCGTGGTAATGTAAAATCCAGAACTCTACAGTGATGAAGAATGGTGGTCGTCGGATCATTGGTAATTAAATCTATGAGGGCATGGATTTAGCGGATGAAACCAGTCAGTTTTTTTAGCCTGGTGTTTGAAATCCAGATGGGGAAATGGGATTGGTTTTAATGGCAGATTTCAATTTTTTTATGTATTCAGATTTGAAGAATCTTGATTTTGTTGAAGAGTATGAATTGCTAGCCTTCTTTTTTAAAAATTTAAAACTATCTAAATCATCTATATCAATTGAGTTGGTTTTTCTTCTTTTAGTCTCAATAATTAAATTGGATAATTTATCAATGCCGTATTTTTTTACCAGTTTGTTGTCTTTCTGATTGCGGTCAAGATAATCTCTAATTGTATCAAATTCTTTGATATTGTTAATGTTTTTTCTACAAATTGACTTGATTGATGCAATTTGTCGTAAACTCAGCTTTGATTCCATTTCTTGTATATGGCTTTCTATATTGTCTCGACTTCTTTTTGCGGATATCCTATTTAATTTCTTTCTATTATTTATTCTCCAAATTTTATATATCGTCATGTCTGAAATTTTATTTTCGGAAGCCTCTGTATGAGTTAATTGGTTAATGGGAGTTTGTGGTTTTACAGATATTAAATTATGAGATAATTGACTATGGTTCAATGATGTTGGATCTGTGGTTGTCAATCCGTCATTGATAGGTTTGTCATTAGAATTGAATAAAAATTGATTGGCAGTGCTCTGAGATAATTCAGGAAATAATTCATCGATATTAGGTGGAATATGAGAAATAGAAAATTCAGTTGATGAGTGTTGAGGAGTTAATATAGCCTGGTTTGTTGTATCCTTAGTAAGATATATAGGAATGGTTTTATCAAATGCCGTTTTCACGGAATAACCAGATATGCTTGGCTCAGGAATTAAAGGTGCAGCTGGGCTGGGAGCTAAATCTAACCGCCGTATCGGATCGCAAGCGCTCGAACAAAAAGAAGCATTATTTATGATTGCTGAATTGTGCATTGAAGAATTTTAGCATTTAAATATATTTCAAGACCGCTATTTTTTATAGAAGTTCCCAGCCTTTCGCAATCCAGTCATCAGTTAGTTAACTGAAACTAACTTTTTACTTTGCCTGTTAACCACTCAGGATAAAAGGGTTCGAATGGGATTGTAAATATTCCTTCAGTCTGATAACTGAGCAGTGATGAAGGACGTTGATGATAACTCTGCTTTTTTTGTCGTAGCGGCTGACTCTTCTTTTTCCCTCGCTACTTGTTCACTAAAGCCTTTATTTATGGCTGATCGATAGGCGTATGATTTTGCATTTTTTATGGACTGGGAAATCCTTTTTTCCCTGGATAAGGCGTACCTGGCCAGTTTTCTGGCCTTGGCCGCCTGGCCCTTTTCGGATGCTTCGTATTTGGCCTGGCTCACCTTGCGATTATCGGATGCATTGTATCTGGCCCTGGCCGCCTTGCCTTTTTTGGATGCGGCGTATTTGGTTTTGCTCGTTTTGCCCATTCCAGAAGTGCATGCCCCTTCATTGGGAAGGGGCAGAGCTTCACCAAAATCATAAGATTCCGTTGATTCTAGCCTGACATAAACAGGAAAAGGAGATTTCAGTGTTTGGACAGGCATGCCTTGATAGGTGGGTTGCTGTTCATTTTTGTCATGCTGGTACGTTTGTTGAAGTGAATTCGAATTGAGTCCGGAAAACGCAATATGGAAGGGTGGTAATTTACTAGAGTGATGCATTGAATTATCAAATTACAGCATTAAAGTTTAAGACCACCCTTTATCATAAAAGTTCCTTCCCACTACAACCCATTCAATATTTATGTCAAACACACATAGAAATAATAGCAATTCGGGCTATTTGGCGAGGTTTACTTGAGGCCGGAATGATAAAGGGGGGCGAGCCCCCTTTACTGGTTAAGCGGCAGTATCAAATATCAGCAGCCAGTCGGCAGCCCTGGTTGATTGCCCGCTTGGCATCCAGCTCAGCAGCCACATCCGCTCCGCCAATCAGGTGCACGGTCTTGCCGCTGATGCTATCAGCGAGTTCGCGCATGGGCTCCTGGCCTGCGCAGATAACGACGCTATCCACATCCAGCACCTGAGGCTCCCCGGCAATGGACAGGTGCAGACCCTGATCATCCACCTTGTGGTACTCACAGGCTGGTACCATGCGCACCCCCCGGTTAGCCAGTGATGAGCGGTGAATCCAGCCGGTGGTCTTGCCGAGGTTTTTACCGGGCTTGCTCTTTTTCCTCTGCAGCAGAAAGACTTCTCTGGAGGATTTTGGGTGCTCACTTTCGGTCAGCAGGCCACCGCGATTTTCCAAGGTCATATCCACCCCCCACTCTTTCATAAAGGCGGGAATATCAAGGCTGCTGGATGGGCCTTCCTGGGTAATCAGTTCGCACAAATCAAAACCGATACCGCCAGCGCCGATAACGGCGACCTTGTTGCCCACAGGTGCTCCCTTGAACACATCCAGATAACTCAGTACCTTGGCGTGATCAATACCTTCCAGCTCCAGACTTCTGGGGGTGATACCCGTGGCGACGATGACTTCGTCAAAGTCACTGTTTTCCAGCTCTTCTGCCGTTACTCTGTGGTTGAGCTTCAGCTCGACGCCGGTCAACTCGATCTGTCGTTTGAAGTAGCGCAGGGTCTCTTCAAACTCTTCCTTGCCAGGTACGGTTTTCGCGATATTGAACTGTCCACCAATTTTGTCTGCCGCATCAAACAGTGTGACGTTGTGACCACGATAGGCGGCTGTGGCGGCAAATGCCATGCCGGCAGGACCTGCGCCCACCACGGCCAGCTTCTTGGGTTTGCTGGTTGGCAGATAGTTCAGCTCGGTTTCATGGCATGCTCTGGGGTTTACCAGACAGCTGACGGGTTTCATATAAAAGACATGATCAAGGCAGGCCTGGTTGCAGCCAATGCAGGTATTGATTTCATCGGTTCTGCCTTCCGCCGCCTTGTTCACCCATTCGGCGTCTGCCAGCATAGGGCGGGCCATGGACACCATGTCGGCATCACCACGGGCCAGAACTTCTTCTGCGGTTTCCGGCATGTTGATCCGGTTGGAGGTGATGACCGGGATATTGATTTCGTTACGAATTTTTGCCGTTACCCAGGTAAAGGCCGCTCTTGGCACCATTGTCGCGATGGTGGGGACACGGGCCTCGTGCCAGCCAATGCCGGTATTAAGAATGGTGGCACCCGCCTGCTCAATCTCTTTGGCCAGTTCAACAATTTCATCCCAGCTACTGCCGCCTTCAACCAGATCCAGCATGGAGAGGCGGTAAATAATGATGAAGTCCGGGCCTACTCTTTCCCGGGTCTGTCTCACCATGGCTACCGGCAGGCGAATGCGCTGACGGTATTCTCCACCCCATTCGTCCTGTCGCTGGTTGGTACGATTGGCAATGAACTGGTTGATGAAGTACCCTTCAGACCCCATGATTTCCACGCCATCATAGCCTGCCTCTTTTGCCAGGGCCGCAGAGTGGACAAAGCTCTCGATCTGCTCATCCACCTCTTCGGAGGTCAGTTCTTTAGGTGTGAAAGGATTGATAGGTGCCTGAATGGCACTGGGAGCAATGCATTTTGGGTGGTAGGCATAACGGCCGGTATGCAGGATCTGCATACAGATTTTTCCGCCAGCCTTATGCACGGCGTCTGTCACCAACTGGTGGTGCTTTACATCATCCATGGTTTCCATGGTGGCAGCACCGGGCATACCCCCGCTCTCCTGATTCGGCGCAATACCGCCGGTCACAATGAGTCCTACACCGCCGACTGCGCGTTCGGCAAAATAAGCCGCCAGTCGTTCAAAACCGTTGGGCCGTTCTTCCAGGCCAGTATGCATGGAGCCCATCAAAACCCGGTTTTTCAGTGTGGTAAAACCCAGATCCAGCGGTGCCAGAAGATGTGGGTAGGGGGTAGTCATTTTTATAATCCTTCTTGTGATTCGACGCCTCATCAAGCCCGGGTATTTCATAAACTGCCCCGAATCTCGCGCAGGACTTTGTCGCTCTAAGGGATTTTGTGAGGGAGCGCCGTACCGGGGAGTACGGTCGACCGAGCAAAACTCCCTTAGAGCGACAAAGGACAAGCGAGAGTGGGAGCACGTTTATGAAATATCCGGGCTAGACGCTGTCAAGATAAAATGGTAATTTGACACTGTCAAGATAATTTGTATTGTCTCTGGACTGCACCATTTTGTACCAGACAGCGCACGGGCATTAAACGACATATGACTGGCAGAAAATCCTACCACCACGGCAATCTTCACCAGGAGCTGCTTGAAGAGGCAACCCGGATGATCGGGGAGCAGGGGGTGGATGGCATTTCCATGCGCGCGCTGGCGGAGCGGGTAGGGGTCTCCAGAACGGCGGCTTATCATCATTTTAAAGATAAGAATGCGCTGCTCTGTGCCATCGCCGAGCAGGGGTTTGAGAAGTGGCAGGCACACTTTGCACAACAGATGCATGAGCAGTCAGGGGACATGAATGGCTGGTTAAAGGCTTTTGTCCATGCCTATCTGGATCTTTCCTGGAAGTATCCTGAGGAGTATGACCTGATGTTCGGTCGTCCGGTCTGGAAAAATGGTGAACCAACAGAGAGTCTGAGAGCGGCCTCTTTTGCCTGCTTTCAGCACTATGTTGATCTGATCCGCAGCTGGCAGGACAAGGGTAAGTTTTCAAAAGATATTGATGGTCTGCGCCTTGCCCAGGTGAGCTGGAGCATGTTGCACGGTATGAGTCGCTTATTGAATGATGGTATTTACCTGGATAGAAGCTCCATTGATGCCATGTCGGACAGTGCAGTAGAGATGATACTGGCAGCGGCAACGGTATAAAAAAGTACATTTCCATGATGCACCAGGAAATGTGCATTATGACGGTTATCCTGGCAGTGGAGATTAAAGTCCGATCTGGCGCAGTATGAGGTGTAAGACGGTCCAGTGTCGGTTTTCTTTCCGCCCCCGGTTTTGTTAAACCTTTTTATATGGAACTGGCGATAACAACTGCTTATCCAGGCAGATCAGACCATAGTGTTCCAGGCTCTTTTGCCGTAAATAGTCTCGCACAGGCGTTGCTAATTTCATCAGTGGTTCAGTTTCTCCTGTTTTAACTTTTTTAAAGCCAAATTTCTCATAGAAGGAAATAGCATCGTAGTCACTATTCAAGACTATGCCAGGGACTTTCCTGGACGCAGCAACTTCAATAATGGATTTCATCAACAACTTTCCAAGTCCATTACCTTGATAGGACTTTTTTACCGATAAAAGCTCAATAGATATTGATTCTTGATTAAGTTTAAATGACAGATAAGCAGCTGTAGTAGCAGTCCTGATTTCAATAAGTTCAATAACTCTTTTGTTGGAATTTTTAGCTGTATCTATTTTTTTTAATGCTTTCTTCGCACCTTTAATAGGTGAGACTTTTAGATTTTTGGAATAAAAATATTCTCGGATATATGATATGTCGGATACATTGGGTACAACGCTTATCTTATAACCTTTAAACTTGGCCTCTAAGATAAGGTTATATGGTAGTGCGATGTCACTTACAGCTTTTGTGCAGGATGCAAGCTCAATTATGGGGTTCATATATTCAAATCCTGTAGAAGTTTATTTTGTAATGAGAGCTTATTTTGGTAGTTGGTCATCTGCTTTTTCATAAATTACTGACCTTTAACTACTTTTGGGTTCAAGGAGGAACTTTTGTAATCAAGGAGTGGTCTCAAGCGGTGATTCAATAATTCAATAACTCAATAATCCAATGGACAGATGTAACGCAGGCTCAAATTGTTTTTCTGTTTCTTTCTGTTTACAGAATCCTCCAGAATCATCTTTAGTACCCTCTGGCACTTCCAGTTCATGGCCAGGTGTGACGGGCTGTTCTATTCAGACACGTCATTCACTACATTATGCATATTTAAGGCAGGGTATGATGAATCAGGGCATGCCATCTTCTCGGCGTCCGCTTGATGATTTTTCAATTTCTCAATTACCATCCCCTGAAAATGAGTCAGTGTTACCTCAACTGTCTCTGGAAGACATTGACCAAATTTTATCATGTGATTTTTCCCGTGAAACTGCTGATGATGACTTTGCATTCACAGATTTAACCTTGACAAACGTTCAGCCAATAGCGCAGAAATTACCCCCGATAAATCCATTGTTGAGTTTTTCTCAGGCGTCATCACGTCCAGTTGCTATGATTGATCCTTTAATTAAAGACACGCATGAGCAAATTACAACGAAAACCACTGAGTTTAACGCGCCTGAATCGTCCGGTTCTGTTGAACCTCAGCCCCTCACGTTCTCAGTAGCTTGCCAGCAGACCGATGAAAAGAAGGCTTCCTTTGCGCCAGGGAAAAGAAGGTCTGTCAAGAAGACTTACCGTGAGACTGAGAAAGGAAGGGCTGTCCAGAAGGCTTACTGTGAGCGCGGGAAAGGCAAGGCGGCCAGAGCCAAATACTTCGCATCCGATAAAGGCCAGGCGACCAGAGCCAAATACTTCGCATCCGATAAAGGCAAGGCGGCCAGAGCCAAATACTTCGCATCCGATAAAGGCCATGTGACCAGAGCCAAATACTTCGCATCCGATAAAGGCAAGGCAGCCAGAGCCAAATACTTCGCATCCGATAAAGGCAAGGCGGCCAGAGCCAAATACTTCGCATCCGATAAAGGCAAGGCGAACAGATCCAAAAACGATGCCAAATACAGCGCAACTGTTAAAGGCAAGGTGACCAGGGCCATTTCAAATGCCAAGTCAAACGCCTATAGAGTAGCGCTAAACAAAGGCTTTAGTGAAAAAGAAGCGAGGAAAAAAGGAGAGTCAGCAGCAAATGCAAAAAAAGCAGAATTATTATCAATGGGTCTTTGTCCACACCGCTGATCGCCTGCAGGTTCTCAGGATACCTTAAATGCCGGAAACCACATAGCACTCAATCCGGGAAATATCCTGAAAGAGATTGCTGACGTTGTTGTTTGTGGTCATAGTAAATGCTTATGAAATATCTTGCAGGAGAAAGCGGTTTGAGTTTTTATGCATAGAGTGTGCTCAAATCAATAAAACACTGTTTTTCAATGGATTATTTAATAGATATTGATTTATGATGAAGTTTAAATCACTGACCTTTAATCTACTTTTGGGGTCAAGGAGGAACTTTTATAATCAAGGGTCGGTCTTAAGCGGTAATTCAATAATTCAATAATTCAATAATGCAATAATCCAATGGACAGATGTAACGCTGGCTCAAACTTCTTTTCTGTTTCTTCCTGTTTACAGGAGCCTCCAGAATCACCTTTAGTACCCTCTGGCTCTTCCAGTTCAAAGCCAGGTTTGACGGGCTGTTCTATCCAGACACGTCATTCATTACATTATGAATATTTAAGGAAGGGTATGATGAATCAGGGCATGCCATCTTCTCTTCGTTCGCTTGATGATTTTTCAATTTCTCAATTACCATCCCCTGAAAATGAGTCAGTGTTACCTCAACTGTCTCTGGAAGACTTTGACCAAGCTTTATCTTGTGATTTTTCCCGTGAACCTGTAGATGATGACTCTGCATTCACAGATTTAACCTTGACAAACGTTCAGCCAATAGCTCAGAAATTTCCCCTGAGCAATTCATTGTTGAGTTGTTCTCAGCCATCATCACGTCCAGTTGCTATGATTGATCCTTTAATTAAAGACACACATGAGCAAATTACAACGGAAACCACTGAGTTTAACGCGCCTGAATCGTCCGGTTCTGTTGAGCCTTTGCCCCTCACGCTCTCAGTAGCTCACCAGCAGACCGATGAAAAGAAGGCTTCCTTTGCGCCAGGAAAAAGAAGGTCTGCCCAGAAGGCTTACCGTAAGACTGTGAAAGGAAGGGCTGTCCAGAAGGCTTACCGTGAGTGCGGGAAAGGCCCGGCGGCCAAGCGCGAATACAATACCAAATACTTCGCATCCGATAAAGGCAAAGCGGCCAGAGCCAAATACTTCGCATCCGATAAAGGCAAGGCGGCCAGAGCCAAAAAAGATGCCAGATACGCCGCAACCGTTAAAGGCAAGGTGACCAGGGCCATTTCAAATGCCAAGTCAAACGCCTATAGATCAGCGCTAAACAAAGGCTTTAGTGAAAAAGAAGCGAGGAAAAAAGGAGAGTCAGCAGCTGATGCAAAAAAAGCAGAATTATTATCGATGCGTCGTTGCCCTGACTCCTGATCGCCTACCGGTTCCCACGATACCTTAATACCGGAAACAACATAGCGCTCAATCCGGGAAATACTCTGAATAAGGTTTCACTTTTCGGATGGTTATTTATCAGAAGTAACACTGATTTCAGTGCTCAATATATTTTTTTCACCGGGCATCAACAATGCACCCGATGCCTGATCCTTCGCATAGCGGGTTGCCTCAACGCAAACCATTGTCTCATAACCATCGTCGTTCATATCACCCATATTTCTGCTGGTTTCTTTCCATGGGTTCCAGATAACGGCGGAGTTATGACCGGCATTAACAACATGGATAATGCGTTGATTACCCCGGTCATGGATTGCGATGCTGGCATCCGGGGCGTTATAAATCCGGTCAATGGGTTGATTGATGATCAGGGCTTCTGAGGTTTCGCAGGGCAGACCATTTTGCAGGCTATCAAGGTAGGAAGTGCCGACACCGGTAATCCAGGTTTCGGTGGTTGCGGCAATATTGAAGTAGCTGTGCAAAGCACCACTCCATTGCCAGGGGCGCTCACCGGTGTTGATCATTTCCAGGTCTATGCGCAGGGTTGCTCCCAGGGTAAAGGTGAGAACGGCACTGAAATCATGGGGCCAGATCTCTCGGGTCTGTTCGGAGGTACAGAGTTTCAGGCGAATGGTAACGGTCTGTTCATTTTCCCCATGATCCAGCAACTGCCAGGGGCTGATTCGGGCAAACCCGTGCGAAGGCGCACTGGCCGGGCCAAACCAGGGCCAGCAGACAGGAACGCCACCACGTATCGCTTTGCCTTGTGAGAAGATTGCTTTCTTACTGAGCCAGATAACGTCCTGATGCCCGGTCGGTTTGTACTGAAGCAGATGGCCCCCGTGGAGGGATATTGCCGCCTCACATTCACGGCTCTGAATTTTCAGAATGGTCAGGCCATTCAGGCTATGCCTGGTAATGTTGGGGCTGAGAGTTGATTCGGTAGACAGGTCGCTGGTGAACATTGGGTGAACCATTTTTTTAGTAACAGTGCCGATTATGGAAAGTGGTAACAACTTACGTTTTTTCGTTGTGCCTTGTCAGGAAAAGCCGGGGCTCAAACAAAAAAACAGGTTACCGCAGGGGCTTTGCAGCTAAACAAGGTGTTATTCAGATGCAATGTCCGGGAAGGTACTCTGCAGAGGCGGCTGAAGCCAGTTATCGATAATCAATATAGCTTTATTCTTACAGTCTTCTATCACGCTTTTGTCATCAACCTTCAGTGAATCAAGGGCTGTTTTTATTTTGGCAATGATTGGCTCACGCATGGCAAGCAGCTCATCCCTGATGGGCAGGGAAAGTATGCTGATCGATTGCAGGATATACAGGTCATCGGCTGCCAGGTCCGGCGCAAACAGAACCAGCCGGAGAACGGTAAGGGTCACCAGGTTTTCCACATTATCCAGTGTTTCCTGATCGATCACATTATCACTCTGGCGGTCAGCATCGATTGCTATGATTGCCTGATAATAGCTGTTGGCGATAGAGGTAATGATCTGGATCAGTTGCGTCCGCATATCCAGTTCCGGTTTGCCAAAATAGAATTTCTGGCGGCGAAAAGAGTCGGTCATTTCCTGGTTGGCAAAATTGACACCAACCATCTCTTCCTCCGGGTAGAAGGAGACGACATTGAGCATCTTCAGCCGGGACCAGGCGTAAATCTTCTTTCTTAATGAGTCAGTAGTACCATATTCAAAAATATTGACAAAAAAATGCGCCATCGACTGGCTGATCACATCCACCGTTTTTTCGTCATGGACCAGTGCTTTCACCATGGCCTGGGTTGAGAATCCCACGGCTGCCAGCAGGTAATCACCATAAGATGCCCACGTGTCCAGCACATCTTGTGATTTGGCTGTCATCTGTATGTCATGTTTAAGGCCCCAGCCTTGCAGCATTTTCAGGTAGATATTGCTGATGTCCTGTTTGGCAAATGCCGGATCCAGGGCTTTCAGGGCAGCGAAAACCTGCCGGGTAAAGTGTTCAATGTCACCCTGCTCCCTGAGTATCTCAAAGGCTGGGTTCAGTCGTGCTACTGCCAGGGTTTTCATCACCAGGTTGTCTTCCGTAAATTCGGCGTGAAAATAACGCTGGGTATAAGCAGCCAGGGCCAGTGTGGCCGCCGCCCGGGACTGTGGATAATGTTCCGGGTGAGCCAGCAGATGACTGGACAGGCTCCAGTAACGGGTGAGCAGGCCTTCCAGTGTGGCACGGTATGAGCGGCTGGTCTGGGCTTCAATGCTGAGCTTGCGGTTAAGGGCATTGACTTTGTTGGCCAGCTCGTCCTGGATCTGTTTATCCTCTGAAGACAGAATGCCCGTGGTGCTGCCAATCCCGTTTTTGATCACCGTTTGCAGGTGCACAATGGCCGGTTCGCCCAGGGAACGCAGGCCAAATTCGAACATGGAGGTCAACAGGTAGTAAGACGCCAGATTCCAGTAGGGAGGATTGCCAGCCACTAGCCGCTTGACAGTCAGGGGTTCAAGGATGGCCACCAGTATTGAATAGCCCAGGGCAGTACCCTGGATGGTGATCGTGGATATGGTTTCCTTGTCCGGAAGGTAGCTCTGATACCAGGATTTGCTCGGGGCCCGTGGCCGTGGTTTCCCGGAAGGCAGTTGGGGAATCTGGCTGATCCATGGTATATCGGGGAATTCCGGCAGATCCTGTGCTGAACCATCCGGGGAGGAAAGCCTGAACCAGGTGGTCAGTTGCTGCTGATACCAACGCCTCACCTTTGAACTTGTTTTGTATTCAGGTTCCAGTATTTCCAGGGCTGCCACGACTTCAGGGATCAGTTCCTGACGATACAGTGGCCGGAAGGCCAGCAGGGTTGAACGGATCAGGCTGTCATCATTGGTAACTTCAACGTTTTCCCGGTAATGCTGAACCAGCGCTGCGGCCAGCAAACCGGCGCTGGCCTGGTCGTCATCGACCCGCTGCAGGTTGAAAGCTTCTGCCAGGTTGACCACCAGGGCCTCCAGGGCGCGCTGGGCATTGGAGCGGGCAAAGTTGGGCTGTTCGGCCAGAATGGCGGTGGCATTTTTTTGCAGGGTGTTGAAGTAATGGTTGGCGAATTCCCCGGTGGGCGATGTCGAACTGCCTTTGCCGGTATCAATGGCCCCCCAGTTTTCCAGGCTGCGGCGGGAATTGGAGGAGAACCGTTCAATGTTTGCTTTGGTGGTTGCCATCCCGGTTACCCTGGCAAAATGGTCCACCACGGTGTAGACCACCGGTGTCTTCTTTTTGTCCAGGAAATGGAGCAGTACCGCCGGCACAGAGACCCCCATAATGAAAATGGCGTTTCTGATGTAGTGCTCAGGAACCCCCTTGAGGACGGACTGGATGACCCCGGGCCTGGTTCCCTTTTCGGACATGATGGCCATGCCCTCCAGTTCCTCTATGGCACCGTTTTCAAAGTCGCTGCAGTCCTGATAACTGATCTGCCACTGGTTCAGGAGATCGCAGTAACGCAGGTTAATCAATGTTGAGCGTCGGACCAGTGGATCCATGGTCTGCAGATGGCGCTGGATGTCGTTGCGAAACTCCGGAATATCGGACCAGTCAATATGGTAATTGAAATGGGTCCTGATGCTGTCAGCTCCGTCACTGGCCCTGGCTTCGGGATGAATGTAAACCATGGTCTGTACGGCGAGGGCGATCATGGCACTGGCCCGGTCATAATCTCCATCAGTCAAAGCGAGTCTGGCGGTGGAGGCGATGTTGTCCAGAATGTCCTGCAGACGGAAATAGGTTTTTCTCGCTTTCTGGGCATTCATGCTGAGAATGGAAAAGGTAAACAGAGAACGGAACAGGAGATCGGTTTGCAGATCATCGGTCTGCTTTTTCAGATGTTCGTCCGACAGCGTTTTGTAACTGAGGCTCTCCAGCCGGGCGCTGAGATTGTCGGTCAAATGCTGGCTGGTTGAACGCCGGATATTACTGCCGTGGATTTTCAGTAAGGTTTGGAGAAAGGTGTAATTATGCTGTTTTAAATAATTTTTACTGATGTTCAGGGCAATTTCTGAACTTAATGGCACCAGGCCCCAGGCAACCGCCGTTTTCAGAGTGTTCACCAGACGACTGATCTCCCCGTTTTTGCTTTGCTCCGCTTGCTTCTGCCGGTCAGTTTCAGCCTGATGAACCGCTGCAAAGACGCTAGTACCGGAATATGGCAGCAAACTTGCCATTAACAGGCATAAAAACATAAGAAGAATACGGTAGTAGCAATAACCTGTTTTCATTGAGATAAGAAACCGGAGTGATAAATATCTAACCACTCAAAATAGGCTGTAATGCGCCTGGTGGTGATAAATATTTGTTATTTATGTTTTGATTTTTTTTATAAGAGATTTTTTTATAAGAGCGAACGATGATTCAATGGGAGTTTTTTCTCCTGAATTTAGGGTTTTGTTGATTTGTTTGTCCGAATGTAACAACTTATAAAGTTTTTTATTTCGTTCTTTTTTTGAAACTGGTAATTGAATGAAATAACCATTATTTTTCTATTGTTGTTTCAGGGTTGAACAGAGAGGTCAGGGAGTCAATTCTCTTTGACAACCTCCCGCCGGTAATGGGCTGCATCTGGCTCGTGAACAGGTTTTCAGGCTGATAGTGGACTTCCGTGTTTGTTACTTCGGCTTATTTTAGGCCGTATTAAAGGGGCGAGGTTATCTGTTTCGGAGGTTTCTGAATGAGTTCTGATCCTGAGTTCAGCAAATGGCGGAAACGGTTCTGGCCGGTTCACAGTCATGAGCTGAAAAAGCTTATCCCCATGATTTTGATGTTTTACCTTATTCTTTTTAATTATACGATTCTCAGGGACACCAAAGATACCCTGGTGGTCACCGGTGCCGGTTCCGGTGCCGAGATTATCCCATTTCTGAAACTCTGGGTTAATGTCCCTTTTGCTATCGGGTTTACCCTGATTTATTCGCGCATGAGTAACCTGGTGAGAAGGAATACACTTTTTTACCTGGTGATTACCACATTTATCCTGTTCTTTGTTTTCTTTGCGCTCTGGCTCTATCCCAACCGCGATACCCTGCACTTTCATGATACATCGGACTATCTGCAAAGTGTTTTACCACCGGGGTTCAAGGGGCTGATTGCGGTGATGCGTAATTGGACCTTCTCTCTGTTTTATGTCATGTCGGAGTTGTGGGGCAGTGTCTGCCTGTCGATGCTGTTCTGGGGATTTGCCAACCATATCAATACCATTGCCGAGTCAAAACGGTTTTATGCCCTGTTTGGCATGATGGGCAATCTGGCGCTGCCCACGGCAGGTTATTTTGTCTATATTGCCTCCGGAGTCAGGGAGAACCTGCCGGAAGGTGTGGATTGCTGGGGGTATTCCCTTAATCTGATGACCGCGGTTCTGACGCTGGGCGGGGCGTTGATTATTTTGATTTACTGGTGGATAAACCGTTATGTCCTGAGTGATCCCAGCTTATACCATCAGCTGGGTGCCCATGAGCCAGCTAATGAAAAACTGAGCCTGTCCCTGCGCGACAGCCTGAAAATGATTATTCATTCCAGATATCTCCTGTGCATTGCCCTGCTGGTGATCAGCTACGGGGTGTGCATCAACATGGTGGAGGTTACCTGGAAAAATCAGCTTCGTATGCAGTTTCCGGACCCGAATAATTACAACCAGTTTATGGGGCTGTTTTCAACCTGCACCGGGTTGGTGACGATCTTTATGATGCTGTTTCTCACCAATAATGTGATCCGGTATTTCGGCTGGACATTCGCGGCGCTGTGCACGCCGGTCATATTATTGGTCACCGGGTCCCTGTTTTTCTGTTTTGTCCTGTTCCGGGACTGGTTGCCTGAAAGCCTGATACTCTCCCTGGGGATTGCCCCGTTAATGCTGACGGTGATTTTGGGGGCAATTCAGAATATTCTGAGTAAATCGACCAAATACGCCCTGTTCGACCCCACCAAGGAGATGAGTTATATCCCCCTGACGCCGGAACAGAAGGTAAAGGGCAAGGCGGCAGTGGATATTATTGGCAATCCCACCGGGAAATCCACGGGTTCATTGATACAGCAGATATTGATGGTGGTGCTGGGGTCACTGTCTGCCATTGCGCCCTATGTTGCGGTGATTGTTCTCTGTTTCTTCGCAATCTGGATTGCATCTGCCCGGTCGCTGGGCAGGCGGTTCACGGAAATCACTGAGCAGAAGCATATGGAATAAGCATCATGCTGCTTTTTTTTGATTATGGCTCGACCTCAGCATAAAAAAGCTGGCAGCGCTTGAGTTCGGTAAGGTAACGGTCCCTGAATGATGGTTCGATATCGGAAACACGCAGCCAGCTGGTTACGGCATTGCCGGAACTGATGGTTGCTACTCTTGGGTCAACAATGCGACAACGGACATTCTCAAACGTTATGGTGTTTGCCCCGGGATGGGTGACCTCATGCACCTTATGCCAGGCGGTCAGCATTTGCCCGGCTAATGTGCGTACACCGGGCAAGGTGCTTTGGTGTATTTTCTGCCAGACCTGATCGTCACCCATGGTAAAAAACAGATCATCGGCCCCGAGTTCTCCTGCCCTGACCAGCTGTTTCAGGGCATCGGCTGTCCAGAGATAGAGAACCCGTCCCCAGGCGGTAACAAAAATATGCCGGTTCAGTTCAATACTGGCATCGGCGGTCAGCCGCGCGGATTCCAGGCTTTTGGAATACCAGTGTTGCGATAACGGGTCAAAGAACAGGTCTGCCAGGATAGCATCGACCTGTTGTCTGGTGAGCTTTTTTCGTCTGGCAGCGCCCTGCACTATATAATCAAGCCGATCAGCAGCAAGGTCTGGTAGTGGCCGTTCCAGTCGGGTAAACGAGGGATTTTTTTTGGGGTGGACGGTTTCAGACGACAGGTGATGTCTGTTCAGGATCGGGGTAATGCTGTGTCTGTCCACAAAGTTGGTGAACTGTGAATCGTGATAGTCCGGGTTGCCTGCTGAGCTGTCAGAAAACAGGTAGTCAGACACATGGCTGAAGGTGCTGTGGGGCAAGTCATGGAGCAGACCGCTGACCTGTTCCGGGAAGGGGGCTCCGAAACGGTTGAGTAAATAGAAGACACCCAGAGAATGGTCGTAACGGGAGTAGGGTTCATTGTTACTGCCCTGTGAGTCCACCATCTGTATGGGGCCATACTGGTTGATATGTTTCAGCCTGTTGACTGCCGGGTGGGCCAGAAGGGAAGAGAGTAGCCGGGATTGATCATTTGCCATGGCCTTAAACGATATGGTTCCGTAAAAGGTGTCGATGCCTTCGATATGGCTTTCAAGATGGTTTTCAATATGACTTTCAATGTCAGTTTGATTGCCATTGGCGGACAGCTCATGGCTGATGATAACGATAAATGGTACCAGACAGCTCAATAATTTGATCATTGCTCAATTATGTATCCGGTGTGCCTGACTGTTTTATTAATGAACGTTATTAGCCAGGCTGTGTGACGTTGTCGTAATGTTTTACCTGTGGACGCCAACCGTGTATTACCTAGTGCAGCTAAGCGCTGTTACCCATACCGTTCGTCCTGAGCTTGTCGAAGGGCGGAAACTCCGGACTCTGATAGATCGTGCCAAGCACCCTTCGACTCCGCTCAGGGTGAACGTGGTGTACGGGTAATAACGCTTAGCCGCAGTAGGGCTGTCTATTCTCGGACAGCCTCCTAGGTAAACATGGCCTGGATGACCACCGACAAGTGTAGCCAGCAGGCCGGGATCTGCAAAAAAATCAAACAGGGGTTGTCGGAATTGGCGTTTTACCCAAAGAATCAGCGGCTAAACGCCAGAACTTTGTGTTCCATAAACCGGATCAGTACTGTCAGAACGCCCGTCATGGCCAGATAGATCAGGCCAGCCATGGTGAACACCGTTAATGTGTCGTAAGTTTGTGCGTTCAGTCTGGCCGCATAGCCCATTAAGTCCATCAGGGTGATGGTACTGGCCAGGGACGAACCTTTCATAACCAGAATGACCTCATTGCCATAGGCGGGCAGTGCCCGGCGCACGGCATGGGGCAGGATGACCCGCAGCAGTGCCTGTCTGTTGGTCATGCCCAGCGCCATACAGGCTTCCCGGTCACTGTTTGGCACGGCATCAATGGCTCCCTTGAATAACAAGGTAGAATAGGCGGCTGAGTTCAGTGCCAGGGCCAACATGGCGCAGAACCAGGGTTGGCTTAACCAGGGCCGGAGAACGCTGTTTCTGATGGCGTCAAACTGAGCCGGACCGTAATAAATCAGAAATATCTGGATCAGCAATGGCGTGCCGGTAAACAGCAGAATCTGCAGTTTGACCAGCCAGGTCAGCGGCCTCACTTTCAGGGCAAGCACCAGGGTGAACAGGATGGCCAGCACCAGCCCGGTAAACAGGCTGACCAGGGTCAGTTCCAGTGTGGTGCCAAGACCTTTCAGCAGCTCGGGTAAATAGTCCATATTCATGCGGTGGCCTCACCGGGGTTGACTGGTTTGTCAACGGGCATTTCTGTCACGCCGTTACTGGACGTCAGGTGTCGATTAGATCGGGATTTCATGCGTTCCAGTATATGCTGGCTGACCAGGGTAATTGCCAGGTAAATAAGGGCGGCAACACCATACCAGGTAAATGGTTCATAGGTACTGGCGGCAGTCATCCTGGCCTGGAGCAGTAAATCGTTGACACCAATCAGGGCAACCAGCGCCGTATCTTTCAGCAGTACCAGCCACTGGTTACCCAGACCGGGCAGGGCGTGACGCCAGGTTTGCGGCAGGATAATGCGGAAAAAGCAATGGCTGCGGCTGATCCCCAGTGCTACCGCTGCTTCGGTCTGTCCTTTGGGGACCGCCATAAAAGCGCCGCGCAGGGTTTGTGAGGCGTAGGCCGAATAAATTAACGACAGGGCAAGGGTACCGGCAACAAACGGGCTGACTTCAATAAACTCATCCGTTAGCAGGAACAGGGCATGGGTTGAGCCAAAGTAGACGAAAAACACCACCAGGATTTCCGGTAGCCCACGCAATATGGCAACCAGGGTGCTGGTGGCGAGGGCAAGGGGTTTGCAGCGGCTGAGTTCGGCCAGGGAAAAAGCGACGGCCATTAACAGGCCCAGAACCAGTGATGACAGGGCAAGGCCCAGGGTCATCACGGTTGCTTTGGCGAAGAGAGTGGTCAGGCCCACAGTTATCTCACCTGTGCAGAGTTGAAATACTTGGCATGCAGCTGCTGGTAAACACCGCTCTCTTTTACCTGAGTGAGCGCCGTGTTCAGTTTTTCCACCAGGGGGTCACCTTGACGGGCCGCGATGCCCATGCCGATGCCAAAGTAATTGGCATCCTTCACTTCTTCACCCACGCTCTGGTATTGATCTTTGCCCTGCTGAACCAGCCACTCACGGGCAACCGCCGTATCGGCAAACACGGCATCAACCCGACCATTGGTCATATCCAGCAAGGCGTTCTGGTAGCTGTCGTATGGGCGGGTTTTCACGCCCTGTTTTTCCAGTTTGTCGATCAGATAGGCCTGGTGGGTACTACCATTTTGTACTCCGACGGTTTTACCCTTCAGATCTTTGGCTTCTTTAACATCACTGTTGATGCCAGCCACAAAGATGGCTGAGTTTTCATAATAGGGCTGGGTAAAGGCGACCTGTTCCAGTCGTTTCGGGGTGATATCCATGCCGGAAATGATGGCATCAAAGCGACGGAATTTCAGGCCGGGGATCAAACTGTCAAACGGCTGGTTGTTGAACTCGCAGGTGGCATCCAGTTCGGCGCAGATGGCATTGGCCAGTTCAACGTCAAAACCCGTCAGCTCATTCTGTTCATTAAAGAACTCGAAAGGAGGATAGGTCGCCTCCATACCAAAACGAATGGTGTCCTGCGCCTGGCTTATCCCGGAAAAAGACAGGGAGGCGAAGGCAGTACTGGCCAGGGCGACAGTGGCAATTATTTTTTTCATCGGGCTTTCCTTAATGACAGCTGGTTCTTGAAAGCAATGGGTTGTTGGTTGCGATTGAATTAATGTTGCAGGTAACGTTTAAATGCACGGGTTTGTGGGGCGGTGAATCGTTCAGCAGTCCCTTCCTCGACAATTTCCCCGTTTTCCAGATAGACCACGCGGCTGGCGATTTTCCGGGCAAAGTCCACTTCGTGGGTGACCACTACCATGGTAATGCCAGACGCCTGCAGCTCGTTGATAATGGCCACCACCTGATTGGTAATGGCCGGGTCCAGTGCGGCGGTGGGTTCATCAAACAACAATACTTCCGGAGAGAGCATCAGCGCCCGGGCAATGGCTACCCGCTGCTGCTGGCCACCGGACAGGGAAGCGGGCCAGGCGTTGGCTTTATCCGCCAGCCCCATCCGTTGCAGCAGTCCCATGGCCTTGTCTCTGGCCCCTGCTTTGGGCATACCCTGTTGAACAGGCGCTTCCATCAGGTTCTCCAGAACCGTCATATGGGGCCACAGATGATACTGCTGGAAAACCATGCCGACTTTGCGTCGCAGCTGGCAGGCTTTTGCTGCTGCAGTCGAGGATGATGGTTTCTGGTGCTTTTTTTGTGGAAAACTGAATTCCATATCGGCTATGTTGAGAGTGCCCTGATCCGGACTCTCAAGAAGGTTCAGCATGCGTAATAGCGTACTTTTTCCTGCTCCGCTGGAACCCAGTAATACCGTTGTTTCACCTTTACTGATGCTGAAGCTGATGTCCCTCAGTACCTGATGGCCACCAAAGGATTTGCTGAGGCTCTGTACTGCGATGCCCATTGCCTGAATCTTCTTATTGCCGGTTGAAATTTATGGCTGAATTGTCCAGTACTGATTGGATAAAATCAACAAAAAAATGAATAAAAATTCATATTGCAAAGGTAAGGGTCTATAATTGTCGCCAATTTATAACGCTCACCCTTCGAACACATCCAGCAAGTGGAAAATCGAAGGTTGCGCTGGTTTTTGGATATATGATTGATTAAAAATGCTGCATTACTCAGGATTTTCCGATAAAGGATAACCCTGAAAGCAGCATTTTTTCTGGAAGGTTATTTGACGACTATGACTAGCCAAAAACAGGATGCCCTGGTTCGCTCTTTCCGTCAGTTGCTTAAAGAAGAGCGCTGCGGCTCCCAGGGCCAGATGGTGACTCTTCTGCAGGAGCAGGGGTTTGACAATATCAGTCAGTCCAAGGTATCGCGCATGCTCAGCCGTTTTGGTGCGGTCCGGGCGCGCAATGCATTGAATGAGCTGGTTTACTGCCTGCCTCCTGAGCTGGGCAAGATGGATTCCAGTATTGCGGTAAAAGATCTGGTAGAAGACGTTAGCCATAATGAGTCCATGATTGTGATCAAAACCAGCCCGGGTGCCGCCCAGATGATCGCCAGGCTCCTGGACTCTATTGGCGTAAAAGGTGGGATTATGGGGTGTGTGGCGGGGGATGACACCATTCTTGTGGTACCTGCCAGTGTGCAGGAGATTAAAGAGATTACGCTGAGTATTGCCGGGATGTTTAACCCGGATATTTCATAAACGTGCTCCCGATCTCGCTTGTCCTTTGCCGCTCTAAGGGAGTTTTGCTCAGTCGACCGTACTCCCCGGTACGGCGCTCCTTCACAAAATCCCTTAGAGCGACAAAGTCCTTCGCGATATTCGGGGCAGTTTATGAAATATCCGGGTTAACTGAGTGTTCCTGTTTTTGCAGGAACACTTTTTGTGTCCGGAGCAGTTGGTGGCAATGCTTGACCAGTGATCAGATGAGTGGTTCGGACTGGTGCACGTTTATAAAATATCCGGGTTAAGACGTTGACGAGCGGGAGGGATCTTCAAAATACAATGTAATGCTTTTGGCAAGAAAAAAAATCTTGTTTTCATCTGGAAGGATGCCGGGATGTGATGAGTGAAGTAATGTTGAATTATTTGATATTTTCGAGAATAACCATTTTGGGTCGTATCTCAATCTGCCACGAATATTACCCTGTTTCAGGTAAACCGATGGATCTACTCTCTGGTCTATTTCAGTAGCAGGGATTTTAAAGCTGATAAACAGTAATTGGCCGGATTTCAGGTGGCAGCATGCTTGCCCCTGAAGTGTGGATTTTGCTCTGGGTGTCCCTTTCAGGCTGACAATATTGCTATCGAGCAGTTTGTTAAAAAGCGACGTAATTGTATTGTAAACTTTCTGCTGATCTTTCGTTAAGATGGGAATATGTAGTAAATGTTGTGTCGTTGAATCTTTTTTAAAAATTTTTATGCTGTTTTTAGCAAGATGAATGGGGTTGGGTGGGGTATGCTGCTGCGCTTCTTTCAAAAAGCATCGGGCAGGCATTGAGATAACTTTCTTTACCATCGCGTCGTCATCAAATAACAAATTACCTGATATAGCGTACTTTTTTTGCAGTGTGTGCAGCGGTAATCCGCTGTTTGATAAATCCTTTTTGAAGTGTACCTGAATGCGCAGTCTACTTCCCCCGGGGGAAAAGCTGGCAAAACCTGCGCTAAGTTCTTTATTGATATATCCAAAGTTAGCGGTTATCACTTTTCCGTTCCATGCTCTGAGCGTGTTGATAATGGCATAGTGGTTAACAGAAGGTATCTCAGGTAGTGCTTTGGCTGAAGTTGCCTGATCAACAGCCGTCTCACCAGCAACGGTGATACCTGATTTCGATTTTTCCTTTTTGCACAAGGAAGCGGTTTGCGTCAGTGAGCCGTTTTGCCTGCCAGTGCCCTTCCCATCAGAGAGCGTGGTGTTTGCAAAGATGGGCTCTCCTCTTAAAGTGCTGGGAGCAGGTGGTTTATCGGTATCTGGTGGATCAATATACCTTCTGCCTTCCACTATTTGCAGTAACGCTTCGCATATAGGATTTTCTTCATATCTGGGACTGTAGTTTGGAACTGCAAACGGGTTATGAAAGGCTGCTGTGCCCATTTTTTTTACCTCTGAAGAGGTAGGGGTCCACACTGAAGAGGTGGGGGGAGGCAGTGGCAGGGTGGTAACGGGACATAGTTTTGTTTCCAGTGAATCGATACTCCCCGTCTCACGTCCCAACCATAACAAGCGTGTGGTAGGGATCAGGGGTTGTAGATATTGTGACCCACATGGGTGAATCACCCTCAATGTCTGGTTCATAATGGCGAACATTACCTGGTTGAGGTTACTTCAAGAATGTAGGAGCTGGGAGGCTGACCGAGAATAGCCTCCCTGGAGCCTGTCCCAAAATAGTTTCGACAAGCACAGCAATCAGGACGAACGTAACTTTGAAACTCAGAAATCTGGAAACTATTTCGGGACAATCCCTTATTAAGAAAGCAAATCTGGTAAATAGTTCCCGCTTTAGCCGTTTTGATGCCTGGTAAGTATTTCTCACGCTTGCCTGCTGGTGGTGTTTTTCTGTTATTATTGACCATTTTTTCAAGGCATTAACCAGCATGAACCAGGCGACACTGACCTTTGATAAAGTGTCTGACCCAAAGGTTGTGATCACTCTTCAGGGCAGCTGGACGGTTAGTGGTGTTTTGCCAGCCCTGGATCAGCTTTCTGCTTTACCGGATTATGATCAATTAAAAACCGTTGCCTTTATTACCGGTGATGACTTCTCGTGGGACTCCAGACTGCTGGCCTGGCTATTGGCCTGCCAGCGCATGCTGGAGCCTTCCCATTGCCAGCTTGATCTCAGTGGCCTGCCTGAGGACGTAAAAGATCTGTTCAGGCTTGCCAATACCGTACCGCCCAATAAGGCCTTGCCGGATAGAAACCCATCCCTGTTGCATCGGCTGGTCGACCGGGTTGCCCGCCTGGGTGATGAGGCGATGGAGCTGTTGGCGTTTATTGGCGAACTGGCACTGTCCCTGTGCCGCTGGTTGTCCCGGAAAGGATCCGCCCGCTGGTCCGATATTATCAGCTTTTGCCATCAATCCGGGCCTTCTGCCTTGCCGATTATCACGCTGCAAAGTGTTCTGATCGGGATGATTCTTGCTTATCTGGGTATGGTCCAGCTCCGACAGTTTGGTGCCGAGGTGTATGTCGCCAATCTGGTGGGGGTTGGCATGGTGCGTGAGATGGGAGCATTGATGACGGCGGTGATTATGTCCGGTCGAACCGGTGCCGCCTATGCCGCCCAGCTGGGCACCATGCAGGTTAATGAAGAGATTGATGCATTGACAACTCTGGGCATAAAACCCATGGATTATCTGGTGTTACCCAGAACCCTGGCCCTGATTCTGACCATTCCTCTGCTCTGTCTGTACAGTAATATTCTGGGCATGCTCGGGGGTGGGCTGGTGGCTACCAGTATGGATATTAGCTGGTTGATGTTCCTTTACCAGCTCCAGGATGCTATTTCTTTTGGTGATATCATGACCGGCGTTGCCAAGAGCTTTCTGTTTGCCCTGATGATTGCCATGGCCGGGTGTCGTGCCGGCCTGGCTTGTGGTCGTTCCTCCGCTGCGGTAGGGCAGGCGACGACCAACGCGGTAGTGACCGCCATTATTTATCTGGTGGTGGCCGATGCTGGACTGAATATCCTTTTTTATCACCTGGGAATTTGAGCATGGGGCAACTGCAGCAGGAAGGTCAGGAGGTGGTGATTGAAGCCCGTGGCTTGACCATGAAGTATGGTAGCAACCTGATTCAGTCCAACCTGCATTTTCAAATCAGCAAAGGTGATGTGTTTGTCATTATGGGGGGCAGTGGCTGCGGTAAAAGCACGCTCCTGAAACATATGATTGGGCTCTACCAGCCGACAGAGGGCGATATCCTGTTTGGCGGGCAGAGTTACTTTGCCGCATCCCCGGAGCAACAGTTGGCGATGCGTAAACGCTGGGGCGTTACCTATCAGGGGGGCGCGTTGTTCAGTGATAAGACACTGGCTGAGAATGTTGCCCTGCCACTGGCACAGTATACGACACTGTCTAGTAAAGATATTCAGGATATGGTGCGTTATAAACTGGCACTGGTGGGTTTGGCCGGTTTTGAAGACTTTTACCCATCCCGGATCAGTGGTGGTATGTGTAAGCGTGCAGGGCTGGCCAGGGCCATTGCCCTGGACCCGGATATCCTGTTTTTTGATGAACCCTCGGCTGGACTGGACCCTCTCAGTGCCAGACGACTGGATGACCTGATTCTGCAATTAAGAGATTCCACCGGTGCCACGGTCGTTATTGTCACCCATGAGCTGGCCAGTATTTTTGCCATTGGCAGTAATGGGGTCTACCTCGATGCCAACAGCAAAACCCAGCTGGATACCGGGTCTCCCGACTATATGCTTAACCACAGTAAACACGATCTGGTCAGAGCGTTTCTGTCCAGAGGTGAGTGTTAAGGATGGGGGAATTTAAAAGCGACTCTACGAATCAATCAGTGAGGCTCGCTTTTCCGAGAGAAGCCTATGAATAGAAAATCCTTGTCAGTATCCGTTGGCCTTTTTGTCATCCTGATCATCACCATGACGTTTGCCCTGGTGTTGTTTCTTAATGCGGATGGTTTTTCGAGGAAGGCTGTCCAGCGTTATCAGATCCTGTTTGACAGCTCGATCAAAGGCCTGAATGTTGGTGCTCCCGTGACTCTTCGCGGTGTGAAAATTGGTGAAGTGGTCACCATCAAGACCAAGTTGTATCACAATCATCAGAAGGTCTTGAATGTGGTCACCATTGATATGTACCCGGATGCCATCAGTGAGCATGATAGCAGTGACCAAAATGTGCTGGGACAGTTGCTGCAGCAGGGGCTCAGTGCCCAGGTTGGGCTGCAGAGTGTATTGACCGGGATGCTGTATATCGAGGTGGATTTTTTTGACTCTGTGCCGGAAATGCAGCCTGTGGCCACCGAGTATCCACAGATTCCCACGGTGCCCAATAACCTGGAAGAGTTTATTGAGCGGTTTGAGAGCATTAATATTGCGGAAATGGCCAGCAGTTTAACGGAAGTTCTTGATAATCTGTCCCGGCTGACCGGAGATGATCGCCTGAACAAACTGATTGATAATGTTGATAAGGCATTTGTCAGTATGGCAGCGATGTCCGATGAGATGACCTCAAGCATGGCGGGCATTCGCAAAGAATTTGCTGCCATGTCACAGGATTCCGGGGAAGTGACCGCATTGCTGAAAACCCATCTGCCTGCCGCCACGCAGCAGTTGAATGAAACCATGCTGCAACTCCAGCAGACCATGTCCGCAGCGGAAGAGACACTGGCACCTGACTCACCATTGATGTACCAGCTGATGCAGAGTTCAAAAGACATCAGTCGTGCTTCCAGGGCGGTGGACGATCTGGCGGACTTGCTGCAACGCCAACCCGATTCGATTATCTTTGGTAGACAGTCAGGAGACGTACGGTGAGCCGTTACCTTCGTATATTGAACCTTGTTATGGGGCAGAACGCTGCTGCAAAGGCTTTTTTCCTGATCATATTGCTCTCGGGCTGTTCCGCCAGGAACCCCAACTATCATGATTATACGCTGGTGGCGGCAACGGTTTCACAAGAGCAGACTGTGCTGCCGGACACCGCTACACTGGGGGTTTTTCCGGTGAGTGTTGCCGGTTGGCTGGATAAGAAAACAATTACCTGGAGCGATGGTGGTGTTCGTTTACAGTCCTCTGCGAATGATCACTGGGGGGAGCCCTTGCCAGAGCTGCTGACACAGGCTATGGTGCAGAATCTGCGTCAACAGGTTCACTCTGGCACTTGGATAAGCTCCGGCCCCTGGGTCCGCAATAAACGCCCGGAAGTGGTCGCATTTGTTGATGTTCAGTCTATAGCGCTGGTGAACCGGCAGTTACAGATGAACGTGGCCTGGTCCCTGGAAGGGCAGGATCAGCAGGTCATTGCCCGGCAGGAGAGAGTCTATACCCTGCCGCTGGCGAGTGATGTTTCTACACAAGCTCTCGTTCAGACATTAAGCCAGGTCTGGGGGGGGGTTGCCAACGATATGCTTCAGGGTTTTCCCGGGCTTGGCAACTAAGGGCGCACGTGAGGCAATCTCCCCGGCAGGTGGTTCGGGGATGGTATCTTCGGACACCTTCCTGTGTTGATCTTCAGGCATGATGTTGCGCTTTCGGCAGCCTCTGAAGTGATTATTGTCAGTGTTCTCAAGTAATACAAAGTCGCCAATCCCATTTAAATCAAAGTTTTTCAACTGATCGTCAGTTACGGGGAAGTAGAAACCATAAGCATCAACAGCGCTCATAATGGTGCCCTTGTTATTTACTGTAATGACTGGCTTTTGCAACACTCTGGCAACCAGGGGGACGATGACTGTATACATCCATTTGCCATCACATTTGATGGCGTCCATACCGGTCATGCCATCGTGCTCGAAATCATTCGTTAAATAGAAGTAAAGGTCTTCTTCCGGCACAGAATCAGAATCCCGCCAGCTTTCGTCTTCATTGAAACGTGAATGATTGTTTTCGTAATCCTGTAGCCATTCTTTTGCTTCTTCATACACCTGTTGACGTAAGCTGTGAGCATCCCGGCCGGGGCGTTGCGCGCATGACACAAGGGCAGCATGGAAAAAACAATTGCCATCGCCGGGGACATCGACAACTTCGTACCCCTGGTTGTACACAATGTTGGAGGTGCTTTCAGATAAACTGCTGAGTATGTCACTCAGTCTATCGATGTCACGGGAAAATTTAGAAGGATTGGTAGAAAGGGTATTGTTTGGTGAGCAGGCATTGATAGCACAGTCCGTAGACATGACGGTAAGCACTCCAAAAACTGCTGCTGCGACGAAGCATCCTGAAGAGATCGCACTCAAGGTAAATGCTGCAGACACAATGGTAGAAGCCGCTGGGAATATACACACTGCCCAGCGCTTCCAGCTGGCCTGTGGTTGATCTGTCGGAGGCGCATCTCCGGATCGATCCACAGGACCGTTGGATAAAGGTGTTAGTAACGATTGTATCAAAGGAGTCTCACCGGAACGTTGTATCATTCCCAATCTTATTTCCATGCCCATCCGGGGCCTGGTTTAATATTCAGCCAATGCTGCCCAGAAGCCTCCTGGCTGCTCCGATCACGGTGTTAATCGCGTTGGGCTCAACACTGGCCAGCTTTTCAGTATCTGGCGTTTCATTGCAGGTACGGTTAACAATGACCCCGGCAACGCACCCGGCCTTAAGCCCCATGGCAGAACACATGGTCAGAAGGGTTGCGGACTCCATTTCATAGTTAAGCACCCCCATCGACTGCCACTCTGCCATAGAGCCCTGTAGCTCTTTTCTGACCCGCTGGGTGAAGGTGTCATAACGTTCCTGACCGGGGTAGAAGGTGTCGCTGGAGGCGGTAATACCTGTCCAGAAGTTAAGCCCGCCTTGTTCAGCGGTATCTACCAGTGCCCGGGTACACTGAAAGTCAGCAACGGCAGGATAGCTGATGGGGGCAAAATGTCGGCTGGCACCGTCCAGGCGGACGGAACCGGTGGTGATAATGACATCACCCACATTGATATGGGGCTGGATGGCACCTGTGGTGCCAACTCTCAGAAAAGTCCGGATGCCCAGTTGTGCCAGCTCTTCTACGGCAATAGATGTGGAGGGTCCACCGATACCGGTTGAACAAACCACGACAGACTGACCCTCCAGCTCCCCTCGCCATGAGGTGAACTCCCGGAGGCTGGCCAGCTTGATCGGGTTATCCATCAGTTCAGCAATACGTTCGACCCGCTCCGGATCGCCAGGGACAATGGCCAGTGTGGCACCATTCAGAACCTTCTGGCTCAGGCCGAGATGAAAAACTTCGCTACTGCTCATATATGCCTCTGGGAACGTCCCCTGGATCATTGAACTTTACCTCTTAGCATCCATCATAGACGCATCCATGGGGAGTGTTTATCGATCTGGATCAATATTTGATCCACTGAAATCGAGCCCGTCCGATGATATAAGTATGCGTTTGCGTCTATGCTGATAATGACCTGTTGGTCAGTACATACCAGTAGAAAATGGACAGTCCATGCCACCTGAAAACAGAATCACTTCCAATCGCGCGTTTATTTTCGCTATTGCCGGGGCTGCCATCGGTTTGGGAAATATCTGGCGTTTCCCTTATGTAGCCGGTGAAAACGGAGGAAGCCTGTTTTTCCTTCTTTATATTATTTTTGTGGGGTTGCTGGGGTTGCCAGTCATGGTTGCCGAGATTGTGGTTGGCCGGGCAGGGCGGGCTTCACCTGCCAGCAGTCTGCGGCAGCTGGCGGTGAGTGCTGGCCATACCAGGCACTGGAGTAAGCTGGCCTGGATGGGAACGCTGGCGGCCACAATGATTCTCTCATTCTACAGTGTGGTGTCCGGCTGGGTGCTGCACTTTTTCTTCCAGTCGCTCTCGGGGGGGCTTCCAGCCAACAGCATTCAAGCGACTTCGATACATTTTCAACAGCTGCTGGAATCACCCTGGCAGGTGGTTTTATACCACGGTCTGTTTATTGTTATGACCGTGGCCATCAGTGGTCGAGCCGTTTCCAAAGGCATTGAACAGCTGAATAACTGGCTGATGCCCCTGATGTACCTGATTCTGGTGGTTCTACTGATATATGCCAGTCAGTTCAGTGGTTTTGCGCCAGCCCTTGATTACCTGTTTGCTTTCCGGTTTGAGGCGGTCAGCGGCGGTGTGGTGCTGGAGGCAATGGGCCATGCCTTTTTCACCCTGGCCATTGGTGCCTGTTGTCTGATGGCCTATGGGGCTTATATGCCGGAGAGGCAGTCGGTGGTTAAGGCGGTATTGGTGGTCGCCTTGCTTGATGTGCTGGTGGCGGTAATGGTCGGTATTGCCACCTTTGCCGTGGTATTCAGTGAAGGGCTGTCGGTGGCGGAAGGTCCCGGGCTGATGTTTATCACCCTGCCGGTTGCCCTGGCTCAAATGCCCTTTGGCTCGCTGGTTTTACCCTTATTCTTTCTTCTTCTGGTCATGGCGGTTTGGACATCGGCAGTCAATCTGGCGGAGCCGCTGGTGGTGATGATGAGTCGCCTGTGTTCAGGCTTCCGCGCAACAGGAGCCACCATAGCCGGTGTTATGATATTTCTGGTCGGGTTAATACCCGGGCTCTCTTTCAGTGTCTGGAAGCAGGTTGCTGTTGATGGTAAAACGTTGTTTGACCTTTATACCGCCTTTGCTACCCAGGTTATGCTGCCAGCCGTTGGGCTTCTGGTACTTTATTTTTGCGGTTATATCATGGAAAGAAAAGTGCTGATTGAACAGTTGGGAATGCAGGGTAAATCCCTGAAAACCTGGCAGCTCCTGATCCGCTGGGTCAGCCCTGCATTGCTGTTGATGGTCATCATCGGTGAGCTGTTTCAATTTTGATCACATCAGAGATTTGATCAGAGCTGCCACTAACATAACAAAAATTAATACCATGGCGATTTTGGCAAGCTTGCCCTGCTGTTCATTAGTCAGCGGTTTGCCATGGCGCTCCGTCAGCTTAACCACAACAAACAGGGTGATGAACAAAAGTACTAAAATAGAGATCAGGTTCATATTTCACCAAAAATAACGGGCAGTCGTCGTACTGCCCGTTATTGTACCCAGCCTGAGGATTTATTTCGTGGTTTATTCGCTGGCGGCTTCTTCTTTGCCTTCAATGCTGATCAGCTCAACCTCAAATACCAGCACGGAGCCTGCTGGAATGGAACCAACTTCCTGGTCGCCGTAAGCCAGCTCAGCGGGAATCGTCAGGCGATATTCAGAGCCAACAGACATCAGGGCAACACCCTCAGTCCAGCCCTTGATCACGTTTGCCAGGGGGAAAGTCGCTGGCTGGCCTCTCTGCTTGCTGCTGTCGAAAACAGTGCCGTCAGTCAGCGTACCGGTATAATGAACGGTAACAGTATCCGCTGCGGTTGGTTTTGGGCCGTCTCCCTGCTTGATAACTTCATATTGCAGACCGGACTCAGTCACGGAAACTCCTTCTTTCACGGCGTTATCTTCCAGGTATTTGGCACCGGTTTTACGGGTCTCCTCACGCTTTTTGGTAGCGTTCTCCTGAACGACGGTGTTCATCTTCTGCTCATGAGCCCTAAGCGCTGCACCCATCTCCTCCTCGTTCATTTTGACCTGATCGGCAAGGGCGTCCAGCAAGCCCTGCTGAACCAGCGCACGGTCAAGCACAACACCAAGCTCATCCTGCTGCTTCAGTGTCTGACTGGCAAAGTTACCAACAGAGGCACCAATGGCATAGGCGGCTTTCTGATCATCCGTGTTTAACTCAACTTCAGGAGCCTGGGTGGTCTTTTCCTGACAGCCTGATGCCAAGAGTACAGCGGCTGCCAGAGCAGATATCTTAATAACCTTCTTCATATCAGTTTCCGTTGTTTTTGGCCAGAAATGCCGTATTGGCCAGGACGATCTTGCCTGTATCAGGATGAAAGTAAAAAAAAACCTATCAATAATGGCACAGCCTTTACGTCAGTTGAACCAAATAACAATAATTTTTCAAAAAAATCACATTATTACCTTACGGTATATCATTACCGGTTTATACAAAATCAATTCTCTCTGAATTTAATGGGGCGACGTTATGCTGGTCTGCTTAAGCTATCAATTGAGGCGTTGATAGAAAGAGCCATCAATTATTACAGGAGCGTGAAGATATCAATTCCACGAATCACGATTCAATTCCATTTGACCAACTATTTACCGGGGATAAAAGGTTGTCTGGGGGGATTCTGTCAGTCGGTCTTTAACAGCATGCCTCGAATTTCCGGTGTAAAATACGCTATATTTTTATGATCTTTGTC
This sequence comes from Endozoicomonas sp. ALB091, assembly GCF_049310265.1. Lineage (NCBI taxonomy): Bacteria > Pseudomonadati > Pseudomonadota > Gammaproteobacteria > Oceanospirillales > Endozoicomonadaceae > Endozoicomonas > Endozoicomonas sp. ALB091. The sequence continues at coordinate 690,123 of NZ_JBLYNQ010000007.1, read as the reverse complement.
TTTTTGTCCCAGTTTAAATCTCTAGTTTCAATTTATAGAGTTTTTCGTCGCCATTGTTTGCTTTGGAGCCGTCGCTTGGAGTCTGCTGTTAGCACTACCGTTTTTATTCAGTCCGGAAAGCAGCCTGAGACACCCTTGTGCAATAAAAGTGCAGTAAAAGACGGGCCACTTTTGGCGGGTTGTCGGACGGGCTGGTATTTTCTGGCGTTGGCAGCTGTTGTTGTCTTCATGGGCTTTTCTCCTGTGCCATGCCATGGACAGGGGGACATGGCAGAGACGGAAAAGCGTCAAATGGATAAGCCCTACCGGCCGGTCTGCATTCATGACCCAAAAGATGGCTGGCAGTCGTTACGCCATGGTTTTCGGTTAATGGCCTACTATCACAATGCGAAGGTCAAAGAGCAGCTGAAAGCATTTCCCCAATATTATTTTAACCGTCTGTCCGAACGAATCCTGGTGTATCAATTTTATTTGAACAGGAAGATTCAGGAAAAAGGTCTGCCGGCAGAGCTGGCCCTGCTACCGCTGATTGAAAGCGAGCTTGACCTCAAAGCACGTTCATCGGCAAGGGCGATGGGGCTGTGGCAGTTGATGCCCCGAACAGCCAGGGCTTACGGACTTAAGGTATCGAAAAAGTGTGATGAAAGAACTGACCTGGAAAAAGCCACTGATGCCGCATTGACCTATATTGAGTACCTCTATAAAAGAACCAGTGACTGGATGTTAACCATTGCTGCTTATAACGCAGGCCTTTACCGGGTGAAACAAAGCATTGCTCAGGCTGAAGCGTCGGGAGAATATTCAGATGCGGGTTTCTGGAGCCTTGATTTGCCAGCTGAAACCCGAAAACATGTGGCCAAGTTTCTGGCCCTCAGCCATGTGGTTCTTCTGCCGGGTAAGCATGGCATCAGGTTACCAGCCCTTTCTGTTGTCGAGGGTGATGGTTTTTCCAGAGTCAAATCGGGCTATCACTCTCCAGAGTGTGTTATTCCCAGCGCTGGTTGTCTCTTTTGTCGCCAACTGGTGCTTATGGTGCTTTACATTTACTTTCAGGCACTTTAATCAGGCTGAATGACACTATTCCTAACCATCTTGTTAGTCAATCAAACTGAATACCCTGGTAAATTCCGGGTCTGATAAAGCATTACCTTAATTTTTATATCAACAGGGAGGTGGTTTTATGAGCTATCCAGGTGTTGCTCCAGTTTCGACTAATGTCAGTCAGACCCAATTTCATGCTCCTGCCATGGAGGGAAGCGGTCGTCGTTCCGTATGGTCAAGTATCGGCAAAGCTGCTGCAAAGGCTTGTGTCATGCCATTTCGCATTGCCTCAACGGTGGTAAATGGCGGTGTTTTTGCTGCCTATTACGTTACCGCTGTGGCTGTTACCGGGCTCGCTGCCACCGGAGGTGCTGTCTATGGTATTGGGAAAATGGCCACAGATGCGATCCGTGGAAAACCACACAAAAGCCTGCTGGAATATACCATCAAACCCGCCCGAGAGACTTTCAACTGTATTTCACGCCTGTACTATGAGCTGCCAAGACATGGATCTGAATTGATCTTCTCCGGTGTAGCTGTCGCTGCGGTAACTGTCCTGGCAATCGTGGCAATCGTGGCAGGAGATGGCAACAGCCACGTATGGATACATACCCCCTGCTGTTATCACAGTTGTGGCGATGCCGGAGGCACAGGTCACCAGAAACCTGCGGATGATGACTATAACCCTTCAGGCTTGTCTGCGGTACTGCATCCATACAGACCTTCTATTTTACTCGGACGTAAAATCATGGGGACAACTACACAGGTACTGAATAGCGGCCGGAAGGTTGACTGAAAAGGGGAAAAAAATGCGCATATTCATTAGCATACTTGGACTATTGTTATCAATTATATCAACGACTGTTGTGGCCGGTACGGAAACCGGATTGAAGATAATCAGTGTTGGTGCCCATGCTCAGGGAAGCAGAACTTTTTACTTCAAAGTTGACCGTACTATTGGTCCGTATGGTTGCCGAAGCGATTTGGTAAAAGTGGATTTATACAATGATTATGATTCACAGGCTGAGGTGATTTCAAACAATATCGTCCGATCTATGGTGCTTTCAGCATTTGCCACCAATTCTGATGTGCAATTGAAGGTTAGGGAAACATGCCTGCATTCCAATCCAACCATCTCACAGATTTGGTTGAGTAAATAAACTCACATAACGAACAGGGCGTTACATCAGATGCACTTTGCTTCCGGATTGGTAATGCTCCTTCAGTCTGTTGACTGAAAAGTGGGGGGGACTGATGTTAATTCTGCTTTTTTTGCCTCAGCTGCCAGCTCTGCTTTTTCCCTCGCCAACTCTTCACTCAAGCCTTGTTTTATAGCCAATCGATAGGTTGTTGTCCTTGTATACCTTATGGGCTGGTCTGCCTTACCTTTATCAGATGCAGCGAATTTGGCCCACCTTCTGGCGCTGGCCTCTTTGCATTTATCGGATGCCATGTATTTAGCCCTGGCCCTGGCTATGGCCTTCCTGCCTTTTTCGGATGCAGCATATTTGGCCCTTGACGTCTTGCGTTTATCAGATGCGGTGTATTTGGCTATGGTCTCTTTGCCTTTATCGGATGCCATGTATTTAGCCCTGGCCCTGGCCATGATCTCTTTGCCTTTATTGGATGCCTGATATTTAGCTTTGGCCCTGGCTATGGCCTTCCTGCCTTTTTCGGATGCAGCATATCTGGCTCTGGTCGCGTTGCGTTTATCGGACTCACTCACCTCTTTCAGTGTCTTAAGTGCCTGGGGCAGATCAGGAGTGGGGGGCAGAAGTTCGCCGTAACCGGAAGATTCAGTTGCTTTAAACTCAACAGTGTTGGCAGGAGCCTGCTGTTGAGTGTACCTGATCAACGGACTGACTGCCGCAATGGAGCGTGGTGGTGGCTGGGAAAAAGTAACTGTTGAATGTACAGAGGGAGGTAAATGGAACGTTGAAAAAATACTCAGAGCACGTGAAGAACCGGGTGTATCCTGATTCGGTAATTGTTGTTTTAAATATCCAGAATGGGACTGCCTAAGTATCTGTACAGGATAACCGAACCCGCTGAGTTGTGAGCTTGAAACCTCCGCCAGTAATAGCAAGGGATTTTTTTGCAACTCCTGTAAACAAGGAGATCCATAAAAGAGAGTTGAGTCCGGGCTAAACCTGTACATTACATTACTGAACTATTGAATTACACCCTGAGACCACTCCTTCATTATGAAAGTTCAACTCTGATACAGCCCATTTGATATTTACGTCAGCCAATTATAAAGATTGGCTAAGGCTATTAATCCGGATATTGGTTAGTTGAAAAAGACTATTGTACGACTCCCAGCTGTGTTTTAAGTTCTGTAAAACCTTTAATGACTTGCTCAAGCTGCTGTTCGGCAGAATTGCGCATATCACAAACTGAGCTGTCAACTTTCCACTCCCTTTTTGATTTCTCCAGCAGTGCTTTATAAACGGCGTCCTTTGCTTCTTTGCCCTGATCTGCTTTACCGACGTCTGGCACACTGGTAACCTCTTTTGTTTTAAGTGTTTTAAAAAGCTGCTTTCTTGTAGCTAAAAGATGAGATATGTCAGGCACCGGTTGCAGGTCTTTCAGGTACTGCTTTACATCGTTCATTTCTTCAATGATAAACGCTACCCTTTGCTGCAGGTGATACATTTGCAGATCATTTTCCTCACTTGCCTGGCCGACCATCATATCCTGAGTCAGTTGATGGGCGGCATCTCTGCCTCGATCAAGGGCTGACTGATACAGGGAAGCGCTGGTGAATGCACGTTTGATCAGGACCTGAATCTGCTCTGGATCAGATAACCGCGTAAGGAAATTGATGCTGCTGATGCTGATTGGCTGATTTGGATTTCTATCATATAGCCACTGGGCGTCATACTGCCATGGATGTTGAGCAGCTTCCTTAAGAGCATCATCACAGAAGGCTCTCATTTTGTCGAACTTCTCGACAAAAAGTGTGGCCCGGTTAAATTTATCCGTACACTTATTGCATAGGTTGTAGGCAAGATCACCATAAACCCAGACAGCCAATACGGGGGATTGCTGTATTTCAGGAAATACAGAATCGACTGTCGTCAGTTCGTTAACATAGTTTTCACCGTACTCAAGATTTTTATTAAACAGTTGCAGTCGCTTACTCATGCTATTAACCAGCTTTGCATGATCTGATTCCGGTTGTTCTTTCTCCTGTGGCTCAGATTTTACTCTGGTAATCTCCTGTTGAAGCTGCTGTTTTCTTTTGTTTCTTATTTCCTGTTTCTGTTTTGCCCGCTCCCTTTTTTTCATATTTTCTCGTAATATGTCATGATTGCTTTTTTTCTCACTCTCAAATTCATTAAGATAATCCTGACGTACCCTGTCAATTTCAGTGAGTCGAATTTTACACGCTTCATGGAGAGTCTTTATACAAGCTTCCAGATTTTGTGACTCAGTGTGAACAAGGTTGGATTTCTGAATGACTTTTTGATGCACTTGATTGAGTATCGAGCAGCAACTGTTCAGTTGTTGTATAAATTGATTATGTGTCGAAAGGTCATCCAGGAAATTATTAGTCAGTGTTGTTAATAAACTATTAGTAATCTCTGTTGCTACTCTGGCTAATCGAATCATGGATATTTTGTTATTGCCAGCTTGTCCCGTTCGAAATATTTCATGGTCAGATAGCGTTTTAAGGAGGCACATGGTGGTGTTTAACAGCCCCGGGTGCTGCAATGATTTTACCAGAATCATCAGGGTCGTACTTTCCAGTTGTTCTATAGATTTAAGCCAAGCGCTTTTAACGTTGCCGGGTACTTGTGCTACCTGTTGCACCAGTAAATGCTGAAGCGGGCGACTTTGCAGCAAGAGGCACAGTGATTCAGTAAGCATTATGAACTCTTCGGTAAATATTGAAGAATAGTCAGACAGTGTGTTAATACTCACAAGAAGAGCATCCATTGAGTAGGCAGTAGCATCTCCAATTTCCTGTGTATTTTCCTCACCCAATTTAATCATTTTGTAAACAAGATCAGAGGTAAATTGTATATGCCACTGAATGCACTGCCTGGAAAAAGTTTCTGGCACCTTGGCAGGTGTATTGTTATCCGCCTGCTGGTTCAGCTTGATACTCAGGGTTTTTGCTAATGACGTGATGGTATTGATAATGTCCGCTGATTGTTTATCATGGCTTTCATTAATGGCTTGCTGTGTTTCACTGATAGCAAAAAGTTTTTTTCCATATTGTAACAATGGTTGACTGGACAAACGTGGATGGCAGTAAATCGTCTCTGCCGACCTGATGAATGGGGCTTTGAGTGTAAAAACCTTTTGGTCAAAATAGGGGTAGTAGTACATGCTGGTAAAATCCAGATTCCATAGATCATCTGTTTCTATTTTTTCCACGTATCCTCTTACCTCTTCGGTTTTGGCCATTTCTTTCAGCTGGTTCATCTCTTTGCCAGAACACTTATAAAATGCCAAATGCGCGGCCAGACTGTTTCTTACTTTTTCCCTCTGAGTAAACTTATCCGGGTCTAATGAAGCAGCAGTATGGTTTAATTGACTGCTCAGTGGGTGAATATTTGCATGGGTTGTTGGTCTGACCAAAAGTATATCAGTCGATGGCAGTTTTTTTATTTTATGTAACGGAGGTAGTTTTACCGTGCTGTTATTTTCCCTCAGCTGGTTTTGTAGTGTCTTGTGCTGTTTTTTTAACTCGCTCCTGGAAAGCTTTATCCTGTTCCCCTGTTTATCAAAGCTATTATCGGTGCGCATTTTCTGATGAAAATCGAAGCATTCGAGGTAAAGCAGCCTGAGTGCCCAGGGTGTTTTTCTGGCAGCCCCGGGGTGCCTGAGTTGCAGGACTTGTTGGACTGAAAAATATGTCCCGGGACTATTCGCGTAATCCGGGGCTGATGAAGGCGTTAACTCAGCACCGGCCTCATTAGATTTCGTACCTGTAACCTGCGGGAGTGGTATAGCTCCCACTGGTACTTCATCCTCTGCCTGCAGCTGTTGGGATGGGCATGCTTTTTCATTGTTGCTGGCAAAAGCGTTTGCCGGTTGTCTGTCATCCCTCCGGGATACCTGTTCCTTAGAACATTGCAGTGTTTTTGGCACGAACTCGTTTGCTTCCGGATCCAGATTAACCTTTGTCGTTATTGCTATTTGTCTATCCGCTTTCACCATGGTTGCCTCAGGCTGAGCAGTCTTGCTCTCAAATCCCTGGCGAAGCGCTTTATCATGCGTAAGGCTCTCAACCGGGCAAGAAGGTGGCCAGCCTGACACTTGATCAGAAGTTACTGCCACAAAATCCTGCCCGGGAAATGGACGGAATGTTGCATCGTAAGTGTCTGGCTCTATTGCCAATGGCAGTGTGTTCATACTGATTGGTTGTTGTTGCGGAAATGGAATGACAGGTTGATTTCCACAATATACGGCAGCAACCGGCTGACCGGTCATTTGGGTTGTTGCCAGAAATTGAACTGGAACTGTTGAAACGGGAAGGATGCCCCTTGAAGAAATATCTGTAGTTTGAAAAGGATATGAATTAGGACAACAGGGCATCAATGCTTCGCAATTTAATGGAGCCGGGTTTTGTACATAGCCGCTTTTGACATGAGGAGTGACAGGCAATCCTGAAACTTCTGGCTCTGGATAATGCACCCGTTCATCAATGTTCATAGGAGGCAATGGCATTCTAAAAGTTCTCTTAATTAATTTATCCTGATTTTTTTAAACTGTATTATAGAAAAATTTTCCATTTTAAATGCGATCAGTTTCAGTTTCAGTTTCAGTTGGTCAGGCGGGAGTGACGGCTTTTGTTAAATATACCTGATTGCAATTTATTGTTAGACGGTTAGGCAGAACGTATTGGGCCAGGGGCAAAATGACATAAAATGAATTTGCTGAGAGGATGCTCCCAGCAAGTTAAGCGGATCTATTCGGGATACAGCTCACCGAGCTGCTGATCTTTTTTCCGACCAGACTTTGTACCTTTGAGCTTTTTGCACACTGCCAGCAATGCTGTCAACTGCTCTTCTTGAGCAGCTGTGGCAGCCCCTCCTGCCTGAGTTTGATAAAGACTGGCGGTCAGTTGGTTGCAGATATCGCTCAGTTCCTCTGAGCCAAGCTGGTTGAGACAGTCGGTCAATGAAGTCCGGTTCTCGTTGTTAAGGTTGTTGTTAAGGTTGTTGTTAAGATATATGCGACACCAGTTTTTCAGTTCACTCAACGTCAACCGAACATCGTTCTGCAGGCAGGCAGCTTCCAGTTGCCGGAATGCTTCTGCTTCAGAGGCGTGTTTCCCGGATTGATGACGACCACCCATGTTAGTGATGGGTTGATCTGACTTTGTTGCGGCACCGGATTTGAACCGCCAGAGCCCCAGGGTCACCAGCCATAACAGTGCAAAAAAAGCGGTTAACCACTGCCAGAAGACAGGTGTCTGCCAGATGCTGGCAGGCTCCAGCGGTGTTGTATCGCTGACTCTCGCAGGATCCGGACATTCAGCAGGCTTGTCTGTTGGCAATGTGGTCGGGGAGGTCACGGTTAAGGCATTAGCGTTTGGATCGGCGGATACCTCTATCTCTGTTGCAGGCAGTCTGGAGGTTTTAGTCTCGCCACTTGCTGTATCAAACCAGGTGTATTCAATCGCGGGCAATGTGATTTTTCCGGGGCGGGTAGGAATCATGGCTATGGAATCTGTGCGCTGCCCTTGAACGCCATTGGCTGTTTCCCGGTCTGCTGTCCCGGATTTATCCGGGTAGCTGTTCACTCCCTTTGGCTGAGTCATCAGAATAGGTGGCAGTTGTGCGGCACTGAGACCGTCGGCATTGACGGTAATGGTTCGGGTAATGGCATCCCCCACCTGCAAACTGTCCAGTGGCTGACTCCATTGCTCCTGAATCGTTACCTTTCGCGCGGGTAACCAGGTGTCACCCGCAGGGTAGTTTTCAGGTCTGGGTTTTACTTCAATTTGTATCTCCCTGGAGCGGGCAAGTACGGGTTTGCCACCACTGGAAAAGAAACTGCCAAATGGATCCCGGGGCTCGGCCGCCACACCGGTAAAGGTCAGTGATGGTATGATTATTTCGCCCACCGATTGGGGATGAATCGAGTACTTCAACTCAAATCCCCGGTAGCGAATACCCTCAATAATGGTATCCAGTTTCCGTGTTTCCCCCAGCTGCTGAATCAGCGCATCGCTGATATCCAGGGCGCTCAGCCGGTTATCATCATACAGCTGGACTCTGGAGAGAATGGTCAGGGTGAAGATCAGCTCCTGCTGGACATAAATACTGTCACTGCTGACCTCGGCGTTCATCAGGATTGGGCCGGTATCCGTTGTCGGGTCATCGGGTCGGTTATCGCGGACGGTGATGGTAACCGCTTCAGATTGCCGGTCACCCAGTTGGATGGGTGGAATCACCAGCGTTCCCTGCTGTTTCGGAGCCAAGGTAACCACCCAGTCGCGGGTAAACTCCCTTTTGCCGTTAATGATGCTGGTCTTGTTCTGTTGCCGGGTGCCCAGTATGTCAAAACTCCACTCCAGGGGTTTCAGGTCCGGAGCGTCACTGGAACTTTCATCCGTGCGCAGGGTGAGTTCCAGGGTTTCATGGCTGGCCAGTGATGTTCTGTTAACACTGGCGGTAAATGCGGCATTGGCCATCATGGAAACCGAAAGACTGATCAATGCGGTCAACATCAAATAAAATGACTTTCGATTTACCATGATGCCTCCTTCGTTCTGTTTTGCTGTTGTTGAGATAGTTGTTGAGACTGTTGCTGATGCAGAAACTTTCTGCGTAATAAACCACCCGGGTCATCCGGAATGGTTCTCAGCCAGCTTTCAATAGCCTGCTGTTCGGCAGAAAGTGGCTGCTCATCTTCCCCTTCATCCGAAGCACTGGCCGTTGTTTCCGGAGCTTTATCATCAACTTTATTTTTTTCGGCCTGAGCAGACTGTTGCGATGGACTGGTGCTGTCCTTATCTTCAGACGGTTCAGATTGGGCTTGTTGTTGATCTTGCTGCTGGTTCTGATCAACGGGTGGGTTGTTCTGTGGGCGCTGTTGCGCTGAAGATTCCTGCGCGCTGGTGTTTTCACCGGTCTGGTCATTTTCAGGAGCAGCGTCATCCCGGTTGTTGTTTCTGGATTGGTTATTATCGCTCCGGGACTGCTGCTGGCTATTTTCACCCTGGCCACTTTCTTGTCGGGTGCTATTTTGCTGACTGTCGTTTCCCTGATTTTGCTGCGATTGATCGGACTGCTGCTGCAATAACTGTTCAACCAGATGACGGTTGAACCTGGCATCCTCCATATCGGGTTGTTGGGATATTGCCTGGTCATAAGCGTCAATGGCTTCCTGAAGTTTGCCTGCCCTGGCCAGTGCATTGCCCCGGTTGTAAGCCGATATGGGCTCAATCGTCTGATCATCAGGAGAGTTCAGGGTTGTTGCAGATTCCTCAAACTGCTGATTCCGGAATAAAGCTTCCGCTTTCCAGGCCGGATCATTGAACAGGCTGGCTGCCAGCTCCGGATTCTCCTCCTGTAGCGCCTTCTGCCCCTGCTGATCCCGTGTCAGCCAAAGGTCATTCCAGCTCAATGCCATGGCATCCTGGGGGACCGGCAACAGGGAGACCATGATCAGTACTAACCACCCACGGCAAAAGCCCAACAGGGCAGCAGGTAATAGCAGCCATACCAGCCAGTAACCGGCGTCGTACCACTGATCAAGCTCACGGTCAGTTGATATCTGTTCACCGAATAGTGGATTGATGTTGCCTGTTGGCAGGAGGGCTTGCAGGTCGGTAGCTGCAACGGTCATGGTCTGGTATCCACCGCCATTGGCCCGGGCCAGTGACTGCAGACGGGACTGCTCCAGTTGAGGGACAACAATGGCTCCCTGTTGATTTTTCAGATAACCGCCATCAGGCAAGGGAATCGGTGCCCCCTGTTCCGTTCCGGTACCAAGGATGGATAAACGGATACCGCTGTTCTGTAGCAGGCTGGAAATCTGCTCCGCCTGTGCTGCGGTCATGGAGCCCGTGACCAGTAAAATATCGCCGGACTCACTGCTGCCCTGAGTCACGAGCTGTTTTGCCAGGCGCACTGCTGCTACAGGGTTGTTACCCTGCACGGGCATAATGTCAGGGCCAAGGGCTTTGGTCAGATTGTTTAATGTACGACTATCGTCTGTCAATGGCGCTACGGTATGGGCAGAGCCAGCGTAGGCGACCAGGGCAGAGAGTCCTTCACTGCGCTGGTTGAACAAATCCTGCAGCTTGAACCGCACCCGGGTCAGGCGGTTGGGGGAAAGATCCGCCGCGTACATGTGATAGGAGAGATCAACGGCAACCACCCAGGGCTGTTGATGTTTACTGACGGGTACCGGCTCCTTCTGCCAGGCAGGACCGGCAAGGGCCAGAGAGGTGATCACCCAGCCAGTCAATACCAGCATCAGCGGCCAGCGATCAGGTTTCTGCTGCTCTCCTTCCAATAACCAGGGTAGAAGCGCAGGGGCAATGACTTTAGACCAGCTGCCCCGATCCCGATGTTGTCGCCAGAGCAGGAATACCAGGGTGATGCAGGGCAGTAGCATCAGCAGCCAAAGTGGTCTGAGAAAATGGAATTGATCCATAAACAAAGAGAAAAATTCAATCATGGTGAGCCTTCCCTTTGTCAGCTTGCCAGTGGTTAAGAGCGCTGGGGAAATTGATCTTTATCATTGCCGGGATCAGGCTTAGCAGCAGCGCCAGCCCCAGTGGCCAGAAAAACAGGTTCTTGCTGGGGCGAAACACCTCTTCTTCCTGAACGACAGGTTCAAGCTGATCCAGCAGTGCGTAAATCTTATTCAGTTCCTCAATATTACGGGCCCGGAAATACTGACCGCCTGTCAGTTCTGCCATTTCCTGTAAGGTTTGCTCGTCCAGGTCCGCCGATGGATTAACCCGGCGGGAGCCAAAGAAACTGCGCTCCACCATCTCTTCAGCCCCGAGGCCAATAGCGTAGATTTTGATGCCTTCTTCCCGGGCAATCTGGGCAGCCTGCAGTGGCGAGATTTCTCCGGTGGTGTTGGCACCATCGGTCAGCAAGATAAGCACCCGACTGTCTTCGGGGCGCTTACGAAGATGCTTAACGGTAAGACCCAGGGCATCTCCGATGGCTGTCTTGTTGCCCGCCATCCCGATAGCCGACTCATTCATCAGTGTTTTGACCGTTTCCCGGTCAAAGGTCAGCGGTGTTTGCAGATAGGCCTGGGTGCCAAACAGGATAAGTCCAAGCCGGTCGCCACGGCGGCGCTGGATAAAGTCATTCATCACCGCTTTGGTGGCGCTCAGCCGATCAACCTGACGGCCATTGAGCACCATATCTTTGATCTCCATACTGCCTGAGAGGTCAACGGCCATCATCAGGTCACGACCACTGTCTTGTATCTCAACGGGGTCTCCCAGCCAGACCGGTTTGCTGGCAGCAATAAGCAGCAGTAGCCAGATCACACCGGGTAGAATGGTTCGTTTGCCAGAAGGCGTTTCCTGTTCTGCCCGTTGCTCTCCCACTATGGACGACAGCTTGCCATAAAAAGGGGTATACAGCGCGGCATCATTATTACTGCTGGCTGGTTTGACCCATCGATAAACCAGCAGAGGTAAGGGCAGGGCAATCAGTATCCAGGGCCATTCAAGCTCAAGCATGGTGTTTCTTTATCCATTGCCGGGTGAGTTTATACACGTTCGCTGGCATCTCGTCAGGAGTGCCGTGGGTTGGCGTTAGCGGTATCTGCGGGTTATAGCGGTGGTTATTGAAGGCGCTGTGGTTGAGGAAGTCGGGCATATCACCGGTATCCGCCAGGAACTGGCACCAGGAAGCCCCGCTCAGCCCGGCAACCTTGTTTGCAGGAAACGCATGCAAGGCTACCCGTTTTAACAGTTCATTGGATTCATTGGCCAGTCTGTGCAGCGACTGATGAGCCTGATAGTCAGCGTGAATTTTTCTGGCTTGCAGCAGTGCCTCTGAGCGATAACGGTTTTTCTGCCAGCGACGCCAGCTATAGACGGTAACCAGAACCATCAGGGCAATACCAATCAACGCCAGAAGCCACCAGCCAATGGCGGGTGGCCATAATCCAACAGGGTCCGGGAGATGGTTCGGGCGGAGTTGGTCCAGAGGATTTTGCAGGTCCATAACTAAGTCCCCTGAGGTGCCGTAAGCTCAAAACAGGCGTTAACCACCAAATATCTCTTCACTGAGCCAGCTCCCTGTTGTTCGTCCTGACACCATACAGCCCCAACAACTGCAGCGCGGTGGGTGTGGCGCAATTAATCTCCAGCAGCGGGATACGATACCGCGCCAGCATCTGCTTCAGCTGTTCATGGTGCGCCAGATACTGCTGATGGAACTGCTGGCGCAGCTGAGGGTGGCCGGTGTTCACCGACAGGTTATGCATGCCATCGGTTATCCGGTATTGATCCGGAGCTGGCAGATGCTGTTCCAGAGGGTCGTTCACTTTGATAGCCATCAGTTCATTGTGCCGGGCCAGCTGAGCCAGATGCTGTTCGGACTCTTTATTAACATGGCTGAAATCGCTGATCAGAAATATCTGGGTGCCGGGATGTGCCACTCGCCGGGTGTGCCTGAGGGTTCTGGCCAGCCCATGTTCCGCATCCATACTGGCTATGGAGGCAAGGCGGAGTTTCCGATTCATCCGTTCCGTCTGGTTAAGCCAGTGCATCAGCGTTTTTCTGGAACGCTTTGGTCGTGTTTCATTCAGCTCATGTTCATTGAAAATAACGCCGCCAATCCGGTCACCATGGTTAAGGGTGGCCCAGGCAATCAGAGCGGAGATTTCCGCCGCAGTGACGGATTTGAAGTTCAGTTGGCTGCCAAAGAACATGGCGTGGCTCTGGTCGAGCAAAATCATCACCGGCCGCTCTCGTTCTTCATGAAAGACTTTGGTGTGCGGCTTCATTCTCCGGGCCGTGACCCGCCAGTCGATAGAACGGATATCATCCCCGAACTGATAGGCCCTGACTTCTTCAAAGTCGATACCACGGCCCTTGAACGGGGAACGGGAGTTACCCAGCATCTGCCGCTGGCTGCGTCCCTGGCGAAACAAAGGCAGGTCCCTGGCCGACAACCGCAGATTAACCAGGCTCTGTAATGTACAGTAGGCTCCACTCATGGCTTGAATAGCCCTTTAAATGCAGGTGTGAATCAGTTCAGGCGATGGGAACTACGTCTAATAGCTGGTTGATGATCTGGTCTGCATCTTTACCTTCGGCTTCAGCTTCAAAAGTCAGCAGCAGGCGATGGCGCAGCACGTCGTGGGCGATCGACTGAACATCATCAGGGGTGACATAATCACGGCCATCCAGCCAGGCATAAGCGCGGGCGCAGCGATCAAGGGCAATGGTGCCCCTGGGGCTGGCACCATAATCCAGCCATCCTGAGAGTTGATCGCTGTAGCGTTCCGGGTGGCGGCTGGCATTAATTAACTGAACAATGTATTCCTCAACCGATGGCTCCATATGCACGGTCAGCACTGCCTGGCGGGCCTGCAGAATTTCTTCCTGGGTAAGCGTGGATTGTGGGCGCTCAACCGGCGTCTGCATGGCTTCTCCCCTGGCCAGTTTCAGAATGGCCCGCTCTGCGTCAACACCGGGATAGCCGACCCGGACATGCATGATAAAGCGATCCAGCTGGGCCTCCGGCAATGGGTAAGTGCCTTCCTGTTCAATGGGGTTCTGGGTGGCCATCACCATAAAGACCTCAGGCAATGGGTAGGTTTTCTGGCCAACACTGACCTGCCGCTCGGCCATGGCTTCCAATAATGAAGACTGAACTTTGGCCGGTGCGCGGTTGATCTCGTCCGCCAGAATCAGGTTGTGGAAAATCGGGCCGGGCTGAAACCGGAAGCTGCCATCTTCCGGCAGATAGATGTCGGTGCCGGTGACATCGGCAGGCAGCAGGTCAGGGGTAAACTGGATTCTGTGGAAATCGGCATCCAGGCCATCGGACAGTGCTTTAACCGCCCTGGTCTTGGCCAGGCCGGGCGCACCTTCAACCAGCAGGTGTCCGTCAGCCAGCAGGATGATTAACAGGCGGTTAACCAGATGTTCCTGGCCAATGATGGTGCTGGAGAGGTAGTTTTTCAGCTGACTGAATTGGGTAAAACAGTGGCTTGATGACATTTTTTTCAACCTGGCAATCTGTCTGCGTCTTTAAAGAGAGTGCATGGCACCACTTTTCAGTCTTGAAATTCTACAAGTCATTTGTGCTATTGATAAGCCCCATCCCTGTGTCTTGTCGAATGCTTTACGGTTAACTACTTAAAGGCCTTATTTTCCACAGCGCCCTTCAATATAGGTTTGCCAAGGCCGATGGTCTAGTACATGGATTTTTAAACAGATATCTATTCAAAATGGAGAGGCCAGGGATGGGGCAGTTAAATAGTCAGGAGCGTGAAGAAACTCTGGATAAACTGATCAGTGATCTGGCTACCCATATTCCGGTAGAGCAGCTGGATAGCTTTCATGAGTTTGTCTACCGGTATTACTCACTGGATACCCATGAGGATCTGGTATCCGGCAACTGGCAGGAACTGCTGGGCGCTACCCACTCATTCTGGAAGTTTATTCAATACCATAATCCGGGCCAGCCGCGCATTGAGGTGATCAATCCGGAATATAACATGCATGGCTGGCACTCAACCCATACCGTCATCCGAATCCTCCATCGGGATATGCCTTTTGTGGTGGACTCGCTCAGGATGAAGCTGAACGATTATGGCTCGACCATTCATTTATTGCGCAATGGCGTCTTCTATTCCCGGCGTGCCGCAGACATGACCCTGCAGTTTGGGGATGAACGGGGTGAGGGTGAATTTGTTTGCCAGGAGGCCTTTGTTTATCTCGAAATTGACCGTTGTGAAGACCAGAGTCAACTGGACCAGCTGGAGAGTCAATTAAATGCGGTTCTGAGAGATGTCAGTCGTGTTGTCGATGACTTCGGTGAAATGACCGGACGGGTGAAAAGGCTGGCGGCTATGGCCGGAGAGCCGGGGGCTATGCCGGGAGGCTTGCTGAAAAAAGACGATGAGGTTCAGGCCTTTCTGGAATGGCTGCTGGATGATAATTTCACCTTCCTGGGTTACGAAGAACTGATTGTCACAGAACATGAAGGCAGTCGTCGTCTGAGAAGACCGTCGGAGTCACTGTTTGGGTTGTTGAAACCTGTCAATGAAGGTCAGCCCGGTCAGCTGTCACTGGAACCCTTTATTGAACATGATCTGTTTGAGCTGACCGAACGGCTCTCGTTCTCCAAAGCTTCTGTCCGTTCCAGTGTTCACCGGCCAGCCTATCCTGACTTTATTACTGTGCGACGCTTTGATGAGCAGGGGCGCATTGTGGGTGAGGCGCGTATTGTTGGTCTCTACACCTCTCCGGTGTATCGCAAGACGCCCTACGCCATTCCCTATATCCGTAATAAGGTGTCGGCAATCCTGCAACGCTCTGGTCTGGACCCCAAAAGCCATCATGGCAAAGACCTGGTGCAGATACTGGAGATTTTCCCCAGGGATGAACTGTTTCAGACCAGTCAGGACGAACTTTTTCAGACCGCCATGTCAATCCTGCGAATGCAGGAGCGGAAACAGATAAAAGTCTTTATCCGCCAGGATCCCTACGGGCCATTCTGTTCAGCGCTGGTCTATGTGCCAAGGGATATCTACAGTACCCGCTTCCGTCGGCGGGTGGAAAACATTCTCTGTCACCGACTGGAGGCAGAAGACAGCGAGTTTACCACCTATTTTTCTGAGTCGATCCTGGCCAGGGTTCATTTCGTGTTCAAGTTGAAAGGGCGGATTGATTACAATCTGGATGTGATTACCCGGGAGATTATGCTCGCGGGATCATCCTGGAATGATGACCTCCGGACAGAGGTGCTGGAAACTTTTGGGGAGGTGCGGGGGAATAAACTGCTGGCAAGGTTCTCCGATGGGTTCAGTGCCGCCTATCAGGAAGCGTTCAAGCCCCAGTCTGCGGTGACGGATATTCGCCATTTTGAAAAAATGGACAATGACCGGCCGCTGGCCATGGGGTTTTACCAGTCACTGGACGATGCTGCCGGGCTGGTTCACCTGAAGCTGTACCATTTTATCGAGCCTCTGCCGTTAGCTGACCAGATTCCAATTATTGAAAACCTGGGTCTGCGTGTGCTCGGTGAGTATCCCTATCTGATTAACACCGCTTCCGGTGACACCATCTGGATCCATGACTTTCAGTTAAGTTTCGATTCACGAATTACCATTGATCTGCAAAAAGTGGGTCCTACCTTCCGGGAAGCGTTTGAAAAAATCTGGTTCGGGGAGGCGGAAAATGACCGGTTCAACCGGCTGGTATTATCTGCTGGCCTGAGTTGGCGGCAGGTTGCCATGCTGCGGGCTTATGCCCGTTATATGAAGCAGATTCGTGTCGGTTTCAGTCAGACTTATATTGCCGAAACGTTGTGCAATAACATTGAGATTGCCCGGTTGTTGGTGGCGTTGTTTGAGGTTCGCTTCAACCCCATGCTGAAGCTGTCCATAACCCAGCGGCTTGCTCGCCAGCAGCATATTCAGCAGCAAATTCTCCATGGGCTTGATCAGGTGGAAGTGTTGAGTGAAGACAAGCTTATCCGGTGTTATCAGGATGTGATCAAGGCAACACAGCGAACCAACTTTTATCAGCAGGATGACGAAGGCAGTGCCAAGTGGTATATCTCCCTGAAAATGGCGGCAAGGGAGATACCGGACATTCCCAAACCGGTGCCACTGTATGAAATTTTTGTCTACTCGCCCATTGTCGAAGGTGTTCACCTGAGAGGGGGCAAAGTGGCCCGAGGCGGTTTGCGCTGGTCTGACCGGGTGGAAGATTTCAGAACGGAAATTCTTGGACTGGTCAAGGCCCAGCAGGTGAAAAATGCGCTTATTGTCCCCGTTGGTGCCAAAGGCGGTTTTGTGCCCAAACAGTTACCGGTTGATGGCAGCCGGGAAGCGATAATGGCAGAGGGGATTCGCTGTTATAAAACCTTTATCAGAGGACTGTTGGATATCACCGATAACCTGGTGGAAGGTGACGTGGTTCATCCGGATGGCGTGGTGATGTATGACGACAGTGACAGTTATCTGGTGGTGGCCGCGGATAAAGGCACGGCAACGTTTTCCGATATCGCCAACGGCATTGCACAGGATTACAACTTCTGGCTGGGGGATGCCTTTGCTTCCGGGGGCAGTGTGGGTTATGACCACAAGAAGATGGGGATTACCGCCAGAGGTGCCTGGGTTTCGGTGCAGAGACACTTCCGGGAAAAAGGGATACATGTCCAGCAGGATGTGATCTCTACCATTGGTATTGGCGATATGGGCGGAGATGTTTTTGGCAATGGTATGTTGTGCTCCGAAACCATTGCTTTAATTGGTGCATTCAATCATCTGCATATTTTTGTTGATCCCAATCCGGATGTTTATCAGAGTTTTGCCGAGCGCCGTCGTCTGTTTGATTTGCCTCGTTCCAGCTGGGCAGACTACGACACCAGTCTTATTTCTAAGGGCGGGGGCGTTTTTTCCCGCCAGGCAAAGTCAATCGCCATCAGTCCTGAAATGAAGGAACGCTTTGGTATTACCGCCAGTCATCTGCCACCCAATGAGTTGATTCGCTGTATGTTACGGGCCCCGGTTGATCTGTTATGGAATGGCGGTATCGGTACCTACATCAAGTCAATGAACGAAACCCACAGCGACGTGGGGGATAAGGCCAATGATCCACTGAGAATTAATGGTTGTGAAGTTCAGGCCAGTGTGGTCGGGGAAGGGGGGAATCTTGGGCTGAGTCAACTGGGGCGTATGGAATATGCGCTGCAGGGCGGTGGCTTGAATACCGACTTTATCGATAATTCCGGTGGCGTTGACTGTTCTGATCACGAGGTCAATATCAAGATTCTGCTGAATGATATGGTCGCCAATGGCGATATGACCATTAAACAGCGAAACCAGCTGCTGGAAAGCATGACCGATGAAGTGGCCGCCCTGGTATTGACCAATAACTACCGTCAGACCCAGGCGATTTCTGTGGTTGAATCGGACGTTGCCTCAAGAATGGGCGAGTATCGTCGTTTTATGCAGCACCTTGAGGAGCAGGGTAAGCTGGACAGAACCATTGAGTTTTTGCCAGATAATGAAGCGATGGCCGAACGGGCCGCTAATGGGCAGGGGTTAACCCGGCCGGAATTGTCCCTGTTGATTTCATACAGTAAAGCTGACCTGAAAGAAGCGTTACTGAACTCGACAGTGATTGATGATCGATATCTTACCCGGGAATTATACAGTGCCTTTCCCCGGATTCTGGTGGACCGCTTTCCGGAGGAGATCAGAAAACATCGTCTGCGCAAGGAGATTATCTCTACCCAGATTGCCAATCATCTGATTGATATGATGGGGATTACCTTTGTTTATCGGCTGCAAATGACCACGGGTGCGTCATCGGCCGAGATCGCCCGTGCCTTCAGTGCCAGTCGTGATGTGTTTAATGTTTCCCGTTACTGGATGATGATTGAGCAATTGGATCATAAGGTTTCCAGTGCATTGCAGTACCGGATGATGGGCGCATTGATCAAGCTGGCGAGGCGGACTACCCGCTGGTTTATCCGCCTGAAGCGTCAGGACCTGATACCGGCCGAGTGTGTTGAACATTATGGGCCCAGGGTGGAGAAATTCCTCTCCTGTTTTACCGAATCCCTCGGTGAAGAAGAAAAGGCAGAGTTGGACAAGGCCGTTGACAGTATGGTTGCACAAGGCGTTCCACAGGCGCTGGCTCTGGTGGTTGCCGGGCAGCGTTATCTGTTGAGTGTGTTGCCCGTGATCAGGGTAGCCGACGAAACCGGGGTTCCCCTGGAGGTGGCCATCAGGACTTTCTTTACCATAGGTTCTCGCCTGGAGCTGAACTGGTATGGTAATGCCCTGTCGCAACTGGAAGTGACTAATCACTGGCAGTCTCTGGCACGGGACAGCGCCAGGGACGAGTTGAGCTGGCAACAGCGTAAATTATCCGAAGGGCTCATCACCATGGCGCAGGATGGCGTACCCATTGAGCAAACCATCGATAAATGGATTATGGATAACCATGCCCTGGTAGCCCGCTGGCAGAGCATGCTGGCCGAAATACGCAGTGCGCCACAGGCCGACCTGGCCATGTTTGCCGTTGCCAATCGTGAGTTAATGGATCTGGCTCAGGTTAGTTTGCATGGATAGTAACTGAGACAGCCTGATAAATTACTGCTCAGTTACATTAAACGCTGGTTCCAGAACTAATGGAGCAACATCCAGTTTATTCCAGAACCAGCTTGTACTGTTTGGAATCAGTTTTGAGCGGGCAGCATATCGGGCGTGATAATTCGCAAAAAAATACTGGAGAAACTCAGGAAGAATATAAACACTGTAGGGCTTTGATGGGCATTTTCTGGGCTCATAGCCAAAGGCGTGCCCTTTGATGGCGTTGGTTATCAGTATCATATCATCCGGTTGAAAATGTATCTGGTGGCTTTCTGTTTCTGATCTGGTTGTTACCCGGAAGGGGCGGTTCACTTTTCTGGGAAACAGCGTTGCCAGGGCGCGCAGGTTGTGGACTTCATCAGCAAATAGCTGATGCATATCAATAAGGTGCTGGTTTTGATGATGTTCAGCGATGTGAATAACAAAATTTGTCGCTGTATTGCTGATGTTCAATGAATTATCAATCCAGGATAATAAATTGAAAATAATGTTGATGGCTTCCTCTGGTGACACCTCTTCAAGGTCCAGAGTCAGGGAGGGGGCAAATACGGGTAGCACGGCTGCATTATTTTTTCTTAATAGCTCGACTGTTCTTGTTGCCACAGTTTCTCTGGTGGACTGGTGGTTGCCAGAGTGAATGCTCGGCATCAGGGGCTCGTCATATAAATAACAGAGCACTTTGTAAAACTGTTCTAATGTTTGAATATTGGTGTACGGGTGATCTTTTACAAATGAGCTGTTGCCATGAATGAAATGATTGGCTTTTAAATCGTATTTTCCGGTATGCACTTCAAGCTGGTCGTAAAGCCGCTTTATCGGGTAATAATGTTGATTAACCTGCTGCTGAATGTTTCTGTTAACGGGGTATTGTGGAGAGACATTGGAAAACAGTATTTGAAAATATATCTGGGTTAGCAGATTGCTGATCAGATCGGCAGCTTTCTCGCCATATACGAAGTCCGAGGTTTGCTGGTTTGTTAATAACACAGAAGTATCGGGCAGCTGTTGCAGCCTTTCAAACGCCTGCTGAAAGAGTGCTGCCTGCTTGCTTCCATAGCTATGGTGATGCATATCCCTTGCAGCTACAGGATTGTTTTCCAGCAGAAACCAGTTTTGTGCACTCAACAGTCTTCTGTGGGTATGAACGTTGTGCTCTTGTCCTTCAAGAGCGATGATCTGATTGGCGATATCTGCATTAGCGATGAAATAAATTCTTTTGCCTTTGAAGGATAACTCGTAATAACCGTGTTTAGTGGTTTTGGCATAATCGTTAAGTGCCTTGATATCCCGGTAAGAGATGATATACAAATTGTTGATTCGAGATGCTGCCTGAAATGCCTGTAGCAGACTGCTTTTAAACACCCATGACAGCATCGGTGATTGTTCATGAAGCCTCTCAATTGAAAACAGCGTCTCGGTTAATATGGGGACTGCACGCTTGGCGACAGAATATCTCAGGCTATTGTTTTGCGGATGCTCAATGTCACAGTAGGCCATTTTTGTGGCTAAAACGGCAATGGCAATGGCGAGCCCGACAATCAACTTAATATAACGAGGGCCTGTATGCTTTTGCTTATGGCTGCCTGTGTGTTTTCTATTAAATAACATGGTTAATGGTCACTTTTACCGGAGATCTGGTCAACCACAGATTGATTTAAATGTTATGAATTTTATTTTTTAAAATTGATATTTCGAAATTGTATATTGTCAGGGATTTGCTGCTGTCAGGTACTCATAAAACATCGTCAATAAACACTTAGTCTGCTTTTTGAGTCATATAGTTCCGCATGTTGCTGAAATTGGTTTCAGTCAACCATTCAAAAGTGGTTTTTAGTCTGGAAAGCAGCGGCTTGATGCACCAGAGGTGATATTCCAATTCAGAGTGATTTTGCTGGCAGTTACCAGCCGTCCGGACACAGGGTTTACCCGGTCAGACGGCCCGGCAGGCAGGCTTCAGGGCGTTTCCTGAAGGTATTGGCTTGGGTCAATGTAGAGACCAAGGGAGCGCTTATCAATGCGCTTTTCCTTGTTTTCAGTCTTGCCGACTTCCTGATATCTGAAGACCACCGTATCACCAACATTGACATCCAGTTGCTTGTCGGCCGCCAGGTATTTGTAATCCTCACCAGCAACCGTCAGGGTATGGATATAGTAATCCGGCATCCCCAGCCAGTCGCTGTGAGGGCCATCGGTGCTGATAGCTTCAAGCAGACCACGACCTTCCAGTTTTGGCTGGCGTTTTTGAAAACTTCTTTGCATGGGGCTGTTATCTCTAGAGACTTTTGAATAGCGGTTAGTTGAAAGGACCGGGTCGGGAGCGACGTTTGTTTCTCTGGCGCCAGTGGATGACAACATTCCAGCGCCAGGCCGCCCGAATCAGCAGGTAACTGATAAAGCCGAGCACAACGCCTGATACCAGCGATCCCAGATAAAGAGGCTTCCACACACGGGCAAGTCCGGCACCCAGACCTTGTACGGTGAGTTCAAAGGAAGCTTCACTTACCGGTGTCTGAAGGATAAAACAGCCAATTTTGTATGTAAAATAGAATATGGCAGGCATGGTCAATGGGTTGGTTATCCAGACCAGTGCCACAGAAAGAGGCAGATTGCATCGGAAAACAATGGCCAGACATGCCGCCAGAATCATTTGGAAAGGCATGGGAATAAACGCAACAAATATGCCGACAAAAAATGCGGCAGCAGCGGAGCGGCGATTCAGTTGCCACAGGTTTGCATCATATAATGCAGAACCCAGAAACCGCAGGTGGCGATGTTCCTTGATGGTTTTTGGTTCCGGCAAATACCTTTTAATCAGTTTTTTCGCCATATCCTTTCACTATCTTACCGCTATCATGACATCAACTCATTATGCTCTGAGCTATGACTTTAGTTCATGGTTTGCAGAGGTTGCCAGTTTTCCAGTATGGAAGTCTTGCCAGTTGCCTTCAATCGATTCGGGATTGGCTTTTCCAGACTGAAATTCATCTATGCTTGCTGATTTTCATCGGCCATAGCATGCCACTTTTCAAATAAAGAATGGTTGATTATGCCACAGCACAATTGCGGTCATTCAAGGCAGGGCAGAACAGTGCCTTGAATGAGGTAAAGCCTTGGATTATGCACTGAAATGGTAGGCAAGACTACGTGGATAACACGCACACGACCATAAAACCGGCAAGGGGATTACTTATCTTCGTACTTGCCAGTGGTTTTGTTTCATTGACATTTGGCATGTCAGTACTGCTGTCGATCAGCCTGCCGCTGTTCATTCTGTTTCTGTGGGGATTATCGTCAGCCGGAGCTTCCCGGGTCCGCTGGTGGCTGCTGCCTCTGCTGGCGGGTACTCTTGTCAGCTCATGGTATGCATCGCATTACGCTGTCACTCGCCTTGATGGCTATATACATGGGCGGGATATCAATATCGAAGGAAAGATTGCCAGTCTGCCGGTGATAAACGGCATGGCAGCGCGCTTTGATTTCGCAGTCAGTCATGCAGGGGCTGTTCTGTATGCCAAAAAGGTCAGGCTCAGCTGGTATGAACCGCCGGATTTGCAGGCTGGAGAGACTTGGCAGTTAACGGTCAGGTTGCGACAGCCCCATGGTTTTTCAAGCCCGGGTGCGTTCGATTATGAAGCCTGGGCGCTGCGTCAGGGGATACAGGCCACGGGGTATGTGAAGTCCGGATCACTGCTCGACAATAGTGTTAGCGGGATATATCGCCTTCATCAGGTAAGGGCGCTTTTAAGAGAGTGGTTGTACTCCACGGTATCGGATAACAACAGAGGAATCTTCTCGGCACTGCTGCTGGGTGATAAAACCGCAATCAATACTCAGCAATGGCAGATGCTGAATGAGACGGGAACCACCCATTTGATGGTGATTTCCGGCCTGCATATCGGTCTTATGGCCTGGTTGGGCTTTTCCCTTGCCACCATTGTTGGGCGATTGGGGGGAATTCCACTTCGGAGTGTACCCTTACCCGTGGTCAAGGCGCTGACAGGCATGCTGTTTGCGTTGTTCTATGCCCTGTTGGCCGGGTTCAGTGTGCCGGTGCAGCGGGCCCTGGTGATGACATTTGCTGCATTACTGGCACCCTTGCTGGGTATCAGAGCCTCTCCCGCCACACTTTGGTTGTTGGCTTTGGCGGCAGTGCTGGCCATTGACCCTCTGGCCATAACCAGCAATGGATTCTGGTACTCGTTTATTGCCGCAGGTGCACTGCTGTTCGGTATGGTTGGCAGAAAGGAGAGGACTGGCTGGCCGGTAACCCTGTTTAAGCCGCAATGGCTGGTGTTTGCCCTGTTGACGCCTTTGCTGCTGTTTAATGGTCAGCCGGTATCACCACTGTCTCCCCTGGTGAATCTTCTCGCCATTCCATTAATTGGCATTGCCGTCGTTCCCTTGCTGCTGTTCAGCGCAATTGTGCAGTTTGTGTTGCCTGAGGCTGCCGGTTTCATTATGGCCGGGCTGGATTATCTGGTGACAGGGTTTCAATGGGGACTGCAGTGGGTGTCCGGTTTGATAGTGCTTATTCCACCACAGCAGTCTCTGACCTGGCTTGACCTGTTGTTCGCTGTGGTCGGCATGTTGCTGCTGATTGCTCCGGCAACTCTGCGTTTGCGCTGGCTTGCCCCGGTGATGCTGATGCCTTCGTTGTTCCCGAAAACACCTGAGATACCGGCAGGTCAGGCTGAGGTCACTGTTTTGGATGTAGGGCAAGGGTTGTCTGTGTTTATCAGAACACGTCAGCACCTTCTGGTATACGACACTGGTGACCGGTTCTCGGAAAAATTGTCAGCGGCAGAAAGCGTGATTCTTCCGGCGCTGTCCAAATCCGGCGTGACCCAAATTGATCGCATTATCATTTCTCATGGTGATCAGGATCATTCAGGTGGTTTGCCATCACTGTTGTCCAGATACCCGAATGTACCGGTTATCAGTGGTACCAGGCTGCCCGGTTTTGAGCAAGAGTGGGTGAAATGCCAATCCGGAGATCATTGGGAGTGGGATGGGGTTTATTTTCAGGTGCTGGCCGGTGGTGAATATCGGCGCAGCAATGATGCATCCTGTGTCCTGAAAGTGACAGCAGGGTCAGACAGTCTTTTACTGCCCGGAGACATTAGTGGACGGGTTGAGAAACGGTTAATTGAGCAGGGCGCTGAGCTCGAATCCAGTGTGCTGGTGGCCGCTCACCATGGTAGCCGGTTTTCCAGTAGTTCTGACTTTCTCTCTGCGGTTCAGCCCGGGGCGGTTATTTTTTCCTCCGGCTTTGCCAATCGCTTCGGTCATCCGGCCGCTGAAACATTAGCCCGTGCGCAAAGCTCGGGGGCGAAAATTTTTAATACCGCTGCGGACGGCTCACTTTCCTTTACGCTCGGTAGCGGTGATATGACCGTTTCAGCCTACCGCAAAACACACACCCGCTATTGGTGGCGCTGACGCTCTGCCAAAGCGATCAGTTACTGCTTAAATGGCGCTAATCTCTGTGATACAGTCATACTGGCCGGGAACTGATATGCCTGACATTAACCGGGCCAGATATCATGAATTTGTCATTATAAGGGAAGATTATTGTGTTCGAACTGGTGAAATCCGGTGGTTGGCTGATGGTGCCTATCCTGTTGTCTTCAGTCATTGCCATGGCAATCATCTTCGAGCGGCTCTGGACGTTGAGACCCTCACGCATTGCACCGAAAAATACCCTGTCTCAAGTATGGAGGTGGATCAAAAGTAATGGATTGGACAATCGCAAGCTTGACCAGCTGAAAGCCGGGTCGCCCCTGGGAGAGATTCTGGCCGCTGGTCTGACCAATGCCCGCAGCGGCCGGGAAATCATGAAGGAAAGTATTGAAGAGCAGGCGGGCAAGGTGATCCATGACCTTGAACGTTATCTCAATACCCTGGGGACCATTGCCGCGATTACTCCGCTGCTGGGTTTGCTGGGAACCGTGATCGGTATGATTGATGTCTTTACTGTGCTGATGGTTGAAGGCACCGGTAATGCCGGTGTTCTTGCTGGCGGGATTTCCAAGGCTCTCATTACCACAGCAGCCGGTCTTACCGTAGCTATCCCGGCCCTGATTTTCCATCGCTATTTTACCCGGCGCATTGATGAGCTGGTGGTTGCCATGGAGCAGGATGCCATCAAGCTGGTGGAAGTGCTGCAGGGTGATCGCAAGGGCTCTTCATCCGCTCCGGGCAGTGAGGCCAGGAAAAAATGAACTTCCGACGACAGATAAATCAGGAAGAGGTGTCGATCAACCTGACGCCCCTGATTGATGTGGTATTCCTGCTGCTGATTTTCTTTATGGTCTCAACCACCTTCACCAAGGAGACGCATCTGGTCATTGACTTGCCGGAATCCTCCGGCGAGGTGTTGCAGCAGCAGCCAAAGCAGATTGAGATCATCATCAGCAAGTCCGGAGATTTTGCCGTTGATGGTCAGGGACTGGTCAATGGTCAGCTGGATACACTCAAGCGGGCACTGGGTAAAGTAAGCCAGGGAGACAGCAAGATACCCCTGATTATTACCGCTGACGCCAATACGCCTTATCAGGCGGTTGTTACGGCAATGGATGCTGCCGGGCAGCTGGGTTTTACCAACCTGAGCATGACCACCCGAAAAGATACCGAGTCTGATCAGTGAAGCTCTGGCCCCGTTTCAGCCAGTCGGTCACAGACTCCTGGTATGCTCCTGCCGGTGGCTGGACCCGCTGTCTCAAGCCACTTAGCTGGTTATTTTCCTTTCTGGCTGCGAGAAGAAAGCAACGTTTACTGCAGGCAGCGCGATGGTCTTCGCCTGTGCCGGTCATTGTGTTGGGTAATATTTCGGTAGGGGGAACCGGTAAAACCCCTTTGGTTGCCGCCCTTGTACGGGAGTTTCAGCGAAGGGGCTACCGGCCTGGGATTATCAGTCGTGGATTTGGTGCGAAAACCGGAGGTATGCCTCTGTCGGTGCGGCCGGATTCAGACCCGGCAAAGGCAGGGGATGAGCCGGTGATGCTCGCCCGACAGCTGCATGTCCCTTTGATTGTTGACGTTGATCGTGTAAAGGCGGCCCGCTATCTCTGTGATCAGACAGACTGCAATCTGATCATCGCAGATGATGGATTGCAGCACTATAATCTGCAACGGCATATTGAAGTATTGGTTCTGGATGGTGACCGGTTGCTTGGCAACCAGCTGTGTCTGCCCGCAGGCCCGCTTCGGGAACCACCGGAAAGAATGAGCCAGGTGGATATGATTCTGGTCAACACCAACCATGCTTCTCTGTCAGCGAAGGCTGAGGAAGTAGAAAGTTCGCTTGGGCTGACCACGCTGGAGCGGGAAAAACTGTATTGTTTTTCCCTTGAACCTTCGGCGCTGGTCAGCATGACGGGGATTTCGCAACCAATTCCCGATAAAACCAGGGTTCATGGTGTTGCAGGAATTGGTAATCCGGAGCGTTTTTTTAATACACTGCGCGCTTTGGGATACGATGTTATTGGGCATCCTTATCCGGATCACCACGTATTTGCACCGGAAGATATCTGTTTTAACGACGATCTTCCGGTAATTATGACGGCTAAGGATGCCGTTAAATGCAGTGGTTTTGCCGATCACCGACACTGGTATCTGCCGGTGACGACCCGTGTATCGGACTCATGTATTGAGCAGCTGGTAGCAATGATTGAAGCTCGTAAGCCGGTATTTGCTGGCTGATGGCAGAGGAACAATGATGGATAAAACGCTGTTTGAAATTCTGGCCTGCCCACTGTGTAAAGGGGAAGTGCGGCCAAATAAAGAGCGTCAGGAACTGGTTTGCAGACCCTGCGGTCTTGCTTATCCGGTTCGTGACGGTATTCCTGTCATGCTCGAAGGTGAGGCGCGCACATTGACCGTTGATGAACGTTTGGATGAGGCGTCCTGATGGCACAAGGCTTTTTATCGGTTGAGGGCTTTCCCTCCACTGAAGGCTCTCATACAGCTGAAGGCTCTGACTTCACCGTTGTAATACCTGCCCGATTTGCTTCCAGTCGTTTGCCGGGCAAGCCTCTGGCTGATATTGCGGGCAAGCCTATGGTGCAGCATGTTTATGAGCGGGCACTGGCCAGTGCCGCCCGGAAGGTCATCATTGCTACGGATGATGAGCGTATCCTGAAGGTGGCTGACGGTTTTGGCGCAGAGGTATGCATGACGCTGCCGGGGCATCCTTCTGGCACTGACCGGTTGCAGGAAGTGGCCAGAATCTATGGTCTGAAGGATGATGAAATCATTGTCAATGTGCAGGGTGATGAACCTCTTATCCCCCCCTCTGTGATCAATCAGGTGGCCAGAAATCTGCAGCTGTCGTCTGAGGCAGGGGCTGCTACGTTATCCAGCCCGTTGACCCGGGTGGAGCAGATTTTCGATCCCGGTATTGTCAAAGTGGTTGCTGATGTCCGGGGGTATGCGCTTTATTTCAGCCGTGCGCCCATTCCCTGGGCGCGGGACGATTTTGCCACGGAGGAAAAGAGAGTGTCGGCAGATGCCTGCTTTCAGCGTCACATTGGGATCTATGCCTATCGGGTTGGACTCCTGAATCATTATGTGACCTGGGGTGTCAGCCCGATTGAGAGTATGGAGTCTCTTGAGCAGCTTCGACTGATGTGGCATGGCTATCGTATTCATGTGGCTGAAGCGGTGGCAACGCCGCCCCATGGTGTCGATACGGAACAGGATCTGCAGGCAGTTCGTGCATTGCTTGAAAGAGAGCAGGAACTGGACAGTTCTGAGCCCAATGAAACCATGGTCAGAGCATAAACAGAATGACAAAAGTACTGTTCGTCTGCCTGGGAAATATCTGTCGGTCACCCACTGCCCATGGTGTGTTTGCCCATCAAGTGGCGGAAGCAGGGTTGTCAGACTGTATCAGAGTTGATTCAGCGGGCACCAGTGGCTGGCATGATGGCGGGTTACCAGACAGCCGTTCCATGCAGCAGGCTGCGGATCACGGTTATGACCTTTCATTTATTCGCTCCCGCAAGGTAACCTCTGCTGATTTTGTTGAGCAGGATTATATTCTGGCTATGGACAGAGAGAACCTGAAGAACCTGCAAAAGATCTGCCCGCAGGAACATGCCTGTAAATTGAAGCTTTTTCTTGATTTTGCTGACCTGCCAGTCTCTGAAGTTCCGGACCCTTACTACGGTGGTAACGAAGGGTTTGAGCGGGTGCTTAATCTGGTTGAGCTGGGTGGGGTTGCGTTGCTGGATCATTTGCAGAAAACCCATAAATAGTATCTCCGTTTTGTCTCCAATTTCTATTGAATCAACTATTAATGAACTTCCCGCTTAAGATTTTCGACAACTATTCCCTGGTGGAGAGAAATACCCTGGGGTTGCCGTCTACTGCCAGATACTACGCTGAGGCAAATACGGTTGCTGAATTGCAGTCGGCACTGGCTTTTGCCAGGCAAAAGCAGTTGCCCGTTATTCCCCTGGGCGGTGGCAGTAATGTGGTGCTTGGTGATTTTCTTGATGCCCTGGTTGTGCACGTTAATCTCAAGGGAAAAACGGTGTTGAGTCGTGATCAGGATTGTGTTCGGGTCAGGGCCGAGGCGGGAGAGAACTGGCATGAGTTTGTTTTATGGTCTCTGGATAATCAGGCCTATGGACTGGAAAACCTCTCCTTGATACCGGGTAACGTTGGCGCTGCACCTATCCAGAATATTGGTGCCTATGGTGTTGAGTTAACGGATTCTTTCGTGTCGCTGGAGGCGATGAACCTGGAATCCGGGCAGGTTGAGTATTTTGACCGGCAAAGTTGCCGCTTTGGTTATCGCGATTCGGTATTCAAAAGGGAAAAGCGTGATCAGTACATTATTGTCGCTGTGACCCTGGATCTTGATGCAACATTAAAACCCAACCTGGGCTATGGCCAGTTAGGTGATCTGCTTGCCAGACGTCTGGGCGATCAGGCTCCTTCCGCATTGGATATCAGTCGGGCTGTTTGTGATATTCGCCGGGAAAAGTTGCCGGACCCATCTGAGGTGGGTAATGCTGGCAGCTTTTTCAAAAACCCGGAGGTATCAAAGTCAGAGATGGATCGCCTGAAGCAGGAATATCCGAATATCGTCGCTTATCCCCTTGGGCAGAACTGGAAACTGGCCGCTGGTTGGCTGATTGATCAGGCCGGGCTGAAAGGAGAGCGAGAGGGTTGTGTGGGGACTTACCAGAAACAGGCTCTTGTTCTGGTAAATCACGGTGGAGCCACTGGTCGGGATGTGCTGTCTTTCTCCAGGCAGGTTCAGCAGAAAGTAAATGAAAAGTTTGGTGTTCAGCTGGAAAGAGAGCCGCGCCTTTATATGGAAGATGATAAAGCAACCCTGTGAATCTGAGGATGCAAATTCCGGTTCCGGGAGGTGTTTACTGGCTGTAATCAGTCAGAAGTCCCATGAGTTGTCCGGGACTCCTGACTAGGAGCCTGTCCGAGAATAGACTGCCCTACTGCGGTTGCGATAAATTGGTCTAAAAATTCCTGCTTCTTCGTCAAATAGCCCCGCTATTCTCCTCAGAATCAGAAATTTTTATCCTCAATTTCTCGCAATCCTCGCTACGGGCGCTATTCTCTGACAGGCTCCTAGCGTGTCATATCGTTTAACGGACAGTAATAGTGCCAATTGTTGCTTCGTCGGTAGGAGCCTGATCAACGTACCACCATACTCCAACGGCCTCTTCGGCCCCGTAGGCCTGAGCGTAGCGGAAGCGGATCTGGTAAGTGCCGGGTTCGTTGGGTGCAACGATGTGAAAGTCTACATCTTGCTCGGTGATATCATTGTAATGAGGGTCAAGATATCGACCATCAACGACAATGGCATTGGCAATTGTTGTTTGAGCACCTATGCCATCAATACCAACAATAATCTGGACAATGCTGGCTTCTTCCCGGGGCCAGAGCCATTTGTAATGGGCATGGATGCCGACAGTTTCACCGGGTTTAACGTCGGCTTCAGTGCCTTGACCGTGGATATCTACGTTGCTGAAAGCGATGCCTGAATATTCAACGTCTGAAAATGCAGAGCAGGATAGAATGCACAGTAAACTGGCCATTACCCACTGCTTGAATAGGTTGTTTTTCATAAATTTCCCTCTGTTTTGGTTGTTTTAGTTACATGGTTTACTCCTTGTTTTGATTTCTGAAATTGATAAAAGTTCCACCAGTGGCGGGTTGTGGCTCTTTTAATTTTCGTGGGTGCGAGTTCGGCAGAGATTTATTGTCCATCGCTATGACTGGAGAGCCTTCTGGTGGTTTTTCAAGGCAAAAAAAAACGGGGTGGAAACCACCCCGTTCAGTTCAGTATCAACCCTTATTACAGGTTGCTTTCTTCAGTGCGCACCTGCGGAGCTTCCTGAGTTTCGCTTTCTGGCTCAACAGGCAGTTCGATCTGCTGAGTCTGGCGCTTTGCCCGGGGGTCGTTGTGAGCACGGCTGCGACGACGACGCGGCCTTTCAACGGTTTCATCATCAGAAGATGCTTCAGCTTCGCTGGCTTTAACCTCTGCTGTCTGGTCACGCTCAGCTGCTTGTGGTGCTTCTGCTGCTTTGCTCTCAGTCGCTAAAGGTTGTGGTGCCGTGGCAGCCTCAGCGGGCTTCTCCTGTTGGCTTTCATGAACAACGGCCTTGTCTTCATCAGACTGATTTAATGCCTGCTTCAGCATCTCTTCAGCTTCATTGGCGGTCATGGTCGGCTTGGGCTCGACAGCCTCTGCTTCCGCTACGGCTGGTTTCTCGAAAGCGGGTGGCATGGTTGCAAACGCTGGCTTATCTAGATTATGGGAAGCGGCAACGGCTTTTGCCATTTCTGTCATCTGAGGGCGTGGGGTTACCTTCTCCCGCTCAACGGTTGTTGCTTCTGCGGCGGCAACGGGCAGGTCAGTCTGGCGTTCTTGAGTGCTGGTCTCAACGGAGGCTTGTTCTGCTTTTTCCGATTGCGCTTCAGAATCTCCAGCTGTTGCAAGCTCAACTGTTGGCTCTTTATCGACAGAAGGCTGTTGATTGGCTGGTGAGTCGCTCTCAGCAGGGATTTCAGGTTCGCTGACTTCCTCAGGCGCAGACTGCTGAGTTTCCCTGAGACGGCGAGGGTCATTCTTCACTCTTCTGGAGCGACGAGGTCTCACTTCTTCCGGTGCTTCAGGGGTGTTGGCAACGGCTTGCTCTTCGACAGGAGCCTTGCTGGTTTCCTCTACCTTGTCCATTGGCATGGCCGGGGCTGCAGGAGCTTCCGGGGCAGCTGCTGCAGCTTTTCTGCTTTCCAGCTCAGGCTTCTCAATGCTGGCAAATGACTCTTTTTTGTCAGCACGCTTTTCCTGTGGAATGCTTTCCTGTGCGGCAGTTTCATGAACAGCAGGCGCATTTACTGCCCCTTTAGCGCTTTCAGGCAGCAGTGGCTGTAATTGCGGTTCATTCTGTTGCTGACGCTGAGACTGTCGGTTGTTGCGACGACGGGGTGCAGAGTTCGGGCGGCGTCGACGATCACCGGAGCCTTGTTCTGGTTCCTGGTCTTGGCGGCGTTCCTGTCTGGGTTCCCGTTGTTCCGCTACTTCCGGTTTGTCACGCTGGCGTCTTTCCTGCCTTTCAAAACGGTTTTCCTGGCTGCTGGAACGGTTGTCTGAACGTTCCTGCTGACTCTTTTTGCGCTCTTTCTGAGGACGGTTGCTGTCCTGTCTGTCGCGGCGCTGGGAATCAGTTCGGGTCTTTTTCCTGTTCTGGCCAGCTTGACTGTCACGACGCGCCGGTTGACGTTGCTGGGTGAGTTTGTCCTGGCCAGCGGATTTGTCGTCATCATTTTCCGGGTTGAAGAGGCTGCCGATGGACTTCAGCAGGCTGTCAATAAATCCGGGTTTTGCTTCAGGCGCTTTAATGGCGGGTGCAGGCTGTGCCGGGGCAACATTGCGCACGGCGGCCTGTTGTCTGGGCTGAGGCCTGGTGGCTGTGGTCAGCTCTTCCGGGCTGGCGTCTTCACCCTCAAGGATGATTTCGTAGCTGCTCTCGCGATCCTGAAGATTGTCGTCACGGAGGCGCTGGACATCGTAATGGGGAGTTTCCAGATTGGCATTTGGAATAACGATGATGCGGGCATCATGGCGCTTCTCGATCTTGGCGATCATTTTGCGCTTTTCATTCAGCAGAAATGCCGCCACCGGCACAGGAACCTGTGCGCGAATTTCGGACGTCTTGTCCTTCATGGCCTCTTCTTCCATCAGGCGCAGAATAGACAGGGCCAGAGACTCAATATCCCGAATCGTGCCCTGGCCTGAGCAGCGAGGGCAGACCACGCCACTGGTTTCACCCAGTGATGGGCGCAGACGCTGACGGGACATTTCCAGCAGGCCAAAGCGGGAGATACGGCTGGTTTGAACGCGGGCACGATCAACCGACAGCGCCTGACGAATGCGGTTCTCAACTTCCCGCTGATTCCGGTTGCTGCCCATATCGATGAAGTCGATAACAATCAGTCCGCCAATATCGCGCAGGCGCAGTTGGCGGGCAATCTCATCCGCCGCTTCGAGGTTGGTGTTATAGGCGGTTTCTTCGATATCGCCACCACGGGTTGCACGGGCGGAGTTGATATCAATGGACACCAGGGCTTCTGTTGGATCAATAACAATGGAGCCGCCGGATGGCAGTTTGACTTCACGCTGGAAGGCGGTCTCGATCTGGCTTTCAATCTGGAAGCGGTTGAACAGGGGGACGCTGTCTTTGTACAGCTTGATCTTGTTCTGGTACTGGGGCATGACCTGTTTAACAAAATCCAGGGCTTCTTGATAAACCTGGGTTTTGTCGATCAGTACTTCACCAACATCCTGGCGCAGATAGTCGCGGATAGCACGGATAATGACATTGCTTTCCTGGTAGATCAAAAATGGTGCGGGATTTTTATCGGCAGCATCTTTGATGGAGTTCCAGAGTTGCAGGAGATAGTCCAGATCCCACTGAAGGTCTTCTGTTGAACGGCCAAGGCCGGCTGTGCGAACGATGACGCCCATTTCGGCGGGGATGTCCAGCTTGCTCATGGCCTCACGCAGTTCAGCGCGCTCATCGCCTTCAATACGGCGTGAGATGCCACCGGCCCGTGGGTTGTTGGGCATCAGTACAAGGTAGCGGCCTGCCAGGCTGACCAGTGTGGTCAGGGCGGCACCTTTGTTGCCACGCTCTTCCTTATCGACCTGAACGATAACCTCGGTGCCTTCCTTGATGACTTCCTTGATGTTGGGACGACCACCAGTATGGCCGACGAAGTATTCCCGGGAGATCTCTTTTAAAGGCAGGAAGCCGTGTCGCTCTGCGCCAAAGTCCACAAACGCGGCTTCCAGGCTGGGCTCAACACGGGTGATTTTTGCTTTGTAGATGTTGGCTTTCTTCTGTTCGCGGGCTCCGGATTCGATATCCAGATCGAACAGGCGCTGCCCATCGACGAGTGCAACCCTCAGCTCTTCTTGCTGGGTTGCATTGATCAACATTCTCTTCATAGAGTACCAAATTGCTAATGGCTACCCTAAGCAGATGTTGGTGGCGAAAAGTTGTTCGTGACATTCGGTAAATCCAGCGCATTCATTGGTTTGACGGGCAATCCATCGTCTTTCCGGAAGCGCCCGGCCTGCCACCTGACGTATTCATGGTGGCTGGCAGTGCAACTGGTTTCCTTCAGCTTCTGTACAAACTCTCCGGTGCTACCCGAGTGTACACAGGCCAACAACCGCAGGAGAACGGTGTGGTCGGTGGTAACCAGCTATCAGACTTACAGCCGGGCTTATTCAAGGGTAAGGCTGTAACGATATAGCAATCTGCATCCGTATGTTGACCGGATGCATAGTGGGGAGATGCGTTGATCGGGCGCTTCTGGCTGGTTGTGGATACGTTTACAGGTATCACTGAGCCTGTCACTAGCATATGACCCGTCCGCTGTTCTTCATCCCTGGTATCGGGAGCGCAACCTCTGTTCTTGGGTGGCACTGTTTATCTATCACGGCTGTGGCCGTGGTCTTTAATCGTTCAGCACCATGACAGGAACTCATACCCTCAGGGAGGGATGCAACTGGTTCATCTGCCATGATGTCTGCCTGAGCGGCTATTCCCGGAGTTACCTGGCCCGGACTTGTTCATCGGGTAAACGTAGCTCCGGTTTATTTTCGGCCCGGTTAGCGGAATTTAAGTGATGCTATCCCTTTCGGGTCATGCTCAGACTTCGTAAATCGAACTGCCTCTTCGGATAGTTACAAGGCAGTGCCACAACTATATCAGTAATCTGTAAGTGCTTCAAATGACACAAAGCTGATAACATTACCTGAAAGAAAATCGCGGTAATCCCTGAAAGTCTTTTTATCTCAACCGGTTAAGGTAGAGCTTTCGGGGCTGCAACTTGGCATAAACAGATATGTGGTTAGACGATTGAAACAAGCAAACGTTAACTTTATTACCATTGATGAGGATGCGGCTGGTCAGCGTGTTGATAATTTTCTGTTGCGGGTTCTTAAAGGTGTGCCCAAGACCAGGGTGTATCGTATCGTTCGCAAGGGTGAGGTACGGGTCAACAAAAAGCGGGTAAGCGCAGATTATCGCCTTGAATTGAACGATGTTGTTCGTATTCCTCCGGTCAGGGTGGCCGAAAGGGAGGCTCCGGTAAGGCCCGCTGACAGCGTGATCGCTCAATTGGAAAAAGCGGTACTTTATGAAGATGATCTGCTGCTGATTATCAACAAACCGTCCGGGCTTGCTGTGCATGGCGGCAGTGGTCTGTCTTATGGTGTAATTGAAGCGCTTCGCCAGCTACGGCCGGATAACCGCACGCTGGAACTGGCGCATCGCCTGGACCGGGACACCTCGGGTTGTCTGGTGATTGCCAAGCGCCGCAGTATGCTGCGTCACCTGCATAACCAGTTGCAGCAGAAAGAAAAAGTTGAAAAGCTGTATCATGCGCTGGTGGTGGGTAAGTGGCCAGCGAGAAAGCAGCTGGTCAATGCGCCGCTGTTGAAGAACGTGCTGCAGTCAGGAGAGCGGATGGTCCGGGTGCATGTGGATGGCAAAAAATCCCGAACAGCGTTTCGAGTACTGAACCGTTTTCCAAATATGACCCTGGTTGAGGCTTACCCCATCACAGGGCGGACCCATCAGATTCGGGTTCACTGTCTGCACGCAGGGCATCCCATTGCCGGGGATGAAAAATACGGTAAGGATTCAGACAATCAGTCCCAGAAGCAGTTTGGTCTTAAAAGGCTGTTCCTGCATGCCGCCAGTATCGAATTTGACCTGCTGGATGGTAAGCGATTGAAGGTTGAAGCGCCTTTGCCGGACGACCTGGCTGAGGTGTTGTCAGCTTTACAAGGGCTGGATGCCGAACCGAAGAATTGATAAATATGATCGTTTTTGAGTGAACCTGTTTAAGGGGTGATTATGCAAGACAAGTGGCGGGAGTCCTCGTCTGAGGCGCAGGATAGCCTGGACAGTAATCGAGCCTGGGATCTGGTGGATGCCCTGGCCAAAGGCTCGCTGCTGGAGCAGCAGCGTTCCCGGCGATGGGGTATATTTTTTAAGCTGCTGACCTTTGGCTGGTTGTTTTTCTCCGTTGCTGTCATTTATAACGCGACCAATATCAATGATGTGGTGATCAGTGATGGCTCCAGTGAGCATACGGCGCTGGTGGAGATTGATGGCCAGATTGGTGGTGGCGATGTGAATGCAGATGTCGTGGTGTCGGGATTACGCTCAGCCTTTGAGGATCCGGGCACTAAAGCGGTGATTTTGAGAATTAACAGCCCGGGTGGTAGCCCTGTTCAATCTGGCTATATCTATGATGAGATTCTCAGGCTGCGCGAACTGCACAAGGATACTCCTCTTTACGCGGTCATTATGGATATTGGTGCGTCTGGCGGCTACTACATTGCCGCTGCCGCTGATGAAATTTACGCTGACAAGGCCAGCCTGGTAGGGTCTATCGGCGTTATTTCCTCTGGTTTCGGTTTTGTCGGGGCGATGGAGAAGCTGGGGGTTACCCGCAGAACCTATACCTCCGGTGAAAATAAGGCATTCCTTGATCCATTCCAGTCCGTGGACCGTGAAGCTGCTGTCGAATGGCAAACGTCGCTGGATACTATTCACCAGCAGTTTATTGACGCGGTAAAAAACGGGCGGGGTGATCGACTGGCTGATCGGTCGGATATCTTTTCAGGCATGGTCTGGTCTGGTGAACAGGCCAAAACACTGGGTCTGATTGATGGTCTGGGCAGTGCCGGTTATGTGGCCCGTGAAGTGGTGGGTGAAGAGGATATTGTTGATTACACCTTTCGCCTTTCACCATTGGAAAAATTTGCCCGGGATTTTGGGGCTGGTGTCAGCGCCACTTTGGTGGAAGCCCTGGGTGACGGTTTTCAGTTAATGTGATTTGATTACCGGGTCTGCTGTGCAAGACCCGGTGTATTTACCCTATCTGCCCAAAGGATAAACCCCTTCATTCATCAGCATGGTGGTCAGGGTGATCAGTGGCAGTCCAATCAGGCTGTCAGGATCATCGCCAGCCATTTTCTCGAACAGGGTTATGCCCAGTCCTTCACATTTGAAGCTGCCAGCGCAGTCCAGCGGACTTTCTGCATCTATATAGGTGGCAATCTGCGTGCTGGACAGTGTTCGGAACCAGGCGGTGTAATCCACACAGGTCAGCTGATGCTCTGCTGTAGCGGTGTTCAGCAGGCTAAGTCCGGTGTGGAAAACCACCTGTCTGCCGCTGCAGTTGGAAAGCTGTTGAATGGCTTGTTCCCGGGTTCCGGGTTTGCCCAGAATTCTATTGTCCAGCGCGGCGGTTTGGTCGGAGGCAATAATCAGGGTGTCCGGATACTGATCTGCCAGTATCAGGGCTTTTTCCCGGGAAAGCCTGATGGCCAGCTCCCTGGCGCTCTCTCCGGGTTCAGGGGTTTCGTCAATGTCCGGTGAGGCCTGGCTGAACGTCAGGTTGAGTCGTTCAAGCAGGCTTTTTCGATAGGGTGAGCCTGAGGCTAGCAATATATTCATCGTTTTATGTTGTGCAGGTGGTGCGGGCAAAGGGTGCGGATAGTCGAGCACAGTATGCATGGTTACGAATTTTTGTAAAACTCGCCTGCGCCATCCGGCAGCAGGTTGTGAAAATACAGTCTTCAGGCATGTTATTCACGAAATAGTTGAAATTCTGATAAACCTCACCCGAAAAGGATGTTTGACAGCAAAGGGGCATCGCCCTATGATTGCGCGCTTATGTTATCAGGCCAATTACCAAAAACCATTGATCCGCGGAAACTCGCGCGTCAGGGGTTACAGTTTGAAGGTTCGCTGGCGCTTAAACAGTTTGATCGACTGGTGGCCAGTCTCGCTGACGATCAGGGCGAGGTGAAGGTCTTTCTTCATTTCTATATGAGCGAAGATCACCGAGTGGTTCTTGAGGGGCATGTTGAGGCGAATCTTAAAATGATTTGTCAGCGCTGTCTTGATGTAGCAGAACTTCCCGTGCGTTCAGGCCTCAACCTGATGGGTGTATTGACCGATGAGCAGGCCCGGTCCCTGCCAGAGGGTTATGAACCCCTGATGCTCCAGGAGGAGCCGATGGAGTTAGTGCCCCTGCTGGAGGAAGAGCTTCTGTTGAGCCTTCCTATCGTGGCTTATCATCCGCCTGAAGCCTGCCAGGTTCAGCAGAACTTTACTACTGAATCTGATGAAGAGGCTGAGGCTTCCGCTGCCCGGGCAGAGGAAGAGAAAAAGCGTCGTAACCCGTTCAGTGTTCTGGCTAGTCTGAAAGCTGATCAGGATAAAAGTACTACCGAACCCAAATAGAGTTCCAGGCAAAGAATTTAGGAGAGTTGACACATGGCTGTTCAGCAAAACCGTAAAACCCGTTCCAAGCGTGACATGCGCCGTTCCCACGACAGTCTGACTGCTTCTCAGCTGTCTGTTGATGCGACTTCCGGCGAAACTCATCGTCGTCATCACATGACCGCTGACGGCTTCTACCGTGGCCGCAAAGTGCTTGAAGGTAAAATCGGCGAGTGAGCCGTACCATGCCAGGACGGCCAGCAGCTCCAGGAAGGAGAATAGCGCTTGATATTATGAGCGGGGACGAAAGTCCCCGTTCTCGTATCCGGGCTGCCCTCCGAGCCCTGGATGCTTATCCGGATCTTCATCTTTCCCTGGTAGGTGATCAGCAACTGATTACCGGTCATCTCTCTTCTATTGCATTCGATCAGTCCCGCCTTACGGTTATTCATGCTGGCAAGACCATCGGCATGGATGAAAAACCCTCTTTTGCCCTGAGATCCAAAGAAGACAGCTCCATGTGGGGTGCTCTTGAACAGGTGGCTGATGGCCGTGCGGCTGCCTGCGTCAGCTCGGGGAATACGGGTGCCCTGATGGCCATGGGGCGATTTGCCCTGAAAACCTTTGTGGGTATTGATCGTCCTGCCATTGCCGGAGCCATTCCCTGTGCCGGTGGTAGTGTTCTGCTGCTGGATATGGGTGCCAATGTGGACTGTTCAGCCAACAGCCTTTACCAGTTTGCTGTGATGGGGTCTTTGCTGGCCGCTACTGTCAGGGGTATCAATGCTCCGAGGGTGGGGTTGCTGAACGTCGGCACTGAGGATATCAAAGGGAATGAACAGGTAAAGCTGGCAAATCGGCTGTTGAAAGAAGATGGTCGTTTGAACTACATCGGCTATATCGAAGGGAATGATGTGTTTGCCGGTGGCGCGGATGTGGTGGTCTGCGACGGTTTTGTTGGCAATATTGCCCTGAAAACCGGAGAGGGGGTTGCCGGTTTAATCCGTGACAGCCTGGTTGCCGCTTTTCAGCAGACGCTTTGGCGTCGGTTTCTCTCTCTGCTGATTGCGCCGGTCATGCGCAAAATCTATAAAAGCATTGATCCGGTAGTATACAACGGTGCCAGTTTTCTCGGGCTGCAGGGGATTGTGGTCAAAAGTCACGGTCACTCCGATGAAGAAGGTTTTTTTCGGGCTATCGGCGAGGCCGTCAGGGAAGTGGATAGTGATGTTCCCGGGCGGTTGGCAGAAGAGATAGAATTAATGCTGGGAGAGGGGTAAAGGTTAATGATGATTGAAAGCCATCCCTGGAAGATATGATCCGAAATAGCAGGTGAGCGTACATTACCGGCCCCGGAATAACAACAGGGCTACTGCCTCAAAAACAGACTGTTGGTTTTCCGGGTCTGGTAGCTGGTCTCTTGCCTCGGTTAAACAGGTTGTATTTTTCGCTGATCGTTTCTGAGTGAATGTTCCGGAAAAATAAGTTGCCCTGCATAGATCATTGTGACTGCCTTACTGAACTTATTGCCAAGGCTTTACCGTTAATAATGATCAATTGCAACTCCAGGTCAGAGATTGCACGGGATTTGCAGGTAATGGTATCTATAATATTTTGTGTTAATTATTCTGTGCTTATAATCATTTTTGGTTCTTTTTTGTTATTGGAAACATAAATTTACTTACCTTGTTGTCTATTTTTCCTATAATTGCCCCGGTTTTTTATTGGGAAGCGTATCTGGTCTTTGGGCTGACTGCATTAATCGGTGCGGTTGTACCGAGAGGTTCGCTTCGTATTCAATTGAATTTCAGGCCTCTCGGTAACAGGAGAGCCAAGCGAAAGAGCGGGTTGCAATGACGGATAAGCTTGCTTTTGTCTTTCCAGGACAAGGGTCCCAACAAGTTGGCATGATCGCTGACTATCTTTCAGAGCCAGTGGTGCGGGCAACGTTTGCTGAAGCCACCGGGGGGCTTGGTTTTGATCTCCTGAACATGGTTTCTGAGGGGCCTGCTGAGGCGCTGAATCAGACGGAGAATACCCAGCCTGCATTGCTGGTATCCAGTGTGGCTCTCTGGCGTCTCTGGTGTGAGCGTCAGGGCGAAGCGCCGTCGATGATGGCCGGGCACAGCCTGGGTGAATATTCGGCCCTGGTGTGTGCCGGTGCGATGAATTTTGCCGATGCCGTCAGTCTGGTTCGTCTGCGTGGACTGTTTATGCAGGAGGCGGTTGCCTCCGGTGCAGGAGCCATGGCTGCTATTATTGGCCTTGATGATGCAGATGTGGTTGCTGCCTGTGAGAAAGCGGCAGGTGATGAAGTGGTCGAGGCGGTCAATTTCAATGCCCCCGGTCAGGTGGTGATTGCCGGACAGGTTGCCGCAGTTAAACGTGTCATTGAGTCTGCCAAAGCAGCGGGTGCCAAAAGGGCGATTGAGCTGCCAGTCAGTGTTCCTTCTCATTGTGCCTTGATGAAGCCTGCTGCAGAGCGCCTGCAAAAAGCGTTGGACGGTATTGAGTTGATCGAGCCGGTGATTCCGGTGGTGCAGAATGTCTCTGCCAGTGTCTGTTCTGATCCGGCTCAGCTTAAGGCGAATCTGGTGGCTCAGCTGTACAGTCCGGTTCGCTGGGTTGAGTCTGTGGAAACCATGATGGCCGCTGGTGTTGGCCGGTTTGCTGAATGCGGCCCCGGTAAAGTGCTGGCTGGACTGAATAAACGTATTGCACGACGTGCGCCCATTGCTACGCTGGAGTCTGCTGACGCTATGGCTCAGATGCTGGCAGAAGCTAACCAATAAGGAACAGGCGGGAAATGACTGCTGAAAGAGAGCTGGATCGGTCCATTGCAGGAGATGGTTTGAAGGGGAAGGTTGCCCTGGTTACCGGTGCCAGTCGTGGTATTGGCAAAGCCATAGCATTTGCCCTGGGGAAAGCCGGAGCCATCGTGATTGGCACGGCAACGTCTGAGTCCGGTGCGGCGGCCATTACTGACGCTTTGCAGGCGGAAGGTATTCAAGGTCAGGGCATGGCCCTGAACGTAACTTCAGCGGATGAATGTCAGGCAGTGCTCAAGGTGATCTGCGCAGAATATGGCGCACCGTTGATTCTGATCAACAATGCCGGCATTACCCGTGATAATATCCTGATGCGCATGAAGGAGGAGGAGTGGGATGACGTTATTGATACTAATCTCAGTTCCATCTTCCGGATGAGTAAGGCTGTCCTGCGTGGCATGACTAAAGCTCGCTGGGGGCGGATAGTGAATATCAGCTCTGTCGTTGGTTCCATGGGTAACCAGGGGCAGGCAAATTATGCGGCAGCCAAGGCCGGTATTGAAGGCTTCACCAGGGCGATGGCCCGTGAAGTCGGTTCAAGAAGCATTACCGTGAACACCGTTGCTCCGGGCTTTATCGAAACCGATATGACCAGGGCGCTGCCTGAAGAGCAGCAGTCCTTCCTGCTTGGCCAGATTCCCCTGGCCCGGTTGGGGCAGCCGGAAGAAATTGCCGCTGCTGTTGCATTTCTGGTCAGTGAGCCTGCCGGGTATATCACTGGTGAGACCTTGCATGTCAATGGCGGCATGTACATGAATTAATCCTCCTTGGCCGGAACCTGTAGTAATGAGCAGGGCGAGGCAAGCCCTGTTCTAATGGGTTGGGTTTTGGGGTTTTGTTAAATCTGTTGTCAATTTGCGTGGATGGTCACCGGTTTTCCATGAACTGGCTTGAAATTCCCATAATTGACCATATACACTAGTTCACCTGTAGCCTCAGGCTGCACCGAATATCGATAGGAGCACAACAAGGTATGAGCACCATTGAAGAGCGCGTTAAGAAGATTGTTTGCGAACAGCTTGGCGTGAAGGAAGACGAAGTCACTAACAGTGCGTCATTCGTAGAGGATCTTGGCGCGGACTCTCTGGATACTGTTGAGTTGGTGATGGCGTTGGAAGAGGAATTCGAAACCGAGATTCCTGATGAAGAGGCTGAGAAAATCACCACTGTTCAGGAAGCAATTGACTACGTTGTTGCACACTCCTGATTCTGCCTTGATTTGCACAACTGTATCTTTGTGACACGCTTTCCCGATACATATTCTCTAGCGAAAGTATCCCCAAAGTATGTCACTCGAAAGCCGCACGACGATGGTCTGCGGCTTTTGTTGTTTATGGCAGTCTGCTGGCTATCGCGGTAAAAGCTGGCTGCGTGATGACATTAAGTAGTTGGCCAAATGGAATCGTATATTTCTGGCTAAGTGGGCAGTTACTATGCAAGGCACAACGAAGGGAGCATAGCCTTAGCTATGTGACCGGAGTTGTAACGCCGCACGACTGCATGGATGCAGGAGCTAGAGCAACGCAGGAGCAGTTGCCGGGAGTGACTGACCACTTAGTCAGAAAATATGATTTCATTTGGTTAACTACTTATCATCGTGTTGTTGTCGTTTTTTCATAGTCAGGCTGCTGTGGCGATGCTTTGATGTGAATGACGGTTCATTAAATCTATACGACAGGTCAGCAGGAGAGTCAGTCTTGTCGGAAGA
Organism: Endozoicomonas sp. ALB091; assembly: GCF_049310265.1. NCBI lineage: Bacteria > Pseudomonadati > Pseudomonadota > Gammaproteobacteria > Oceanospirillales > Endozoicomonadaceae > Endozoicomonas > Endozoicomonas sp. ALB091. The sequence continues at coordinate 647,467 of NZ_JBLYNQ010000007.1, read as the reverse complement.
AAAAAATACAGAACGATTGTCGCAGCGAATGCGTAGAAGGGTTGTTGTAACAGGCATGGGGGCAATAACCCCGGTGGGCAATAATGTCCATGACAGCTGGTCTGCCCTGTTAGCTGGGCGCAGTGGTATTGAAGCGATCTCCCATCTTGATACGAAAGGTTTCAGTGTATCTATCTGTGGCGCGGTCAAAGGTTTTGATCCTGACGGTGTTATCGATAAGAAAGATGCCCGTAAAATGGATGTCTTTATTCAATACGGTGTGGCTGCTGCTGCCGAGGCCATGGCTGACGCCGGTCTGGTGATTGATGATCACTGTGCGCACCGATATGGTGTGGCGATCGGCTCGGGTATTGGTGGTTTGACGTCTATTGAACAGAACCACTCCACACTGCTGAACAGCGGCCCGCGTCGAATATCCCCATTTTTTATTCCTGCTGCCATCGTCAATATGGCGGCGGGCTGGGTTTCCATGAAATACAATCTTCAGGGACCCAACTTTGCCACCTCTACAGCCTGTGCTACCGGCAGCCATGCCATTGCCCTTGCCGCGAGAACCATCGCTTATGGTGATGCCGATCTGATGGTGGCCGGCGGTGCCGAAAAAGGTTCGTCTGCGCTGGGCATGACCGGTTTTGCCGCAGCCCGTGCGCTCTCTACCCGTAACCATGAGCCTGAAAAAGCCAGCCGCCCGTGGGATGCGGATCGTGACGGTTTTGTCCTGGGGGATGGTGCCGGTATTCTGGTGCTGGAAGAGTACGAACATGCGGTTAAACGTGGTGCCAGGATTTACGCTGAGCTCAGTGGTGTTGGCATGAGTGGTGATGCCTGGCACATGACGTCGCCGCCAGAAGATGGTCGTGGTGCTGCGCGTGCCATGATGTCAGCCCTTGAAGATGCCGGTCTGGCACCTGAAAATGTGTCGTATATTAATGCCCACGGCACGTCCACACCGGCAGGGGATGTGGCTGAAACACTGGCGATTCATAAGGTGTTTGGTACCCACGCCGCGCGCTTGGCGGTCAGTTCCACCAAATCCATGACCGGCCATTTGCTGGGGGCTGCCGGGGCGGTGGAAGCGGTATTCAGTATCAAATCCCTGGTTGAAGGTGTGATTCCCCCGACCATCAATCTGGATCAGCCCGGCGAAGGCTGTGATCTTGATTATGTGCCGCACCATGCCAGGAAAATGCCGATGGATCATGTGCTCTCCAACTCTTTTGGCTTTGGCGGTACCAATGTAACCCTGGCATTTTCCAGATTAGACAGCTAAGAGGGGGTTCCGGGTGAGTGAGTATCCAGTCTGGGTGAATGGAGTACCTGAAAGTGTCCTGCCGGTTTCAGACCGTGGGCTGGCTTACGGGGATGGCTTATTTGAAACGGTTCGGGTTGCCGGTGGTAAGCCAACGCTGGCTGACTACCATTGGCGTCGTCTGCAACGCTCTTGCCAGCAGCTGGGTATTGCCGTGGATATTGAGCGATTGCTTGAGGAGGTGGATGCCTTTCTGTTGGATAACCGGGCCGATGACGGTGTGCTGAAGGTTATGATCACCCGGGGCAGCGGTGGACGCGGCTATAATCCTGAGGGTTGTCTCTCTTCGCGTCGGATTCTGTCACTCCACCCGCTGCCGTCAAGGTCCCGTGATCCCGCAGTGCATGGGGCACGGGTAAAGCTTTGTCAGATGCGTCTTGGGCGAAGTGACCTGGCAGGTCTGAAGCATCTGAATCGTCTGGAGCAGGTCCTGGCCAGAAGTGAATGGCAGGGCGATGCTTACGACGAAGGTCTGCTGTGTGACTTTGCGGGCAACCTGGTTGAAGGCACCATGAGTAATCTGTTTGTTGTGACCCATGAAGGTGACCTGGTGACTCCGGATCTGTCATTCCAAGGTGTGGCGGGGGTTTGTCGCGATTTTATCATTGAGTTTGCCCGTCATCGTGGGATGACGGTTAAAGAGCAGTCCGTACCCCGGGGGCTGGATGTTGCGGAAGTCTTTCTCTGCAACAGTGTCAACGGTGTCTGGCCTGTGATTGAATGCGAGGGAAGGGAGTGGGAGATTGGCCCACTGACTGTCCAAATTCGAGATTGTGTACTGGAAGAATTCAATGCTTAGGAAGTTGCTGCTGACACTGTTCGGTGGTTTGCTGTTGGCTCTGTTTCTGGTCCTGGCAGGTCTTGCAGCTGGCTGGTATGGTCTGCGCTGGTATGGTGATCAGCAGGTGCCGGTAACCAGTGAAGCCGGGTTTGTCATTGTTACGGGCGACTCGCTGGGACGTGTGGTGCAGCGACTGGCGGCAGACCGGCTGATTCAATATCCTGATATGTTTAAGGTCTTTGCCCGGGTCAAGGGGGTTGCTGCGGACCTTCATGCCGGGGAATACCTGATTGCTACCGGTACCACCTATCGGCAGCTGTTGCACAAGTTTGTTACTGGTGATGTTCGTTACTTCAGCGCGACCCTGGTGGAAGGCTGGACACTAAAAGAGTTGCTCGCAGACTTGAATAGCCACCCGAAACTGGCCGCTCCGGTAGAGCTGAACAAACTGCCAGCGGTGATGGGGGCGTTGCCCGGGGATGTACCGCAGACCGATAACCTGGAAGGGTTGTTCTATGCGGACACCTACAGCTTTGAAGCGGGGACGCCGGTGGCGTCAATTCTGCAAAGAGCCTATCAAAGGCTGCAATCCGTCCTTGCGGATGAGTGGGATCAAAAGGCCAAAAACCTGCCGTATAGATCCCCCTACGAAGCCTTGATTATGGCGTCGATTATTGAGAAAGAGACCGGTGTGCCATCCGAGCGGCCTGATATTGCCGGTGTCTTTATCCGACGTCTGGAAAAAAGGATGCGACTGCAGACCGATCCGACCGTTATCTACGGTATGGGTGATCGTTACCAGGGTGAATTGAATCGTCGTATGCTGCGGGAACGAACCGCCTATAACACCTATGTGATTCATGGTCTGCCGCCAACCCCGATTGCGACGGTTGGCCGTGAGGCCATTCAGGCGGCACTGAATCCGTCCAATGGGGAAACGCTTTATTTTGTTGCCCGTGGCGATGGTACTCACCACTTTTCCAAAACACTGGCTGAGCACAATCGCGCCGTCAGGAAGTATCAGATTACGGAACGGCGGAAAGATTATCGTTCTACGGTGCAATAGCAATACTGGCTACTGTTGAAATTGAGAGATTGATGGGTTTTTTTCTGACGATTGAAGGCTGTGAAGGTGCCGGTAAAACCACCGCCAAAGGGGTTGTTCTGCAATGGTTAAAGGTTAATGGCCATGATGTTGTTGAAACCCGGGAGCCAGGTGGCACGCCATTGGCTGAACAGCTGAGAAGCCTGGTGCTGGCCGAACACGAAGAGACGGTGACAGATACTACCGAACTGTTGATGGTCTTTGCCGCGCGCAGCCAGAACCTCAGTCAGCGTGTCGAACCTGCACTGGCTGAGGGCAAGGTGGTGGTTTGTGACCGGTTTACCGATGCAACTTATGCCTATCAGGGTGGTGGTCGTGGTATCGATGAGCAGCGTATCGCGGTACTGGAGCAGCTGGTGCAGGGAGATCGCAGGCCGGATATGACGTTGCTTCTGGATATTGAGCCGGAACTTGGCCTGGCAAGGGCGAAAGGTCGGGCTATGGAGCAGGGTGGGGCGCTGGATCGGATTGAGCAGGAAGCGATCGAGTTCTTTCACCGCGTTCGCACTGTCTATCTGGAAAGGGCTGAGCGTTTACCCGATCAGTACGTTGTTATTGATGGCAGTCAGTCGATTCCAGAGGTTGAAGCACACATCATCAAGGTTTTGCAGCGTCGGCTTGGGAGTCAATAGCTCCACGGCCAAGGATAAAGGTTGGATTAATATTGAGTTCTGAATCAACTGATATGGTGAGTAACTTCTTGTCAAAGCCGTTACCCTGGCACGGGGTTCAGTGGCAACCACTGGTTCAGCGAATGCAGGCAGGCCTGCTTTCCCATGCCCTGCTGTTGAAGGGGGGGCCCGGGGTGGGCAAGGGTTATTTTGCCAGGGCTATGGCCACTCGTGTGCTTTGTCATCAAAACAGTGGTGATTACGCCTGTGGTCATTGCAAGAGCTGTGAGCTGGTAAAGGCGGGAACTCATCCTGACCTGCTGGCGGTTCAGCCTGAGGCGACAGGCAAGCCAATCAAGATTGACCAGATTCGTCAGGTCAATGAGTTTGCCCGTAAAACCGCCCAGCAGGGGGGGCGCAGGGTCATCGTTATTAACCCGGCGGAAGCGATGAATGTTAATGCCGCCAATGCATTGCTGAAAAGTCTGGAAGAGCCCGGCGGTGATACTCTCTTTATTCTGGTCAGTGCCCGCTCCGGAGATATGTTGCCGACCATCCGCAGCCGTTGTCAGATGGTGTCTTTTACTGTGCCGGATACTGTGCAGGCAAAAGCCTGGTTGTCGGATCATATTGCCGATCCTCTGGTGGTGGATCAGTTGTTGAGCCTTTCATCAGGTTCGCCCATGACCGCCAGGGCAATGTTTGATCATGATACGCTGGCAGTTCGAGGACGTTTGTTCAATGCTATGCCCGAACTGTTTCGTGGGAATCTGACCCCTGTAGAAATGGCGAAAGAGTGGCATACGGGTAACCTGGTTGAACTGCTGGACTGGATGGGCAGCTGGCTGGATGATGCTGTAAAACTGAAACTGGCGGCCGATGAAAGCTGTGTTCGGAATCGTGATTTGATGAGAATGCTGGACTATATGGCTAAAAAAGTGGAAGCGGGTGATCTGCTGGTATTGCGCGATAAGATCATGCAACAGCGACAGCAATTGCTTGAGGGCGCTAACCTGAACAGTCAGATGTTGATGGAAGGTGTGTTCAGCGATTATCTTGAGCTGGTGATATAAATCGGGTTCTGAACCCGTTCAGAATTTGAATTCAGGAAAAAAGGAGAGGGCTGTCATGGGGAAAGGGATGCAGGGACTGATGTCTCTGACCATACGGGACACGGCATCACTCTATGAAGCGTATATGCCGTTTATCAGTGGCGGCGGGCTGTTTGTGCCAACTCACAAACATTACAACCTCGGGGATGACGTGTTTATTCGTCTGACGCTGATGGATGAGCCGGAGAAGATTCCTGTGCCGGGGAAGGTGGTTTGGGTGACGCCGATGGGAGCCCAGGGTGGCCGACAGGCAGGGATCGGTATTCAATTTAATGATCCGACTGACAGTGTCCGCAGTAAAATTGAGAAGCATATCGCCGGTGCCTTGTCGTCGAACCGCCATACCAACACAATGTGAGCGGTCTTTTGACAGTGTGCCCGAACCAGTCAGTGAAAAGGTCACGCTGCTCCAATGGCGACCCGGTCATCCTTAACTGACCGTGTGGGTTGCCTACACTTCCAGTTTCCGGAAATATCCGGTCTCTTTATTTCAGACATCCGGGCCAGCAGGCCTGGTAGCAGACTCATCAAAAAACCTCCTGACCCTGTGGCAGAAATTGGTTTTATGAAACCTGCGGTGCAAATTTGTCAGGGTTGAACTTTCAGGAGAGAAGAATGTTTATTGACTCCCATTGTCATCTCGACCGTCTGGATTTGAGTGCTTATGAGGGGAATCTTGACCTTGCAGTAGAGGCAGCCAGGGCGGCGGGTGTGGATCGTATGCTCTGTATTGGCATCGATCTGGCCAATGGTCCGGAAGTAGTATCACTGGCGGAGCGGTATGAGGATGTCTATGCCTCGGTTGGCGTTCATCCACTGGACTGCAAGGAGGTTGTGCCTGATATCGACGTTGTGCGCTCACTGGCCAACCATAAAAAAGTGGTTGCTATCGGTGAAACAGGGCTTGATTACTACTACGCCACCACCGAGGGGGCTCAGGCGGTTCAGCGGCAGTCCTTTATTAACCATCTTGAACTGGCCGCAGAACTGGTGTTGCCGGTGGTGGTGCATACCCGCGATGCCCGGGAAGATACTCTGGACTTTCTCCGTGAATACGGTTCCAGGGAGTCTGCCGGGGTGCTGCACTGCTTTACCGAGTCTCTGGAGATGGCAAAAGCGGCATTGGACCTGAATTACTACATTTCCATATCGGGTATTGTGACCTTTCGGAATGCGTCTGCGTTGCGGGCGGTGGTTGACTATTTACCCATGGATCGTTTGCTGATTGAAACAGACTCTCCCTATCTGGCACCGGTCCCCCATCGGGGCAAGTCGAATGAGCCAAGGTTCGTTGCCGATGTGGCACGATTTATTGCTGAGCTGAAAGGAGTGACACCCGAGGAGCTTGGAGAAAAAACGTCTGACAATTTCTATCGGCTGTTCCGCCGGGCAGTCTGATTGGTAAGCAATGGTCGTGTAACCTAGTACATGGTTTCAATGAGTTTGACGGGATGTCATGCCTCCGCACTTCGTTCGTCCTGAGCCTGTCGAAGGGCGGAAACTCCGGACTCTGATAGATCGTGCCAAGCACCCTTCGACTCCGCTCAGGGTGAACGGAGATTATACACCTCAAACTCATTGAAACCATGTACTAGTGCTATAAAGGAAAAATTATGTATCAGGTTTTGCATGATTGAAGGGTAAGTTGGCCGAGAATTCTCGCTGTTTTCTCTGCCAGGGAAGAGCGAGAAAAACTCTGGCGATTAGGGTATTTGTTGGTTATTTCTTATAGGTATTGGTAAAAATATCCTCCCTGTCAGTATGGCATATCACCTCCAGTCTATTTATAATTGCGCCACCATTTTCATCGGTGATGTTGCGGATTTAGGCTCAGATACGGAATTTCCGATCATGCTTCAGCTAATTATAAAGAACACAAGTTCTACAATTACGATGCTTGTCTATCTGGATGCCCATCAGAATTCGGCTGATTTTCAGCGGAGTTTTTTCTGTGTCTGATCGGATTGCCAGATTGCTTTCCGGGAATAAAACTGCGCAGCAGTAACCTTGAAAAAGGGGGTTTGCTATCAGCTTCTGCTGCCTGACCCTGAAGCTTTAGGCCTCAGGGTTTTGCCTTGCCCGGCGTGTTTGCTCCCCCCTTTCTCAAGTTGCTTACTGACCATAATGTGCAGTGCCCCGGCCAGTGTTCTGGTTAGCGGGAGTTTTGTTTTTGTGTTTTTCGTCAGGGAAGACTCAATGACCATGGCTTCCATAATTCGTTACGACAGTTCCGGATCACCGGAGAGACGGGTTACTCCTGACCTCAACTTGATTGATTAGGCGAAAGGTATGATCAAAATCAAACAGGGGCTGGATCTCCCGATCTCAGGATCGCCTGAACAAAGTATCTCGGAAGGCAGGGCGGCGCGCTCTGTTGCCGTGATTGGCTTTGATTATGTAGGTATGAAACCTACGATGGCGGTTGCTGTGGGAGATCGAGTTAAGAAAGGGCAACTGCTCTTTACCGATAAAAAGACACCGGGTATCCGGTACACTGCATTGGCTGGCGGTACAGTTTCAGCAATTAACCGTGGTGAAAAACGGGTGTTGCAATCCGTGGTGATCGATGTCGATGGCCAGGAAGAAGAAGAGACCTTTACAGCCTTCAAACCTGAAGAGCTGGCGGGTCTGACCGCTGAACAGGTGGAAGCGTTGCTGAATGAATCCGGTCTATGGACTGCCCTGCGCACCCGTCCGTTCAGCAAGGTACCCGTATTGGGAACCCGCCCGGCGTCGATCTTTATCACGGCGATTGATACTCACCCGCTGGCTGCCAATCCGGAAGTGGTGATCAGGGAACAGGCCGAGGCGTTTGAACAGGGTATCAATATCCTGGGTAAACTCAGTGGCGGCAAGATCTTCCTGTGCAAGGCTCCGGGTGCCAACATTCCTGCGGGCATTGCCAACAGTGAAGAGTTTGCAGGTCCCCATCCCGCAGGTCTGCCAGGTACACACATCCACTTTCTGGACCCGGTTTCTGCCACCAAAACGGTTTGGCAGGTGGGTTATCAGGATGTTATTGCCGTCGGTAAACTGTTTACCACCGGTAAGCTGTTCACGGATCGTGTTGTCTCTCTGGCAGGGCCTCAGGTTGACAAGCCACGCCTGGTTCGTACCCGCCTGGGTGCCTCTACCGATGAAATCACTGCCGGTGAACTGAAGCCTGCCACCAACCGTATTATTTCTGGATCGGTATTTGGCGGTCGCACTGCCAAAGGTCCATTTGCTTACCTGGGACGTTACCATAATCAGGTTTCCGTTCTGGAAGATAGTGACGAGCGTCTGTTCCTGGGCTGGGTCAACCCAACGGTGGATCGCTTCTCCATTCTGCGGGTTATGACCTCCGGCCTGAGCAAGAGCCGCCTGTTCAACTTCACCACAACGACAAACGGTGGTGAGCGTGCGATGGTACCCGTAGGCAACTACGAAAAGATGATGCCTCTGGATATCCTGGCGACTCAGCTGCTTCGTGCCATTATTGTCGGTGACACCGAGACCGCTCAGAAACTGGGTGCCCTTGAGCTGGAAGAGGAAGACCTGGCTCTCTGCACATTCGTTTGTGCGGGTAAGTATGAGTACGGCCCCCTGCTGCGTGACAACCTGACCCGTATTGAGCTGGAGGGGTAATCAGTGAAGCCATTAAGAAATCTCCTTGACTCGATGGAACCCCATTTCGTCAAGGGCGGTAAATACGAAAAATTCTATGCGCTGTATGAAGCCGCTGACACGCTGTTCTATACACCGCTGGACAAAACCCATAACACCAGCCACGTGCGTGATGCGGTTGATCTGAAGCGCATGATGGGGCTGGTCTGGTTATGTACCTTCCCGGCCATGTTCTTCGGTATGTGGAACGTGGGTTATCAGGCAAACACGGCCATTGCCAATGGTCTGGGCACTGTCCCGGCTGACTGGCACGGTATGCTGATTGCCATGCTGGCCGGTAATGATCCTGCCAGTATCCTGGATAACCTGATCTATGGTGCTGTTCACTTTCTGCCCATCTACGCCGTGACTTTCTTTGTCGGTGGTTTCTGGGAAGTGCTGTTTGCCATTATCCGTAAGCATGAAGTGAATGAAGGTTTCTTCGTTACCTCCGTGCTGTTTGCCCTGATTGTGCCACCCTCCATCCCGCTCTGGCAGGTAGCCCTGGGTATCTCCTTCGGTGTCGTTATCGGTAAGGAAGTATTCGGCGGTACGGGCAAGAACTTCCTGAACCCGGCGCTGACTGGCCGTGCGTTCCTGTTCTTCGCATATCCGGCGCAGATTTCCGGTGACCTGGTATGGACTGCGGCTGACGGCTTCTCCGGTGCCACCATGTTGAGCGTTACCCAGCAGGGCGGTATGGAAGCACTGCAACAGTCCATCAGCTGGATCCAGGCGTTTGTTGGCGTGATGCAGGGTTCTGTAGGCGAGACATCGACACTGGCCATCTTTATCGGTGGTGCGGTTCTGCTGTTCTCTGGTATTGCTTCCTGGAGAATTGTCGCGGGTACCATGATCGGTATGATTGCCCTGTCTACCCTGTTCAACATGATCGGTTCTGATACCAATTACATGTTCCATATGCCCTGGTACTGGCACATGGTCCTGGGTGGATTTGCCTTCGGTCTGATCTTCATGACCACGGATCCGGTATCGGCGTCCATGACTAACCAGGGCCGCTGGTTCTACGGTGCACTGATTGGTGTCATGGTTGTCCTGATTCGAGTGGTGAACCCTGCGTATCCGGAAGGGATGATGCTGGCCATTCTGTTTGCCAACCTGTTTGCGCCGCTGATTGACCACTTTGTGGTAGAGGCCAATATCAAGCGTCGGGAGGCTCGGGCCTGATGGGAAACGATACGATTAAAAAGACGCTGCTGGTCACGGTGGTACTGTCACTGATCTGTTCGGTGCTGGTATCCATGGCGGCAGTATTTCTGAAGCCGGTTCAGGACCGGAACATCAAGCTGGATGTTCAGCGTAACATTCTGGATATCGCCGGTCTGAGCAGTGATGCCAGAGCGCTGAGTCCCGCTGAAATTGCTGAGCTGTACCAGCAGATCCAACCACGGCTGGTGGATCTGAAAACCGGTAAGTTTGTTGATGATGCCAATGGCCTGACCGTTGATCAGTACGACCAGCGTACTGCCGCCAAAGATGCCAAGGCTTCCAGAGCCCTGGGCAGTGCTGACATCGCCGGTATTTCCCGCCAGGCTGACGTTGCCAAGGTCTACCTGGTGGAGCAGGATGGCCAGATGCAGACCCTGATCCTGCCGGTTCACGGCCGTGGCCTGTGGTCTACCATGTACGGATTCCTGGCGCTGGAAAACAACCTGAACACCGTGAAAGGTTTCGGATTCTTTGAGCAGGCGGAAACCCCCGGACTGGGCGGTGAAGTCAGCAACCCGGTCTGGAAATCCCGCTGGGTTGGCAAGGAAATCTACGGTGTTGATGGCAAGGTGGCATTGCACGTGGTCAAAGGTGGCGTTGATACAGCCAGCCCGGGAGCCGTAAACCAGATTGATGGCCTGGCTGGAGCCACGTTGACTTCCAATGGCGTCAGCAATCTGATCAAGTTCTGGTTGTCCGATGTCGGCTTTAAACTGTTCCTGAATAATCTGAAAGCGGGGAATGCATAATGTCTGTGAAGACCAAAGATATCCTGCTGGAACCGGTTGTTAAGAATAACCCTATTACCCTGCAGATTCTGGGTATCTGTTCGGCGCTGGCGGTCACCACCAGCATGCAGGTCAGCCTGGTTATGGCACTGGCGGTTATCGGGGTAACCACCTGTTCCAACCTGGCGGTTTCCCTGATCCGTAACCACATTCCCAACAGCATCCGTATTATCTGTCAGATGACGGTTATCGCCTCGCTGGTCATTGTGGTTGACCAGATCCTGAAAGCTTACGCTTACGACATCTCCAAGCAGTTGTCGGTATTCGTTGGCCTGATCATTACCAACTGTATCGTCATGGGTCGGGCGGAAGCCTTCGCCATGAAGAACGGTCCAATGCTGTCAGCCCTGGACGGTTTCGGTAACGGTCTGGGCTATGGCTGTGTGCTGATGATTGTTGCTTTCTTCCGTGAGCTGTTTGGTGCTGGGAACCTGTTTGGTATGGAGATCTTCGCAACCGTAAACAACGGTGGCTGGTATGTTCCCAATGGCCTGATGCTGCTGGCACCCAGTGCCTTCTTCCTGATCGGTCTGCTGATCTGGGCGATTCGCAGCTGGAAGACAGACCAGGTTGAAGAGGTGGAATTCAAGATTGCACCTAATACCAAATTCAGTGAGGCGCACTAAGTCATGGAACATTTTATTTCGCTATTTGTGAAAGCAGTGTTCGTGGAAAACATGGCGCTGGCTTTCTTTCTGGGGATGTGTACCTTCCTGGCCGTATCCAAGCAGGTGAAAACTGCCCTGGGCCTGGGGGTTGCGGTGGTTGCCGTACTGACCATCACCGTGCCCATTAACAATGTCATTTACCAGAACATCCTGAAAGACGGGGCGCTGGTTGCCGGTGTTGACCTGAGCTTCCTGGGCCTGATCACCTACATCGGTGTTATCGCTGCCCTGGTACAGATCCTGGAAATGTTTCTGGATAAATTTGTACCCGCTCTTTACAACGCGCTGGGCGTATTTCTGCCACTGATTACCGTAAACTGCGCTATCATGGGTGCGTCACTGTTCATGGTTCAGCGTGACTATAACCTCGGTGAATCTGCGGTTTATGGTTTCGGTGCTGGTGTGGGCTGGGCTCTGGCCATTGTTGCCCTGGCGGGCATCCGTGAAAAGCTCAAGTACAGTGATGTACCTGCAGGACTGAGAGGTCTGGGCATTACCTTCATTACCGTAGGTTTGATGTCCCTGGGCTTCCTTTCTTTCTCTGGCGTACAGCTGTAAGGGGGATTGGGACGATATGGATTTAAATATTATCTATGGCGTTGCCATGTTTACCATTATCGTACTGGCGCTGGTGTTGGTTATCCTCGCCGCCCGTTCGAAACTGGTGAGTATGGGTGACGTGACCATCGGGATTAATGAAGATCCCGGCAAAGCCGTAACCACGGCTGCCGGTGGCAAGCTGCTCAACACCCTGTCCGGTGCCGGGGTATTCCTGCCCTCCGCCTGTGGTGGCGGTGGTACCTGCGCGCAGTGTAAGTGTAAGGTGCTGTCCGGTGGTGGTGAAATGCTGCCAACCGAGCGCTCCCACTTCACCAAGCGTGAAGAGAAGGAAGGCTGGCGTCTTTCCTGCCAGGTGGCGGTTAAGCAGGACATGGAAATTGAAGTTGAAGAAGAACTCTTCGGCGTCAAGAAGTGGGAATGTGAAGTTGTTTCCAATGACAACGTAGCGACCTTCATCAAGGAACTGGTACTGAAACTGCCAGAAGGGGAAGACGTTAAATTCCGTGCCGGTGGTTACGTCCAGCTGGAATGTCCTCCCCATACCGTCGAGTACAAAAACTTCGATATCGGCGAAGAGTACCGTGGTGACTGGGATAAGTTTAACCAGTGGCAGTACGTTTCCAAGGTGGATGAAGAGACTATCCGTGCCTACTCCATGGCCAACTATCCGGAAGAGAAAGGCCTGCTGAAGTTCAATATCCGTATTGCTTCACCACCTCCGGGTACTGATTTTGCGCCTGGCAAGATGTCTTCGTTCGTCTTCAACCTGAAGCCCGGCGACAAGATGACCGTGTACGGACCTTTTGGTGAGTTCTTCGCCAAAGAGACCGACAACGAAATGGTCTTTGTTGGTGGTGGTGCGGGTATGGCACCCATGCGTTCGCACATCTTTGACCAGCTGAAGCGTCTGTCTTCCACCCGTAAGATCTCTTTCTGGTACGGTGCCCGCTCCCTGCGTGAAGCCTTCTACGTGGATGAGTTCGACAAACTGGCTGAAGAGAATGAGAACTTCAGCTGGCACCTGGCACTGTCCGATCCGCTGCCAGAAGATAACTGGACCGGCTACACCGGCTTTATCCATCAGGTTCTGTTTGATAACTACCTGAAGGATCATCCGGCTCCGGAAGACTGCGAGTTCTACATGTGTGGACCACCCATGATGAACGCAGCCGTTATCAAGATGCTGGAAGATCAGGGTGTAGAGCCTGAGAACATCCTTCTGGATGATTTTGGTGGCTAAACTCTGGCTTTAATGAAGTAAAGGCCGGTGCTCTTTGAGTCCGGCTTTTTTTATAGGCAATATTTATAGCAATACCCCTCACTCATGCTTCTGCGGTAGAACCCATGTTGATGGTGTCTCTGTAAAGGCACTCGTCATGATGGAATTTTCTCTTTTGTTTGTTGTCCAAGAGGACCCCATACCAAACCGCGAATCGCGAACAGAGGTGTGAAAATGGAGAGTGTCAGGGCTAACATCAACAACCCTTCGTTTGATATCCGTCAGAACGAAGATGTTTCCACCGCAGGGCAGTTTGCCTCCTGGTCGCGGGTCGAAATGTCTGGTCAGGATGGATGGCAGCTTCATCTTGACCATACCGCGGATCAGGAGCCCTCCAAACTGAATCAACGGGGCTGTGTCGAATGTCATCAGCAACCCCGGTCGTCGCTTCCCCGCCAATCCGGGCCATCGTCTGGTATCCTGGCACTGCAAAGCGCCCTTCGCACCGGAGATATGCAAGCCCTCGAACAGAGTCTGGCAATAAACAGTGATTGTGGTGTCAACATACATGAATATGGCCACTTGCTTTTTATTGCTTTGGAGGCAGAAAATTATGCAGGCTTTAAACGATTGTGCGAGGCGGGTGTCAATGTCAACGTTACTAATGAGATGGGCCAAACACCCCTGCATATAACCGCCTTCGTGGGCGAAGCGGATTGCCTGCAACTACTGATTGATTTTGGCGCAAAGGTCAATGCTGCTAATGAGCGCGGCTACACTCCCTTGCACCGGGCCTGCATAAACGATAACGTCGGCTGCGCCCAACGACTGATTAACTGCCAGGCGGATGTCAATGCCGCCGGTAATTACCCTCGCACGCCCATGCACCTGGCTGCATATACCGATAGCAGCAACTGCCTGCAACTACTAATCGAGTTCGGGGCAACGGTTAATGCCATTAATATCCTCGGCGAAACCCCCCTGCACTGCGCCGCCAGAAAAGGAAGCGTCAAAAGCCTGAGGGTACTGCTCAATACGGAAGGGGTGAATGTCAATGCCACCGCTGAGTTACACTATACGCCTTTGCACTGTGCAGCCGAGGAGAACAAAACCGATATCGTAAAAGCACTGCTCACTCACAGTAAAGTGAATGTCAATGCAACCGATTTTTGCGGCGAAACACCGTTGCACATCGCCGCCGAAGGGGATAAAACCCATAGTGTGCAAGCGTTACTAAAAAACAGCAAAGTGCTTGTCAATGCCAAAAATGATTTTGGCAAAACTCCCCTGAGTTTGGCTGCCCAAATGGGTCAGGCTGGTAGCTTGAAGTTTCTGCTCACTAGCCCGGAGGTGAATATCAATGTCATCGATTCAATAGGTTTTACTCCCCTGGACTGGGCCATCAGTGAAGGTCGAGACCGATGTGTAGAACTCCTGCTTGCCAGAGGGGCAAAAAAGTCGGAGGATCTGTGGCGATGCCGTATTTTGTGAGGGCTTGAGATTTAAAAAGCAGGAGGGGGCTCAAAGTGATTTTTTATGACCCCAATGATACAGGAAGGCATAGCACTTTTTCATTTTATGTGATGCTTTGATAACTGATAAACTGCAACTGAAGAAATGAAATGGAGTTATGCAGAATGAGTTTGCCCACCGTTTTGATCACAGGAGCAACCTCCGGTTTTGGTCTGGCAAGTGCCCGGTTATTTGCTCAACATGGCCACTCCCTGATAATCACTGGTCGCCGTTCAGAACGCCTGCTGGCACTGGCGGAAGAGCTGACGCCTGAAGTACCGGTTCACAGTGTCACTTTGGACGTTCGCGATGCCCGGGCAGTATCAGAAATGGTGGATTCACTGCCTGATGAATTTCGCAATATTGAGGTTCTGGTCAATAATGCCGGTCTTGCGCTGGGTGCCGGTCCTGCGTGGGAAGCCAGCCTGGAAGACTGGCATACCATGATTGATACCAACGTGACCGGTTTGGTGAATGTCACCCATAAGTTGTTGCCCATTCTCCGTGAACAACCCAAAGCTGCCATTATTAACCTGGCTTCTGTGGCTGCTAACTGGGCGTATCCTGGCAGCCATGTCTATGGAGGCAGTAAAGCATTTGTTGCCCAGTTCTCCCGTAATCTTCGCTGCGACCTGGCTGGCAGCGGCGTACGTGTGACCAGTCTTGAGCCAGGCATGTGTGAAACCGAGTTTTCGCTGGTTCGTTTTAAAGGGGATCAGGCGAAAAGTGACAGTATTTATCAAGGAGTTAACCCACTTCGTCCGGAAGACATTGCAGATATCATTTTCTGGATTGCTCAACAGCCAGCGCATATCAATATCAACACTCTGGAAGTGATGCCAACTTCTCAAGCGTGGGATAACTTCAAGGTGGTCCGAAAAGTGGACTGATGGGAAGTTATCCCGGGGATTGGCTGGTTGTGTTACCCTTGATGTTCTGGGCAAACAGGGTTCCTGCCATACTCTCTATTATTTTTTTGCGTTTCATACGGTACTTCTTGTTGATGATCTTTTGGCGTTCACGGTAAGCGGGATCTTTGAGAAGCTCCCGTGCACGATCTCTTTGACGCTTCTTTACGCGCTCTGCGTATTCGGGATCATTATGGTAGCGCTCCTTCTGGCGCTTCCTTTGGCGCTCTGCATACTCGGGATCAGTCTGGTAGCGATACGTTGAGTACGGACACTTGCGCTTTGCATAAGTGGGCTCTTGGCGGGGTACCCTTTGGTCCTCAATGATTGAAGAGCTACCATCCGTCATTTCTTCTGTCTGAGTTGACTGGTTATTACTTGTTGCCTGGTTCAGGTTTAGCGAGTGAACTACAGCAACGGGTCCTGAATCTTGTGGATTAAAGAATACGACAGGAGGACGAGTTAACCAGTAACCTGGATTGTAGTGGTGCGCTGGTGTTGGTTCCCTGATCCCAGGCTCACTTTTTACCGGGAATAACGGCTGAGTAAAGTGGATGTTTGGTATTGGTGGCAGGGCACCATTAACGGGTTGATTACGATAATCCCGGGGTGCATATTTCTCAAGAGCTGGTGGTGGTATCTCAGACATATCAATTCTGGAATAGCCTGCTGGATTGGCTGATGCCACAGGTGCAATCTCATATTCCTTTAATAACCCGGAAAAGCCAGCGCCATAATGATGTATGGCTGATTGATTGAGGTAAACAGGAAAAGGGTCATCCATCCTCTGAACAGACATACCATGGTACGCCGGTTGTTGTCTGCCACCGTAAAATTGAAAATTCTGCTCTAAATCTGATGATCCGGGATAAAGATCAAAAAAAGCAGGGTTGAATAAAGATGAAGTATATTGGAAATTCATTGAATTATTGAATTATTGAATTGCTGAATTACTTCTTAAGACCTCTCTCTCTTATAAAAGTTCTTATCAAACACAGTTTATTTAGTATTTGTGTTAATCAGGAATGAAAATTGGCTATAACTATAAGCAGTTGTGATATAAAAACCTGAAAATTCAGCCTCTCACGAATGTGGAGGCGGGTGGTAGTGGCAGAGAGGTCATTGATGGTGATGTGACCTCTTTCAGAGCATGGAGACGAGGCCTGTTTAGTCGTTGACAACCGGCAAGTATATTGTGAATCCGGCAAAGATTTTATCCGGATCTTTTATCAAACGCGTGTTGTTCTTCCAGATGGCTTTCCAGTGACGGCTTGAACCATAAGTATTTCGGGCAATGGATGCTAACGTATCTCCACGCTTTATCAGGTATGAATCCCCTTTTTTGCTTTGAACAAATTTATCCGCTGGTTCTGGAAAAGTTAATGTTGCTCCTTTTTTTATTACATTTTCAGAATCAATTTTTTCGGAATTGGCATTCTTAATGACTATCCATTGTTCATAATCACCGTATATCTCAAATGCAATTTTCATCAGAGTGTCATTTTGGTTGACGGTGTAATAGCCAAGGCTATAAGAAAGGTCGTTTATATCTGAACCTGATGTGGCAAAATTCGATAATTTATAGGATATGGGTTTTGCTTTATTTTCTGTATAGGTGCTTGAAAATGAATGGTTATCTTCTGTCTTTGTGGTCTTTTCCCGGCTGGGGTTTTCAGAAAGTGGTGATGATTCTTTGTCTCTGTTAATCGTGCCTTCTCTTTGCTTTGAATCAGAGCAGGCAGCCAGACCAAATGCCAGACCGATGATCAATAAACTTTTCATATATACACCTGGATAAAATGTTTTTGAATGAAGTGATTTTATTGTTGGTGAGGAAAATGAATAAATAAAGGTTGTTTGGTTTATTTGACTGGTCAGGTATTAACTATGACTTAACAATTACGTCAGGTATGCTTTATTGACAGTTATCTCTGTTATTGGTCTGGAGTTACTAAATCCGGTTGCCTCATTTTCAATTCATTGAGCAAGGGTAGAGCCGGGTCATCCGGTACCCTCAGCTACTCTTTCCTGATGACCATCAAACCCCCGGATCACTTTGGGAAACCTTATCAGTACATTTCACATCTATTTGTGCGGCCTCCACGTAGAGGTGGGTTGCAACTTTGCAAATTTTTCCGCAATCTGCTTGCCAGAAAGAAATGGTATTCATGGCATTCACTTTTCGTTGAGAGGGCCGGATGATAAGTAACGAGGCATACCCATGAAAGTTGCACTGATTGGAGCCGGACTTTCCGGGATAAAGGCCGCAAGTCTGTTGGCGGAATTGGGGCATGAAGTGACTGTTTTTGAGAAAAGTCGCGGATTGGGTGGGCGCTTAGCCAATCGACGGGAAGCATGGGGCAAGCTGGATATTGGTGCCCAGTACTTTACCGCCAGGGATCCGGGGTTTCAGAAACAGGTAGAGCTCTGGCTGCAAGCATCTGCTGTAAAGGTCTGGGATTTTTCACCCTACTGTGTTGCACAGGGAACATTAACACCGTCACCGGATGAAACGGTGCGCTACATTGGTTCCCCGTTAATGAACCAGCTGGTTTATTGTTTGAGCAGCAACATTGCCGTTAACTTCCAGTGTCACATCTCGAAGGTGGAAAAGAGCCGGGAAGGGTGGCAGCTGTTGTCTGCCGATGGTGCGCTTTTTTCCGGCTTCGACTGGTTGATTGTCAGTAGTCCTGCCGAGCAAAGCCGTACCCTGCTTGATGGCTGTTCTGATGTGATGGCTCATGTACCTGAGGCCGTCCATCAACCCTGCTGGGCAGCAGGCCTTGCTACCCGGGGGAAAATTCCAGCAGATGTGCAGGGGATCTTTGGGGATGAAACGGTCCGCTGGGCTTCGCGGTTATCCAGCCGACCCGGTTTCAGGAAAGCGCCGGATGTTGACGATGTCTGGATGTTGCATTTCTCGCCAGAGTGGTCTGAACAACAGGGTAAAGAAACGGCAGTGGACATTGGTCAGACAGGTTTGAACTGGCTGCAGACAATAATGGCTACCGGGCTTGAGAAAACCGCGGAATATCGACATTACTGGCGCTATGCCAATATTAAGCCAGTAACCTTTGATCAACCTTATCTTCTGGATGAACGTCAGCGGCTTGCGGTCATTGGTGCCTGGTGTGCGGGTGGCAGGGTTGAGGGGGCCTGGTTATCAGCGCAGAAGTGTATACAGGCCCTGTCGGGTTAATGATGAACCGATCTCACCAGGATCGTTGGTCGCCCCCGGTAATGCCGGGGCTTGTAACCATTCAGGAAAACATTGCCCTGATCCGGTGAAAGGGGGATAACATTAACTGTTATCCAACCGACAGCTTTCTTACACAGCCTGCAAAGCAGCAGTTGATTCATCAACCGGTATGGACACCTTAACTCCCAGTCCGGGCATACAGTCACTCAGGGCAATTGAGCCATGATGCAGACCAGCTACGGCTTTAGCCAGTGAAAGTCCCAGCCCCAAGCCGCCATCGGTGCGGCTTTTATCAACACGATACAAGCGTTCAAATACCCGTTCTTTCTCTTCATCAACAATGCCCGGGCCATTATCTGCGACTTTCAGCCATGCAATGCCATCTTCTTTATCAAGACCACAGCCCAGAGTAATCCTGCTGCCTGCCGGGCAATATCGCAGGGCGTTTTCAATCAGGCTGGCAAATTGCTGAATTAATAGTTCTCGGTCTCCCTGGATGATAACCGGGGCATCTTTTTTAACAACATACATTGTCATTCGTGCATCTTCTGCGACGTCCTGATAAATCTCTGTCACGGTATCTACGATCTGAGCCAGATCTATCCGGGTAAAACGGCTTCTGCGTGCGCCAGACTCGATCTGAGTGATTCGCAGCAATGCATCAAAAATGGAGGTCAGTCGTTGTGAGTCCTCAAGGGCATGATCAAGTTGCCTGAAAAAATCTTTATCCCTGCTGGTGTGCAACTGGCCTGCTTCATCCCTCAGTGTCAGCAGGTTATGACATAACCGGGTAATAGGGGTTTTCAGTTCATGGGCGATATTTGCTGAAATATCCCGCATGGCAGTAACGGAACCTTCCAGTCGGGACAGCATTTCATCAATATCATTGAAGTCCCGGTGTTGCTCTCTCACCAGTTCTCTGGACTCCTGGACAATTTCACGGTTTTGCTTGCCCAGTTCGTAATCCACATACAGAAAAGTAACAGAAGCCATCAGTACCAGACTGATGATTGAGACCACTCCAAACATTAAACCCTGTTGAATAGCCGAACTTTTGAGCCATGCTGGCAGATGGTCAGGCAGGCGTTTCCCAATTGACGATAAACGCAGACAGACTCCCTGGATATCAGGCAACCGGATGTTCATGGATTCACACCTGTCGTCGTTTTGTGTTCCAGCGCTTTGTGTTCCAGTTTGTAGCCTGCACCCCGAACGGTTTGAATCAGCCTGTCACCAAAGGGTTTTTCCAGCTTGTTTCGCAAACGGCTGATGTGAGTTTCTACAACTTGCTCTGTCATGCAGAGTGTCAGGGCGTGCTTGCCATTATCCACCAGCTCAACCTGATGGCCGGCCTCACGAAGCCCTTTTTCAATAAAACTGCTGAGGCTTACATCATCCTCTACCAGTAATACCCGCATGATCGTGCTCTCATTAATATCGCTGGGGCTCAGGCCGCAGCGATTGGGTTGTTGTTGTGCTCTTCATTGGCTGGGCCGGAGACATCATTGTCCCGGTTTTTATGGTCTTGTATCAAGATTTGCTGACAGGCCTGATGGCATCAATTCTGGTTTCAATGTTCTGACCGCGAGAGTTCAACAATTCAATTTCATAAGACACTTTATTGTGGTCGTCTTCCATCTCAACGTGCCATGCCTTGCCCCCAAATTCAGACTCTGACTGTTTGACTGCCTCTTTCAGGGAAAGGTATCTGCCATTGCTGATGCCTGATGCACACAGGGCATTTTCCACCTGGTCATTATCGTGGCCGGTACGCTGTTTGCTCAGAATAACTTCACCGGTTTGCGCATGAATAATGGTTTCAATCTCTTCACCATTTTTGTTTGCCAGTTTAATCTCATACACTGCCTGCCCCATCTCTACTTCACGCTCTGCTTCAAGTGGCTCTGCGCCAGTGTGTTTTCTGGCAATCTCTACAGCCTTAAGCAGAGACAGCGCATCGTCGCTGAGGGATGTTGGTGCATCACCTGCTTTAGCTGACCCTGTAGCCAGCATGGTGCTCATACCGATGATGGCAGACAGTGCAGCAGATGTAACAAGATTTGACTTTTTCACAGTGGATTCCTCATAACAGGGGTTAACGAGACAGGGAAATATATCTGTCGATGTGGTCACTTTACCCGGGAAGATTTTCAGAAAGGTTTCCGGAACTATACATTTTTGTAAGGTTCAGGATTTGACGAAGGCCTGACGTGGTGCGGACGGATATTCAAAACGCAGTGGTGAACGATATAATACCAATCAATAGTTTCTTTTATAAGCAGGCTTCAACATGGCGTACACTGCAGCTGGATTGCACATTCTGGTCAAGCATAAAGAACTTGCCGAAGATATTATCAAACAGCTTAAAAAAGGTGCCAAATTCGATGTTCTGGCCAAGAGGCATTCCACCTGCCCATCGGGTAAAAAAGGCGGGCACCTGGGAGAGTTCAGGAAAGGGCAGATGGTGCCAGCCTTTGATAAGGTGTGTTTTACCGGGGAGTTACTGACACCCCATCTGGTGAAAACCAAATTCGGCTGGCATGTGGTCAAGGTACTTTACCGAACCTGAGTAAAGTTCAAACGCCAAAGACAGCTTTAGGTATGGTAATTCGTTTTGTTTTCTGTCATTCCTTTAGCGCCGGAAGCAATTTGCCGACAGGATGGTTCCACAAAAAATGATTGTGAAAAAGCAGCAATAAGACGTTTTCTGGCGCAGAAAAAACATGACCATCCACGCCTCCTGGTGCAGCTAAGCGTTGATATCCATACCGTTCGTGTTGAGCTTGTCGAAGTACGGTGGCACCATCCTTCGACAAGCCTCAGGATGAACGGGGTGTAAGGGTATTAACGCTTTTCTGCACCAGGAGGCTGACCGAGAATAGCGCCCGTAGCGAAGATGGCAGAAAATTGAGGATAAAAATTTCGTTTTGTGAGGTGAATAGTGGTGCTATTTGCCGAACAAAACGGAATTTTTAGACCAATTTGCTGCCACCGCAGTAGGGCAGTCTATTCTCGGTCAGCCTCCTGGGGGCCAGTACAATATTGGTGATAAAACCCTGAAAAATGCTCGTTTAACTGCTCCAGGTTTTTAAATGGATAATCTTTTCGTCCGGACAATGAAGATAAACGATCTGATTTTATAGACTGGATAAACTCTATAATCCGGATTGCAGCATCAACATGGCTGGTTAAACCCTCTGACCACTCAGCTCTCATTATACGGAAGAAATAGGCCAGACAAGACAAGGTCAATATGTGCAGGCAGTCTTTCTCTTCCTGAGGCTTTCCTTCAAGTTGAGCTTTATGGCATTTGTAAGCCGGATAGAGTATGGCCCGCTTGAAATTATATATTTCATTACTTCGCAATATAGCTGAACTGGTAAAATCAACGCCGGATGTTTCCACAGGTTCCGCGAGTTTAATACCGTCGAGCAAGATTGGTTGTAATTTGCCAGAAGCGATGCTTGTTTCCAGAGTCATAATTTCTTTTACTCGTTCTGCCCTGGCCGGGTTATTAATATCTCCATCCTCCTGACGCATAAAACGGGTGAAAAATCGGCTGATTCCACAATCCTTTCCTTCTTTTATGGAGGAAGCGTTCATCGAATGAAAAATCAGATATTTGATATTCTCCAGTTCTGAAAATCTAACTGCTAATAATTCAGTATCAAGACCCAAAGTATGAAGAAGGATATTCCATGATATGTTTAAACGAGCAATCTGCCTGTGCTTATCGGGTATACATGACTTTTTAATTCTTTGACTTATAAAGTTGTCAATAGTATTGAATTCAGGGTTCTTTACTAATATTCCATTGAAGATTATTGCTTCTTTGACTGCCAGCTGATAAAGGAAACGCTGTTTATTTGTTTCACTGGTCTTTATGCAGGTCAAAGCCAGTTCGTTGATTGCCGTAGTAATATCATCTGCCAATTTGCCTGTACTGGCTTTAGCCTGAGTATCTTCACTTGAACCGGGAATAAGAGACTTCCTGCTTTCGATTATTGTGATAAGCTCCTCAAATCTAATGAGTATGGACGTATTATCATCCAGCTCTGTTTCTAATTCCTGGTCTGACATTTTAATTTCCTGTTGCGGCGCGTTGCCGGTAGTTGATATTGGACAGGTCGAATCATGGCCAGTAACCGCAAGTTGCCAGTAAATAGCTGGCTTCATTGCGTTGAGCTCTGCTTGTATTTTATGGCCAATATCCCCACGATGGTCACCGGTTGTCAGATAAAGGACGTTGGTGGCTGCTAACTTGATTTCATGGTAGTCCTTCAACTTTTTTATCAGATTGGTACTGGCTTTTTGATAGCCACTATACCGATTACTTCCTACTCGATAAGGGAACCAGTCTATTGCATTGATAAACTGGCTCATCCTGTTGAACACCGATGCTTGCCTTCCCCTGCTGATACGGGAGGGATCTCCCGGGAAAACTGGTTGCTGAGTCGTGTTGGCAGTATTCGATTTCATGCAGTTGTCCATGCTAATAACCTCTGACTAATAGCGAGAACCAAAATGGTTACCGGCCTGGGGCATAAAATAAGTTCTGATAGCTCTCAGCCAGACCAAAAAAGGAAGGCTGTAAGGTGATGCAAGAAAAAAGTATGGAAACCAGTTGATAAAAGGATTTTTATCTGAAAAATTAACTCATCTTACCTGCACCATTTGTACCGATACGATAATTCTGCCTTTTTGCCCTGGCTGCTAATTCCCCTTTTTCCCTCGCCAATTTTTCACTCAGGCCTTTTCTTAAAGCTGCTCGGTAGGCTGCTGATTTTGCATTTATTATGGCCTTCGCCACCTTGCCTTTATCCGATCTCAGGTATTTGGCTCTGGTTGCCTTTCCTTTATCTGATTTAGTGTATCTGGTTCTGGCCGCTTTGCCTTTATCAGATGCAGAGTATTTTGCCTGGCTCCTGGCACGACGTGCCTTGTCCAGTTCGGAGGCGGTCATCTTTTTAAGCACAAGAGGCAATGGATTACCGTAACCGGAAGGCTCAGTTTTTTTAAACTGAAAAGTTTTAGTTGGAACTTGTTGTTGGGTTCCCTTCGTCAACGAGCTGACGTATGATTCCTTTTCAGTGGCTGGTACGTGAGAAACTGAAAAGCTACACAGTTGACGTAAATAGCCGTGTGTATCCTGATGGTTGACTTGCCGATTCAGATATCCAGAATGGGACGGGTAAGTAGATATCTGTACAGAATGTACAAGTCCACTCAGTTGCAAACATGAAACTTCAGCGAGTAAAAGTAAAGGGTTTTCTTGCAACTCCTGTATATAGGAATATCCGGAAACAAATTTTGTACCTGAGTTTACTCTGTCCATTGAGCTATTGGATCACAAATCATGGCTATCCTGTTTTGTGCCTTGTCTCTATTGTTGGGAATGATGCCCTTGGCTCTTGGTTGCTTGCCTTTCTCGGATGCTTCGTATTTGGCCCTGGTTTGCTTGCCTTTCTTGGATGCTTCGTATCTGGCCCTGGTTTGCTTGCCTTTCTCTGATGTTTCGTATTTGGCCCTGGCTTTCTTACCTTTACCGGATGCTTCGTATTTGGCCTTGGCTTTCTTGCCTTTACCGGATGCTTCGTAATTGGCCCTGGCCCTTGCTCTGGCTGCTTTGCCCTTATCGGATGCTTCGTATTTGGCCCTGGCTCTTGCCCTGGCTTTTTTACCCTTATCGGATAAATAGTATTTGGCCCGGGTCTTCGTGCATTTATCAGATTGTTCGTATTTTGCTCTGCTGTAGGATAGATCATATTTGGCTTTGGCCTGTTTATTTGGCAACAGAAAAATATCTTCAGTGGTAGCCTGACTTGAATGTGTAGTTGGTTGAGGTTTAATTATCTCAGCCTTTTCAACCGACCTGAAAATAGTACCGGTACGAACCTGTGTATTGGAAACATGAGTGGAAATTTCTTCAGGTTGATGAAGACTGCTATTAACAATTGGTATGCTTTGATTGGTTGATTGCTTTAAACCTAAAAGAGACTGGATTGAAAAACGTTCATTACCAGGAATGTATGCAGGGGGGGGAACCGTATTTTGAAGTTTACTTCCGGGTATTAAGTCAACTGATTGATTTTTATCACGACAGCTGGCAACGATTACTGCTGGTTTTTTTTCAAACCAGGGATTATAAAAAGGCACAGCTGGATGCTTAAGATAGTCTTCAGCAGTTTCACCACCACGCATAAAAGATAGAATATTCGACACTTTTGTAACGTCACGGCAGAAGGGCCTGCCTATTGCTACTGATTCAGAAAAAGTAGAATCATGAAAGTAAGGTAAATGGCCATAGGCTGCATTTAATCGAGCTGAAGCAAAAGAAGAAGGACTGTACATCGAAATATTGAATTATTGAACACCACCCTGAGACCAATCTTTCTCATAAAAGTTCAAGTTAAAAAATGGTAATTTTGACTGTCCCGGGTATATAGTGCGAGGGGACAGGGTGAAGAGGTGTTATGCCAGTCGCGTTTTCTTTGGCACTTTCTCTGGCGCTCTGCGAAATCGGGCTCATTGTAGTAGTGCTTCTTTTGGCACTCCCTTTCATGCTCTTGCGTAAGCGGTATTTTCTCTGAAGCTCCCTTTTGCGCTCTCTTTCGCGCTGTGCGTAAGCAGGATCATTATGGTAGCGAGCTCTTTTGCGCTCCCTGTCACGCTCTCTCATGCGCTCTGCGTAGGCAGGATCATTCTGTAAGCGAGTCTTTCTGCGCAGCATGTTGCGCTCGTTTTTGCGCTTGGCAAAGACAGGATCATTCTTATAGCGCGCCCTTTCGCGTGCATTCTTGCGCACTCTTTTGCTCTCTGCGTAAGCAGGATCATTCTGTAAGCGATCCCTTCTGAACACCCTGTTGTACTCTTTTTTGCGCTCGGCATAGGCAGGATCATTATGATAGCGCGCATTCTTGCGCACTCTTTTGCTCTCTGCGTAAGCGGTATCACTTTGAAATGGCACACTATCTGTAATCATTGTAACTGGCGTTGCTGGCTTAAAATGATTATTAACAAACGCCTGATCAGTATTGTAGGCTGGTTGATGAAGGTTATTATTAACACACAATAAGCATTGTGAGGCTGTTTGAGGTAAACCCACGTCATAAATATATGTGGGATCACTACTCTGAAGTTTCCGTCTAACCGTAAAGTCAATAACCTGATCTTGCCTGGTAAGGTTATCAATGATGACTATCGATCTTTTCTCAAACCGGGGATCATCAAATGGGTTATGAAAAGGGACTGCAGGCTGCTGAAGGTGGTTTTCAGTGGTTTCATCTTTAGTAATATCAGTGCTGAAAAAGTCTGAAGGACTGACATGTGGTAGAGGTGCAATGTTATATCCATCCCAAAAGTTAGCAGAGCCAGTGTTATTGTCTTGTTTACCTGGTTGATTATGATATAGAGGCAACGGTGCAATAGATGCTTTAACAGACATACCTTGGTACGTCGACTGTTGTTCATTTGTGCCTGTCTGAAGCGGTTGATCTGATGGTCTTGCAAAAAGTCCATCAGGATCAATATCGACATCGGGTAATTGATGATAGTAATACATTGAATTATAGAATAATTGAATTATGTATTAAGACATCCTCTTTTTAGAAAGGTTCCTATGATAAATAATCTGTCAATAATTCAGTTGTTTACAAAAAAACAGATACTAGTAAGTTGACGGTTGGGTCGCATAAACCAGTGCATTCCATTGTTCATCAATCTTTGACTCAAAAAATTGATTTAGTGCCACTGAATCAACAAGATCCTTGGTTTCCCTGAGCCTGTTTAATGAAGTAACATAGGCATATTCATTGGAACTGGAACTCCCTGCATGGTTTTGATCATAATGATCCACTAACCCATCAAAGTTGCTATTTTCCTTTGCTAACCATTGTGATAATTCTTCATCATGGGATTTGATAAACGCAAAAAATATTTCATCCTTACATAAGCTTATCAAGTAATTTTTTAACAGGCTTTTATTGTTTATTGCCTGAATAAAATCATATTGTAATCTTCCATATTGCCCCCTGATAGCATTGACAACACTACGGCCCTGTTCTGGGAAATATTGTTGAATATGATTTTCAGAAAATTCACAAATTTCTCTCGCAAACCGGTTTTTTACATACGCTCTGATTTCAGTGGATTCATTACCTCCAAGGAGGTTGTGCCTGCCCAGGACGCTGATCAGTTGTTCCTCATGAATAAGTAGTTTGGCTTTACCAAGCAATGAAAACCAGTTAATGCTGTTATCTTGATCACATATACCCTCCGTCAGTGTTGCTGCCTTGAATCTTACTTTTATCAGGTCACAAACTTCCGCGGTATGGTCCTCGCAATCTCTGGATGACATACTTTCAATTATTCCGATAATCTCTCCAATGAGCTCCGGTTTTTTCAGCAGTTTATTGAGTATTTCTTTGTATACATCACCCAGGTGTAAACGCTCTGAATCGTTTGCACTTTTGACCTTATCTTCAAGGATGTGAAGTTTCTGTATTTGACCTGGATTGAAAATATTTACAAGCCTTGCTTTGGCTTCGTTAACCGACAGATTTATATCAGCAGGGTGATTATTTGTTCTGTAATTTGCAGGATGCTCTTGATCAAGCCAGGATACTGGTGATGAAGTACCGGAACTAGAGTCAGACCTGTATCCCGATATAGAGCTGGAACTTGAGCTGGAATCAGGTCTGGGCCTGGACCTGGATCTTTCTGCTCTGGATCTCTCTGCTCTGGATCTTTCTGCCCTGGACCGGGCTCTGGATCGGGCTGTTCTGGAGGATGAAGAGGCAGGAAAACGTGTTAAGTCATCGCTGGAGCCCGCCACTTGGCGATTACTCTGCCCACCGATAGGTTGACTGTATAAATGTCGAGATCCGGGAATAGTCATGGCTACGTCATTTTTTTGTTCAGTGGTAAGGGCCTCTTGAATGGTATTAACCAATTCAGCACCTAACTTCTTTCGGATAAACTGGCACTTTGGAAACTTCTGGGCATGTAAATCATCTGGTGTTTCATCTACTTTCCAGTTTTGCAGACAACCACCACATGAAAAACATCGCACCAGCTCCCCATCTTTGAGTGAATAAAAACCGCTGGCAGAAATATCCTGATTAGAGACAGCAGAGGAAAAAACAGACGAACGTCTTACATTTCTCCAGTTACTATTATTGAATGTCTGCGCCCTGTTTGTGCGATTACTCATCGCTTCGTTAAATGGTCTCTCAGGGGCATTGTCCGTATCAGATCCACTGCTATCTTCCACATCAAAACCACTAGTAGATATATCCCTGTCGGCAATAAGTGAAGCTTCCCGGGCAACAGGAATTTCCTCAATATTGTTAACTGATAATAGTAACCACTTCAGATAATCATTTGAGCGAATATCTTTAGCGATTTGCTCTACGGGCTGACCATGGTTGGCATAAATTTCACCACCAGAGTCCCTTAGCTTTAAAAGAAGTTGATCGTAACTTAACAGCTCTGAAAAATCTTTTGCTATGTGGGTGTCGCCAGTTACTACATCTGTAAATTTAAAAATCGTCTCAGCTTCGGGTGAAGGTGCATGAGACAAATGGGTCTGAGGGGGATTATTATAACCAACACTATGGTGTCCCAGCATTGCTCTTGCGGATTCATCAACTGCTCCGGTATCCCGCTGGTTTGTTGCAGAACCGGGGTTGCAGGTAAAATTGCCGTTGCCAATATTATTCATAACTCGACTGGACCCTTACTCATCAATCATTTTCTGAGATGAACATCGGTAATTACTGAAATTAATTATTAGATGATATTGAGTGATTTGAAAAAATTAAATAAAAACTGATGAGTTAATCAGGATTGATTGTGTGGTTAATGGCTTTCAATCTGATTAATTGTTTCAGGTTGATAAGTTCTTTCAATATTCATTATTGCCAGTAGTGTTTTGATAAAGTTCTTCCTCTTGAACTCATAATCATTAGCATGATGTGTTGTCGCCAGCCAGTCGTTAATTCTATGTTCAAAATCCTTACGGCAAGCATGGCTGGTCAATTTTATTTGCAGCGTTTCAGTCAGCACAGGCAGGCGATGTTCTTGAAGGTGATTGGTCTGGCCGTCAGGTTGTTTGGATTGGGCTTCTTGCAGAGCGATAAACTGCCGTGCTTTATTCAGGCTAAGCAGGCAGCGCATAAACAAACCATAAATACGCTCATCAGGGTTTTGAGGAAGATTAAACAGAATGGTTCGTGGCAGGTATTCCGCTCCTTCTTGCAATTGTTCTGTCAGCAAGTCAAGGTTATTAGCGAGGTATTCCAGCGTATCGTTCAGTAATCGGGTTTCTTCAGCAAACGACAGGCACCATACCGGTTTTTTAACGCCAGGAACGTGGACGGGTAATTGTACGGCCTGTTTATGGGCTGCTCTGGCGTCAATGCTGACCTGAAGTACCATGGCTTTCATCCCCAAATCACCGTCATTAAATTGAATATTGTAGGCGTGTGGCAGTTTAATCGCCTGACACCCCCGGATTGGCCAGATAATGATGTTTTTGGGGATTTCAGAATCACTGTCGGTGTTCAGTGCCAGCAGCCTGTCAAAGAGTGTTCTGGCGGATGCTTCCTGCGTGCAGATAATATCAATATCATTAAATGATGAGCAGAGGTTCTGTAAAAAGCGCGCGTAAGAACCGGTAATCAGCATGGGTGGATGGGTATAAGAGTCATTGATTTCCTGAATAATCTCCAGTGTTTTCAGGGTAAGCGCAGTAAACCGCGAAACCTGCTTTTGCAAAAAGCCAGTGTCACCTGTTGTTAACCGCTGTTTCACGGTTTGACCCACAATGGCACGGTTAGCTGAGTGCTTGTGGCCATCGAACAGTAACTCATTCATTGTACTGGCGTCACAGCAGTATTGTGCGAACCAGCGGCCTAAAGCGTGGCGCAGCCTGCTTGCGGCTGGAAAGCTCTGAAGACACTCCAGGGCCTGATGCTTAGTGATCTTCCGTCCATCAATAGACTGTCCCGTGATATAACAGTATGTCAGGAAGAAGAAATGCAGTCGTGAATTCTGAAATGAGCGCCGCAGCATGGTGATGGATTGCAATACCTGTTCTGCTGATACACTCTGATGATCAATGGGCAGTCCATGCTGCATAGCCATGAACTTCACTATACATTGGAGTCGATGTTGCTCATCGTCTTTGACCATTACCTTGTTTAAGATGTGCCATGCCTCTTGAAGTGTACTCCGGGTTTCGCTGGTTTCATCGAACTGCTGAGTTGTCGTCAGCCTTTGAATCAGATACCTGGCTTGCTTTGCAGAATAATCTCCGGGAGCGTCATTAAACGCTGCCAATACTTCCCGGTTATCCAGATAGTGACCATTCAATTCCCTGGCGCTCAATGTCAGCTGAGTATAAAAAATAGCTCTTTCGAGCAACCAGCCACCACGCTCATAATCCTTAACCACGCCCTCCGGTCTGACCGGCTGGTCATTCAGCAACATACCCCTGAGACAACATTGTTCTCTGAAGCGCGTCAGCTCCAGTGTGGCGTTGGCGGCCTGATAATCGTTAACCACCGCCTCCGGTGTGACCTGCTGGCCATTCAACGGCAGGCCCCTCAGGCAGCATTCCGCTTTGAAACGTCCCAGCGCCAGTGTTGCCCTGGCGGCCTGATAATCGTTAACCACGGCCTCCGGTGTGACCTGCTGACCATTTAACGGCAAACCTCTCAGACAACATTCCGCTTTGAAGCGGGCTATCCCCATTTTGCGATCCGGACTATCGAGGAAATGCTTAACCACCGCATCCGGTGTTACGTTCTGACCATCTAATGCCAGGCCCCTCAGGCAACATTGTTCCTTGAAGCGTGCTATCCCCAGCTTGCCTGCCGGACTCCCCGGGAAACACTTGACCACCATATCCGCTGTGACCTGTCGGCCATTCAACATCAGACCCCTCAGGCAACATTCCGCTTTGAAACGTGCGGCCCCCAGTTTGCCTTCCAGACTGCCCGGAAAACACTTGACCACCCTATCCGCTGTAACCTGTCGGCCATTCAACATCAGACCCCTCAGGCAACATTCCGCTTTGAAACGTGCGACCCCCACTTTGTCCTCCTGACTCTCCTGAAAGTCCTTAATCACCGCCTCCAGAGAGATCTGCTGGCCATTCAACGGCAGTCCTTTCAGGCAACATTCCGCTTTGAAGCGCGTTATTCCCAGCTTGCCTTCTGGACTGTCCGGGAAATCCTTTACCACCGAATCCGGTATGACCTTCTGGCCTTTTAACAGCAGTCCCCTCAGGCAACATTGTTGTTTAAAGCGAGCCAGCTCCAGTCTTGCCCTGGTGGCCTGAAAATCCTTAACGACTGAATCCGGTGAGACCTGTTGACCATGCAAAATCAGGCCCCTGAGGCAACATTCCGCTTTGAAGCGTGCCAGCTCCAGTGTCGCTTTGGCTGTCTGATAATCTTTCACCACTTCATCCGGTGTGACCTGCTGGTCATTCAACACCAACCCCCTCAGACAACATTCTTCCTTGAAACGCGCCAGCTCCAGTCGTGTCCTGGCTGTCTGATACCCCTTAATCACCGAATCCGGTGTGACCTGCTGGCCATTCAACGGCAGGTACTTCAGGCAACAGTCTTCCTTAAAGCGCATTAGCCCGAGTTGCCCCTCCGGACTATCCGGGAAATCCTTCACCACCTCACCCGGTGTCAGCAGCTGGCCATTCAACGCCAGGTTTCTCAGGCAACACTCTGCTTTGAAAAGCGCCAGCTCAAGTGTTGCTCCGACTGCCTGAAAATCCCTGATTACCGCTTCCGGTGTGACTTGTCGTTCATTCAAAGTAAGCCCTCTCAGGCAACATTCTTCCTTAAAGCGCGCCAGCTCCAGTGTTGCCCTGACTGCCTGATAACCCCTGGTCACTTGCTCCGGAGTGACCGGCTGGCCATGCAATGGCAAAACTCTCAGGCAACATTCCGCTCGGAAGCGGGCTATTGCTACCTGGTACTTATTCTGCCGATCTGGCTTCTGGCTAAACTCTTGAATGACCTGATCCGGGGTAACTTTGCGATCGTTGTGTAAAATGTTCTTCAAGCAGAGCTTTTGCAGGAAGAAGCCGCTTCTTATCGTCGAACTTTCATTTCTATAGGCTTTAAGCACGTCAGCCGTGGTGATTTTATGACTTTGTAACTGTTTATTCTGCCAAAAGCTGTCTTCAATCTGTTTGCTTATATCCGGGATGGAGGCTTTACTTTGAGATGGCTGGTTTGAGACTTTTTTGCCGTTAAAGGTGCTTCTGGAACGGTTGGGCGGCCGACGTGAACCGGCTGTCTGGTCAATCCGGCCAGCAGGCTTTGAGTGGGAGGAGGTCGATGTGGTTGCTTTCAGAATGAAACCCTGAACAGCTGGACTTTAAACATCGTCTTTGACCTCAAAATGATTATTAGGTTCTTGAATTGGTGAAATATCATCCTGACTGGTTCACTGATAATTCTGACTATACTTTCATGCTCAAATATAACCTTGAGATGAGGTGTTTATGTCCACTGAGCATCAGGCCGTAGTGGTCAAGTTGAACCAGATTCTGGAGCATGAGCTGGCAGGGGTTGTACGATACAGTCACTACAGCTTTATGGTGTTTGGCTATAGCAGGATTCCCATTGTTGGATGGTTTCGTTCAGCAGCAACAGAAACGCTGAATCATGCCTATGAAGCGGGAGAAATGATCACTTATCTCGGTGAGCACCCATCCCTTGGCATCGGTGGGCTTTTGGAAACCTCAAAACATGATATTCACGACATCCTGATGGAGTCTCTGGATTTTGAGAAGCAGGGCGTAAAGTACTATTACGATCTATTGGAACTTGCCGAGAAAGATAAACTGGTGGTGGTTGAAGAGTATGCCCGCCGTTTGATTGCAGATGAAGAAACTCATATAGGCGACATAGATAAAATGCTGAGGAAACCAGGCGATATCGCCAGCGTAGTTTAGGTTGTTTTGGAACCGGCTTCTCTTTCATTAATCGCAGCCAGGGCTTGAGCAGACTGGCTGCGGGTTCTTCAATGCACAAGATGACTCCTGGCAAACCCTGCGATGGCTATGTACCAGCATGATAGCGTTTTGCCTTGCACAGTAACTGCCCACATAGCCAGAAATATACGATGCCACGACTTAGCTGATATCAATGGCAAATTGTTTTAAAACAGTCAGTTCAATCACCTTCAGTGTATTGATATGGGTCGCCCGGATATAAACAGGAGGTGCTACATTGTTTTCCAATGCTTCTTGCCATCGTGCTGCACACAGGCACCATCGGTCACCGGCCCTGAGCCCGGGAAAGTCCCATTCCTCCCGGGGGGTGATCAGGTCATTGCCCTTAGACAGCGAGTATTGCAGAAATTCATCAGTCATGTGAGCACACACCGTATGCCCCCCTTTGTCATCGGGGTGGGTATGGCAGAAACCGTCACGAAAAAAGCCGGTGACAGGGTCCTTACAGCAGGTTTCCAGTATAAGTCCAAGCACATTTTGTTGTTCGAAGAATGACTCGGCCATTTATTTAACTCCCATATTTTGTTTATCCGACATTATAGGATAAGAGATCAGTTCTACTTTCTTTGCATTGATACCTGAAAAGTGAAGTTATTGAGTCAACATCAATGATCTCTGTCAGGATATTCTCAGAATTTTGAACCTTTCGGTACGAAGCACTGTCGAATTACCTGCATATTTTATATATGAAAAATGGTTGTTTTTCAGTCATGAGTATTGTTCTGGCAGATTCAGGTGTAAGGCTATCCTATAGCGATGCATTCTGGTTTCGGTATGAAGGGTACCGGGAAGACACCTGTGTCGTATATTCTGCCATAAGAGCCTTTACTGACACTGTTGCCAGAAATGTAGAAGTAGCCAGAGATAACTTTGTTCAACATCTGGATGTCCATCTCGGAGAGCGTATTGCAAAGCGCATAAGTGAATGGCAGGTCTCCATTCCATTAGCGATTCCGGTAAGTCAGGAAATGTTTGATTTTACTGCAGGACCTCACCTGGAAAACTCTCCCAGGGCAGAAGAGTTGTCACAATATTTGAATTCACTTTTAAATGAAATGACCTGTAAAGGTATTACACCAGAGCAATCATTAACTAAAATAAGCAAATTGTATGACCTGGCTCAGGTATTTGCTGATGAAGCTGGTTGCCTGCCTGAAAGTTGGTATCGTTATGGCCCGCAACCCGCTGCAGGATTACCCAGGTTATCCTCTCCCGGGTACCCTCGCAGTGATCCTCGCCATAATCCGGAAGAAGACTTCTGTCTGAGAGAGCAACGACTTGATTATGCTGAAATACTGCATCAACAAATTGTTAATTCAGTGAAAATTATTTTTAAGCGCATGAGCGATTTGTCATCACCATTTAATCAAACAAATACTGATCGCACAGGAGAAGATGAAATCAGGTGTGTGATGAATTTCAGAGAATATTGGTTAGGTAATAAAAAACTGTGTGAACAATTAATGAAAGGTCGGCGTCAGGATATTAGTGCGGTAATCGAGTCTCTGGATTTTAACAAGCGAATGTTTTCCATGGTCTAGGAGGCCTATGTTTGTTTTAAAGGTTGATAGGTCT
This sequence comes from Endozoicomonas sp. ALB091, assembly GCF_049310265.1. Lineage (NCBI taxonomy): Bacteria > Pseudomonadati > Pseudomonadota > Gammaproteobacteria > Oceanospirillales > Endozoicomonadaceae > Endozoicomonas > Endozoicomonas sp. ALB091. The sequence continues at coordinate 613,200 of NZ_JBLYNQ010000007.1, read as the reverse complement.
AAACTGTCGTGATCCCCTGCAATGGGAGGCTACGTTATGAAGCCCCGACAGTTTCAAGATCTTCTTAATGCTGTGCCGTTATTAAGCAGCCAGCAGCGAAATACTCTTATCAATGCTCTATCAGAGCAAAATTCTCCTTCCAATATTGCAAAGTCTATTGAGGATAGTTTTGTACGGGCTCCGAAATGCCCTCATTGTGGATCGGAAGCCCTTCAGCGCTGGGGGAAAAGGAACAAACGCCAACGATTTCGGTGCAAGGTTTGCCGAAAAACACTGAACGCTTTTTCCAAAACACCCTTGGCCCGTTTAAGACGCCCTGAAGCATGGCCGAAATATCTTGAGGGAATGACCCACTCTTTAACGCTTCGCCCGGCTGCCAAGCAATGCGGAGTTTCGTTAAATACATCATTCCGTTGGCGACATCGTTTTTTACAGGTCATTGAGCATGATCAGGCACCAGAACTCAGTGGTATTGCCGAACTCGATGAAACTTTTTTTCGCGAATCTTTTAAAGGTCAAAAAAAAGGCCTGCCAAGACCCGTGAGGAAACGAGGTAGTGATAAGAAGACAGACTGTCGAAAAATACCAGTCATGGTAGCTAGAGACCGAGGAAGTCAGACGGTTGATGGTGTATTGAAAAATGAGAGCGCAGATGAACTCTGTCGCCATTTAAGTGGCCGGATAAATATTGAAACTGTCGTATGTGCCGATGCCAGTCTTGCACATGAAAAGCTTGCGAGAGCGTTAGGATTTACTTTTAAGGAGCTGGTGTCATCCTCTGGAATACGGGTGATAGAAGGTGTTTTTCACTTACAGCATGTGAATGCATACCACAGCCACCTGAAGCAGTGGATTACAGGGATTTTTCACGGAGTTGCCACAAAATATCTATCACACTATCTGGGATGGAGAAGGGCTTTAACTGGCATCAATGCTCTAACATCTGATCGACTGGGCAACAAAATTTTAGAATTTCTTCACTTCAACCCTTAAGCGCAACATAGCTGTCTAGGAGGCTATCCGAGAATAGCGCCCGTAGCGAGGATTGCGAGAAATTGAGGATAAAAATTTCTGATTCTGAGGAGAATAGCGGGGCTATTTGACGAAGAAGCAGGAATTTTTAGACCAGTTTATCGCAACCGCAGTAGGGCAGTCTATTCTCGGACAGCCTCCTAGGGTCAGGAAAAGCAACAGCAATTTTCCAAAGGCTGCGTTTTTACAAAAACAGAGGGACTTTTTTTATAAAAAAGTTGGGTCAGGTATTGCCGGTTATAAACTCACCTTCGTCATCACTCTGACATTCTGTATTATCACTATGAATTCATTACCCAATGCAGCACACTCATTATCAACAGTATCGTTTAAGAATCCTGAGAGTTGCCCGGTGCAACCAGGCAAACATTCAAACACTGAAACTCGCCACTCCCCGGGTAGCAGAGAGCAGATAAGGCAGGAATTGCTGGGTGCTTTCAAGACAGGCACGTTGGGTGCTCGACAGGTCTGGATGTGTCACGGGGAATCAGCTCATGCAAGATTCAAAAAAGAGTCGGCTTATCTTGATCATAACAATGAGTTACCAAAAGCACCAAGACCCGTCATCCTGATTATGGAAGATGTGCCATTGATGTTAAGATCGAACCATGCCACCGTTGGCATTATAAACCCCGGTACTCTCGCTGTTTATAAGAAAAATGCCGGAACATCCAGATTACAGAACAATGCCTTAAAGCCAGACGAACTGCCTGTTAAATGTCTGCCTGACCACAATTCACTGCGGGAGAAAATGAAGGAGAGAGCGACACGGCTCTGTACTGTTTATAAGCAATCTTCATCAGGTCAGCTGCGCAGGAAAGGCACATTCAAACCGCCAGAATTCAAGGAAAAAGATAATGAAAATTTAACATGCTATCCAGAATGGCTAACCACCGGGTACATAAAATCACAAATCAAGTGCTATCTCACGGTAAAAGAGGGCACTGACAACAGCATTACCGAACATTTGCAGGATAAACACCAGTTAGAAGAGGTTTTTGGCATTGATTCGTTGCCCTGGATGGTTTATTCCCAGCAAAGCGGTTCAGCAGAGGTTTATTTTGAGGATGAACTCAGTACTGATCATTTAGCACTTAATGAGGCCAGGCTTGGTAATTTTGCGTTATCCCATAACATTTCTGAAGATGCCTTCAGGGGGATGTTGAATCTTCTGCCTATGCCGTTAAAAGCTAAAACCATCAATCAACACCATCTGCCAACGCTACAGCATCCATTTCAGGATATTATAACACTGGCAGAGAGCCCGGACTTCAGTCGTGAAAACTTACGGGAATTAATAGGCCGTATTTGGAAATTATTAGAGCGGGATGCTCCTGTTCAAAGAAAGTTTTTTTACCGGGGGGAATATCAGACAATACTTGATTTGCTGATCCAGTCAGCTGAAATATTATGGTACAGAAATGATTACAAGTTGTCGGATGATCATGATGAACGCCAGGATTTGAGAGAGACAGCTTACGAGGAAGATAGAGTTTTCCAATTAGCCAGTGATCTGGTCAGACGCGGAGTGTTGTCTATTGGTTGGAAAACCGGCCTGAACGTTCTGGGGCAACTTTATTCAATAAGGCTTTGCTGTCATTTTGAGGCATTGGGAATACCTTACAAGGGCCACTTATGGTCTACTATGTCTTTTCTGATTGGTCACCGCTCTTTCAATCATCCGGTTGTTATGCTGCAGTTTCATAAACGTTGTCAGAGTTTCAATGCAGCACAACTGCAGGAAGTGTTTATCGTCACACTTCGGGAACCTTTTCAGAGATATTATTGCTATAAGCACTTTAAGGATAATTTATTAGCCCTGTTTTATTATGGTGTACCTGATGATCAAACACTTGGCGCTGTGAGAAAATCAATAGCAAACACCAGTGCCCAAAGCATTAAAAAATCCCTGGGAACGCTTTGCGCAGATGATTATATTCACTGGGTTAAAGAACTCTGGGAACGTCGAGATCAAGAGCCCTTTTATCAGCACTGGCCAGAAAATATCAAAAAAGGGCAACAACAAATCGTCGAACTGCAAAAGTCCCTCGGCCTTACCGGCTGTCAGTCTCCCCAAACTGCATCCCTGACGCAACCAACGGAGTTGCAGTTTATCGTTGACGCCTTCAGCCAACCACCGGTTCTGCCCAATGCCAGGGATAACGAAGAGACCATTCTGAGAATATTACAGCACTATTACCGACGGCCCGGTCCAGAGCGAGTCATCAAATGCCTTGGCAGTGACACACTGCCCGGGGTATGGAAGCCGGATCACAACTGCTGCCATGTATTGCGGGCCCGGAACAATCTGTTGTGGTATATCGAGCTGCTGGAGAAATTCCATCAGATGCATTTCTCTGAAATTGAAAAGAATCTGCTGTCGCTGGCGATCATCTATCATGACGCCGCAGCGGAAGATGTCCCCAAGCAAGATGAGGAAGCCAGGGCGGCTGACTATTTCAAACGGGATCTTCAGGGGCAGTATCCACAACAGTATCTGAAGGAGATTGGCGAGGCACTGTCCCGCAAGGAAGATGACGTACATGGCAAGAGCGACCAGGGTCTGTCGTCATCGGTTCGGCGTTATCTGCATGTACTGCGCTTTGCTGACCGCATGGATTTTATCCGATGCACCGGGATTGATGCCTCGTTCCCGGGATCCTTCAAAGACCGTCAGCAGCCTGGCCACTTTGACGCCTCGCTTTTGGATCTGCCGTCGCAGGTAACCAGAGATTTCACCAATGACCCTGCCCTGAAACCGGACTTTCAACGGCAACTGGAAGCCGCCATGCACGGTGCCGCTGATCTGCTACAGGTTACTGGCAACAAGCGTGAAGACTGTCGGCCGGATTCCTATGTCCAGACTTACCAGCTTGAACCTGATGAAGCAACGATCACCGAGAAATTTGAACTGACGCCCTTGCCACTAAAGAACATGGAAAAATATCTGGACGATAATGTCCGGCGCTATATTGCCAGCCGTGCAGGCATTCACACCTGTACAAGCTCTGACCATAAAGATTGCAAAACTAATCGCCGAAGGGGGGTTACCCGTGGCATCCATAATAGCTTCCATGATCTCAGGCAAGTCAGAGTGCCAACAGGGATGACCCGTCTGGAAAAGATGCAGTGTCGTCAGGGTTTCAGTTTATTAAGTGTGGAAACACAAGGTGCCATCGCTCAAGAGGTGCAACGACTGCAATTGAAGGGGATACTTATGAGCCTCGGCACATTAACCCAGGAAACCCTGAAATCACGTCGGGCAAAAAGAGTACTTGCGAAAAGAGGATTTGCAGTGGTCAGTCGGAAGCGCTTCAGGGGATACAATGACAAAGGGGGGATAAAAATGCAGAAAATGCTGGTACCTCTGCGGATTCGTCCAAACCATGAGACTGCTGTTTAGGAGGCCGTCCGAGAATAGACTGCCCTACTGCGGTTGCGATAAATTGGTCTAAAAATTCCTGCTTCTTCGTCAAATAGCCCCGCTATTCTCCTCAGAATCAGAAATTTTTATCCTCAATTTCTCGCAATCCTCGCTACGGGCGCTATTCTCGGACAGCCTCCTGGCAAGTAAGGCATTGGGTCTGAATAATGCCGTGTCGTGTTTAAGTAGCTAACCATATGAAATCACATATTTCTGACTCCTTGTTCAGGCACTCCCGGCAACCGCTCCTGCGTTGCTCTAGCTCCTGCATCCATGCAGTCGTGCTTCGTTACAACTCCGGTCACATAGCTACGGCTATGCTCCCTCCGTTGTGCCTCGCATAGCACCTGCCCAAGTAGCCAGAAATATGTGATTCCATATGGCCAGCTACTTATGGGAAAAATTTTTCCTTCATTAGTTCTTTTTTCAAAAAATAAGGCAAATCAAAAGAAGATATTGTTCGTTTATCAAACACATCATCCAGACGCCTCTTGCACAAACTTTCCAGACTGAGAGGGGTTTCCCGGGGGTTGTAGCCAAATTTCTGGGTGACTGTGTGGATAACATCCGGTGCCTGGCTTCTTTCTGGACAGGCACCGTAGTAGAGCAGTTCAAAAGCAATTTTCCAGTACCCTCTCTGGTTGGCCCAGAACAGAGGAGTACCATCTCCAACTGCATGACTATGAACATCCGCCTTATGCCGCAACAACAACAGCACTACCCGGTAATTTCCTGCAAGAGCCGCCCTCGTCAAAGGCGTAAAATAACCAGAGGTATGACCATGAACATCCGCCTTATGCTGCAACAATAACTGCACCACCTTGTCATGTCCTGCATAAGCCGCCCGATATAAAGGAGTACCACGGGCAGAGGAATGACTATTAGCATCCGCCTTATGCTGCAACAATAATTCCACCACCTGGTCATGTCCTGCATCCGCCGCCTGAGTCAAAGGAGTCCAATCACCAGAGGTATGACTATGAACATCCGCCTTATGTTGCAACAATAACTGCACCACCTTGTAATGTCCTGCCGCTGCAGCCCGCGTCAAGGGGGCACCATTACCCTTGGCACGACTATGAACGTCCGCCTGATGCTGCAACAATAACTGCACTACCTGGTCATGCCCTGCCGACGCCGCCATCGTTAAGGGCGTAAGTTCCCCGCAGGTATGGCTGTGAACATCGGCACCGGATTGCAACAGCAGTTTAACAAGTTCAATTTGTCCGAAATCAGCCGCTGTGGCCAGAAGGCTGGGGATAGGGCCACTACTTGGGGCATTGCAATCAGGATCAGCACCGGCTTGCAACAGAAGTTTCGCTAACTCAATATATCCCCGATTGATTGCCCCTCGCAGTGGTGAATAGATACTGAATCTACTGCCGTTAACATTATCCGCATTATACTTCAACAACAATTTTACGGTTTCGATGTCACCATTATCAACAGCTATTCTAAGAAGACCACGCTCGTTTGCCGGGCCTTGCCACTGTGCGCCATGTTCCAGCAACAGCTCCACCACCTCGACATGGCTATAATAGACAGCTGCGATCAGGGCACCCGACCTGTAATAGCCGCCGTAAAAACAATTAACGTTGGCTCCATGACTCACCAGTAGTCGGGCAATCTCAATATCTCCCTTGCTCGCTGCCCTGCACAGTGGCGGCCACCATCCAGAATCATTACTATCAGCGTCGGCTCCCATAGTCAGCAACAGTCGAACGCTTTCGATATGGCCATTTTTGGTAGCCTGAGTCAGTGGCGTTACGCCTCGGCGGGCAAAGCTGTTAATATCCGCCCCATGGGCCAGCAACAGGCTTATCGCCCTGACCTGCCCCATTCTGGCAGCCTGGGTCAGGGGAGTCCGCCAGCCAGTGGTATTGCCGTTAATATCCGCCTGGTAATCAAGCAACAGCTGCATTAGCTCAATGTTACCCCGGGCCGCCGCCGTGGCCAGTGGCGTCATGCCTTTGGCATCCCAGTGGTCAGCATCTGCCCCGGACTTCAGCAGTAACCTCGCAATGTCCACTGACCCATGCATGACGGCCCGGGTTAATGGGGTAAACCCCTCTCTGCCGGGGAATCTGCGGGCTTTACGCTGCTTCCGCAAGCCTTCGTTGCGGCCATCAACCTCGGTGCCATTTTGCAGCAGCCATGCCACCATCTTGATATCCCCGCACTCAACTGCGCAATTCAGCGGGACCCTGCTGGTAGCGCCGGTGCAGTGTACGTCTGCATCACTGCTGTCGCCGGTTCCGGCAGCCAGGCCGTCCGTCTTGACGGCGGTTTGTACGTTCACAGAGCGATTGTGACCATAGGGGGGTTGTAACCCGGTGCTGCCGAAGGAGCCCGAATTGTCGGGGCCAGGACTACGGGGAATCTGGTTGACATATATGGGTGAAGCAGTGTCGTCTATATTATCCGAAGTTCCTGAGGTTCCAGCAGCACCGGCTTGTAGCAAGGCTGGGTAACCACCGGCATTAAGTGGTTGCATGGTAACTTGTCATCTGTCCTGATTGGTGTCAGGTTGCTTAGAACAATCACCATGGAAATAAGTTCCGGCTTGTTACCCGAAGTCGGGGTGGGGGTTAGCCCTGACGTGTCAGAAAACAGGATTTCATTTAGTCACCTACTTATTTATTATTGGACATCGACCTGCTGATGAAGGACAGACTCATTTGGATTCGGCAACGATTAGCTGAGAAATTTCTGAATCATTTTGCTTTTTAGCCAGATTGATAACTTCACTATCAATTTTGATGTCAGGGTGTAAAAGTAAACACCTGATACAATCTGGTACGCCTGCAATTACTGCCAGCATCAAAGCCGTATAGCCATCGTTTTTTTGTGCATTGATCGACTTCTCACCCTGTTCAATCAACACCTGAACGCAGTTGACATCCCCGTTTCTTACTGACGACATTAATGGTGTCAAGCCATGCTCTTCAGGCAGGTCTGATTTAATTCCCGGGTGTTTCAGAAGCACCTTCAGACAGTCCAATCGCCCATTACTTGCTGCGTAGAATATTGCCGTCCGACCTGCATTCGATTGCGCATTCGGGTCGATTTCCTTCTGTGTCAGAAGCTCTTCCAGACACTGCGTTTGCCCTTTTTCTGCAGCATGCATGAGTGCAGTTTTGCCATTATTATCCCTCTCGTCCACCTTAAGTACATTCATTGCCAGAATTGCTTTGAGGCAATCAATCTGGCCATTTTTTACGGCCACCATTGCCAGTGTTAACCCTTTTGTATTACGAACATGGATCAATGCTTTGGCAAAATTCAGCAGTTCAGTCAGTAATGTCAAATTACCACTGCTTGTTGCATTCAGGATCTGTTGAAATTTTTGCCATGGTTGACGCTCTGCTAAATTATTGGCCTCCGCAATCTGCAATGCGGTTTTAAAGTACAAACTTCTTGCATTGATGTCTATATTGGGTTGTTTGAGTAATAACGTGGCACAACGTTCATCCTTTCCTTCTGCCGCCAGCATCAAAGCCGTATGGAATGCCTTCTGTCGTGCATTGATCGACGAAGGATCATGCAGAAGCAACGCCTCCACACAGTCTCCATGACCGTTTTTTGCTGCCAGCATTAATGCCGTCCAGCCACGACTGTCAGTCAGGTTTGCGTCAATTCCCGGTATTTTCAGAAGCGCCAGCAAACAGTCCGTATTACCGTTTGTTGCTGCGTACATTAATGCGGTATAACCGGTCATGCTCCACTCATTCGGTTTGATGTTTTTATGTGTCAAAAGTAATCTCAGGCTGTCCGTATGCCCGTTTTTTGCAGCCAGCATGAGTGCAGTAACACCCCAATTGGCATAACCATTCACATCAATACTTTCGTGCGCCAGCAGTAGTTTCAGTGACTCCTCGTCCCCATTTTTTGCAGCCATGATGAGAGCCGACTCGTATTTATTGCTCCGCTTGTTAACGTCAATTCCTTCCTGTTCCAGAAGTAGTTCCAGGCACTCCGTTTGCCCATTTTCTACAGCAAGCATGAGTGCAGTTTCGCCGTCATTATCTGTCTCGTTCACGTCAATGATTTTTTTCTCCAGAATTGCTTTCAGGCAATAAATATTGCCATGTTTTGCGGCCAGCATTACCAGCGTTGTCCCAAATCCATTACGCAGATGAATCCATGCAGTGTTATCTTTTTTATTGGTTGTATTGCTGCCGCTATCGAATTTCTGGAATAAAAACGAGACGCAGCGTTCATTCCCTCCAATGACCGCCAGCATCAACGCTGTATAGCCTGCCTTGTTTTTTTCATCGATCGACGACGCACCATGGTCAAACAATTTCTCTACGCAGTCCCCATGGCCGTATCTCGCTGCCACCAATAATGGCGTCCAGTGCTTCTTGTTACGCAGGCCTACATTAATTTTTTGCTCTGTCAAAAGTGCTGTCAGGCACTCCAATCGCCCATTTGATGCAGCCAGAATAAGTGCGGTATCGCCATTCTTGTCCTGCAAGTTCACTTTAATTCCTTTCTTTGTCAGAAGTAGTCTCAGGTGCTCTGTTTTTCCATATTTTGCAGCTATCATTAACAGCGTTTGACCATTTGTATTTTTTGAGTTGAAGTCAATAACAGGGTGTTTACAGAGTATTTTAAATTTTTCTGAGTCAGACCGTACCGCTGAAAACAAGAATTTCTTGAATTCAGTTTTAATAAACCTGGTTGAACTCTTGTGTAAACCATGTTTTAGTAAAAAGTCAATGATGCCAGCCTGTTTCAGTTTAAATGCCCGGTGTAATAAGTCGGTGAAGAAAATATTGGCATGCTTTTTAAGAGATCCCACAGGCAGATGCGGTAAAAAGCCGGTTGACCCTGCTGCATCATCGTTCAGGGCATTAATGATTTTTTCTAACATAATCTCCTTTATTTGAGGGTCAGATTTAACCGTTTCGTTCCATTTTTCCGATGCAGTTTTATCAAGGAAAAACTCAAAAAAGTCACTTGGTTTGTTGGCGTTGTTCAAAGCATATTGAAAAAGATTGAAACGTGCTTCATTGGGTAATTTATCAAAATCAACTGTTTTTAAATGACTCAGAGTCAATGTTTGATGGTTATCCCAATCCAGGCTGCAGTTGGCATTCTGTATGAGAGGAGTCTCTGATTCAAAGACCCAAAAATAAAGATTATCCTTCGAGCCAATGTAGGAAGATGGTGCTTCATCTGTATCTGTAACTGTATCTTTACGTTTCTTCGAAAAAAACCGGGAAGAAACTTCGTCATTTTTCTTGCCGATCATAGTGAGTACGTTCGCACTAGGAGTATGATTCAAATAATTATCGATTAACCATACCTGAAATCGCTCCCGACTCTTTGAAAATTCATGGCTCCCATTATCGTAGGTTTTGATGATTGTACCCAGGCTAAGCCCGCTTTTATCACTGGTTTTGAACCTGAGATTTATTGGGGTTATAAAATCCTCTTTAATTCCATCAGTGATTTCATGCTTAAATTCTGAGCTGAGAACAGGACGGGTTAGCCAGTCTTCTTTATTTCGCTTTTTTAAAGAGGATAATAAGTCCTGGTAAAACACATCTGTCAGTTTATTGAGTATTTTGAACTCTGGCATCAGGGATGGCAGGATAAGTTCAAGTCGTCCAATCATATCTGTCAAATCATCGATCTTTACATTGTGACCATAATCTTTAAGGGGGGGCAAATCAAACTGATTACAGAATAAATTGTAAAGTACACTGTGCGTGTGTACTTCTTCCCCTATTAAAAATGCATTCTTATTACCGGCACGCTCTTTTATCAGAAATGATTTGATGCAATAATCCAGTAACCCGTGTCGAATCTGCAATAGCACCTTTTGTGGGTCGCGGGAGTTCTCGATGCTGGTAAATGCACTTTGAATGCGGGCACCATTGCCCCCAAGGCAATTGTCTATCCCTTCGAGAAACTCATAAAATAAAGTGCAAAAACTGTCTCTGTTGAAAGACAATTTATCAGCATCATCAGGATTTTTCGCTTCCAGCTCAAGAAATCGTTCAGTTCGATGAATGATATTATGGAGATAATAACGAGTATCCTTGAATGATATGAGGCTGTCAGGTTTTTTATCGTCATCATTCAGATCATTTGAAATCTTTGTGTGAAAGGTATCAATTTTCTCATCAAATTCATTGCTGATTATACGCTCTGTCAAAGACTTCAGTTTGATAATATCATCCATAAACTGAGTTTTCATTTTGAGGTATATGGTAGGTTCATTCGTTTTAACTTCTTTCAGCTCGCTGAAATCTCCATCAGGGAAGGCAATGTAATCATTTGTTTGCTTATTCAGTTTTTCAGTACTTTCTGAGATTATTAATGGTCTCTGAAATAAAATAGGGTGACGCGGTGATATCATTTGTTATTTCCTGTTGATTATTTAATGTAACAGTTCAGTCCTGACAAAGCGTAATTGCATCTTATATCAAATTGACTTTAGAGTTAATAAAGAATAAAAAAACAGCACGAAGTTGATAAAAGGGTGTTGATAAAAAGGGTAATGGTGATCTTCCACTGCGCGGAGCTTAATTATAAGCGATTTTTTCAATGAGTTGTCATTTAATAGAATTATTTCCACGCTCCCAAAGCTGAATGTTATCATCGGAAAATGATCTTATGCCAGCTTTTCAGCTATCTAATTTTCAGCTACCTAAGTAGTTGGCCAGAAAATATGATTTCATTTGGTTAACTGCTTATAACGGATGTCTCACTGTATGTACTCAGATAAAGTCGTTATTGTTACAGGTGCCAGTCAGGGTATTGGCAACGCCATTGCCAGAGCTTACAGGGAGCAGGGGGCAACTGTGGTTGGCTTCGACCTGCACCAACCGGCAACGGGTGATATGGATTTCTACAGCGTTGACCTGGGAAAACCGGAGATGATTGAAGCAGCCTTTGACACCATTGCTCGCCAATATGGCACTGCACATATCCTGATTAATAATGGTGCCATAAGCCAGTTTAATAAGCCGGTGGCTGAGCTTACTGCTGCCGAGTTCTCCAGGGTGATTGATGTTAATCTGAATGGCAGCTTTAACTGTGCCAGAGAGTTTATCAGGCACCATAGTAATAAAAAGTATGGTCGTATTATCAATATTGCGTCTACCCGCTGGCACCAGAATGAACCGGGCTGGGAGGCCTATGGCGCGTCTAAAGGCGGCCTGGTGTCGCTGACCAATACGCTGGCCGTATCACTGGCACAAACGCCAATTACCGTGAATGCCATCAGCCCAGGCTGGATTCAAACTGAAGATTATGATCAGCTGACCGGGCAGGATCACCGCCAGCATCCATCGGGGAGAGTGGGTAAGCCACGGGATATTGTTAACACCTGTCTGTTTCTGACCCATGAAGAGAATGACTTTATCAACGGTGCCAATATCGTGGTTGATGGTGGTATGACAAAGAAAATGATCTATCTGTAATGGCTCCTGGACTCCGGCAAAAGCAGGGGTTCAGTTTGTGCCAAAAGAGCCTGCCAGACAGGCTCCCCTAAACATCAAGACTGACTGTTGATGATTCTGGCAATATCGGCAGCAGGGCGATAGCCCGGAATAACCTGACCGTTTTCCAGCACCATGGCCGGAGTGCCGTTAATGCCCATCTGGACACCGAGGTTGTAGTGGTTATCAATGACAGTACTGCACGCTGCCTTATCACCTTGAATTTCTGCACTGATGGACTTGCCGGTTTTCAGGTCGGTTAATGCCTGTTTACGGTCTGCTGAACACCAGGCATTGGTCATCTTGCCATGCACTGGCGATTGCTGGCCACCCCGGGGGAAGGCAAGATAGCGCAGTTCAATACCCAGCGCATTCAGCTGGTCGACTTCCCGGTGCAGTTTGCGGCAGTAGCCACAGTCGACATCCGTGAAGGCATACACAACACCTTTGGTTTCACCTGTCGGTGCAAAAATCACCATATCTTCTTTGTTCAGGGATTTCAGCAGCCTGGCGTTTTGCTGGCTTTTCACCTCTTCCGTCAGGTTAACCAGCTGGTTACCGCGAACTTCCAACAGATCGCCTTTAATAAAATACTGCCCGTTTTCGCTGCTGTAGATCACAAAGCCACCTTTGAGTATCACTTTGTAGATGCCGGGCATCGGGCTTTTGGTGATCGACTCAATGGGAACGGCGGCATCAAGTTTTTTCAGCTGACGTTCAATCAGGGTCTCGGGGCCCTGAACGGCACTGTCCTTGCCGGAAGCCTCTGCATGGACGGCCACAGACCAGCCAGCGCTTGTGGTCATCATGGCCGTTAACAGAAGCGCAGAGAATTTAGACATACTGATTCCTTTATAGATTCACAAGATAAGCCCGTACATCTCAGGGGCTATCGGCAAGCCGTTCCAGCATTGGAGAGAAGCGCTGGTTAAAACAAGATAGTCTAGCGTTATTTCTTCCTGTTGTATCGCCTGGACACGGTTATCGGGTGGAGCGTTCTAAAAAATAGTGAACAAACGGTCAGATTACCCCCTGGGATGATGCTCTCGGTGCAGTTCTGACAGCCTGTGGTTGGCAATATGGGTATAGATCTGGGTGGTGGACAGATCGCTATGGCCAAGCAGCAGCTGGACCACTCGAAGATCTGCACCATGGTTTAGAAGATGGGTGGCAAAAGCATGTCGAAGGACATGGGGAGAAACGTCGGTGGTGATACCAGCAATCGTATTGTAATGCTTGATCCGATGCCAGAAGGTCTGCCGGGTCATTGGACGTCCCTGACGACCCGGAAACAGGGTTCGGCTGTCATACTGGTTCAGCAGATCACCTCTTGCCTGTCGTATATATTGCTGCAGCCATTCAATGGCATTCTGGCCCATGGGGACCAGCCGTTCCTTCCGGCCTTTACCGATAATGCGGAGCACTCCCTGTCTGAGATTAATATTGTCCATCTTCAGGTTGACCAGTTCTGAGATTCTCAGGCCGCAGGCATAGAGGATCTCAAGCATGGCACGATCACGAAGACCAATGGCGGTATCGGTATCCGGGCTGCTGAGCAGTGACTCTACCTCTTCTTCTGACAATGTTTTGGGCAATGCCTTGCCCTGGCGGGGCATGTCAATATTGGCCGTAATGTCAGTGGTGATCTGTTCAGATTGCAGCAGGTAACGGTAGAAGGCTCTCAGGCTGGAGATTTGCCGGGCAGTTGATCGTGGGTGATAATCCTGCTCATAACGCCAGCCCAGAAACCGGCGAAGGTCCTCCTCGCTGGCTGAGAGTAATAGCTTGCCGACGTTTTGTGTGTGCTTTTGCAGCCACTCAGAGAAGAGCAGCAGGTCCCGTTGGTAAGCTTCACGGGTATTTTTGCTGAGCCCTCGTTCAAGCCAGAGGTGTTGTAAAAATGCCTGTATTTCCAGAGAAGCGGGGGTTGGCATGGCAATCAATAGATCCAATATTGCACGATAGTGTAGATAATATCAGTTCTCTTTGCACAGCACCTTAACCAGGAGGCTGCCCGAGCGCAGCTAAGGAGTTGTCTGGAAATAACTTCCCTATTTTCATTGCCTGACTCCGTTCGGACTGAGTGCTGAGCTTGACGAAGTATCGAAGTTCGGTGGCACGACCCTCCGATACTTCGTCAAGCTCAGCACTCAGGGTGAACGGAAATCGGGAACTTATTCAAAGACATAATACCAATACCGTTCGTGCTGAAGCCTGTCGGAGGACCCATAGGGCCTAAGGGCGTACACTCCGGACTCTGATAGATCGTGCCAAGCACCCTTCGACTTCGCTCAGGGTGAACGGAGATTGTACACATAAACTTATTGAAACCATGTACTATCTCCTGCATCGATGCAGTCGTGCGATGTTTTAACGCTTGTCTTATTTTTCCTGTTTTATATTATGATTTTTCTTCCATACTTTTTTGATCCTTCTTCCTTCATGTTTATATTCAGCGATGCCTCAAAATCTTCTAACTGCTGGTGATAGACAGACTCAACTGGATTCAGGCTTATGAGTAACCAATAGCTGATAACTTTCCGAATCATTTTTCTGTTTAGCCAGATCCAGTACTTTACTATCAATTTTGATGTCAGGGTGTAAAAGTAAACACCTGATACAACCTGATTCGCCTGCAAATACTGCCAGCATCAAAGCCGTGTAGCCGTCATTCTTTTGTGCATTGATTGACGGCTCACCCTGTTCAACCAACAGCTTAACGCAGTCGACATAACCGTTTCTTGCTGACGACATTAATGGTGTCCAGCCATCCTTGTCAGTCAGGTTTGCTTTAATTCCCGGTTGTTTCAGAAGCGCCTTCAGACAGTCCGTTCGCCCATATCTTGCTGCATGCACTATTGCGGTCCAACCGGCATTGCACTGCGCATTCGGATCAATTTTTTCCTGTTTCAGAAGCTCTTCAAGACACTTCGTTTGCCCATTTTCTGCAGCATGCATGAGAGCAGTTTTGCCGATATTATCCCTCTCGTTTACGTTAATGACGTTCGTCGCCAGAATTGCTTTGAGGCAATCAATCTGGCCATTTTTTGCGGCCATCATTGCCAGTGTTAACCCTTGTTTATTACGAACATGGATCAATACTCCGGCAACATTCAGCAGTTCAGTCAGAGATGTCAAATTACCACTGATTACTGCATCCAGGATCTGTTGAAATTGTTGCCATGGTTGACACTGTGCTACATTACAGGACTGCGCATACTGCCATGCGGTTTTACCGTAATTATCTGTTATGTTGATGTCTATATTCGGTTGTTTGAGTAATAACGAGGCACAACGTTCATCCCCTCCATTTGCTGCCAGAATCAAAGCCGTAGCGCCATCTTTTTTTTGTGCATTGAGCGACGAAGGGTCATGTGCAAGCAACGCCTCAACACAGTCCCCATGACCGTTTCTTGCTGCCGACATTAATGGCGTCCAGCCATCAATGTCAGGCAGGTTTGCGTCAATTCCCTGTTTTTCCAAAAGTGCCAACAAACAGTCCGTTTTCCCGTTTCTTGCTGCGTACATTAATGCGGTCCAACCTGTACTGCCCCGCGCGTTCACTTTGATGTCTTTATGTTTCAAAAGTTCTATCAGGCTATCCGTATGCCCGAGTTGTGCAGCCAGCATGAGTGCAGTAGCTCTATGTTTGCCCCGAAAATTCACATCAATTTTTTGGTGTGCCAGAAGCAGTTCCAGGCACTTCGTTCGCCCATGATCTGCAGCCAGAATGAGAGCAGTCTTGAGTTTGTTTTCCTGCTTGTTAACGTCAATTCCTTCCTGTGCCAGAAGTAGTTCCAGGCACTCCGTTTGCCCAAATGCCGCAGCCAGCATGAGTGCAGTTTGGCCGTTATTTTCTACCTCGTCCACGTCAATGATTTTTTTCTCCAGAATTGCTTTCAGGCAATAAATATTGCCATATTTTGCGGCCAGCATTGCCAGCGTTAACCCAAAAATATTACGCAGATGAATCCATGCAGTGTTATCGTTTTTATTGGTTGTATTGATGCCACTATCGGATTTTTGAAATAATAACGAGACACAACGTTCATCCCCTGCAATTACCGCCATCATCAACGCCGTATAGCCTTCCTTGTTTTGTTCGTTGATCGACGACGCATCATGGTCAAGCAATGCCTTTACACAGTCCCCATGACCGCCTCTTGCTGCCGCCATTAGTGGCGTCCAGCTATTCTTGATACGCAGGTCTACATTAATTTTTTGCTGTTTCAGAAGCACCTTCAGACAATCAGTTCGCCCGTATCTTGCAGCGAGCTTTAATGCGGTCCAACCGTCATTGGTCTCCATATTCAGTTTGATATCGTCATGTGTCAGAAGTGCCATCAGACACTGGATTTGCCCATTTTCTGCAGCCAGAGAGAGTGCGGTATTACCACTCTTGTCTTGCAAATTCACTTTAATACCTTTCTTTGTCAGAAATAGTTTCAGGTGCTCTGTTTTGCCATATTTTGCTGCTATCATTAACAGCGTTTGACCTTGTTCATTTTTTGAGGTGAAGTCAATAACAGGGTGTTTGCAGAGCATTTCAAATTTTTCTGAGTCAAACTGTAATGTTGAAAACACGACTTTCTGGAATTCAGCTTTAATAAACTTGGTTGAACACTTGTGCAAACCATGTTTTAGTAAAAAGTCAACGATACCAGCCTGTTTCAGTTTAAATGCCCGGTGTAATAAGTCGGTGAAGAAATTACTGGTATGCCCTTTAAGAGATCCCGCAGGCAGATGCGGTAAAAATCCGGTTGACCCTGCTGCATCATCGTTCAGGGTATTAATAATTTTTTCTAACATGATCTCCTTTATTTGAGGGTCAGATTTAACCATTTCGTCCCATTTTTCAGATGCGGTTTTATCAAGGAAAAACTCCAAAAAGTCACCTGGTTTAATGGTGTTGTTCAAAGCATATTGAAAAAGATTGAAACGTACTTCATTAGGGAAGTTATTAAAATCAACTGTTTTTAAGTAACTCAGAGTCAGTGTTTGATGGTTATCCCAGTCCAGGCTGCAGTTGCCACCCTGCATAAGAGGAGTCTCTGTTTTAAAGACCCAGAAATAAAGATTATCCTTCGAGCCAATGTAGGAAGGTGGTGCTTTATCTTTATCTTTATCTTTCTTCGAAAAAAACCGGGAAGAAGCTGCGTCATTTTTCTTGCCAACCATAGTGAGTACGTTCGCGGTAGGAGTGTGATTCAAATAATTATCGATTAACCATACCTGAAATCGCTCCCGACTCTCTGAAAATTCATAGCTCCCATCATCGCAGGGTTTGATGATTGTCCATAGATCAAGCCTGTTTTTATTATTGGTTTTGAACCGAAGATTGATTGGGGTTATGAAATCCTCTTTAATCCCATCGGTGACTTCATTCTTAAATTCTGAGAAAGAAACAGGACGGGTTAGCCAGTGTTCTTTATTTCGCTTTTTTAAAGAGGATACTAAGTCCTGGTAAAATACATCTGTCAGTTTATTAAGTATTTCGAACTCCGGCATCAGGGATGGCAGGATAATTTCAAGTCGATCAATCATTCCTGGATTATTATTGAGATTTACATGGTGACCGAAATCTTTAAGGGGTTCCAAACCAAACTGTTCACAGATTAAATTGTAAAGTTCACTGTGCGTGTGTACTTCATTCCCTAATCCAAATTCATCCTTATCACTGGCACGCTCTTTTATCAGAAATAATTTAATGCCATAATCCAGTAACCCGTGACGAATCTGCAACAGCACCTTTTGTGGGTCGCGGGAGTTCTCGATGCTGGTAAATCCACTTTGAAGGCGGGTACCATTGCCCCCAAGACAATTGTCTATCCCTGAAAGAATCTCATGAAACAAAGTGCAAAAACTGTCTCTATTTAAAGACCATTTATCAGCATCATCAGGATTTTTCGCTTCCAGCTCAAGAAACCGCTCAGTTCGATGAATGATTTTATGGAGATAATAACGAGTATCCTTGAATGTTATCAGGCTGTGAGGTTTTTTATCATCATATTTCAGATCATCTGAAATCTTTGTGTAAAAGGTATCAATTTGATTATTATATTCATTGCTGATTAAACGCTGTGTCAAAGTCTTCAGCTTGCCAATGTCAGTCAGAAACTGGGTTTTCATTTTGATGTAGCTGACAGGTTGATCCCTTTTAATTTCTGCCAGTGTTCTAACATCTCCATTAGGGAAAGCAACGTAATCATTTATTTCCTCATCCAGGTTTTGAGTGCTTTCGGACAATAATGGCCTCTGGAATAAAACAGGGTGATATTTTGGTATCATTTATTCTTTACTCTTGATTATTTAATGTGACTATTCAGTCCCAATAAAGAGTGATTGTATCTTATCAAAAAGTTATATGGTTAGCTACTTGCTGGTTATGATGCAAAATCATAACATGTTGGCGTAATCCAGGCGCGCTGATTATGCACCATATCCGAGATTTACGGGTTTTTGAGAATGTACAAATTAAACCCATTTTATATCGATTGATTCAGGGTATTGGTTATGGAAACGTACATTGGAAAAATTAGCAGGCACCATAAAAGGGGGCTGAATGCTATTATCGAAAAATGATTTTATGCCAGCTTTTCACTGTTGTGCCAGGAGAGCCTGCCAGGCGGGCTCCCCCATACATCAAGACTGGCTGTCGATGATTCTGGGAATATCGGCAGCAGGGGTTGGCATGGCAATCAATAGATCCAATATTGTACGATAGTGTAGATAGTATCAGTTCTCTTTGCACAGCACCTTAACCAAGAGGCTGCCCGAGCGCTGCTAAGCGTTGATACCAATACCGTTCGTGCTGAAGCCTGTCGAAGGACCCTTAGGGCCTAAAGACGGAAACTCCGGACTCTGATAGATCGTGCAAAGCACCCTTCGACTTCGCTCAGGGTGAACGGAGATTGTACACGTCAAACTTTTTGAAACCATGTACTATCTCCTGCATCCATGCAGCCGTGCGGCGTTTTAACTCTAGTCTTATTTTTTCTGTTTTATCTTATGCTTTTTTTCTTCCATAGTTTTTCGATCCATCTTCTTTTCTTCCTTTATGTTTATATTCAGCGAAGCCTCAAAATCTTTTAACTCATTTATACCTTTCCCGTAAAATTCTGAAGGTGTACCACCATTGCTGTGTAAATCCTCCCCATTTGATTTTTTGTATTGGTTATAATTTATTATTGGAGGTATGTATTCCCCCCCAGCGCACATTGCTCCCTGGCTCTTTGGCCAGAACTCATCTTCTATTTTCCCCCGACTTTCCTTCAAGGTGCATCCATGTTTGATTAATTCAATCAGTGTTTCTTTATTGTTTTTGTGCGCTGCAAAATGGACAGGCCTGGCACGTAGATTAGTCTCTATGAATTTTGATGCGCCAAGATCATTTATCAGGTACGAGATAAGTGTATGTTTGCCCAGGTAACATATCAAATGAAGCGCGCAGGTACCATTAACAGATAATGTTTTATTTATGTTGGACATATTTTTCAATAACAATTTACTGATATCATCGTTGGCATGTGTGAAAGAGAAATAAAGCAAAGAATCTGTTGCGTATTTACCACACCTGTCCGAGACGGCTCCAGTATTCAATAATTTTTCAGTAGTGTTAAGATTATTGTTTTTAATACTGGAATAAAGTGCAGTTTGTGCGTATCTAATTGGGCCCAGCTTCAGATTCGCTAATAATGCATCTATAACCTGATCGTTCAAATTTAACTTACATGCAGTAGTAATAGGGGTATTACGTTTGGAATCCGACACATTGACATCAATGCCAGGTTGTTGGCAGAGAAAAAGTATGGCGTCCTGGTTGTTCATGCGAACAGCCAGGCTAAGAGCGGTATCACCATTTCTCATGCGAGCGTTAATATGAATACCGTCCAGCTTACAAAGATATTCTAACACTGCCCACTGATTATTTAAGGCAGCCAGAGGCAAGGGATGAAGTAATACTTCTGGATCATTTGGATCTCTCAGAGAGTCAATCATTAACTTGGGGTGAGTTTGCTTCAGGCGCATGATAGTGTCTAAATCACCTGCCACGCACGCATCATAGTACGTTATATTGAAATCGTCACGGCTAAGTGGTGCCTGCATTATAGTTGGCAGTGCTGATGCCCCGCAGACGTCGTCCGGATCGATATTTTCGGGATTCCTGTTTGTTTCATCACCACTTGTATGTGTGTTGGCAAAGCCAGAATGATCCGAGCCCGGTATAGGCTGTTCAGGTGCTGGTAGCGCACTTGGTGTAGTGTCTGTGGAAGCAACAGCTTCGGTTGTTTTTTCAGGCTTTTCTGTAGGCAGTAATTGTAATTTTTGTACTAATTTCTGGAATATTGTTGTTGGTTTTGTATCTTTTTCATTGTTTTTAATTCCATGTTTCTCCTCATAGTTCATCATCTGTACTTTATCACCTTCATAAATTTCCAAAGGTGTGCCACCCTCATTAAATAATTTTTCTCCGTTTGATTTATTTGCCTTGGTAAAGTCTATTTTTTGTGTATGACGACCATTAATTATTTTCTTTTTCCAGAAGTCTTTTTCTATTTTTCCTTTTCCTACAAACAGGGTGCATCCATGATCGATTAATCTGCGCAATGTTGTTGCGTTATTGTCATGCGCTGCATAATGAACTGCCATGGAATTATATTTATTGGTCAAGGATTTCGAGGCTTTGCGCCTGTCTATCAGGTAAGTAATGATGTCATCTTTACCTGTTAAAGCAGCAAGATGCAGCACACGAGCCCCGGCTTCGGATATTTTTTTATTTATGTCTGTCAAACAACTCAATAACAAAATACTAATCTGATCGGAGGCATTTGTGAAAGAAATGTAAAATATGCTGTCTTTTCCATCACTATGCATGGTGTCAACAGGTGCCGCCCCGTTATATATTAATATTTCAGTAGTTTTCAGATTGTTGTTTTTAACGCTATGGGAAAGTGCAGTTTCACCGTTTTTGTTCGGGCCCAGATACGGCTTTTTTTCCAATAATGTTTGTAAAATACGATGGTCTGAGTTTTTTTCACAGGCTAAAATAATAGGTGTGCAACCGAGGCTGTTTTCCACATTTACATCAATGTTTTGTTGTTGACAGAGAAAGTGTACGGCTGCCCCCTGGTGATTTCTGATGGCAAAGTGGAGAGCGGTATTTTTATCAGGCCCACAAGCATTTATATCAATATATGGATTTTGGCAAAGAAATCTTAACACTCTCCGCTGATTACGTTCGGCAGCCAGATGCAGGGGATGAACTGATATTGTTGGGTTGTCCGGATGCGTCAGAAAATTATTCATTGACTGGGGATCAGCAGCCTGGAACAGCTGTACAATTCTCTCTACATCATCACTCAGACAGGCATGAAAGTATATATTATTGAATTCATCCGGATTTAATGGCTTGGCAGTTAAGGGTGGCAATGCACATGCCCCTTCAAGGGTGGCCGGGAAGGGATTTTCGTTAATCTCGTTTTCTTCTGGCCGGGGCATGCCAATCATTGTCTCATACAAGGGGAACAGCTCAGCATACGTTGGCAGATTGTAATATGAATCGTCAGACCTGTGGGGGTAGTCTGGTGGTGGATCTGACGGTAGTTGATATTCATCAGCAGTATCATGCCCGGTTTCTTGACCGCAGGGCGGGACAGTCATCGTGCTATCAACAGGATGCGGCAACATGGTTCTTTGCCCGATGCTCATCGCCTGAGGATGGGACGATGGTGAATCTGACAGATCGGTAAAGAGTGAGGTAGAAGATAAACTCTCGTGAATGTGGCGGTTATCGAAGTCACCTGAATTCCCGGGAGCACCATTATTATTAGTGGTTGTGTCTGGAATTTGATTCTGTGGGTTAGTTGAAGTAGCAAAGGAAACTGTATCTGTAACAGTAACCGGATTGCCAACGGAGTAGTACATGGTACATGCCTTATGTCTAATTGGGTATTTCCAAAGCCAGTTTCGGTTTCGTTGTTGGCCTTTGAATTTCCTGATAGCGCATCACTATAGTACTACTGTTGGGATAAGCCATAAGAGAATCTGAAATGCCGTGCAAAAACTGAACGTTAACGAACTTTGTTAATTAATGCCTTTGTTCAGACCGTAAAGCTAATCAATAGTTCAAATGCTGCCTTCTTTGACTGCATTAGTCACTTTATTATGGTTTTCAAATTTGCCAGATCAATTATGGTACAAGATTTCAATGTGATTGATGAGTTCCTTTTATCTTCTATCAATGGCTCCCAAGCTCCGTTCGTCCTGAGCAGAGCCGAAGGGTGCTCAGGGTGAACGGAGATTGTACATATCAAACTCATGATGCACTATGCACACCATTGCTACTTGCATAGCACCTGAGCAATGAGTTTTAGATCACTCAAATATATAAGTTCTAATAGGTACTCATATTTTTCTCAAAATTCTGATAAATGGGTTTATCTTTTTCCCCCCCTCTGGGCTATGCAATTCTGTCTCTAGTTTTACTCCTTTTTCCTTCAGTTTTTCTCCTTCTAAATTCAGTTTATTCAGTTCTTTTTTTAATTTTTTCAGTTGTTTTTTTTCTTTGCTTGCTTCTTTTTCTTCCTGTTTTATTTGTTTTTGTTCATTTCTTTTCTGTTTCTGTTTTTCTTCTATGTATTGCTTATGCTGTTTTTGTCTTTCCTCCATTCTTGCTTTGTCCTTATTTTTTTCTTTATTTATGTCTATATTTAGTGATTTTTCAAAGTTTTCTAACTGAGTTATATCAAACATTCCATAAATCTCTGAAGGTGTACCACCATGGTAGTATAAATGACACGCATTTGGTTTATTGTAACTTTTAAAATCTACAGTTGGAGGCACGTGTCCAGCCAAAAAAGAATAAAATCCATTGTTTTTCTTTCGCCAGAAATCGTCTTCTATTTTTCCAGGACGTTCGTTCAAGGAACATCCTAGTTCGATTAATACATACAGTGCTTGTGAATGATCATGATGTGCCGCATAATGAACTGGCATGGCATGATCTTTATTTTCTAAAAATCTGGATGCTTCACAATCCTCTATCAAGTGCCTAATAAGTGTTCTTTTGCCTAAAAGAGAGGCTAAATGAAGCACGCGAGCATCTTTTTTAGTTACTGCTTGATCTATGTCGGGTAAATAACTCACTAATAATTTACTCATCTCTTCGTTGTCATCCTGGAAAGCGATATAGAACACTGAGTCTTTCCCATCTTCTTCAACCTTGCCAACGTCAGCTCCAGCCTCTAATAACATTTTAGTAACGGTAATGTTACGGTTTCTAACACTGAATCCAAGTGCAGTTTTTTGATAATTATTCGGCTTCAGACTCGGTTTATGCGCTAATAATGCTTCTATAACCTGATCACTCAAATTTAACTCACAGGCAGAAATAATAGGGGTATTTCTGGTGGCGTAATCTGATAAATTGACGTTAATGAGTGGTTGCTGACAGAGAAAAAGTATAGTCTCCTCCATTTTCTCGCAGACTGCCAGATTAAGAACTGTCTCGCCATTACTCATGCGAGTATTGATATTAATTCCATCCAATGCACAAAGAAATTTTAACGCCACCCACTGCTTATTTGAGGCAGCCAGATGTAAGGGATGAATAAATGCATTTCGATCCTTTGGATCTACCAGAGAGTCTATCATTAAATCGGGACGAACTTGTTTCAGGTATTTTAAAGTGTCTATATCACCTGCCTGGATTGCATTAAGGTACATGTTTTGGAATTCTTTGTCGTCTAATTGCTTCTCCATCATGGCTGGCATTGCTGATGTCCCGGGCACGTCGTCCATGTTGGTGAACCCTGGTGGAAACCTCCTGTCATTTACATCATAACAGGTCAACTCACTGTGCATTGCTAAATTTCCGCTTTGGTGCGTGTAAGCAAGAGCAGAGAGATCTGAGTCTGGAGCAGGCTGTTCAGGTGTCGATGGTGTACTTAATGTAATGCCTGTGGCAGCATCATTGTCAGTTGTTTTTTTATTATTTTCTTCAAGTATTCTAATTTTTTGTTTCAGAATTTCTGATTTCCTTTTTTTGTCTATTTTTTTCTTCTCCAGTTCTTTTTTTTGTTTAATATTTTGCTCTATAATTAGCGCTTTTTTTCTATCTGATTCTTTTGCTGCTTTAATTGATTCTTTTGTATGGCCACATTTTTTCTGGTGATTTATCATCTGATAGATATCACCTCTAAAAAATTCCGAAGGTGTGCCACCCTCTCTAAATAACGTATATCCTTTATCACCATATTTATTTCGGTCTATTTGATATCCAGCCAGACGGGTTTTTACCATCTCCCAAAAGTCTCTTTCTATTTTTCCTTTTTCTTCATACATGTTGCATCCAAGATAAATTAATGTGCGAAATGTTGTTGCATTATTTCCAAACGCTGCATAATGGACTGGCATTGATTTACCTTTATTAGTTACAAATCTTGAAGCATTAAGAGTTTCAATCAGATAAACAGCAATTTTAGTTTTTCCTGTGAAAGCAGCCAGATGCAATACCCGGGCATTATTGATGGATATTGGTTGATTTACGTCCTCCAGAGAATCCAGTAGCAATATACTGATTTCGTCAGCGGCTTCAGTGAAGGAAATATAAAATATGCTGTTTTTTCCATCGTTATGTTTCTGGTCAACCTTTGCACCAGATTCTAGTAATTTTTTAGTGGTTTCCAGATTGTTGTTTTTAACGCTGAAGGAAAGTGCAGTTTCGATTTGTTTTTCCTCGTCCAGAACCGGTTGAGTATTCAATAAGGCATCTATTATCTGAGCGTCTGCGTTTTTTGAACAGGCTAACATAATAGGGGTGAAGCCGCTTTTATTCTTCCGATTTACATTAATATCATGGCGTTGACAGAGAAATTTTACGACTGCCACGTTATTGTGATCGATAGCTAAGTGGAGAGCAGTATTCTTTTCAGGTGACGGGGCGTTTATATCAATACACGGAAGCTGGCAAAGAAATTCTAACGATGCCATCTGATTTTTTGCGGCAGCTATATGCAGGGGATGATATAAATATTTCCGTGATTCCGGATATTGCAAAGGGTCGATCATGCGCTGGGGATAATCTCGTCTCAGGTGCTCTATAGCATTTAAGTTACCAGTCGCTAAGGCTTCATAGTAGGCGTCATTGAATTCTTCCGGACTTATTGGCTTCTCAGTAACTGGTGGCCATTCACATGCCCCTTCAGGGTAGTCCGGGATGGGATTTTTGTTCATCCCGTTTGCCTCTGATGGGGCAAAATTGTTCGCTGCCTCAAATAATGCATCCAGAGGATATAGAGTCTCATAATCGGGTGGTGGTGCTGAAGGAATTAGTGACAATGTTGTTGTGTCTGGGTCTGTATCTGTGCCTGTGTCATAACGGACCCACCTGTCATTACTCGGCATTGCACCAGTATCTTCATGGTTTGTGCCAAAGAGGGAAGTAATATCTGAATTTGATACAGGTGGTTCATTAGTATCATCTATAACAGCAGTTTCTCCGGGTAGCCCAGAAGTATTATTTATGGCAACGTCTTCAGGAGTGATTGTGCGTAATTCAAATGATTCTTCGGCAGCAGCTTCTTCGGGCAATTCAGTAGAGTCCTGGCCAACAGCTTCAGGAGTTTCTTCTTGCAATTCAGTAGAACCCTGGCCAACAGCTTCAGGAGTTTCTTCGTGCAATTCAGTAGAATCCTGGTCAACAGCTCCAGGAGTTTCTTCGTGCACTTCAGCAAAATCCTGGTCAGCAGCTTCAGGAGTTTCTTCGTGCAATTCAGTAGAATCCTGGTCAGCAGCTTCAGGAGTTTCTTCGTGCAATTCAGTAGAATCCTGGTCAGCAGCTTCAGGAGTTTCTTCGTGCAATTCAGTAGAACCCTGGTCAACAGCTTCAGGAGTTTCTTCGTGCAATTCAGTAGAATCCTGGTCAACAGTTTCAGGCGTTTCTTCGTGCAATTCAGTAGAACCCTGGTCAACGGCTCCAGGAGTTTCTTCGGGTAATCGAGCAGTATCAATGGCAGCATTCACTTCATCTATGGCTACAACAAGTTCAGCTGGACCACTTGCAGCCGCATCATGCCCGTTTTCTTCACTGGAGGGTGTGTCAGTGATAGTGATATCAACATGGAGCGGCCACATGGTTCTTTGCCCGAGACTCTGTCCAGAGAGCGATGGTGAGTCTGACGGAGGATTGCAAATGGATTTGGTGGCCGAAGACTTCCGGTACACCTCGCGATGATCCAGGTCACCGCGAAGCTCGGGGGTGTCCCCATTGGCTGCGCTGGGAGTTGGATTCTGTGGATTAGTTGCAAGAGCTGAAGAAATTGTATCTGCAACAGTCGTAATCAGTACGCCAAGATAGAACATTTATCAGGTCCTTTTTTTAATTAAGTATTTTCAAAGCCTGTTGAGGTTTCCCTGTTGACCTTTGAACTTCCTGATAATGCATTACTATAGTTCTACTTTTGGTATAAGCCGTAAGAGAACCTGAAATGCCGGGCAGTAACTGAAACTTTAACGAACTTTGATAATTTCACTTTTATTCAGATCGTAAAATTGATCAATAGTTCCAATACTATCGTTCTTTTTTTTCAGCAGGACCGGGGATTTGGTACCTGTACTTTTGTTCTAGTACATGGTTTTAATGATTTTGACGTGTACGATCTCCGTTCACCCTGAGCGGAGTCGAAGGGTGCTTGGCACGATCTATCAGAGTCCTGAGTTTCCGCCCTTCGACAGGCTCAGGACGAACGGAGTGCGGAGGCAAGACAACCCGTCAAACTCATTGAAACCATGTACCAGTTGTTTCCCGGGCAAAGCTGGTCATTGTGATTGGTCCGGCTGAGTTGAATGATTCAGTGGTGCAATAAGCTTTTTGCAGTGGGCTTAATGATGTTTTTGTAAATCATGATTTTTTTCGGCTGCGTAAAGGTGTCTTCAGTGGTCTTGTACTGGTTTGCGTGGTGTCTCTGTATGGAGCCAGTACCTCAATGAACTCTCTGGTAAGATGCTTCATTTGGGTCTTGTGATGGTCGTTAAAATTCAATTCATCCGGGATCAGGTATTTTTCGTATTTGTGAGATGAGCGGATAAGGCAAAACGAATTTTTCAGGTATCGTTTTGTGTATCGATGGATGATTGCTTCTGTTTCTGATGCCTGATCTCTTTTATTCATGAGTTCAAGTGAATTTTTTAAGCCAATGCCTATGATTCGTTTACAAAGCGATGTATGAACCAGGTCAATTGAGTTTGGATCCATTAATACCGGCGGAGGGAAACCAAATTTCATAAAAATATATTGCACTAACATGTAATTTGTTCTGCAGGTGCCATCCATCGGTGTATGTAGCTGCTCAAGTCTGGGCCAGTATGTGGCAACTGTTCCAATCAGTTTTGCCAGCAGTTCAGGCTTCTTGATTTTCTTGTGCTGTAGTGATTCCAGTTGTGTATTCAGCGGCGTGATTATTTCTTTCTCAAGAAGGGCGATGAGTTGGTATTTGAACAAAATTTTATCAATCCCGTTTGTTTCTGATATTGGACCATTAGGTCCTAATGCCCTGAAAGAAATGGTGATACCTTTAAGGTCGGTATAATTTGCAATCAGTCTGGTATCAGAAATTATGCTCCCTTTCGGAGAAGTGGCAATGGTTGCACCATGGGTGCCACGGCAAAGCTCATAGCTTTCTTCCAGTCGTTGCTTGTACAGCAGTGCCTGGATAAAGCCTTTTTGGGTATGTTCACTGGAGGGGTAACCCACGTGCCTTTTTCGCACGGTTCCGGGAATATGGCTGTCAAGCATGTTTTGCACGCCTTCGGTCAGTAAGGCGTTGATCTGCATATAGCGTTGTCGGGAAATCAGGGGAGCCTCTGCAGGGTCATGCTGAATCCACTCTAACACCTGGCTAATACAGCGGCACCAGGCTGCTGTGCATCCTGGCTCGTTATCTTCATATTCCTGTGGGGAACGACTGGAAATAATGTCATCCGGATCAGCAAAGAGCAGGAAAAGGTGTTCTTCGGGAAAGCGCAGAAGAAAGTCAGGCCCTTCAGGCAGTGTTGCCATATCCTGAGTTGCCGTTGACGTGAGTGGTGAGTGGGTTGTGGCGGTATTAGTCGAGACGTGCCTGTGACTGATTCTGGTGGAGTTCGAATCGCCAATGCCGCTGGTAACTGTTGTTCTGGTGGAGGGTAGGTCTGACTCCCTGAAGTGGGTGGCACTGCTGCTATTTGCAGTGTTATTGTCACTGAGAGGTGCTGTTCTTACGGCAAAGCTGGAATGGCAGGGTTGGATAATATCCGGCATAAATATGACTGTCTTTATAACTGCTTCTTGGCCTATTAAGACAGCGAAAGACAGGATTTGTTCAGATAAAAAAAAGCGGCTTTCGCCGCTTTTCCCGGATCAGGTGTTTCACCAATCCGCTCTTCTGAGAAACTCGTGTAAAAATCAGTTGCCGGAAAATTAAACTGAATCTTAGTTGAGCTTTTCCTTGATACGAGCAGCTTTACCGCTCAGCTCACGGAGGTAGTACAGCTTAGCCTGACGAACGTCACCACGACGCTTCACAGTCACAGAAGCGATCAGCGGAGAGTAAGTCTGGAAGGTACGCTCAACGCCAACACCGCTGGAGATTTTACGAACGGTGAAAGCAGAGTTCAGGCCACGGTTACGCTTACCGATGACAACACCTTCGAACGCCTGCAGACGCTCACGGTTGCCTTCTTTTACCTTAACCTGTACGACTACAGTGTCACCCTGGCTAAAAGCCGGGATCTCTTTGTTCATTTGTTCAGCTTCAAGCTGCGCAATGATTTTGTTTTTGCTCATTGATAATTGCTCCTGGTTAGTCAATTCTGTCCCGCTCAAGCTGTGTTTCACTCAGATGGCCCATCCGAAACAAGCCGATAGCACAATCTGGTTGGCTTGAGAGTCAAACTCTCAGGCACAGTCGTCGCTCCTGGCTGAGTGTTCAGCAATAAACTCCGACAACAACCTTTCTTCCTCGCTGGTCAGTGACCTGGTTTGCTGAAGGTTCTCCAACAGGTCAGGCCGTCTCAGCCAGGTTCTGCCCAGAGACTGTTTCAGTCGCCAGCGCTCAATCAGTGCATGGTTGCCTGATAACAGTACTTGCGGCACTTCCTGTCCTTCAAAAAGCTCAGGACGGGTATAGTGCGGGCAGTCAAGAAGACCATCAGCAAATGAATCTTCCTGAGCGGAATCCTTATGACCCAGGGTGCCCGGTACAAAGCGTGATACTGCATCAATCAGAGTCATGGCAGCGAGTTCGCCACCACTTAACACGTAATCACCAATAGACCATTCTTCATCGATTTCGGTCTGGATTACCCGCTCGTCAATACCTTCATATCGCCCCGCGACCAGGATCAGTTTCTTGCTCTGGGCAAGCTCCTCTACTCCTTTCTGGTCGAGCATGCGACCCTGGGGAGAGAGGTAAATCACTTTGGCCTCGGTTCCTGCAGCTTTGCGGGCTGCATGGATGGCGTCACGCAGAGGTTGAATTTTCATCAACATGCCGGGACCACCGCCATAAGGTCGGTCATCCACAGTTCGGTGCCGGTCATGGGTAAAGTCCCTGGGATTCCAGATCTGTACCTCAATCAGCCGTTCCTTAACCGCGCGGCCGGTAATACCGTGCCCGGTTATGGCCCGGAACATCTCCGGGAAGAGGCTGACGACACCGAACCACATTCCGATGTCCATGGCGCTCTTGTCTGTGTCCTGATGAGTTTCTGCCAGTGTTTCTCCGGCTGGCTCATCAAGGGGTGAGTGTTGAGTCGTCATGGCCAGTTAAAACTCCGGGTCCCAATCTACCCGGATAAATCCTTTCTCAGGATTGACGTCTAGCACCACTGATCCGGTAAGCCAGGGTACCAGACGCTCTCGACGGTCAATGCTGCCTTTTGTGGGGCGAATGACCAGTACGTCGTTGGCACCTGTCTCCATCAGGTGGCTGACTTTGCCCAGCAGAACATTGTCTCCCTCAGCGTTGCGGGAGAAAACATCCAGCGATTCCAGTTGATGCCAGTAAATTTCGTCATCTTCCGGTTCGGGCAGATCATCGGCGCTGATGGTAATCTGGTAACCGCAGTAACTGCGGGCCAGCTCACGATCGTCACAACCGACGATATGGGCAATCAGACCTTTCCCGTGTGGCCGGGCCTGATCGATTTCAACGGTTTTAACATCACCGCTCTTTTGGCCAGCAGGGTCAAGAATCCAGCGTGGGTAGTTGAGGATGTTTTCCATCGGGCTGGTGTTGGAGTGAATCTTCAGCCAGCCTTTGACCCCGAATACGGAGGAAATATGGCCTAACGCAATGCGCTTCACAGCGCCCTCTACTGCCGTTGTCACTGGGTTGTTAACCTCACGCAGCCTTTTTGGCTTCTTTCAGAAGCTGGGCAACGCGGTCAGATGCAGTAGCACCCTGGCCCAGCCAGAATTCTACACGCTCGTTATCAACACGCAGGCGCTCTTCCTGGCCACGAGCACCAGGGTTGAAGAAACCTACGCGCTCAATGAAACGACCGCCGTTAGCGTTACGGCTGTCAGCCACGGTCAGGTGGTAAAATGGACGCTTTTTAGAGCCGCCACGTGCAAGACGAATGGTTACCATGGAATAGGGTTTCCTATAGTTGTTTCCGGCAACTGGTTTTCTGGGTTTACTGGCCAGACGCACAGGACGTATGACTGTAACCCAGAAGAGTTGAGACAGATTTGAGCGAGGAAAGTTCCTTTTTCATCATCCATCAGCCAATCCATGATCGGATTCAAGCCAATCATAAAGGGCGCATATTGTAGGGAAAACCAGAGGAGGAGGCAATATGCTGTGATAAGTAGTGCTTGTCCGAAAACCCATCAGTCCTTGAAAACAGGAGTCTGTGGCCTAACTTAATCATTGAAGTTTTCCACTGACAGGCTGTTTTCTCACTCATGCGCCAAACCATCAAGCCACAAATGCAGTTAGGCGAGGTCGATATCTCTGCCATCACCTTCAACCCCAAATCCAGGGACGACATACCCCGCCTCTTGCGGGCTTTTCAGCATATCTGGGTCACCCCAGAGCTGAGAGCGCAGGTTTTCCAAGCCCTTGAGCGAATGATACCCGCCAGCCGTGACAATGGCCGCCCTGGTATGGATCTCTGGAAAATACTGATTTTTGGCACCCTGCGTCTGACCATCAACTGCGACTACGACCGCCTTCAGGAGCTGGCCAATGAACACGGTACGTTGCGGCAAATGCTCGGACACGGACCGTACTGTACCCACTCTTATCACATCCAGACTTTGCAGGATAATATCGCCCTGTTCACCCCGGAAATACTGGACGGGATCAACCAGATTGTGGTCAATTCCGGTCACCAGCTGGTAAAAAAAAAGAAGACCGGATATGCGCCCGCGCTGACTCGTTTGTCGTAAAAACCAATGCCCACTTTCCAACGGATATTAACCTGCTCCGGGATGCCGTTCGCAAGATGATCGAGTGGGCAGCCTGCCTGTCGTCAGAGCAGCAGGAAAGCCTGTGGCGACAGAGCAAGTACTTGCAGGATCAGCACAAAAAGCGTTTTCACAAAGCCCGTAACCTGAAACGGTCAACGTCGTCCAATGAGTCGCTTCGTGAAGCACGACAGCATGATATCGAAACCGTCCATGCTGAGTATGTAGCCTACAGCCAGAAGCTTATCCGCAAGGCTGAAATAACCTTGAATCTCTTGAAAGCACGGATACCCGGAGACTTACGACTGGAAGAGCTGGAGCGCTGGATAAAAGATGCAGACTACCAGTGTCAACTGATTATCCGTCGTGTACTGAACCATGAAACCATTCCGCACAGTGAGAAGGTTTTTTCGTTATTTGAACGCCATACGGAATGGATCAGTAAAGGAAAAGCAGGCGTTCCTGTAGAACTTGGTCTCAGGGTGTGTGTACTGCAAGATCAGTTTGGTTTCACCCTTCACCATTTGGTCATGGAAAAACAGACTGATGACCAGGTGACTGTAGCCATTGCTAAAGGCGCAAAACAGCGGTTTCCTGAAGTATCGCAGGTCAGTTATGACCGGGGATTCTGGTCAAAAGAGAACCTTGAAAAGCTGGAAACATTTCTTGACCGAGCCGTCTTACCCAAAAAGGGGCGGTGGTCTGAACAAGACCGGAAGCGTGAACGACACCCTGAGTTTGTCAGGGCAATGAAGAAGCATTCCGCGGTAGAGTCCGACATTAATGCACTTGAGCAGCACGGGCTGGACAGGTGTCCGGACTCAGGGATTGACGGTTATCGTCGGTATGTTGGCCTGGCGGTTTTAGGAACCAATCTGCACCGCTTGGGCTCTATACTGCAAAAGCAATCCAGTCAGGCTGTCAAAAAAGCAGCCTGAACGGAGAAGCGTACCAGAAAACAAACGATCATCGTTGGGTGAAGATTACGGGCACCCGAAAAACGGGAAAATGATTAAATTTTGATCAAAAAAAGAGGTGGCTGGCATGAGCGGCCTGTTTTGTTTTCAAAAAAATTTTGTCAGTGCCTATTGAGTCGGATTATTCATGGGTTTTCTGACAGACACTAAGTATGTTCCCTATGCGGGCGCTGTGCTTACCTGTCTTGGGAGCGGTCTGAAATAACCTCCGTATTTCTGCAGACGCTACCCGCTGCCCGGCAAGCTGGAACCACTTGTGCTTTTGCGGGCATCGGGTGGCGTAAGCGTTCAAGCAGGGGGCAGACCCACCCCTGCTTGTCGAGATCGGCTTTTAATGGATTGGCCCCGAATTTCTCTTTCCAGAGTCGCAGTATCAGTTCCCTGATATCACGGGCCGGGCGGAGGCTGATACGCGGAAGAACATCAACAACCAGGTAATTGTACACATCAAACTCATCGAAATAATGTATGTTAAAACAGGCTGATATTAGGTTTCGGTTGATCGCATTGTTCTAGCTTATATAGAGAGCGCTCCCCCCAATAGCCTGTATCAAAATCATCCAGTTTTTTATTTTCTATTCCACTATCGTCTGAATCGTAAAGTATGTAGCTTCCATCACGAAGCATAAAATAGTAGTCGCCGGCATAGTAAAATGCTCCGGTAATTTGAAACTTATACTGCTCCATATCAGTCCATCTGGAATTGTTAACAGGTGCTGGATAGCCATCCAGGACATAGTCATTAGCGATTGAGTACTTAATGTAAGTCCCATCAGCGAGGAAGAAGTACCAATAGTCACCATCTGCTGATGATAAACCTGCACGAATAAGGAATCTATAATCCTCAAGTCCAGGCCAATTATGATTGTTTACTTTAAAGCGATTGTTGATGTATTCAAGCCCCCAACCGTCGGTTTGAAGTCGATAGTAATCACCTAAAGAAGTAAAGACATAGCGTACGTCATCGTTCTTATTAATGGATGCTGATACCCAGTGGTCATCAAAATGGGGCATTCCGTAGGTGTTAGATGAATAATTATAACTTTCGTGCCCATAATAAATCGTATCAGCTTTCTCTAAGTTCAACTCTTTGTATACATGTGGTCCTGTTGCTTGTCGGCTACGATATAGTGCCTGACCAAGGGCGTTTGATAGCAACCCACCGTTTGTATACCAGGCTGAAAATCTTCTACCATGTGATTCTCTTTTGTTTGTTACCTTCTTGTTACTCATGAAATTGATTTTATGTCCTCCTATAAAGAAGTAATCCATATAATGAACAGCTGTTATATAGCCATTCTCTGGTGAATTTTTGTCATTCCATACAGTCAAATTAGTCGTGTGTTCTGCATGCCCAGGTTCATTTAAATAGGCATCTAAAACCTTAAGGTATTGCTTTTCAGCATCTTCGTAGTCTTTAAGGGATTGTTGCTTGATTATTTCAGGTGGCTTGAAGCCGTACATATCTACAAGATTACTGTTTTTTTCATCAGCCCAATACCAGCCTAAATCAATAGATATTGTGTTAGCATCTGATTTTCTTTTGGTCCACACAGCATTGCGATGATTGGATTGGCTATTATCGTCAGAAAGATAACCGACCTTTGACTTTATCTTAAACTGAAGACTTCCATTATAGATATGGACATCATCAAGATAAACAACATCAGCAGAGCTAGGGTCTCGATCACCGTCACAATCCCACTTGGCTTGATGTTGGTCGTAATTAATGGGGGCATTCCCGAACTGATCATCTCCAGGATGCGCATCCCACTGCAAGCCGCATCTCCTTCCATCGGAGTCTTTTGTCCATATCTTAACTAACCCTGTCTTGTTACCATCCCCGAATGATTCTATATGCATTCCATATCCATTGCCATCACAGTTCCACGTTGTGTTTCGTTCACCGCTGACAAGTGAAGCCTCCACATTCAGTTTGCATGAGCCATTATCGGTGGTTATGTATTTATTGAAGAATAATGTTTCGTTGTGCAGTTCATTGATTAGCTCAAAGTTTGTACCAATCCATTGCTTGACAATGTCTGTCTGTTCGTCGGCAATGACTGTGTTTGTCATAAGCAAAAAACCAGCCGTATAAATTATATTCTTCATAAAAATCTCTAAATTTAATACCAGTTTATGTTATTTAAGACTCACGTCAGCAAAGGAAAGAAGACCATCTTAGGATAGATCATAAACTTGCGGATATTCTGCTCTTCATCATCATCACACGAGTAGTTGCTACGGTTCTTAAGGTAGACATTAAGCCTCGCCCACAGCACTGCCTCCTGGGAGGCTGACCGAGAATAGACTGCCCTACGCGGCAACTGCTCCTGCGTTGCTCTAGCTCCTGCATCCATGCAGTCGTGCGGTGGCAGCAAATTGGTCTAAAAAGTCGGAAATTTTTAGCAAATAGAACCACTATTCACTAAAAATTTCCGACTTTTTATCCTCAATTTTCTGCCATCCTCGCTACGGGCGCTATTCTCGGACAGCCTCCTGGTCTTGTGCGCCCTGAACAACCATCTCGTGTAAGCGTTCAAGCAAGGGGCTGGCACTCCCTGCTTGTCGAGGTCGGCTTTTAATTAATGGATTGGCCCCGAATTTTCCAGTCCAGAGTCGTGGAGTCAGTTCCCTGATACCACGATCCGGGTGGAGGCTGATACGCTGTAGAACATCAACCGGCTCGGGCTCAGAGTAACAACCGCCTGTGAGAATCGTTTATGAATCAGGCTTTTGTGTCAGAATAACCAGAGCTGCTGATTTCCCCAGATTGGCGACCCTTCGGCTTGCCGAGCAATAGGCATCGAATTGACTTTCACTGTCATTATTAGCGGCTTGTAACATTTCTTGAGTTTCTTCAGCCCCGGTCAGCGGCATTTTGACGACTAAGGGAACTGTCTCAGTGCCTTCCATGTTTCCCATGGAGTCAGCATAATGAAGGACGTTGCCTTCTTTACGCCAGCCCACAAAATGGCCTGTTTCAATAGTGACCGCGCCAGCGAATTCGTAATCCTTCTTTTTTCCGTTGGCAGTGGGAATAGAGACATCTTTCCACCACTCCAGCTCGGGTCTGATCTCGGTTCCAAAGTTGGGGATGGTTACCAACAACACTTCCGGGGAGTGATGGTTATCAGGTAACAACTCTTTGAATGCACAATCATCAAGTTCCATTCCTTGCTTAGTGTTCCTGAGCCAATTATCGATCAGCTCTTGCAGGGTTGTTGCCAATCGAGAAGAGGTTGCGGTTATTCTGCCACTTACAGGTTCGTCTTTGTTAAAGCCGGTTAGCTTATGATTAACGAATATCTGCACTCCCTGGCTATTGATAAATGATGAACTAACGGTACGGGGAAAGTCGCCATAGAGATAGTGTTCTTCAACCTCGGCTGCCATCTCCCTCGATTTATTCACCGGGTCACCAAAATATACAAATTTTCTACCGACCAGATTGCCTGTGCTGCTTTCATATTTATCCGTACATTTTATGGCAAGTTCCTCACCCCGTTTGTATTCGTCGACAGTCCAAAAAAATTTTGGCGGGTTGGAGTGGGGTGGTCCTTTTGGTTGTTCTTTATTGTTCACTACTTTGGTCAGGCCTGCTGGTATTGTAATTGAGGGAATTCTATCATCCCTGAGACTGCTGACTGGTTCCTGTGTGTCACTGATAGTGACGAAGCCATCCCCGGCTTCAATCGATACTATTTTGTGCTTCAAAGAGGACTCTGTATATTTAAGGATATCGAAATTTTCGGATGGGACTTTTCCAGCATCCGGATAATCATAGATGCGTTTGAGGATTGTGGTGATAATATCCGATATTGAAAGGGGCATGCTGAGTGTTCCATTGCGGAGTTGGAACAGTGTTCTTATGCGGTCCAGGCCCTCATCGGCAATGTAGCCTTTATTATTTTCATCAAAGTGAAAATGTTCGCATATCGGTAAAAATTCATCCAGAGTATTGGCATCTTGCATTTTGCCTTTCGATTTTAGTTTACTGGCTCCGGCACCAATCTCGCCAATCAATGTATTCAATGCGCCTTTGTTTGATAGAGCCATAAAAAAGGCAGCCAGTGCACAGTTGTTGTTTTTTGCCTGGATGCCTGAATACATGGTTAATGAAACATTGCCGAATGAGTGTATTAGCTGTGGCGTCGGAGAAGGGCAGGCCGCGCTGGTTGGGCTCTCCGGTTGCTTCTTAACTACTTGCCCCTCGGATATATCTCTCTGGGGAAGTTCTTGCGCTTGCGGGATGCGTTTTCGCTGTTTCGGATCAGGTTTTTGCGTCTGCGGGAGAGATTTTGAGCCAATGGATTTTCGAGGTTTTGGAACAGGCGTTTGTTTTCGTGGATCAGACTTTTGCT
Organism: Endozoicomonas sp. ALB091; assembly: GCF_049310265.1. Lineage (NCBI taxonomy): Bacteria > Pseudomonadati > Pseudomonadota > Gammaproteobacteria > Oceanospirillales > Endozoicomonadaceae > Endozoicomonas > Endozoicomonas sp. ALB091. Next base: position 576,499 of record NZ_JBLYNQ010000007.1, on the reverse strand, counting down.
CTTGCGGATCAGACTTTCGCTCTTGCGGATCAGCTTTTGGCTTCTTCGGATCAACCTTTGGCTTCTTGGGATCAGGCTTTTGTTTTTGAGGGATAGTTCCTGTGTAGTACATCATTAAGCCATAGAAGGCAAGATGCGAGCCATTAATGGATGTTGGGGGGGGGCTATCCGGAGGAGATGATGAGGGCGAGTCTTGATTGGGGCTAGCTGATGCCTCTTCCGATCCGGTATCAGTCTTTGGAGCAGGGGGGGGGGTTGGTGTGTGCTGGTTAACGGGAATTTCGATCATTCGATTTCGAATCGGAATGTCACCGACATTACTCTCGCTGGTGCAGTTGGCACCATCTCTTGTCAAGCCGAATGAACCCAGGCAAACACTGTTGCTGCGAGGACGGCCAGCTGTAAAGTCTTGATGTTGCGGGTCAGGTTGGCTTGCTGGCAAGCTTGAATAATCATGGTTGGGCCGGGTAATCTTATCCACTTCGAATACTCCATTATGCTGATGGTCAAAATTTAATTTTTTATAAGGTCATTGCTCGTTTTGGTTTATTAAAATAAATGCCTTATTCATTTGCCCGGATTTGGGTCTCTGAACAGGAGCAGTGATTAAAAACAGAGGTCCTTTACCTGACCTGATTTCTAATTGCACAGAAACTTTGACAGCAAAAAATCGTAAATGTTCGGAATGTGGATTTTATTTATTATTCGGGATTGAAATAAATTATCGATTTCAATGAAAATTGTTATTAAATTCAAATGGCCAGCCCTGTTTTTGGAGCTGGCCATTAATGGGTTGTTAAAACGGAAACTTTTTGCCGCCACCGGGAGGCATCATGCCACCCATTCCGCCGGGTAGCTGGCCTTTCACGGACGACATGCCTCGCATAAGTTTGCTCATGCCGCCTTTTTTGGTGACTTTTTTCATCATTTTACTCATCTGCTTATGCTGCTTGATGAGTCGGTTGATGTCCTGGATCTGGGTGCCGGAACCAGCGGCTATGCGCTTTTTACGGGATCCGTTCATGATGTCCGGGTTGGCGCGTTCAGCGGGGGTCATGGAGTTGATGATGGCTTCCATCTGGACAAAAATCCTGTTGTCCATCTGACCCTGAAGCTGTGGTGCCATGCCGCCCATGCCGGGCAGTTTGTCCATCATGCCGCTGAGTCCACCCATTTTCTTCATTTGCTGCAGCTGGTCACGGAAATCTTCCAGATCAAAGCCTTTGCCTTTCTTCAGCTTGCTGGCCAGCTTGTCCGCCTTGCTGCGGTCCAGCTTGCGCTCGGCTTCCTCGATCAGGGAGAGAATATCCCCCATGCCCAGAATGCGCGAGGCAATACGGTCCGGATAGAAAGGCTCCAGGGCATCGGTCTTCTCGCCCATACCGATAAACTTGATGGGCTTGCCGGTGATCTGGCGCACCGACAGCGCTGCACCACCACGGGCATCACCATCCGCCTTGGTCAGGATCACCCCGGTCAATGGCAGGGCATCACCAAACGCCTTGGCGGTATTGGCTGCATCCTGACCGGTCATGGCATCCACCACGAACAGGGTTTCTATGGGGTTGATGGCGCTGTGCAGCTGCTGGATTTCAGCCATCATATCGTTATCGATATGCAGACGACCGGCGGTGTCGACAATCAGGACATCCGCGTGCTTGATGCGGGCTTCATGAATCGCGCCAGTAACAATATCCACTGGTTTCTGGTCAGCAGACGACGGGAAGAAGTTCAGGCCGGTTTCCTGGGCCAGGGTTTCCAGCTGTTTGATCGCCGCGGGACGGTAAACGTCGGCACTGACCACCATAACGGATTTCTTCTGGCGCTCTTTCAGCCATTTACCCAGTTTGGCCGCAGAGGTGGTTTTACCGGCACCCTGAAGACCGGCCATCAGGATCACGGCCGGTGGCTGGGTGGCCAGGTTCAGTTCGTCGTTGGACGAACCCATCACCTCAATCAGTTCATTCTGGACAATTTTGACAAACGCCTGGCCCGGGCTCAGGCTGGACTGAACCTCCTGCCCGATGGCCCGGTCCCTGATCCGGTTGATAAACTCTCGAACCACCGGCAGGGCAACGTCTGCTTCGAGCAGGGCCATGCGCACTTCGCGCAGGGTGTCCTTGATATTGTCTTCGGTGAGTTTGGCCTTCCCGGTTACGGTTTTCAGCGTACGGGACAGGCGTTCGGTTAAATTTTCGAACATTCTGGGAATTACCCTGATCTAAGGTGTTTATGCGGTTGAACGCACAGAATGTCGGCCATTATATAGGAATCAAAACTAAAGCGGCATCCATTTCAGTGGATCCGGTGAAAGGTTGTTTGTCTAGCGCCGGGTAATATGACAAACTGCCGATGCTGCTTTACGTTGAAGCCCTGGTGTAGAAAAGCGTTGACATCCGTACACTTCGTTCATCCTGTGCTTGTCGAAGGATGGTGCCACCGTACTTCGACAAGCTCCGCACGAACGGTATGGGTAACAACGCTTAGCTGCGCTAGTACATGGTTTCAATGAGTTTGACGGGTTGTCGTGCCACCGCACTCCGTTCGTCCTGAGCGGAGTCGAAGGGCGGAAACTCCGGACTCTGACCGTGCCAAGCACCCTTCGACTCAGCTAAGGATGCACGGACGAAGGGTGATTGGCACAGTACTCAGGGTATGGCGTTTACGTCTTTCGACTCCGCTCAAGACGAACGGAGTTTGGAGGTCAATAAAGGATCCCATCAATTACATTGAAACCGTGTACTACTAGAGGGCTTCCTGCTTTTTTTGCTGCTTTGGGGATAAATAGGCTTTCGCTAATGAGTGTCATGTTCGTCAGTATGGGTGCGCTTGGTTGCTATCTGGCAGGCACGGTTGGGCAGGGGTTGCGAAACAGTGGGCGTGAAATGCCCAAATCGCTGGTTCTGTTGATTACCGCCCTTGGCCTGATTTTCCACATTATTGCGTTATACATTTCCATCCATACTGATCGGGGCATCAACCTTGGCGTGTTCACCATGGGGTCGCTGACCTCTATGATGGTGACCATGATGGTGCTCCTGAGCAGTTTGAAAAAACCCTCGGAAAGCCTGCTGGTGATGATTCTGCCGGTCACCATGCTGGCCATTGTGCTGGCACTGCTGGCCCCGGTTGAACATATTGTCTGGAACACCGCATCATCCATGGTTTCCCATGTGCTTCTTTCGGTTATGGCCTATGGCATTCTGATGGTGGCGGCATTTCAGGCCATTCTGCTCTCCTTCCAGGAACACCAGCTGCGCACTCACCGGCATACCATCAGAACACTGCCGCCGTTGCAAACCATGGAGCGGCTGCTATTTGAGTTTCTGGTCCTTGGGGTTATTTTGCTGACACTCTCGCTGGGCAGTGGGTTTCTCTTCCTGGAAGATATGTTTGCCCAGCGGCTGGTGCATAAAACGGTATTATCCATCACCGCCTGGTGTCTTTTTGCCGCACTGTTGATTGGCCACTGGCGATTTGGCTGGCGTGGGCAGACGGCTGTTCGCTGGACTCTGGCCGGTGTCCTGTTTCTGGTACTTGCTTACTTTGGCTCAAGACTGGTGCTTGACTGCGTGGTTTCCGGGCAGTCCTGCTTTTGAAGGGGCTTGTTCCGGAGAGTTATCAAAAACGGGGAGGCGTTGGGATGGTGGGCGTGCTGGAGTGTCGCCAGGAGGTTGTCCGGGAATAGACCTGGTGCATGGTTTCAATGTCATTGATGGGTTCTCTTTATCAATGGCACCCAAACTCCGTTCGTCCTGAAGCCTGTCTAAGGGCGGAAACTCCGGGCTATGATAGATCGTGCCAAGCACCCTTCGACTCCGCTCAGGGTGAACGGAGATTGTACACGTCAAACTCGTTGAAACCATGTCCTGGTGCATGGTTTCAATGTATTTGATGGATTCTTTCTATTAATGACTCCCAAGCTCCATTCGTCCTGAGCGGAGTCGAAGGGCGTAAACACCACACCCTGAATAAAGACTGTGCCAATCACCCTTCGTCGCGATTTCAGCTCTTGAATCCCGATGCCGTCTTAATTCGTGGTTGGCAGGGATGTGTCAATCACCGTCCTGTCACGCAACCATGAATCAAAACGATCCGTAATCAACTGATTGCACGCCTGCTGGTTGTTTATATGCTTTGCCATGTTGGCGTTATAGTTATCCAGCCAATGTTTTTCTTCGGGATTATTTGCCAGCAATAATTTCATAAACTCCCTTGTGGTCTGGGGGCTAACGGCAACATTGTGCTGACTCAAACAGTGTTTGGCGATTGCTAATTTACGCTCTTCAGAGCACTCTTCCCAGAGTTGATCAATATATTTCCGATAATCTTTGAGGTGATACCGACAAAGATGGGCTCTGTAACTATCCAGATTATAAAGAGGCAGGACATTGGATACCGGGTGCGATGTCGTGCTATTTTCTGTGCTTTGGCTGCCGGACTCAGACATGCTATTCCGGTCATTGTTGTGATCATCCGGGTTGTTGATATTGACTCCAAATTCCCGGTATTCATTTTCGGATTGAGGGAACATCACAAGGTTAATCATATTTAAAATCAACGCCAACACTGCTTCCTGGGGCAGATCATTGCATTCGTCCGGTTTGAAGGTAATTAATTCATTCAGTGGGCCACTTTTCCCCCCGGGATAATTTCCTTCTTTCAGGAGGACGGTTCTGAAATCAAAGAACAGATCTCTGAGATCGTTGATTTCGCCAGTATGGAATTCTCGATTATTCCTGATAAACCGTATTGCATGGTCAATATTTTTGAATTTAATGTTGAGCAATTCATTGATCATGCCAATAAGTTGATGTGGATAATCCCGGATAATCTCTTCCATGTGTTGTGACAGGATATCCCGGCTTAAACGATCCAAAGGTACTGAGGAACGGCGCAGAAAATGATTGTTCATCATCAACTCCAGCCATTGTGCCAGATTGAACTCACCCTGCTGATTAACACACGACTTATAAATGAGTTGGGAAAGCTGATTGATTCTTTTAGATTGGTAGCCATCGCACTCAGTTTCAGGGCCAAAACTGGCATTGTCCAATATCGACGATGAAAACGGCTCACCTTGAAAATAACAACTGCTAAATGAAATGTTGTCAACGGTCAGGCGGTTTAACACCTCTGTGTTGAAGGTGCAGCTCTTGAAGTTAACGGATTGCAACACGGTAGCGTTCATGGAACAGTTGCTAAAATCAATGCCATATATTTCATAATCACCCCTCAGCTGCAAGCCATCCAGCGAATCCAGCTTTCCCTCCAGCAGATGGGGGTTTTGCTCAACCAGCAACTGAATGCTCTCTTCGCCACACGCCTTGATGAGATTTCTGATGTTTTCGTCAACCTTGCTGTATTGATAGGTTAACTCATGGTAACAGTTGGACCAGGATTGCTGAAAAAGCTGTTCCAGCGGTCGCCCGTCGGGCCAGTGGGTATAGCGTTTCTTCAGGGTATGCAACAACTGTTGCTGATCTTCAGGAGAACTGATCTCAAGTTTGTTCAACTCATCATGCAAGGACAGAGGATTGGAAAACCAGGTTTCCTGATCCTCATCTCCCTGGATCAATTTCTGGTAATCATCCACTGACTGCGGAATGACTTTCTGATTCTCGATGTAGGCTATCAGTTCGGGGTATTGGTCTTTATTAAAATGCTGGTGATCTCTAAAAAATTTTGTATCCAGGCGGCGAAGTGCTTCAGGTTGCAGGACCACAGACATGGCGCCTGTGTATTCTTTTTTGGACTGATCCGCCAGATTATTTGCCTGCTCCAGGTCCATGATTCGGGTAAATACTTGTTTGGTGTTGAAATTTATTCTGAAGAACATACCCCCGGCATTCCCGGACGGTTTTATCCCTATCTGAGAACGTCGCCCAAAGGAGATCAGAGCCGCTTCATTTTGCAGGCTCTCGTTGACAAACTTGCTACTGCTCCGGTACTGGTCTGGACAAAAGTTTATACTGTGGCCGGGGCAGAACTTCCTTGCCGGGTCTGCCCCAATGCCATGGGGAAACCCCGGGCGGTTATGCACCCGACGTCCTGCGCGAATAAGGGAATGGCTGTCGCAATCGAGCAGTTGTTCATCATTGACGTTCAGCGACTGTTTAAGAAACGCTTTTTTGCTGGTGTTTACCGGAATATTGGTATCCGCTGCCACGGCGAGGTTCATATCACCAAGGCAGCCGTGGAAGTCGGCCAGGGCGTCCAGCCATTGCTCTTCCAGGTCAACAGTATTTGGCCGCTCGCCATCAATGCCCAGCCCTGCCAGTTCCCTGAACAACGCCTCAACCACGGATTTATCGTGTCCTGGAAAGGTGATGATCAGTTGATTTTCAAAGGTAAGGGCATCAGGCAGGTTCGGAGGAAAAAACAGTAGACTGCCGCCCTCACAGACGTCCGCTTCGAGTTCAACCCCATGTACCGGTGAGGCAGTCAGACCGCCTTGATCCAGCTGTTCCTGATTCAAGTAACTGACGCTCTGGCCTGTCAGTTTGGCAAAACCGTGGCTGAATTCAGCCAGTTGTATTTTTGCATCAACTTCTTCGCCGGTTCTTGAGCTGACTCGTGCAGGAAACTCAGGAGCAGGCAGGGGAAGTTTAATTGATGGCAGTTTTTCAATGGACGGCACGTCGGCCGTTAGCGCTGCCCGGCACTTGTCAACAATGTCCTGCAGAGTCACCACGGTCTCGTCAATGGTATCGTGATGCTCATTACACCATCGTGTTTTATCGTTGGTCAGCTGCCTGGCCAGGCCGTGACAGTCATTGGCCAGGCTGGTCAGCTCACTGCGCCAGTCGCGGTAATTGCCGTTCAGGGCATGGTTGGCATATTTAACCCGGCTGGCCAGAAGGTGTAATCCCCGTTCCAGGGCCAGGTTATCCGCCAGTTTGTTGCCGGCTTCGGGGGATAACTGGAGGGTCATCCGGGTAATGGGTTGGCCATTGGCATCCAGTAATTGGCTAATGCCGATCTGTCCGCCCTGGATATCCCGGCCTTTGACCGGCAGCCAACCGCCCCGGATACCCGCTGCCGCAATCGCCTGGTATTCCGCCATGGAAACCCGCTCACCTGCCGCCACGGTATGGGGCAGGCGGGTGGTCAGCCAGGCAATACGATCGTGAATGGTTTGCCGTAACCAGCTGCGGTCGCCGGGCAGAAAACCGCTGTGTTCGATCAGTCGGTCCAGGGTCTGCCAGTCAAGCTGGTGCAAGATATCTTTCAGGGTATGGCCCAGCAGGTCATCATCCAATTGTGCCAGAATATCGACGCAGGGGTTGTGGATGGGCAGCGAGTTCATGGAGGGTGCCTGAGGGTTCCGCAGTTTATTCAGCAGCACCGGCATGGAGGAAAAATCATCCGCTTTGGGAGTGGGCTCTGGTTTCTCAGGACACGGGTAGCGAGTTGCCATCCCGGCAAAGTCCCAGTGGAACATCACCGGCTCCCCTTCCGGGGTCAGTTCAATGCCCTCCCAGTCACTGTTCACCATATTTTCGTTACCGACAATCACATTGATCAGCAGCAATCTGGCCCACTGCTCGGAAGATAACGAGCGCAGGGTTTCCTCCCCGCCTTTGAGCTTACCCTGCCATTGTTCGGGGACAGGACTGACCAGATAAAAATGACCCTGTTCCTGATGGACAAAGCTCTCGGGTACGGTGATGCCCAGCAGTCGGGCCAGGTTGCCCATCAGTCGCTGGTTTTGTGCACTCAGCTCACCGCTGGTCGGTTTGATGTAATAGACCTGTTGGCTAACGGGATCGCTATACAGCCCCTTTGGCCAACTGCCCTGGCACTCTTTTATATCCGCACCGGTCAGTTGTGCCAGGGAGAAAGAGGGTGCCTGTGGTTCTGCCGGGTGTTCGGTATAAGGGGAGATTAACTCCCGGATAACAGCGGACTGTTCACCTATGCTATAAAGCTGATAACTGAATGGCGAAGGATGGTGTTCCCACCGTTTTTTCCTGTTTTCACACTTGCTGGCGGCACCGATGCTGAAGAAGTGTTCGCGATCTGTGGCGCTGTCCTGCAACTTGATCGGAAACCAGAGATCACCCTGCCTGGCAATCACCCGGCAGACTTCTTCGGCCAGCTTGCGCCACTCTTTCCTCTGTTGATCATCCTGACAGGCAGCAAAACATTCCAGCCGGTCCATGTAAAAACATTCCCTTACCCGCATAACCTCCAGTGTATCCGCATCATGGAGCAGACTGCGCAGGGTCTGTATCGCCTCTGGCAGAAGCTCGCAGCCCTCAGGGTTATCCTTGTGGCATATGGCTTCACCACACTGCCAGGCCAGAGACTGCGCCATGCCGCAGTTGCGCAGGTGTTCCATCAGGTTGTCAGCACTGGCTCGCTCCCACTCCTCCGTATCGAGCCCATCGCCTTCACGGCCGGTGTCGTGAAACAGACAGGCTTTGATCAGCAGCGGTACCATGTGGTCGGGAAATGCCAGCGCCAGGGGATCGCGGTGCTGTTTGCGCTGTTGCAAGAGGGCTACGGCCCAGATTGCCGTCCGGCAACTGTGCTGGACACCATGAACGGGGCGGGCAATGGTCTGGGCATCAGGTGAGACACTGGATGGAAAATAATGCTGTAGCAAGGTCGTTTTCGGGATATCACTGGAGTCAATCAACGATTGATCAATGATCGGAAGATTGGACGACTCAGTTTCGGCTTTGGCTGTTTTCGGAGGGGTTTTTGTTGGCTCTATAGTTGGGGTTGCCAGTGCTGTCTCAGTGATTTTCACAGCCGGGTTATTAATGACTGCTACTTTAGGCTCTGGCTTATTGGTGAAATCAACATTGGTCTTCAAAGCCTGACTGGAAGAACCAGTAATCGGCAGGATTACCTCTTTGCTTTTTCCAACTTCTCTGGCAAAGGCGGTGCTTGTCTTAACCATTTGGTTAGATAAACTAACACAACGTTGATCAGGCAACTCTTGTTCTTTTGTTGCATCTATTGTTTTAAAGTCGAGTGTTCTAATACCGAGCGGATCCATGCTTGTTACCTCCTCTGGCAATCCTTGCCGTTTCGATGTGATTAAGTTAAACCGAAATAATAATAATTTGGACAGTTCACCCATTAATTAGTTCAACCAAAGCGTCCAATGCACCTGCTGGCTTTTCATGGTTCGGTAACCATACGAAGTCAGAAAAGTACAGGCTCACTTCATATTGGCAAACACCAGGGCTTGGGACTTCGCCCTGAAGCAGGTAAAATAGGTAATTTTACCGCATCGGTTCTGACAAAAGGCGACAACTCGTTGAGTGAAGCACCCTTAAGCGCATTGATTGGCGCACTGATTTTTCTTCTGCTGTTTTCTGCATTTTTCTCCAGTTCGGAAACCGGGATGATGGCCATCAATCGCTATCGTCTCCGGCACCTTGCCCGCAAGGGTAACCGGGCAGCGAAAAGAACCAGCAGCCTGCTGGACCGACCTGATCGACTGATTGGGGTCATTCTGATTGGCAACAATTTTGTTAACATTCTGGCCTCTGCCCTGGCCACCATTATTGCTGTCCGCCTCTGGGGAGACAGCGGTATTGCTATTGCCACCCTGGGGTTGACCTTTATTGTGCTGATTTTCGGTGAGGTGACGCCCAAGACCATCGCTGCCATGTATCCGGAAAAGGTGGCTTTTCCTGCATCCATGGTGCTGGTTCCTCTGTTGAAGGTGCTCTATCCGATGGTGGTGCTGGTGAACTGGATCTGCTCTTTGCTGATGAGGCCGTTAGGAATACGGCCGGGCCAGGAAGGTGAGGATCAGCTGACCAGTGAAGAGTTGCGGACGCTGGTGAATGAGTCCGGCCTGCGCCTGCCGAAGAAGCGCCGTGGCATGTTGCTGGGCATTCTTGACCTGGAGAAAGTGCGGGTTGATGACATTATGGTACCCAGAAATGAGGTCTACGGTGTCGATATTGAGGATGATATTAAAGAAATTATTCTTCAGCTAAGGGATTGTCAGCATACCCGCCTGCCGGTGTATCGCGGTGATATCAATAATATTGTCGGTATACTTCACATGCGCAAGATTGCCCGATTGCTGACGCTGGAAAAGGTCAACAAGGCAACACTGTTGCAGGAAACCGCTGAACCGTATTACGTTCCGGAATCTACGCCTCTGCATACCCAGTTGTTCAATTTCCAGAAGGCCAAGGAGAGAACCGCCCTGGTTGTGGACGAGTACGGCGATATTATGGGCCTGGTGACTTTGGAAGATATTCTTGAGGAGATCGTCGGTGACTTTACCACCGATGTTTCTGACAGCAGCCAGGATATTACGCCCCAGGGGGATGGCAGTTATATCATCGATGGCTCAGCCTCCATTCGGGATGTTAACAAGGCGCTGGGCTGGAATCTGCCAACGGACGATGCCCGAACCATTAATGGCCTGATTACGGAAGAGATGGAAGCCATTCCCGAGGCCAGCGTGTGCTGGAAAATCAAGAATTGCCGTTTTGAGATCCTGCAGGTGAAAGATAACCGGATCAAGAGTGTCCGGATGTTTATGGCGAAATGAATACTCTCTTTTTTTGACAGAATGGGAAACTTTATGCAAACACCACAGTCAGAGTTCAGGTAAATAAACTTAAGTAAGGTTGAGGTTATGAATGCAACAGGCTGTATGGCAACTATTCGAAGTGCTTTTTCGGAAATTACGCCAGCGCAGGAGAATGCTATTGAATATGTGGCTTTAAGCGGTGGTATGCTCTGCGCTGGATGTGGCGCTGGTGCAACATCCGCGTATCTGATCACTTTGTGTACAAATGCTGGAATCCTGAAAGCATTATGTCTGGGTGGTGTTGGTGGTGGCTGTGCGACTTGTTCGGCTTTAGTGGCTGAAGATTTACTCTGGTACCGTAGTATATCTGTGCCTGATGAAGCCACCCCCAATCAATTGGCAGTGGTGAATCAGCCAGGAAGTACCTCGGTGCTTGACGTAAGCCAGGCTAATGAAGCTCTCAATAATAGTGGTGTTTGCTGTGAAGGCGATGACCAAAAGACAAAAGGTGTACCTAATTCTTCAATTGTTTTGACGGAACCACTGCCCTATGAAGAGTCACCCTTTAAGAAGATAAATTAGAGTGTATTTGCCCAATAACCTGTGAATCCTTTTGGCGAATTTATTCGTACAGCCAGATAATAACTATTAAAAATAAGGCAAAGGTTTCGCCATGAAAAAAAATGGAGTCAGGTTCTACGTTGCCGGTCTTTCCAACGTAGCCATTTTGCTGGTTCTTTTGATATCCCTGTTCTCTGCAAAGAGTTTTGCCCGGGACTCTATAAAAAATGATAAACAGTATTATCCTGCCTGGGAGCAGTGGCAGACGGTTGGGCATTCAACCTTGAAATGGGGCCTATGGGATATTTACGATGCCCAGTTGAAAACGCCCTCCGGCCGTTATGACGTTGCTGAACCCGCTTCCACTGATGTGGCGCTGCTTATCGACTATCGACGAAAGATCAGTAAAAAACGGTTGCTTTCGGCAACAGACCAACAGTGGGCTCACCTCGGGGTATCCCGGGAGAATAGAAAACGCTGGCTTAAGCAACTCAGCAAAATATGGAAGGGCGTTCGTGCGGGTGACCGCCTGGTTTTTGTGCTGTCGGCATCCGGCGGACGCTTTTATTTCGGCCACCGTTTTCTGGGCAGGATTGACGATGTGCGGCTGGCCCGAACCTTTCTGGATATCTGGCTTTCAGACAATACCGCCTACCCGGAACTCCGGCAACAGCTTATCGGGAGTAAGCGGTAAACGCCCAGTCAAAAGTTACTGATTGCTCTGTCGATGATAGCTAATGAAGAATTTCATTAGTTTGATTGCTATGAACAATAAAACCGTATTCTTTTATCTTGGCGTTGTCTTTTTTGGGCTCTCCCGGTTTGCAGACGCTGACCTGTTAACGGATATCTCAGACGCATCCATCGGAAAGTTGCTCCGATCCCATCAGATTACCGGCACACCTGAGCCGGATACACCTGTGGAGCCGTTCACCTCTCCAGTGGTGAAGTTAGGCAAAAAGTTATTTTTCAGCCCCGATTTAAGCCTCAGTGGTGCCGTATCCTGTGCCAGTTGCCATCATCCCCAAACCGCTGGCGGTGATGGTCTGGCACTGCCCGTCGGCGTGATCGTTAACGACCACAGGCTGTTCGGGCAAAAGCGGCTGGATGCCCTGAAAGGTTTATATCCGGACCAATACGAAGAGCTGCTGATCCCCAGAAACTCACCGACGGTATTTAATGCATCGCTGTACAGAGAGAATCTATTCTGGGATGGTCGTTTGCAGTACCTTCAGGAAGCGTTACCCGACGCTGGCATGGCCTCACCTTCCTGTGGTGTTGGTGGTAATGGACGGCTGGTGCGTCTTGGTAATGGCTATTCCAATCTGCGACCGGAATGCTATGAGGAGAAGAACCTGTTGCAGGCACAGGCCCGGCTGCCGATGGTCTCTCCCTTCGAAATGAAGGGCCTGAAAGATGCGCATTACAATCACCATGAACTCTATGAAATCATCATACAACGACTTCAGTCTAACCCGCAGTGGTGCAGCATTTTCCGGCAGGCATTTGCCGAGTCAGAGGCAGCCACTTGCCAGGAGATGATCCATATCGACCGGGTTACCGAGGCATTATCCAGGTTTCAGGGGCACCTGGTGTTTATCGACAATGCTTTTTTTCGTTACGTAAAAGGCAAAGGTGATTTGACACCCCTGGAAAAAGAGGGGCTAAAGCTCTTTTTTACTCCAGTGGTTCGCAATGGTGCCGGTTGCGCAGGGTGCCACAGTGGCAATCATTTGTCCGATGAGCGGTTTTACAATATCGGTGTTGCGCCCTACGGACGGGGAGCGAATGGGCGCGGCCTGGACTACGGTCGTAAAAATTTCAATTTCAGGCAGATGCCCTATTCGTTCCGTACCCCAAGTCTGCTGAATGTTGCCTTGACAGGGCCTTATTTTCACAATGGTTCAGCCGGGTCTCTTTACCAGGTAATAGAGGCACATACGCTGCACTGGCAATTCCAGCAGATGGCTGACAGAAAAAATAAGTCGTCAATAGCTCAGACTATCCGCAATATAGCGAAGGAAGGTCCGGGTTACCTGCGGCTGCCTTACCATTTGAAATCGTCTCAGATTGAGGCATTAATTGCGTTTCTTAACACATTGACAGACTCGTGTGTGAATAAACGTCAGTGTATAGACTATCTGGTTGACCGGCAGCCTATTATTACGGAACAGGTTAAAACGGATGATGTAAAGCAATCGGCGCTGCCTTTGGTTCCAGCGCCAGAATTATCAGGTGAGCGGGTGGCTGTAGCACCACCTCTCGTTCATGGCTGTGGGCGAAATGCCACAGACATGAAATCTGATAATGCTGTTACCACACCGTTGACGAATATCACCCGGTCCAGCGGTCTGGACCATCGGCGGGTTATTGGTCTGATTAAGCCCGGGTGGATCATGGATATCGTCAACTGGTCTGGCGTGTCGGCATTTGATATTGATAACGATTGCCTGGACGATTTGATTTTCAATGATAATCAGGGGAATGTCATTGTCTACTATCAGCAGCCATCCGGTGGGTTTCGAAAAGAGATGCTGCCGCTTGAGAAAATCAATACAACCGGTGCCATTACTCCGCTGGTGGCAGATATTGATGGTGACTACAAGGCCGATCTCTTTCTCGGGAACAGTGGCAGTTACTTTCCCCAGATTATTTTCAATATGGTCGAAGCGCCATCATCCATGGTGCTGAGCAATGTTCAGGGACCGACGTTAAACGCCAGTTTTGGTGATCTTGATCAGGATGGGCATCTGGATATGGTGATGGCCTTCTGGCGTAGCTACAAGTCAGCACGTCAGCCACAGGTGTGGCGCAATCATGGCTATCGTAACCTGCGGCCTGAGGGCATCGCCTATCCCGGGCTGAGGGGCAGCTATGGAGAGCTATTGCATGGGGATGGCGTGATTCACCAGCAGCATGATCTGCCGTTGTTTGGGGACAGTGATTTTACCTTTACCCCCAATATGGTCGATTTTGATAATAACGGTGTTCCGGATGTGCTGTTGACAGCCGATTTTTTTACCTCGCAACTGTGGCAATCAACGTCTGAAGGCTTGCAGGATATTACGGATATTAATGTCATTAATGGCAGTTTTGGCATGGGGGCAGCCATCGCCGATTTTGATAATGATGGTGACATGGATTGGTTTGAAAGCAGTATTTACAGCTCTGAGCGGAATCGGAAATACACCGGAAACCGGCTATATGAAAATATCGGCAATTTTAACGTCCGGGAAGCGACCGAAAAAACAGGTTTGCAAAAAGGAGGCTGGGGCTGGGGCAGTTGTGCTGCTGATTTTAATAATGACGGTTTGCTGGATATCTTTCATGCCACCGGTTATGGTGCCCTCCCGGAAACCGCTGTTTTTAATTCCGGGTTGGAGAAACAGCAGAACCTTCAGTTTTTGCAAAGCCACGAGGCATTTAATAACGCCAGACCAAGGCTGTTTATTAACCAGGGTGGCATGACATTTTCAGAGGAGTCTGCCGCATGGGGGTTAACTGAGGTGAATGATGGTCGTGGCATTGTCTGCTTCGATTATCAGCAGGATGGTGATATTGATATTGTCATCAGCAACTGGGAAGGCAGGCCAACGTTCTATCGCAATAACAATACAGAGAACAATGACTGGCTATCGGTAAAGCTGGTGGGTTTGCCGGGAAATACCGAGGCGTTGGGAGCCAAGCTTTATCTGCATACTGATCAGGGGGTGCAGTATCGGGAGTTGCGCTTTGAGAACAACTACGTATCGGCCAACCCCAGGCAGTCTCACTTTGGCCTGGGGCGGGACAGGAGCATTGACAAACTGGTGATTGAGTGGCCTGCACCTGACCGGGAATCAACAATAATAACTACACCGGACAAAAACCAGCGACTGGTTATCTATCACCCGGCCCTGGAACAAAACTAAATCATCCCTTAAGTAGCTGGCCATATGGAATCGAATATTTCTGGCTACTTATGCCGGGGGAAATGGCTGTTGAAGTGAGGAGCGTTCAGTGAGATGTCGGCATCCAGGGTAATATTCAGGAACTCCACCAGCATCACGGCAGTCAGCCCCCAGATCAGATACTCGCCATAGTAAAAGGACGGCATCATGTAGTCATGGTTGCGCAGTTTCCAATGGTTGAACGTCAGGTTGTCCTTGTCCAGAAAGTAGCTTAACGGGACTTTAAAAATACGATCCAGCTCCGCCATATTGGCTCTTAGTGGCGTGTCTGCGGCAATAATCCCGACAATAGGGGTGACTTCCAGACCAAAGCGCGAGACCACCGAGCCGGTTTGACCAATGATTCTGACGGCTTCCGGAGGGAGGGCGATCTCTTCAAAGGACTCCCTCAATGCGGTCTGGACCAGGTCTCTGTCGGATAAGTCCCGCTTGCCTCCCGGGAACGCAACCTCACCACTATGGGTGCTCATGTGGGGAGCCCGCCGGGTAAACACCAGCTCTGGTTCCGGTGCATTGGTAATGGGTATCAGCACTGCGGCTTCTGGCAGTTGGGCATTTATTGTTCTGGGCTGGTGGTTTTGCAGCCGTTCTTCAACCTGGTTCAACATCATGGTGACTTCAGAGGCATCCTTGCAAGGGACTTGAATTTATCATAAGTAGCTCAGCCGGATTTATCCAGTGTTCTTGGGGGCTATTAACATTTTGTTGCCTGCACAGAGTGAGTGGTCATTCTGCCCTTTATTAACTCTTTGTCGTGTATCCAGCATCGACACGCAGAAGTCTCTCTTGCTCAAAAAGCATCCTGACTCAGAATTTATCGGTGACATTGCCAGTGCTTTCAACTTTAAACGAGAAGGACTGCAAACCATTCTGGAATCCGCAATGCTCGGGAATCCAACCCTTGTTGTGGTTACCACAAAAGACCGACTCGCAAGATCAGGACTCTACTAACTATTTGGAGTACTCATCTTGTTCAGTCTTGATAATTGTTTCGAAGCTTTATTGTGGCTGTAGAAATGTGAAAGTTATTTCAGGACAGTTCCTAATAATGTCTACCCTAAGAGATCAGTTTCACCTTGAGGAACTGATTATGCAAAATGTAAACTCTGGAGCCACTTCATCACAACTCACCGGTTATGTTACCCCACCGGTTGCGGTTGGTCGTTCACCATCTCCCCCCGTCGCCGCAGTTGCCAGCGTGCCTCCGACTCCTGGCCTGAGTCCGGAACTATGCCTGCAAGAAGAAAAAATGTCGACCAATGGTACTAAACCTGTAACAAACAGAAATGTGGCACTTTCGGCACCGAGTGCTCAACGTGATGAAATCAGCAAACCTTTTCGAGACGGTGGTAACCCTGATACCGCGGGTATTTCATCCACAAATACCGAAAAGAGGATTATAAGTGACATGAAGGATGAGTTGATAAAACTCGTTGGCCCTCTGCTTTGGAATAATGCTCGCATTTGTGGGCTGGCACTCACTGGCAAAACCAGAGACCAACTTAAGTTCAAGGTGACGGCGGATTATGATTGCAGCCCGGAAGAAAAGCGGATGTTGCTCGCCGAAATAGAGCGCTTCATGCAAGATAATGTTCCGCAGAGGTTGCGAAATGAGTTCAAACTCGTAATTGATTACATTGGGCCTATAGAAGCCTTGAGTTCTGGCCCTGTAAATTCATAAGCGAAAAATTTGGCAGCAATCAGGATGCCTCCCTTAGTTCTTGTTCTTAAGGTAGACATTAAGGATTCTTCATGATGGTAAACTGAACCCTGTCCTCTTTCAGTGTTTGATGAGGGGGGCTGGTTGACAGGTGTTGCGGGTCTTGCATTGGAACCTCAAAGGAAAAGAAAAGCTTTTCCCGTTAATGAAGCAAGTAGATCGACAGTTTGTTCATCTCTGAGGTTTTGTTACTCTGTTATTGTCCTTCTTTACCCGTCTGCCAGAAACAAGGAGTGAACGTTGATGACAGGATCCTCTATGCATTACTGCAGTGTCTGCGGTCATAAGACTCAAAGAAAAGTGCCTGAAGGGGACCATCGCCTGCGGGATGTGTGTAATCACTGTCACACGATTCATTATCAGAACCCCAGGGTTATCACCGGGTGCCTGCCCGTTTACCAGGATAAGGTATTGATGTGTAAACGGGCGATCGAGCCCAGAAAGGGGTTCTGGACACTGCCCGGTGGTTTTATGGAGTTGGGCGAAACCATCGAAGAGGGAGCGGCACGGGAAACCCGCGAAGAAGCCTGTGCGGATGTTACTATTGAGTCACTGTATACGCTGTTTAATGTGGTGCATGTAGGTCAGCTGTCGGCTTTTTTTCTGGCGAGACTGGAACGGCCGGACTTTGCCCCGGGGGAGGAGAGTCTGGAGGTGGCCCTCTTTACAGAAGATGAGATTCCCTGGGACCAACTGGCATTTTCTACCATAAGCCGGACGCTTCGCTATTATTTTGCCGATCGTCGGGAAGGCGTATTTCCCATGAGGCTTGAGTATGTCACGCCTCCGCAGCGGCAAGACTGACCGGGTGAAAATCGAAGGCAGGCATTTCATAAGGGTGCGCCCGCAGTAGCGCCTCAATGGCGGGTTTTAAAAACCGCTCCTGACAAAGCATTTCTACTTTCCAGGTTTCTTCTGAATGGATTTCGCCGGGTTGCCCGGAGAAGGGCTGGCTTCCCGGCAAGGGGCGAAACTGGCCGGTTCCCGGGGTTTGCCAGCAACAGCAATCATAGGTTCCATAACGACCAGCGCCGGCAGCGAACAGGGCCTCCTTGACTGTTTCAAGCCAGGGGGAGGGAATCATTACACTGACTTTGTACACCTGCGTTTCAGACTGGTGAGAAAGGTGCGCTTCATGTTGTGCAGATGATTCCTTCATGCTTATGAACCGTAGCGGAAGCGATTAATCACCGGCTGGGCATACATCTTTAGGAACCAGGGGCGGTATGGCTCAGGGCAGCGCTGCAGGTGTCGGGTAAATTCATCGCGCTTTTTCTGCAGATCGATGGCCGGGAATAACTGTTCGATCCCCGGAACCTGAATAACCTGCTCATGCTGGTTGATCTCACTGCTGATCGCTTCCCAGGCAAACAGGTTGGATGTCTGCAACTGATAGTTATGGTGAATCTGATGGTTAACCTCTTGAACCACCGAGGCGGCATCTTCAAAGTCTTCTGTCAGCGGTTTGCCAAACGCAACATGCACATGCCCTTTGTAACCATCTATGCCGGTGACGATGCTTTTCAAATCTTCATCGTCGGCTTTCTGATACTGACCGGTCTGTTGTTTCTCATAGAGTTCCCGGGCCTTGTCGCAGTCGCATGGGTCGAACTCGTAGGAGATGGAGACCGGTACAATATTCAGTGAGCGAATATTGTCAGCAAAAGCGCCCTGCCTGCCACGACGGCTCAGGTTAAACATCTTGATAATGGCCGGATCGGTCTGGTCATTACCATCCTTGGCCCGGCCTTCGCTCTGGGCAATCCAGACCGGCTGGCCTTCATCGATGCAGTGATGAATGTAGGCCGAGAGGTTCTGGAAGGCGAGCAGCTTTTCCCGTCGTCCGGACAGTGAGCGTTTGACGATAAAGCTTTTGTTCAGACGCATCAGGTCACTGACAAAAGGGCGTTTGACCAGGTTGTCGCCAATGGCAATCTGGCAGGTTTCCATATCGTTAAGGTAGAGCGCGTAGTTGACCAGGGCCGGATCCAGAACAATATCCCGATGGTTGGACAGAAACAGATAGGCCTTGTCCTTGTTCAGGTGCTCAATGCCGGAAAAAGACACCTTATGGGTGGTGGTTTTGATCACCCGGGTCAGATAGGGCTCGATGATGGCCTGAAAATCCCGGACATTATGGATATTCCGTGTTTTGTACTTTAACGCCAGAGAGGTGATCCAGGCCATGGCTCCGGAAAATTGCCGGGTTAAACCGGGGTAACGGTGCTTTGCCAACACATGGAGCAGGTCTTTATCAGTTAACAGGCGAGCCAGTGTAGGCCGGACCTCATGGTCATGGTAAGGGCGGATATCGTCAAAAGCTTCCATTTGTGCCAATGCTTTGAGGTCAGATAAGGAAAAAATCGTTATTGATCGACGGGCTATTATATTTCATGGATTGACTGCCGGTCTGTATAGACACTGTCGCGTAATGTAACTGAGGCGTATGGAGGATGCAAACCAGAGGTTGTTCATCAGTATGTGTGCGATTGAAGTGATAACGAAGGTGGAATTGGTTGCCGGGTGACGTTTATCGCTGGAATGGGAATCGCTGTGAGGAATACCTGCAAACCGTTCCCGAACATCATATAATCCAGGTTTCAGGTTCCCGGAACCTGACCATTTATAAAAATGCCAGGCAGGAATTATTCATGTTGAAGCAGTTTAAAAGTGCTGTCAGTTTGGTGGTATTGCTGGTCACGGTGGCGGGGCCGGTCTGGGCTACCACCCCTGTTAGCGGTGTTGTGGCTCAGAAAGAGCAGAAAGAACAAAAAGAGCCGTCGGTTTCTGGTAAGGTTCAGGGACAGTTAAGCGAGGCGATTCAAATCCTCCACTCAGGCCAGGCAACAAACCCGGCTAAAGCCATTAACGCTTTGCAGCGCATTGCCCGCCAGGGCGATCAGAAAGCCCGGGCCGAAGCCATGCTCTGGCTGGGCAGGGCTTATCGTGACGGGCTTGCCGGGACCGCTAAGGATATTGGCATGGCCTTTGACTATTTCCAGCAGGCTGCCGGGCGTGAAGGGCTGAATCCTGAAGCACAGTATGAGCTGGGACGGGCCTATCTCAATGGTGAAGGCACGGACCGCAACCTGATCGCGGCTTATATGTGGACCGAGCTCAGTCTGCAGGCCCCGTCGAACATATCAGCCTCTGCCGAAGCCCAGAAAGCCAGGCTGGAGACTCTGCTCAATACGGTTCAACTGGAAAAGGCCAGGCAGCTGGTGGATCAGTTGGCCACTCTTTATCTGCAATAATCAGGCTCTTGATCGCAAATGATTAAAGTGAGTTGGAGTAATTTATGTGCAGCCGTTACTCATTCAACCTGCCCAGGGTTGACCTTGGCTTTCTCGGTATCAACGATGTGTTAACTCAGAAACCCGTGCAACAGGTGGTGCCGGGGCAGCAGGTGTGGCTGGTTCGGAACAGTGACTGTGGTGCCCCTGAACTCGCCCGGGCCAAGTGGGGGCTTGTCCCTTCCTGGTTGCAGGATTTATCTCGGGCCCAGATCAATGCCCGTGTGGAGACCGCCGCTGAGTCACGAATGTTCAAAAAAGCCTGGCAGGACAGGCGTTGCCTGATTCTGGCGGATAGCTACTACCAATGGCATATGGCTCCGGGCAACCGTCGTCAGTTGTGGCGTATCGGCGCAAAAGATGGTTCGCTGCTACTGATGGCCGGATTATGGGAGCGGTTCACGGTGGACAGTACTCTCTCTTTCGATTCCTGCGCCGTGTTAACCATGCCGGCAATGCCACCGTTAATGTTGATCGCTGAGCGCATGCCGACGTTGTTGACGAAGGCTCATGCACAGCGCTGGCTGTCCGGGGAACCTTTTGATATTGAACGTTTTTCTGCCTTTCTAGCCAGCTTTCCCTGGCACAGCCAGAATATTCTGAAAGGCTGAGGTTGCGTTGTTCAGAATCTCCATTCACTGCTGAAATGCTGGTCTATCATTAGCGTTCATTGTGGCCGTGTGCAGTGAACCCAGTGCAATTTTCTATCAGGAAAAAAATCATTTTTTTTACTGTCGTGCCTGTCACGCTGCTGTACAACCTGATCTTTGGAATCCACCTCTACCTCTCACTCAAACAGGCCACGGACGCGGTCGCAAAAGGGCTGATTGAGCAGGTCTGGCATAATGCGGACAAAATTGACAGCCATACCCGGCAGCTGATGACCATGACCTCGTTTATGGGGGATATGTTGAGTCGGATGCCAGTGACTGACCATGCCATGATCAAACACTTTCTCACGGATCTGGTGGCAAGAAACTCTCTGGTTCGCGGCTTTACTTATGTGAAGCTCGGCAGCAGCCTGCAGCACTGGGATGTTTTTCATGCCTACAGGAATCAGTGCCGGGTCCGGCTGGATGAAAGCGTCGATACCGGCCTGTTTCCAGCCCAGTTCTGGTGGGCCAATCAGGATCAGCAGAAAGGGGGATTCTGGACATCGCCAAGAGGGTCTGCGGATAAAGGGTGGATTGTCAGCTATATCGTCCCGGTCATTTCAGAGAACACCCTTTATGGCTATTTCTGGATGGATATCAGCCTGGCGGATCTGCGCCAGCAGCTGGTGGAAAACACCACGGGAAATGCCAGTTTTTCCATTGTTAATGGCGCAGGAGAGTACCTGCAGACGGACAGTGAAACGCCGAAGCGCTACCAGTTAAACAGCATTCATCAAAGCCAGTTCTATTACGGTTCACCGGGGTTATGGCATGACCTGGAAGAGCTGATTGAACGAGGTGAGCCCGCTTTCCGGCATAAGTGGGTGCCGGTGCGGCAGAATGAGTACTGGTTGAT
This sequence comes from Endozoicomonas sp. ALB091, assembly GCF_049310265.1. NCBI lineage: Bacteria > Pseudomonadati > Pseudomonadota > Gammaproteobacteria > Oceanospirillales > Endozoicomonadaceae > Endozoicomonas > Endozoicomonas sp. ALB091. The sequence goes on along the minus strand of NZ_JBLYNQ010000007.1, from coordinate 554,953 downwards.
GGGGGCACCCATTAAATCGGCTTCCTGGTGGATGATCAGTTATGCCCCAAGGGAAACCGTACTGGCTCCGGTTATTGACCAGGCGCAGATTAATGCATTGCTGATGCTACTCTCCCTGACACTGATATTTACCTGTGCCAGCCTGGTGTCGGTGAGAATTACCCGTCCGATTATCCGTTTGAAGCGAGCCATGGATGATTTTACCTACCGTCGGGTCATGCCGGTGATTACCCATATCAGCCGGGATGAAATGGGCAGTTTGACCGAAAGTTTCCAGCAACTGGTGACCAGGCTGGCGGACCGGGAAAAAGCACTGCATCGGGCCAGAACCAGCAATATCGGTCATTTGCTGGAGCGGCTGAGGGGGAACTATTTCTATTTCAACCTCAATAAGGATGGGTGCGTTACCCATGTCAGTCCGTCAATAGAGGCCATTCTGGGCTACACACAGAAGGAGTTTCTGCGTCCATTGATCGGGTATCTTGCTAACCGGGACAGTAAATTATGTTTTCGGGATCAGTTTCGTGAGGCCAAGCAGGGGCGATGGGGCGATACCTTTGAGCTGGATATCCGGCATCTGAATGGCAGCATCCGCAGGCTGGAAATCTTCTGGAGCGATATCGGGGATCTGGAAGACAGGCAATATCTGGTGGAAGGGCTGGCCAATGATATTACTGATCGGGTCAGCGATACCAAGAAATTCAAGCTGCTACTGGACAGCGCGCCGGACGCAACCATCATTGCCACACCGGAAGGCATTATCGGCATGGCCAACAGCAGGACGGAAGATCTGTTTGGCTTTCACCGGGAAGACCTGGTCAATATGCCCCTGAGCCTGCTGACGCCACTGGAAAACCGTCCGGGGCACCCTCTGTTGGGTGATCTGGAAAAAGCCAGTTGGGAGCAGTTGTGCCTGGTGGGTTATGAATCCCGGGGTATTGATCGTAAAGGCCGGATTTTCCCGGTAGAAATCACCAGCAACCCCCTGAAAACCGGCGATGGCCTGCTGATCTCCATGGTGGTTCGTGATATCACGGAGCGCAAACGCATTGAGCATGAGTTGATGCGGGCCAAGGAAGAGGCAGAGCGGGCCAATCTGGCCAAAGGTCTGTTCCTCTCCAATATGAGCCACGAGTTGAGAACACCGCTGAATGGCGTGCTTGGCAATGCCCAGCTGTTGTTAAGAAACCTCTCGTTATCGTCGGCCCAGCGAAAAAGCCTGAACACCATTGAGGCCAGTGGCCAGCATTTGCTGTCACTGATTAACGATATTCTCGATTTAACCAAAATTGAGTCCAGCAAGATTGAGTTACACCCTTCTGCGGTGCGATTGCTGGAGTTACTGCGCGGGGTGCGCAATATTCTGATGGAAAGGGCGGTCAGCAAGGGGCTGGATTTACGCCTGTTGCCCATTGGCACGTTACCGGAAATTGTCATGCTGGATGAAATCAAGGTTCGTCAGGTGCTGCTGAATCTGCTCAGTAACGGGGTTAAGTACACGGTTAAGGGGTGGGTTGAATGCCGGGTGTCCGTGGAGGGCAATGATATTGTCTTTGAAGTCCGCGACACCGGTGTTGGTATTGCCCATGAGGACCTGGAGAGGGTCTTTGAACCTTTCCGGCAGGTCCATCTGGGGTTGCAGATCGGTGGCACTGGCCTGGGGCTGGCGATCAGTCGGCGGCTGGTCTCGGCCATGGGTGGGGAGCTTGATGTTATCAGCGAGCCCGGCAAGGGGAGCCGTTTTATTTTTGTCCTGCCGCTGGTTCTGGGCAGTTTTGCAGCGCTGAAAGAGCATCAGCGCCTACTGCCCGGTTCCATTTATGTGCATTTGGATGAGCGCTTTCAGGGGGTCCGGGTGCTGGTGGTGGATGATGTTGAAAGTAACCGGGATATGATGGCCGGGTTGCTGGACTCCGCCGGTTTCAGGGTTGATACTGCCGGCAATGGCCTTCAGGCGGTGGAAGCGGTGAAGCAGGTGGATTTTGACCTGATTTTGATGGATATCTCCATGCCGGTGATGGATGGGGTGACAGCGATCAGGAAAATTCGTGAACTTCCCGGAAAAGTATCGGTCAAAGCTGTGGCTGTGACCGCCAGTGTCAGCCATGAGGCCAGGGAGCGGTTGTTGATTCAGGGGTTTGACGAATACATTGGCAAGCCCCTGGATGCCGGGCTGATGTTTGATAAAATCCGCTGTTTACTGGGGGTGGATTATGTCACTGCGCTGCCAAAACCTGAGTGGAATGAGAATGCTTTGCTGCAAAGTCTCAAAGAGATGCGCATGGACAGCTTTGTTCATGCCATCATTACTGCTTTCGAGCAGGGCGATCTGGAGTCGCTGGAGCAGGCGCTGCACTCATTTGAGAACGACCCGGCATTGGCCGATGTGATTGGCTTCCTGCTGATGCTGACGGCAGATATGGATATTGCCCGGCTGGAAAATTTTATTGGCCAGCTGGTAGAAAATTTTGACCATAGACGTTGAGGCATTATCAGTCAGTTTTATTGATATGGATTCATTACCAAAAGCAGTAAATTCATTCTCGACAGCAGGGTTTGCCAACCCTGAGAGTTGCCCGGTGCCACCGGGCAAACAGTCAAACCCTGAAACTGCACACTGCGAGCCTCCGGGTAACAGAGAACAGCTAAGACAGGAATTGCTTGATGCTGTGAAGGCAGGCACGTTAGGCGCTCGACAGATCAGGATGAGCTCCGCGAAATCAGGCCATGCAAGATTCAAAAAAGAGTCGGATTATCTTGACCATAAGGATAAATTACCCAAAGGACCAAGGCCGGTCATCCTGATTATGGAAGATGTACCCACGATACTCAGGCCGAACCATGTCACTGTTGGTCTGATAAAACCCGGTACGCTCGCTGCCTATAAAAAAAATGCCATTACATCCTTTCTAGAGAACAATGCGGTAAAGCCGGATGAGCTTTCTGCCAAATGCCTGCCTGACCACAGTTCACTGCAAAAGAAAATGGAGGAGAGAGCTAAACGGATCTGTACCGTTTATCAGGGATCTTCATCCGGTAAACTGCGCTGGAATGGCACATTCAAACCGCCTGAATTCAGGGAAAAAGATTATGAAAAGTTAACATGCCATTCAGAATGGCTAACCACCGGGTATAAAAAATCACAAATCAAGTGCTTTCTTACTGCAAAAGAGGACCTTGGCAAAGACATTACCGATCATTTGCAGGATAAACACCAGTTAGAAGAGACTTTTGGCATCGACCCATTGCCCTGGCTGGTTTATTCCCAGCAAAGCGGCTCGGCAGAGGTTTATTTTGAGGATGAAGTCAGTGGCCATCTGTCAGCGCTGCATAAAGCCAGGCTCACTAATTTTTCGATATCCCATATCATTGCTGAAGAAACCTTCAGGCAGGTATTGAATTTTCTGCCAATGCCGTTAAGAGCAAAGACCCTGAATCAACAGCATCTGCCAGCGATGCAGTATCCATGTCAGGACATTATAAAACTGGTAACGAACCCGGACTTCAATCATCAACACTTAAGGGAATTAATAGACCAGATCTGGAAATTAATAGACCAGGATTTCCCGGTTGAAAAAACGTTTCTTTACAAGGGGAAGTGGCAGACAGTACTTGATTTGTTGATCCAGTCAGCAACAACGTTATGGTTACAAGATCATCATCGTAGTATGTCTCTGTATTATAACCAACAAGAGCATAGGGGAGAGAGAGCTGACGAGGAAGATGTTTTTTTCCAGTTATCTACTGAACTGGCCAGACGCGGGGTGTCTTTTGATGAAAAAAATGGCAAGCATCTGTTAAGGGAATTTTATTCGATTAGACTGTGCTGTCGTTTAAAGGCATTGGGATTATCCTATAAGGGGGGCGATTTAGGGTATTTAATTACTGATGTCCCCTTCTTTAATGATCCGGCTGTCATGCTGGAATTTCATCAACGTTGCCAGAGACTCAGTTCAGCAGAACTGCAAGAAGTGTTTGACTACGTCCTTCGACGACCTTTTCAAGGGTATCACCCCTATGACCAATTAAAGAACTATTTATTGGCTCTGTTTCGTTTTGGTGAACCCGATGAGCAAATATTCAGCGCTGTGAGAGAAAAAATAGCAGACACCGGAGCTGATGGCATTGAACAATCCCTGGGAACACTTTGTGCAGATGATTATATCCACTGGGCTAAAGAACTCCGGGAGCGGCGGGATCAAGAGCCCTTTTATCAGCAGTGGCCAGAAAATATCAAAAAAGGGCAACAACAAATAGACGAACTGCGAAAGTCCTTCGGCCTTACCGGCAGTCAATCTGCCCAACCTGCCTCATTGATGCAACCAGCAGCGTTGCAATTTATCGTCGACGCCTTCAGCCAACCGCCGGTTCTGCCCAATGCCAAAGATAACGAAGAGACCATTCTGAGAATCTTACAGCACTATTACCGACGTCCCGGACCAGAGCGAGTCATCCAATGCCTTGGCCGTGAGACATTGCCCGTGGTGTGGAAGTCTGCTCACAGCTGCAGTCATGTATTGCGGGCCCGGAACAATCTGTTGTGGTATATCGAGTTGCTGGACAAATTCGATCCGATGCAGTTCTCTGACATTGAAAAGAATCTGTTGTCGCTGGCCATTATCTATCATGACGCCGCAGCGGAAGATGTCCCCAAACGAGATGAAGAAGCCAGGGCGGCTGACTATTTCAAACGGGATCTGAAGGGGCAGTATCCACAACAACAGCTGGATGGTATAGCCGAGGCGCTGGCCAGCAAGGAAGACGACGTACATGGCAAGAGCGACCAGACTATTTCCCCATCGGTTCGCCGTTATCTGCGGGTACTGCGTTTTGCTGACCGTATGGACTATATCCGATGCACCGGGGTTGATGCCTCGTTCCCGGGATTCTGCACAGGCCGACACCCGCTTACAGGGTTTGACCCCCGGCGTTTGGATCTGCCGTCGCAACTCACCAGGGATTTCACCGGTGAGCCTGCCCTGAAGCCGGACTTCCAACGCCAACTGGAAGCTGCCATGCATGGTGCCGCTGATCTGTTACAGGTCACTGGCAGCCATAGTGAAGACTGTCGGGCGGATTCCTATATCCAGACGTATCATCTCAAACCTGACAGGACGGCCATCAAAGAGAAATTTGAACTGACCCCCTTGCCACTGCAGAACATGGAAAACTGCCTGGATGATAATGTCCGGCGTTTTATTGCCAGCCGTGCAGGCATTCACACCTGTTCCAGCCCTGACCATAAAGACTGCAAGACTGACCGGCAAAACGGGATTACCCGTGGCATCCATAATAGCTTCCATGATCTCAGGCAAGTGCAGGTGCCAACAGGGATGACCCGGCTGGAAAAGATGCAGTGTCGCCAGGGTTTCAGTCTGCTCAGCATGGCAACACAAGAGGCCATCGCCCAGGAGGTGCAACGACTGCAATCCGAAGGGATACTTATGAGCCTTGGCACATTAACCCAGCAAACCCTGAAATCACCCCCGGCAAAACAAGTGCTTGAGCAAAGAGGCTTTGCGGTGATCAGTGAGAAGCGCTTCAGGGGATATGACGACACTGGCAAGGTAAACCTGCAGGAAATGCTGGTGCCCATTCCTGTGGGTTCTGTCGGTTCATGATGCTTTTGTTCAGGAGGCTGTGGTCGCAATGATCATCAATGGTCTTCATTTTTTTCTCTTCCTTTTTTTTCTTTTTGGTTGGTCGGTGTGCTCTTTTGAATGTTCTTCGGCGGTTGAGTGAAAGTAATCTGAGGGTTGCCTTCCTTTATCGGTGGTCATGTGTGCCTCATCTGCACGCCTTCTTTTAAGCCCTACAGAGGCAAGCCCCGGCAGCGGGGTGTCTACCCTGGTCTTTATGCGATCAATACATCGTTTCATGGAATCCCGATCCCGGTTCCCAAGCTCGTTCACCGGGATTTCAATGACCTCAAATCCTGATTTTTGCAGCAGTGCGATTTTAAGCAGTGTCGAGCCATTCCTGGTTTTGAAATCACCACCCACGTAATGAGACGGTCCCTGAACTTCAATCACAATGTTGTGATCTGGCAGTAGCAGGTTTACCGGAGGTAATGTGTTCAGACTTTTTTCTTTTTTAATCCTCAAAGAGGGAATGCGTGATTGGAGTTGATCGTGGAAGTCGGTTTGAGTTTTTGACATGGTTGTCCGGTAATGGGGGACGAATGGACAAGGTTTCCCAAGCCAACTTGCGGCCATGGCAATAATGGTTTGCTCATCTTCATTGTCCGGGAATGTATTTTCCATGCGAGTAAACAGGTCATCCAGGTGCTTTTCAAACACGTTATTTCTATTGGCATTGGGAACCAGAGACAACCTGGCACAGCATATCATTAGTCCCCAGAGAGACATTAATATGTCTTGCTCAGAGAGCTGAGGGTTTTCACTGATTTGACCGACAAGCGATTCGAACGTAGAGGTAACCACGTTCAGCTCAACGAATTCACCCAGTTTCGCAATGGCCGACAGCAGGTTGGCGATAGCCTGAGGAATAAATTGGTCTTTCTGTGCGTTCACGCAGGGCAACAGCACGGCCACAGCCTGGTTGATATCTGGTGTCTGCTCCTGCCCACTGTCCAACAGTTTTGCCATGGCCCACAGCAGGTTGGCTATATGCTGAGGAATAAATTGGTCTTTATGGGCGTTCACGTAGGGTAACAGCACGGCCACGGCCTCGTTGAGCCCTGGTGTCCGCACCTGCCCATTGTCGACCAGTTTCGCCATGGCCCACAGCAGGTTGGCTATATGCTGAGGAGTAAATTGGTCTTTATGTGCGTTCACGTAGGGTAACAGCACGGCCACGGCCTCCTTGAGTCCTGGTGTCCGCACCTGCCCGTTGTCTACCAGTTTCGCCATGGCCCACAGCAGGTTGGCAATAGCCTGAGGAATAAATTGGTCTTTCTGTGCGTTCACGTAGGGCAACAGCACGGCCACGGCCTTTTTGAGCCCTGGTGTCGGCTCCTGCCCGTTGTCCACCAGTTTTGCCATGGCCCACAGCAGGTTGGCTATATGCTGAGGAATAAATTGGTCTTTCTGTGCGTTCACGTAGGGTAACAGCGCGGCCACGGCCTCGTTGAGCCATGGTGTCTGCGCCTGCCCGTTGTCCACCAGTTTCGCCATGGCCCACAGCAGGTTGTTGATTTCCTGTGGTTTAAAGTTAGCTTTCTGTGCGTTTACTTGCGGCAACAGCGCGGCCACGGCCTCGTTGAACTCAGGTGTTTGCTTCTGCCCATTGTCCACCAGTTTCGCCATGGCCCACAGCATGTTGGCGATTTCCTGAGGTTTAAAGTTAGCTTTCTGCGCGTTTACGTGGGGCAACAGCGCGGCCACGGCCTCGTTGAGCCCTGGTGTCTGCACCTGCCCGTTGTCCACCAGTTTCGCCATGGCCCACAGCAGGTTGCCGATAGCCCGGGGAATAAATTGGTCTTTCTGTGCGTTCACCCGGGGCAGCAGTGCGGCTAAGGCCTCTTTGAGCCCTGGTATCCGCTCCTGCCCGTTGTCCACCAGTTTCGCCATGGCCCACAGCAGGTTGGTGATTTCCTGTGGTTTAAAATTAGCTTTCTGTGCGTTTACGTGGAGCAACAGCACGGGCACAGCTTCTTTGAACTCTGGTGTCCGCTCCTGGCCGTTGTCTGTCAGTTTCGCCATGGCCCACAGCAGGTTGGTGATTTCCTGTGGTTTAAAGTTAGCTTTCTGTGCGTTTACTTGGGGCAACAGCGCGGCTACGGCTTCCTTGAACTCAGGTGTTTGCTTCTGCCCATTGTCCACCAGTTTCGCCATGGCCCACAGCAGGTTGGCGATTTCCTGAGGTTTAAAGTTAGCTTTCTGCGCGTTTACGTGGGGCAACAGCGCGGCCACGGCCTCGTTGAGCCCTGGTGTCTGCACCTGCCCGTTGTCCACCAGTTTTGCCATGGCCCACAGCAGGTTGGCGATTGGCTGGGTGTCAATGTCGCTGGCTCCAGGTTGTAGGTGGCACTTGAATATTATTGCATCAAGTAGCGTTGACAATAAGGCAGCTTGAGTATGCCTGACACCCTCATCCATGGGGTGATGAGGGGTAAAAGCACCTGCTGAAGTAAATGAATGAAGTGTTGTCGTCAGGCTTCGCCAATTCCAGCTCCGTGTTACTGTAAAATTTTGCAGAAAACGCATCAGCTGGCTTTGTTCCGCTCGATTTAACGGTCTTTTAGAAGCTGACGCGTATTTTTTAATGGTACTGGCAAATTGACCATGATTACTCCCATTATAGCGTTGAGCGAAACGAGCAGATTTACTCAACAGATCATCCATTATTTCCGGGTTGACAAGGGCATTAAAATCTTGAGCAGGGGTAGGGGTTACTGAACGACACTGTAGATTTTGAGAAGTGTATGCGCCAGAAGCAGGGTAAAATTCATTACGCCCCGGGATAGTGCGGTAGGGATTATCCCTCTGTCTTACCGTGTCATGTCTATATTGCCCAAGCCTTGAAGAAGCGGCCTGGTTATCCGGTTGGTGGTAATAATTGCCTGATCTTGCGTTAGCAGCAGAGGTTCTATGCATAGTTATATTTCATTAATTCACGAAAATATAATAAAGCAGACAGCTGTTCTGTGCAGAGGTTCATTTTGCTGCAATATCTAAACTAAGTTTCTGCCAAAATGGAATTACATGGTCGTACCAGTGGGGACATTAAATGTCGATTTTCTGAATAACATTTAAGAATTGCTCGGTTTTACCACAGCTATAAACAGATTCATCACTCGTCATATTACACGCCATAAACAGAGCCTGATGCTGTGTTTTGGATAAATCGCTGAGGTAGTAATCGTGGCTTATCCGATAGGTTCCCCCATGAAGATTGATACTGACCCGGTTGCGATAATGCATCAGCAGCCCGGACTTCAGTGCTTTGCCACCATTGAGAACGGTCACTGTCTTCCGGAATTTTGCATTGACAGCAAGTGAGGGGTGTTGATTCCCACGGGTGAGAAGTTGTCGCGAAAGGCAGGCCTGAGGCGTTTCTCTTGTGCCGGTTTGAACTTTACTCAAATTTATCTTGTCTAAATGACCGGATTATCCGGACTGCTTCCGGTTGTATTCAACAAAATATGGTTATTTACTCCAGGCAGGAGACTAGAAACAATGGCAATGCCTATATCAACGTCCCTTAATGATGCTCCTTCTTCCGAGCCAGTTTCAGGACACCGTCCCCACACCACACCCGCAGCACAACAGGGCCAGATGGCAGGTTTCGCAGTAGATAAATAAGAGTACCTTCATGTCGGGCCTTACCCCCGAATTCAGGGGATGGGCAAACACTACCGCCTGCCACCGCGCCGGTAATAGAGAGACAGGTTGCCAGCACCGGTGATCCATCCGGGGCGGCCAGCTTGTCCGAAAGACCGGCCGAAGCGAAGCCAATGGAAAACCAGCCCCTGAATTACCAGATCCTCAGCAACACTTTTAAACGGACGTCTTATGCCAGCAGTTTATGTTTTGGAGCCACCATACCTGATGAGCAGGTCCGGGTGGTGATGGGCCACCTCCAAAAGATGGACAAACAGGGTAATAGATCTGTTACCATTTTTTTGATGTCAATGATATGTAATTTCAACCTGGGTACAGAAAACAAAAAGTGTGGCAATCATGATGGAAGGGAGGGGATTACTGGCTGTTGTTTCTCTTCCTTTTTTTTCTCTTTGGTTTGCCGGTGTGCTCTTCTGAATGTTCTTCGGCGGTTAAGTGAAAGTAATCTGAGGGTTGCCTTCCTTTATCGATAGTCATGTATGCCTTGCCTCATCTGCCCACTTTCTTTTAAGCGCTACAGAGGCAAGCCCCGGCGGCGGGGTGGCTACCCTGGTCTTTATGTGATCAATACATCGTTTCATGGAATCCCGGTTCCCAAGCTCGCTAACCGGGATTTCAATGACCTCAAATCCTGATTTTTGCAGCAGTGCGATTTTAAGCAGTGTCGAGCCATTCCTGGTTTTGAAATCACCACACACGTAATGAGACGGTCCCTGAACTTCAATCACAATGTTGTGATCTGGCAGTAGCAGGTCTACCGGAGGTAATGTGTTCAGACTTTTTTCTTCTTCAATCTTCAAAGAGGGAATGCGTGATTGGAGTTGATCGTGGAGGTCGGTTTGAGGTTTTGACATGTTTGTCCGGTAATGGGGGACGAACGGACAAGGTTTCCCAAGCCAACTTGCGGCCATGGCAATGATGGATTGCTCTTCTTCATTGTCCGGGAATGTGTTTTCCATGGGAGTAAACAGGTCATCCATGTGCTTTTCAAACACGTTATTTTTATTGGCATTGGGGACCAGAGACAACCTGGCACAGTACACCATTACTCCCCAGAGAGACATTATTATGTCTTGCTGAGAGAACTGAGGGTTTTCACTGATTTGGTAGACAAGCGATTCGAACGTAGAGGCAGCCACCTTCAGCTCAACGAATTCACCCAGTTTCGCAATGGCCCACAGCAGGTTGGCGATTTCCTTTGGTTTAAAGTGAGCTTTCTGTGTGTTTACGTGAGGCAATAGCGCGGCTACGGCCTCTTTGAACCTTGGTGCCCCCTCCTGCCTGCTGTCCACGAGTTTCGCCATGGCCCACAGCAGGTTGGCGACCGCCTGAGGAATAAATTGGTCTTTCTGTGCGTTCACGTAGGGCAACAGCGCTGCCACGGCCTCTGTGAACTCTGGTGTCCACTCCTGGCCGTAGTCCACGAGTTTCGCCATGGCCCACATCAGGTTGGAGATTTCCTGGGGGTTAAAGTTAGCTTTCTGTGCGTTTACGTAGGGCAACAGCACGGCGACAGCCTCTTTGAACTCTGGTGTCCGTTCCTGGCCGTTGTCTGCCAGTTTTGCAATGGCCCACAGCAGGTTGACGATTTCCTGTGGTTTAAAGTTAGATTTCTGTGCGTTTACGAAGGGCAACAGCGCGGCCACGGCTTCTTTGAACTCAGGTGTTTGCTTCTGCCCATTGTCCACCAGTTTCGCCATGGACCACAGCAGGTTGGCTATATGCTGAGGAATAAATTGGTGTTTCTGTGCGTTCACGTTGGGCAACAGCGCGGCCACGGCCTCGTTGAGTTCTGGTGTCCGCTCCTGGCCGTTGTCTGCCAGTTTCGCCATGGCCCACAGCAGGTTGGCGATTTCCTGTGGTTTAAAGTTAACTTTCCGTGCGTTTACGTAGGGCAACATCGCTGCCACGGCCGCTGTGAACTCTGGTGTCCGCAGCTGCCCGTTTTCCACCAGTTTCGCCATGGCCCACATCAGGTTGGAGATTTCCTGTGGTTTAAAGTTAGCTTTCTGTGCGTTTAGGTGGGGCAACAGCACGGCCACAGACTCTTTGAACTCTGGTGTCTGCTCCTGGCCGTTGTCTGCCAGTTTCGCCATGGCCCACATCAGGCTGGAGATTTCCTGAGGTTTAAAGTTAGCTTTCTGTTCGTTTACGTGGGGCAACAGCACGGCCACGGCCACGGCCACGGCCTCTTTAAACTCAGGTGTTTGCTTCTGCCCATTGTCCACCAGTTTCGCCATGGCCCACAGCAGGTTGGCGATTTCCTGTGGTTTAAAGTTAGCTTTCTGTGCGTTTACGTGGGGCAACAGCGCGGCTAGGGCCTCTTTGAACTCAGGTGTTTGCTTCTGCCCATTCTCCACCAGTTTCGCCATGGCCCACAGCAGGTTGGCGATTTCCTGTGATTTAAAGTTAGCTTTCTGTGCGTTTACTTGAGGTAACAGCGCGGCCACAGCCTCTTTCAACTCTGGTGTCCGCTCCTGCCCGTTGTCCACCAGTTTCGCCATGGCCCACAGCAGGTTGGTGATACCCTGAGCAATAAATTGGTCTTTCTGTGCGTTCACATTGGGCAACAGTGCGGCCACGGCCTTTTTGAGCCCGGGGGTCCGCTCCTGCCCGTTGTCCACCAGTTTCGCCATGGCCCACAGCAGGTTGACGATTTGCTGTGATTTAAAGTTAGCTTTCTGTGCGTTTACTTGAGGTAACAGCGCGGCCACAGCCTCTTTCAACTCTGGTGTCCGCTCCTGCCCGTTGTCCACCAGTTTCGCAATGGCCCACAGCAGGTTGGTGATACCCTGAGCAATAAATTGGTCTTTCTGTGCGTTCACATTGGGCAACAGTGCGGCCACGGCCTTTTTGAGCCCGGGGGTCCGCTCCTGCCCGTTGTCCACCAGTTTCGCCATGGCCCACAGCAGGTTGGCGATTTCCTGTGGTTTAAAGTTAGCTTTCTGTGCGTTTACTTGAGGTAACAGCGCGGCCACAGCCTCTTTCAACTCTGGTGTCCGCTCCTGCCCGTTGTCCACCAGTTTCGCCATGGCCCACAGCAGGTTGGCGATACCCTGAGCAATAAATTGGTCTTTCTGTGCGATCACATTGGGCAACAGTGCGGCCACGGCCTTTTTGAGCCCCGGTGTCCGCTCCTGTCCGTTGTCCACCAGTTTCGCCATGGCCCACAGCAGGTTGACGATTTGCTGGGCGTCAATATCCCTGGCTTCAGGTTTTTGATGGCACCTGAATATTATTGCATCAAGTAGCGTTGACAATAAGGCAGCTTGAGTAAGCTTGACACGCTCATCCCTGGGTTGATGAGGGGTAAAAACACCTGCTGAAGTCAATGAATGAAGTGTTGTCGTCAGGCTTCGCCAATTCCAGCTCCGTGTTGCTGTAAAATTTTGCAGCAAACGTATCAGCTGGCTTTGTTCTGCTCGATTTAACGGTCTTTTAGAGGCTGACGTGTATTTTTTAATGGAACTGGCAAAGTGACCGTGATTTCTCCCATCATAGCGATCAGCGAAACGATCAGATTTACTCAACAGATCATCCATTATTTCTGGTTTGACAAGGGCATTGAAATCTTGAGCAGGGGTTATTGAACGACACTGTAGATATTGAGAAGTGCATGCGCCAGAAGAAGGGTAAAATTCATTATGCCCCGGGATAGTACGGTAGGGACTATCCCTCTGTCTTATGTCAGGTCTATATCGCCCAAGCCTTGAAGAAGCGGCATGGTTATCCGGTTGGTTGTAATAATTACCTGATCTTGCGTTAGCAGCAGAGGTTCTATCCATAATTATATTTCATTAATTCACGAAAATATAATTAAACAGACAGCTGTTCTGTCCAGAGGTTCATTTTGCTGGAATATCTAAATGCCAAAATAGAATTACATGGCCGTACCAGTGGGAACATTAAATGTCGATTTTATTTCGGGACAATTACCTGGGAGGCTGACCGAGAATAGCGCCCGTCTAGGCGACCCCGTAGCGAGGATGGCAGAAAATTGAGGATAAAATTCGGTTTTGTGGGTCACAGTAGGAATGGTGGTCACCCGCCACCCCCTGCGCAGACCGTAGTTGCACTTTCAAGACCTTCTTAATGCATATCACAGCCCTTGTAGGAACGCTTCCATCCAGTCATCGTTGTTGACCCGTTCTGACTCTGTCGCCAATGAATCCAATGTCGCCCATGAATCCAAATCCCATTCCACTATTTCATCAAGCCCAAGTGGGTCTCTTCTCCTTTTCTCGCTGGCTTCATTCCATTCTTTCCGTGTTTCTGAATCCACTGCGCAGCTCATTTTGCAGATGGCAGTGCTTAATTCAACATAAGTCATTCGGCTTCGGTGGGGTTCCAGCAGTTCAAGTTCTGCATTTCCCAATTCGCGAAAACGATCCAGAGCTTCCATTGCCGCGTCAAAGTCAGATAGCGGCCCTTGAATGCGACTGTTGGAAACCTGGTTCCCTTGAGTTGGTATGCTTGCCCTTGCTGGAGGTCCTTGCTGAGGGATTGATGTTACTACTGGCGTTTTTGCTGCCTCAATCTGTTCCAGCTTTGCAACCACCGCTTTCTTAACGAGGTCTGGAACCATGCCGTCTTTATCATCTTTGATAACCGGGCTGAGTGCCGTGCATAAACGGGCGTTTAGCTGGCCGCTGCTGGCATAGTGTTCAAGAGATGACCAGACCGCAGGCTTTAATGGTTTATTGCAATTGATTAGGCTGATAATCAGAGAGGGTGCCACCAGGTGTGGTATTTTTTTAGGCTTGGCTTTCTTGGGCTCTTTGGTTCTCGATTTTATTTGGGCTAATTTTGCCTCAAGCCTGATCGCATAGAGATCGCGCTTGTCCTGAGGCTTTTTATACCATTGTTCTGTGAACTCGGTTGCCTTGAAAAAGGCGGTTAACTGTTGCAATGTCCAGTTCTTTATAACAAAGCCGGTATCTCTCGGGGTAAACTCTGGATTTTGGAGTACCACCGGATCGCCATCGGCTGGCAAAACGGTTAGTCTTTGATTCTTGAATTGATATTCTGTTTGTTCAAGCTCAATTAACATGGCCGTGATAAAGCGCCACAGGCGTTCCTGGCCCGACATGGCGGGATCACCACCGACCATCACTCCTCTTTTATCATCTGTTGACACTCGGTTTGAAAAGCAGAGATCCGGTATTTTCTCTTGTTCAGGTAGAGAGTGGTTTGTGAGCAGCATTCCTTCCAGCAACCGTTGCTGAATCGTGACATCAGGAGCGGTTTCAGGTGTAGCCTGATAGTCAAGACAGGCATCCATGAATTGCTGCATTTTGAGTTGTCCAAGCACCCGATGTAACCCGCGCCACTGTGAGATGGTGGGCAAGGTTTTGAATAGCTCATCCATCTTATCCGTGTATTTTGAGCGGTTATCTTCTGATTGTTGCCAGAGAATCTCCAGCATCGTGCGTTTGGATTGCGTGAAGTCAAATCGCTGGCCAAGCTGTTGGCAAAGTGGTTTTAATGCATACCACTGTTCCTGAGTTGGGGCTGGCTTCAGGTTTCTGCACAGTCCAAGGTATTCCTGCCTCTCAGATTCAGGGAGTTGCGTTAGTGCAAATTTTGTTAAAGCCAGTGGTGCAGGAATGGATAATGCCTGAGTGAGTACTCCTTTGCAGCGTGGATTTTCACGATATTTTTCAATCCAGAACTGGATACCAGTTCCTCCATGGATAGCCAATATCGGTAGCAATGATTTCAGCGCAGCACGAACAGCCACTCTGTCATTTCGAGGACTCTTGTGGGCAGCCAGATATTGTTGGAATTCGGCAATTTTCATGCGCCATGTTGCGGGCCCGGAGAAGAACAGAGCCAGTGCTTTCATTTGACTCGATTCTAAAAGATCTTCATCACTATTGTCGTCTCCATGTTCAGTGGTACAACCATGCTGATTAAGACATTGGCGAAGTGTTTTCTCATTTTCAGTCAGTTTTTCTCCTGAGGGCAAACCAAAACTTGCAAATATTCGGCAAGAAAGTTTCAGAATATTCTTATTTTCATCCGAGGGTAGCCATTGAACGAACGCTTCCACCTTTGCTTTGTCTGGCAAGCCTTTGCCATTACACATGGAGGAAAAGGCCCGCAGCAGTTCCAGGCTGAATTCGCCGTTCACCTTCCAGCACTCCCACGCCACGAACGTTTCCACCGTCGCTTTGTCGGGCAAGCCTTTGCCATGACACATGGAGGAAAAGGCCCGCAGCAGTTCCAGGCTGAATTCGCCGTTCACCTTCCAGCACTGCCACGCCACGAACGCTTCCACCTTCGCTTTGTCGGGCAAGCCCCTACTGCTCATCATGGAGGAAAAGACCCGCAGCAGTCCCAGGCTGAATTCGCCGTTCACCTTCCAGCACTCCCACGCCACGAACGCTTCCACCTTCGCTCTGTCGGGCAAGCCTTTGCCATGACACATGGAGGAAAAGGTCCGCAGCAGTTCCAGGCTGAATTCGCCGTTCACCTTCCAGCACTCCCACGCTTTGAGCGCTTCCACCTTCGCTTTGTCGGGCAAGCCTTTGCCTTGACACATGGAAGAAAAGGCCCGCAGCAGTTCCAGGCTGAATTCGCCGTTCACCTTCCAGCACTCCCACGCTTTGAGCGCTTCCACCTTCGCCTTGTCGGGCAAGCCCCTGGTGCTCATCATGGAGGAAAAGGCCCGCAGCAGTTCCAGGCTGAATTCGCCGTTCACCTTCCAGCACTGCCACGCTTTGAGCGCTTCCACCTTCGCTTTGTCGGGCAAGCCTTTGCCATGACACATGGAGGAAAAGGCCCGCAGCAGTTCCAGGCTGAATTCGCCGTTCACCTTCCAGCACTCCCACGCTTTGAGCGCTTCCACCTTCGCTTTGTCGGGCAAGCCTTTGCCATTACACATGGAGGAAAAGGCCCGCAGCAGTTCCAGGCTGAATTCGCCGTTCACCTTCCAGCACTCCCACGCCACGAATGCTTCCACCTTCGCTTTGTCGGGCAAGCCTTTGCCATTACGCATGGAGGAAAAGGCCCGCAGCAGTTCCAGGCTGAATTCGCCGTTCACCTTCCAGCACTGCCACGCTTTGAGCGCTTCCACCTTCGCTTTGTCGGGCATGCCTTTGCCATTACACATGGAGGAAAAGGCCCGCAGCAGTTCCAGGCTGAATTCGCCCTTCACCTTCCAGCACTGCCACGCTTTGAGCGCTTCCACCTTCGCTTTGTCGGGCAAGCCTTTGCCATGACACATGGAGGAAAAGACCCGCAGCAGTTCCAGGCTGAATTCGCCGTTCACCTTCCAGCACTCCCACGCTTTGAGCGCTTCCACCTTCGCTTTGTCGGGCATGCCTTTGCCATTACACATGGAGGAAAAGGCCCGCAGCAGTTCCAGACTGAATTCGCCGTTCACCTTCCAGCACTCCCACGCTTTGAGCGCTTCCACCTTCGCTTTGTCGGGCAAGCCTTTGCCATGACACATGGAGGAAAAGGCCCGCAGCAGTTCCAGGCTGAATTCGCCGTTCACCTTCCAGCACTCCCACGCTTTGAGCGCTTCCACCTTCGCTTTGTCGGGCAAGCCTTTGCCATTATACATGGAGGAAAAGGCCCGCAGCAGTTCCATGCTGAATTCGCCGTTCACCTTCCAGCACTCCCACGCCACGAACGCTTCCACCTTCGCTTGGTCGGGCAAGCCCCTACTGCACATCATGGAGGAAAAGGCCCGCAGCAGTTCCAGGCTGAATTCGCCGTTCACCTTCCAGCACTCCCACGCCACGAACGCTTCCACCTTCGCTTTGTCGGGCAAGCCTTTGCCATTATACATGGAGGAAAAGGCCCGCAGCAGTTCCAGGCTGAATTCGCCGTTCACCTTCCAGCACTCCCACGCCACGAACGCTTCCACTTTCGCTTTGTCGGGCAAGCCTTTGCCATTACACAGGGAGGCAATCTGTTTCAAGCATGGGTTAGCAGCAACCGCCTGAATGTTTTCCTCGCTTTCTTCTGCAAACTTTTTTATCTGAGTCTTCGACTTGAGCATGCTGGTAAGGCAGCTGGTATTTGTAATCTGCTGGGGATTTACCGCTAAAAAGAACGTGTTGGCCTTGGCAAAATAGCCTTTGAAAGTCTGAGAATCTTTAACAATGCTGAAGTTTTTTAACTTGGAAAAGAGGGAGTGTGCGGGCGGCTTTCCCCTGTCTTGCGCTAACTGGATTTTCCTGTCTTTGAGGTTTTTCAGAAGAGTCCCGGCATTCGTTAATATTGCTTGAATTTCTTGATTATTTAAATGTGTTCGCAGTTCATTTTGCTGGCTTACAGAAAATTCTGAAATTGATGTTCCACTGTTAATTTCTGTAGTGAGCGGTACATCCTTCATTGGTTCAGGCATGACCTGCACTATCGCTGAGGTATGTTCATTGCCAGTTAATAGCCTGTTGTCGCTGACTGTTGGCAGGTTTCTTGATAGGGAACTGATCACTCCCGGAAGCCTGGAAGCTGGGTCAGCAGGCATGGCCGGTTCGGTCTCCATTGGCTCAGGATTAGCAGGTAGCGAAGTTGAAGAACACACAATACTCCTGCTGTTGTCAGTAACACGCCTGCGCTTTATGGATGGGATGGGCCCGGATTCAGATTGCAGTTGATGCGGTGGAAATGTTCCAGTGCCCGTTGTTGTCTGTTCCACCTGGTAACCTGACATGGATCGCTTTCTTTTTTGTTTTCGGTTGCTTGCTGGCCGGTGCCTTCTGGCTTCAGTGGATGTTAACGGGGATGCCGTGTCTGCGGTTACTGAGGAGGAAGGTGACTGCATAGTTTCTTCGGGGATTACCTGTTTCCAGTGTTGGAGAATCGTCTGGGGATGACAACAATAGAACGTAAACGCTAATTTAACCAGCGTAAGTAGTTGGCCAAATGGAATCGTATATTTCTGGCTAAGTGGGCAGTTGCTATGCAAGGCGCAACGTAGGGAGCATAGCCGTAGCTATGTGACCGGAGTTCCAACGCCGCAGAGTGACTGACAACTTAGTCAGAAATATATGATTTCATTTGGTTAACTACTTATGCCCGTTATCCATTGCTATAAAGCCGGAACGGTGTTTTTGATCAAAATATTCTGGTAGAGAATGCAGCCCGAGGATTTGACTGCCGGACAGCTTGGGAAGTTCATGGTCATTCAGAAGATTCAGAATCTGCTTTTCCGGATTTGAGACATAGGCCGGGGTGATAGTTGGCAGGTACAGTATTCATATTAATTATCCTTACAGTAATTTATCCCTGTTATGAATACTGCCCTTGTCGTCAGCTTATGTAACCAGGAACCTGATTGATTGCAGTGCTTCAGGTAATCCCAGGAGAATGTCCGAATAATATTCTTCTGATACAGTATCTAATTATTCGGACAAAAAGAAAATGAATTTGCTGCACTGGCCCTGTCGGCGTCTTTGTCCAAGGAAAATCAACAACAGCAGAATAAAGGCGGGTATCCAGGTCAGCTGTTTTGGCAGTCGCTCTGCCGGAACTTCCATACGATAAATCTGCCAGTCAAAATCAATACCGGCCTGCTGCGCCTCGCTGTTGAAGTCAACCATATCGATGGTCAGGTCATCCCCATCAACCAGAACCTCCAGGCCCATGTGGCGGAACCGGTCATCAGCCGTGGCCTGGTCGCCAGCGGGGAGAATAACCATCTGATTAACCGATTTACCTTCCAGGGTTTCTCCTGCTACCCACAGTCGTGCATCAGCCTGGTCCGGCAGTGCTTCAACCTGGGCAACAATGTCACGACCTTCATGGGTTTCATAGGGAGGGTAAATCCTGTCCCACCAGAAGTCTGGCCTGAACAGGGTGAAGGCGATCAGCAGCATGCCCAGGGTTTCGTACCAGCGGTTTTTTACTAACCAGTGACCCTGGGTTGCGGTAGCAAACACCAGCATGGCCGCAATGGCACCAAAGACGACAATCGCCAGTTGTGCAAGGCTGTCAACGCCGATCAGCAGTAACTCAGTATTAAAGATAAACATAAAGGGCAGAACAGCGGTGCGGATATCGTAGGTGAAGCCCTGGATACCGGTCTTGATTGGGTCCGACTGTGCGATGGCCGAAGCGGCAAAGGCAGCCAGGCCCACAGGCGGAGTATCATCCGCCAGAATACCGAAATAGAAGACAAACAGATGGACCGCAATCAGAGGCACGATCAGTCCATGCTGTGCGCCCAGGGTTACGATAACCGGTGCCATCAGGGTGGACACCACAATATAGTTAGCGGTGGTTGGCAGCCCCATGCCCAGCACCAGACAGATAATGGCGGTGAACAGCAGCATAAGAATGATACTGCCAGCAGAAATCCACTCCACGAACTCGGTCATTACCAGACCAACACCGGTCAGCGTGACTGCACCCACAACAATACCGGCGGTTGCAGTGGCAACACCAATGCCGATCATATTGCGGGCCCCGGTGGTCATGCCGTCCAACAGATCCAGAAAGCCCTCTTTGAGATGCGTGGTGGTTTGCTCCTTCCGGAACAGATCAATCAGGGTTTTATGGGTCAGTGTGATGAAAACCATGACCAGGGTTGCCCAGAAGGCAGAGAGGCCAGGGGAGTAGCGTTCAACGGTCAGACACCACAGTAACACCACCAGGGGCAGCAAATAATAGAGACCGCGCTTGATGGTTGGTCCGGGCACAGGAGTACTGCGTATATCCTCTTCAATATTGTTGATGAGATCCGGTTGTCTGGCAGCCACTTTCAGAAGTATCAGATAACTGGCCAGCAATGCCAGCGTGATGATCCAGAGGGCGTGCTCTCCCATATACTGTCTGGTCCAGCCAACACCGTAATAGACGCCAGCGCCCAGCAGGCAGAGTCCGGCAAACGAGCCCGTGAATGACATCAGTGCCTGAGTCTTTGTGCGGGTGACGCTTCTTGGCAATCCCTGCATGCCCGCTTTCAAAGCTTCAAGATGGACAATATAAAACAGGGCAATGTAGGAAATCGCGGCGGGTAACAGGGCGTGGCGAATAACATCGATATAAGAGATGCCAACATATTCCACCATCAGGAACGCCGCAGCGCCCATAATAGGCGGCGTCAGTTGTCCATTGGTGGAGGCGGCAACTTCAATGGCACCGGCCTTGTGAGCAGGAAAGCCGACCCGTTTCATCAGGGGGATGGTGAAGGTCCCGGTGGTGACCACATTGGCGATGGACGAGCCGGACACCACACCGCTCAGGCCGGATGACACCACAGCAGCCTTGGCAGGCCCACCTTTGAGATGACCCAGCAGAGAGAATGCTACCTGAATGAAGTAATTACCGGCACCGGCCTTTTCCAGCAGTGAACCAAACAGAACAAACAGGAAAACAAAGCTGGTGGATACACCCAGGGCAACACCAAAGACTCCTTCAGTGGTGATCCAGAAGTGCGACAGCGCCTTGTTGAGACTGGCACCTTTGTGGGCAATCACATCCGGCATGTAAGGGCCGGCAAAGGCATAGGTGATAAAAACCGCCGCAACCACCATCAGTGGCGGCCCCAGTGCCCGGCGGGTTGCTTCCAGCAGAAGCAGCATACCAGCACCGGCCGTGACCAGATCCAGGATAACGGGAGCCCCGGCACGGGTCGCCAGCGCCTGGTGAAAAATATAAAGGTAGGCGGCACAGAAGCTGCCAGTCAGTGCAAATAGCCAGTCAGTCACGGGCACCTGATGGGTAAACGATTTTTTCCTGGCAGGGAAGGCAATAAATGCCAGGAAAATGGCAAAGGCGAGATGGATTGCCCGGGCCTGACCATCGTTAAATATGCCAACATTGAAAATATACGGCAGAGGTGATGCGTTCCACAGCTGAAACAGTGACCAGCTCAGGGCTGTGCCCAGTAATACCAGTCTGGATTTGCCAATGGGCTGGCGGCCGCCCTGTTCGGACTGGTTAACCATTTGTTCAGCAGAGCTGGTGGAGCCTGCTGTTGAATTATTCAGCTTGGCGCTGTTGACTGCTTCCATAATATACCTGTTGTTATTGAAGTTATGCGCTCTGGAAATGATGCATTCTTCATCCAATGGCTCATGGCCTTATAAAAATGCGGGGAAGCGGAATATCCATGAGGTAAAAAAGACGACACTGCTTCCCCATGCAGCCCTGTGACCCCTGTTGGGTGAGGGCTGTATAGGTCTTCATGCAGAATTCAGGCAGCACTCTGCGTGATGACAAACTGCATTTGGGAAGGTGTTGCTACACCTTCCCGGATCAGGGAAAAAAGTTCAGAGAAGACCTGCTTCCTGATAGTAACGCCTGGCACCTTCATGCAGCGGGATGCTGAGGCCATCAGACACCATCTCTTCTTTCTTCAGGGTGCCAAACGCCTGGTGCAGTTTTTTGAAGGTGGACAGATCTTCAAATACAGCTTTGGTCACCTGGTAGACAGCTGCTTCGCTGGCCGCCGTGGAGGAGACAAAGGTTGCCGCCACACCGAAGGTCTGAACGTCTTGATCGTTGCCCTTATACATGCCACCGGGGATAGTCGCAGTGCGGTAGTATGGGTTGTCTTTGATCAACTGGTTGACTTTATCGCCTGCGACAGAGACCAGTACGGTATCACAGGAAGTGGTGGCTTCCTTGAAAGATCCGGATGGGTGGCCAACGGTATAGACAAAGGCGTCAATCTTGTTGTCACAGAGTGCCTTGGCGTGTTCGGCTGCTTTCAGCTCGGAAACCAGGGAGAAGCTGTCGTGTGTCCAGCCATACAGTTTCATCAGCTGTTCTATAGTGCCACGCTGACCGGAGCCCGGATTACCGATGTTGACGCGCTTCCCCTTCAGGTCTTCAAACGTGCTGATGCCGGCATCTGCCCTGGCCAGAATGGTAAAGGCTTCCGGGTGTACCGAGAAAATCGCCCGCAGGTCCTTGTTGGCACCTTGCTGTTCAAAAGCGCTGGTTCCCCGGTAGGCGTGGAACTGCCAGTCCGACTGGACGATACCCATATCGAGCTCACCGGCACGGATGGTGTTCAGGTTGTAAATAGAACCACCGGTACTTTCAACCGAACAGCGGATGCCATGCTCTTTGCGTCCCTTATTCACCAGGCGGCAGATAGCGCCACCGGTTGGGTAGTAAACGCCGGTGACACCGCCGGTACCAATGGTGACAAACTGCTGGCTGGATGGGGCTGCACTGGCAGTGGAGGAGATAGCTGCAAAGCCTGCCCCCAGAATGGCAAGTCCCAGTTTTTTGAAAATGGTCATTGTCAGTCCTCTTGATTTGAGCTTTTTTTACCATGGCAACAACAAGAGGTGGGCAGTGAACATCAGCTCTGGCGGGTCCCGGGTGAATTCCCCGGGCAGACCTGATTGCTTCTGAACCGTACTTCTCGTTCATGGCTGTTATATTCAGTCCGGACAGCATTTCCATGTTGTCCCCTGACTGGTTTGACTCGCTTAACCATGAATGGCAAGCCGAGAATTTGCCTGTCAGGTTATTACGTTTGTCGAAGCAACCTGAT
Organism: Endozoicomonas sp. ALB091; assembly: GCF_049310265.1. Taxonomy (NCBI): domain Bacteria; kingdom Pseudomonadati; phylum Pseudomonadota; class Gammaproteobacteria; order Oceanospirillales; family Endozoicomonadaceae; genus Endozoicomonas; species Endozoicomonas sp. ALB091. The sequence continues at coordinate 532,180 of NZ_JBLYNQ010000007.1, read as the reverse complement.
GCGATAGGTGATGCTACCATGTTTACGTATTGATTTCTTTGATTTCTGTCTATTGATTCTCGGTAAGTGCTTATGATAGATCGGAAAAGTTGTCGTCTTTATTGTGCGCAGCACTTTTTATACTTCTTGCCACTGCCGCAGGGGCAGGGATCATTTCTGCCAGCGTTTTCTGTTTTGACCAGTGCCATTTTGGGGTAGACAAAGTACCAGTGCCCTTCTTTTTTAATAAAAGAAGAGCGTTCATGGTGAACTTGTTCAGGGCCTGAGAGTGACTCCCTGAACCAGGCCTTGAATTCAACCATGCCCGATTGATCCGCCGCTTGTCCTGCCTCTGTATCGACAATCTCGAGTTTTTGCCACAGCGTACCGTGTGATTGCTGGTAGACTTTCTGTTGCTTGATGGTTTCCTGTTGCCCGGGGTGTGTTGTGGCAACCAGGTAGGGAATATTGCTCAGTGTGTAAGCCGTATAACGGGAACGCATTAATGCTTCAGCTGTTGGGGCTGGCTTCCCTTGAATATAAGGCTTGCAACATTCGGTGAATGTTTTTCCAAAGCCACAGGGGCAATCTGAGGGGTTAATGGACATGGTAACTACCCGAAAACGGTATATGCAAAACGTATGAACAAAATTTTAAGTTGAGACATCAATGCCAGCGGCTGTTGACGTTTCTTTGCTGAATTTACGGCGAAACGTTAACAGGCTCTGACCTGTTGCCGCAAGAGCTGTAAAGATCAAGGCTGTTAAGAACTTAATTGTTTGTTTTTCTTTCAGTAATTATTTCTGATCAATCTTATTGAAATCTATGGAGGTGTCTTATGCCAGCTATAGGCAAAATTTCCGGACAGTTTGAATCACCGGTCACAGGCCCCACTCGCAACCGTGCTGTTGGTCAATTTGAGGGAAGGACGACCACTGAATCCGATGCCACAAGACAGACTGAAATTACCCGATCATTTAATGAAAAGCCTTCACTTAAAGATCGTTTAATCTATCCATTTTATGCCGCCAAAAATCGAATACTGCACATGGCTGGTATAGGTGCACAGGCTGGAGTTTATACGCCGATGTTCGCTGCAAGTGCTATCTGTGTTGGAGCCGGTGAAATTATTGGCAATACCGTTGGTGGATTAATTAAGAGTTTATTCTTTCCAAACTCTGATATACCACCGGGTGAAGTTGGTGCTTTACTGGGATTGTATACAGGGATTTTGCTATCCATTCCTGCCGCCGTTGTTCTTGGTGTGTTTACTACGACTGCTTTTGCTGTTATTGGTCTGGCTGGCAGCGTGCTGGCTTCACCGTTTGATATCTATCATGGCATGACACTGGCTGATAAAGTAGACCTGAACCCAAAGCAAGTGCGGGTAATGGATATATGGGATGATATCAAAATGCCTGAACTCAGCCAGTTTGTTAACTGGGAATAGTGGGTGTCCTTTTTTTACCCTCGTTCTGTCTCATCGCTCTGATGGTTAATGTAACCCTGATACCTGGTCTGAATCTCAACCTGCTGTGCTAACGGGTTATGGGTTTTAGCGTCTGGCAAATAACTCATGAATAGGGAACTTTATCCAGGTTTTTCTACTCTAAAGGCAGCGAAAAATAAAAAACGGATTGTTTTTACCATCAACAACAAGCATCAGGGTGTTTCATATGATACCTTCCAAAACGCCAGCTCTGCCCGATCCATCATACCAATATCAAGCTGGTAAGTCGGATAAACCAGAGCCAGGCTCAGATGATCAAACGTATGTAAAACTGAGTAGTTCAGGAACTACGCTAAGAAACAGAAAAGATCGCAGCACTGAAAAGGCCGTTAGTGAGTGGCATGTTGATGTTCAACAGCCAACCGCTTCAACGTTATCCATCACCAAAGGGCGGTCTTCGGACAATAGCGAACGCCAGCCGACAGCTGAGAAACCTGATGTTCAACAGCCAACCGTATTTACATTCCCAACCAGAGAAGAGCTGGCTCTGCAAGAACGCGAGCAGAAAGCTGAGGAACTTGGCCGGTTGCGAACGTTTAGAGATGCCATCTCCAGATCCGAAGCCTTATCCATCCTCAATAAACATGATTACAACTATATGCGTATAGCTGCCAGGCACGGATTTAGGGATATCATTCACTATCTGGTCGAAAATCAGATGCAAGAGGTTTATAAACTATCTGAATATGCACCCATTTGGGAAGCGACTAACTCCGGACACCTGAAGATTGTCGATTACCTGACCGATCATGGATTGGATAAGGATAACACGTATCATGTATGTCGTGATTTATATGGCCTGGATAATCTCATTACAGCGGTAGCTTCATCTGATCAGATGGACACAGATAGCGAAATCGAAATGGTTGAACTCCTTTTGGCAAAAGGAGAGCCGGTGGATGGCTATGGTCTTATCACTCCTGCCTTTGTGGCAAACAGTAAGAACAAATCAGAGTTAGTTGCTTTTTTAAAGAAGCATGGTGCTAAACCGGAGGGGCTGAAAAAGCTCGACTGCGATAAGGTACAAAAAATTACTGATATTGAATTTGCGGAGGAAGTACGAAATTTTAATCTTGAGAACCTGAAGGTGAGAGACGTTTTTGTTTTTCTCTCAGAATTCGGTGAAAAAAAACAGAGAAATAGTCGAGACTCAAAAACCGACGAAAGAGAAGATCGTAAAGAAATGCCAGAGCCCATTCCCAGATTTTTTCATTGCAATTCAATCAGAGAAGGCAAAAGTGCTGCAATCAACCCAAGTGCCAGTGAAAAAGCTTCTTGTAACAGTGATATTGCTGAAGCGACCGCAAGAGATTCTCAGCTTCGTCCTGATGTTCATTCTGTACAAGCTTCACCACTTGCTCCCGTGCTTCAAAGAGACGATATAGCACCACCCTCCTATGCAGATGTAATGCGTAGTACTTGATTGTTTGCTTTTCTGTCAGTATTTATAACCCTGTTGTTATGGGATGAGGGGATAAACCTGCTGTAAGCTTTGATGCAGTACTTATTTCTGATCAATCTTATTGAAATCCATGGAGGGATCTCATGCAGTCTATAGGAAACATTACCGGTCAGTTTGATTCAACGGTCACAGAACCCAACCGTACAGACGGTCAATTTGCTGGCAGGACGACCACGGAATCCGATGCCACAAGACAGACTGAAAATAACCGATCATTTAATGAAAAGCCTTCACTTAAAGATCGTTTAATCTATCCATTTTATGCCGCCAAAAATCGGATTCTGAAAATGGGGGGTATAGGTGCACAAGCTGGGCTTTTTGCGCCGATAATCACTCTCGGTAGCATTTGTGGTATAGCCGGTAACATTATTGGCAATACCGTTGGCCGATTAATTCAATGTTTATTCTTTCCGAGCCCTGAGGAATCATCACCGGGCAATACGGGTTTTCTTGTCGGACTTTATCTGGGCTATTTGCTCGCCGTTCCTGTCAGCGTCGCACTTGGTGCGGTTGCTGCGGCTGCTTTTGCTGTTATTGGGCTGGCTGGCAGCGTGGTCTCTTTACCTGTCGACATCTATCGTGCCGCCACAAAGGATAACAAAGCGGACCTGCACCCGGAACCAGTGCGGATAATGGATATAGCGAATGAGATCAAACACACTGACATCAGAGACTTGTTTGATTTTCAAGATTTTGAGCCTATACCTTTGTCAATGTCGAGTCTAATATTTTGATCCGTTTAAAACCCGGGAGAGTCAGGATTCTGAATTTTGCTCCCGGTTGCCGTATCGTTTATTGAATAGAGTTTGTGGTATTCACCGCTGTGCAGTGTGATGAAACAGGATACAATCAGTCTATTTAAACCAGCTACTCCACCAGAGCGATAGGCATTGTGCTTGACGAACCCCAGAAGAGAGCCATCCAGAAAGCCTACAGTGCTTTTCTGGAGAGTAAAAAGCTAAAGGCCCGACCGGGGCAGAAGCAGATGATTGCCGAGATTGCCCGAGCGCTAGGAGATATTAACACCGACAGTGAAGGCCGCAGAATCTCTGACCCCTCCGTTACCGTGATTGAAGCCGGTACGGGTACCGGAAAAACCGTGGGGTATGTGTTGCCTGCGGTGGTAATGGCTCAGGCTGCGAAAAAACGTTTGGTCATTGCCACGGCCACCGTGACCCTTCAGGAGCAGGTCATCAATAAAGATCTGCCGGACATTATTTTAAAAACCGGACTCAAGTTCTCTTACACCCTGGCCAAGGGGCGTGGGCGTTATGCCTGTCTGAGTAAGCTGGACCGGCTGCTTCAGGAAGAGGAAGCGACTGCCTCGTTAATGGATATGTTCGCCTACGATGGTCACACCCTGGAAAACGATCAGTCCTCCCTGGCGCTATACCAGAGCATGCTGGAGGCATTTGCCGCTGCCAAATGGGAGGGTGACCGGGACAGCTGGCCTGATGCCCTGGAAGATCAGCAATGGCGAACCATCACCACTGACCATGCCCAATGCAGCGGACGTCGTTGTGGTTATTTCCGGCAGTGCCCATTTTATAAAGCCCGGGGTGATCTTGAGCATGCCGATGTTGTGGTTGCCAACCACGACCTTGTGCTGGCGGATCTGGCGCTGGGAGGCGGTGCGATTCTTCCTGAGCCAAAGGATGCCATCTATGTATTTGATGAAGGCCACCACCTGCCAGACAAAGCCATTGATCATTTTACCTGTCAGTCCAGAGTCAAAGGCACGGCCAGCTGGCTGGAGAAAGCCGGGCGACATCTGCAGAAGATTCTGACCCAGCAGGCCCTGCCGGGAGAGCTGGGTGAATTGCTGGAGCGGATTCAGCCCGAGTTTGATGCCCTGGTCAATGCTCTGGGTCATACCCGGGAGATGCTGCACAGCATTGCCCGGTTTGAACCAAAAACACAATTTACCACCCAGGGGGAGAGTCAGGTCGCTTATTACCGCTTTCCCCAGGGCATTGTGCCTGAACCATTACGACAACAGGCGGAACGGTTGAAAGCCGGTTTCAGCAAGTGCAGCGGTATGCTGGAAAAGATAGCCAAAGCCCTGGACGATGCAATGGACGGCGACGTTCCCGGTATTGATCGCTGGCAGGCGGAACAGCTCTATCCTGAAATCGGTGGCATGCAGTCACGAATGGAGAGCCATTTTCAACTCTGGCTGACCTACACCATCAAAGATCCCGAGGGAGAGCCTCCCAGCGCACGCTGGTTGAAATGGAGCGAAGGTGCTTTTGGCGAAGAGCTGGAGGTTTTCAGCAGCCCGATCATGTCTTCCATGACCTTATGGCAGACGCTGTGGAATCCTGCTCACGCAGCCATTGTCACCTCGGCAACCCTGGCCGCCCTGGGTAGTTTTGGCCGGTTCCGGATGCGCTCCGGAGTGCCTGCTGAGTCTCGCTGTGTGGTAGTGCCCAGTCCATTTCTGCATGGTGAGGCGGCATCTCTGGTAATACCGGCCATGGCTTCAGACCCACGGAATGCGGAAGACCATACTGCCGAGATTATCGAGCTGCTACCCGAGTTACTGTCCGGTGATGATCGCCCAAAAGGGATGCTGGTACTGTTCTCTTCCCGCCGACAGATGAAGGATGTGCACTTTGGTCTGGATGCCTGTTGGCAGGAGAAGATCCTGCTGCAGGATGACTATTCACGACAGGAGTTGTTGAAGAAGCACCGCCAGCAGATTGATGACGGCAAGGTCAGCATCCTGTTTGGTCTTGCCAGCCTGGCAGAAGGGATAGATTTACCCGGTCATTATTGCGAACACGTGATTATTGCCAAGATTCCTTTTGCAGTACCGGACGACCCTGTGGAGGCAGCACTTTCTGAGTGGCTGGAAGCCCAGGGGCGGAATCCGTTTATGGAAATTACCGTGCCGGATGCGGCGATCCGCCTGATACAGGCTTGTGGCCGTCTGTTGCGAACGGAGCAGGATCGTGGTCGCATCACGATTATGGATCGACGGCTGGTTACCGCCAGGTATGGTCAGATGATCATGAACTCTCTGCCACCGTTTAACCGGATTATCGAGCCAGCTGCGGCGGTTATGATGAGATAAGATAAAGGGCGATTTTGAAGGAGGCCACTGCTACCTGTCGGCAGCAGCGGCCGGATGAACCGATAAATTATCCGAGAATATTCTGGTTTATCCCGACCATTCCCAGCATTGGCAGTAGTAAATTGTAAGGACTTTGATCAGCAACTTTGTTAGCAGAGCTGTACCAGTACCCGGGTTGCCAATCTACATATTTGACTTCCTCGCTTGTAGGTTCATCCATTGAATAAGTGAATACGGTGTCATTTTCACTATCAAGGAAGAATTGGCTTACCCGATGTGGCAAACCTATAATTTTTAACACTTCACCCTCATTCATTATCACCAGTTGTGAACTGACATCGGTTAAGAGGCTTTCTTCATTTAGCAGGGTGTTTACCCTGGTCATGTTATTGTTGCTCTCAATGTCGGTAGAGTTAAGCGGTTTTATCGGCATGGGTGTCGGCTCTGATACGTCAGTGCAGTTGGTGTTTGTCGACAATGACTGACTGCCATTAGTGGGATGCGCTGGGGTAGTTATATCAGGCAAAGAAGTGGGTGTTTCTGTGGCAGATGTCGGGACACCAGTTTCGGTTTTCGGTTTTTGGTTATTAAGCAAGGCAAAGCTGACAGCACTCCCTTTGGGTACCGATGCAATCTTGATGAAATGTTTATCTGAATCATCAATAACAGCAGTGCTGTTTTGGTAAACAAAAGTACCATTTGGAGAAAAATGATTCACACTTCCGGTGGGTGACTCATTAGTACTGGGTGCATAGTAACCTATATCTGTCTTCGAGTTATCTGAAGTAGATGGCCTGAAATATAACTCAAACGGCATGGCTGTTTTGTCGTGATATAAAAAATACGCCGTGACGGGAAGCCACGGAGAGTAAATATTAAAAACACCGAGTTTAAAAGCATTGGCCCCATGGTTAAATTTTACTGCCTTGGGTATTGTAGAGATAATTTGCTTGTCATTTTTTACCATTAACCAATGATTACTTTTTTCGATTTTGTATGCATTTCCTTGCGGGGTAATGATTTTATCCTTTAGTTTGCCAGTTTTTGAAAACAGTAAAGTGTCATGTAAGTTGACTGGTTCATGCTTTGATATACCCTTTGGTTTGAACCATTTACGACCAGTAAAGTAGTTTTTTTCCATCTTGGCATATTCCCTGCCGATGTGCTTTTTACCACCAATCCTGCCGAGCCATTGTCTGCCAGTTGATTTGCCCCCTTTTGGGCCAGGTAATGGATGGTGGGAACCACCTCCACCGACTCCTCCTGATGACCTTCTGGAGCCTCTTCTTGAGCTTCCTGAGCCTCTGGAACCCCCACCTCTGCTGGAACTCGATCCTCTGGGAGAACGCTTATATCTTAAAGGTGCTTCGATCTCATCCTTCGTCGCTTCTCTTTCAATCACCACCTGGGGGGGCTTTTCTTCAGTCTGGCCACTGTCGTGTTCATTCTGGCTGTTCAATGCAGCCATCCAGGCTGGCTTGCCCGGGGACTTGACATCAGGGGGCGTTAAGGGGACAGGTAGGAATGAGTCTGTTGAATTTGTCAATGTTGATAAGGACGTTGGCTTGGCATTGACCGATGTATGAGTAGTAACGTCAGCGATGCATTTGCCAGCCAAGGTTAGCAAAGTGATGAGCCTGGCGGGGGCGGATGATGCATAATATGCCGGGTTAGGAAGATGCTTAAGGGTATGTGCAGCGCAAGCTAATGAGTGTCTTGCCTTACCGGTCAGCCATTCGTAAGTTGAAGCTTCAGGTCCACTACTGTCCGGGATTTTGGTATCAGGTATGCCGGGTGGTATTAATTGATTTGGTTCACTGATTATCATGGTGGTAACAGCTCCTGTTTATATTCTGCGACTCCTCAATGGAGGCAGGATGAAAGGAAGAAAAGCACGGCGTGTGTTGTACTTGTTGATTTCTGGGCACCGTGCTGTCTATCAGACAATAGGGACAGGATTTTGTTCCCGTTTTCTAACCGATCAGGTTCAATATTTATCGCTCATAGTAAGCCACAACTCTGTCAGCAAGTGCTGACCGTTCACAGCCGGTTCCATTGGACGCCTCCAGAACAAAATTGTAAGCCTTTGCGACCATGTAGGGACTAAGGTAGGCAGCAACGCTGAATCCTGTGAAATACCCGATAGCGCCACCAACCGCTACACCAATATACTGACCTTCTGTTATCCGACCTGCTGTTAACTGAGCTTCTGGTCCTTCTATGATCTCTCCTAACATCGCACCTGCGGCACCCAGAGTGAAACACCCGACGTGGGCGGCAGCTTGCATGATAACCACTGATGCACTGCCCATTGCGATCGCTGACAATGTGGCCAGAACACGCTCGGTTTTTCGGGTTTTCAGTAACGGCCCATCGTATCTGTTGTTTTGTTCCGATATCTGGGGCCTTTTATCAGGGTACATATCAATAGAAACTTCTTTGCCAGAATGCCTGGCTTTAGTTTCTGCAGGAAAACTGATTACAGTTGACGGATTGTATTGTTTGGTGAGATAAGATCCGGTGGTTTCGTTAGCATTCATATAACAGCTCAATTTAAATCGATTGATGGATTTGTCTCAGAATAAATCATAGTGCCAATAAAAAGAAAATTGAAAAAACGGAGCATAAAAAACGCTGCGGTGGTTACAGCGATTTTTTATTAACAGTTTAGATTGTATTGGGTTTATGCCCTTGATGTTGAAGTTGACCCCTCATAATGAGCCACAACTCTATCGGCAAGATTGGACCTTTCAAAGCCATTGCCATTTGTCGCCTCCAGAACCAGATTGTAAGTCTTTGCTATAAAATAGGGGATAAAGTAGGCCGTCACGGCATATCCTGCGAAAGCCCCAACAGAGAAACCGATCACGCTACCAAGAAACATACCATAAGGCCCTCCTACCACCCCAATCGCGGTACCAATGCCACCCAAAATGCTACCCGCTACGGAAGCGATAGTCGGGGCGATGAATAACACTGATGCAACGCCCATCGCGATCGCTGACAATGTGGCCAGGGTGCGCTTGGTTTCTCGGCTATGCAGTGGCCGCCCCTCGTATACGTTGCCTCCTTCAGGTATTCTGGGGCCTTCATGGGAGTGCATGGCGGTAGTTACTCTTTTGCCAGAAAAGCCGGCATTAGTGGTTCCGGGTAAATTGACTTCAGGTGTCCGGGCAGGTTGGCCCGTTGAATTATACGGATTTTGTTCAGCAATCATATTAAACCTCCATTTGTATAGATTGATCAGCGATGTTTCATTAAATGCAAATTGTTAAAGTTGCACCCTTAGCTGGTGCATTTGATGATATGAAAATATTAACAAGTACTTCAATAACACGAATGTCAGAATTACTATCATCCAGCGGGTGCAATGAGGAATCGGGTTGAAACAAGGCTGATCAAATGAATAAGACGTACCAGCAAAAAGAAAATAAAAAAAGTGGGCATAAAAAAATGGCTGCAGTGATTGCAGCCATTTTTATATTGCCAATGCTCTGGTTTACAAAGCCTTGATCGCCTCCAGCTGTTCTTCCAGCTTGGCCCTGGCGGCTTGAGCTTCAGCCAGCTTGGCCTGCTCTTTGGCAACCACGTCGGCGGGTGCCTTGCTGATGAATTTCTCGTTGTTTAACTTGCCTTCAAAGCGGGCCACTTCTTTGGCAAACCGCTCAATCTCCTTATTGAGTCGGGCTGACTCTTTTTCCTTGTCGATCAGGCCAGCCATTGGTACCAGAACTTCCATGGAGCCTACCAGCTGAGTGGTTGCCATGGGGGCTTCTTCACCGGCGGCCAGAACCCTGATGTCTTCCAGTTTGGCCAGGGACTTCAGGAAGGTCTGGTTGTCATTCAGACGGGCAACGTCTTCTGCAGAGGTGTTACGCAGCAGTACATTCAGCGGCTTGCTTGGGCCAATATTCAACTCGGCACGAATGTTACGGATACCGGTGATAAACGATTTGAGCCACTCAATATCACGCTCAGCCGTTTCATCAATACGGGCCGGGTCCGACACCGGGTAGCTCTGCAGCATCAGGGTGTCACCGGCAGCGCCAGCATTGTGCTTGATGTTCTGCCAGATCGCTTCGGTGATATAAGGCATAAACGGATGGGCCAGGCGCATAATAGCCTCCAGAACCCGAACCAGTGTACGACGGGTGCCGCGCTTACGTTCAGCAGGTGCATGTTCATCCCATAGAACGGGCTTGGACAGTTCCAGATACCACGCACAATATTCATTCCAGACAAAGTCGTAGAGGTTCTGGGACGCGTGATCAAGACGGAACTCGGAAAGGTTCTTTTCGATCTGGGCTTCAACCCGTTGCAGTCGGGAAACAATCCAGCGATCAGCCAAAGTCAGTTCAACAGGTTCATCACCATTACCACAATCTTGCTCATCGGTATGCATTTTGACGTAGTTGGCAGCGTTCCAGATCTTGTTGCAGAAGTTCCGGTAGCCCTCCAGACGGTTCATATCCCAGTTGATATCACGGCCGGTGGAGGCCAGTGAGTACAAGGTGTATCTCAGGGCATCGGTACCGTGGGCAGAAATGCCGTCGGGGAAGGTATTGCGGGTACGTTTTTCGATCTTCTCCGCCAGCTGCGGCTGCATCATATTGCCACAGCGTTTCTCAACCAGGGCTTCCAGGTCGATACCGTCAATCATATCCAGAGGGTCAAGGACGTTACCCTTGGACTTGGACATTTTGTCGCCATGCTCATCACGGATCAGACCCGTCACGTAAACGTACTTGAACGGTACCTGTGGTTTGCCGTCTTCATCTTTCATAAAGTGCATGGTCATCATGATCATTCTGGCGACCCAGAAGAAGATAATGTCAAAACCGGTGACCAGCACATCGGTGGGGTGGAAGGTGTTCAGGCGATCGGTCTGCTCTGGCCAGCCCAGGGTGCCAAAAGTCCAGAGTGCCGAAGAGAACCAGGTATCCAGAACATCGTCATCCTGTTTCAGGACAACAGGCGTTGGGATGTTGTGCTTTTCCCGGACTTCGGTTTCATTGCGACCAACATAAACGTTGCCGGCATCGTCATACCAGGCAGGAATTCGGTGTCCCCACCAGAGCTGACGGGAGATACACCAGTCCTGAATATCACGCATCCAGGAGAAGTACATGTTCTCGTACTGTTTGGGCACGAACTGAATACGACCGTCTTCTACCGCTGCAATAGCCGGTTTGGCCAGCGGCGCAGCGCGGACAAACCACTGGTCAGTCAGCAGCGGCTCAATCACTACGCCGGAACGGTCACCGTAAGGCACCATCAGGGTGTGGTCATCAATTTTTTCCAGCAGACCAAGGGCATCCAGGTCAGCAACGATCTGCTTACGGGCAGCAAAGCGCTCCATGCCCTGGTAGGCGTCTGGAATAGTGGTATCAATGGATTGATTGGCCGTACCGTCAATATTGTAGGCTTCACCCTGCTGGCGGATATCGCCGTTCAGGGTCATAACATTGATCATTGGCAGGTTGCAGCGCTTGCCAACTTCATGGTCATTAAAGTCGTGGGCCGGGGTGATTTTTACGCAGCCGGTGCCTTTTTCCATATCGGCGTGTTCATCAGCGACAATCGGGATGCGACGGTTGACCAGGGGCAGAATAACCGCTTTGCCGATCAGGGCCTGGTAACGCTCATCTTCCGGGTTAACCGCCACACCGGTATCCCCCAGCATGGTCTCAGGACGGGTGGTGGCTACCACGATATAGTCTTTGCCCTCTGCGGTTTTCTCGCCATCCGCCAGTGGATAGCGCAGGTGCCACATATTGCCTTTGACTTCTTTGTTTTCCACTTCCAGGTCGGAGATAGCGGTGTGCAGTTTTGGGTCCCAGTTCACCAGACGCTTGCCCCGGTAGATCAGGTCGTCTTCATAAAGGCGGACAAAGACCTCCTGGACAGCGGCATAGAAGCCCTTGTCCATGGTGAAGCGCTCGGTATCCCAATCAACAGATGCCCCCAGTCGACGAAGCTGACGGGTGATGGTGCCGCCGGACTCTTCCTTCCACTCCCAGATTTTATCGGTAAAGGCTTCACGCCCGTAGTCGTGACGGGTTTTGCCTTCTTCTGCCAGGATCTTGCGTTCAACCACCATCTGGGTTGCGATACCCGCATGGTCAGTACCCACCTGCCAGAGCGTGTTGCAGCCTTTCATCCGGTGGTAGCGGATCAGGGCATCCATAATGGAGTCCTGGAAGGCATGGCCCATGTGCAGGCTGCCGGTGACATTGGGAGGGGGGATCATGATGGAGTAGGGCGTGCGGTCACCGCGCTGGTCAGAAGCCGGCGCAAAATAGCCTTTCTCTTCCCAGTTTTGATACAACGTGCGTTCGATGGCTTGGGGGTTGAACGTCTTTTCCATAACTGCTTTTCCAGTAGAGGTTCCAACTGTTCCCGGAACTCCTGAAGAGCAGGGGGGCTCCGGATTTGGATAAACCGGTGATTATACACTGTGGGGCTGAATCAGGAAGCACCCTTCATTGCCGACTACTGGGTTCTCGGACAGCTTTCTGCATCATTGCAATGAGTTTGGTGTGTACAATCTCCGTTCACCCTGAGCAGAGTCGAAGGGTGATTGGCACAGTCTTTATTCAGGGTATGGTGTTTACGCCCTTCGACTCCGCTCAGGACGAACGGAGCTTGGGAGTCATTGATAGAAGGAACCCATCAGAAACCATGTACTAGCCTATGGGAAGTACCGAATCAGCTGTTATTTTAAGTATTCATAAAATGTGATTGGTAACCACAAAGGACATTTCACTATGAGCAACATCACGCCTTTGTGGCTTAGATCAATATCAGGCAATCGCTTCACGAATATCTACGGTATTGTTTTCTGCAGGTTCGCTCTCCAGTTTGATCTCCTGCAGGATTTCAGGTTTGCCTTTAAAGGCTTTGGCGAGAATATCCTTGTTCCGTGACAGCAGCAGACCGATCTCTTCCGCCAGTTGTTCATCGATCTTGAAATTGGCTTCCAGCATACCCGTGATGCCATCGGCCAGCTCAAGCATACGATCGTGTTCTTCTGCGGCTTTCTTATCAGTAAACATGCTTCCGTCCCGGTCAACTCGCCACATGGGGGTAATGGACATGGGCTTCCTCCTGTAATGGGTTCTTTAAACTGTATATAAATACAGTTGTTTTGTCCAGAAGGCTGTCTGGGAATCAGCTAGTCAATTTCCAGCTCAAGTCAGGTCTAAAATTCTGGTAGCCAGCCCTGCCAGGTACACTGCGACCTTGGGTTCAGAGGATTTGACACGAAAAGCCTTGGTCTGTGTCAGGCTGATTTTCTGGTTGTGAACGCGCGGGTTCAGGTATCTGCTTCGGTACGAACATTACTTTCTCTAGCTGCCGGTCATCGTCGGTACAGTAGGGACGCTTCTCACAAACCACGGTAATACCCCGCTCTTTCAGCACTTGCTGCGCTTTCGACGAAGTCAGTGTTTCCTGCGTCAAGGTCCCTGGGTTCATTCGTATTCCCTGGCTCTTCAGCCGTTGCACCTCTTGCTCCAATGCCTGTTGTGTTGCCGGGCTTAGCAGCGATGGGTTATGCCTGTACTGCATCTTTTCCAGCAGCGTCATTCCGGCCGGAATCTCTATCTGGTGGAGATCATACCAGCTGTTATGAATACCATAAGTGATGCCTTTGCTCTGATCAGCCCTGCAAGCCTGGTGGTAGGGGTCTGAACAGACAATAATTCCAGCGGCCTGAGCAATTGTGCGCCGAACATTGTCATCAATAAACCGGTTCATTCTTTCCACTGGCTCAGTTGTCCATTCAAAGTGCTCAGAAATCTCTGAGCCATTGTCAATCAGACCGTAGGCCTCGGTATATTTTTTTTCGCGGTGATCGTTGGGTTGCCCGGTTACTTGCGCCAGATCAGCCGCACCATGCATGGCGGCTACCAGATGCCGTTGAAATTCAGTCCCGTTGCCAGGCCCGGAGGTAAAATCCCAGGGCAACTGCGGCGGCAGGTCAAGACGTGTAGCGTCAAACCCCCCGACCGTTGATCCGGGAAAATCAGCCCCAACCCCGCAACAACGGATAATGTCCATACGATCTGCAAAGCGTAATATGCGCAGATACCAGCGCACGGAGTCAGACAGGTTCTGCTCATCTGCGCCATTGACATCATTTTCCTTGCTGACCATCGCCTTTGCCATATCCTTCAGCAGCGGTTCAGGATAGTGCCCGATCAGGTCCCTTTTGAAATAGTCAGCTGACCTTGTTTCTTCCACTGATTTGGCGACATCTTCGGCAGCAGCAGCATGGTAGATAATCGCCAGCGCCAGGAGTTCTTTTTTTTCCGGGCGCAGGTAATGCAGCTGAAATTTTTCCAGCAATTCCATATACCAGAGCCCATTATTCCTGGCCCGCAGGACATGACTGCAGCTGTGCAGCGGTTTCCACACGGTTGGCAAGGTATGTCTGCCAAGGCTCTGGATCACGCGTTCCGGTCCCGGACGGCGGTAATAATGCTGCAATACCTTCAGGATGGTGCTTTCATTATCGCCGACATTATCAGGCAGGATGGGCGGTTTGCTGAACGCGTCCACCATAAACTGTAATGCCGCTGGCACCTTGGTTTCCACAGGTGCCGCCAATGGGCAAGCATCGTCCGACAGACCGAGCGATTGTTTCAGATCCGCGATTTCCAGATTGGCCTGTCGGACATGTTCTGACCAATTCAGGTAGAAAGGATGCTTGTTTCGTTGCTTCCATAGTCCTTCAAACCATTGGATGAACCCAGCCACGGATAAGTTACCAATAACCTTTCTACCGTCATGGCACCAATAGTCCAGATTATGTTTAACCCTGGCCAGAATATCTTTGTTCAGGGAAGCTCCATAATGAAACAGGGCGAGTAGGTGGGACTCAAAGATATCAAGGTTTAAAGGGTAACCAAGGTAATCACATAGTAGCTCTTCAAGACGGCTCTGCCGTTGCTGCTGACTGAGCCCCCGGCAGATTCGGTCAAATTCAACGACGCTTCCCGAATAACCGATCAGCGGCAACCACTTGAGATCTTCCAGGCTCAGGAACTCAAATGGAGCAAAGGCGGCCACCATATAATTCATTGTGCCCGCTCGCATTACCGCCGATTCTCGCTTGCTTAGCGTACAGTAAAAAACCGAAGTAACCTTCTGATCCATCCTTGACCCGCTCTGCAGAAGCAACTGAAGTAAACGGCAAGCTTCTTCCTCTTGTTCCCGGATTTGTTCCTGTCCAGGCTGATCATTTCTGAGCATTTCAGTAATCAGCAACTTTTCCAGCAACGATGTAACATATCCTTGTTTATTATGAAAAAAACGGTGGTGAATTGGCAAGCCACTCTGTTTTAATTCCAGAAGCCTCCCGGAACTGTAACAACAGGGATCACTCACCAGCTTGATGGCCTGTTGCAATTTGTGAAAAACATCCGGTGAGGCGGTTAATTCCCAACTCAGTGCCTCTGTACGCAAAGGCATTGGCAGCAGATTCAACATGGCTCTGAAATTTTCCTGGTCTATGCCCTGTGAGAATGCAAAATCATCCAGAGAATGCTCATTCAGGGCCAAGTGTTTACTGTCCAGCTCATCATCAAAACAAACCTGTACAGAACCTGTGCGGTGACAATAAATAACCATAGGCAACGGTTGTTTAAGCTCCAACACCTCTTCACAATGACGTTTATCCTGCAGGATATCGGCAATATTCATCTGAGTATCGAGGTAAACAAAAAAGCATCTGATGTCTTCCTTGCTGTAGTTGGTAAGCACCAGTTCCGGATAATCAAGATAATTATAGGCGTGGGAATTATTGCGGATTACCAATCCAGGTAAACTGAAAGTCCCATCTGCTCGCAGATGTCCCGAGGTGAAACGAGGATAAACTCTCCAAATGGCTTGATTGGCATTTTCAAGACATTTCTCGTGTAATGATTGCAGATCAGGCAGTAATTTTATTGACAGTTTATCCGGATCCATGTCGGGCTCCGTATATGCATTATGTTTATAAACATAAAGGCATTGTGGATTAACAATGCCTACCATCCATTTACCAAACCCATCTGGTACGCGTGCTACGGGCATCATCTTCCCCGGCAGGGCGAGGGTGAATGGCCTTGGTGCACCCTTACCCGAAAAGTAATCATTTTCTTTAGTCAATTTAATTCGCCGAAACGCCAGGTACCCACTCTCTGCTGCCCAAAGTAGCACTTGTCGCTCATCTTCCCTGGGATGCCGGGGTATCAGCTTGCTGGTCGGTGCGCAGGTTGCCCATTGGCCAGAGACCGTTACCGGCTGGGTGTCAGGCTTTGGTTGGGGATGAGGGTACAGGTTGGCGGAGGTATCCATGCCGCTGACAACATTCATGGTAGTTCTCAAGCAAGACTTATTTAGTTACTTTAGCTACCCACCTCTATCATAAGAGTGGATTCTATCATCATTAGAGAGTAACTGGCTGGTAAAAGTTCCAGTATGGCTCCACTGTCCGTAGCTGCATTTTCGTAGCGAGATCACAGTATTTTACATGCCCAGCCTCCCAGGAGGCTGTCCGAGAATAGTCTGCCCTACGGTGGCTGCAATAAATTGGTCTAAAAATTCCTGCTTAAATTGCAAGTCTTCATGAATGCTGTGGCCAGTCTCCTGCTGATCAGCATCGTCCTCTTCACTGTCACTGGTTTCGGCTTTTTAATCAGAGCCTCAACTTCAGCCATTTGAAACTGCTTGTAAAAAAGGTGGCCTGGTTTCAACTTTCGCATTTATTTTGCATTGATAATGATACGAATTCAGGATTAACAGTAAATACAAACAGCTTGAACTAAAGCTATGAAATAGTAAACGACAATAATCAACAACCCTTATTTGCCACCCCTAGACTGTATACTTTTCTCTCTCGAATATTTGCAAATTTTGTAAAGTTGGATATTTTTCCATCAATCTGAAATTAATAGAAGTCAACTGACGGGTTAATCAAGCGATGCATCTTGGACTTCCAGTTAAACCAACTAATCCAGATTTTCTGCCTGATCAAAAATATCCTCATGATCCTGATAAAAAATTCCCTCATGATCCTGATAAAAAAATTCCTCATGATGATAAAAAATTTCCACATGATCATGATAAAAAATTTCCTCGTGATCGTGCTAAAACAACCAGCGTGTTTCACTCACGTCAAGTGGCTAATAATAAAAAGACAGGGAAGACGACGATTGCACCGGGTAGCCAGGATCAAACCAGCCATTTGGTTCAGTCTGCCAGTTCTTCAGTCTCGCTCAGGCAGACAATCTCAATTCATTCAAGTGCAGCTGTTTCAATAGATAGCACCACCTCAATCAACGCCTCGGCCAGCAGTTCAAATCCGGCAAAAGCTTCAACATCAGAAAGCACAGCGGGTTCAATAAATAGCGCCACTTCAATCACCGCTTCGGCCAGTAATTCAAACACAGCAAAAGCTTCAACATCTGAAAGCACAGCAGGTTCAATAAATAGCGCAAGCTCAAAAACAGCTTCGGCCAGCAGTTCAAATTCAGTAAAAGCTTCAACATCATTTGAAAGCGCAGCTGGTTCAATAAATAGCGAAACCTCAACAACCACTTCGTCCAGTCATTCAAATCCGGCAAATGCTTCAACATCTGCCAGCGCAGGCAGCATACATACGGCAACCGCCGCTATGTCGGAGGCCATGAAGGTTAGTGCCTCAGATAACGCTGCTTCGGCAACGTCCGCTAACAGTCCATCTGTGAACAGCGAATCAGGCTCGGTACAGGCGTCGGCGTCGGTGTTAACAGCAATCACCAGTGCATACCTGGCAACATCCAGCCTGGCCAGATCCCCAGCCACTACTCAGGGTACATCCAGCAGCAGTGACAGCAGCAGTGATTACAAGACTGCTGTGAGTTCATCAGACAGTTCATCAGAGTCCATTACCGCTACTGCCCACGATGCAGCAGGCTCAGTAAAAACGGCGGGCCCTGGTTTTACGGTAACCGGCGCTCATCGGCCAGCCAGCCAGTCCGGCTCAGTCAGCAATCCCCTGGCAGCCAGCGTCTCCAGCCACTCCCATGCTTCTGGCTCAGCAGGGCCTTCCGCCACAAGTGTAAGTATCAATGATATGGGTGAAACCGGTGACTATTCGGCAACGTCCATGGGGTTATCCGGCTCGGTGAAGAGTACCGTCTCTACCCATGCAACGGGTATGCATTCATTGCCTTCGCTGCACAGTTCGGCAACTGCCATGAATGCCACCACGGCTTTCCCAGCCCGGTCCAGCCTGACCGGTTCCGGCAAGGGCACTGTTGCCGCCAATGCATCGGTAACGTCAGCAATAGCCGATCCCGGTTCTGTTTCGGTTGTTGCCAGCCCGATTGGTATGGATACGTCGTCGTTTAATTATGCAAGCCCGACACAAACAACACCGTTTAATTATGCAGGCCCGACTGTTCAGGATTCTGCCTCTGCAAGCATTGCCAACAGCCCGATACTACTACCGGCCAGCACTCCCTCACTGGTTAACACCCTGCCACCCTGGACTGACAGTATTATCCCGACACATTCATTGGGCGGCATCACCGACATCGCGCCCGCCAGGACCACTCTGGCCCTGTCCAGTTCGCTGGCCGCTACCAATTTAACACTGGAGCAGCAACTGACCGCCATAGTGGACGATATGGGCAATTCAACCAATCTTGGCATGTACGAAAATGACCTGGTTTATTTTCAACAACTGCTTCCGGCCCTTAACCTCACGGAATTAGCCACCTTTGTTAAGGGCAGTGCCAGGGATTTTGCCGGATATATGCTGCTCGAGGGTATTAAAGCCTTTGCCGAAACGATCAATGGCACGTTCACTAATGGCACGTTCACTAATGCCACTTTCCCTGATGTCGCTCGTCACTATTTCGATATCGTAGCAGCCGGGGTGGATGACATTATCCATGAGTTCAACACCACAATTGCGCCTGACCCGACAACTCCTGCCCAGAATACTGGCTCAACGACAGTAGCCCATCACCATCGCTCAAAAAGAATGATCATTTCGAAGCCGGATTTCTTAAACAGCATCAGGTGGCTGATAGGGCTTGAAGATGCCATTGCCCAAGACAACATGGTCCCGCAACTGTTGGATTTTTTACGGGGTTTTTCTGCAATGCGCAATGAATTTACCCTTGCGGTGCAGCGTGGCGTTGCGGGAGACCCGGATGCAATAGCTCTTGCCAATCAACTCCGTCAGCCACTGGGGATGGCCAATTATTTGGCGCAATATAAGGACGAGGTCTTTGATTTAATGTGGCGTGAAGACTATCAGGCACTTGGCAGATTAGCGTATAAAGTTAACACCCTCTCAATTATTAACGAAAGTACTCCGGCACAACCTAGAGACATGATGCAAGGGCTCCAGGTCTTGGTTCGTAACCTGCTGCAGCGTCTCCAACGGATATCTCTGGCCCCCAATCCGCCAGCTGTGACGAATTTAAATTTTGTCACAGCTTTCTCTATGGCATGGAACCCTTTTCGACTAATGATGAATGATCTGCAAATACGGGAAGGCATATGTCTGGGCGATGTAGTGTCAGTGACCCTTGCCAGCCACTTTGGAATTTCTGTTAGCAACTCTTTAAATGCTCTGGTCAATGCTGTTTTTCTGGGTGCCGGATATGCTCGATTACCCGCTCTTGTCAGGACCTTGCTACAGGAATTGTCGACTAAAAGACTAATTGCTTCCCGCGCACCTTTATGGCGTAGCCTGGGCCTGAAAAAAGACAGTCATTACCTTAGTAAAATTAGCCAGGAACTTGAGCAATTTTCGTATGGAGTCTACGCTGGAGAACCATTTCTTACAATTCGGTCAATGCTGTCAAAGATGGTTGCAGCGCTCAATGCGAAGGCAACTCAGTTACCGACAGGGGCAGATGCTACTGTTCTGTTTACCATCGCCCCGCGTGTCGGACATATCCTATTTGCAAAAATACAAAGGATGAATAATCAACTGGCTCTGATCATTTCTGATATCTCAAGCTCTTTGTACGTGGCCAGAGCCGATTCAATGGATCAGTTGGTCGCAAGGGCCATGGACGCACTGAGACGACTGGCTGAGGTATACAACCTTGGATTGACTCAGCCAGCGCAGATTGCCAACTCAAGAGGTATCGGGCATCTTTATCAACCCACCGAGGCAGAAATAACCGAGTGGGCTGACATGGCTCCCATTCCTACCTCGGCCTTAACGTTAAAACAGATCCTGACCAAGCCGGTAACGGAACTTGAAGCCCTCGACAAAGCGGCCACGAAGGCCCTGGCAAAAGAATACATTAACAAGGTGACCAGTGCAGCGGGGCTTGAAAAACTGAAATTAAGTCAGAAGCTGACTGAACAGGACCTGCTCCCTCCACCCTCAAGCACTCAGGTAACCACAGTCGATCCACTAATCCTGCAAATGCGGGAAGTGATCAGTGTGCTTGACGATGCTCTGGCCAATAATACCCCGGTACCGGATGCCATCAAAATATTGAATGCCAACCTTATGGCCAAAACCAGTCAAAGCCTGCTTGCCCGGGCCAAAGCGACCGCTGGAGAACAGCCGGACCCTGTACCTGGTCCTTCCGGGGTGGCTCAGGGCGTGTCCAGCCTGGACGACTTTCAATATTCGATGCAGATGATGGTGTTGCAGGATGCCATCAATGCTATTGCCCCGGAGGTTCCCGGAGCGGCGCTGTTGGCTCACCCAGCCGCTGGTGCGGTTCCCCAATCGTCGGGTGGCCAGCCTTCCGGTGGCACCGATCAAGGTTTAAGTGTGGGAACCAAGGCCGGAATCGCGATTGGTAGCGTCGGCGGAACATTAGGTTCGGTGGCTAGCGGCGCATTTATAAAAAGACTGGCCTCGAACGGGGGCGATGCGGCGGCGGAAGATGTCGGGGTCCGCATTGGGGAAAGTGCAGCAGAGGAGTTTGTGCCAGAGACCGAGGTTTTGAAATCCCTGGGTGATGGGCTCAAAACTTCTGTTGAGGATTTGATGGCCAAGGCACCCGCCCCGCCACATCATGAACCCGGCGGCGAAGACTGGGCCCATATCCGCACTCGTGGCAAAGGCAGCAAAGGCAAAATAAAAGAACCCGCGTGTCGACGTAAAAGAGCCCTGGCCGGGGCTGGCATGGGCGGTTGTGCCGCCGATGAGTTGTATGAAAAGGCAGTAAAAAGGATAGTTGCAGAAGGCGTTGTTGGATTCTCTGCACCCGCCCTGATGGCCGGTTTTGCTGAAACACTGGCTGTTGGACTCCTGACCCCGGAATTACTTATGATCATTGCTGCGGCCGTGGCAGCCGGCGTTGCCGGCTGGGTAGGTTATGAAATCTACGAACTTGTAGAAGATGGGAAGAAGAAGGGAGGCGGGGGTGATAGTGATGATGATTCATCTGACAATGACAACTCCGGTCATCATCACTCATCCGGAGGCAGTGGTAACAGAGGAACCACGCCCACCAGTGGATTGTTAACGACCGGCCAGCCGCCCGTCACAGGCCTGCAACCTGCCACGGACAGGCCGGGCAGCAATCCCGGAGTGGTTGCTGACAACAGTAGCCCTGTTGTTGCGATCGCATCGGCAACCGGCACACAGGCGGTGGTGTCTTCTGACGTGCATGCATTGGCCACCATCGTGCCGGAGACCAGCACCCCGCAGCCACTGGCATCGACCAGCGTATCAACCACGGCTGTAACCGTGACAGAACAGGCTGACATTACCCCTGCAATGGCATCTGCTGCCATGGATCGTGCAACCAGTGAAGCCGGACTGCTAACGTCCTTAGCGGTATCTGAGGGCAGTTCCAGCCATGTACCACCGGACGCCTCAAAAGCATTGTTATCGACGGCTTTATGGCCGCATACCGCTGCACCTGTGCTGGCACCCGGATTGAGTTCGTCGGCCAGCACTACTATTGAGGCTGCACCACGCCAGTCAGAGAGCACCCGTGCTCAGGCACTATCTGCCAATACCACAGCTCCAATTGGAGCAGAGTCAAGTTTGTCGTTTAATACTATCACGGCGTCGTTGAGTTCGTCAGAGACGGCAAGTAGACAGGCAGTGTCGTCCAGTATCATCACTTTAGCCTCATCCAAGTCTGGTTCGTTCGCTAATGCTACAGAGGGTTCATTAAGCCCGTCCGGAACGGTAAACACTCAGGCATTGTCATCCAGCACGATGGCCCGGATTTCGCCGGAAATGAGTCCGTCAATGAATACTACTGAGGCATCACTGAACCCATCAGGCATGGCAGGCACCCAGAGGTTATCATCCAGCACCACGGAGCTGTTCTCTCCAGAGCTGGGTTCGTCGATGAATACCACCGATGTGTCACTCACTCCATCAGGGATGGCAGGCACCCAGACGTTATCATCCAGTACCACGGCTGCGTTTTCTCCAGAGTTGAGTTCGTCGATGAATACTACCGATGTGTCGGTGACTCCGTCAGGCATGGCAGGCACTCAGAGGTTATCATCCAGTGCCACGGCTGCGTTCTCTCCAGAGTTGAGTTCGTCGATGAATACCACCGATGTGTCGGTGACTCCGTCAGGCATGGCAAGCACTCAGACATTGTCATCCAACACTACGGCTCCGTTCTCACCGGAACTGAGTTCGTCGATGAATACCACCGATGTGTCAATGACTCCGTCAGGGATGGCAAGCACTCAAACATTGTCATCCAACACTACGGCTCCGTTCTCACCAGAGCTGAGTTCGTCGATGAATACCACCGATGTGTCGGTGACGCCATCAGGGATGGCAAGCACCCAGGCACTGTCATCCAACACCACGGCTGCGTTCTCTCCAGAGCTGAGTTCAACGATGAATACCACCGATGTGTCAATGACCCCATCCGGGATGGCAAGCACTCAGGCCTTGTCATCCAACACCACGGCTCCGTTCTCACCCGAACTGAGTTCGTCGATGAATACCACCGATGTGTCGGTGACTCCGTCAGGCATGGCAAGCACACAGGCCTTGTCATCCAACACCACGGCTCAGTTCCCACCCGAGCTGAGTTCGTCGATGAATACCACCGATGTGTCAATGACCCCATCCGGGATGGCAAGCACTCAGGCACTGTCATCCAACACTACGGCTCCGTTCTCACCGGAATTGAGTTCGTCGGTGAATACCACCGATGTGTCAATGACCCCATCCGGGATGGCAAGCACTCAGGCCTTGTCATCCAACACTACGGCTCCGTTCTCACCAGAGCTGAGTTCGTCGATTGATGCCACCGGGGCATCAGAAGACTTATCAGAGATTACGAAAGAACCGTCAACATCGCTAAAAACAGCGTTGTCTGCCGCACAAAACACCTCTGGCGCCACACGCCCATCGCCCTCTGCCGCAGATGATGCTGAAACCGACACCGCCCGGGCGGTATCCAGTTCACAGCCATCGACTTCACAGCCAACGACTTCACAGCCAACGACTTCACAGCCAACGACTTCACAGCCAACCACTTCACAGCCATCGACTTCACAGCCAACGACTTCACAGCCAACGACTTCACAGCCAACGACTTCACAGCCAACCACTGCGCAGCCATCCACTTCACAGCCATCCACTTCACCACTACCCACATCCACTACCCAAACACCAACAGCTCACCTTGAGGCGACCCCGTCTGAGGCGACCCCGTCGGCCATTAACGATCGTACTGACGCTGAGTCATCGTCGCCAACGATCGTACCGGATAAAACCACTCAACCGGTTGCGACCCCCACCGCCTCCGTCACCGACAGCCACCCGCCGCAGGTAGGCCCGCAGGGCAAAAAACTGCTGAAACTTTATGCGGACCGGGGCCAGGCGATCCATGACCGCTATATGTGGCAGATCAACGACTTCCAAAATAACAATGTCCGGGCGCTGCAGGCCATCTGGGACTTTGGTGAAGAGATAACCATCAACGACCGGATCTATCTGAAATGGCCCCTTGAACGGCTGGTGTGTTGCGCCCACGGCCTGCGGGCCATGGACAAACTGCTCCGGGATAACTTCCTGTCCATCAGCAGCCTTGCCCAGCAATGCATCAGCTATGATGCCAGCCGTGGCCTGACCATGAACCCGCAAGCTCCCGGGGAAAACCCGGCCAGGGAGATCATCGTTGATAACCTGGCCAACCGCTTCCTGACTATGTACTCACGGCTGGCACAAGCGCGCTCCCAGATGATCCTGGCCACCGGGTTTGCCATGGCAGAGACCGGCGAGGCCGGGCTTTTCCGGGGATTCAATGCCCAGGGCATGGATAACATGGTCAATGCCCTGTTGCGTGATGCCTCCGGGGTGTCCGCACCGTTCCGGGAGGTTCTGGAGGGGGTTGCGGACTATCTGGACAGGCAGATCACGGAGGAGCGCCTCAACGATGGCAACGTTCTGCGCACCCCCGGGCCGGATGAACAACTGTCGTCGGTGATACACAATGCCACCGTCGCCGATCATGAGTTCACCTTGCCGTCGGGCTGGCTGGAACCCGGGGATCTGGTTGCCACCAACCGGATCATCCGAGGTGAGCAGGCCCGTTTCCTTGCCAACATGGGGGTATACAGAGACTGGAATCGCTTCCCGGTTGATTACCGGAAGATCTTCCAGAACCCCACAGATTATGATGCCGTGTTCCCGAATGACGACACCGTTCCCTGCCATTACAGCGAATCGGGACTGGACGACACGTCGGCCCTGGCGCCGCTGCTTTCCCGCCCACCGGCTACGTCACAGTTCACCGTGACTGAGCGGAAACTGCTGAAGGGGTATGTCGGCCAGGCCACGGCAATCTATGCCGACTATGCCCACCAGGCCGAGGCCATAAAGCATCAGAACCGGGAAATTATGGCAGCCATACCCGCCGAGGAGTCAGACTCCATAACCTGGCCGGAAAAACGACAGGTGTGCTGCGTCAACTTGCTGGAGACCCTGGAGAGGCAGTTCCGGGACAGCTTCCTGAACATGACCAGTACCGCGGGGCAGTACCTCCGCTACGAGGAGCAGTCACCCAACGATACAGCGGACCATCGCTCGACCGAAGTGTCGATTATCAAGAATCTGGCCAACCAGTTCCTGAACCTGTATGGGCTTTACAGCGCTGCCCGCTATGACATGGTCAAGGCCACCGGATTCGGGGGCGAGGCGGCAGCGGATGATCGCTTCCGGGGCTACAATGCCGCGGCCGTTGCCGGGGCCGTTACCGGGTTGCTGGCGCGATCAGCAAGGATGTCAGCCCCCATCCGGAAGGTGCTGCGAACGCTTGAGAACGCTCTGGCCCATGACGATCACCGGTATAGTGCCAACGATAGGCGTCCCCCGCAGCCTGATACAGCACTGCAGCGGACGGTGGAAAATGTCCGGGTAGCGGACGATGAGTTTAACTTATCGCCACCCATGCTGGACGCCAGGGATGTGAAGGTGATCAATCGGATAATCCGGGCCGAGCGCAAAGACTACTTCTTAAACACGCGACCACTCAGGGATGAGCGTTTTGTGATGTTCGGCGACGTGTTCGACAATACGGCTGATTTGCAAAATCAATTGTCTGGCGAGCAGCTTCCCTGCCCGACCAGCGAGCAGGGGCTGGCCGACACCTCGGCGCTGAGCGAACTGCTGGAGCGGGCCGCAGACCAGGCTCCCCGAATCACTGCAGAAGGAAAAAAACTGCTGAAACTGTATGCCGACGGTGCCACGCAGTCTTACAGAGCCTATAGCCAGCGCATCAGCAATATCCAGAGTGCCAATACCCGGGCAGTGCAGGACATCAAGGAGAATGATAACACCCTCAGCCACAATGGCCTGGAATACCAGCAATGGTCACTGGCACGACTGGTGTGCTGTGCCCAGGGCCTGCAGACTATGGACCGGGCAATCATGAACACGTTCCAGTGGGACCTCATCCGGGCCGATCGGTGTATTCGTTATGATGCCTCCCGTGGTCTGACCATAGGGCCAGATGCGAGCGGCGAGAATCCCACCCGGGAGGCCATGATTGATGATCTGGTCAACCAGTTCCTGAACATGTATTCACAGTACGGTGAAGCCCGTTTCAATATGATCAAAGCCACCGGGTTCTCCCTGGAGGAGGCGGCAGAATCACCGGTTTTCCGGGGATTTAGCGCCCGGGGCATGGCGACCACGATCAATGATCTGTTGCGTACCACGTCCGGATTGTCCGCACCGCTCCGGGACGTTCTCCAGGGGGTGGCGAACTATCTGGATAACCAGGTCACCGGGGATCACCATGACGGCAATAATGATCTGCGCCCGCCACAGACTGATCGTCACCTGTTGCAGATCATCAACGATACCACCGTCGTCGATGATGAGTTCATCTTGCCGCCAGTAATTATGGTTCGTGGCGATATAGACGCTATCAAACAGCTCGTCCAGGCTGAGAAAGTCGACTACCTGGCCAGACTGGGGGAACTGGAAGACCGGGAGCATTTCCCCACTGATTTTATCGATATATTCGAACAGCCCGATGCCTATGCAGAGGTTTTCCTGAAAGGGGAGGTCCCGCAGTGCCATGGTGACTCGCGTAAACGACGCCAGCTGGACAGCCATCGCTCTGGCAAGCCTGTCGCGCCTCCCCGGGATGAGCCAGCTATTGCCAATGACCACCTGGCCCCGGCCACTGCCGGAGCAGCCCGCCACGGGGGGCTGTTGTCGGTGCTGCGTCATGGCCTGTCCTGGCTGACCGGCGGCACCCGGGTCACCGCTGACCAGGCGCAGGGAGCAGCGCAGATCACTGCCGGGCAAAGCCATCAACGACAGGAGTCTACTAATACTAATAATGGTGCCGACAACCAGCCGGCCAGCAGAGTCAGGTCGGCGACGCACAGCGTCAACGACAGCCTGGCTCTGGCCGGGCTGCTGGTGTCTCGGGCCACGGAACGCCCCATCCGACCTGACACACTGGCTCATGGTGAGAGGCACCGGACTGATACGGCGGCACAGCCCTTTGACTGCCTGCCGGGCATGCGGCTGCTCACCGGCAGCATGCGGGTGGCCCGGCAACTGCACAACGAAGTGTCGGCTTTCCTGCAGCAGCTCAGGCTGCAGCGGATACAGCCGGATGCTGCCTGGCAAACCGATGACCTGCTGAATATGGCCATCGCCATGGTCACCAATGAGGAGCAACCGACCAGCTGCACCGAGGAGTTTCTGCTCGAAGTGTTGTTCTCGCCCAGACTGGGGGTTGAACATGAGCGCGCCGCCAATATTTTCGACAGCGGCGGACGGGTTCGGGGCACCGGTGGCGGTGCCATCTTCTTTGGCGGGGAGCAAACCCGGCCGTGCCAGTCAGGCCCGGCCAGAGATCTTGGCCAGTGCATGCTGAGCGCCATGGCAGACCGTCAACTGGAACAATTGACCACGGCACCTCAGTCGGCTAACTCCGGCCCGTTACTCAGTGCCGCACTGCGCGATGCCATTGTTGACCGGGCCAGCCAGTTTCAGGAACTGCAAAGAAAGGGTATGTCTGCCCAGCATTCGAGGGGCGTGTTCAGCCAGCTGCCAAACTGGCTGAGCGCCAGCAGTGGCAACGACAGTAGCCGTCGCGAGCAGCTGTTGCAACGACTGGAACAACGGCTGACCCCGGTCACCAGCTCAGGGGTAGTCAGGGCGGGTGATACCTGCCTCAGCCAGCTGGAAGCGGGTGATTATGGCTCGGCCCGGGCATCCTTCTTCGCGCTGTCGGACCAGCAGCAGCAACAGGCCATCCAGTCACTGACAAGGATGCCGGACTGTTTTGGACTGGAGCCCCAGTGGGATGATCCGGCTCCGAGAGACAGCCAGAGTGCCTGGCAACGCTTCACCGCCCTGTACGACAGCAAGATGGGGGTCCAGGAAGAGGCGATGAACCGCCTGAAGCTGATGTCGATGGTCACTGCTGGCAAGGTGACCGGGCAATACGACGAGGCGCAACAACTGGTGGCACACATTATTGACCTGCTGCCAACCCGGGACAATGCCAGCCAGCGATCCTGCCAGGAGACGGCAGAGTGCGCCCAGCCGCCAGTGTTCCAGCAGCACCATTACGACCGGGGCACCATAAACGACATGCTCAGTGCTTATAAAACCATCAAGGCAGAAGTCGCCGACCAGTTGCCGCAGTACTTTATCAACCACAATCTGGACAGTGACCTGCAAGAAGAGATCATTAACCAGGTGGCGCTGGGCAGTTTGGGATCACTGAATGGCAAGCCTGCCGAGTTATGGCAGGCGGAAATAGCAGCGCGGTTGCAAACCGAAGCGGAGGAGTTTGCCCAGACTCCGGTTTAATGATGGAACCCATGAACAACAAACTGTCGGTCCAGGAGTCATGATCGGTTGAGTTCAGGTTAGCGGGAACCCTTCTTCGGATGCGGGTTAAAACGTTTGGCACTGCCTTTCACCTTTCTGGCCTGCACTTCGTTCTTTTTCAGCCGGTCCCGGGGCTTTTTGTGGAAGGAGGGCGCTGGTGACAGGTCAACCAATGCGGCAAGGGCGTCGATATCTGGTTTTTCCAGCTCCTGAAATTGCCCCTGACGCAGCTGGTCAGGAATGATCATGCTGCCAAACCGGACCCGCTTCAAACGGCTGACTTTCAGATCCAGACGACCGATGGAGAGCCAGTGCTCGCCCTTCAGTTTGGGGAGATTATCGAATACCGTTGGACGGCCTTCCTTATCTGAATGGCTGCAGACCTCGCCTTCAGGCTTGTAACAGGCAATGACCCCTTATTTGTCACCCCCCGTACTGTAAACTTTTCTAACTCGAATATTTGCAACTTTTTTAAAGTTGGATATTTTTCACTCAATCTGAAATGAATATAAGTCAACTGACGGGTTAATTAAGCGATGCATCTTGGACTCCCGGTTAAACCAACTAATCCAGGTTTTCTGCCTGATAAAAAATTTCCTCATGATGATGATAAAAAATTTCCTCATGATGATGATAAAAAATTTCCTCATGATGATGATAAAAAATTTCCTCATGATCGTGCTAAAACAACCAGCGTGTTTCACTCACGTCAAGTGGCTAATAATAAAAAGACAGGGAAGACGACGATTGTATCGGGTAGCCAGAATCAAACCAGCCATTTGGTTCAGTCTGCCAGTTCTTCAGTCTCACTCAGGCAGACAAAGTCAATTCATTCAAGCGCAGCTGTTTCAATAGATAGCGCCACCTCAATCACTGCTTCGGTCAGCATTTCAAATTCGGCAAACGCTTCAACATCATCTGCAAGTACAGCGGGTTCAATAAATAGCGCCACCTCAATCACTGCTTCGGTCAGCATTTCAAATTCGGCAAACGCTTCAACATCATTTGAAAGCGCAGCTGGTTCAATAAATAGCGAAACCTCAACAACCACTTCGGCCAGCAGTTCAAAGTCAGTAAAAGCTTCAACATCATTTGAAAGCACAGCGGGTTCAATAAATAGCGCAACCTCAACAACCACTTCGGCCAGCCATTCAAATTCGGCAAACGATTCAACATCTGCCAGCGCAGGCAGCATACACACGGCAACGGCCACTAAGTCGGAGGCAATGAAGGGTAGTGTCTCTGATAATGCTGCTTCGGCAACGTCCGCTAACAGTCCATCTGTGAACAGCGAATCAGGCTCGGTACAGGCGTCGGCGTCGGTGTTAACAGCAATCACCAGTGCATACCTGGCAACATCCAGTCTGACCAGATCCCCAGTCACTACTCAGGGTAGATCCAGCAGTGATTACAAGACTGCTGTGAGTTCATCAGACAGTTCATCAGAGTCCATTAAACATACCGCTACTGCCCACGATGTAGCAGGCTCAGTCAAAACGACGGACTCCGTTTTTACGACAACCGGAGCTCATCGGCCAGCCAGCCAGTCCGGCTCAGTCAGCAATCCCCTGGCAGCCAGCGTCTCCACCCGCCCCCATGCTTCTGGCTCAGCAGGGCCTTCCGCCACAAGTGTGAGTATCAATGATGTGAGTGAAATCGGTGAACATTCGGCAACGTCCATGGGGTTATCCGGCTCGGTGAAGAGTGCCGCCTCTACCCATGCAACGGGTATGCATTCATTGCCTTCGCTGCACAGTTCGGCAACTGCCATGAATGCCACCACGGTTTTCCCAGCCCGGTCCAGCCTGACCGGTTTCGGCAAGGGCGCTGTTGCTGCCAATGCATCAGCAACGTCAACAACAGCCAATCCCGGTTCTGTTTCGGTTTGTGCCAGCACGATTGGTATGAAGACAACGTCGTTTAATTATGCAAGCCCGACTGTTCAGGATTCTGCTTCTGCAAGCATTGCCACCGCCCCGATACTACTACCGGCCAGCACTCCCTCACTGGTTAACACCCTGCCACCCTGGACTGACAGTATTATCCCGGCACATTCATTTGGCGGCATCACCGACATCGCGCCCACCAGGACCACCGTAGCCCCGTCCAGTTCGCTGGCCACTACCAATTTAACACTGGAGCAGCAACTGACCACCATAGTGGACGACATGGGCAAATCAACCAATCTTGGCATGTACGAAAATGACCTGGTTTATTTTCAACAACTGTTTCCGGCCCTTAACTTCACGGAATTAGTCACCTTTGTTAAGGACAGTGCCAGGGATTTTGCCGGATATATGCTGCTCAAAGGCATTGAAGCCTTCGCCAAAACGATCAATGGCACTTTCCCTGATGCCACTCGTCACTATTTGGATATCGTAGCAGCCGGGGTGGATGACATTATCCATGAGTTCAACACCACAATCGCGCCTGCCCAGAATACTAGCTCAACGACAGTAGCCCATCACCATCGTTCAAAAAGAATGATCCTTTCGGAGCAGGATTTCTTAAGCAAAATCAGGCTGCTGATAGGGGCTGAAGGTGTACTTGCCAGAGACAACAAGGTCCCGCAACTGTTGGAGTTTTTACGGGGTTTTTCAGCAATGCGCAATGAATTTACCCTTACGATGCAGCGTGGCGTTGCGGCAGGCCCAGATGCAATAGCTCTTACCAATCAACTCCGGCAGCCGCCGGAGATGGCCAATTATTTGCGGCAATATGAGAACGAGGTCTTTGATTTAATAGGGAATCAAGACTTTCAGGCACTTGGCAGATTAGCGTTTAAAGTTAACACCCTCTCATATTTTAACGTTTTTGCTCCGCCACGACAGAGAGACATGATGCAATCGCTCAGGCTCCTTGTTCGTACCATGATTCACCGTCTCGAACAGATATCTCTGGGGACCACCAATCCGTCAACTATGACGCATATGGCTTATCTCACACTTTTCTGTGTAATCTGGAACCCTTTGCGATTAATGATGCGTGATCAGCAGTTAGCTGAAGGCATTTGTCAGTCGGATGTAGTTTCATTGACCGTTGCCAGCCAGTTGGGAATTTCTGTTAGCAGCTCATTAAATACTCTGGTCAATGCTATTTTCCTGGGTACCGGATATGCTCGATTACCCGCTCTTGTCAGGACGATCCTACAGGAAATTGCGAGTAAAAATAGTATATCTTCCCCCGTAAGTTTATGGCGTAGCCTGGGCCTGAAAAGAGACAGTCATTACCTTGATAAAATTGGCCAGAAAGTTGAGCAATTTGGGTTTAGAGTCTATGGTGGAGAACCATTTCTTACAATCCGGTCAATGCTGTCAAAGATGGTTGCAGCGTTCAATGCGAAGGCAACTCAGTTACCGGCAGGGGCAGATGCTAATGTTCTGTTTACCATCTCCCCCCGTACCTCACATGTCATATTTGCAAAAATACAAAGAGTGAATAATCAACTATCTCTGACCACTGCTGATTCCGACGGCTATTTGCTTATAGCCAGCGCCGATTCAATGGATCAGTTGGTCGCAAGGGCCATGAACGTACTGAGACCGCTGGCTCAGCGATACGGCCTTGGATTGACTCAGTCAGGGCAGATTGCCAACGGAAGAGGTATCGGGCATCTTTATCAACCCACCGACGCAGAAATAACCGAGTTGGCTGACCTGGCTCCCATTCCTACCTCGTCCTTAACGTTAAAACAGATCCTGACCAAGCCGGTAACGGAACTTGAAGCCCTCGACAAAGCGGCCACGAAGGCACTGGCCAAAGAATACATTAACAAGGTGACCAGTGCAGCGGGGCTTGACAAACTGAAATTAAGCCAGAAACTGACTGAACAGGACCTGCTCCCTTCACCCTCAAGCCTTCAGGTAACCACAGCCGATTCACTGATTATGCAAATGCGGGAAGTGATCAGTGTGCTTGACGACGCTCTGGCCAATAATACCCCGGTACCGGAAGCCATCAAAAAGCTGAATGCTCACATTATGGCCAAAACCAGTCAAAGCCTGCTTGCCCGGGCCAAAGCGACCGCTGGAGAACAGCCGGACCCTGTACCTGGTCCTTCCGGGGTGGCTCAGGGCGTGTCCAGCCTGGACGACTTTCAATATTCGATGCAGATGATGGTGTTGCAGGATGCCATCAATGCTATTGCCCCGGAGGTTCCCGGAGCGGCGCTGTTGGCTCACCCAGCCGCTGGTGCGGTTCCCCAATCGTCGGGTGGCCAGCCTTCCGGTGGCACCGATCAAGGTTTAAGTGTGGGAACCAAGGCCGGAATCGCGATTGGTAGCGTCGGCGGAACATTAGGTTCGGTGGCTAGCGGCGCATTTATAAAAAGACTGGCCTCGAACGGGGGCGATGCGGCGGCGGAAGATGTCGGGGTCCGCATTGGGGAAAGTGCAGCAGAGGAGTTTGTGCCAGAGACCGAGGTTTTGAAATCCCTGGGTGATGGGCTCAAAACTTCTGTTGAGGATTTGATGGCCAAGGCACCCGCCCCGCCACATCATGAACCCGGCGGCGAAGACTGGGCCCATATCCGCACTCGTGGCAAAGGCAGCAAAGGCAAAATAAAAGAACCCGCGTGTCGACGTAAAAGAGCCCTGGCCGGGGCTGGCATGGGCGGTTGTGCCGCCGATGAGTTGTATGAAAAGGCAGTAAAAAGGATAGTTGCAGAAGGCGTTGTTGGATTCTCTGCACCCGCCCTGATGGCCGGTTTTGCTGAAACACTGGCTGTTGGACTCCTGACCCCGGAATTACTTATGATCATTGCTGCGGCCGTGGCAGCCGGCGTTGCCGGCTGGGTAGGTTATGAAATCTACGAACTTGTAGAAGATGGGAAGAAGAAGGGAGGCGGGGGTGATAGTGATGATGATTCATCTGACAATGACAACTCCGGTCATCATCACTCATCCGGAGGCAGTGGTAACAGAGGAACCACGCCCACCAGTGGATTGTTAACGACCGGCCAGCCGCCCGTCACAGGCCTGCAACCTGCCACGGACAGGCCGGGCAGCAATCCCGGAGTGGTTGCTGACAACAGTAGCCCTGTTGTTGCGATCGCATCGGCAACCGGCACACAGGCGGTGGTGTCTTCTGACGTGCATGCATTGGCCACCATCGTGCCGGAGACCAGCACCCCGCAGCCACTGGCATCGACCAGCGTATCAACCACGGCTGTAACCGTGACAGAACAGGCTGACATTACCCCTGCAATGGCATCTGCTGCCATGGATCGTGCAACCAGTGAAGCCGGACTGCTAACGTCCTTAGCGGTATCTGAGGGCAGTTCCAGCCATGTACCACCGGACGCCTCAAAAGCATTGTTATCGACGGCTTTATGGCCGCATACCGCTGCACCTGTGCTGGCACCCGGATTGAGTTCGTCGGCCAGCACTACTATTGAGGCTGCACCACGCCAGTCAGAGAGCACCCGTGCTCAGGCACTATCTGCCAATACCACAGCTCCAATTGGAGCAGAGTCAAGTTTGTCGTTTAATACTATCACGGCGTCGTTGAGTTCGTCAGAGACGGCAAGTAGACAGGCAGTGTCGTCCAGTATCATCACTTTAGCCTCATCCAAGTCTGGTTCGTTCGCTAATGCTACAGAGGGTTCATTAAGCCCGTCCGGAACGGTAAACACTCAGGCATTGTCATCCAGCACGATGGCCCGGATTTCGCCGGAAATGAGTCCGTCAATGAATACTACTGAGGCATCACTGAACCCATCAGGCATGGCAGGCACCCAGAGGTTATCATCCAGCACCACGGAGCTGTTCTCTCCAGAGCTGGGTTCGTCGATGAATACCACCGATGTGTCACTCACTCCATCAGGGATGGCAGGCACCCAGACGTTATCATCCAGTACCACGGCTGCGTTTTCTCCAGAGTTGAGTTCGTCGATGAATACTACCGATGTGTCGGTGACTCCGTCAGGCATGGCAGGCACTCAGAGGTTATCATCCAGTGCCACGGCTGCGTTCTCTCCAGAGTTGAGTTCGTCGATGAATACTACCGATGTGTCGGTGACTCCGTCAGGCATGGCAAGCACACAGACATTGTCATCCAACACTACGGCTCCGTTCTCACCGGAACTGAGTTCGTCGATGAATACCACCGATGTGTCAATGACTCCGTCAGGGATGGCAAGCACTCAAACATTGTCATCCAACACCACGGCTCCGTTCTCACCAGAGCTGAGTTCGTCGATGAATACCACCGATGTGTCAATGACCCCATCCGGGATGGCAAGCACACAGGCCTTGTCATCCAACACTACGGCTTCGTTCTCACCGGAATTGAGTTCGTCGATGAATACCACCGATGTGTCAATGACGCCATCCGGGATGGCAAGCACACAGGCCTTGTCATCCAACACCACGGCTGCGTTCTCTCCAGAGCTGAGTTCAACGATGAATACCACCGATGTGTCAATGACCCCATCCGGGATGGCAAGCACTCAGGCCTTGTCATCCAACACCACGGCTCCGTTCTCACCCGAACTGAGTTCGTCGATGAATACCACCGATGTGTCGGTGACTCCGTCAGGCATGGCAAGCACACAGGCCTTGTCATCCAACACCACGGCTCAGTTCCCACCCGAGCTGAGTTCGTCGATGAATACCACCGATGTGTCAATGACCCCATCCGGGATGGCAAGCACTCAGGCACTGTCATCCAACACTACGGCTCCGTTCTCACCGGAATTGAGTTCGTCGGTGAATACCACCGATGTGTCAATGACCCCATCCGGGATGGCAAGCACTCAGGCCTTGTCATCCAACACTACGGCTCCGTTCTCACCAGAGCTGAGTTCGTCGATTGATGCCACCGGGGCATCAGAAGACTTATCAGAGATTACGAAAGAACCGTCAACATCGCTAAAAACAGCGTTGTCTGCCGCACAAAACACCTCTGGCGCCACACGCCCATCGCCCTCTGCCGCAGATGATGCTGAAACCGACACCGCCCGGGCGGTATCCAGTTCACAGCCATCGACTTCACAGCCAACGACTTCACAGCCAACGACTTCACAGCCAACGACTTCACAGCCAACCACTGCGCAGCCATCCACTTCACAGCCATCCACTTCACCACTACCCACATCCACTTCCCAAACACCAACAGCTCACCTTGAGGCGACCCCGTCTGAGGCGACCCCGTCGGCCATTAACGATCGTACTGACGCTGAGTCATCGTCGCCAACGATCGTACCGGATAAAACCACTCAACCGGTTGCGACCCCCACCGCCTCCGTCACCGACAGCCACCCGCCGCAGGTAGGCCCGCAGGGCAAAAAACTGCTGAAACTTTATGCGGACCGGGGCCAGGCGATCCATGACCGCTATATGTGGCAGATCAACGACTTCCAAAATAACAATGTCCGGGCGCTGCAGGCCATCTGGGACTTTGGTGAAGAGATAACCATCAACGACCGGATCTATCTGAAATGGCCCCTTGAACGGCTGGTGTGTTGCGCCCACGGCCTGCGGGCCATGGACAAACTGCTCCGGGATAACTTCCTGTCCATCAGCAGCCTTGCCCAGCAATGCATCAGCTATGATGCCAGCCGTGGCCTGACCATGAACCCGCAAGCTCCCGGGGAAAACCCGGCCAGGGAGATCATCGTTGATAACCTGGCCAACCGCTTCCTGACTATGTACTCACGGCTGGCACAAGCGCGCTCCCAGATGATCCTGGCCACCGGGTTTGCCATGGCAGAGACCGGCGAGGCCGGGCTTTTCCGGGGATTCAATGCCCAGGGCATGGATAACATGGTCAATGCCCTGTTGCGTGATGCCTCCGGGGTGTCCGCACCGTTCCGGGAGGTTCTGGAGGGGGTTGCGGACTATCTGGACAGGCAGATCACGGAGGAGCGCCTCAACGATGGTAACGTTCTGCGCACCCCCGGGCCGGATGAACAACTGATGTCGGTGATACACAATGCCACCGTCGCCGATCATGAGTTCACCTTGCCGTCGGGCTGGCTGGAACCCGGGGATCTGGTTGCCACCAACCGGATCATCCGAGGTGAGCAGGCCCGTTTCCTTGCCAACATGGGGGTATACAGAGACTGGAATCGCTTCCCGGTTGATTACCGGAAGATCTTCCAGAACCCCACAGATTATGATGCCGTGTTCCCGAATGACGACACCGTTCCCTGCCATTACAGCGAATCGGGACTGGACGACACGTCGGCCCTGGCGCCGCTGCTTTCCCGCCCACCGGCTACGTCACAGTTCACCGTGACTGAGCGGAAACTGCTGAAGGGGTATGTCGGCCAGGCCACGGCAATCTATGCCGACTATGCCCACCAGGCCGAGGCCATAAAGCATCAGAACCGGGAAATTATGGCAGCCATACCCGCCGAGGAGTCAGACTCCATAACCTGGCCGGAAAAACGACAGGTGTGCTGCGTCAACTTGCTGGAGACCCTGGAGAGGCAGTTCCGGGACAGCTTCCTGAACATGACCAGTACCGCGGGGCAGTACCTCCGCTACGAGGAGCAGTCACCCAACGATACAGCGGACCATCGCTCGACCGAAGTGTCGATTATCAAGAATCTGGCCAACCAGTTCCTGAACCTGTATGGGCTTTACAGCGCTGCCCGCTATGACATGGTCAAGGCCACCGGATTCGGGGGCGAGGCGGCAGCGGATGATCGCTTCCGGGGCTACAATGCCGCGGCCGTTGCCGGGGCCGTTACCGGGTTGCTGGCGCGATCAGCAAGGATGTCAGCCCCCATCCGGAAGGTGCTGCGAACGCTTGAGAACGCTCTGGCCCATGACGATCACCGGTATAGTGCCAACGATAGGCGTCCCCCGCAGCCTGATACAGCACTGCAGCGGACGGTGGAAAATGTCCGGGTAGCGGACGATGAGTTTAACTTATCGCCACCCATGCTGGACGCCAGGGATGTGAAGGTGATCAATCGGATAATCCGGGCCGAGCGCAAAGACTACTTCTTAAACACGCGACCACTCAGGGATGAGCGTTTTGTGATGTTCGGCGACGTGTTCGACAATACGGCTGATTTGCAAAATCAATTGTCTGGCGAGCAGCTTCCCTGCCCGACCAGCGAGCAGGGGCTGGCCGACACCTCGGCGCTGAGCGAACTGCTGGAGCGGGCCGCAGACCAGGCTCCCCGAATCACTGCAGAAGGAAAAAAACTGCTGAAACTGTATGCCGACGGTGCCACGCAGTCTTACAGAGCCTATAGCCAGCGCATCAGCAATATCCAGAGTGCCAATACCCGGGCAGTGCAGGACATCAAGGAGAATGATAACACCCTCAGCCACAATGGCCTGGAATACCAGCAATGGTCACTGGCACGACTGGTGTGCTGTGCCCAGGGCCTGCAGACTATGGACCGGGCAATCATGAACACGTTCCAGTGGGACCTCATCCGGGCCGATCGGTGTATTCGTTATGATGCCTCCCGTGGTCTGACCATAGGGCCAGATGCGAGCGGCGAGAATCCCACCCGGGAGGCCATGATTGATGATCTGGTCAACCAGTTCCTGAACATGTATTCACAGTACGGTGAAGCCCGTTTCAATATGATCAAAGCCACCGGGTTCTCCCTGGAGGAGGCGGCAGAATCACCGGTTTTCCGGGGATTTAGCGCCCGGGGCATGGCGACCACGATCAATGATCTGTTGCGTACCACGTCCGGATTGTCCGCACCGCTCCGGGACGTTCTCCGGGGGGTGGCGAACTATCTGGATAACCGGATCACCGGGGATCACCATGACGGCAATAATGATCTGCGCCCGCCACAGACTGATCGTCACCTGTTGCAGATCATCAACGATACCACCGTCGTCGATGATGAGTTCATCTTGCCGCCAGTAATTATGGTTCGTGGCGATATAGACGCTATCAAACAGCTCGTCCAGGCTGAGAAAGTCGACTACCTGGCCAGACTGGGGGAACTGGAAGACCGGGAGCATTTCCCCACTGATTTTATCGATATATTCGAACAGCCCGATGCCTATGCAGAGGTTTTCCTGAAAGGGGAGGTCCCGCAGTGCCATGGTGACTCGCGTAAACGACGCCAGCTGGACAGCCATCGCTCTGGCAAGCCTGTCGCGCCTCCCCGGGATGAGCCAGCTATTGCCAATGACCACCCGGCCACTGCCGGAGCAGCCCGCCACGGGGGGCTGTTGTCGGCGCTGCGTGGTGGCCTGTCCTGGCTGACCGGCAGAGCCACGGCTAACCAACCGGAGGAAGCAGCACCGGAGGTCACTGCCGGGCAAAGCCATCACCGACAGGAGTCGGCCAATGGTGCCGATGACAGGGTGGCCAGCAGAGTCAGGCCGGTGGCGCACAGCGTCAACGACAGTCTGGCTCTGGCCGGGCTGCTGGTGTCCCGGGCAACGGATCGTCCCATCAGACCTGACCAGACGACACTGGCTCATGGTGAGATGCCCCGGACTGATACGGCGGCACAGCCCTTTGACTGCTTACCGGGCATGCAGTTGCTCACAGGCAGCATGCGGGTTGCCCGGCAACTGCGCAGCGAAGTGTCGGCTTTTCTGCAGCAGCTCAACCAGCAGAAAATACAACCGGATGCTGGCTGGCAGGCCGATGACCTGCTGAATATGGCCATCGCTGTGGTAAGCAATGAATCGCAACCGACCAACTGTACCGAAGAGTTTCTGCACGAAGTGTTGTTCTCGCCCAGACTGGGGATTGAACATGAACGCGCCGCCAATATTTTCGACAGCGACGGACGGGTCCGGGGCACCGATGGTGGTGCCATCTTCTTTGGCACCGAGCAAACCAAACCGAGCCAGTCAGGCCCGGCCAGAGATCTTGGCCAGTGCATGCTGAGCGCCATGGCAGACCGTCAACTGGAACAATTGACCACGGCACCTCAGTCGGCTAACTCCGGCCCGTTACTCAGTGCCGCACTGCGCGATGCCATTGTTGACCGGGCCAGCCAGTTTCAGGAACTGCAAAGAAAGGGTATGTCTGCCCAGCATTCGAGGGGCGTGTTCAGCCAGCTGCCAAACTGGCTGAGCGCCAGCAGTGGCAACGACAGTAGCCGTCGCGAGCAGCTGTTGCAACGACTGGAACAACGGCTGACCCCGGTCACCAGCTCAGGGGTAGTCAGGGCGGGTGATACCTGCCTCAGCCAGCTGGAAGCCGGTGATTATGGTTCGGCCCGGGCATCCTTCTTCGCGCTGTCGGACCAGCAACAGCAACAGGCCATCCAGTCACTGACGACGATGCCCGACTGTTTTGGACTGGAACCCCGGTGGGATGATCCGGCTCCCAGAGACAGCCAGAGTGCCTGGCAACGCTTCACCGCCCTGTACGACAGCAAGATGGGGGTCCAGGAAGAGGCCATGAACCGCCTGAAGCTGATGTCGATGGTCAGTGCTGGCAAGGTGACCAGGCAATACGACGAGGCACAACAACTGGTGGCACACATTGTTGACCTGCTGCCAACCCGGGACAATGCCAGCCAGCGATCCTGCCAGGAGGCAGCAGAGTGCACACAGCCAGAAGAGTGCGCACAGCCGCCAGTGTTCCAGCAGCACCAGTACGACCAGGGCACAATAACCGATATGCTCAGTGCTTATAAAACCATAAAGGCGGAAGTCGCCGAGCAGTTGCCACAGTATTTTATCAACCACACACTGGATAGTGACCTGCAAGAAGAGATCATTACCCAGGTGGCGCTGGGCAGTTTGGGGTCACTGAATGGCAAGGCAGTACCTGCCGGGCAACGAGAGGCGGAAATAGCGGCGCGGCTGCAAACCGAAGTGGAGGAGTTTGTTCAGACTGCGGTTTAACGAAGGTATTCCACGTTGTTGTAATGATGAATGTGGAACCAAAGCCTTTATACCTGAATATCGCTATAAAGCTTACGAGCCTGGTATTAAAAAACAGGTTGCCGAAATGGCAATTAATGGAAGTGGTATTAGAGATACAAGCAGGGTTTTGGGAATCAATAAAAAAACAGTAATAAATACATTTAAAAAAAGAAAAAGGCTTATTCCAAGTTAATCCTGGCATTTTATACGGATGATTGGGAAGCCTGTGAGCGTCATCTCGATGAAAATACGCATCGCATTTAGTTGGAAAGAAAAATGCTCAAAAAATAGAGCGTAAAATTTTGAATTTCATAACCTGGATCAAGCGTTTAGCCAGAAAGACAATATGTTTTTCAAAATTAGAGAGAATGCATGATATCGTCGTACGAATTTTAAACCAGTTTAAGCTGGATAAACTGTTTGATACTAAGGTTTTCCTGATATTGCATCGACATGGAGCAAGGCGTGATCAGTGGCATCGAAATTGTCAAACCACCCGTTCAAATTAAATAACAGAAATAACAGAAAAGATGTATCTCGTTGTGTCTCAAGATGGGGTTGAATATTAATCAGCCGCTCAAATACTAAAAACGACAATAATCAACAATCCTTATTTGTCACCCTTGGACTGTATACTTTTTTTCTCTCAAATATTTGCAAACTACATAAAGTTAGATATTTTTCCACTAAATCTGAAAGAATATAAGTCAACTGACGGGTTAATTAAGCCATGCATGTTCAAGTTTCGATTAAACCAACTGAGCTAACCAATCACCATTCAGGTTTTCCTGATATAGATGTTCCTGATCGTGCTGATAAAACCAGTGCGTTTCACTCACGGCAGGTGACTAATAATAAAAAGACAGGGACGACGACCCTTAATAAACTGAGTAGCCAGGATCAAACCAGCCATTTGATTCAGCCTGCCAGATCTTCAGACTTGTTTAGTCGGACAAAGTCAATTCATTCAAGCACAGCTGCAATAATGGCAGACACTCAGGCATCGTCATCCAGCACTTTGGCTCGGATCTCACTGGAAATTAGTTCGTCGATTAAGACCACCGAGGCATCAGCAGGCTTATCAGAGATGACGAAAGAACCGTCAACATCGCTAAAAATAGCTTCGTCGTCTACCGCACAAACCACTTCCACCGCAACACTCCCATCACCGTCTGCCACCGACGGTGCTGAAACCGACACCTCCCGGCATATGGCCGTATCCAGTACGCCTGCCGAGCCGGTTGCGACCTCCTCCTCCCCAGGCACTGAAAGCCTCCAGGAACAGGTTGGTCCACAGGACAGAAAGCGGTTGAAACGGTATGCGGACCTTGGACAGCCGCCGCTGCCTTCCGGTTCTCATACGCCGCACTTCACCCCGACCCAGCGGAAACTGCTGAAGGGGTATTCCGACCAGACCAAGGCAATCTATGACAGTTATGACCGTCAGGCCGGTGACATAAAGCAGCAGAATCGGCAGATTATGGCAGCCATACCAGCGGTGGATTCAGACTCAATTACCTGGCCGCAAAAACGACAAGTGTGCTGCGTCAACTTGCTGGAGACACTGGAAAGGCAGTTCCGGGACAGCTTCCTTAACATGAGCAGTACTGCGGAGCAGTACCTCAGCTACAAGAAGGAGTCACCCAACCATACGGGACCGATCAGGCTCTTGCCCGAAGCGCCAATCATCAATAATCTGGCCAACCAGTTCCGGAACCTGTATGGGCTCTACAGCGCTGCCCGTTATGACATGGTCAATGCCACCGGATTCGGGGGCGAGGCGGCAGCGGATGATCGCTTCCGGGGGTACAATGCCGGGGCCATTGTCGAGGCCCTTGCCGGGTTGCTGGTGAGATCGGCGTGGAGATCGGGAAGGATGATGTCAAACCCCATCCGGAAGGTGCTGCTGACGCTTGAGAGCACTCTGACTCATGATGGTCACTGGCACCGGGATGGTGCCAACGATATGCGCCCCCCGCAGCCTGATACGGCATTGCAGAGGATAGTGGGAAATGTTCGGGTAGGGAACGATCAGTTTAACTTGTCGCTACCCATGCTGAACCCCAGGGATGTGGCGGTGATCGATAAAATCATCCTGGCCGAGCGCGATGCCTACTTCTGTAACACGCGACCACTCAGGGATGAGCGTTTCGCGATGTTCAGAGACGTGTTTGACAATACGACTGATGTGCAAAATCAATTGTATGGCGAGCAGCTTCCCTGCCCGACCAGCGAGCAGGGGCTGGCCGACACTTCGGCGCTGAGCGAACTGCTGGAGCGGGCTGCAAACCAGGCCCCCCGAATCACTGTAGCAGGGAAAAAACTGCTGAAACTGTATGCCGACCGTGCCACGCAGGCCTACCATGCCTTTAGCCAGCGCATCAGCAATATCGAGAGGGCCAATACCCGGGCAGTGCAGGACATCGAGGAGAGTGATAACACCCTCATCCACAATGGCTGGATATACCAGCAATGGTCGCTGGAACGACTGGTGTGCTGTGCTCAGGGCCTGCAGACTATAGAACGGGCACTCATGAGCACGTTCGAGAGGCTCCTCATCCGGGTCGATCGGTGTATTCGGTATGATGCCTCTCATAGCCTGACCATGGGGCCAAATACGAGCGGCGAGAATCCCACCCGGGAGGCCATGATCGATGATCTGGTCAACCAGTTCCTGAACATGTATTCACAGTACGGTGCAGCCCGTTTCAA
The DNA here is from genome assembly GCF_049310265.1 of Endozoicomonas sp. ALB091. Classification (NCBI taxonomy): domain Bacteria; kingdom Pseudomonadati; phylum Pseudomonadota; class Gammaproteobacteria; order Oceanospirillales; family Endozoicomonadaceae; genus Endozoicomonas; species Endozoicomonas sp. ALB091. The sequence continues at coordinate 489,325 of NZ_JBLYNQ010000007.1, read as the reverse complement.
TATGATCAAAGCCACCGGGTTCCCCCTGGAGGAGGCGGCAGAGTCGCCGGTTTTCCAGGGATTTAACGCCCAGGGCATGGTTGCCACGGTCAATGGTTTGTTCAGTGCCACGTTCGGGTTGTCCACAACGTTCCGGGACGTTCTCCAGGGGCTGGCGAACTATCTGGATAACCATGACGACGATAATGATCTGCGCCCGCCACAGGTTGATCGTCACCTGTTGCAGATCATCGGCAATACCACCGTCGCCGATGATGAGTTCACCTTGCCGCCCGCAGTGGTGGCTAATGGCGATATGAACGCTGTCAACCAGCTCGTCCAGATTGAGAAAGCCGACTACCTGGCCAATCTGGGGGGACTGGAAAACCGGGAGCGTTTCCCCACTGATTTTGTCGATATATTCGAAGAGCCCGATGCCTATGCGGAGGTTTTCCTGGAAGGGGAGATCCCGCAGTGCCATGGTGACTCGCGCAAACGTCGCCAGCTGGACAGCCATCTCTCCGGCAAGCCTGTCGGCAAGTCGGCACCTCCCCGGGATGAGCCAGCTATTGACAATGACCACCGTGCCCCGGCCACTGCCGGAGCCGCCCGCCACGGGGGGCTGTTGTCGGCGCTGCGTGGTGGCCTGTCCTGGCTGACCGGTAGCACCAGAGCCACGGCTAACCAACCGCAGGGAGCACCGGAGGTCACTACCGGGCTAAGCCATCATCGGCAGGAGTCGGCCAATGGTGCCGATGGCAAGGTGGCCAGCAGAGTCAGGCCGGTGGCGCACAGCGTTGACGACAGCTTGGCTCTGGCCGGGCTGTTGGTATCCCGGGCAGCGGATCGTCCCATCGGACCTGTCCATACGACACTGGCTCATGGTGAGATGCCCCTGACTGATACGGAGGCACAGCCCTTTGACTGCTTACCGGGCATGCAGCTGCTCATAGGCAGCATGCGGGTTGCCCGGCAACTGCGTAGCGAAGTGTCGGCTTTTCTGCAGCAGCTCAACCAGCAGAAAATACAACCGGATGTTGGCTGGCAGGCCGATGATCTGCTGAATATGGCCATCGCTTTGGTAAGCAATGAGGCGCAACCGACCAGCTGCACCGAGGAGTTTCTGCTCGAAGTGTTGTTCTCGCCCAGACTGGGGGTTGAACATGAGCGCGCCGCCAATATTTTCGACAGCGGCGGACGGGTTCGGGGCACCGGTGGCGGTGCCATCTTCTTTGGCGGGGAGCAAACCCGGCCGTGCCAGTCAGGCCCGGCCAGAGATCTTGGCCAGTGCATGCTGAACGCCATGGCAGACCGTCAACTGGAACAAATGACCACGGCACCTGCGTCGGCTGACTCCGGCCCGTTACTCAGTGGCGCACTGCGCGATGCCATTGTTGACCGGGCCAGCCAGTTTCAGGAACTGCAAAGAGGGGCTGTGTTTGCCCAGCATTCGAGGGGATTGTTCAGCCAGCTGCCAGACTGGCTGGGCACCAGCAGTGGCAACTACAGCAGCCGCCGCGATCAGCTGTTCCAGCGACTGGAACAACGGCTGACCCCGGTTACAAGCCCGGGGGCTGTTCAGGCGAGTAATACCTGCCTCAGCCAGCTGGAAGCGGGTGATTATGGCTCGGCCCGGGCATCCTTCTTCGCGCTGTCGGACCAGCAGCAGCAACAGGCCATCCAGTCACTGACAAGGATGCCGGACTGTTTTGGACTGGAACCCCGGTGGGATGATCCGGCTCCCAGAGACAGTCAGAGTGCCTGGCAGCGCTTCACCATCCTGTACGACAGCAAGATGGGGGTTCAGGAAGAGGCCATGAACCGCTTGAAGCTGATGTCGATGGTCAGTGCTGGCGAGGTGACCAGGCAATACGACGAGGCGCAACAACTGGTGGCACAAATTGTTGATCTGCTGCCAACCCGGGACAATGCCAGTCAGCGATCCTGCCAGGAGGCAGCAGAGTGCGCACAGCCGCCAGTGTTCCAGCAGCACCAGTACGACCAGGGCACAATAACCGATATGCTCAGTGCTTATAAAACCATTAAGGCGGAAGTCGCCGAGCAGTTGCCACAGTATTTTATCAACCAGAATCTGGATAGTGACCTGCAAGAAGAGATCATTACCCAGGTGGCGCTGGGCAGTTTGGGGTCACTGAATGGCAAGGCAGTACCTGACTGGCAACGACAGGCGGAAATAGCGGCGCGGCTGCAAACCGAAGTGGAGGAGTTTGTTTAGACTGCGGTTTAATGAAGGGTTGTTAAGCTCGTTGGCTGCTGGCTGCTGGCTGCAAAAGTACAAGGGGCCTGCCTTTTTCGGGCAGCGGGAAGCGGGCAGCGCTTACTGAAATGTCGAAGTTATTAAATGACAGTTCCTAAGTACAAATTACTAACTGGTTTAAGCTGGATGAAATGTTTGATTCCAGGGCTCTTTCTGCAACATCCTCTGATCGGGAAAAACCTGCAAATCCTGATAGATACTCAAAGTAAAGCTGCTGTACTATACGTTTTTTGTAATTTGGTGATACGACAGTTCACCGTCTTACTCAGCAATCATTGAATGAAAGGTTTTGCATGTACTTTCGACGTTCCCCTGTTTCCATGACTGTCTTTGCTGCCCTGGTTTCTGTCAGTGGTCTGACCTCCGCTGCTACGATTGACCTCCGGGTTGTTGAAACAACCGACCTTCACGCCAATGTCATGGATTTTGATTATTACAAGGGCAAGCCCACCGAACAGTTTGGACTTGCCCGTGTCGCAACACTGGTCAAACAGGCCCGTGCCGAAGTTGAAAACAGTGTTCTGGTAGACAATGGCGATCTGTTGCAGGGCTCGCCAATGGGCGATTACATGGCCGACAAAGGCCTTGAGCAAGGGGATATGCACCCGGTCTACAAAGCCATGAACCTGCTCGACTATGACGTAGGCAATATTGGTAACCACGAGTTCAATTACGGTCTGGACTTTCTGAATGAAGCCATTAATGATGCCCGCTTCCCCTATATAAGCGCTAACGTGGTGGATGCCAAAACCGGCAAAAACCTCTACCAGCCTTATCTCATCAAGAGCCAGCAGTTTAAGGATTCCGATGGCAAGCTGCAGACCGTTAAGGTTGGCTACATCGGTTTTGTACCACCACAGATCATGCAGTGGGACCGTAAACATCTCGAAGGAAAAGTGGTCGCTTTCGACATTGTTGAGTCTGCAAAAAAGTTCGTTCCACAAATGAAAGCCGAAGGTGCTGATATTATCATTGCCATTCCACACTCCGGCATGAGCAGCGAGCCCTACAAAGCCATGGCGGAAAACTCCACCTACTACCTTTCTCAGGTAGAAGGCATTGATGCCCTCATGTTTGGCCACTCCCACGCCGTTTTTCCGGCAGAGGCTTATGCTGAGATCCCCGGCGTAGATGTGGAAAAAGGGACGATCAACGGCGTACCCGCGGTTATGCCAGGTCGCTGGGGCAGCCATCTGGGGCTGGTTGATTTGAAACTGGACAACCGCAGTGGCAAATGGGAAGTGGTTGATGCCAGGGCAACCACACGCGCTATTTTTAATACCAGGACCAATACCTCCAAGGCTAAGTCTTACAGGGACATAGTTAACATCATCAAAAAAGAGCACCTGGGCACCCTGGAATTTGTTAACCAGCCTATTGGCAAGGCTTCTGATCAGATGTACAGCTATCTGGCACTGGTGCAGGACGACCCCACCGTGCAGATCGTGAACAATGCGCAGATAGATTACGTTGAGCGCTTTATCCAGGGCGATCCTGATCTGGAAGGTATTCCTGTTATCTCCGCTGCTGCCCCTTTCAAAGCCGGTGGTCGTAAAAATGATCCGGCTGGCTACACCGAGGTGGAAGCAGGCACCCTGACCTTCCGTAATGCTGCCGACCTGTACCTCTATCCCAATACACTGGTTGCTCTGAAAGTCACCGGAAAAGAGGTGAAAAACTGGCTGGAGCGCTCCGCAGGTCAGTTCAATCAGATCAATCCTGAAAGTACCGAGCCACAACCGCTGCTGAACTGGGATGGTTTCCAGACCTACAACTTTGACGTGATGGATGGGGTTGATTATCAGATTGATGTGACCCAGCCCGCCCGTTTTGATGCAAACGGTATTCAGGTAAACGACTCTCACCGTATCATCAACCTGACTTACCAGGGTAAGCCGGTGAAAGCGGACCAGGCATTTATTATTGCTACCAATAACTATCGCGCTTATGGCGGTGGTAACTTTGCCGGAACGGGGGATAAGTTTGTCGCGTTTGCTTCTCCTGATGAAAACCGTACGGTTCTTTCTGCGTATATTACGGCTCAGACCAAAAAGAACGGTCAGGTGATACCAGGTGCTGACAACAACTGGCGTCTGGCACCCATCAGGTCAGACAAAAAACTGAACATTACCTTTGAAACCGGTAACTCCAAAAGCGCAGAAAGTTTCATTGCAAAACGGGCAGCTTATCCCTTGCAAAAGCAGGGGCAGGATGAAACAGGTTTTGCGGTGTACCAGATTGATCTGAGCAACTGACACTCCCCGCACTCCCGGCCCTGCCGGGCGTGTTTTCGCTCAATAACGTAATAGCAATTCCACCTTCTAAACATGAACTTCGCAGCCATTTTGAACAGCTGTATCTTTGCCAAGCTTCCTTTTGTACTCATTGTACTCAGCGCTGCGTTTCCTGACGGGCCTGGCGAAATCGGGATCATTCTGGTAGCGCTCTTTTTGGCGCGCCCTTTGGCTTGTCCTTTTGCGCTCGGCGAAATCAGGATCATTCTGGTAGCGCTTCCTTTGGTGCTCCCTGTTGCGCTCCCTTTCGCGCTCGGCGTAAGCGGGATCTTTGCGAAGCTTTCTCATGCTCTCCCTATGGCGCTCCCTTTTGCTCTGCCTTTGGCGCTCAATCATTGAAGAGTGATCATCAACAATTTCTGTTGCCTGGGTCGTTTGGTTATCACTTGTAGTTTGGTTCAGGTTTAGCGGGCTAACTACAGTATATGATCGTAAATATTGTGGTTTAGAGAGTAAGTCAGGAAGATTAGTTAATGGATAATCTGGATTCGAATGGCTCGCTGGTGTTGGCTCCCTAATTTCAGGATCACTCCCTGATAAGCATATCTGCTGAATAAGAGGAATTTTTGGTCTTGATGATGGTTCATCGGGTTTATCAGGTTTCCAGGGTACATATTCATCAAGAACTGATTGTGGTATTTCAGGAATACCAGTGCAAAAACAGTCTGCTGTCTCTAAAAGTGTTAGAGGTTTAATGTTATGTTTAATCAATGAATTAACAGGATCAGCGTTATTTTTGGCTATATCTGAATGGTTATGGTAAACAGGAAAAGAAGTATCCAGCGTCTGTACAGACATTCCTTGATATGTCGGGGATTGTTCGCTGGCATCAAATCGATATGTTTGTTCTATTAAATCTAATGAGTCGGAACAAAGTTCGTCAAAAGCAAGATCGGATAAAGGTAAGCTACTAAAGAAATCCATTGAATTACTGGATTGTTGAATTGTTGAATTACAGCTTAAGACTACTCTTTCTTATAAAAGTTCCTTCCTAACACAAAACATTCAATATTTCAGTGAAACCTGTTATCAAAGGCTGATCAGATATTCAGGAACGTGGTTCTAACTGGCATCCCGTGATTTTTCCGTCAGCCGGTAGACAATTGACCAGTCCAGCGGCTTTTTGAAAAATGGATCCTTGCTGTTTTCCAGAAACGCCCGGCGCAGGCTGTGGTAATCATAGTGATCGTCATCAAAGACAACCATTTGGTCTGTTTTGTCCAGGCAGAACGGACATTCCCTGATCCGCGCAACAACTCTGGGCTGGAGCTGCTCGAAGGCTGGAACGGACAGGCTGCGCAGGTATTTTTGCCAGGGTCCCCATGTTCTCAGGAAGTCCTCCAGGGCATCTTCAGAACAGTGCTGTTCGATTTCCATGGCGGCCTGGTTAATATGCCACTGGGAAACCCGGCTACAGGCTCTGAACAGCATGTCCTGAGTTGCGCCTGGCAGGTTAAAGCGCTTGCGCAAACCAATCTGATAAGCCAGCTCTACTTCAATCGGACTGACGAAATTCATGGTGTTTATATGACGTCTGGCAATCTCTTTCACCGCATCCAGAATCATCATTTGCCGACCCAGGGCGCGCAATTCTTCGGGGTCGCTGTGCTGCTGCATAGCCATGGTTTCTGCTGATCTGGTCAGCTCCAGTGTTTCCAGGTCATCCAGAGCCAGAATAACCCGGTCGTCACAAGTGCTGGTGGCATGGTGTATGCGCATCAGGGCGTTTTCCTGAATCTCTTGATTACTGCTGAGCAGCGATATGACCCCTAACACCCGCTGGGCCAGAATTGGTCGTGTTATGAGGTTCTGGTAATCCGCAGTACCGGTCAGGCGTTGCAGATAATAAATCAGGCTTTGCATCTGATCAGGCCGCAAATCCAGTGTTGGGGGGGATGTGCCAGACTGTGCAAGATTCTCCCAAAATATAAAAGCCTCTTCAAACGTATCAAATGTGTGCTCTGGCACCCCCTCCGGGTCAGATACATAAAATTGCATGCCTTCTGGTTGTTCATGTTGAAGGCGGGCGATTTGCGCTGCCGACAACCCGGTATTTTCCAGATAAACCTTGCGTAGACGCAATTCCTGACCGTCCGTCCTCCAGCCCAGTTCTGTAATCCAGTGAGGCAGGGCGGTCAGGCTAACGCAGCCAGAGAGATCAAGATCGCCACCGAGCTTGATCCTGGCAGGCAGTTCACTCAGGTTGGTGCAATCTTTCAGGATGAGGTCGCCACCTATTTCCAGTCGAGTATCTGACGCTATTCTCAGTTCAGTGCAACCTTCAAGGATAAGGTTTCGGCCTACCTTGAGGGTTTGTGGCAGCCACTCCAGATTGGTACAACCCTTAAGGTATAGATTTTCCGGTATGTTCATACCATTGGGCAGTTCCCGGAGACTGGTGCAGTTAATAAGGCTAAGGGTCGCCAGTACCGAGAGATTTTCCGGCAGTTTTTGCAGATTGTAACAATCGTTAAGAAACAGGCTGCGCCTGACAATCAGGTCATCGGGCAAATATTTAAGTCCGGTGCAACCGTTGAGCAGAAGGTTCTCCCCCACAAAGAAATTTGTCGGTAAAGTTTCCAGGCTATGGCATTCGTTAAGCTCAGCACTCAGTCCTACGGTAAGGTTTTCAGGCAGAGCCCTGAGGCTGGAGCAAGCCTTAAGGAAGAGGGTCCGCCCCACGAAGAAGTTTTGCGGTAACTCAGGCAGTTGGCTGAAATCCTCAAAATCAACACTGAAGAGCACGTACAGGTGTTTCGGAACAGCCTGAATCCTGCTGCGCTGGGACCGGCTGAGAGTGGGAAACAGGTCGCCATTAATTTTATAGCAGAGGTTATCGGAAACATTACCCTTCTTCATCAACCGGATCATTTCGGCCGGGTCGGTCTCCCGGACTTTAATGACTGAGAATTTCGATAAAAGTTTAACGTTATGTGGGAACAGTGCATCAATGGACAATGAATCGCGGCGTATAAGATTTTCTGGCACTGGGCCGTTAGCGTCAGTACCCGGACATTGCGTCGTTTCATTTACACTCGTACCAATATTGTGTGCAGGGAGATTGCCCGGTGATGTTACGTTCATATCATCATTTTATGGCTGTGAGTAATGTATAAGGATCACAACTGATTGATGAAGTTCACTTTTTCTTGCCGCTGCCCAAGGACTTGAAAACTTTTGTCTACCGGCCGTTGTCCTTTTAGCAAAATATTATGCCAGGCTCTCAGATAGTGAAGTTATCACCATCGACGTAGTTGTTCGTACAAGGGCTCCCAAGAGTAGAGTCTTCAATGGAGAAGCAGACTATGGTTACTGCGCTGCCAGGAAAAAGCACTTGTATGGCTTTCAGGGGCATTTGCTGGTTGAAGCACGGGCATACCAGTAGGATTCACCCTTACTGCAAAAATGATACGGACAGGCGGTGCCAGGTGGGTATGAGAAGCCAACCGCCAGCCCCCTCATCAAGCGCAGGGAGAGGGCCGGGTGGATGTTGCCATTATGAAGATTTCCCTAGGAGCCTGTCCGAGAATAGACTACCCTACTGCGGTGGCAGCAAATTGGTCTAAAAAGTCGGAAATTTTTAGCAAATAGAACCACTATTCACTAAAAATTTCCGACTTTTTATCCTCAATTTTCTGCCATCCTCGCTACGGGCGCTATTCTCGGACAGCCTCCTAGCGGGAGCGCTTTTTCGGATGAGGACTGAAACGTTTGGTACTGCCTTTGACTTTCCTGGCCTGCACTTCGTTCTTTTTCAGCCGATCCTGCGGCTTTTTATGGAAGGCGGGTGCGGGTGACAGGTCCACCAGTGCGGCAAGCGCGTCGATATCCTGTTTTTCCAACTCCTGGAACTGCCCCTGACGCAGGTGATCAGGAATGATCATGCTGCCAAAACGGACCCGCTTCAAACGGCTGACTTTCAGATCCTGGGATTCCCAGAGACGGCGGACTTCACGGTTACGCCCTTCAAGAATACAGACGTGAAACCAGTGGTTAATGCCAGTACCGCCGGAGTCCACAATATCGGTAAAACGAGCCATGCCGTCTTCCAGCTCGACACCTTCAAACAGGTTTTTCACTTTCTGCTGGGTAATATCACCCATGACCCGCACGGCGTACTCCCGCTCAATGGAATGAGAGGGGTGCATCAGGCGGCTGGCCAGTTCGCCATCGTTGGTAAACAGCAGCAGACCGGAGGTATTGAGGTCCAGACGGCCGATGGAGATCCAGCGCTCGCCCTTCAGTTTAGGGAGTTTATCAAAGACCGTTGGACGGCCTTCTTTGTCAGAACGGCTGCAGATTTCGCCTTCCGGTTTGTTATAAGCGATGACACGGCGAATACCAGAGGCGTAAGCGTCCAGCTTAATAACCCGGCCGTCCACGGCAATAACGTCGGCCAGGGCTGCACGGTCGCCAAGGCTGGCTTTGACACCGTTGACGCTGATGCGTCCTTCAGTGATCCAGCGCTCCATCTCACGGCGTGAGCCAAGGCCAGCGCCCGCCAGGATCTTTTGCAGTTTTTCGCCCTGCGGAGGGAGTGTAGTTTCTGTGGTCATGGGATATCGGCGGGGTCTCCGCCCGGAATTTAACAAGAGGGAACGCAGTATAACGGGAGGTTCGGGTACAAACAATCCGGTTGAGCCGCAGTGAAATAGAGTAAACAGGTGAAATAAAGAAGAGGAATGGAACCTGATAATCATTTTGTGGTCAAACGGCGGTGTTTATAGCCTCAGCTAGCAGGGTTTTATTCTGAAAACAATTTTACCAGCCTACTACCATGCACAGTCTGCTCTCTGGGTTGACCAGAGAGCCGGTTTCAGCGGGATGCCAGAACACCCCGGACATACATTTAACGGTAAAAGGGTCGCAAACTATCAGCCTTATAGAATGGCCGCTGCCCCCCCGGATTACGGCAAGTTTACTGAGGATGACTTCTGGGGGAGAAAAACATTATATGGACATCGAATCACCCCGGCCAGTGTGCTTGCAGCCTACGGAACTGATAGATCGTCTCTTAGAAGTGGCTTCTTCCTGCTCAAACTTTGCCTGCAGAACATTCTTTATGACAATAAAAGAGTGACTCCGGAACAGGTGATTCAGGAATTCAACCGGAAACCAGATCAAAACAATAAGTACCTATTAGCGATAGCGCGCTTTAAGTCGGAATGCTGCCTGAATGGCCTGGCGTTAAATGGCCAGCCGGTCACACCAGATGAGGTAGTTAAGGGTTATCAGGACCTTAAAGCAACACTGGAGCTGGCACGCTTTAAGTCGGAATGCTGCCTGAAGGGACTGCTGTTGGCTGGCCAGCCGGTCACAACGGCTGAGGTGGTTAACGATTTTCCGGATAGTCCGCAAGGCAAACTGGGGATAGCGCGCTTTAAGTCGGAATGCTGCCTGAAGGGCCTGATGTTAAATGGTCGCCCGGTCAGACCGGATGCGGTAGTGAAGGAGTTCCCGGATAGCCCGGAAGGCAAACTGGGTATAGCGCGCTTCAAAGAGGAGTGTTGCATGAGAGGGATGGCGTTGAATGGCGAGCCGGTCTCACCGGATGCGGTGGTGAAGGATTTCCCGGATAATCCGAAAGGTCGGCTGGGGATCGCGCGCTTCAAAGCGGAATGTTGCCTGAAACGCCTGCCATTGAATGGCCGACAGATCACATCGGAGGAAGTGGTTATGGGCTATCAGGCAGTCGGGGCAAGATTGGAACTGGCGCGCTTCAAAGCCGAATGTTGCCTCAGGGACCTGCTGTTGCATGGCCGACGGGTCACGCCGGAAGAGGTGGTGGAGGATTACCCGGGTAGTCCGGAAGGCAAACGGGGAGTGGCGCACTTCAAAGAGGAATGTTGCCTGAGAGGGCTGCCGTTGAATGGCCAGCAGGTTTCACCGGATACGGTGGTTAACGGTTACCGGGCCAATAAATCAGTACTGGGGCTGGCACACTTTATGGAAGAGTGTTGGCTGAAGGGGCTGGCGTTAAATGGCCAGCCGGTCAGACCGGATGCTGTGTTAAAGAGTTTCCCGGATAATGATACCGGTGGCAAGCTGGGAAGAGCGCGCTTTAAGGAACTGTGTTGCCTGAAGGGCACGGTGTTGAATGGCCGACAGGTGACCCCTGATGAGGTGATTGAGGGTTATCAGTCAGCCAATGCAATGCTTGAGCTGGCACGTTTCAAAGCGGAATGTTGCCTGAGGAACCTGATGGTTAAGGGCCAGCAGGTCACACCGGATACCGTGGTCAGGGATTATAAGGCAGCCAGGGCAACTCTGGAGCTAGGGCGCTTCAAAGCAGAATGTTGCCTGAGGGGGCTGCATTTGAATGGCCGACAGGTCACACCGGATGCCGTGGTTAAGGATTATGAACGGGGGGGGTGGTTGCTCGAAAGAGCGATTTTTTATTCCCGGTTGGCATTGAATGCCAGAGAATTGAATGGCAGCTATCTGGATAACCTGAAAGTACTGGAAGCGTATAATGAAGCCCCCGGAAATCATGCCGCAAGGCAGATTGAATACCTGATGCACAGGTTGCAACAACCTCAGCGATACGATGAAAGCAATGATGCTCAGGATGCCATCCAAAAGGCCTGGCAACTTCTGGACAGCATATTGATCAAAGATAAGCAACAACGATTGCGATGTAGATTGATCTTCATGGCTATGCAGAATGGATTGACCATTGATCACCAGAGATTGTCCGCAGAACAGGTATTGCATTCCATCCAGACACTGAGGCCCTCATTTCAGAATTCGCGCATCTATTTCTTTTTCCTGAAACACTGTTATATCACTGGACAGCCTGTTTATGGACGAAGAATCCAAAGGCATCAGGTGTTGGAATGCCTTAAGGGTTTTCCTGAAGGAAGTAAACTGCGCCATGCTTTAGGGCGCGACCTTGAACAGTGCCTCTACGAAACAGGCACAGGGGATAAGTTTCTGTTTAATCCGGAAAATGCTGTCGCCAGTGATAGTCGGTACAGATACGCAGCCTCTGCCAGTCAGCATGTCGCTGCTGTTGCCGTTCGTAGAGAGTGCCCGGTATCGTACAGACCTGAATCGTATAGACAGACCACAGATAACTTCCGGTCTGGCTTTGGTCATGAAAACAGATATTCCGCCAACGGTGTCAATAACGCCGGATATGGCTATAGAGGCCAACTGCCTGTCGCGATCCCGGTTTTAGAATACCCTGGTCGAAGAGAAAGAGCGGTTGAAGCATCCGTGGCCAATTTCGGCAGGGAACATCCATTCCCTTACCCGCCCCGTGAGTACTGGTGTGAAACAGAAGAAAATACGTTCACTACAGGCAGAGCGGTTTTTTTGGATCATCAGGTTCCGCAGTTAAATTCGCTAACGCTCAGAACACTGGAGATTATTCAGGTAATCAATGACGCTTATCCCTGTCCCCCCATCCTGATTACCGGTTCCTATGCCCGTTACTTACAAAACCGCTGCTCATCATACAACGACATAGACCTTATTTGCACGGCAGAAGAGCCTGCCAGAGTCCTGTTTGGAGAGCTGCGGACATTGAATGTCGACAGGGATTCAGAAATCCCCCAAAGTGTCATCATCGGGCCAGTCCCGGGATGTCCGGCGATTAAACTGCCAAAAGCTTTCAATATCAATCTGACAGACGGTGATCTGGGTGCCAGGGCAATGGGGCTGCAGGTCAGCGTGGACGACAGAGTAGGTCATCAAAACGCGGCACGACTGGCCGTTCAAGTTCCCGGCGTAGAGAAGTTGGTGTGGTGTTTGTCGTTTGCTGAAGAAACCAGGTTGTTGAACGATACGCTGAAATTTCTCACCGATAACCTCGATCCGCTCACTGAGCAGTTGCAAAAAGGAGCGGCATTTGCCTTGCCCCGAACCATTCTTTTTAACACCCCCCAAAACACCAGTGACCGTATTTATGGTTTGCTGATACGCTCTTTGCTTACCCTGAATAAAGCCCGGCAGTTTATTGCACTGCACGCTCAAGGAGACCCCGGAAACCCGGACGACCGGACAAACCAGGGGCAAGAGCGCCGACGCCTTTATGCATTGACTCAGAATCTTCACATGAAATTGCTCAGCCATCTGTGGCGTAAGGGTTTTGAGCACAGAGTGAATGGCTGGCTATCGGCCTTTCAGCCAGTTAATGATTACCAATGCAAGAAAAAGGAATTTGTCAAAACACTGCTTGCGCTGATGCACCCTGAATAAGGAAAACCCAACTCGATGAACTCTGGTTGCATCGGTGTATTGAGCGACAGCAACCTGTGACCCTAACGAACCTCATAGTTGAGCACGATTTCATAGCGGCGTTGGTCCCACCCGACATATTCAGGAGCCCGTGGAAAAGGACTGGCAGTTTTTATCAATTTTATAGCGGCGCGATCAAACTCTCTTATGCGCGACGGTTTGGTAATGCTGCTCTGCAACAGCGCCCCGTGGCGATCGATTACAAACTCCACCATCACGTCTGCCTTGAGGCGTCGACGCTTTAACAGCCTGGGATTTTTCTTTCTGGCGAGCAAGTGTTCCAGTACATAGCTATCGAACGCAGCTTCACGAGCACCGCCTTCTGTGGTTTTCTGCCTGGTTTCTGTCTGCTTTAATGGCGCTTCACTGGAACCACTGACACCTTGATGACCCGCCTTCATTGCAGGCCGGGCTTGTTGAGGCGTCGGCTGTTGTTCGAGTTCAGGAGGCTTTGGCAAAGCCTCAGGTTTTTTTTCAGGCTGTTGCTTTATGTCAGGCTTCTTCTGTGGCTGTAATATTGGTTTTCCAGTGGTTTGGGGCGGCTGTTGTTTTACCTGCTCCGGTGCAACCTCTTCGACCTTTACCGTTTCGGAGTTCAACTTGGGTAACGACTCACTCACTGGCTGTGAATTAAACGTGCCTGCCATTGCTGTCTGAATGCCAATGCTGATAACGTTGCTGTTCGATGGCCTGGCCACCGGGATCTCGGCACTATCTTCTGGCATCGCCAAAGCCATGCCAAAATGAATGAATAAAGACATCCCAAGATATATCGGAAACCTTGATGACCAATCTGCACCCATCTGCCGCAAAGCTCCCATTAAATAGTGTTAGTCGAGAGCTTACCGACATTGCTGGTTGCGCAAGCTTCGTTAATCTGATCTTCAAACGACTTTAGTCGTTTATACACCGACATCAGCTCAACGATGGTGGACCAGCTGTTAATCAAAAAGTGCAAAGAGCCTTCAACGCGGTTAAATGCCCGCAGAATCTGTTGCATCACGCCGAGAGTGATGACCCCGCCAACAATGGTTGGCACCATGACCACATAGGGGACAATGGACGACAATTGTAAATACGACCACTTGGTCAGGTCGAAGTACAGGTAGTGCTGATAGATCGCAACATAGTTTGCCCGGACGTGGAGAAATAACTCTTTGACGGACTTGGGCTGAGCCCGGGTTTCGTCATCTTCACCCAAAACCAGCTCTTTGCGCAGAGCGGCTTCGGCTTTCTGGTTGTTAAACTCAAGACCTGGCAGCTTAACCCCAACGACAGCCAGAAGCACGGTGCCAACGATGGACGTCAAAATAGCTACGTAAATGAGAACATGGTCTACCTGGCCAATAAACGGCACCTGATTAACCTTCTTGCTCAACTCCCACAACAGCGGTTGGAACATGGCAAGGGTAAAAATTGAACGCAGCAGAGAAACACCAAGCCCTTCAACAATTTTTGCAAAGCGCATGGTGTCTTCCTGTACTCGCTGCGATGCGCCAGCGAAAAACATAATGCCTTAAGAAAAACTCAAGAAAGACAGCAATAGCGATAAAAACCACGGATATCTTGCCAAAGGTCAAGAGATGGCTGAGCAACTCCTTTTCAGTAACTGATCCCGGATTGGAGAGAGCACTCTGAATCGCGTTATAAAAGTCACCGAACCAGCTGTTGATATCCACATCAATCTCTGCCTTCATCCAGGAGGCGGCGAAGATCAACAGGGTGCCCGCCCAGGACCAGAGGCGCCAACGGGCATCAAGAAAAAAACTTTTAAACATAGTCCATCTACTTCTGTGAAATATTTATAACAACTGCTAAAAAACCGGCTGCATTGTTGAATCAGGATTGCCTGGGTAAATCCACTGTCACGATCTGGTTGCTTTGTGGAAAAATCTGTTTTGTCAGAGACTTCATGGCCGTATGGTTCACCTGCTGGTGCAGCTCAGACATGCTTTCGAGATACTCTGGTGAATCGTACCGGGCAAAACTGAGTGCCAGCCTCCTTAGCCAGGTGTTGTTGTCTTTTAGTCGAAGACTTTCGGCAAAGGCGATGTCCTCACGAATTCGGGCAAAGTTCTCGTTGTCTAATGGTGTGTTCAGATTAGCCAGAACCCGGTTAGCGGCGTTAAGCAGCTCATCAACCCTTTCCGGTGCAGTGACAAAGTGCAGGCGAGTGGTTACCAGGCCCCCCTGGTCCAGCAGCATCTCAAACTGCAGCCGGTAGACACCACCGAGCTTATGTCATAATTCATTTTTCAGAGCCTTCTGGATAATCGGGTTAAGCGTTGACACCAGAAAACTGGCTTCCGGACTCCATGGCATTGTGCTGATGCCTTTTACTGTCACTGTCGCCTTGTTGTCATTGTGGATCTTGCGATCTATTTTTTGGTGGCCACCGGGCTGGCGCTCGTTGCTTATAGCCGTTGCCTTCTGCCGGGGCAGCCCTGCCAAATAGGGGATCACGGATTCGGTAATGGAACCTTGGGCAAGTTCACCGACAATAAATAACGTAACAGGCTGCTCACTCAATGCCTGAATCTTTTGTTCCAGCATTGGTTGTGTCAGTGAATGGGGTTGCAGGGAACCTGATGCGTCAACATTCACAAGTGATGCACCTGCTGTCGTTGCCATTGAGCCCGATTCTGCCAGAATTTGGCGGTTCAACTGCTTAAACTCACGCTCAGTTATGCGCCAGTGTTTATGATGCGCCGCATACAGCGCCATCAATGATGGCAGTTTTTCCGGCTGAATGAGTGCACTCAGATCAAGCTGCTGTTGTTTTTGTGACCATTGCCACTGTACTCCCTGTTCGGCTTTCCAGGCAGAAACCTGGGTTGCGGTAGCAAAAGAAAAATCAGCCTGTTCCCAGACCTGGGCCGCAACCCGACTTAACCAGGCAGGCGACTGCTGGTTTTCATAGCCCGCACTGGAAAGCATTTTTATATACAGGTTCCCATCAGCGGTTGGTCGGTTCAGCCAGACAACCGAGTCACCATTGTCCAGCGTCCATCGTTTAACTGACGTTTTATCCCAGGCCTCAGGCTTGATTGCTGTCCCGTGGTGCTGTTTATCTTCTGGCCAGTGTATTGTTGTCTTTTCTTTTATGGCTGGCGCACTGACAATTCGACTTGAACTGTAAACTTCATAAGACAATGGCTTACTGGCAATGCTACTTTGTAATTGATCAATGTGTTGTTGAGATGGCAGGTTGCGCGCCATGGCTCCCGGAACTTGATAATAGACAAACTGGTCATCAGCACTGAGCAGAGTGCGCAAGCGTGCGTTTAATTCATCCAGCGTCATGGCGTCAATCCACTGCAGGTTACGTTTAGCCCGGACGTTATAATCTTCCAACATACCGTCTTGCATAATGGCCGTTGTTATTTTGTCTTCCCATTGCTGAAAGTTGCGTAGGGAAGCAGCCTCAACATTGTTTGCAATCGTCTTTTTCGCTTTCTCTTTCAGTTTCTCCAGTTCAGTCCGGCGTAGTCCGTTCTGCTTCAGTCGTTCAATTTCAGTCAGCACCGCAACCATCCCTTGATCGTGGTTAGCGGTACGAGCTGCCAGGGCAACTACCAGCCGTTCATTGGTCGACTCTTTGAACGTCATTGAAAGCGACTCGATACCCTGATCAGCGTGGGCATCCAATTGCGAACGCACCTGACTGACCGCCAGCTTTCTGAGAAAGTAATTTTGTAAGCGCTGGTATAGCCCGGCCATTCTGTCATAGGGTTGCAGCGGGCTACGAAAACCCATGGACACCATTGAGGTCACACCCTGAGGATCCTGAACTTTGCCGATAAAGCGCTGCTTTTGCAGGGGCAGTTCCAGATAATCCCTCTCAGGCTTGGCTTTGAACGGTTGTTTCCCAAAGGTATCGGCTATGGCTTTTTGGAGTGTTTTTTCATCAATATTGCCAGAGACGACCAGGGTCATGTTGGCAGGAACGTAAAACCTGGTGTAAAAATCTTTGATATCCTGCACCGCTACTTTTTGCACATCTTCTGCCAAACCAATGGTGGGTCGTTGTACGTATCGGGAGTTATTGCGAACGATGGCTTTTTTTTCGTTATTAATGCGCTCAGCCACACCGGTACCCAGCCTCATCTCCTCGATAATGACTTTTTTTTCAACAGCCCAATCCTGTTCCTGCATGGCGGCATTAAAGGCAATATGATGAAGGAGCGCTACAGACTCAGTCAGGTTAAGCGCGTCATTCGGGCGCGTACGCAACATATACTGCGTTTCAGTTTGACGGGTTACGGCATTAATCTGGCGGCCGGTAAACCAGCCTGTTTTATCAAGGTATTGATGAACGGAACTCCCAAGGCCGGAATTTGTGCGAAAAACCATATGCTCAATAATGTGGGCCATACCTTTTAGTTCATCGTCAACCGAGCCCACATTGACAATCAGGCGGAGGTTGAAGGGGGCGCTTTCCTGATTACTGTCGTGCACAACATATCGAAAGCCGTTGTTCAGCGTTTGTACGATTAGCTGGTCATCCCACTTTGGTGTTTCAGTCGCCTGGGCGAATGAAGTTATGAAGGCTGAAGCAACACAAACAATTATTGTTGTATGTATTTTTCTTCGAATAAAACACCAAAAATTCCGCATGTTAGCAACTGCACCAGTGTTAGAAGGATTATGGTTCCGGGTTAGTTGCAAATGATAATGATTCTTCCGGCTTGCAGAGTTACCTGTCCGTAAACGGGTTCAGTGGTGAAACCCGTTGGGAGTCAAAGATTTCGGTGCAGCATAGTGATGCCAGCAGAAACTCGCCCAATTATCAGTATCGCTGGTCCGGTTCTACGGTTGACTGGTGTGATGCAACGAACTGTTATGAAGGCGGCGTTGGTGACCTTGAACAGACACAAACGGATTACACCTGGAATTTTAAGGCAAGCTCTCCGTTATTTTCTGGCGATGTTAATTATGGAGCTGAATTAAAAACAATCGAGGCTCAAAAAAACCGCTCTGCCGATTACAACTCCTTCGGTTTGCAAAAAAGTCCTGTCAATGGCGTGGACTGGAATTGCCCCGCTGGTGACCCATCCTGTAAAGCCGACAACGCTGCGAGACAATACATAAACTATGCCGCCCATGATGCCCGGGGCGGATCAATAGTCAGGCGCTGTGGAGTGAGTACTCTCAGGCGCTTGGTGCCTGGAATATCAGGGCTGGCCTTCGCTACTCCCACGATGATTTTCTTGATAATCATAATCTCGCCCCAAGACTCACGGCTGCGTGGGAGTTTATGGACGACACATTCCTGACGTTAGGTGCTAACCGATATTACGCTAAAAGCATGGTGGGTTACGCTATCAAGTCACAAGAGCCTGATCGCACGATTTATCGCCGTAACTACAATACGGCTACTGGCGAGCTGGGGGACTGGGAGGTTTATCGCATTACTTCGCCGACAGATTATCGGGAGTCTGATCTGGATACACCGTTCAGTGATGAGTTGACTGCCGCATTGACTATTCCAACTCCCATGGATGGTAATGTTCGATTGAAAACCGTACTGAGAAAAAATCGGGATCAATTCTCCCGCAGCGATAAAATCATTGGTGATGATGGCAAAAGCGTTCACTATGAAATTGACCTGAATACCAAATATTTGTTCTGGGACGCGCCTGATTCCAAGGCGACGCTGGATCTGCGTGTTACTAACCTGTTTAATAAACTGCCGCACACGGACACCACAGCAGGCAAGCGTTATCAGATGGGACGCGCTTATTGGGTTGGGCTGAGTTACACACTGTAATGGTCACAGGTCCTGATTTGACTCATCAAAATATTATTCCAATGACTGAACCTATTGAGAACGCAAGTTGTCTATGGGGAATAAATATCTATCGTTAGAAGGTTTAATGATGATTCCGCCAAGTCTAAATGCCGGATTGGCAAACTTTGTAAACGGATCACAAAGCAACAGCTATGACCAGAATGATTCTGCCTTGCCAGCGAATGCTCAACATGCGGGCGGTATTTTTCGGAGTCGTGCCACTGAAGATCTTCAGCACAGTACGGCCGTTGGTGCTCGGGCTGCAAGTGCTGTTTTGCCTGCCCATAATTATATGAATCCAGCATTGGGTGGAACTGATAATCCATCGGTTGTGAAATTTACGGTTGGCTCAGATGATGAGAGTTCTGATGATGATGCTTCACCCTTATCCTCCCTCAGTTCAGGTCCTGGTTCAGAACCCGATTGCTTCATGGAGTTGGAGCAAATGTTAAAGAGCCTTCTTCTGGTAAAGGACGCGGATTCCACTGAAGGTGCTGCAGGGGGCTGCGCTTATCGTGGCGGTGAGCTGATTCTGGAGGAGTCTCTGACATCCAGCTTGAATGAACTGGCGTCAATATCTTCTGCGGGGAAGGGCGCTAGCGATAAGGCCGTTGAAAGTGTCAGGAAAGAACTTGGTGAAACGATCGCTGACTATTTCACAACAGCCAGACTGGAAGAATTGCATACCATTGCCTGTAGACTCGAGTCGTGGCAGAAAACGAATTGCAGATTACTTGAAAAATGTAAAGTTAACTCCTTCGACACTTACATACCCGATCTCACTACCCGGGGAATGGTTCCAATAAAGTTCGATGATCTAATCAACGGTATTATTAATACAGGTGTTATGTCTGATCTTGGCAAAGGGCTTGATAAAATTGACAGTTATCTGAGAGGGTGTGATGTAACGATGCTACGCCACAGTCATCGTCTTTGCACAGATATGAGCAAAGACGTCCATCAGCCAATACTTTCCTTCTCATTTTACCAGGAAAATATATTAGACTCACAATTTCCAGATGAGTTTTTTGATGGCGAAGAATTACCAGATTTCACTTACCTTCTTGATGGCGATAAAAATAAAGACTGGAACCACCTTGCCCATGAGTTGGATGCTTATTTTCAACCGGTATTTCAGGAGCTGGGTGAGGTTGGGGGGGGGGGGCCAGCAGGCACTCTGGAAGAATACTTCCAGAGTGTCGTTGATTAATGGAAGGTTTTATCGGGCTCTTCAGACTGGGAAGAAAGTACTTCTTCAGAGGATTGCTCATCAGTAGTCTGGCTTGCTGAAGGTTCAGTACCCGGTTCTTCCTCTTCTTCCAGGTCCCGGATTTCCGACAGCGGCGGCAGTTCATTCAGGTTCTTTTCTACAGTTTATCTTCGAGTAGCTGCTCCTCATCGCTGTGTTCTCCTGTCTGGCAGGCAGGCAACAACCGTTCGAAATCGTTCTCGTAATTGAGCTGAGGAGGAGCAGCCAACGGTCTACCAGTCCGTGGCTGGCTGTTGGAGTGCATTGGCATGGGTTCGTTACGGCCAATATCAGCTGATGATGATCTTTGGCGGTAACGGTAGGCGCAGAAACCAACAGCACCGGCCGCCACAAAAAACACCGCGGCACCCAGGGCGATACCGGTGATAGCGCCTGTACCCAGTGATGCCACTGTCGGAGTTAAAGTGGTAAGTGTGGCAGAAGCCGGGCCGGGAAGGGAAATGTTGGTACTCGGTACCGTTACCGGCGTCTCTGTGATTAGGGGCGTCAGTGTGGCATTAGCACAGTATGATGTATCAATAACATACTTAACGGGCTGGCAATCCGGTGTTACCAGGCTGGGGTCTGTATTTGCACAGAAATCATTATCCAAACCATAACGACAGTCTCGGGAACTGTCTGTTTGTTTATTACCATTAATTCTGACATTACAAATAACCGGGTTATCCCCTCCCGTGATATTTGCTTTACCATCACTATTAATGATGCTGTCAAACGCCTTGGTGTCGGTAACAGTTCCTTTGTTAATAATTCCCGCCCCAATACCGGCATCTGCCTGTGCGCCAGAGGTTGTCACATTGCAGTTTACTGCAGCCGTGTCGGTAACAGCTCCATAACTAATTCCCGCCCCAATACCGGCATCTGCCTGTCCGCCCGAGGTTGTCACTTTGCAGTTCAGCGCTGTCGTGCCGGTAACAGCTCCTACATTATTTCCCGCCCCAATACCGGCATCTGCCTGTCCGCCCGAGGTTGTCACCGTGCAGTTTACTGCAGTCGTGTCGGTAACAGATCCATAACTAAGTCCCGCCCCGATTCCGGCATATGCAAAACGATTCTTTGTTTCAATATGACAGTTCACCGCTTTCGTGTTGGTAACACTTCCTTTATTCTCTCCCGCCCCAATACCGGAGTTAGCTTCACTACCAGAGGTTGCCAAATTGCAGTTCACCGCTGTCGTGTTGGTAACAGCGCCTTGTTCCAGATATCCCGCACCGATACCGGCGAATGAATAATCGGAAGTTTTCACTGTGCAGTTCATCACATTTGTGTTGGTAACAATTCCCGAGTCTAACCAGCCCACGGCAATACCGGCAAATGCTGCTGATATATCATCACCAATGGAGGCTTCCACCGTGCAGTTTATTGCTGTTGTGTTGATAACATTGCCTCCATTAACCTTACCCACGCCAATAGCTGCGCCTACAACTTCATTGGTAGCAAGGGTAGCAAGGTAAGCATGCTCAGCCCGGATATTACTGATTGTGGCACCGCCTGACATTTTACAAGCCGCAACCCCGGCCGTAGTTGTTGATGTAATATTGGCATTACGAAAGCGCAGGTCATCAATAAGGCCGTCACCGGACAAGTGTCCTATCAGGCAGTGCGGAAGTTTGAAGATGGTACGACAGTCACCGACCACCTTGCCAGTAAATGGAAGGGTTTCATTGCCAATGGGCCTAGGCAATTGGCTACCGTCGATATCCTTTGTCAGCCGATATTTATTGCTGCATGATTCTGCATCCTGGCAAATCTTGCCCAGTGTCTCGGCGTCCGCCACTTCAACCCAGGGGGTATTGTCAGGGGTGGATGCTGATGACGCGCCGACAGCGGAAAGGCCGACCAGAGCTCCCAGTGCCACGGAGGTGTTTGGCAACTGGCTGGCACGCAGCGTTGAGGTGGCGGAGTTATCAGGCTGTTGTTGTGGGTTCAGTGAAGTTTTTCCGGTTTTATTTTTAGCATTTGCCGGAGTCTCGTCCGGTGTTTCCCTGTGTGTGCCAGGCTCGGGTACCAAATCGGCGTGGGCAGTGAACGCGTTAAGCTGATCATTGGCAAGCCGTCCTGCAACCGCGAGGGTGGCAAGATAGCTCAGCGCATTATTGATTTCCGGGGGCATGTTGGCATAGGCCGCTATCGCCCGTCCTGCCAGTGCGGTGAACTGCAGGCAGTGACTGGTCTTGCCATCACGGCCCTGAAAGTCAATAGCAGCAGCAGAGTCTGCAACATCCGGTGGCGGTTGGGAATTGGGTGGATCATAGAAGGGATTAAATGACCGAATTAACTCACGGGCTTGCAATCGAATTACCTCCAACCCTCTCCATTGCCCCTGCGGTTCTGTAGGCTGGGTTGTTACAGGTTGTGGGTCGATGAAAATGCCTGCCGGGTTTGAGTCTGGTTGCCGTATCAAAATCAATACCTCATAACAAAGTTGATTATGTTGATATCAATCCATTGTCTTATATGGCCAATATTAAAAGGGAAAATGGTTATGTGGTATTTAACTATTCTGAAACGCAATTTCTATTTTTTCCTATATTTGTAAACGCGTTAATGGTGAGGGCTAATGGTAGCCAGTTGTATGGCATTAGTAAGAATAGTTTGAATCACATACGCTTTTTTTTATGCTTGGATGCTTATTTTTACTGGTATTTGGGGCTGGGCAGGGGGCTCTGTTCCAGAAGACACCCTGTAAGAATACTTTCAGAGTGCCTTTGATTAATATTTGATTAATAAAAGGTTTCATCTGGCTCTTCAGACTGGGAAGAAAGTGATTCTTCAGATGACTGCTCATTAGCAGTCTGGCTTTCTGAAGAGGTGGCTAATTCATCTTCAGTTGGTTCAGCACTGTGTTGCTCTTTTTCCTCTTCCAGTTGCAGGGCCGGTATTTTCTGCTTTTTGATCAAGTCATTAAAGCCAGTGGGTAATTCGGCTTCCATGGCGTCCAGTTCATCGAACAGCTCCTGGGCCGAACGCTCTTTGATGACTTCCTGGTCTGCCAGCTCCGGCTGTTCTAACGTACCGCCTGCAGCCGCCAGTGCCTCGGCAATCTCTTCCGGGATTTCCAGAGCCTTGGCGATTTCTTCCAGGTCCCGGATTTCCGACAGCGGCGGCAGTTCATTCAGGTTCTGCAGGTTGAAGTAATCCAGGAATTGCCGGGTGGTGGCAAACATGGCGGGTCTGCCGGGCACATCCCGGTGGCCGACAACGCGAACCCACTCCCGCTCCTGCAGGGTGCGTATGATATTACTGCTGACACTGACGCCACGAATATCTTCAATTTCTCCCCGGGTAATGGGCTGGCGATAGGCGATCAGGGCCAGGGTTTCCAGCAGGGCACGGGTATAGCGCTGAGGTTTTTCGTCCCACAGGCCGCCAATCCAGGGAGCCATGCCCTGACGAACCTGGAAGCGGAAGCCGGACGCTACTTGCTTCAGTTCAAAGGCCCGGCCCTCGCAGGCGTCAGATACTTTGACCAGGGCTTCACGGATTTCATTGCCATCAGGGCGATTGTCTTCCGGAAAGAGGGCCGCCAGTTGTTCAATCGTCAGTGGACGACTGCTGGCCATGATCGCTGCTTCCAGAATCAGTGAGAGATCAGGCTTTTCGCTCATTGATATTTTCCATGTTACGGGCCTTCACATGAATTGGTCCAAAGGGTTCGCTTTGTACCAGCTCGATCAGGGATTCCTTGATCAGTTCCATAATGGCCATAAAGGTGACCACCACGCCCAGTCGGCCTTCGCTGACCCGATAGAGTGCCACAAAGGGGGTGAAGCGTTCAGGGGAGAGCATGGCAAGCACCTCGCTCATCCGCTCTCGAACGGACAGTGCTTCTTCCGCTACATGGTGGTGCTCAAACATATCAGCCCGACGCATGACTTCGCTCAGGGCGACCAGAATATCCTGAAGATCAACATCCGGATGTATCTGAACCCGCTCAAACTCAGGAGGCTGAACTTTGGCTGGCCAGTTATTCCGGCCCATTCTGGGCAGGTCATCCAGGTCTTCGGCCGCTTTCTTAAAGCGCTCATACTCCTGCAGTCGCCTGACCAGCTCAGCACGGGGGTCGTCTTCTTCCTCTTCAGCCTCTGCGGTTCGTGGCAACAGCATTCGGGATTTGATTTCCGCCAGTGTTGCGGCCATCACCAGATATTCTGCCGCCAGCTCAAACTGGGAACTTTCCATCAGCTTGACGTATTCCATGTACTGATGGGTGATCTGGGCCACCTGGATATCGAGGATATCCATGTTGTTCCGTTTGATCAGGTAGAGCAGAAGATCCAGCGGGCCTTCAAAGGCTTCCAGAAAGACTTCCAGGGCATCCGGTGGAATGTAGAGATCGTCAGGCAGCTTGGTGAATGGTTGACCCTTAACCAGCGCCAGCGATTTTTCCGCTCTTATATGAGGAGCTTCGGGTGCAACGGATTCTGCTTCCGATGGGGCTGACGTCTGTGCTGGTTGTTCGGCCACGGCTTCCGTCGTGGTCATGGGCAGTTCACCTCTTGCTGGGCCGGGGGAGCCTGTCGGACTTAAGACTGTCCTACTGCGGTTGCGATAAATTGGTCTAAAAATTCCTGCTTCTTCGTCAAATAGCCCCGCTATTCTCCTCAGAAGCAGAAATTTTTATCCTCAATTTCTCGCAATCCTCGCTACGGACGCTTAAGTCCGACAGGCTCCTGGGAGGTTAGATGGCTTATTTGCTGATCAGTTCCATCATGCCTGCCAGAGGTGGTGTCTGTCCAGAGAGGAACTATACCAATTCTCGGTCAGGCTCTTAGCGATAGTGCAGTCCCATGGCATCCCGGACTTCCTTCAGGGTGTCCTGGGCTTCATCGCGGGCTTTCTCGCACCCTTCGGTAATAATGCTCTTGACCACATCCTGGTTATTTTCCAGTTCCAGGGCTTCAATCCGTATCGGTTCCAGCTCGGCCTGGATCGCTTCTATGACCGGCTTTTTGCAGTCGAGGCAACCGATGCTGGCACTGGTACAGCCACTGTGTACCCAGTCCTGACGTTGCTGGTCAGAATAGAGCCGGTGAAATTGCCATACTGGGCATTTTATGGGATCACCCGGATCATTCCGGCGAATACGGGCCGGGTCCGTGGGCATTTTCCGGATCTTGGTGTCCACCTCGTCCGCACTTTCTCTGAGACTGATGGTGTTGTTGTAGGACTTGGACATTTTCTGTCCATCCAGCCCCGGCGTTCTGGCTTGCGGTGTCAGCAATGCCTGAGGCTCTGGCAGAATAACCTTGCCGGTGCCTTCCAGATAACCGAAGAGGCGTTCCTGGTCACCCAGGGTAATATTGTTCTGTTCTTTCAGCAGGGCCCTGGCTGTTTCCAGGGCTTGTTCATCGCCTTTTTCCAGATAGGTTTTGCGAAGCTTCCGGTATATTTCACCCTGCTTTCTGCCCATTTTCCGGATGGCCATTTCGGCATTTTGTTCAAAACCGGGTTCACGGCCATAGAGATGGTTAAAACGGCGGGCAATTTCCCGGGTAATCTCCACATGGGCTTCCTGATCCGCACCCACAGGCACGCTGCCTGCCCGATAGGCCAGAATGTCAGCACTTTGCAGGAGGGGATACCCCAGAAAGCCATAGGTAGAAAGGTCTTTCTCTCTGAGTTTTTCCTGCTGGTCTTTGTACGTTGGAACCCGTTCCAGCCATGACAGCGGTGTCATCATGGAAAGCAGCAGGTGAAGTTCGGCATGCTCCGGTACCCGGGACTGAATAAAAATGGTGGAAGAGCCAGGGTTCACACCAACGGCGAGCCAGTCAGTGACCATATCCAGCATGTGTTGCTGAAGGTGCTGGGTATCTTCATAGTGAGTGGTCAATGCATGCCAGTCTGCCACAAAGAAAAAACAGTCGTATTCGTGTTGCAGTGCCAGCCAGTTTTTTAAAACACCGTGATAATGGCCAAGATGCAATCGGCCAGTGGGTCGCATGCCAGATAAAACACGCGACTGAGGGTCTACAGCGCTCAAAGGGCTCTCCCAAATTAGTCCTGAGAGGACAGGGTACGACAGTTTTAATCCAGGGGAAAGAGGGGCGAGACAGTATTCCCTGCCGCGCATTACCGGCTTTAGTGGCCGATAATAGGATGGGTCTTGTGGTCAGTATCAAAAGACTGGATGTTCCCCTGAACAAGGCATTGATAAAGCGTTTTTCCCGGTCTCATAGTACATGGTTTCAGTGAGTTTGACGGGTTGTTGAGCCTCCGCACTCCGTTCGTCCTGAGCCTGTCGAAGGTCGGAAACTCCGGACTCTGATAGATCGTGCCAAGCACCCTTCGACTCCGCTCAGGGTGAACGGAGATTGTACACGTCAAACTCTTTGAAACCAGGCTCCTAGTGTCTGCGGTTTTGAAGAGGGTATCGTTCCGGATATTTGATGATGTCCGTGGCGATATCAAGAAATTCTGATTGAATGCCCTCATCTTCAAGAATCTTGATGGCAATATGCTGTTCAGAAAAACCGGATTTTAAAAGGTAGTCATAGACCAGTCTGCCGTCACTGGTGATGTCGGCGTGAACATGCATGTTCTGGAATATTCCGGGGTATTCATCAGCCAGCAGTGTGGGTCTGGGGTAGTGGGTTGTGCAGATATTAATGCAGTTCCGGTTGTTGGAAATGATTTTCAGGTAGCCATAAGTGCCAGCCTCACCTTCTATCGGATTGGTGCTGCTGAAAATCTCATCCATCAGTGTCAGGCTGAACTGGTACTCTACCATGTTTTCAATATGGTCCATCAGTTCAATAGCTCTTACCGATTCTGCCTTGAAGGTTGACAGCCCTGCTGCCACCTCTGAGCTGATATCCATGTGAGTATGGATCAGGGAAAACGGGGTTATTTCAATATCGTGCGCTGGTGCAATTCCAAAGGTCTGTGCCAGCAGGACGGCAATGGCAATGCCTTCCATATTGGTCGATTTTCCGGCGGCATTAGGGCCTGTAATGATGGTGTTCAACGGTAATTGCGCGCCTATTTCAATACTGTTTGGCACGGCGACTGCTGGTGATAAATGTGGATTCCAGAATCGGTCAAGTCTCAGGTAGGGTGAAGCGTGTTCCGGAATGTATTTTGCAAAGGCAATTGGGTTGCTTTCTCTTTGCTGACCCTGGCTTACCAGTCTGGCAATGGTCAGCCAGGCATCCACTTCACCCACGGCCTTGAGGATGTATAACAGAGAACTTTTGTGCTTCTGCATCAGTTCTAATGCCATGTGGTAGCACCCCATGTGAGAGGTGTAGTAGTGCCAGTTAGAACGGACAGGGCTTTCAGGGGGCTCTTTCAATAGCGCGAGCATTTCCCGGAACTCTTTCGAGTAATCCAGCCTTGCAAGCTCCGGGTAGGATAACAGCACTTCATGAAACGGTGGATGGTTCTCAAGGGTCATCCAGAGTTTTCTGGCTTCAAATAAGGCAAGGCCCGGGCGTCTGCTGCGTTCCATTACGTAGGTGTAATATTTCCTCTCTCTTTTGGCACTTCGTTGTGTCAGATAAAGTGTCAGGCCATAAAGTGTCAAGCCGCTGACCAGATGCAATGGATGTGAAGAATTGTAATAAAGGTAGGTTGGCATAAACCCGAGGCTCAGCAAATTCAGGCTTTCAATAAAACGACGGGAGGCTTCTTTTTCATTGCTGGTTTTCGGGTTCATACCAAACTGAGTGGTAGCATCCAGGCTCTGGAAAAGTCCTTTATAGACAGTATCGGAGGGGTCAAGCAGAGATATGATGCCATCCTCATTGGCGGAGAACCGTTGTAAATGATTCTCCAGCCTGGCCATGATTATTGGATTATCGATCAGGTATTGAATGGTGGATTGTCTTTTTTTCAGTACGTTGATATCGGTTGTCGGAGTAATCAGCATATTGGCTAACATGATTTCTCCGGATATGGTAATCGTGGTTCCAAGGCTTTTCAGAATGCTGTGGTCGGGTGACTGCGTTGGTCCATTTAATAAATCCAGGTCTTTAACGGCGTAATGTGTCAGAATTTTGTTCGTGGAACTGGCCTGGTCGATGGTTTGTTGGGTGAGTGATTTTAATACGATTTTTCTTTTTTCTCCGGGTGTAAGAATAATATCAGGAAGTTCACCTTTAACTTCTTTTGATTCAATTTTTTCATTAGTGTCCGGGTAGGCTTGAGAAAAGTGTTGTTGTGATGTTTGATAGGTGTTTTTTATACCAAGTTCAGCCTGAATATCTAAAGGGTGTATAAGAAATCCAAAGATTATTATGAATAATTTATTTTGGTATCTTTTGGTTTCCGGTTTTTTGATTGCTGATATTGGCATGGTTTGATAAATGCTTTGTTGATTGATTTCGACTATTCACATATTCACTAATTGATTCTTGATTGTTGGATGCAGTATGGGATTCAGGCTTTTGAATTAGACTATTTATCCTAGACGACTTTTCTGAATAGTAGAAAAATAGATTTGCTGTTAATTCCACATCATGGCATGTCATGGATAGTTGTGTGAACTAACAGCTGATACTTGCTTTACCGCAAGAAAAACTAATCAATCATAAAAGGCTCAGGATTACCTTTGCCAACCCTGAGAAGTTCCGGGACATCTTCCATCAGGCTGACCACTGTCGTCGGCTCCATGCCACAGAACCCGCCATCAATAATCAGGTCCAGCTGGGGTTCCAGCGTCATGCGGATATCGTAAGGATCCATCATGGGGAACTCGTCACCAGGCAAGTGGAGCGTTGAACTCATAATGGGGCAGCCCAGCTCGCTGAGCAATGACTGCACAATGGCACCTTCAGGCACACGTATGCCGATGGTCTTCCTCTTCGGGTGCATCAACCGTCGAGGCACTTCCCTGGACCCTTTCAGAATAAAGGTATAGGGGCCCGGTGTGTGATTTTTCAACATTCGATATTGCGTATTATTCACCTGGGCATAGGTCGCAAGTTCGGAGAGGTCTCTGCAGACCAGGGTAAAATTATGCTTTTCATCCAGCCTGCGAATTTTCCGGATGCGCTCAACCGCCTTTTTATCGCCAATGTGACAACCCAGGGCATAGGCTGAGTCGGTAGGGTAGGCGATCACACCACCATCGCGAATAATATCGACAGCCTGACGGATCAGGCGCAGTTGCGGGTTGTCGGGGTGAATCTGAAAGAACTGGCTCATGGTAATCGTCAGCATCAGGGTTATTCACTCTACCTATGGCCCGGGGTGTGGGTGGTGACAAGCAAACAAGTTTGTCGGCCATAACTCAGAGTGATGAAGGGGTAGTACATGGTTTCAATGAGTTTGACGTGTACGATCTCCGTTCACCCTGAGCGCCCTTCGACCCCGCTCAGGATGCACGGACGAAGGGTGCTTGGCACGATCTATCAGAGTCCGGAGTTTCCGCCTTTAGGCCCTATGGGTCCTTCGACAGGCTCAGGACGAACGGAGTGCGGAGGCACGACAACCCGTCAAACTCATTGAAACCATGTAGTAGAGCCTTCAGCAAGAAAAGGGTCTTTAGCTAAAAAAATAGCCTTCAGCCGAAAGAGTGATGCTTCAGCGAAAGAGCACGGTGGTGATTGCGCAAAAGCGGTGGCGCATCATAACACTGAGGTCAGCAGGAAAGAAGAGCTGGCCAGTGGGGCTCACATTTCTGTTTGTGATTACTCACGGGTGTTACCCAGACAACACGGTAATGATTTCACCTTCTTCCCCGGCCACAGCAGGTGCTATGTCCAGATATCCCAAACCGGTTTCAGGTTGGCAGGGAGAGAGGGAGGCAGTCGACCAATATCAACCCACGGGTAGTCCGGGTTATGAAAATCGCTGCCCTGTGATGCCATCAGGTTAAACTCCCGGCAATAGCGTGCCATTTGCTCTACCTGACTGTGTGGGTGGTTAGAGCCTTGAACCTCCATGGCGTGCCCGCCTGCCAGGGTAAAGTCTTTGATCAGAGCCCGGAGTCTGGTGGCGGTCATCCGGTATTTTCCGGGGTGGGCAAGAACGGCCGTTCCTCCCAGTGCCCGGATCCAGGCAACGCCCTGACTCATCTTTGGCCAGAAGGCTTTAAGGTTGCCAATTTTGCTGTTATCGAGGTACTTGCGAAACGCAGCATCCATATCATGGCATCGTGCTTCACTGATCAGCCAGCGGGCAAAGTGTGGCCGCCCAATCTGCACGTCGTCCGGTTTCAGCATAAAGCCATGATGGCTGTTTTGCTGTTGTTCAACCGCAACCTCAAGGACTTTGCGGAAAATCTGATCGGCATTCCATTCTGGCAAACGGCGGGCCAGCCGTTCGGCAATATGATGTGAGCGTTTTCTGCGGGACTCGCCCTGGGCTTTTATGACCAGCTCCAGGTCCTGGTGATCAAGGGAGAAATTCAAACCGACAATATGAATTTCAGCACCCGACCAGGTAGTGGAGAGCTCAATGCCGGTGATTAATCGAATATCCCCCTCAGGCTGGTGGTCTCTGAGGAAGTAATGGGCAGCAACGGTGTCATGATCGGTAATGGCCAGGGTATGGACCTGTCGTTCCTGAGCCCGGAGGTAGAGTTCAACTGGGTCAAGAGTTCCATCAGAAGCGGTGGTGTGGCTGTGTAAATCAATGGAAATCAAAATTGCCTCTTACCCTGAAATTCAATTAGTTTATTATGTAGTTTGACTGTTATTGCCAGCAGGCTCAAACTCCCTGACCGTTATTTACTAACGGGGTGACTAGGAGGCTGTCCGAGAATAGACTGCCCTACTGTGGCGGCAGCAAATTGGTCTAAAAATCCGCTTTTGTTCGGCAAATAGCCCCGCTATTCACCTCACAAAACCGAATTTTTATCCTCAATTTTCTGCCGTCCTCGCTACGGGCGCTATTCTCGGACAGCCTCCTGATTGGTGCCTCCTATTCTACTCTGATTGGCCAAATATGAAGCAAATAATTGACTTTATTCCTCTGATTCTTTTCTTTGTCGTCTATAAAATGGACCCGAGAACGGTCAGTCTGGGGGCAAATGACTTTGAACTGGGTGGACCGTTCAGCGCAACTCTGGTGCTGATGGTTGCTTCCGTTCTGGTGTACGGCAGCCTGTATCTGAAAAACCGTGCGCTGGAAAAAAGCCATGTGGTTACGCTCGCGGCGGTTATGCTGTTTGGGGGCATGACACTGACGTTTCACGATGAAGCTTTTTTGAAGTGGAAAACCCCAATCGTCAACTGGATCTTTGCGGTTGCTTTTCTGGGCAGTCAGTTTATTGGTGAAAAGACCCTGCTGGAGCGGATGATGGGACACGCCCTGACACTGCCGGACAATATCTGGCTCAAGATGAACATCAGCTGGGTGGTATTTTTTATTCTTCTGGGGGCGGCCAACCTTTTTGTGGCGTTTACCTTCCACGATATCTGGGTGGACTTCAAAGTGTTTGGCAGCCTTATTTTGACATTCCTGTTTGTGATTGGTCAGTTTCTGGTGATTTCAAAACATATTCAGACTGAGGAGAAATAAATGCTCTACGCTATTTTCAGTGAAGATGTCGATAATAGCCTGCCCTTGCGAATGAAGGCGCGCCCCGCACACCTTGAGCGGCTTCAGCAATTAAAGGATAAAGGGCAGCTGGTGCTGGCCGGTCCCTGTCCTGCCATAGACAGCAATGATCCGGGAGAGGCTGGTTTTACCGGGAGTCTGGTGGTTGCCGAATTTGCCAGCTTAACCGAAGCCCAGGCCTGGGCAGATGCAGATCCCTATATTGAGGCTGGCGTTTATCGACAGGTTATCGTTAAGCCATTTAAAAAAGTTCTGCCGTGATTTGAGATGCTGATACCTGTGAAAATGCAAAAACATTGGCTGGCTGTTCTGTTCGGGTTGTTATGGATCGGGCAGGTCTGTGCAGAGACACGATATATCACTGATATTACCTATGTGCCCATGCGCAGCGGACCCGGTAATGAATACCGGATTCTGCACCGTGGACTGAAGACCGGCACTTCGCTGGTACTGCTGGAAGAAAATTCCGGCAAGGGCTTCAGTAAAGTGAAATACGGTGATCAGGAAGGTTATGTACCGACACAATACCTGATGACCAACCCACCGGCTTTTCGCCAGTTACCTGCGGCCCTGGATCGGGCCAGAAAAATGGCGGCGGACAATAAAGCGCTGGAAAAACGCCTGATTGAACGGGATGGTCAGCTGCAAGAGGTAACCTCCGAACTCAACAAGGCGGATAATAAACTGGATCGCCAGCAGGTGGAGCTGAAACGACTTCAGGATATTTCTGCTGAGCCCCTGGCGATAGATCGTCGTAACCAGCAGCTGGTTGAGGAAAACGAACGGCTGAAGAACCAGTTGCAGGTGCTGCAGGCGGAAAACCGTCAGCTGCTCAGAGACACCAGCCTGCGCTGGTATCTCTTTGGTGGTGGTACAATACTGCTGGGTATTCTGCTTGGTTTGTTCCTGCCGATGTTGAAAATCCGCAAGAAAGAGAGCGCCTGGGTTTAGGGTTTATCTTAGAGTTTCCAGAGGTGAGGTTAGATGAATCTGACCTCCCTCAACGGTCGTTGTGGCCAAGATCTCTTTCAGGGGCAATCACGTCCCTGACTTTCTGTTTGATTTCCTTGGGTTGAGGAAATCCACCGTTCTTTTTCCGTTCCCAGATCTCTTCGCCATTGAGCCTGATGATGAAGATGCCCCCTGTTCCCGGCTTTAGCCGAACTTCCCCTATATCAGTACTAAAGGTACTTAGCAGCTCCTGTGCCAGCCAGGCAGAACGCAACAGCCATTGGCATTGACTGCAGTACTCTATCTCAATAACGGGCTTTTCTGTCATGGCTCCCTCGCTTAAAATTCGCCGCTGTTTTTTTCAACGCTTGATAAATTGTGGCCTCATCTTCATGGAGAGTGCCCTTTTTATCAAGGTTCTTTTATTAAGGTTCTTTTATCAAGAAAGGTACAGTGCATGGATTGGATGGTTGATCCAGCAATAGAAAACTATTGCCAGACGATGACGTCCGGTGAGTCTCCGCTTCTGGCCGAGCTGGCTCAGGCCACGGTGGACAGAACCCGTTACCCCGTTAACCTCTCCGGTCGGCTGGTAGGGCAGACCCTGAAAATGCTGGTTAAGATCAGCCGCAGTAAAACCGTGCTGGAAATTGGTATGTTTACCGGCTACGCAGCGCTATCCATGGCAGAAGGTTTGCCCGATGATGGCGTGGTGTATGCCTGTGAAACCAACCCACGGTCCATTGCCATTGGTCAGGAGTTTTTTGACCGGTCTCCCCATGGTCATAAAGTCAAAGTGCTCTTTGGCAGGGCGCTGGATACGATCCCGGAATTAACAGCGGAAAAACTGGACCTGGTGTTTCTTGATGCAGACAAGAAGAAGTACCGCGATTATCTGGAGCTGGTACTGCCCATGCTGAACCCTCACGGGCTTGTGGTGATTGATGATGCCCTCTGGAAAGGGAAGGTGCTTGACCCTCAGGAGGAGCGTGATCAGGTGATTGCCGATCTGAATCGTTACATTTATCAGCACCCAAACCTTGAGAGTGTGCTGCTGCCCATCCGGCATGGTTTAAATATTGTGCGAAAAGTCTGACCTTCTGCCTTTCTGCCATTTATCCACTATTATCCATTACTCGCAAATGAGTATTTAAGAAGGGGGCGTTCATGATTATCTATGAAGTCAATTGTCTGGTGGATAATGAAATTGTGGATGAGTTCAGGGCCTGGCTAAAGCCACATGTTGATGCTGTGCTGAAGGCCGAAGGGTTTCACAGTGCGGAGATACTGAAGCTGACGGTAGATGATCAGCTGACAGCACGACCTTATTCAACCGGTTTTTCCATTCGCTATCGAGTGTCCGGGCAGGGTGCGCTGGATCACTACCTGGCACATCTTGCTCCTGCACTTCGCCAGGAGGGCATTGACACGTTTGGTCATCAGTTCACAGCATATCGTCGTGTATTAAAGGAAGACGACTGATCGTCAAACCCGGGGCCGGGCAGAGAAAATCAGGTTAGTTATTTCTGGACCGTTTTTTGGATTAGTGGCTCATAGGCTGCTCAGAAATCAGAGCAGATGTCCCGGGGGTTGACCAGCTGGAATTCCAGGAGGATTGAGCCTGCAATTGTTCAGCCTCGAGAATATTCTCCATATAAAACTTTTGCCATGGACCATCAGGATAGCCGCAATCCTTAAAGTATTTCCGCGTCAGGCTATCATTGCTATCCAATTGCTTCTTATAGTCTGACAATGCCAGGAGCGAATCAATTTTTCGCCGCTTTGCGTAAACTGCCATCATGGAATTGTCAGCTTCATTCAAGGCAATTCTGCGCCTTTCAAGCAATAAATCCTTAATCAGGTCAACCGGAGTCTTCCCGCTCTCATCCGGCTGATGCAGTGTTGATCGTCCAGTACCCGCAAGCTGCTCTTTCAGCAGAAACTCAAAGACCTCCGGATCTGGCTGCTGTGCAGCGTGATGCAGCAGATTGCTTTGATTGTTTGTGCGGTGCATCAGAAAGCGTTGGGAGTAAAGTTGGCGAAATTCATGACAGAGATAATCACAAAGCTCGGATACTACATTAAGGTTGCTCCTGGCCGCAGCCAGGCTTAATGTACTAATGCCGGTGTTATTCACCGTATCGGCAATTTTTCCGGCGCTGAGAAGTGCGTTAATGAGTCTTATAGCCCCGGCATTCCAGCCATTAGACAGGGCAAAATGCAATGGAGGGTCACCGTTCATGACTGGCATTTTCTTATCACCCGCAGTAACGGCCAGTTCATTCACATCAATGACAGCGGTGCATTGATCAATCATGTTCCACCATTGAGGGGCTTCAAGCGCGGCTTCCAGCAGCTCGTTATTCTTCGCCAGGCAGGCAATATGAAACGGGTTAAGCTGATGGGGCAGGTTCCAGCTATCCACCAGGGAACCATCGGGAGCAAGCAACTCGGCCGCAACGGACCTGGCGTTGCCAACGAACTCGTCTATCTCTGCCGAATTCAGAAACCTGCTCGCCGCCTCAGTGAATTCAGGTACCGCCGGGACCTTATCATGAGGTTCATGAACGGGATCCGGGTTGACAGTCTCACGGGGCAGATGAAAGACACCTCTAACACGATTCATATCAGGCTCCAGGGTTAAATTCTTCTGGTTTGGCTTCTTAACAGAGTTGTCACGTCAGACGCTGGTCGACCACTCAGCTCACAGCTGCCAATCACTGTCGAGGGCTATGGTATTTTCCCGAAGCAACAGTATCTCATCCATAACATTGGCTTCGGGGCCGGACTGTTCAAACCAGCAGCCTAAAGCATGGGACATTTTGCTACCTTTAGAAAAACTGTGCAGACACTCCAGAACCTGTTCCTCATGGATTACCTGTCCATCTACAGGTTGTTTCGTGATGCAGCAGTGTGCCATGAAGAAGAAATGCAGGCGTAAAGTCTGAACTGAACTTCTCAGGGTTTTGATGGATTGCAATACCTGCTCTGCTGACACTTTCTGGTGATTGATTGGCAGCCCATAATACATAGCCATGAATGTCAATACACATTCCAGTCGAAGTTCCTCTGCACCTTTGACCGATACGCTGTTCAAAATTTGCCAGGCCTCTTGCAGCAAACTCCGGGCTTCACCGGTTTCATGGTCCCGCTGAGATTGTTGCAGCCTTAGCATCAGATACCTGGTTTGCCTTGCAGAATGATTACCGGGGACTTCATTAAACGCTGCCAATACTTCCTGGTCATCCGGACAGGTAATGTCCAATTCCCTGGCATTCAATGCCAGCTGAGCATAAAAAATGGCTTTTTGAAGTAACCAGCCGCCGCATTCACAAACCTTAACCACCGCATCCGGTGTGACCGGCTGACCATTCAACAGCATGCCCTTCAGGCAACAATGCGCTTTGAAGCGCGCCAGCTCCAGCACAGCCCCGGTTGCCTCATAACCCTTAACTACCGCATCCGATGAGACCTGCTGACCATTCAAGGTCAGGCCCCTCAGGCAACATTCTTCCTTAAAGCGCACTAATCTCAGTTTGCCCTCGGGGCTTTCCGGGAACCCCCTGACCACTTCGTCCGTTGTAATCAGCTTGCCATTTAATGTCAGGCCTCTCAGACAACATTCCTCTTTGAAGCGCGCCAGCTCCAGTACTGCTGAAGCTGCCTGATAAGCAGAGACCACCGCTTTCGTTGAGACCTGTTGGCCGCCCAATGGCAGGCCCCTCAGGCAACATTCCGCTTTAAAGCGCGCCAGCTCCAGTGTCGCTCTGGCTGCCTGAAACCCCTTAACCACCTCTTTCGGGGTAACCTGCTGGCCATTTAATAGCAGCCCCTTCAGGCAGCATTGTTCCTTAAAGCGTGCCAGCTCCAGTGTTGCCTTGACTGCCAGATAACCCCTGACCACCTCATTCGATGTAACCTGCTGACCATTCAATGCAATGCCCCTCAGGTAACAGTATTGCTTAAAACGCGCGATTCCCAGTTTGCCTTCCGGACTATCCGGGAAATCCCTGACCACCTCATCCGGGGTGACCGGCTGGCCATTTAACGCCAGGCCTTTCAGGCAACATTGTTGCTTAAAGCGCGCCAGCTCCAGTATTGCCCTGGCTGCCTGATAATTCTTAACCACGGAATCCGGTGCGACGGGCTGGCCATTCAACGTCAGGCCCCTCAGGCAACATTCCGCTGTAAAGCGTGCCAGCTCCAGTTTTGCCCTGGCTGCCTGATAATCCCTGACCACAGCATCCGGTGAGACCTGCTGGCCGTTCAACGTCAGGCCCTTCAGGCAACATTCCGCTTTGAAGCGTCCCTGCTCCAGTGTTGCATTGACTGCCTGAAAACCCCTTAACACTTCATCCGGATTGACGAACTGGCCATTCAACACCAGGCGCTTCAGGCAACATTCTGCTTTAAAGCGTGCCTTGCCAAGTTGGCCTTCCCGACTGTCCGGGAAAGCCTTAACCACTGCATCCGGTATGACCTGCTGACCATTCAACGGCAGCCGCATCAGGCAACAGTGTTGCTTAAAGTGGGCGAGCTCCAATGTTGCGTTGGCTGCCTGATAATTCCTGGCCACCATATCTGTTGTGACTTCCCAACCATTCAGTGGCAGGTTCTGCAGGCAACACTCCGTTATGAAGCGCGCTATCCCCAGCCTGCCTTCCGGACTATCCGGGTAACTCTGAACGACCTCGTCCGGTGTGACCGGCTGTCCATTCAGCGCCAGGCCCTTCAGGCAACATTTTTGCTTGAAGCGTGCCAGGTCCAGTGTTGCGTTGGCGGTCTGATAATCCTTAACCACTGCATCCGGTGCGATTTGCTGGCCATTCAACAGCAGACCCCTGAGGCACCATTGTTCCTTAAAGTGCGCCAGCTCCAGTGTTGCCATGGCAGCCTGACAACCTCTAACCACTGCCTCCGGTGTGATCCGCCGACCATGCAACGACAACTCCCTCAGGCAACATTCCGATTTGAAGCGTGCCAGCTCCAGTGTTGCCCTGATGGCCTGATAATTCCTGAACACTGCTTCCGTCGTGACCTGCTGGCCATTTAACGGCAGGCCACTCAGGCAACATTCTTCTTTGAACCTTGCTAACCCCAGTTTGCCTTCCGGACCATCCGGGAAATACTTAACCACCATATCCGGCGTGACACTCTGGCCCTTCACCGGCATGCCCCTATGGAGACAGTGCTGCATAAAGCGTGCCAAGGCTAATTTGCACTTATTATTTCGATCCGGTTTACGGTTGAATTCTTGAATGACCTGATCCGGGGTAACTTTTCTATTGCCATGGAGAATGTTCTGCAAGCACAGTTTTTGCAGGAAGAAGCCAGGTCGAAGGGACGTTGTATCATTCCCATAGGCGTTAAGGACAACAGCCGAGGTGACTTTACGACCCTGAAATGGTTGTTTTTCCCAAAAGGCATCTTCAACGCATTTACTATCGACATGGAGCGGCGTCGTACTTCTCTGAGACTGATGGTTTGATACTTGTTTACCGTTAAATGCACTTCGGGAGCGGTGAGGAGTCCCGCTTGAACCAGCTCGTCGATCAATCGATCCCGAAGGGTAGAAAGGTGGTGCTGTTGCTCTCAGAATGAAACCTTTCAAGCATGGAATGGAAATTCCGGAATTTGACCTCAAAATAATTAATAGGTTCCATTGATGGTTTCCTTCTATCAATGACGTCCAGATTCCGCTCAGGGTGAACGGAGATTGTATTCATCAAACTCATTGGAATGTGATGTATCAGCCGAATGAGACAGCAGGAAGGCAGGAATGCGCCTTCCTTTGCTACCTGAAGTTTGTGCCCGGAAGCTCAATCACCGGGTGTCGCGCCTACAGGCTCAAAATAACGGTAAAATGTCAGTGATCTGCCATCGCGGATAAGGCTGCTCAGATAGCCCGATTTAAAGACGGGGTAGACTGCCGCCTTACCAGTAATATACCAGACGGGCATTGACGTTTTTGCCGCCAGATACAGCGGCAGCGTTTCACCGGTTGCCTGGAATTCCATAGAACCTGCCGGTTTATTGATCATAACATCCTCTATGGTTGTCAGTCCGACGGTGCTGAGTGCCAGTAGTGGGACACGGTCCTGATCTGTCATCCCTCCGGTAGTTACCGCATCCGCATAGGCCTGGTCACTGAGCTGTCCCAGCTGATCCAGGGTAATACTGCCCAGACAGGCCATATTGCTGCCACGTCCCACGGAGACAAAATGACCCACCTGGCAATGATTCAGCATGGCCTGATAGTTTTCCTCCGGGGATGCATTTTGAGTGGTCATGATCAAACGGTTTTTGATGCCTTCTTCAACCTGATGAACGGAATATCTGGGAAGCCATTTGCCAAAAGGCTGAATGAGCTTCAGGACGAAGGTGGAAGCGTCCATCCCCCTTTCACCGTCAGGGCCAATGGTGCCTTCGCCAAAGGCAAAGTAACGGTTCTCATTGTGTTCCGGCGCAACATAGTCTGACGGGTATTTTAACAGGGTATTACTCAGCTGGTTCAGATAGTTCTGGTAACTCAGGGGAATTGGCACTTGTATCACCTGATTATCCAGTTTTCCCGCAGGATCAACCGATAATTCCTCCGGGGACAGCTGGGCAGAATAAAGCCGTAACTCTGACGATTCTATCTGCCGGGATGCCGGAGGTTGATGGTTTCGCGCTGCGAAAAAGTACCTGCCACTCAGGCTGTATACCGGGGTGCCTAAAGGCAATCGCAGGTTTATGTCCTGACTTCTGACCCGGCTGGTGACGGTCAGTTTCAGTTGGTTGTCAGGATCCCGGGATGAAACGGGAAGTTCACCCGCCAGAGAGTCATCGACAAAAGCGATATGCCTTGCCTTGGTGAACTTGAGGCCAAACTCCGGACGCCACAGGGCTACCCAGCTATCTTCGGCAGACTCCAGACCTGCTGAGTCAATAGTCGTTAACTGACCAAGCACAAAGACCGGGGTATTTCTCAGAATAAGCGTACTGGATGATTTCTGGTTAGCGGCAACATTGGAAGCCTGAGCCAGATTATTGGTAAAAAATACATCACTGGGGAAAAACTGCGCATCAGCATCGGCGATGGTTATGGCCCGGGCTCTGGGGTGAAACCTCTGAAGATATTGAGTCTGCTGAACCCGCTCTAACAGCTGCTGGCGTTCAGCTTCGGTAATCAGATGGCCAGAGGCATCAAAATTATTGCTGATGGCACCAATGACCACTCTGGCAGCCGTCTGGGTGATAGAGCCGTACTGCTGTTGGTAAACGGCAAGGGCTTCGTCCACTTTCAGTTTGTTCCAGGGAGCGAGCAGCCACTCCTGCAGATTATTGTCGCCGATTTCCCATCGGACCGTTGTATCCCGGGGGTTGATTCCCTGCATTTCTGCGATGGTATGGACATCCTGCAGCCCTTTATAAACAGCGCCCTGTTGGTCAGCTTCAGGATAAGCGGCGGCGAGCGCGGTTATCCCGCAAAGGAGAGTGAAAATCAGCCATCTTGTTATTGCCATCGGTACTTCCTCAGTGAATCCAGCGTTTCATGAAGCCTCAGACAATATAGACAGATAAATGGGGAAAGGGTTGCAAATGGCGCGAAAAAAGCGGCTGCTCCCCGGAATATGGGGAGCAGGGGACCGGTTAAGGAGCTGTTCTGAAATAATGACCACACTTCTGGGTTTCAAAACTACGTTCGTCCTGAGGCTGTCGAAGGGCGTGAACTCCGGCCTCATGTATTGTGCCAATCACCCTTCGATACTTCGACAAGCTCAGCACTCAGGATGAACGGAGATCGAGTTCAAAATGTGGAAATGATTTCGTAACAATTCCTAAATCGACCTGCTCAGGTCAATATCCCTGGACTGGCCAGAGTAATAGAGCCTGGCTCGGTGCTGGCAATCAACTTACCTCGACGGATAGAGAGGATGACCGAAGCCTGGCGGCACACCTTATCAAAAGCGTATTCAGAGAGAAGGTGAGTAGAAAGGCCGGTTTTACAGCCCATCCAGGTGAGACCTGGCGTGTAGGCACCGAGCAGAAGGTTACCGATCTGTTGTTAATTACCCGAATTCCCTTTATGGTTGCACGCGCATTCCTGTTAAATGCACACAATAATAGAAAGAAAAAAGGAGTAATTACTGTGGAGCACCTGCTGGAAGACTATACCGTTATCACTGAGATACCCGTAGCCTGGGGGGATATGGATGCCCTTCAGCATGTCAATAATGTCGTGTATTTCCGTTATTTTGAATCAGCCCGGATCGATTATTTCGGCAAAATGCAGATGATGGAAAAAGCGAAAGGCAGTGGTATTGGCCCGGTGATCAGTCATACCCAATGCTTTTACAAGGTTCCGGTTACCTATCCAGACACCTTGCTGGTGGGCTCAAGAGTTCGTGATGTGCAGGAAGACCGTTTTACCATGGAGTATGCGATTTTCAGTAAAAGCCTGAACAAAGTGACCACAACCGGTACCGCAACGGGCGTTATGTTTAACTTTTTGACCAATCGCAAGACCAGTATTCCAGAGGAAGTGAAAGCCCATATTCAGACAATTGAAGCGGGCGGGATAGCAAGTAGCTAACTTCATCGAACTTTTTCAAAGTTCACAGGGCAAAATCTGGGATATTGGCAATGAACTAATGTTACTGTTCATTGTCCGAACTTTGGCGAAAAAATTTTTGGTATACAGGCTGGACTGTTGCCCGGTCTGGTCAGTGGACTGGAACAGACAAGTTCCCTGTTTAACCCGCATCGTTATTGTATTCGTTTTATCAGAAGACAGACTGATTGGGTGCAACGCTGGGAGCGACGGTTCAGTTTTCATCATGTGTGGCTTCATTCACATGACAGTTATTTCATACTTATTCACTTCAGGGATAGCACACACATAGATACTTAAGCAGACATATAGAAGATGGGGTCAAAATGGATGCGTCAACTGCACTATCAGCATCGAAGTCAGCAGCTCTTGCATGTGAGTTCTGTTCACAATCAAAGGCTAATGACTCCGGGTTCTTCTGCCATCGTATAATTAAACAATACCCTCAATGCCGGGCTGAGAATCTGGTTCCTTCGGGCCGCATGAACAAAGGGCCTTTTCTGAAATATGTTCTTGAACGAATGTCCCGTTTTGAAATCGTTACACCGATTATGCGGTTTATTTCCGGATTATCGAATTCAATGCCCGAAAGAGTGACGTTCAGTGATCAGAGGATAAACCAGGCGAGTTCGGATAGTGCTGTTACGTCTCGGGCCGCTGGTGATGAAGAGACAATAAACGACAATGAATATCTGCAATTGTTATCTGAAATCAAGCCTGACCGGGAGCCTGATAGCCATCTGGATAAGCCACTGTCTGACTGGTGTGGCGTTAATGCTGAGAATATGTCAGATGCTATTAAAAAAGCCTGCCAATCAGATCAACTATCAGAGTCAGAGAGAGGGTGTATCAGCGAACAGGGTATTTTTGAGCAGCCGTTGCAAGCCGCTGATTTCCAACATAATAAAATACCCGTTTCGGTCAAGGCTGAATTTCACTTAAAGGGGATGACAGCAACCCATGGAATGAAAGGGAATGGTGTTAAGCAAACGGTAACCACAAGGTTTCTCGATATGCTTGGTGCTTCTGATGAATTTTGCCTGCTGCAAACCAACACCCAGCATGCACTGGGTGCCGGTGCCAGTGGTATCAATCCCAAAGATGGTCCTTTGGCTAATACCTATCTGGGGAAAAATGGCCGACCTAAAATTCCCGGTGGTTCCACTTCTGGTGGTGCCGTTGCGGTCAGCAGTGGTCTGTTGCCCATTGCCATCGGCAGTGATGGTGGTGGTTCTGTCCGCATACCCGCGGCAGCAACGGGCATTGTCGGGGGGAAGTGTGGCAAGGAAGAAAGTCGTGCTGAATCGTTTCTTGATCAGACAGGGGGAGCCTATAAAGATAACCCGGAGTCAATGGTAGAGTCAGGAATTTTAGGACTTAAGGTGGGCGATATTGCAAAGGCGTTTCTGGCGTCCAGCAGTGTCAGACCAGATAAACGCTGTTTGGACTACCAGAAGCTGGGTGTGGCGATTGATCTGGATGCCATGGGCATTGCCAATCCGGCCGTTGCAGAAAAATGCCAGCAGGCCATTGGCTGCTGGCAGAGTAAATATGGCAAGGCCAGAAATGTGCAGGAAGTCCACCTTATGGATCTTGAGAACTCTCCCGGGAATGCCAGGGCACTGGCCCTGTCCCATGTGGTACTTTTTGGCTCTGAAGAACTGCAAGCCTTTAATTCAACCGCGTTATCGGATGATCAACGGAACCAGGCCGATCCGGAACTCAAGCTGAATATGAATTTGGCCAAATCGTTTACTGATCGGATGAAGCGCGTTGCCAGAGAAAACCGTGCGCAATTCAAACAGCACCTTAAATCACTCAAAGATCGAGGCGTTGACGTTATTCTGATGCCCACGATTCCCGAAGTGAGCAGAGATATTATCAGGGGCGAAAAACAATACGGTATGGCTGACTTACGGAGTTCATTGCAGTTGAGTCAGCTCACCAGTCTGGCCAACTTGCTTGATGTGCCTGCAATTACTCTGCCTGTTGGCCATGATAAAGTTCATGGTATGCCTGTCGGACTAACCCTGATGAGTACTTCGGAAGATGACTGCAACCTTTACCATTTTATGCCGTTGGCAAAAGAGTTTGAAAATGTAACCCGGGAACGTAATGAGCTGAGAATGAAAAAACCGGCCATCTATTTTGGTGACTATCTGCACCGGGAAAGTTAGCGGTTTATTTCCTCTTCAGCAGAACCAGAACAGAACCGGTGCCACCTTCGGAAGGCGGGGCAGAACAAAATGCCAGAACATCCGGTATCTGTTTTAACCAGTGATTGGTATGGCTCTTTAACGTCGATTGTCGTTCTTTGCTGCGGTGAGACTTACCATGAATGATGCGTACACAGGTCAGCCCACGGTAGCGGGAAACCTGAATGAACTCATGGATAAGATCTCTGGCTTCATCAATCTTATAGCCATGCAGATCCACTTGAAACTGAACCGGGATCGTCCCCTGACGCAGTTGCCTGAGCCTTGTGGTCTGGATTCCGGGCTGAGAGTATTCAATAAACTGTTCAGGATCGACAGGCTCAATCCAGGCGTCAGAGAGTGCAGCACCAGAGGATGGCTTGTCCAGCTCGGCAGCCTTGCGGCGAGCCCTTAGAGTGCTTTGTGGAATATCTGAATTCGTCTTGCGATGGATGCCAGAATGCGTCTTGTTGCCTTTTTTGCCAACCAATGGTTGTACATCCCTCATGGCTTCCTGAAAGCTTTGCTCGTCATCTCGCTCTGGCATAAAAATGGCTACTTATCGCTGAGTACGGTGGTTAACAGTTAACCGGAAAGGTATTGTACTAATTGTGCCAGTATCATCAAACCACTTGAGAGTAGTTTCTGGTTGAGATGTTTTGTTAAAGTGACTCATTGAATTATCGGACTATTGAAGTTAGCACAAATAACAATGAACCTTATCTTGACAGCCATTTGATTGGATGGCGTGCCTTGATTGCCCAAAATACGAAAACCGGCACGGCGGGATACCGTCGCACAGTTGAAATAAAAAGCAACGAGCGCAACAAGTCCTGCTAGTAAGAGATTTCTAAATGGACTTGAATTCAAGTTGAAACCAAATTTTATTTTTTTGCTTTATTTGATTCTATTATAAAGGTTGCAGCTTGCTTACCAGCGACTTTTGCTTGTTCTACATCACCGAAAATCTTGAAGGCCTTTTGGTAAGCCTTCTGGTAAGCCTTCTGGTAAGCCTTCCCTATTTCGGACTGTGCCCAGGCCCGTTTGGCAGCCTTCCCTTTCTCGGACTGTCCATAAGCCTTCCCTTTCTCTGACTGTGCCCAAGCTCGTTTGGCAGCCTTCCCTTTCTCGGACTGTTCGTAAGCTCGTCTGGCAGCTTTCCCTTTCTCGGACTGACTGTAAGTTCGTTTGGTAGCCTTCCCTTTCTCGGACAGTCTGTAAGCTTTTTGGGTAGCCTTATACTTCTCGGACTTACGGTAAGCTTTCTGATAAGCCTTCCGTT
This sequence comes from Endozoicomonas sp. ALB091, assembly GCF_049310265.1. NCBI lineage: Bacteria > Pseudomonadati > Pseudomonadota > Gammaproteobacteria > Oceanospirillales > Endozoicomonadaceae > Endozoicomonas > Endozoicomonas sp. ALB091. Next base: position 444,940 of record NZ_JBLYNQ010000007.1, on the reverse strand, counting down.
GCTCGGACTGTTCTGAAGCCTTCCCTTTCTTGGACTGATCGTGGGCTGCTGCGGGTGTGGGGTGTAGGGGTTCACCAGAACCGGACAATTCAGGTGCTTTAAACTCAATAATTTTCGTTATGGCTTTCTTTTGTGTGTCTTTATTCAACGGACCAGCAACAGCAATTGGACGTGATGATGGCTGAGAAAGATCAGCTAACAAACTTTCCCGGGGGAATTGCTGAGCTATTTGTTGAGAGTTTGTTGAGGTTAAATCTGTGGATGCAAAATCATTATCAACAGATTCACTGGCTGAGTCACAACCTGAAATTTCATCAAGGTTTTCTGGTGATAATTCAGGAGGCACTAATTCGCTTGCAGTGGGTGGTAAAAGAGAAATTGAAAAATCATTAATCGAACGTGGAGAAGATGGTGTGTTCTGACTTATTACTACCTCATTTAAATATCCGTGACGGTATGGACCCAGTATCTGCGTATAATAGCCGACCATCCTTGGCTGTAAACTGGTAACACAACAAGGTGGTATAAAAGGTGTCTCTGCAGAATCCTGTAGACAGGAATCAACAGAAACGAACGTTGACTCTAAGTTAAGTCTATTCATTGAACTATTGAACTATTGAATTACAGATTAAGACCACTCTTTTGTATTAAAGTTTCTCCGTTACACCAGCCAGCTTGCCACGACGTTTATATATTCACCGTCGTATTGATAGATTTCAACGTTAGAAATCTTATAAAAGTTCAACAGATTAGAACGCATAAAAATTTTTTTATTTCGGCAAATGTTGTACTTTCAAATGGATATTTCCTGACTTTATAGTCATCAAGTTCTGGCAGTCATGGCGTGTATTGTCATGACAGAATATCTCCAGGTTCCCCATATTAAGTACAGAAACGTAAACGCCAATTTAACCAGCGTAATAGCCAACCCCGCCGGATCGGCTTATTCTTGAGATGCCTTCACTGCCCAGGGTAGAAGCTGCTCCAGTTTCTCAACCGTTTCGGCATAAGGCAGTTCTTTTAAAATGTGGTTCAGGTATTCAAAAGGCTCCAGCCCATTGGCTTTTGCACTTTCGATCAGGCTGTAAAAGATGGCACTGGCCCTTGCACCGTTTGGTGTATCGGCAAAGAGCCAGTTTTTGCGGCCAATAGTAAAGGGGCGGATTGCATTTTCCGCCGCTGCATTGCTTATATTAAGGTCGCCATCTTCACAGTACACGACCAGTTTCGGCCACTGGTTCAGCGCATAACTCATGGCTTTATGAGTCAGGCTGTCAGGTACCAGCCTGGTAATGTTTTTCTGCAACCACTGGTGAAGATCATCCAGCAGAGGCTTGCTCTCCTGTTGACGGCGAGCCAGTTTTTCCGCTGCAGGTGCCCCCCTGACACCTTCTTCGATGGCGTACAGCTTGCGGATTTTGGCCAGCGCAACATCAGCCTTGCTGACTTTGCTGTTGTTCACCTTTTTGCCCGGTTTGGCTTCGCCTTTTTTGGCATCGGTGAACTTGCGGCGCACATGGTCAAAACAGCCAACCTGGGTAATGCCTTCTTGCTTGCACACAGCACTGTAACTGGCATAGCCGTCAGTTTGCAGGTAACCGCTGAACCCTTCGAACAGGCGCAGGGGAACCTCCTTGCCCCGGGAAGGATCGTAATGGAACAACACCGCCGGTTGCCCCGGTGGGCCACCCAGGGTCACCCACATGTACTTATCCGAGTGGATGGCCTTACTGAGTTCCTTGAGTACCTGGATCCGGGTTTCATCAGCATTCATGATGTGCCCGGCCCGCTGATGGTCTGCCATCAGGTTGATCAGGGGCTGCAGTTGCAGGGACAACCGGATCAGCCAGTTGGCCATGGTCGTCCGGGTAATGGAGCCGCCATAGCGTGCCAGTATTTTTTCCTGCCGGTACAATGGCAGGGTGCGGCCGGCCAGGCGTCGCAATATTTGGCAATGATGATCCAGGCCAGCATGCTGACGGTCACTGCGGATTTGGGAATGGGATGTTTGGGTAGCTCCGCCGCCTTGATAACGCGTTTTTCCTGCGATGCCTCTCCCGGCTCAGCTTTCTCAAGAAATACCGCTTTCTCTTGCAGAATCTCTTTCACCTGAACCCGGGCTGGAATGATATCCAGCTCTTCCCGGACTTTGGTGAAGAAGGTCTCAATAGCACCCTGCTTCTCTTCCGGGGGCAGCTCAATACGTTCCTGCACCCTCGGCAGTGCCGGTGACAGCGGTGTACGTCCCTTGCGTTTCTTGCGGGGCTTTGGGCTTTCCCCTGTTTCCGGTTCTTCCTCATTCAGGGCGTCTTCTTCAGCCGGGTCAGCACCACAATCGGCTAACTCCGCTTCATTGAAGATTTCGCCCTGGCCACTGAACTTTTCAGAACTGTGGCCATAGAGGCGGGCACGTTCCAGACGCAGGTATTCTTCCAGAATGGCAATGCGTTTTTTCTGTTCTTCTATGACGATGGACTTTTTCTGGATAATGTCGTCTTTCTCAAGAAGAGCATTGTCTTTTTCAAGAAGGGCGCTGTCTTTTTCAAGAATGACACCGTTGATGGTCTGGATGGCCTCAAGCAAGGCCTCCAGATCCAGGGCTGTTCCAGCATTTCCGACCAGTAAACTCAAGGCGGATTTTGGCTGATGACTGACGGTATCAATGAGTGATTTCATGGCCGTCATTTTACCATAACTGTCTGAGTTTTCAGACTAAAAACAGCTATCATAATGCCTTTTTTTATGGGGTTTCATGGCATTAAGATTGTAGCCATCCAGCAACCAATTGAGCTGCTGGCCCGTTAAGGTTATCAGCTCGTCATCGGGTTTGGGCCAGTGAAATTTATCGTCTGCCAGGCTCTTGTAATAAAGTACAAAGCCATTGTCTTCCCAGAACAGGCATTTGATTTTATTGCGGTGGCGATTAGTGAAGGCATAGAGATGGCCGTCAAAAGGATTATGCCCAAGCTCCTGCTCGACCAGGACCGCCAGCCCCTTGAAGGACTTTCGAAAATCGATGGGATCCCGGTAAAGGTAGACCGCAGGCAAAGTGGACGACGGGCGCATGACAGGCTGATTCATTGCAGTAACCCGATCAATTGTCCAGCCAGGGTCAGATTATTGTGGTCAATACCAGAAACACTCAAACCATTAGGCAGTGAGACTGTTAAGACTGAGGATGCCTGGCCAGTTTGATCCTGACGCTGAGCCAGTGACACAGGTACAAAGGCTGTACGGGTATTTGATGATGAAGCAGGCGCGTTCCCGGCCCACAGCTTCTTTTTCCAATAACCAAGCTGTGATGGTCTGACGCCGTTTTGTCGGCACCAGGCTTTTTGGCTAAGCCCGGAGTCATGCCAGGCTTCGATCCGTTGCAGCCATTGTTCTTTAGTGGTTTCTGGGGTGGTCATCGGAGCCTCCATGTAATCAGAGGCTTTATGATCCACGATCAAATCTCACCGGGGTAGGACGTGGGTTATTTTGGCGGTTACGGTTATGGTTCTGCCTCAGGGTAAATTTCGTGATCTGCTCATGGCCAATTCCGCGGATCGGGAAAAGATTTTCGGCCAATTATTTCAAACCCAGATCTACAAAAAGATTGAAGAAAGGCTGAAGCAAAAAGCAGCAGATATCCGTGCTAAAAAAAGAGACCATGAAAGTGAAGTGGTTTAATGACTTAGGACACCTCGTTAAGCACAATAGTACCATTGATGACGAGGTAGAAAGTGACAAAGCAGCGTAAGAATTATTCTCCGGAATTTAAGCGTAAAGCCATTGCTATGGTAGTTGAACAGGGGCAGGCTGCTACAGAAGTGGCCAGAAGTCTTGGTATCCATGATGGTAACCTAAGACGCTGGGTACGTGAGCAGAATGAAAAAAAGGAAATGTCTTTTCCTGGCAAAGGGCAGCAAGCTCTGACGCCTGATCAACAGCGAATAAAAGAGCTGGAAGCTGAAAATCGCCAGTTGAAAATGGAGCAGGAAATCCTAAAAAAGGCGACGGCCTTCTTCGCGAAAGAACTGTTGTAAGGTTTGCATTCATACAACAGGAGAAGGTGGTCTATCCGGTGCAGGTACTCTGCAAAGTGATGCAAGTGGGGCGCAGTGGCTTTTACCGCTGGCAGAAACAACAGACTCAGCAGGAGAACTCCAGGGCTGAACAGTTCCGCCTGGAGGCTGATGCGCAGCAGATTTTTGTCGACTCTGATCGCTCATATGGCAGCCGAAGAATGGCAAAAGCACTGCGAAGCAAGGGTTACAGCATAGGTCGCCATCAGGCAACAACACTGATGAAACGGTTGGGGCTGGTCGTGAAGTATGCGAAAAAATTCAAGGTGACGACGAATAGCAGGCACAAGTTTCCAGTTGCAGAAAATCTCCTGAACAGGGAGTTTGCAGTCACGAAGGCGAATAAGGTCTATACGACAGATATTACTTATTTATGGACTCGCGAGGGATGGTTGTATCTGGCAGTGGTTATGGACCTCTATTCAAGGAAAATCGTGGGCTGGTCAATGAACAGTCGCATGACTACAGAACTGCCGTTAGAGGCGTTGAGAATGGCGTGGTGGAGTCGTAAGCCTGGCCTGGGAGTACTCCACCATTCAGATCAAGGGAGTCAGTATGCTTCTCTGGACTATCAGGCTCAGCTCAGAGAGTACGGCATGATCTGCAGTATGAGCCGTAAGGGAAACTGCTGGGATAATGCGGTGACCGAACGTTTCTTTGGAAGTCTGAAAAGGGAAAGGACTGACCATTATATTTTCGAAACAAGAGCAGATGTTGAAGCAGCGGTTGTTGATTACATTTTGTTCTACAACAACCGCAGACTTCATTCCTATCTTGATTACGTGAGCCCTGTGGACTTTGAGCAACAGGAATTCAGTAAAGCGGCTTAATCAGGTGTCCATTTTTACTTGACCACTACAGTAATGCCTGGTTAGTCATTTAGCGGTTCTTGCGTGTTGCATGTTTGGTCATCAATTTTATCCGCTGCCATAGGGAAGCGGAGGGATCGGGAGTCAGCATAATCAGGATCGGGAAGACACATCCAGCAACGAGCCAGACAGGTACTTGTGAATAATGCTGGAGACCAGCGTCTGGTAGGGAATACCTTCACGCTGGGCACGGGACTGAATGGCCAGCAGGTCACGTTGGGAGATACGGATATTGATGCGCTTATCCTTTTTAAAACTCTCGCTAGCAACACTCTCTAGTGCCGCTTTGCGTTCCGGGGTCAGGGTAGACTCATAATCCCCCGCTTCAAAGGCGTCCAGAAGTGCCTGTTCCTCTTGATCCAGCTTGTTTTTTTTCATGAATCACCTCCCAGGTAATCGCGGGTAAACTTTCGGCTCGGTATCAGGGTTTTCAAGAAAATCTCCTTTTCATTCTCTACATAAGGCACCAGCCAGACATAGCCCTGCACATTGACCACAAACACCCGCTGGTGAGGATAGTCCACCGTATTAGGGTGGGTGATATCATCAAGCAGGTCGCCGCTTTGGATATGAAAGATAATCTCTTCAAAGGATTTATCCCGCTGACTTATCAGCTGCTGATTCTTGTCAGGGTTCCAGTTAAAGCATTTCATAGGGTTAGTATAGTGAATGTGTGCATTTTGTCATCATATGGTTAGCAAGCCACGTTATCCAGTAAATCCAGTTCCACCTTTAGAATATCCTCAATTCAAGATTCAAGACCCTACCCGGGTTCTCCGACCCGAGTTTTCCGACCCCGGTTTTCTTATAACCCGATTACGCCAGATAATAGGGAAAAATCATGAAATCCCCCGAAGCCATTGGGCTCAATGGCTTCGGGGGATTTCATGATTTTTCCCTAGTTGCGGTCTCTTGCCTTAGAGTTGTTCGGGTTAATAATAGTACGTTTGTTTATTTTTACTTGAAAGGATAGCTTTTCGCAAAGACGCTACCGCCCGTGGGTTGTACCACAGCCTTTTATTGACTGTGGGGAGCAGGGTCCCAGATAGCTTTGTGTGAAATTTTCGATAATTCTTGGATAGTACGATTGTACATTTACAGGTGATATGCGTGATTTCCGTTGCACTTGATTTTGATATAACTGCTCGTAATAATCTTGTAAAATTTTTGCCAGATATATTTCCGTACCCCTGACATTGAAAGTTTTCCAGATATGAAAAAAATAGCTACCGTTGCCGTCGCTCTTGCTCTGGCTGGTTGCGCAACGCAGACACCGCATGTGGCAGTTAAAGAAGCACCTGTAAGTCAGGAGCAACAGATTGCGGCTCAAAAAAAGGCGACAGAATTGGCCCAAAGGCAGGCGCTCTCTCTTAAGCGAAAAATCGCCATTGGCAGGATGACTAACGAAACCAATTATGGCCGTTCGCTGTTGCGTGATGATCATATGGACCCTTTGGGCAAACAGTTGAGTGATATGCTCTCAACCCGTTTGATTAATTCCGGTAATTTTGTGGTTTTTGAGCGTCCGGACCTTTCACGTATAGAACAAGAGAGACAGATGTTCGGTGCGGGTGGTGAGCTGGTGGGTGTGGATACGCTGGTTGTTGGTTCCCTGACAGAGTTTGGCCGGAATGTCACCGGAGAAAGCGGGTTTCTCAGTAGTACCAAAACCCAGTTAGCCCATGCAAAAGTTGAATTGCGACTGGTGGATGTGAACACCGGGCAGGCTTTCTTCTCTGCCTCGGGGGCTGGTGAAGCAACGCTGGAAAGTGCATCAGTTGCCGGTTTTGGCTCCCGTGCTGCTTACGACGGTACATTAACTGATAAAGCGATTGCCGCAGCCATTAGCGAAGTGATCGATGACATGATCCAGAAAATGATGGAGCGACCCTGGAAGACCTATATCCTCGATGTTGTTGATGGACAGATTTTCATCAGTGGTGGTCAGAGTCAGGGACTTTCTGCAGGAAAGCAGCTGCGTGTGATGACTGCCGGGAAAAAGATTAAATCCAAACAAACTGGCTTTACTGTCACCCTACCGGGTGCTGAGGTAGCCAGAGTTGAAGTGATATCAACGTTTGGTGATAACGAAAATAATGAAGGCAGTGTCGTGCGAGTGATCAGCGGATCATTAGACGGCCACAGTCTGGATAAACTGGAAATTGTTGAATAAATGGGGCTGTTCAGAATGTTTAAGTTTTCTACATTATTTGCTGTTTTCATGTCCTTTGTTGTCCTTACGGGGTGTGTTAATACGCCGACAGAAAATGTTCAGGCGTTGGATGACCGGCCGTTCATTATGTTTACTGATGCCAGACAGGGTGATTTGGTAATACTGGATGGAATTCAAATGGGAGCTGCGGCTCAATTCTCTGCTGGAAAATCAGGGTTGCGTATTGAGGCTGGAACCCATTTTCTGGAAATACAACGGTCAGGTAAGACGGTTCTAAGTGAGAAGTTCTACGTGGCTGAAGGCGTCAGTAAGACATTTGCGATCGGTGGCTATTAAATGTTGAACGTAAAAAAACTAATCACGGTGGCGGTAGTTTCCGGTTCTCTGTTCCTGGCTGGGTGTCAGACCAATCAGGGGTTGTATCATTGGGGTGAGTACGAATCCGGGCTTTATGGTTATTACAAAGACCCTGCTGAGCTGGCGGTGTTGTCTGAGCAATTGCTGCAGGCGATAGAAGAGGCTAATGGTCGTGTAGCACCGGGTATGTATGCGGAGTATGGAACCCTGATGTTGCAACAGGGTAAAACCGATGAAGCTGTTATTTACTACACCAGAGAGAGGGATCTCTGGCCTGAAAGTCGCCATCTTATGGATGCCATGATTAATAACCTGACGAGTAAGCCAAAGGCTGACGGCCAGAAGGACAGTTAACAATGATTACCAATGTGAAAAAATGGCTGACTATACTGGGTGTCAGCTTGTTAGCTGGCTGTGCTGCCCAGGCCCCAAAGGTTGATTTCAGTGCTTTTCAGCAGGCGAACCCCAGCTCATTACTGGTTGTACCGGTTGTTAATGAGTCTGTTGACGTTGATGCGCCAAATTACTTCCTGTCCACCATTTCTGTGCCATTAGCCGAGAAAGGGTACTATGTTTTTCCGGTGAATACGGTAAAGACGGTTCTGGAAGGTGAAGGGCTTTACGATGCCGATCTGGTTCACTCGGCCGACCCGGTTCAACTGGGTAATATGTTTGGTGCTGACGCCATTTTGTATGTGACCATTAATAAGTGGGATGCACAGTATATTGTTTTGAGCACAACCGTGACGGTCAGCTTTACCTACCGTATTGTCAGTGGTAAGACCGGTGAGGAATTATGGACTGCCAATAAAACCATGCAGTACACACCGCAACAGAATAACTCTTCTGGTAATCCTCTGGCTGATTTGGTGGTGATGGCTGTTTCTGCTGCAATTACCAGGGCTGCTCCTAATTATTTGCCTTTGACACAGCAGGCTAATTATCAGGTTCTGTATCTGGATCCGACGAAATTACCAAACGGTCCTTACCTGAAGCCCAAGTCCTGAGTTATTGGGCAGCTTCTGTTAACCGAGTTTTATAATGTTAAGAAATAGCCCCTCTCATTTCTGGATGATTGGGGTTTTTTTAATCATTTTTACGAGGTTGAAGAGGCTATGGTACCCCTTGCGTATCCTGTAACAATTTCGAGAATAGATCCTGAGGGTATTTGTTAAAAGTCATGGTTTGAACAACGGCATAGCTCAAGGTTTGCTGGTTGTTTTGACAGGCATTATGCAGTCTGGAAAGCATCGCCTGATCAATTTCCTGAAGATAGTTTTTCTTATGTTTTAGTTGGTAGCACTGTGTTGCGGGGCTATTTTTCGGATCTGTGTGAGAGATATCAAGCAGGTGACTTTTATAAAGTAAGCTGGTTACCTTTTTTGCATCTGTTTCAGAGATTTGTCCTTTGCTGGTTTTTGCCAGAATGGCAGGGAAATCTTTTCTTGGCAAAGGAGAAAGTGTGGCTGCCAAGGTCAATGCTTTAGTGAGTGTGTTTTTTTCAATTTGTGGCCATTGTAGTTTTTTCAGAATCTGAAGATAGGTTTCTGCGAGTTTTTCTTTGTCAGGCTGAGGTTGTGTAGGTGGCTGTAACTGTGTTTGTTGAGTTGGAGTGACTCTATTAGCAGCAGTAGCAAGGCTTGCTTGCCAGCACTTCCTCTTCTCATGCAGGCTGATTTCTATGGAGTCAATATCCTTGAGGAAATCGGTAAATGAGGTGAATCCAAAGGCTTTTTCATTGAAGGCGCTGTCAATTGAGATCAGACGGGTTTTCAAAACGGAGCAGTCAGCTGCGCCATCAAAAGTTTTGAGAGTACGCAAGGTAAGATCAATGGCTTTTTTCAGTTCTTCAGAACGGGTATCAGCATCCAGGCTTTCTGGTGTGTCTGTGAAAATATAGCGGGTGCAGGATGTTTTTACCGACTCACTGAGAGGAGAGCGAGGGCCTACTCCAATAACTTCTTTGCCCATCTCCCTTAATCTTCGGAACAACGGTGAGAAGTCAGAGTCACCGGTGGCCAGGACAAACCATTCTACATCCGTAAGCCGCAGGGCGCTTTCCATTACATCAACGGTTAACTGAATATCCGATGAGTTTTTTCCGGCAACGGGATGATAGTTGTGCATCAGCTCAAAGCCCTGACGATTCAGGTCTGCCTGAAAACCCTGAATGTTAGGAGTGTTCCAGTTACCATAGGCCTTCCGGACAATTAGCTGGCCAGTCGAGCTGAGCTCTGTAACCAGCTTTTCGGGGCCTTTTTCCTTAAGCCAGTGGGTAAGGTTTTCTACATCAATAAATGCGGCGATTTTTGAACGGCTCATGTTGAGCTGTCATCCTTGTTGAATATTGGTGTTATTGAGTTGGAGTGAAGTATATGTCTGGAGTTGTTTGGATGGCTAGTAATCTGACCTAATGTTTCTTTTCCCTGTCTTTCAATATCTGCTCAATATTTGGATCTATACGATTCATGTCTTCCAGCTCAGTACCTTCAAAAAGTGATTGTGGTGAAATTCTCAATGTGTTGCAGATCTGCCAGATCGTTCCAAGGGTTGGATTCCCTTCATTGAGAATTTTGAACAGCTGTTGAGGAGTTATGAGTAGCAGTCTGGCTAGTTCTGACTGAGTCATAAATGAGTCGGATCTTTCTGTTGAGGGTGTTTTTTTTAATGCTGAAATGAGGTTGCTACGAACGGTTTTGATGAACCTGCTCTTGCCTGGCTGGTCAATATTCATAACGAGTCTATACTTTCAGCATAAAAGCTGAAAGTTGTGCTTATTATAAGGTATTAGGTCTGTTTACCTAACATTTACACTTTAGATACAGTTAATATTTAACTTGCTGTTTTTATTGATAAGAAAATTATCTGTATGGGATGTTAGCCCATAATAACACCTGCTTGATTTTAAAGTCAAACTTCTGTTTTGAGAAAAGGCAGTTGAGATGATTAAAAAAATTGTGAAATCTGAAAAATAGGATAACAAAATTAAAAAATAGGAGTCTGCGTTGCTATCAGATGAAGAAGTGCTGTTGTATTGCAAGTCGAGAGGTGTGACTGAATCCGGGTTGGCGATGGTAGCGCTTATTCTGTCTTCCGATCCTGCCCGAACTGTTAAAAGCAACGCATACACCACATCTGGACGATTTGTAAGCCATAAGAATGGAATGATCATCCAGTTTGAGAGTCTTCACGTTGAGCTGTCGTATTTGCTGTTGGCTGAAATTAATCCTGACATCACTCTTTTCAGGTGCCAGCCTCGTAAATTTAAAATCAAGGCTCCTGATAAAAATGGAGTGTTGAGATCAATTGACTACACCCCCGATTTTTTTGTGATCAGTAAAGACTTTATTGGTTTCATTCAGTGCAAGGACTCTGATGAAACAATTATTAAGCTTAGTCAAAAGCATCCAGGACGTTATCAGCTGGAAGATGGCGACTGGATGTATCCTGCCATTGATGAAGTTCTTGAAGGCACTGGTCTTGGTCATAAGTTCTTCATCAGGAACCGTGAGAAAACTATTAGAATTGATAACGCCTGTCATGTTGCTGATTTTATGAGAGGAAGATCATCAGCGGTTGATGAGGAACGACAGGAAGCTGTGCTTAAAACTGTTCGTGAACAGCAAGTGATCTCGGTATCAGATCTTCTGGGTTATCACGATTCAGTTAAGGTTGATGACATTTTATGGATGGTTGGGCAGGGACGATTGCTTGCAGATTTGGATAACGAGCGTTTATCAAGGCCTGCTAAGTGCCATTTGTTTGCTTCTGATGAGGTGAAAAGAAGTTTCATTAACAAGCAAAGGTCGATGGTTGCTTCTGACCTGTTGTTTTCGAATGTCCATGAAATAAAAGTTGGTAACCAATACCGTCATGGTGATAGCTATTGGAGGGTGCTGTCTCTTGATGCCCCCAGCAACTCTGTCATGGTTGAAGTGATTACTGGTAATGATCAGCCTCGTATTGACCACTATTCATATAGCAATTTTACCCTTCAGGTGAAGACCGGAGCCCTGCGCCAGGTGTACGTAATTACCATAGGCGCTATAAAAAGGCACAGATAAGGTTCGGTTGTGGTTATTACGGCCTGTTGGATGATGATGCTGGCAAGGGTAATCGATCGAAGAGGTTTTCTCAGCAGACTGAGGAGCTAATTGAAAAGTATATTGAGACCGAATTCAAAACGCCCACGGTTAAAAATATTAGTGATGTCCATGCGAGCTTTGATGCTGAGTGTGCGGAATTAGGTATTGGTACTGTTTGTCTGGAAACATTCAGGCAGAGAATTCTTGCTCATCAATCGCATAAATTAGCACTGCCTCGTCATGGTTCAAAAGCTGCTAATAATTTGCGGCCGGGTCTGGATCCCTCAATTGATACTTCTGATCCTCATGGTGAGCGGGCATATCAGAGAGCGCATACTGATCATACGTTGATTGACCTGTCTACTTTGAGAGTTCTGAGTGCTGAAGAGGCTAGAGAGCATATCAAAGCAAAGAAAAAAAATGTGAATCGAATCTGGCTTTCATTGATGATTGATGCCTATAGCCGCGCACCACTTGGAGTTTATTTGTCTTTTGATAACCCGTCACGAGCCAGTTTGATGATGGTGGTTAGAGATTGTGTACGACGTAACGGGCGGCTCCCTGAAGAGCTGGTAGTGGATGGTGGGGCTGAGTTTAAAAGTGTGTACTTCCAGAAACTTTGTGCCCGATATGGTGTCACGATCATAGATCGCACAGGTAAGGCGAAAGTCGGTTCGTTGATTGAGCGGATGTTCGGCACTCTTAATACCTCCTTTTTTTATAAAATGGAGGGCAATACACAGAATACCAGAAATATTCGCCAGATGAGCAAAGAGGTTAATCCTTACCGGTTGGCACTTTGGAATATCAAGAGGCTTAAAGAAGCGCTCGAGAGTTTTCTTTTTCAGCTCTATATAAACCAAACTCATAGTGCCATGGGGATTTCTCCAGCCACGGCTCTAAGTGAGAGTATTGAAAAACATGGCGTCAGAGATGTCAGGAATATTGAATACAGTGAGGAATTCCTGGCATTGACACTCATTGAAGACAGTCAGCTGATGCGAAAAATTCTGGTTAGCAGAGGGGTGAAATTTAATAACAAGCTCTTTTCGCATAAGAAGCTTAATGATCCCAAGTGGGTTGGGAAGAGTGTCCCGATCCGTTATGACCCAATGGATAATAGCTATATCGCAGTCTGTTTGGGGGGGGAGTGGATTCTTGCCTGTCGCCGTGAGCAGGAAGATAAATATCACGATGTTTTTTCTCGTGAAGAGATCAGTGCTGCACGCTTTTTTCAGACGAAATCGGCAAATGATGTCGTGGAAAGCCATCAGGCAGCCCAGTCCCTTGTGAATAGCAAGGAAGCTCAGCTGAAGGGGGAGATTGAGCGTGAAGCTGAGGTTGTTGTTCAGACTGAATTAAAACCCTCAAAAGGGTTGTTCAATAAGAAGATGGATCCATCAAGCCATAAACCGGAGAAATTCTAATGGCAAAGAAAGCTGCCTTATCACCTAAGTGTGCTGTCCCTGAAAGTATTCTTGCCAGCGATTCGAAGAGCAGGAAAAGCTACTTCAAAACGGAGGGTATTGTCACTCATCCGCGTTTGACGGAGGTGTCAGAAGCGTTGGACCTGGCTTTGGCGTCTGACGCAAATCAGATCATCCTTATCCCAGGTGCTACCGGGGTCGGTAAATCAATGGTGCATCACAGGAAGTATGAAAAGCTGGAAGCTCATTATGCAACGACCCTGGAGGAGAATTGCCCGGAAATACCGGTATTGTATGAAGAGGTGAGAAGTCCTCGCAGTAAGAAGTTCGAGTGGGGCGCTCTTGCCAGATCGATTCTGATTCAGTGTGTCGATATTGGTATGACCAGACGGAATTTGATGCTGAGTGACAGCTCAAGATTTCCCATTAAAGAAATGCAGAAAGTACTTGCCCGTAAAAACTCGGAGCAGGAGTTGATGAGCGCGATGGAGGAGGCGATTGAGTCTCGCCAGGTGCGCTATTTGTTTGTAGATGAGGCGCACCATTTTCTCATGAGTTGTAGGGATGAGTACCTCATGAATCTCTATATGGAAACCCTGAAGTCCATCTCCAACAAGGGGGAGCTCAAGCTGGTTATGGATGGGAATTATGAATTATTGAGGTTTCTGGAAGGAAGTGGGTAGCTGGCCAGACGAACCAAAGTCATTAATTTCTCACCTTACCTTGCCAGTTCAAGTGGCGATATTGAAGCTTTTGAAGAAGCATTCCTTTCTTTGTTTGCTTTTTATCCGGCGAAATTATCCGACGGTGTTATGGGTAGGCTGGAAGATCTGTTTGTTGGTTCCTGTGGTTGCGTGGGCATATTGAAACAGTGGATGGAGAGAGCGCTCAACCGTGCGCTTAACGACAATAGAGATTATGTCAGCTGGAAAGATTTTGAAGTAGAGCGCTTGGAGCCAATAGCGCTTAAGCGCATTGCCAAAGATATCAGGGCGGGTGAGGCCTTGATTAATTCGGTAAGTATGGATGAGGTCTGGAGTATTCTGATGGGGGAGCCTGAAAAAGAATCGAAATCTGGCTCGACAAAGCCTGGTGAGCGCAAGCCTGGCAGGGATAAGGTAGCGTAAGGAGGTACGTACTTCATGAAGGTTTCGAGTAGTCGTTTAATTCCAGTCAAAGGGATTTCACCAGGAGCGCTTATGGTAGAGGCGCTGAGTAGTCTGATAAACCGGATTTCCTTGAAGAACTTCTGTAGTCCAAGGTTTTTCATCGACTATGTGGTAAATCCTGAAGCTGGTTTTGGGGCTGCCCGAAATTCGTTATTTTCCAAAGATGGGCTTTCGGTGCTGAATAGTTATCGGAATCATGCCAAAAAGTACGGTGAGGCTCTGTCGAGACTTACTGGTATGAAAGGTCTGGAACAACATACGATGATGCCGTTCAGGGGGCTGTTTGATTCAATGGGTAAAGGAGTTATCCGGCAGGAAAAACATTGGTGCCCTGAGTGTTATCTGGATGCTATACGACAATCAACGCCTGTTTATGATCCGCTGGTTTTTTCCCTTATGGAAGTGAAAAGCTGTCCTGTTCATCAGTTGAGGCTCGTAAGTAAATGCCCGGATTGTGGCGCCACCCAGCAGGCGCTTCCTTCATCAAGAAGGGTTGGCTGGTGTACTCAGTGCGGTGGTTTTCTCGGTTATATGGGAGGTGAGGCCAGAGAGGTGACTTCCAGGGAACAATATTTTTATGACCTTTTTGAGTGCCGTCATCAATTGTTGGAGATTGATGTCAGTCAGGAATTTAAGGATGGGGTGATGATGGTTGTCAATCGTTCCGGGTGCGGTGCTGTGACAAAGTTGACCGAAGCCGTGTGCTTCTCTGACAGAACGATTTCGCAATGAGTGTCTGGTCGTTATCGACCAACGCTGACCAGTTTTCTTGATTTTTGCCTGGCAGTGAATGTTTTGCCGTCACAGTTACTGCTGAATCATCAGGATATTGCACCGCAGCTGACTGAGGCCAGATTAACTGTTCGAAAAGTGTTTAACTCGACACTGGAGATGGAGGAGATTGAAAAACGACTGCAGACCTATGCTTTATCAGAAAAAATTACGCCATTGCCGGAAATTGCCAGCAAGCTGGAGGTGGGTGTTAGTTTTCTTTCTTATCATTTGCCTGAATTGACTCGTGCTCTGGTGCAAAAGAATCAGGGCTTGCGAAAGGTAGAGAGTGATAAGCGATACCATCAATTTACTGACCAGATATTGAAGATCATCGTAGATCTCGAGAAGGAAGGAGTTGTGCCCAGTTATAATAATGTCAGATGTCGTATGGTTGAGTATCATGGATTTCGATACAAAGATTTCACTCGATTATGGGGGCAGGCCATGAAGGAGTGGCAAGCCAGCTAAGCTCATATCTCGTCACTGAACGTTTCTATTCTACCTCCCGATTTTAAAAAAAATCTCATTAAGCGCTCAGATTAGAGTGCTTTTTTTGTGTGCCCAAAATTTACTCAAGTGCTTGGATGAAATTAATAATGAAAAATCCAACATAAATATCGCGAAAGTTCCCAGTATAAAGTTTCGGAAAGTGCAGAAAACAGAAGATGAAAGTTCAAACTCACAAGCATAAAGTTGCCGAAAGTTCAAAGAATCAAGAAGTAGATTTGGTGGTTACCACCATAAAGACGAAAGATGGGGGGGTTATGCTAAAAGTCACATACTGGTGTCCGTGATCACAAAAAGTGTCCGCCTGTTTTTCAAAATAGTGTCCGGAATGCCCTGTGAGTCAGGCATTCTAACACCATTTTTTTCATAAATAGTGTCCGCTTCCTCTATTTTTGTCAGGGTATATGTCCGGAAAGTTTTCGATAAACGTGTCTGATAATATTTCAACAAAGGTGTCCGGTTTTTATCAATGACAGACGTTAAGCATATTTCATTCTGTGGTAATTCTTTTATTTGATGTAATATCAATATGTTATAGTGTGTGGTTGTGAGGTTTTCCTGAATATTGTTGCGGCCTTGCGGTAATCTGGCAGTAAATATCATTAGGAATACTCATTTCCAGGGAATGATTTATATTCAGGCTAAAGACTGATGAGCCATAAAAACGCAGATACCGTTGTTGTCCTGGATTTTGAGACAACCGGATTGTCGCCCAATATGGGTGACAGAGCCATAGAGATCGGTGCAGTTTTGATCGAACATGGCAGGATAACTGACCGTTTTCAGCAGCTAATGAACCCGGGTTTTCTGATTAATGGCTTTATTTCCAGTTATACCGGTATATCCAATGCCATGTTGAAATCCGCGCCGGATTGTTTATCGGTGATCCGGGAGTTTGCCAGCTTTGTGGGTAAACATAACCTGGTGGCTCATACGCATCGTTTGACAAAAAGTTTCTGGATAATGAGATGGTGCTGGCAGGCTCTGCATATTCCGGTGCCTTTGCCTGCTCAATGCTGGCAGCGCGGAGACTATACCAGAACGCTCCCGACCATAAACTGGGAACATTGGTGCGATATAAGCGACTACCGACTGATGGTGTTTTTCACCGGGCACTGGCCGATGCGGAAATGACCGCCCATCTATGGTTACGTATGCTAGAAGACCTGGGGGAGCAATATCAACTTTTTGACGTACCGTTTAACCTGATGCAGAAACTGGGGCGTACGGCAAAAGGTTCGGTGCATACGTTTCTGCAAAAGCAGGTTCGGGCAGAGCCTGCCTGAGTGCGCTATCCCGGTTCCTGACCCTGGTATTCATTGATGACCTGCTGAAACCAGCTATCAATCACTCCCCTGGCTTCATTTGAGGCAGTTTTGTTACAGGGGCCAGCAACCTGCTCAATTCTTAAAGGCCGACCATTATTCATGGTAATACTGATAGTGAGGCATTCAGGCGCTTCCATATGATAGATATAGTGAGTGCCTGCTTGTACATTTCGGACATAAGAGCCGACGCAGTGTTTCATTTTTATGCCTTCTTCCCGTAGTGCTTCAAAAGTCAGAATCGGTTTAATCCATTCAGTACCCGGGTGTGGTGGTAACGGAAACGGGAGCGGATTATCCTGTTCATCGAGAAGGATAAACCTCTGGTCGATGCCATGACGGTTACGTCTTGCCATTTCCCGATCATGGATTCGATTAAGCTCTGCCTCAGAGTTGCAGTTGGCCAATTCTCTATTCAGGGCAAGATCCATGCGCAGGCAATCCTGAATGATATTTATCAATCGAGCCCTTGCCCAGCGGCAGCCCATGCTTGCCAATAGTTCAAGCAGGCGTGAGTGAATCAGCTCCGGCATGGCGATCATCACATCAATATGCTCCTGCCGGATAACTGGCAGATGTCGTAGTTTAACCAGGTAGGCTGGCGTTGTGATAATAGACAGAAGTTTACTGGCGAAATATCGCTGGATGGATTCAATCTGAATTTTTTTCACCAGACGGTTCAGGGATTTGCTATTTGACATGCCCATGGCGGCAAGAATCTGATGCTGCTTCATGGCCAGCATTTTTCGGGCCGTGGACTCGTCAAGCTTATGGTTGATACAGAAATCAACCCAGTACCACAGAAGCACCGGGTTGCTGAAAAACAGATCCCGAGCTTCCTGCCATTGGGCTACCAGTTTCAGCACAAAAAATTTATGGGCACCAAAAAAATCAATGTTGCGCTGGACTTCTTCGGGGATGGTATTCAGCCAGTACTGAATATCCTCACAGTGCGCCATGGAAGAGAGGTCAAAAGCGATGGAGCTATGAAATTCCGGCTGTTCCACCTCATGATCAATAATGGAAACCCAGTCCAGCTTTTTCTGCCAGCCACCCACCACTATTTTGCAGGGATAATTCAGGTAAGGTAAACAGTCGATGGTAAGGCTGTGATGGGAGTCGCACCAGGTGAATTCTTTTTCTTCAGGGAGTGAAAGGGCGGTATTTTGCATAGACGCGTTATAGTCCTTTTAAGTGCTTTTCCATTGAGTTCATGGACTCTCTATAAATCATATCTTCCAGAAGAATTTAGGTATTCTACTCTATAATGTCTGACGGCTAAGTCGTAATCAGATATCGTTATATGCTGTCTGAGCGTGATTAAGCTTGAGAGCAAATGGTAAAGTTGTTGCCTTCTATGAATTGATCCCATTTTTTCTGATAGATTCTAGGCTTCATCAGAAACGCCTCATCAGTATGGACCTCCTTTTCAGATACTCCAATCCCGTGTCCAGTGGAAATACCTCCATGCTCTGTAAGGATACATCGGTTGTGGAATACATCCCCATTTGGAGTTTCTTCCAGCTCATAGACCTTCACATCAAGAGACATGCCAGTCTCAATGCCCTCAAGAATCGCCTTCTTTACGAAAGAGGCGTTTGGAGATTTGGTATGTTGCTTATAAAAAAGTTGAACGTACGGAAGCCTGCTGCTGACTCTATGAATAGACATGTTGTTTATTAAGTAGGTGACAAGGTCGGTTGCTTCATCAGTCCAACCATAAGGATCAATAATTACTACTTGTTTTGTCGATAGCCTAAGCATGTTATAAACGGCTTCAGAAAATCCTTTTTTTGTTCTGATGATATCTTTCTGAACTTCATGGTTCCAGGGGCTGTCAGCGTCGTACATACTATCTGGTGTCAAGCTGTGGTCAACGCCAAGTGATTGTTTAGAAAGAATAATGTTGAAGGGAATTCGGCTGTTTTCTATTAATACCTGATGCTCCCATTCATCGTCATTGATTGCGGTATTCTCTCTAACTACCAATGTCTCTAACAGTTTTTCAACCATTACGACATAGCGTTGACTTTGTAAAGACTGGCTATCTGCGGGGCCATTTCTCAAAAAATAGCTTCGAAGTTTACTCGAACGGGTCTTTGGAAAGCAGCTGACAACTCTGGGGCTTCCCAAGCCATATTCTCTCAGAAACTCTGTGTAATCTCGCTTGGTTAATGCCCAATAAGAGAGTAGAGATGGGGCAATAGCATATTCATGAAGCATTACATCAACTCCTCTCTACGTTCAGCAAAGAACCCCTGAGGCCAGCGGTCAATAAATTCCCCATCCTCATCAATGCGTATGTGCTTAACTTTAACGCCATTTTCTGAGGGATCCAGATAAATAACCGATACATCATTCGGGTTAACACGCTGGTACTCTAATGGAAGCTCCTGTTCTGATGTCTCTCTTATTCGTCGTAACAACCTCAAAATAAGGTGCTCACTATGCGTCTCAACGAGAAATGAATGCTTGTGCCTGTTGGAGAGAAAAACATCGGCGAGTTGGACCTGGAACCTCGGGTGAATATGTAACTCAGGTTGCTCAACGCTGACTAAACCAATATGGTCATGATTGGCAGCAACAACGATTGGAAGAACCTGGGATATACCGGTACCAAGCTGATTTGCTGAGAGCAAAATATCAGAACGCAACTCCTTGAAGAAGATGCTGCGTTTGTTAAGCAGTTCAGAAAATTGACTATTACTATCCAGTCCTGCTGCTTCAGCAATGGACTGATTCATCACCTCATAGCCAGTATCCAGCTTATCCGGAGAGGCAAACCAGTTGCTGGTCTCACGAAGTAGTCTTGCCGCTTCCTTATTACTGTCAGGGTTTTTATAGAGCAAATCCCATGCAGCTGCTCCGTCCACCCAATCAGTTTGTTCTGGATGGGGATTAGGCACGTAGTCATTGTCTGGCACCAAACGAAGAGGTCCAATTTGTATACTCTTTTCAAGGTATTCCAGAAGCTTGTCCAGGGGCAGGACGAATGCTTGGCTTAAGACCTGCCGAATAACCAGAAAATTAAAGTGCTCTTCAATATCATCAATATCCTGCCCATTAAGGTTGGTGAGCATCGGGTAACCCATGTAGGGGATAGCCCCATTTCTGCAGGCCACACTAATCGGACCAATACGACTCGGAACATGAAGACCTTCATCCTCTTCATCTGCTTTTGTTGTTTTTGCAAACTGAGAGGGGTTGAGACTATCTAAGACATATTCAAACTCAGTATGATACTGGTCAGCCTCAAGTGGCTCCCTTTCATCCTCTTCACCGTATTCTGATTCGAGCCAGTCATCTGTGTTGTAGGGGATAAGCAATGGGTGAAGTGTGTTCAGAGCCTGAATCGCAGTGTTCTTTTGGTCTTCAGATGAAGAAATGCAGCCAATATAAGCATCATTTATCCATACTCGGTAAAACTTGACAAACGCTTTCTGATAACGCTGTGACCAGGCTATTTCAAACTCAACGGCACCAGTATCTATACTGCCTCCGAAGTCTTCCATTAACAGATATGAACTCTGAATATGGTTGGACATATCAAAAACATCAGCACCGTAGTGTACAAAAGGTGTTTTACCAGGTTCAAAGTCAAGCTTTATTTTGATGTTTTTCTTCAGATCCTGACCGTGAACCAATGCTCGGAATCCACCAATGGTTTTGCTGCCCAACGCATCTAGCTTCTGTGGGTCACAATGTCCCTTTGCCAGAATTTGCTGTACATAGGCCAGTGCCATCAGGATGGAGCTTTTGCCAACGCTATTAGGTCCAAAAAGCAAGGTCACCGGAGCTAGATGAATAGTCTGGGTCTCTTTGAAAGAGCGAAAGTTTGTCAGTGCTATCTTTGTCAGTTTCATTGCTGATTTTCCTATTCTGATCCAACCACTTCCAGGTCCGCCATTGTGGTTTTCTTAATATACAGTGCTGTACTGCCCAAGAGCTTAAGGCCCTCCTCGGTAATCGATCTCCGGCTTAACCCCGGCTGCACAATGACCACATGGAATTTTAAAGATGTTGTTCTGGCACGGTCGCGAATGGCTGCCAGATCACGAATTTCTCCTTTGAGGAACCGGGAGTACTGCGGTTGCCAGTGCGCCTCACGCTTTTTTATATGATGATATAGAGATTGCAGGTTGAGATGCTTCCAGCGAATACAACGTTGTGCCTGCCCGCAAACCTCGTAAAGATCTTTGAGTCTCGCACCAGGATCATTGGCACTTGAGTATTTTGCATGAATCAGAGTCAAAAGAATTTCGTTATCCAGTGCTTTCAATGCCACCAGATCGGCCGACTCCCCCGAGCCATCGTCATTTATAATAACATCGTAGTCTGAAAGGATATGATCAAAGTAACGCCATTGAATTGAGTCCCTTTTTCTCTGCTTACCCATGGACTCTTTACGGATATCTGTTCCATCCCAGTCCATGGTCGAGATATTTTCTGCTGAATATAGGCCAGCATTTTCACCTACATGTACGATACGATCATTATAGGAAAATGCACTGTCGGTGTAATAAATCATGATGGGGTCGGACATCATGAAATCTGATAGCGGCTCAGATACAGAACTCCCTTTTTTGATGGAAATTCCGTCACCTTCGACCAGTTGATAGTCAAAACCACGGGAGTTAATGTTTTCATCAATCACCAGTTTATAGACCGAACGCTTCTCCTCGCTGGAGAAAACCAATCGAACGCTGCCGTCTGCTTCCTTGCCGTCAGTTTCCAGATCTATCATATAAAAGGGGGCGGAATGATCGGCAAAGAAAAACTCAATTTTATCTTCGTATGTAGTTAACAGTTGTTCGCCCCATTGAGCAGATATCGGGTGGCCGGAGTATGGAGCCTTAAGTGCTTCAGGTCTCAGAAAGTGCCGGGTGATATTCTGTTCGTCAGTGTGTTCAGCAATGATTTTGTCCCAGACATCTTTTACCCATCTACACCAGTCGGCAATGGAGCCACCTTTCTGTGGTGACCAGACTTTGCCTTTGCGCTGAGAGCATCCCCAGATAACCCGGTTACCGTTTTCATAACCCAAAGCTGCAATATTACTCAAACTGGATTGCGAGGCTTCGATTAATGAAAGACCATCGGTGACGTTGGAGCCGAAGTATTGAGTAAAACTGATTGAGCCAATTTGGGCCGCGCCCAGGTTTCTGGCCAATGGGTATTCGATACCATTGAAGACGTTGAAAATTTGTTCACCATTTACGAGTCGACAATGGCCTTCACACAGCGACTCTGCCATTTTTTCAACCCTAAACAGCTTATAATCATTGGAAAATACAAATAGTGCCTGTCGATCTTGATCCCAGTGGGCAATCAGAAGTTTATAATTAGTGTCTTTTAACTCTTTGAAAGAGCCCCACTTGACCGGCGCTGCCTGTATGGCAAGAATCACCAGCAGCTTCTTCTCCTCGGAAATGGCATGCCAGTACTGCTCAAGTTTGGGCAGGTGTTCTGTAAACAGCTCAGGCTTCCATTGTTCACAGTGGGTATGAAAGAACATAGAGGTAAAGGAGGGCTCCAGGTTCCACAGGGAAATCTGGTTATGAAGATCTCCTTTATGCTTCAGTGATTCAACAACTTCTTGCAGTATCACTTCCCGTTCAATTCGTCTTTCCGATAAGCGGCGCAGTACACTATCCCAGTCAGCGCCTATGGCATAAAGGTTTTGAAGGTCACCCTCCACGGCCGGATCGGCAACATTCATAACCACACTGGCATGACGAATTGACTGATTGCTGGTACGAGTAAATCGGCCAATAAACTGCAGTGTGATTGCAAGGCTTTTATGATGATCGTGCAGAGCAGCAATTTTCAGGTTAGGCAGGTCATAACCTTCACCAAGCATATCCACACAGATCACAATTCGGGCATGGCGAGATAGCAGATTGTCGAGCCGTTTGGAGACCTCTGTTTTTCCATAGTCAGAGTGGATAACGATGGGGTTAAACTCAGGAGCTATCTCCTGGTATAGAGCCTGTAATGACTCCGCTCTTGCTTTTTTGGCAGTGCGAGCCATCATCAGGTGATCAAGGTTCTGGCTGATATCTTCCCGTAACCGATTAACGGCGATTTCTGCGATTTTCCTGTCGATACGTTCTTCGTAATACTCTTCAACAGGGATAAGTTCTACATGGGTAAAGTAGCCAGCACGTTGGGCTTCTCCCATGGTGTAACTATAAATAATTCGCCCGCCCAGGGCTTGCCTGTCATTCCGAAAAGGGGTGGCCGTGAACTGAATAACCCGCTTACCGTCAAAACGGTCACGGATATCCCGCCAGGATTTTGCAGAAATATGGTGGGCTTCATCGACAAAAAGGTGAGAACACCGCTGGCAGAGCTGGTCAACGGCATCCGGATCACTGGCTGAGAAAACATTGGGAAGCGCAATAATTACATTGGCACTGTCTGCCAGTTGGTGGGCATGTTCAATGCTCCTTATGCCTGATTCTATAATCGCAACAGAAGGTAGCTGAATATTACCGGGAATAACTCCCATTTCAGGCAGAAATCCCAGAGAAAAAAACTTACGGGCTGTCTGGTGGCGCAATGATTTGGAAGGGACGATAACCAGAACCTTTTCACAGCGCTGATAGACCAAAGTAGCCAGCATGGTTTCTGTTTTACCGGTTCCGGTTGGCAAAACAATGGTTGCAGGTTCAAGTTGACGATCGGTTGCAGACCAGGCAGAGATGGCATGGAGGGCGCCTAACTGAGGTCTGCGTAACCCCATTTCATGGTGTTCCTGATTTTCCTCTTTGAACTGAAACTGACCTCGCCAGGATTGGCGTATATCATCAGGGTTAGAAGCCACTTCACGATCCGGGAAGTGTTCCCATACCAGTTGGGTATCTTCTGTTAAGTCTTCAAGGTTAAAAGGCCGCTTTGCTTTGAGAACTGCAACACCTTCGGGACAGCGCCCCTTGAGTTTCGGGTTTTTCAGGTATAACTGATTCAGAGTCCCGGCAAGCTGGCTGGTAAGTTTGAAGTAGCCTGGGTACTCAGAAACCTGAACCTGAACAGTCAGGGAGACTTGTCGCACAAGCTGCTGTACAACAGCGTTATCACCAATTTTTTGCTTAGGTGAAAATTTTGCGGGGAGCATGATTGTGACTTGTAATGGCGCAAACAAATCCATTTGTGGTTAATGTCCTAACTTACAGCTGGCCGGAAAAGGCTTTTTGGCTTAGTGATTTAAAGAGTTCATCAATTTGATCAGAGCTGCTATTCATTTGACCTAATCTGTTAAGAATGGTCAGCTCAATCTCCTGATACTTTACTTGTTCCTCAATGGGAGGAATCAGGATTTTTATATCCTGCATCTCTTGGGCATTGATATTTGCCATACCCACAATGCTCTTGCACATGTTCATCAATGTGCGTTTGCCATGTTTGGAGTTCAGGTATGCGGAAATGTAGTAGGGGTTGCCCTTTTCATTGACGCGTGCACGAATCAAATAGCCTGCCAGAGCCATTGGGTAGTCAAAAGAGTAAACAGCAGTCTTGCCCACTAACTCGCGTGAGTTGGTGCGGTTGAACACTAGATCTCCTTTATGAGCAAGGTACTTTGGCTGTTCTTTTTCAGACAAGTCTACATATTTAAGATCATCAAGATTCCACCGACCTTGATAAGTGATATTGCCCATTCTGAGAACGGGGTATTCGCCTTCTGTCTCTGAAGCTTTGGCTGAGGTTCCGTACTTGGCCTCCTCTAGCAGATCCCGGATAGAGCCGACTGGGTAGCTCTTAGGATTGCTTATAGGGTCACCAAACATCTTCAAAAACACTGCTCGAAGGAAGTCATCAGCAAGGTTAATCGCTTTCTGGCGCTTGCGGCGAACTTCATCGGCCTCATCGAGGATGGCGGCGATGCGTTTTTGCTCGTCTATGTGCGGGAGAGGAACTTCTAAATGACGAAGAACATCTAAGGTGATGCCCTTAACAGTGGCCCCCTTACCTTGCTCTTCAAGATATTTTGCTTTTGACTCTAAAAAACGCAACAAATACGGTTTGAATATTACGGTTTCGTCCTTAGCAATCAGAGCTTTGAGGTCTTGGTTGATTGCCATGTCAACAATGTTTAATGCGACTTTTCCAAGCGCCATTCGAGTAGGGATAATGATGTTTCCAGCTGGTATTACATTGGTCGCAGACTTGGATACACCAAGCTCTGTAATATAATCAGCAGTAACTTCCAATCTGGTGGTTTTGAAATCCTTGACCGAGGCCCAGGGTATATCCCCTCCCCAATACCCAGGGTTGCTTTTGCTGGGTGTTCCGCCGCCAATGATATCAACTAAATTTCCCAGTAAGGCACTCACAGCATGCCCTCCAGCTTTTTCAGGTCAGCCAAAATTTCTCCTTCCAGAGAAATTAAGGCTTTCAAAATATCTTCAGGTTCATCGTACTTCTGCTCTTCATAAACCTCTTTCTTGTAACGATTAATGGAGAGGTCATAGCGGTTATCGATAATATCTGCTGCGTCAACCACAAAAGCCTTTTTAGTCTTATCGCCAAAGACCCGATTGATATCCTCAGCAGAAGCATTAGCTTCCAGTAGCTTGCGGTATTCCTTCCATTGAGCAATAGCATCCGGCAGGTCATTGCTGTCTTCACCCTTCAACTCATTCCGTTTATCGTCCAGAGAATAACCATCCGCTTTCAGGTCATAGAACCAGACGCGCTCGGTTGAGCCACCCTTGGTAAATATCAGAATGGCGGTAGAGACGCCGGCATAGGGCTTAAAGACACCGGATGGCAGACTAACAATCCCTTCCAGCTGATTATTCTGAATCAGCCCCTGGCGCAGCTGCTGGTGGGCCTTACTGGAGCCAAAAAGCACACCGTCGGGCACAATCACAGCGGCACGGCCACCCAGCTTCAGAGCCCGCAGAATATGGGCAACAAACAGCAGCTCGGTCTTTTTGGTTTTCACCATACCCAGTACATCCGGGTTAGTATTACTTTCATCCAGGCTGCCCTTGAATGGTGGATTGGCGAGAATCACATCAAAGAAGTTCTCTTCCTGTTGAGGAAAGCTCTCCTTAATGGATTTGCTCAGGCTGTCCTGGTAGAGAATATTGGCACCATTCACGCCATGCAGAGCCATGTTCATGCTGGAAACACGCAGCATGGTGGTATCAAAGTCAAAGCCCCAGAACATCTGGCTGTTGATATGGGCGCGGAAGGGTTCCAACATATCACCAGAGAAATGCCAGTTGCCTTCCTCATCCTGCCAGCGACCACCTTCTTCTTCAGAACTTGAATGTTCCTGATTCAGGTATTCCATGGTTCGGGCAAGGAATCCAGCCGTACCACAGGCCGGGTCACAAACGGTTTCTGTTGGCTGAGGATCCACCATTTTGATCATGGCATCGATAATATGTCGCGGAGTTCGAAACTGCCCATTGATGCCAGCTGTGGTCAGCTTGCTGAGGAGATATTCGTAGATATCGCCTTTTACATCACTTTGAGTCAGGGGCAGTTTATCAACCATGGCCACTGCACTGACCAGTACGGATTCGTTCTTGATTTCAAGGTCTGCATCTTCCATGTACTCGGCAATATGCCCAAAACCGGTCTCACCGTCTTTACCCAGCTCGCTGAAAAAAGGGTAAACCTTGCCTTTCAGGTGTTTGTGTAAGTCTCTTCCAGAGAGGTTCTTGAAGTTCTTCCAGCGCAGAAGTTGTCCTTGCGGGGAAAGTGGAAATAGCAAGGGGAAGTCTTTGCCAGTTCGGGCAGCCTTTCGCTCGGCCACATCTTCCTGCATATCGAGCATGCGGGCAAAGATCAGGTAACTGATCTGCTCAATGACCGTTAATGGGTTGGTGATACCTCCAGTCCAGAACTTGGACCAGAGTATGTCGATATCGTTACGGATACTTTTGATTAGCATGCAGTCTTTCTTCGTTAAGTGGTCTGAGTGGGGTCAGATTGTATAAAAGGTTTCAACACAGAGATTAAGGTGCCCACATCGTCTGGTTTAAAGACCCCATCAATACCTTCATGGGATACCGTGGTAAATGGAGCGTCATAGAGTTTGTCTACAACAATACTGCCGTGCTGGGCAATGTAATTTTTCAACAGGTTCATAAAGCGAACCTGCTTTGCTGTGAGTTCCGGGTGATCATGGAGAAAGCTCTTGAAGTGCTCTTCTATGGCTTTTGGATCCAGCCCGATCAGTTCACGAATGGTTATCTGTAGTTTATCAGCGGTGCGACCATAAAACTCGTTCAGTACTTGCGGGTCAACTCCGGGATGACTGGTCAGTATGGTTGAGGTGAGGGTTTTCAGCTCACCTTCGGCAATGGTCTCACCTCGATGTATTTTCTGTAACGTCGGGTTCGCGGAGATCATATCGTCGAGAATGGCTTTTAAACGTCGACGGTACATCATGGCTTCATTGGCGCCAGTCACCTTGTATTCTCTGGTTTCTTCTCTGACGCTACCATCCCTGGTACTGGTTGATGGCTTGGAATAG
This sequence comes from Endozoicomonas sp. ALB091, assembly GCF_049310265.1. NCBI lineage: Bacteria > Pseudomonadati > Pseudomonadota > Gammaproteobacteria > Oceanospirillales > Endozoicomonadaceae > Endozoicomonas > Endozoicomonas sp. ALB091. The sequence continues at coordinate 417,695 of NZ_JBLYNQ010000007.1, read as the reverse complement.
AGGCCACCACCGCCACCGGACTGACGGTATTTCATAATCCCGCGTAACTCCCGGCGAGCGTTCTCAAGTTTATCGATACTCGGTGCCTGCCAGAACTGAGCGCTACGTACCTCGGCAATCACGCTATCCTTCTGGCGAACCGCCTGAATATTTACCGCTAATGTATCCAGCTCTGCCAGCAATTGATCTCGTCCATCTTCAAAACAGCTGGCTTGATCAACAAGACAGCGTTCAATAGTAGCGATCAGCTTGTCCAGCTGAATGGCAAATTTATCCCGCAGGGGGCGTGATGCCATCAGGGGCGCAATGGTATCTGCGAGGATATGTTGTGTTCTGGCATCCAGTTTTTGTAGCAGGTCAGTCTGCTGCAGCTGGTGGACCAGGCGCAGTTCACGTCGGACGGCGATACTGTCATCCGGAAGATCGTTAATATCGGCTCGCAGTAACTCAATAGCTGTATCAAAAGCTGCAACATGATTTTTCTTCAGTGCCTGCTGAGCCAGTTCCAGCCGGGCCTCAAAGGTTGTTTGAAGCAATGACTTTCCGCCCGTATCCTGTGGCTCTTTGTATACCTGATCAAAGAATTCAAAATTGCCATAATGATCGAAAATAAGAAATTCGGTTTTGTGCTTATCCGGGCCAAACAGGTTGGGACGCAATCGAGTGCCTCGACCGATCATCTGCCAGAATTTAACCCAGGATTTGACGGGTTTGGCAAAGACCAGGTTAACAATTTCCGGTACGTCGATGCCGGTGTCCAGCATATCGACGGAGATGGCAATGCGAAAATCATTGTCCGGTTTTTTGAACTCTTTAATCAGGCTGTCAACATGGGGGATTTTGTTATGGATCACCTTGCAGACTTTGCTTCCATATTGGGGGTAGAGTTCACAAAATAACTCCTCCAGGTGTTCTGCATGATCCTGGCGCTGGGCAAAAATAATGGTTTTACCCACCAGTGAACCGGTTTCGTCTTTGATACCGTTATCAATCAGGTTTTCCAGAATGATGCGGTCGGTATCTTTGCTGAAGATTTTTCGCCCGATATCTTTGCCGGCAATCCGGGTGTTTTTCGCTTCTTCTTCGCCCAGGTCTTCTTCCAGTTGCCGTTTCTGCTCGTCAGTAAGATCATTGTAATGAATGCCTTCGCGCAGGAACTCGGTGGTCAAATCTTTTGCCCGAAAAGGTACCAGGTAGGGTGGTTCATTCTCGATGGCCGCATCCAGGCCAAATTCAAAGGTGGGGTCAGTTTGATCACAGCCAAACATGGTAAAGGTGTCACGGCTGACAAACTTTACCGGGGTCGCTGTCAGGCCAACCTGCAGGGCATCAAAATAATCGAACAGGTCCCGGTATTTGTTGTAAATACTCCGATGGGATTCGTCGGCAATGATCAGGTCATAGAATCCGACATCCAGCTGGGCAAACCGATTCATCATGCCAGGATATGTGGCGATATGAATACGAGTTGACTGGTCGATCTTGTTGGTTTCCCCAATAATACATCGAGGTTCAGAGGGCAGATTTTGTTTAAACGCCTCGTCAGCCTGGGTTCTCAGTTCTTTTCGATCACAGAGAAAAAGCGTGCGCTTGGCCCATCCTGCGCGAATGAGTAACTCGGCCAGAGCAATGGCAACCCGGGTTTTTCCAGTGCCGGTTGCCTGAATGATTAACGCCTTACGACGTTGGTTTTGGAAGTGCTCGGCAACGGTTTTGATGGCTTCTATCTGGTAAGGGCGGTCAACAATTTTCAGGTCAGGATTGTGCTGCTCCAGATCTTTCTTACGGTAGTTGCGTTGAAAGATCAGCCCTTGAAGACTGTCTTTGCTGTAAAAACCATATATGGGGCGATAGGTATTGTACTGCTGATCATCCCAGATATAAGTTTCATAGCCATTAGAATAGAAAATGACCGGGCGCTGGTGACCCATTCGTTCCAGTGCATCGGCATAAAGCCGAGCTTGCTCACGGCCTGCCTGCAGGTTTTCATTACTGCTTCTTTTTGCTTCTACGACGGCCAGAGGTTGCCCATTGTCGTCCCAGAGAACATAATCAGCTTTGCCATACCCCTTGGGGTTATTGGGAAAGTCAACTTTATGCTCAATACCAACCTGGTCGGTATCTTTAACATCCCAGCCTGCTTGCAGGAGCATTACGTCGATCAGTAATTTGCGGGTTTTTGCTTCATCCCATTGCAGGCTGTTTGCCACAGACTGGCTTTGCTGCTGACGCTGTTGTATGCCAGGTGTGGCGGGTGGGTTCAATTTGCCAGCGTATTGAATACGTTCACGGTCAAGCTGATCCATCACCCGTTGTAGCTCTTCTTGCTGCTTTTCCAGCTCTTTCTCATAACTGGATACTGACTTCTTTAACTGAGCCAAATTGTCTTTTGGGTCAGGAATTTCTTTCAGAGGAGGAATATCATCTTTGCTCTTGCCATAGTACTTAATGGCCATATACATAGCCAGTTGATGGGCAGTACTGAGTGCCATTACAGCAGTGCGGGCATCACCCTTACCGCCATGGGCGGGTTCATTTCCCTGAATGCGTATGAAATTAATCTGATGTAATAGTGACTTGCTGACGCAATCCACAAATACAGGGTCGGAGACAAGGTCGTAAAAACTTGATCGGGGCATTCTTGGAAGATTCTCTTCCTTGTAGATAGCCTTTGTCATCTCTTCGACAAAGCTGCGTAGTCGAGTCAGTGTACTGCCTGGGTCAATATGAAGAACTGCTTCTGCTAAACCGGCAAGCATGGCCAGCGATTCATTGCCGGGGCGTAGAAACTCGAAGTTCACTGATTTCATGCAATTAATTCCTTCCATGACAGCACAGATAATCATTTCCACCAATACAGCTAATGAAAAAACGCTTTTTTGTGCTGTTCATTTGCAAACCCTGTAAATCCTTAAACCAGAATATTCTACTGTTCACGACACTTGATGACTATTGCTGTCGACGAATAATTTGGCTTCAGTATTCCAGTAAGAGAATGAAAAAATGGCCAGAGTTAATCACGATTAACCATTTCGAAATTAGACGTAGAGCAAAGTATGTAGACATCGAGAGCCCTAAAATGAGGTTTTTCAACACTTGAGCTATCTGTTTTGTTATAAGTAGATAAAGGCAACCAGAAACAAGCATAAGGAGATATGATGACAGTCTGGCTGGTAAGGGCTGGTTCCCAAGGGCAGTATGAACAGAAATTTCTTCAGGATAAACGGATCTACCTGACCTGGGATGATCTTAATATCCCTCTGGATCAGTTGCAGGAGCGCAGTGAGCTGATGACGCAGCTGCAGCAGACCTATGGTGATGAGAAACCCCGAAGGCTAAGTAATAATGTGGGCCAGATCTGGCCCTTCGCCCATGTAATGAAACAGGGAGACCGGGTGATTCTCCCCTCAAAACAGCAGCCGGTGATCTATGTGGGTGTGATTAGCTCGGACTATCAGCACCAGATGGATGCCGAAAATCCCTACTTCCACTGGCGTTCTGTTCAATGGGAGCCGGAAGGGGTTCCTCGATTACATTTTTCTCAGGATTTGCTGTACAGTTTTGGGGCCTTTCTGACTATCTGCCAGATCAAACGCAATAATGCAGAAGAGCGGTTGAGCAAAATGGCTGCCTCGGGCTGGCAGCCGGAAAGTCAAAAACAGATTGTTACCAGTGTGACAAGCAGTACCGACGATGAAGATGCCAGTGATGAACGGGTGGATTCCGATCTGGAAGAGTTGGGGCATGGTCAGATAATCAAATTGATCGAAGCCAAGTTCAAAGGCCATAACCTGACACGGCTGGTGAAAGCTATTCTGGAAGCCCAGGGTTACACCTGCTGGCAAAGTCCGGAAGGTGCTGATGGCGGTGTAGATATCCTTGCAGGCGATGGGCCTATGGGTTTTGGGGAACAGAGTATCTGTGTAGAAGTGAAGTCCGGTGGAGGGTTGATTGATCGTCCTACTGTGGACAAGCTGATGGGGGCTATGACCAAGTTTAATGCAACCCGTGGACTGTTTATCGCCTGGGGAGGTTTTAAAAGTAATGTGCAGAAAGAGCTGGCTTCCAGCTTCTTCCGTGTCCGCCTCTGGTCTCAGCAGGATCTGCTGGAACAGCTTTTTCTCCATTACGATAAGCTGGATGACGAGATCAAGGCGGAGTTGCCATTGAAACGTATCTGGACAGTTGCGACAGTGGACTGAGATATATTGAGGGTTCTTCTTTTTGAAAAGTCCCTAAACTTGTTCTTTTTCCTCATTCCTAACCCGTAATAAAAATCATAGTGATTTAGCCTGACGATCAGTGCTGATATCTCTACTAAGTACATGACCGTTTGCTTTTCAGGACGCCGCCAGGTCTTCTGTGGCCTGGGAACAGGGAAATATATGATTTCATTTGGTCATGTACTTACAATATTAATCTTACTAACCGTGTCGTATTGGTATCGTGATGGACTTACAAAAAGCAGTAACGCTGGCAGAACAATTTGTTAACGATGAAAGTTACCCGATTGTTGCCCGTTATAATCAGAATCGTCAGATTTTCGATGTGCTTGATTTAAATGAGACGGGACTTTCAGCGGTAATTGCCTGGTTGCTGAACCCCGCTGAAGGGCATGGTTTAAATGACTTTTTTATCAAATCCATGCTGCGGGGAGCGATTACCAGTGAGGGATATACCAGCCCGGTCTCAATACTTGAGCTGGAGAGTATGAATCTCCATGGCTTGAGCGTACATAAAGAGTATGGACTTGATGGCTATGAACGGAGAATTGATATTCTGGCCACCGATATCGATAACAAGCTGGTGGTTGTGATTGAGTATAAATATGGTAGTGGCGAAACAAACAATCAGCTGGCCGCGTATTCTGAGAGGGTTGAGAAGAAAATTGAATCTGACCCTGGGTATCGGGTTATCCGTATTCTGATGGATGGCCAGGAAAAAACAGATAGGAATAAACTGGCTGCCAGCCAACAGGATAAATGGGCTATTGTTTCCCATTCCTGGCTGATTGATGCACTGACTCAAGCTGTAGAAAAGGATACCGGCTCGGATGCCTGTCAATGGATTTTGAAAGATCTCTTGGTTCATTTGAGCAGCTGTTATGAACTGGACAACGTTTACAACAGTGCCATTGGGCATATGGCAGGTATGGCCAGCAGGCATCAGGATTTGGTGGATCAATACAGTGAAGTAGTGCTGGCTACAGGTGAAAATGAGCTTAATATCTGGGAACTGGATGATATTGGCTTGATTGGACTGAACAAGCAGTTAGAACCAGGGCCGTTTGATCAGGTAGTGCTCCTTCGCAAGTTTTTCAAAACCAATGCTACCTTGCTGTCTACCCTGGCTCAGTATGCCCGGCTGGAGTGGTTGCAAGAGCTGCTTGACAAGCGTTTTCCGGGGCAGCTTGATTGTAGGCCTTCTGATAAAAAAATCGCTATGCTGGATATCTTTCAGTTCAGTTGGGCCAAGTTTCAAAAAACGGATCAGCCATTATGGCCTTTTTATCTAACTGTTGAGCAGCACCGGCAGGAGGATGGCGAAGAAATTCTCATTAAGTTCATTCTACAGCGATCTGGAGTACGTAATGATGAGCTTGCCTGGTCAATCGTTGACGCCTTTGGTCGACGGGTGAAAAGTAACTGGCAATATACGACGCTCTTTAAATTGAGGGTTGATGACAAATCCAATATCAGGGAAAACCTGCTTCAGGAATTAGTGGGCAGGCTGGATTGGATAAATTCAGTGCTGGCAGGGTTGCACTAATCCTGTCAAAAGGAATCTGGCTGTGCTGAAATTCTTCTTTTTCTTCACAGTTTGGCCAAAATACCGTTGGCCATAAGCTGTTTGCCAACATCAAAGGCTCAGCGACATAGAGTAATGGCCTGTTAGTGGTTTGGAAGATATTGTGGGTAAACGTTCAGAAAATCAGAAAGAACGTGTCTTGCCCTGATTATTGACTTGCAGCCTGTAACGTTGCTTTTGGCAGCAGGTATTGTTTCTGGTTTGGGGGGATCATGAAGAGAGTAAGTTTTCTTCTGTTAGTGGTGGCAATGTTGGCGGGTTGTGGCCCAGAAAAGGTTGATCAATCGTCGATCTGTGTGTACCGGACGGATGAAGAAGCTAAACAGTGTAAAAACGGACAGCTATCCTATTTCCGGCCGTCTTCCTGGGGCAGTGAGCAACTCCCCTTGAATGTGGCTGCCACTTATTGTGATTTAAATCATGAGGTGATTTACAACAGCGCGGGTGTGGTTTGTGTGTTCACCAGAGAGCGGGCTGATCTGTGATTTGCTGCGGCGGTATTATTTGATAAAGTGCTCTCCCCGTGTCTGCATTGCAGGCACGGAAAAGGTGATGAAAGGAGAAAAACATGCCCAAAAAACGAAAACCGGCACGACGGGATACCGCCGCACAAGAACTATGGAACCCGAAGTACCGTATGAAGGTGTGCAGGGATAAAACCAAATATTACCGTAAAGAGAAATCCTCAAAAGGCCGCTTTGATAGCGGCCATTTTTTTATGGGGTTTGATGAATTTCTGATTTTCGCCTGCTGAATCTGCTTTCACTGTGGGCTTATCAATTTACCAAAGTATGCCCATTCTCTTTCCCAATGTAAGTAAAAAAGTGTTTATTTTTCTGCGGCTTGCATCACAAGATTAATCCAGATCAAAACTTGTACATCCATCCTCATATACAATCCGCCCCTCGATTAATCAGGGAATAAAGGTTTCAGGGTTTATGTCAAAAACCGGCATTGTATTTTCAGGCGGCGGTGGCAAAGGTGCCTACGCTATAGGCGTATGGAAAGCCCTCCGCGAGTTTGGCATGGATCAGAATATCCAGGCCGTTGCCGGTACCTCCGTTGGCTCTCTGAACGGTGCACTGTTTGTTCAGGGAGATCTTGAACGGGCAGAGCAGCTCTGGCTGGATATTGCTACTGATAAAATCCTCCAATTTGATTTTGAACAGCTGGCGCAAAAACTGGCGACCATGGCTGCCAGTTTTGCGATTCCGGGTGCTCAGGCCAAAACCATTATCCAGTTGGCCCACATGCTCAAAGGCAAAGGCTGGTTCTCTCAGGATGGCCTGAAGCGCCTGATTGATGAAAGTGGTGCCTGTGGCGCTGTTACCTGTTCAGCAATGCCGTTTTATGTCTGTGCCCTACAGCAGAGTAACGGTCAGTTGGTGTTACCCCTCCTTAACTCGGTGGAAGAGAGCAATATTCCCCTCTGGTTGACGGCATCTTCAGCCATTCCGGGGGTATTCAGTCCGGTGACTATTGAGGGTGAAAACTATTGGGATGGCGGTGTGCTTCCGGGCAGGTTCAGTAACAATACGCCGTTCCAGCCGCTGATCGAACAAGAGCAGTGCACGCATATCATCAATATCTACCTCAGCCGCTCACCGGAAGTGGCGACTGCCCAGCGTGATTACCCCGAGATAAAATTCTGGAACATCATTCCCAGCGAGGCTTTTGATGGTTTGATTGCTGCCCTGAATTTCACGCCAGAGAATGCCCGAAAGCTTATAGATTTAGGCTATGAAGATACGGTTACCATTCTTAAGCGCTTTCAGCCGTTTCTGGAGGATGAAGCGCGTTTCTTTACTGCTGTCAGCGAGTTTAGCGACAGTCATCAGGTTTTTTGTGACCAGATTGAACTGAACCAGCAACTGCGAGGTCCTGAGAGTGCTGATAAGCAGGTGAACTATCAGGAAATCATGTCTCAGTTGGCAGTGACCCTGAAGGAGCAGGAACAACAGATCATCAGTCACCAGCTGGATCAGATGATTGACGAGATGAAAGCCAACTCCGATGAGCTGCTCGAAGAAGCATTTACAGCCATCACCACTCTGGCCTCAACCGATGGCCGCATTAACAACCAGCTGGAACAGAGCTGGTTCGGACGAATACTGGGCACCGTTACCGGCAGCAACTGGCAACAGCAGGCGGAAGTTAATCATGCTCTCAATGCCAGCCTGTATGCCACCCAATCGCTGATCCAGAAACTTAACCATAAACAGATGCTGACCATGGAAGCGATGGTCACATTAAGCAACAAAACCCAGTACCTGATGGGGCATATTAATATGCTCTATGGTGCTGTGCAGGATCAGAACCAGAAGACCATGGCCACCTTTAAGCTGTTTGCCGATGGTCTTCAGGCGCTGACTCAAGAAGTAGAACAACGCTTCCGATTGGTTGATCAGCGGCTGGACCGTATTGAACAGAAGCAGGCACTGGATGACTGGTTCCATGAAGTGCGTAATCTCCCCGCCGACCAGCCATTGAATAACCTGCTTTATGCCACAGCCAGTTTTTACGAGGCCAGTGGCCGTAGCTGGGCACAGCCGGAAATCAATCGCTACAAAAGCGCACTGGCTGATCTGCACCTGGCTGATGCTGAAGTTTTACCTGCACAACTGTTTGAGCCAGAACATGCCCGCCTTTTTGCTCAACCGCTGGCAGTGCAACAGATATTCCCGGTTATCAAAAGTGATAACGACTTTCACAGCCTGTTAAAAGGCATTCAGCGAACCCTTGAAGGTGAAAACCAGCTTATTGCCGAACATTCGCCTGGGCAAACACCAGTGACTGGCCTACACCTCGGACTGGAGCTGCTCTACTCTCTGCGCCGTAATGACCGTCGTCAATCCATGGCATTGTTAGCCAATGGTCAGCAAACACCGTCACAGCGTTACCTGACCACTCTGGAACAGTTGCGTGAAATCGGCACGGCACTGGGCATGAGCGATACCTTCCACAGCTCTCTGGATTACCTGACGGACAGAATTAGCAACTTTAAAGTCATCGTGCCGGTAATCGGTAAATTTTCCGCTGGTAAAAGTGCCCTGATTAACCGCTACCTGGGGCGATCACTGCTGGCCAGCGATATTACGCCGGAAACCGCCATCGCCACTGAAATTGCCTACAACCCGAAAGAGTATCTGGTACTTAACTATCTGGATGGTCGACAGGTAGAACAGTCACTGGAGACATTGGCAAGTCTGAGCATTACTGACGACCTGACCCATATCCAGCTGTTTCTGAATATTCCGAAGCTGCAACATCGTACTGACCTGGTGCTGGTGGATATGCCGGGCTTTGACTCGAAAAACGACGGTCATCAGAAAGCCATTGCCTGGTATCTGGGGCGGGGTGATACCTTTATAAACCTGATGCCCGCTGATGTGCCATTTGACGATTCGGTGATCCGTCAGCTGGAAGAAATTCAGTTTGATTACCAGAAATCCATTGCCTGTCTGATCTCTAAGGCGGGGCGTCGAACACCAACACAAATTACTGAACTGCAACAACAGTTAAATGCCACACTGGCAGAGCGTGCGCTGATCTGCGATACTCCCGCCGCGATTGAGGCCAGGGATGGGGATGGTACCATCCAGCCCTTTGCTGACCTGCTGGATCAGGCATTGGTCAATAAAGAGTCCCTGTTATCTGCCCGTTATGGCCAGGCAGTGGCGGACTGCACTGCACAAGTGCGGCAGCAGATTGACCAAACCCTCCATGCCCTCGGTGCCAGCGAACCTGAGCTGATACAGCAGATTACCGAAGCAGAAGCCGTTGATCACCGCGCCCGACAACAGCTGGAACGGGATCTTTCAGAACTGCGTTACAACCTGTGCAGCGTCGGGCGAGAGCAACTATTGGCAGAAGCTCGACAGGCACTGAACAGTGCCCACGGTGAACTTGTGCGGGCAGCGGGTTCTGGTCAGGTCAGTGCTGTGGTTCAAGAATGCGTTCGCCCCGTAGTGCAAATACAGTTGGTTCAGCTGATCCAGCAGGAAGTGGAACGACTGCAGGCCAAACTGGATAACTTCGCCGCTGCTGAGGGGGATTTTGCCATTCACCTGACCATTCCGCCCCTGGAGAAAGAGCAGTTTTCCAAAACCTGGTCGGTCATTGGTACCGGCGTGGCCTGGCTGCTGACCGGGCCGATGGGTGGCATTATCACCGGCATTATTGGCGGGTTGCTGGGCAGAAAAGATAACGCAGCCGAGCGGGAACAGCAGATTCGCAGTGCTATTGATAACCAGGTTATCCCGGAGACCCTGAATAAAGTCTCAACCTTGTTGGAAACTGAATTACACCGAGCTGTCAGCCAGCTATCGCAAAATCTGCAGCAGGCACTGGCCGATGAGCAGCAAAGCCGACAGCAGCAGTTACAAGCCCTGCGTGATGAGTTGCAACAGTCGCAGGAACAGCGGGAAGTTCAGGCTCAGCAACTGACAAAGTGGCAACAACAGCTACCAGAGATCGCATAATGGAATTAGACCTTGAAGCCCTGATGAATGGCCATCAGGACATTGACCCCGTGGCAGCTTCAGAGCCAGTATTGACAGTCGCTAATGAACCCGGCGGAAACCCCTACCTGCACAATCCGCTGGCAGGGCTACAACTGTGCGCCAAACTGATCAGCCAGAACAGCCATCGGGAACCCTGGCAGGATCATCTTGACCGTATCCGGGAGCTGATCGACAACGATCTGTTGAAACTGGTAGAAGATAATATTCACGTAGCTGGTGCCGGTTTCTATAACCGTATGCAGCAGTTGGAAGACCGGCTAACCGAAGTAGCCTGTTTTCCCCTGCTGGAGCGTTGCTATACCGTGGCGGTAGGTGGTGCCTTCAGTGCCGGTAAATCCCGTTTTCTGAATTCGGTTTTGGGCTGCCCGTCGTTATTGCCAACAGATACCACACCCACTACGTCGATTCCCACCTATATCAGTCAGGGTACCGAAAATTGTATTACCGCCCTGAACCGCTATGGCAAAAAGACCGAGATTGATGAAGATGCCCTGGCAGCTATCTGTCACGCTTTTAATGATCGCTTTGGTGTCACCTTCAGTCATCTGCTGCAACTGGTCTCTATTGAACGGCAGTCGCTGAACTATGCATCCCTGGCCTTTCTGGATACTCCCGGTTACAGCAAAGCGGATAATATCAGCCATCGCAGTGATAATACCGACGAGAACATTGCCCGTCAGCAGCTACGGAAAGCAGATTATCTGATCTGGCTGGTGGATATTCAGAACGGCACCATCCCGAAACAGGATATTGAATTTATTGCCAGTCTGGAATCCCGTCAGCCGGTGTTGTTTATCTTCAGCAAGGCGGATAAAAAGCCGGAATCCCAGGTGCGGGAAGTGATTGCCAATGCCCGCAAAGATCTGGAGCGGGCAGAGCTGGCTTATTACGATGTGATTGGCTATTCGGCTCAAAGTGGTGAGGAAGTGTCAGATAGTGGCAATGTGCTTACCGATATGCTTTCAGCAATCAATAGTCACAAGCCGGGGACGGCACTTTATAGTCAGATCACCCGGCAGATCAGCCAGTACATCAGCGATATTCAGAGCAGCACTCATACCCAGAAACTGACTCTGGGTACTTTGAACGAGTTGCTATTTGATAACCAGCTGTCAGAAAGTCAGCAGCAGCATCTGCGAGATATGCAGCAGAAAACCCGTCAGCAGCTGGACAGGCTGATGCAAGCTCAGCAACAGGCAAAACTCAGTCAGCAGGAGCTGGAAGAAACACTGGAAACCCTGCTGGAAACACTGCAACTGTCTATTGATTACCAGCCCGCATTGCAACCATTGGCACAATATCAGAAGCAGGGCGAAACACACCAGCAAACTCTGGTATTTACCGCCATGTTGCAGGGAGATAAGCGACAGCTGGCAAGCTATGCCGATCTCAAGCGCATTCCGGCACAGGTGCAGAAAATCAGCCCGGTGGGTGTGGTGATTGATTCAGATCTGGAGATGGAAATTATGATCACCCGCACCCATGCCAATTCCGTTCTTGGAGGGTTGGCATTAAATGAAGTCTTTACCTTCGGAGCACCCGTTGAACTGCAGATCACCAGTGACAATAAATGTCTGGTGCATCTCACCATTAACCTTTCCTGATAAACACATTGTTAAGGGAACATTAAGGAAGAACCATGTTTGATATTTTGGATATGATCCACGACGCCACTAAAGAGGCGAACTCCTTTGAAAACCATCCAGCCAAGGCGCTGCCACTGGAAGAGCGTCTGAGCTACCTGAATGGCCTGGCGCTGGTTATGAACTCCGATGCCGAGATTGATGAGGAAGAGAAGGAATACCTGCGAATCCTGATCAAGTCCTTTGATCTGGACGAATCCTGCCTGAATGATTTTGTTGCCTTTGCCCAGGCTCCAGATAAAGACACTATTCAGGCATTTTTCCGAACTTTTCGCCGCAAGCCGCTGGCGCAACTCTTTCTGTTTGATGCCTATATGATGGGTATGCGGGATGGTCAGTTGCAGGACAAAGAGCGAATTGTTATTGATAAAATAGGTGAGCAACTAGAGGTTCTAAAGGGATTGCGAAAAGATATTTTTGAACTATTTTGCTACCTTCAGAATAAAGATTGGTCAGAGGCAAGCGTATATTTTACGGCTCACCTTTTGAATCCTGAATATTTTGGGCACCTATTGGAATATTTTGAAGTCGAATTTGAAGAAATATTAAAGGGAGCAGAAAAAAGAAAGAGGGTATGGCTAGAGCAAAAGATGCAGTCTTTCCTAGGGCTTAAGTGGATTCCACTACGATATTATTCAGACTTGGATGAGAAAATACCGCATAAAGAAATAACTGAAACAATTATTCAGCTCAAGATTTCCAACGAAATGTTGGTTCCCTATCTGCAATCTAAGTTAGATCGCGGAGAGCTTAGAGTTGTAGATGGTTTAATCTACAAAAAACAAAATGTAGAAGAATCTATTGAAAATGCTTTTTTTGATATTTCTACATCTGATATTGAGTATGACGCACTGACAAGGATTTTTAATTGCTCTCTTGGCAAGGGTGAACTTAACGCAAATGTACCAGGTGAGATATTAGCAGATTTTTGGTGTGTTTCTAAAGATAATCTTCCTTTGTGTGAAGAGAATCCCAGTTATTACTCTACAAGTCTAATTCTTCATGATGGATATATTACTGATGAAGTTGTTCAAGATAGGTTCTTTGGGAGATTGTGGAGGCAAGAAAAGGACAATAGAGCCGCTCTTGTTAGGGTGAGTTTTGAAGAAGTTCTTGTGACGGGCAAGTACCGGTTTGTTAGGTAAATAATTTTGGTTCTCATGTTATGCATGGGAGCCTTTATCCTTAAAGGCTTAATGAAATGGATATCCTCAACTTCATCCAAGATGTCACGAAAGAATCTAATGCTTTTACCCATCATCCGGTAAAGGAACTCTCTCTGGAAGATCGTCTTTTATATTTGAATGGTCTGGCACTAGTGATGAATGCCGATGGTCAGATCACTGACAGTGAAAAAGAGTATTTAACCATTTTGATTAAATCCTTTGATCTGGATCAATCGCTGGTCAATGATTTGGTGGCATTTGCCCAGTCACCGGATAAAGATACGGCTCTGGCTTTTTTTCGCGCCTTCCGCCGAAACCCATTGGCGCAACTTTTCCTGTTCGATGCCTATATGATGGCTATGCGGGATGAAGATATTCATGAAAAAGAACAGGCAGTTATTGATAAAATTACCGAGCAATTGGAAGTGCTAAATGGTACCCGACGGGATGTTTTTGATCTTTTTTGTCATATCAAGCATAAAGATTGGGAAGAAAGCAGCCTCTACTTTAGTTCGCATCTGTTAAATCCTGAGTACTTTAAGCACCTGTTGGAATATTATGAGGTGGATTTGGATGAATTGTTACAGAGAACATCAAAGTTTAGAGAGAGTTGGTTGAAAGAAAAGCTGCAAGATTTTCTAAATTTAAAATGGATACCCATAGAGTATGGCTATCGTCATCGTATAGAGCATCCACACGGTAAAGCAGAAATTACAGAGGAATTTGTTAGTCCTGTAATTACGAATGAGATGCTTGTACCGTTTCTACAGTCAAAATTAGATCGTGGGGAAATACTATTTAGTAATAGCAAATTCTATAAAGTTGTTGATGGTGGTGGTGAGATAAGGGTGGTTTATTTGGATATACATGGCATGGATATTGGCTATGATGCTGTTAAGCGTAGCATTTCATGCCAGATTGAAAAAGGTAGATTGAACGCAGAAGTGCCCGGGGAAATATTGATTGATTTTTGGGGGCTGTCTATTGAAAGTATTCAATCGGGAGTGTGCGATCCAGGATGGATGAGGAAAATTATTTTTCCAGCTTCGGCGGATGGCCAGAATAATGTGATTGGTGAAATTGTTGCTGTATCGGACGTTTTTTATGAGTGTGTTGGACATAACAATGAAACGACGCCTCATAAAAGAGTTGATATGACTTTTGCCCAAGTTGTGCAGTCTGGTAAGTTTAGGTTAACTCGAGGTAAAAGGGCGTGCCAACCTAGATCAATAGACTGGGAAGCTGAATAAATTGGGGAATGGTATTTGAGAAATATTTAAACTGTAGGTATGGGAGCCTATTTCTTTTTTTAGACTCCCGCTACGATTAAGCTACATTTTCTTCATATTCACAGATTGAGAAGATTGTGTCCTCTTCTACTGTAATGCCTTCTGGATATTCGGTAAGCACTGATTCTGTAATCTCAAACCCCTGCATACCAATGGTTAAATTCACTGCCCACTTGAAAGTTCCGTGGAGCGTATTCACCGAGAAATAATGTAACTCTTCAGTATCGTCTTCTTTGTACTGGGGATTGCGATTGACGCAATGAGAGTCAAATTGTATATCACTTCCGTTGACTTCACACTCATCTCCAGTGCTGTCAATTGTGTAGTTGAAAGAGGAAGGTTGGATAATGATTGCCATAATATTTCACCTACTCAGTTATAAGGGCTGTAGATATGGGGATTAGGTTGTAAGAAATCAAGAGGTAGCAATAGAATTTTTATCGATTAACTTGCACCGGCACCGTTTTTTAAGCAATAGAACCATAGGCAATATCACTAACTTTAAGCACAGCGCGAGAATAATTTTTTAAGGCCAAGATATAAATGAACATACAATACCAAACACAAGCCATCAGTAGCCGGTTACTTACCTTGTCAGACCGCTACCAAACCTTCAAACAAACGATCCACCCCAACCACTTTGCAGACCTGCATCAGCTGGCGACCAGTTTTCAGAATGATATCGCCAATGCCCAGCAGGAAGGCCGACTCTTACGAATCGGTATAATCGGCCAGATTAAACGAGGAAAGTCGTCTTTTCTGAACAGTTTACTGTTTAATGGTCAGGATATTCTGCCCAAAGCAGCAACGCCAATGACGGCGGCATTGACCCGTATTTCCTACTCGGAACAGCCAGAGGCATCGGTAGAGTTTTATACTGTGGCAGAGTGGCAAACCGTAGAACAAACTGCTGCCAAAGTTAAAGAAAATGATCGTATATATCAGCAGGCTTTAGCGGCTTTTCGTTCTGGACAATCAGCTTCCAGAGGCAAAAGTACTCGCCCGCCCCAAGCCCCACGCCCGAGCGAAGAGGAAAAGGCATGCTGTGAACTGGTGGCCATGGTGGCACAGTCTGGCATTACGGTAACGGATTATCTCGGAACGATTCACCGTATTGATGGTGCAGATTCTAACCAGAATCTGATTGAAAAACTGACGGATTTTGTTGGTGCCCAGGGGCGCTTTACCCCGATTGTAAAAAGCACCGAACTGAAACTGAACGTTCCCGGTCTGGATGGTATTGAGGTGGTGGATACGCCGGGGATGAACGATCCGATTGTCTCCCGTGGTCGTCGCACCCAGGAGTTTATCGGTCAGTGCGATGTGGTGTTCTTTCTCAGCTATTGCAGCCAGTTTATGGATATGCACGATATGGCGCTGTTGGCCCAGAATATTCCCCATAAGGGCATTCGGGAGATTCTGCTGATCGGCTCGGTGTTTGACAGTGCGCTGCTGGATGAATACCACAACTATCCGTCGATCGCTCAGGCACTGCCCGGAATTACCGGTAAGCTGAATAATCTGGCGCAGCAGAATGTGGAACGAGTCTGTCTGCAAGGGCAGGCCAACCGGGAAAACAGTGTGGACGACGAAGGCTATATTTTTGCTGCCCTGCAAAAAGCCCTGCCGCCCACCTTTATCTCCAGTCGTTGCTATGATCTGGCTATTAAAGGTACCGATCTCAGTGAGGAAGAGGCGCATAGCCTGAAACAGCTGAACACCATGTTCCCCGGCTTTGAGTTTTCGCCCCAACTACTGATGCAGCTGGCCAACTTTAACAAAGTCCATAAACGCATGGATGAGGTACGCAGGAATAAAACCACCATTCTGGATAGCCGCCTGGCAGATATCGTCAAAGGCACTCGCCTTGGGGTAAGGCACTGTCTGCAACAGATGGAGAGCGATATTAACCATCGGCGCAAACAGCTGGCCGAAGGTGACCTGGAGACGCTGGCCAAACAACAGGCCACTATTATCCAACGTATCAAAACCGGCGAAGTACGGATTCAGCAGATTTTCAGCCAGCAACAGCAGGCGCTGCAACAGCAGATGCAACAGTTATTACTGGATTTGCGAGCCATGGCGCTGGATGCCAAACGGGTGGAAACCGAGAGCGGCACCAAACAGGAAGCCTATGAGGTGGCCAGAACCGTGAGTGCTTCCAAGTGGTATAACCCATTCTCATGGGGCAGTACCCGAACTGTGTACGAGACACAATACCGTACCATCAACTACACCTACGCCAATGTGCAACAGGCGGTGGATAAGCTGGAAACCTTCGTTCTTGAAACCGAGAAACAGCTGATCTCAGCCCTTGGTCGAGCCGTGGATATCAACCGTCTGCGGCAGGAGATTAAACAACTGATCCGTGAAATGTTCGACTTTTCTGCCGATGGTTTTGACCCCAATGCGGTGATGCTGCCACTGGAAAATGCACTGGCCGGCCTGACCGTTCCCGCCATCACCATGGATATGGATCAGTACATTAATGAAGTGCGTCAGCAGTTTACTTCCGCGACGGTGGAAAACGACAGTATCGCCAGACTTCGCCAGGAACAGGGCCGTGTGGTCGGTATTCTGGTGGAACAGATGAGTGCCGAGATTGACCGCAATACGTCATCAATGCTTACCACCATGACAACAGAAGGAGAGTCATTTATTCCGGAACTGACCCGAGACCTTAATAACGACGTTGAACAGCTGGGCAAGGACCTGGAAAACCGTCAGCAGGTTATGGCAGAGTATGATCAGCTCCTTGGAATGTTGGCTGAAGATTTAAGTACGATAAATCCTTGATATGGCTGTTTAGCCCGGTATTAAAAGAGCCGGGCTGCGGCAATTTTTTATGTCTGATTGAACTTCTTAGCCAGTAACCGGGCCGTGTTGACTCAGAGTAGATGATCTATTCTCTGTCATTCGACAGTCGCATCGCCGGGATATCAGTAACCAGAAGATTGATGGAGATAGCCATCCCTTGCTGGTATCGAAGCGCACGATGTTATTCCTCGGTAACTATCAAGGGAATATCATGTTTATTCCGGGTATTCAGCAGCCTGCCGTCCATATTGCTGTGCTGGTTGCTACGAAAAATCGCAATGACCTGCTTCGTCACCGTTCACTTCCCTCAATCCTGAATCAATCACTCGTGCCTGATACTGTGGTTCTGGTCGAAGATGATCGGTTTCTTCGACCGTCCGTGAGCCAGTTGCTGTTTGAAGAACTGTTTCCTCATGGTCATTATCTTACCAATCAACGTACCCCGGGTGCTGCCGGTGCATGGAATACCGGGCTGGATTTTCTGCTGCGTAATGCCAGCTGTGATGTGCACAATGTCTGGGTCGCAATTCTGGATGATGATGATTATTGGGAGCCCAGTCATCTCTCGGTATGTGCCGGTAAGATAAGTGCATCACAGGATATGGTGGTCAGTGGTTTGATACGGGTTGAAGATGTCGATGATGACGTTGTTCACCAAAGCATTCCCGCCAGGCTGACGGCAGATGCGCTGTTGGTTGGTAACCCGCATATTCAGGGCTCCAACCTGTTTGTAAGACTCTCTTCGATTTTGCAGGCAGGGCTTTTTGATGAACAGCTCAGCAGCTGCACTGACCGGGATCTCTGTCTGCGTCTTTGTAATATTGATACGCAAGTTGTATCTACCGGTATTCATACGGTAAGGCATTATGCTGAGGCAGGCCGACCCAGGTTATCTTCGCCTGCAAGCAAGGAAAAGCATCAAGGGCTGGAGCGGTTTTATCAGAAATATGGGCCATTAATGAACGCTGCACAGCAGGAGGCCTTTCTCGACCGGGCTTATCGGCTCTTTGACTGGCGATTTGAAAATGAAGGACCCATTTCAGTACAGATGCCAGAAAGGGAAAAACTCACACCAGAAACTATTGGCTTTCATCTGGTTTTGCTGTCGATGTATTCCGCCAACTGCCCTCATAGGATCTGAACCGATTTGAACCGGCATCTGATTTTATGGTGGTTGAAGCTACCCGGCGGGAACAGGATCAGATATACAGTGATAGTCGAGTTTCTCTGCTGATTAAAAGCTGTTATATGGAGTGGGAGAGTATAGAAGCACAGGTTAAGCATCTGCTCACTCACCTGGAAAGTCCGGTTGGGTTTTATGAACGGATTCTGGCAGTGGATTGTCGAACCAGTGATTTTACCAGGGCTTATGGGGTATCAAATCCATCGGTTTTTCAGCAAGTGGTAGAGCGGCTGATCAGTGAGGACTGGATTGATCAGGTCGTCTGGTGCAAACCTGACTCGGAAGTGTTTTACCGGTGGTTTGGGCTGAAGAGTTTGTCATCACACTCTGTCCAGGGAGCACCACTGCTGCCATTTTTACAGGGTGTAGAAGCGTGCAGTGGAGATTATGTATTACAGCTGGACAGTGACCTGTTGATTGGTCGCATTGATCCTGAACATGACTGGCTGGCAGATATGATTCATACACTTCGCAGCGATCCAAAAGCATTAACAGCCAGTTTGCCTATTTATAAACCGGGTGCTAAACCTCCTGAGAACATGGATACATCATTCTGGTTTACGGATAACTCCTGTCGGATAGAAGTGCGTGGAGCATTGTTTGACCGTAAGCGATTACTGGCATCCCGGCCATGGCCTAACACACTGGCTGGAAATGATAGGGTGGCACTCGCCTGGCACCGCAGCCTTGACAATGTGGTGCGTCAGGGTGACTGGTCTTCATGGCGTGGTGGTTATGGCGAGCTGTTTTTTATTCATCCTACCAATGAGTATAAGAAGGACCTGGCATCATTACAGACCATCAGGAATCAGATAGAGGCTGGCTTTTGTCCAAAGACCCAGGCAGGTCATGTGGATCTGCAAGGTGATATCGCCTGCTGGTTGGGGCCCAGACGTAGGGAGCCATTTATCTTTCTTGTCTGTGGCCGGAATGTTGAACCTTCCCGTTTTCAGCGCTGTCTTGACTCAATGTTAAGGCAGAAGGTTGTGGCAGAACATGAATGGGGTGCCGTGGTGATGGATGATGACTCCAGTAGACGTTGTCGGGATTACATAAAGTGGGCTCTTTCACCCTACAAGAATAAGGTTACTTTTATTGCTGTGGCAGAACGGCGAAGCCTGTTGGCAAATATGGTCTGGGCTGCTCGTTATATCTGTGATAATACGGAATCCGTTCTGATAACTCTGGATGCGGACGATTGTCTGATTGGCAGCCGGGTAATTGAAACCGTCGCTGAAGCCTATAACAATGGCGCAGATCTTACCGTAGGCTCCATGATTCGAACCGATAAGGTGTGCGATTATCCGGTTGATTTCAGTTGTCCCCGCGAGGGCAACAACAGGGGGGGGAAATGTCTGGCAACATTTACGCTCATTTCGTAAAAGTCTTTTTGATGCCATCCCGGATGAGTTATTACGTTCAGAAACGGGTGAATACTGTGATCTGGCATCCGACTGGGCATTTATGGTCCCCATGGTCAGAATGACCCGGAACCCGGTTTGGATAAAAACACCGCTGTATCTTTATGAGCCATCTGGTATGGGGAAAGGACCTGACCGTGAACAAAGAGAAAAGTTGATCGCTGGCATTATGGAAAAGAATTATCAGATCAGTGGTACAGAAGATGGTGAGATAAGCCCGGAGTTGATTTGATTCATTATGGATAAAAAGAAAATGATTGCCGTAATCGGCGATGCTGGTGTTCAGGAAACCGATAAAAAGTTCCGGCTGGCATTCGATCTTGGTCGCCTGTTAATTGATGCCGGTTATCGTGTCGTGACCGGTGGGCGTGGTGGCATCATGGTGGCTGCCAGTGCAGGAGCCAGAGATTCAGAAGCGTGGAGTCCGGGAGATATCATTGCCATTCTTCCGGGTAATGATCCGGAGGAGGCAAATCCGGCGGCAGATATCGTGATTCCAACCGGCCTGGACATTGCTCGCAATATGATCGTGGCTCAGGCTGATGCAGTGATTGCGATTGGCGGTGGTGCCGGTACGCTATCAGAGATAGCAATGGCCTGGTCAATGAAAAGGCTTATGGTTGCGTATCGGGTAGAGGGCTGGAGTGGCCAGCTGGCAGATACAAAGATCGATAACCGTCAGCGCTATCGGGATGACAGGGATGACCGGGTATTTGGGGTCGACAATGCCTTTGAGGCTGTCGGTATTATTGATGAATATCTCCCGCTTTATAACAGGCGGCAACGGGCGGCTGTTTGATAAGCTGGTTTTTTGTGATGTTTGCTGGAAATAGCGTCTTACGATAGTCAAGAAACTGGTAGAAGAGAGTGTGAATCAATCAGGAAGAATTGTTGAGATGTCTTTCTGATTGATTTTTAGATGCCTGATAATAAACGGCTGCAGATGTTATTGGCCTGGATATGAAAAGTTCGCCTTACTCACAAAGCAACTCCAAATAGTGAAAAATTGTGCTGAATCCAGTGAGGTGGTATCTATCCTTTTTCATCGATAGCTTTCGAGAAGAAAAAGGAGAGCAATCCTGTTACTTGTCCGAATACGAGTTGAACTCAAAACGGATTATCAGGTCAAACTTTAGTGAGGCCCACTAAGAACGTATTCCGGAAGATAAACATGAAGAAGGCTCGGCTTCCCTCTGGAAGCAATTATCAGTTAAGTCGTATCGGGGATGGTGCTGGAGATTCAGGTCCATTGCTTCACCCTGTTGATCGCGTCAACGGCAAGCAATTGACTGATAGAAATGGCTGGATAGAAGTAGGTTTGTCTGTTCTGTGTGGTTCTTTAATTGCCCGTAGCTACACTGCGCAGGACTACTGGCTGACATCGGCAGTAACTGAGATTTTGGATGTGTCGGATGACGGCAGAGTTGTTCGGTTTGCAACGGGTAATAGCGTTTATGTTGCTCAATGCCTGAAATAAAGAGACCTTTATGCTGTAGGATATTTGAACATGGTTTGCTTCAGGCATGATTTACCTACTGCTTATTCATTAACAGATCTCTATCTGTGCCTTGCAGTAATTTTTTGGGAGCAATATCGAGAGCTCTGCTGATTTTCAGTAGAATTAGCATGGAGAAGTTGCGTCTGCCTTTTTCTACCTCATTAAGATAAGTTGGTTGTAGCTGTGCGCTCTTAGCCAGTTCCTTCTGACTTTTCCCGTCGGCTATCCGCTGTGTGCGGATATTTTTACCTACCTTTTTAAAGAATAACTCCTTATGTTCGCCTTCTGATATTTCCAGGTCACTGTTTTTATCGGTCATATAAGTAAGCCAGCAATGTCAATGGTAGAAGTAAGCTTTCTCGGGTGAAGGGTATGAAGGATACTAAGTAATAGCTAGCTGAGAAAGAGGAGATATCTCAAATGGGGCAAGAGTTATTGAAGGTGAGTTAGCCTGATTATCCAACGATACTAAACGAACAGGTGGATATAGTGTGGTTAATTGTAGTGGAATACTTCAGAAAAACGTCTATGATTCACTTATAAGTGAATCATAGAGCTGCCAAAATAGGGTTAAGTTGCCGTAATTTATAATAAAATATTTAAAATTGTCAAACGGTTTAATGATATTTTACGACATTTGTCGCTAATCTAACTATTTGATTAATAACGGATTGGCGAAATTTGTAATTGGAAAAATATAAGTTTTCAAGCATTAAAAGCATTAAAAGCATTAAAAGCTTTGACAAGCTGCCAAAACACAACTTGTGCTTGCTCATGAAAAAAACTAAACAGTTTTCCTCGTTTGCTTTTCTGGAAGTGATTAGCTTGTTAGCGTGAAAAGTATGGACAACATAACAACAACTGGAGTTGATCATGAATAATTCATCAGCACTGTTAGAATACATTAAAGTGAATGCTGTGCAGTGGGGCCTCAGTGAGAAAGGGCTAGACCTCTGCCAGCAATCAATGAGGGATCCTGTTCGTCGCGTAAACAGTGGTGGTCGCAGTAAGATGACCCGTTTTCCCAGTAGTATGATGGGCGTTGCGCTTCAAGCTGAGAGCGATCTGGAATACGCTCATCTGCAGTAATTCCCGATGAATCCTGAAGCACTACAGCCACGAGAGATACAGAAGAGGTAAAAAAATCATGCCCGCACAATTCTTCGACTAAAATTGCATATTACTCAATCATTGTCGTCGAGTCAGTCATGGGTACGGCTATTCAGAAAAATGTCAGGCAATTCAGTGCTTCTTACTTGATAAAAAAGGTATCAGAATGCTTCGACAGCATTCCAGATCATCGTCCAAATAAATGCGTGATACCCTTTCCTAACTTTCTGAAATCTGCTTTTGCGATGATGCATCAAAAGTTCGATTCACTATTAGGGTTTGATGAAGAGCGGCTTGATGAAATCTGCTGTCATAATCTTGAAAAGCTCTATCACGTAAAAGATGGCAAAGTTCCCTCCGATACCAGAATGAGAGAGGTTGTTGACCCGGTTAATCCACTCGGGTTGAAGACGCCGTTTAAAGAATTGTTTTCTGTCGTTCAGCGCAATGGTGCTCTGCAAGCTTATGCATTCGAATGTGGCAAGTTGAAAGATCTTTATCTGCTTCCTATTGATGGTACGGGTCTCTTTTATTCGGGAACCTGCCGCTGTGATGACTGCTGCATTAAAAACGAGGGCAAAAAAAGTGAAACCTTTTACCACAATATTATGGGGGGCTGTATTGTCCACCCTTCCAGAAAAACCGTCATTCCTTTAGCGCCGGAAGCAATTTGCCGACAGGATGGTTCCACAAAAAATGATTGTGAAAAAGCGGCAATAAGACGTTTTCTGGCGCAGACAAAACATGACCATCCACGCCTGAAACTGGTGATTCTTCTGGATGGTCTATATGCGGACAACCCTACCATTGCTCTGATCAGAGAGCATGGCTGGCACTATATTATCGTGGCCAAAGATGGTAACCATGTGTCGCTTATTGAGGCCATGAATGCCCTTTATGACGAAGGCCAGGTTCATCACCACAAAATCGTTGATGAGAAAAATAACACGACTCATAAATTCCGCTACGCCAATAACGTCCCCCTCAATCTTCAGGATGAAACAGAGCGGGTTAATGTTCTGGATTACATTGAAATCGACAAAAAAGGGATCCAGCATGTCTGGTGCTGGGTAACTGATCTTGAATTAACCGATGATACCGTTGAATCCGTGATGCGAGGAGGCCGTTGTAGATGGCGCATTGAAAATGAAACGTTTAATACCCTGAAAAATCAAGGCTATCAACTTGAACACAATTACGGTCATGGCGAAAAACATCTGGCTACGAATTTCGCCTACCTTACTTTTCTCGCATTCCTGGTTGATCAGATTCAGGAATTTTCTTGTCCAAAATTTCAGCAGGCTTTAAATAAACCAAAGAAGCCTACACGAAAGCGATTATGGAGGAAAATCACCAGCTTCTTTCTCACGTTAATGATTGATAGCTGGGACAGTTTGTTTAAAGCCATTGCCCATGGTGCTAAAGCACAAAAGATAGCTTTTGACACATCATGATTTGGCAAGATAGCCAGAATTTTTCAGGGTGATGATAGTTATTTTTCTTAGCAGCGAAAGTTGAGGGTTCTCTTGTGTTTTCAGAAATTATGAGTATGTCAGTTTTCTGGTTGTGGCAGCTGACGTGTATTCATCGGGAGTAGCTGCGCTCATCTGTTGATGTGTGAGAAAGTTTCTGAAATAAAGGCGGTATTTGATCAGCCTGTAACTTTCCAGCTGTCGTTTAAAACGAGTGACGGAAAATATCAGTCCATACGCCATACCCCGGATGAGCTATGTTGCGCTTAAGGGTTGAAGTGAAGAAATTCTAAAATTTTGTTGCCCAGTCGATCAGATGTTAGAGCATTGATGCCAGTTAAAGCCCTTCTCCATCCCAGATAGTGTGATAGATATTTTGTGGCAACTCCGTGAAAAATCCCTGTAATCCACTGCTTCAGGTGGCTGTGGTATGCATTCACATGCTGTAAGTGAAAAACACCTTCTATCACCCGTATTCCAGAGGATGACACCAGCTCCTTAAAAGTAAATCCTAACGCTCTCGCAAGCTTTTCATGTGCAAGACTGGCATCGGCACATACGACAGTTTCAATATTTATCCGGCCACTTAAATGGCGACAGAGTTCATCTGCGCTCTCATTTTTCAATACACCATCAACCGTCTGACTTCCTCGGTCTCTAGCTACCATGACTGGTATTTTTCGACAGTCTGTCTTCTTATCACTACCTCGTTTCCTCACGGGTCTTGGCAGGCCTTTTTTTTGACCTTTAAAAGATTCGCGAAAAAAAGTTTCATCGAGTTCGGCAATACCACTGAGTTCTGGTGCCTGATCATGCTCAATGACCTGTAAAAAACGATGTCGCCAACGGAATGATGTATTTAACGAAACTCCGCATTGCTTGGCAGCCGGGCGAAGCGTTAAAGAGTGGGTCATTCCCTCAAGATATTTCGGCCATGCTTCAGGGCGTCTTAAACGGGCCAAGGGTGTTTTGGAAAAAGCGTTCAGTGTTTTTCGGCAAACCTTGCACCGAAATCGTTGGCGTTTGTTCCTTTTCCCCCAGCGCTGAAGGGCTTCCGATCCACAATGAGGGCATTTCGGAGCCCGTACAAAACTATCCTCAATAGACTTTGCAATATTGGAAGGAGAATTTTGCTCTGATAGAGCATTGATAAGAGTATTTCGCTGCTGGCTGCTTAATAACGGCACAGCATTAAGAAGATCTTGAAACTGTCGGGGCTTCATAACGTAGCCTCCCATTGCAGGGGATCACGACAG
Organism: Endozoicomonas sp. ALB091; assembly: GCF_049310265.1. Lineage (NCBI taxonomy): Bacteria > Pseudomonadati > Pseudomonadota > Gammaproteobacteria > Oceanospirillales > Endozoicomonadaceae > Endozoicomonas > Endozoicomonas sp. ALB091. The sequence continues at coordinate 392,509 of NZ_JBLYNQ010000007.1, read as the reverse complement.
TTTAGACCTATCAACCTTTAAAACAAACATAGCCCCCCGGATGCGTTTCGAGTTGCAGAACATGGAGTAAAGTTTATTGAGTGTAAACGAGTAGAAGAGTTGCTGGAACTCAGTAAGAAATACCCTGACCGTTATATCTATGACGAAAAGGAACAATGCTTTCGTTCACCAGTGATGGAGAGGAAGCTCGACGGGACTGGTATTGGTTACGTTTATTTCACAGATGCTGATTGTAACCCTCGGTTTCTGGCTAATATCCGTCATCTGATGGATTACTTGCGAAATAGTAAACAGAAAGATATTCCAACTGAAATGGAACGACAGTGTATAAATTTTATTACTAATTCACCGGTCATGGAAATCGGTGAACTTCTGGGTCATCACCCGCAATTAAAGGCAGATAATATTCTGCAAATGGTTGCTGATCGGAGGGTATTTGTTGATTTGGAAAATGACTTACTTTCTGAGCTGGAAACCTGCAAGTTATTTACTTCTGAAGCCAGTTGTCAGGTTTATTCATTAACCAGGGATGCCAAGCCTTCAAACAATTCTCAATTCTTGTCATCGATTAATATTCCCATTTCAGAGGGAATGATTTGTCGTCATGGGGAGCAACAGTGGTTGCTCCAGTCTATTGAGTCATCGAAGCAGACTGTGTTGGTTGAAATTACTGGGGGAAAAAAGACTCAATTGAAACCATTTAAGTTAGAGGATGTCAGAGGTCTCATTCAATCCAGAGAGTTATCGGTTGTTCATTATGAGCAGGAAGAAGATGTGCATACATCGCTTATGTTGTCTGCTAGCGAGGATAATCAAAAAAGAGCTTTGAAACGACATGCTGCTCTGAATCAGTTGATTGCAGGAGATATCAATCGCCATCAGGCTGCACAATATTTAGGGTGCAGTACTCGGACTATTCGACGATATTTGCAACGTCATAGTGAAGGTGTTACTCGCAGAGGCAATGGTTTACCTGAGTTAGTTGATAAAAATCAGGAAAAGGGTAATAGCGAAAGATTCATCGGTGGTAGGTCTCTGGAGCTTGCCAATGATGTAATTGATTCAGAATATCTCTCAGCAAAAAATAAGAATGTTGCAGCTATTTATCGAGATTATGTTCGTCTTTGTAAGGATGAACATATTGAATCAGGCTCTTATAGCTGGTTGAGACGTTTGATTAAATTGGTTGATCTTGGTAAACGAGTTCGTAAACGGGAAGGTCATAAAAAATTCAAAGCAATGATGCCTATCACCACAAGTGATGGAGTAATTGAGAGCAGGCGGGGCGCCCGTGCATATGAATATGTTCATATTGATCACACACAACTTGATCAAGCGTTAAAGTTTCCAAATATGAAACCAGCAAAGCCATGGTTAACGGTTGCTTCAGATTCTTATTCCCGGGATGTACTCGCTGTTTATCTCACAATGAATAGTCCGTCAATTGATTCTGTACTGATGGTTGTTCGGGAATTAATCCAACGGCATGGTCGGTTTCCAGAATCTTTTTGTGTTGATGGTGGAGCAGAGTTTGAAAGCGTCGTATTTGAGCAGTTGTGTGCTTTTTTTTCAGTGACAATTCATAGCCGAAAAAGTAATCCTCGTGGTGGTTCAGCTGTTGAGAGTGTATTCAAGCAGCTCAATGAAGCAGTCATACACGGCTTGACCGGAAATACAAAGCTTATGAAAAATCCACGACAATTAACGTCAAAAGTCAATCCTTTTCAAAATGCACTTTGGGATTTTCAATCTTTGAAGCAGTTACTGGAGGATTATTTTTATGAGCATTACAACAAAACAGAACATCCTGCTCATATGTTGATACCGGATGATGTCCTTGCAGAAAGTTTGATTCTTCACGGTGATCGGGATAATCGGAAAATTGATATTAATGATGAGCATTTACAAATCATGATGCTTCCATACGATAAACATAAACGAACCCGTATTATTCAGCCGGTAAAAGGTGTTGAAAGAAAAGGAAAGTACTATGGGCATGATTTATTCAGTAGCCCTGAATGGTTGGGGCGTGAAGTTGAGATACGTATCGATCCTGAAGATGATTCTTATGTGTATTGCAACCTGAATGGCTGGAAGCGTTGTAAACGAGTGGCTGTTGAGGATCGCTATTATCCGGGGATTGATCGATCAGTAATTACTGAAGCCAGCAGCTTCACCCGGTCTTTTCATTCACAGAAGGCAAGGGCTGAACGCGCTGTACCTATCAACAGGAAAATTGCTGACAAAGAACGGGAGCTTAAAGAACAGCAGGAAGATGAAATGGCAAAGCCATCAAAATCCAAAACTGGCAAAAGGGTTCCTTCGCTGCGTATTGAACCGGGTGTCAATGATATCGATGATTTTTAGTGGTTTTACCGTTCCTTGCAGGTGTGCTTTATCAGAGTTGGGCTTGGTAGTAGCTAAGATCAATCCAGTTTTCATCAAGAAACTATTTCACCTGAAATAGTCGCTTATTTCAAGTTAACAATTACAAGGATTAAGGAAGGTCTGAAATGGCAAAAACTTTACACCCTAACCGAAAATTCGGCGATGACATTCTTCAATTACCCATCACGGACAGGGTTGAATTTTTTGCGGATAAGCAGATTAAACATCAGATCTTGAGTCAAGCCTACGATGAGCTTCTGATGAAGGCTAAAAAAATAGGGGGTGTTGAATTTATCGAGATGGTTGGGCCAACAGGTGCTGGAAAAAGCTGTGCTGCCAGAAAGTTTGTTGAGGATAAATTGGCAGAAAGCCAGGAGTCTATGAAAAATGATCCTCGTATGGTGCCAGTTATTAGTGTGCAATGTCCTGCATCGATTGGCGGTAAATTTGCCTGGGATCCGTTGTTAAAGAGTATTTTAAGGACTGGTGGTGATGCTTTGATTGATAGCGGGAGCTACGCTCTGGAATTTTCGGAGGGAGTCAGCCAGAAAGAAATTTCGAAGTTGTTGCTGAAAGATAACAAGGTCTCTGACTTGGTGGAAGTCATCCAAAACTTTCTATTTCAGCGGCAAGTGAGGTACCTGATTATTGATGAAGCTCAGCATATTATTGATGCCTGCAGAACACCCTTGGAAGCGCTTCAATGTATGGAGCTGCTGAAGTCCCTGGCAAGTTTGAGTGGCTGTATTATTGTCTTGGTCGGAACTTACCGACTGTTGCGCTTTGGTGAAACCAGTGCGCAGCTCGGAAGGCGGTCGGAGATTATCGAGTTGGGGCCTTATCATAGAGGCTCTCAGAAAGACCTTGATCATTTTGCTTATGCCCTTGATGGATTGCTTGCGCGCTATCCCATACGCTTTTCTGATGCTTTGTTTGACAAAGTCAGTGAAATTCATTTGGGCTGCTGTGGCTGTATCGGCATTCTGAAGGACTGGTTGACTAAGACATTGTACAGAACGCTTGAATCTGGTGGGGATTATGTCAGCGTTAAAAGTCTGATGGATAATAGAATGGATCCCCGGGAATTGAACCGGGTTGCCGCAGAAATCAAGATGGGTAAAGATTATTTTTCCAGGGTTACGATGTTCGATGTCGAAGACATGCTGTTGGGTGGGGGAACACAAATTCATAAAAAATCGGGGCCAAGGGGTGTGCAGCGCAAACCCAGTCATGACCCAGTGGGGCCGCAACTATGATGGCAACCTTTCAACAATTACCACGCACTGTTCTGTTTGGTTTGGAGCCAGCTGATGCCGGTGATGGATACATGTTTGAGTCCGTGGGGAGTTATCTGGTTCGGCTGGCCTATGCTCATCGAAAAGCACCGCATCATTTTCTGAGACATTTTCTGAACCCTGTTCTCGGGCAGGGGCAGGTATCCAATGATCTGTTTATAAGTTATGGCTTTTCTGCAATGAACGGCTATCGGCCTAAGGCAGAGGTGTATGTGAGTGCTTTGGCAGTATTTACCGGGCAGCGTGGCGTAGAGTTATTATCCATGTCTCCCTGGAAAACATTGCTGGATTCTATGGGCAAAGGGCTCTTTCATTCTTCAAAAAAATGGTGCCCGGAGTGTCTGTATCAATGGCGTAGTGCGGGGGAGGTTTTGTATGAGCCGTTATTCTGGAGTTTGCAAAGTCTGGAAGCTTGCCCTATTCATCAATGTACTCTGAAAAGTAGCTGTTCAGATTGCGGTGCGAGACAGTATATGGTTCAGCGCGTTTTGCCCGTGGGGTATTGTCCTGAGTGCGGTTCATTTCTGGGTGAACCGAGTGGTGAGGATGACAGGCAGGCACTTTCACAAAAGGAGCTATATCTCTTGGACCTGGTGGCTAGTCGACACCTGGTAATAGAGGGTGTATCACTTCAACAGTTATTGAGAGATGGCATTCGGGTTGTGATGTCAAGGCTGGGTGTGACTTCGACAAAAAAGCTTGAGCAATTACTTTCTTTTTCGAAAGCAACAATCAGTCAGTGGTTTTCTGATGGTAAGCGTGGAACCAGACCGACATTGAGTACCTTGCTGAATTTTTGTGTTGCTGTGCAGGTTAGTCCGGCAGACCTGCTGTTTCACCATAAGCGGATTGACCCGGATGCGAAAATTGCAGAACTGGATGGGCGACAATCATACGATAATGCTGACAAGCTCGATTGGGTTGAGTGTCAGTTAACGAAAATTGTAAATGATCACAGCGAGATCATTTCGGTGAATCAGGTGGCAGAACAGCTCAAAGTTGGGGTGAGTTACCTGCGTTATCACTTTCCGGAAAAAACTGCCGAACTGGTTGCGAAAAATAATGAGCTTCGGGCAAAGCAGCGGAAGGCTCGAAATAAAAGAAAAATTTCGTTGGTTGAGGAAGCCTGTCAGCATTTATTAGATGGCGGTGTTTTTCCTTCCCATAATTATGTGCGGGCAGCCTTGAAAAATGAGTTGAAAAATTTTGGCTTTGGGGAGTTTACTGAAATATGGCGAGAGGTAACTGAAAAGCTGTAAAAATATCCATTCAAAGATTTCCTTTCTGAAATTCCTTTCTGTTTCTCTGTAAGAAAAATCCTGGATATTAACGTGGCTATGGCTTGCACATATTGTGCGGTCATGGGCTATGTCGTTTGGTAAGTTTACAGAATTTTCGTATTTTTCAGGCAGTTATTGGGAAATTTATTTTGCCGAAACTTGTCCGGGAATTTTTCTGAGGAAGTGTCCGCTTTCCTAAGTATTATGAGGGAATCTGAGCAAGAAAATGTCCGCTTTTCTGGAAAGCGTATGTGCAGATAAAAGGATTTGTCGGAGAAGTTGTCCAAACGGACAATATCCGTGATCACGGACAGGAAGGAATAAAACATTAATCATTGGTACCAGTGGTCGGACTCGAACCGACACGCCCGTGAAGGCAACGGATTTTGAATCCGTCATGTCTACCAATTCCATCACACTGGCATTTGATGTTGCTGAGCTTATGTTATCTGTTCGCTGATTTCAAAACTTTTTCTCATCGAGTGAAGAGTTGAGTCTGGCTGGCGAAGTGGCGGTTGCTCAAGTGCGGCGAAGTATATCAAAGAGATTATTGAGATCAAGCAGTTATTGAACAGTGAGAGCAAAAAAGTAAGTTAAGTCCGTAACATGGCATGGGATAGCCCTCCTGACACTTCCTTCGTTTTGCAGTATCCTTCGGTGCTTTTTTAATATGACTGGTTTTTCTGTGCTTTTTTCCCATAAGTGGCGTGGGCTGCTTTTGGGAATGAAGACATTAACCACCGGATTGTCCATGCAAGTCAGTGATTTTGATTTTGATCTGCCCGATGAGCAGATTGCCCGGTTTCCTGCAGAGGATCGTACCGGCAGCCACCTTCTGTGCCTTGATGGTAATAGTGGTGAGGTTAGGCATCAACAGTTTTCTGATATAGAAAGTCTGCTTGAGCCCGGTGACCTGTTGGTGCTGAATAATACCCGGGTGATTCCGGCCCGTTTGTATGGTCAGAAAGAGACGGGTGGCAAAATTGAGGTGCTGATTGAGCGAGTGGAGGAGGATAATCTGGCGCTGGCCCAGGTAAGGGCCAGCAAGTCGCCAAAGCCGGGCGCTGTGTTATTGCTGGCAGATGGCGCGGTGCGTGTTGTTGTGGAAGGGCGTCGGGATTTTCTGTTTATTCTCCGGTTTGAAACATCGGTTTTACCGCTGCTGCTGGAACACGGCCACATGCCATTGCCACCTTATATTGACCGTGAAGATGGTGATAGTGATCGTCTGCGTTATCAAACGGTGTTTGCGGCAAAGGATGGCGCGGTGGCGGCACCAACGGCAGGGCTTCATTTTGATGAAGCATTGCTGGCGCGTCTTGAGGCCAAAGGCGTTAAGAAAGTATTTGTGACGCTTCATGTGGGTTCAGGAACGTATCAGCCGGTTCGGGTTGAAAAGATTGAAGACCATGTGATGCATGCGGAGTATATCGAAGTTTCTGAGGCCGTCTGTCAGGCGGTGCGGGAAACCCGTGCCAGGGGTAATCGTGTTGTTGCGGTGGGTACCACGTCGGTGCGCAGCCTTGAGTCGGCCTCGGCATCCGGTGAGATTGCCCCGTTCCAGGGGGATTCCAGCATCTTTATTTATCCGGGTTATGAGTTTCGCAGTGTGGATTTGATGGTGACCAATTTTCATCTGCCGCAATCCACCTTGTTAATGTTGGTCAGTGCTTTTGCCGGTCGGGAAAATGTGCTGGCTGCCTATAAAGAAGCCGTTGAGCAAAAGTACCGCTTCTTCAGTTACGGCGATGCCATGTTGCTGACCCGTAAGGTGGACTGATTCCCAGACACTGTCGAGTTTAATAGAAGGCGTGTCTTTGTAGTTTAAGAGAAAGAGCTATACAAAATTCATGACAAGAGAATGCTTTATGCAGTTTGAGCAGCTGGCTACCGATGGCAAAGCCCGTCGTGGTCGGTTGACCTTTCCCCGTGGCACGGTTGAAACACCATGCTTTATGCCGGTGGGAACCTATGGCACGGTAAAAGGCATGTTGCCAAGGGACATTAAAGAGATTGGTGCAGAAATTATTCTGGGTAATACCTTTCATTTGATGCTGCGTCCGGGCACCGAAATTATTCAGAAGCATGGCGACCTGCACGACTTTAACCAGTGGCACGGTCCGATTCTGACAGACTCCGGTGGCTTTCAGGTTTTCAGCCTGGGCAAGTTGCGCAAAATTACCGAAGAGGGCGTTTCTTTCCAGTCTCCGGTGGATGGTTCCAGGGTGTTCCTGAACCCGGAGATTTCCATGCAGGTTCAGCGTGAGCTGGGTTCGGACATCGTGATGATTTTTGATGAGTGTACGCCGGGTGATGCTAATGAAGAGCAGGCGCGTACCTCTATGGAGCTTTCTCTGCGTTGGGCGGCTCGTTCCAAGGCCGCTCACGGTGAAAGTCCTTCTGCCCTGTTTGGCATTATCCAGGGGGGCATGTTTGAAGAGTTGCGTGATGTGTCCCTGGCAGGTCTGACCGAGATTGGCTTTGATGGTTATGCCATTGGCGGTCTTTCCGTGGGTGAAAGCAAAGAGGATATGATGCGTATTCTCTCCCATATCACCCATAAAATTCCCGAGAGCCATCCCCGTTACCTGATGGGTGTTGGCAAGCCGGAGGATATTGTTGAGGCGGTTCGTCGTGGTGTTGATATGTTCGACTGTGTCATGCCAACCCGTAACGCCCGCAATGGTCACCTGTTTGTCGATGAAGGGGTGATCAAGATCCGCAACTCGGCCCACAAGATGGATGAGCGTCCACTGGAAGAGCACTGTGATTGCTATACTTGCCAGAATTTCAGTCGCTCATACCTGCACCATCTGGATAAGTGTGGTGAGATTCTCGGCTCCATGCTGAACACCATCCATAACCTGCGCTATTACCAGCGGGTGATGGCCGGTCTGAGAGGTGCTATCGAAGAAGGTAAGCTGGAAGCGTTTGTTGCCGAGTTCTATCGCAAGCGTGGTCAGGATGTTCCTGACTGGGGTTGATATTTTCTGGATAGTCCCAACTAACAGTCTGTTCGTGTAAATACGGATAAGGTCCTGGGCTTGATGCTTTTGGAATTGGGCTCCGCCACCGCTTTTGCCCGCTTTAGGCGAAGGGGTGGGTTCCGGACTGGTTGTTTTTCAGGTAAATTGCTGCGTCAACGGTAATAATACGATTAGGAGTATTGGAATGATTCCTTTCATCAGTCAGGCACACGCTGCGGCAGAAGGTGGTGCGGCTGCTGCGGCAGCTGGACCGGGTATGATCGGTCAGCTGGTCATGCTGGGTGGTTTTGTGCTGATCTTCTGGCTGCTGATCTGGCGCCCCCAGAGCAAGCGTGCCAAAGAGCACAAAAACCTGATTGCCGGTCTGGCCAAGGGTGATGAGGTGGTCACCACTGGCGGTATTCTTGGCAAAGTCAGCAATGTAACGGATGAGTTTGTGACCCTGCAGGTTGCCGACAATATGGAACTGAACTTCCAGAAAGGTTCTGTGGCCGCTACCCTGCCCAAAGGTACCATCAAGGCCATCAAGTAAGTTTTAGAAAAGCAGCCTTGTTTGGCTGCTTTCTTTTACCAAATGGACTGTGCCATAGGCCTGAAGCCCGGAAAAGACTTTCCCGGTAAAGGCCGTATAACAATGCCGCTATTGCGCATCACTATTAAATCAGGAACCGGTGAGCCATGCTCAATCGCTATCCATTGTGGAAGTACCTGCTGATTCTGGTCATCGTAGGTCTCGGGTTTATTTATGCCCTTCCCAATCTTTACCCCGCAGACCCGGCAGTACAGGTGACGGGTGCCAGTTCGTCCAGAGTGATGGATGAGCGTGTTCAGCAGCGTGCTGAAAAGGCTCTGGCAGCGGCCAATGTTGATATCAAGTCTGTTGAACTTGACGACAAGGCATTGCTGATTCGTCTGAACCGTGCTGATCAGCAGCAGTTGTCAAAATCGCTGATCAAAGAAGCGCTTGGGGATGACTATATTGTCGCCATCAATCTGGCCCAGACGACGCCGGAATGGTTAACTGCTATCGGGGCCTACCCCATGAAGCTCGGGCTTGACCTGTCAGGGGGTGTTCACTTCCTGCTGGAGGTCGATACGGCGAAAGCCCTGCAGCTGAAAATGGATATTGCCACCTCAGAAATTCGAACGTCCCTGCGTAAAGAAAAGCTCCGCTATCGCACCATGCCTGAACGTGCCGATGGTGCACGACAGCTGGCATTTAATGACGTGTCATCCCGTGACCAGGCTGCCCGCCTGATCAACACAGATTTTCCTGATTTGACGGTTGAGAACGCTGACGTTAATGGTCGCCCTGTACTTTCTTATCGCTACTCTGAAACGGCCATTAAAGAGATTGAAGATTATGCGGTGCGTCAGAACCTGACCACGGTCCGTAACCGTGTCAATGAGCTGGGTGTGTCCGAGCCATTGGTTCAGCGTCAGGGTCGTAACGGCATCGTTGTTGAGTTGCCCGGCGTTCAGGATACGGCAGAAGCCAAGCGTATTCTGGGTAAGACTGCTAACCTGCAGTTCCGTCTGGAAGCGCTGCCCAATGCTTCCAGGGCCAGCACTGAGTCGTTCAGTTTCCGGGATGCCCGTCGTCCTGCGGTGGATCTTGAACGGGATATCATCATTACCGGCGACCAGGTGTCCAGCGCCCAGTCCAACTTTGATGCCCAGACCGGTCAGCCGCAGGTTAATATCAATCTGGACAGTCATGGCGGTGCTGTCATGAACCGCGCTACCCGTAATAACGTGGGGCGGGCCATGGCGGTTATCTTTATTGAGCAGAAGCCTGTGACCAAAGTGGTCACCAAAACAGTCGACGGTCAGCAGGTTAAGGAAACAATCCCGGGTTTTCAGCAGGAAGAGAGTATTATCAGCCTGGCCACCATTCAGAGTGCGTTGGGTAATCAGTTCCGTATTACCGGCCTGAACTCCACTGCCGAAGCTTCTGAGCTGGCGTTGTTGTTGAGAGCGGGTTCCCTGGCTGCTCCGATGTATTTCGCTGAGGAAAGAACGGTGGGGCCAAGCCTGGGTGCGGAGAATATCCAGATGGGTATTCATTCCACCGTTATCGGTCTGTTTCTGCTGCTGATCTTTATGGTTGTGGTTTACCGGGTGTTTGGCGTGCTGGCGAACCTTGCCCTGGCCATGAACCTGGTGCTGCTGGTGGCGGTGATGAGTCTGTTTGGTGCCACACTGACCATGCCGGGTATTGCCGGTATTGTGTTGACGCTGGGTATGGCGGTGGATGCCAATGTGCTGATTTTTTCCCGTATTCGGGAAGAGATTCGCGGTGGTCGGCCGGTGCAGCGGGCGATCCATGACGGTTTTGACCGGGCGTTTGTGTCCATTTTCGACGGTAATATCACCACCCTGTTGGTGGGTATCATCCTGTTTGCCGTGGGAACCGGGCCAATCAAAGGTTTTGCGGTCACCCTGTGTATCGGTATTCTGACGTCTATGTTCACAGCCATTGTTCTGACCCGTGGCCTGGTCAACCTGACCCATGGCGGTCGTAACCTGAAGAAACTGTATATTTGAGGTGGCAGTGGTGAATGATTTGAAAGTCATCAATTTCATGCGGCTACGCTCCTACGCTTCGGTGTTGTCGCTGTTGTTAATGCTGGGCTCTGTTGGTGCTCTTGCGGTTAAGGGGATTAACTGGGGGCTGGATTTTACCGGCGGCACGCTGATTGAGCTGGTGTATGATCAACCGGTGAAAACGGCTGATATCCGTGATCAGCTGGCAACCGCCGGTTATGACAACGTTGTCGTTCAGGAGTTTGGTTCGGCCGAGGATATTCTGGTTCGTATTCCCGGCGATGATCCGAAAATGGAGGCATCAGTTGCCGGCCTTCTGGGGCAGAACTATGACGGCAACGTTGAGGCTGTGCGCGTTGAGTTTGTCGGGCCTCAGGTGGGTGAGAGACTGAGGGAGCAGGGCGGCCTTGGTATGCTGTTCGCCATGTTGCTGATTACGCTCTACATCGCTTTTCGTTTCCAGTTCAAATTCTCCGTTGGTGCGATTCTGTCCCTGGCTCACGATGTGATTTTTACCCTGGGTCTGTTTGCCCTGTTAGGGTTGCAGTTTGACCTGACGGTGATGGCGGCGCTGCTTGCAGTGATTGGTTACTCACTGAACGACACCATTATTGTTTATGATCGTATCCGTGAGAATTTCCGCAAGCTGAGAAAAGGGGATGCCGATGAGGTGATCAATGTCTCATTGACCCAGACCCTGGGTCGTACCTTGGCCACTTCCGGTACCACCTTGATGGTGTTGCTGGCCCTGTTCCTGTTCGGTGGCGAAATGATCCATAACTTTGCCCTGGCATTGATTGTGGGTGTGGGTGTGGGTACTTATTCCTCCATCTATATCGCTTCCAATATGCTGATCTACATGAGAATCAGCAGGGAGGATCTGATTGTTCCGGTGAAGGAAAATGAAGACTCTGAACAGATGCCATAACGCATCGGATTGAAGAGGTTAAAAAACCGGCAATTTTGCCGGTTTTTTTTTGGTCTATAGTAAATTTCTTGCAAGGCAGGGCACCATAAATACCAATTAAAGAGGTTGCTATGTTTACGGGAAATAATTTTCATCCATGTGGTCATGATGTAACCGTTAGCCATCGCAGAACAGATTCGGGTGCCCGTGGAGGGGCAGATGGTTCTTTTGATAGCCGCTCTGTGAGACCTTCACAAGACTCTGCTTCGCAATATTCACAATACATGAAAGATCGGGAAACACTGTTTGGACGACCGCAGGCGCATTGTTCTGAGCATTGTCCTGGCGAGGGTGGTGATCGTCTCAGGCATCGTGACAGCATCATACCGATATTGTCGGATAGGTTTGAGGCAAAACTGAATGGTGGCACTGAGGCAGCAACAAAAGAAACCGGTGGCAGCAGATTTAACACCGACAAGTACAGGGACGAATGGCTTGCCGGGCCAGAACCGAACAGTGTGGTTGTGGCAAATGGAACACCACTTGATTCTACCTATGCGTGTTTGAATGGCAAAAATGGTTCCACCCAGGTGGTAAAAGTATTGAAACGAAATGATGTTGCCCCTGAAACAGCCTGTTTAACGCAGGTGATGAGAAGTAATTGCCAACTGCCTTCCTCTGAGATGACGATTGATTTAACGCCGGTGGTGGTCACTGATGACTGCTGGGATTCAGTGGCGCTCCATATTCAGCTTCTCACGACTGCCAAAAGTGCTCCCCGGGCCTCCGGTGGGCGCGAGCCAGTGACCAAGACCTGGCAAACTATTTCAGGGGCATTTCTGCAAATGTGTCACCGTTCCGGTTGTCCACTGCAAGACTCCCGATCCTATTTATTCAAGGATGGTGATCATTTTTTGGTGGCCAGTGTAACGCTCAGATCCACTGGCGATGTCCGGGAGTCGACTGTTGGCCTGCTGGCCAGGGATGCCCGGGTTTCAAGCATTACCGCCAATGCCAGTTTAAGAAAAAAACTGAACATTACTGATATTCCCGCGGCTATCAATATCGGGAAGCTTGCCGAAAAGTTTGACTACAATGGTGAAGCTTACGGTATAGGTGGTGCGAATGAGGCCATTCGACAGTTTATAGATGCGTTTATCAGTCCACGACTAGTGCCGGATAAGCTGAAAAATACCATGAAATGTCAACTGACCAGGGGTGGGATTCTTTCGGGGCCTCCGGGTACGGGTAAAACGCTGTTTATCCGGGTTATTGAGTCCTTACTCAAGGAAAATGGCTTTACCGTATCGACCCGGATTATTTCCGGGCCAGAGGTTTTTAACAAATATGTTGGTGAGTCGGAGCAGCGGGTCAGAGCGATTTTTTCGGATGACGACCCGGAAAATAAACAGAGTATTCGTCTGGTGTTAATTGATGAAATTGATTCGATGCTACCGGCCAGGGGGAGGGCGGGCGATAATGGCACCGGGGATAAAGTTGTTAATCAGTTTCTGACCTGCCTGGATGGAATTGAGGAGCAAAGTGGCCTGATTGTTTTCGGCACAACCAATCGGCCAGACCTGATTGATCCGGCCGTGATGCGCCCCGGGCGCATGGATATGCAGATGAAGTTTAATTTGCCAGAAGGCGACCAGCGTCTTCAGATTTTAAAGATCCAGACCAGGAATCTGTCGGATGGCGGGATGTTGAATCCGGATGTCTCTCTTGAAGAGCTGGCGAAAAATACCGCCGGCTTCAGTGGTGCTGAACTGGGATCCCTGGTGGAGAAGGCGATGCAATCGGCTCTGCGCAGGGGGCAGGGGCTGGCAGAGAGCGACACTTTTTTCTGTCCTCAGGCGCTCAGTCAATTAGCGACATTGGATGTCTGCATGGCTGATTTCAAATGGGCTTTTACCCGGGTTCAGCCACAGTTTGGGAAAAGTAATTTCATGTCCCTGGCGGGGAAAACCTTCAAGTACGATGGCTATTTACCAGAAATGGTCAGTCAGCTTAAGACGACACTGGCTGATTTTAAGCGGGATGATTCCCGCTCTACCCTGCGTATTCTTATTACAGGTCCTCAGGGTAGTGGTAAATCAACACTGGCTGCCCTGGCGAACCATGAGTTTGGTTCTTTTTGCAGCTATGTGTCGGCCACCGATGTGGTCAAATCCAGGGATCGCACCAGACCGTTGAATGATGTATTTGCACAGCGGCGTAATCATCAGACCAATCCTGACTGTCATTATGTCGTGATTATTGACGATTTTGATACCATGATTAACTACGATGGTGCTTTCTATGACCGTGCCATGGTGTCTGTGCTGGATGCTCATACCAAGCAGTCTTTGCAGGGGCTGGAGGGAGGGAAATTACTCACGCTCGTTACCGCGACAGCACATGAAGAGGGTGGTGCTGATTTTCTTTCCCGCCTGTTTCCCGATGATCTGGTGTTCAAAACGATCGGTAAGGAGAAACTGCAAAATATATTGCCTGCTGATCATGGGCAGGGAAGGTCTGGCTGAGGTAAGGGATGAAGTGAGGCGGAAAATAGCCTCACTCTAAATGGGGTTAGTAGCGGAACATACCTTCGGTAACGAAAGGCCTGATGCGCTTCAGTACTTCTTTGAAGCAGCCGCTGTTACCGGCAACGATCTGGTTGTTCTTCATGTAGGTATGACCACCTTTGAAGTCACCAACCAGTCCGCCCGCTTCCTGAATCATCAGTACGCCTGCTGCCATATCGTAGTCCTGCAGGCCGATTTCCCAGAATGCATCCAGACGACCGGCAGCCACATAGGCCAGGTCGAGAGCGGCAGAGCCAGCGCGACGGATACCAGCAGTATCCCCCAGCAGGGTTCTCATCATATTCAGGTAGCTGTCCAGGTGGTTGATGCCCGGGTGCATGAATGGGATGCCGGTACCGATCAGTGCGCCGTCCAGATTTCTCCGGTTGCCAACGCGAATGCGTTTGCTGTTCAGGGTGGCACCGTGGCCACGGCTGGCGCAGTACTCTTCCTCTTTGAGCGGGTCGAGAATAACGGCGTGCTCAAGGCGTCCGCGGTATTGAACCGCAATGGAAACCGCAAAATGAGGGATGCCATTGATGAAGTTGGTGGTGCCGTCAAGCGGGTCGATGATCCAGAGGTAATCTTTGCCTTCACCCTTGCCTTCACGGTGTCCGCTTTCTTCACCGTAGAAGCCATGGTCAGGGTAGGTTTTGCTCAGAGAGGCGATAATGGCCTTCTCAGCAGCCTTGTCCACCTCAGTTACAAAGTCGTTACGGCTTTTGAATTCGATATTAACGTGATCGAGATCTTTGTAGGCGCGGGCTATGATTTCGCCAGCCTGGCGTGCTGCACGCAGCGCCATATTAACCATCGGTTGCATAGGCTTAGTTACATCTGAAATGTGAAAGATCGTATGGGGATGGGATTGTACCGGATTCAACGATCCGATTGTATCCTAGCCCGGATATTTCATAAACGTGCTCCCGCTCTCGCTTGTCCTTTGCCGCTCTAAGGGAGTTTTGCTCAGTCGACCGTACTCCCCGGTACGGCGCTCCCTCACAAAATCCCTTAGAGCGACAAAGTCCTCGGCTTTGGCATCCTGCGTCGCCCTATCTCCCACATCCATGTGGTCGTGCGCGAGATTCGGGGCAGTTTATGAAATATCCGGGCTATGCTGTGAAAATGACTGTCGTTCAGAGGGTAGCAACATTTTCACGAAAAAGTGGGGGCGCATTCTGACAGGATGCCCTTTAACTTGCAATGGAGTATGTGCGTCTGCCGGTCGGTAGTTTTACTATAAGCTTGGCATTGGCCGTAATTTGAGTACACTGACTGGCTGATACTACATGAAGCTAGAGATTCCTGCGGTGCTCGACAATTTTTCCGAGAACATTTCCATAGTACTGGTCAATCCTTCCCATCCCGGTAACATCGGGGCTGCTGCCCGTGCCATGAAAACCATGGGGTTAAGCCAGTTATGTCTGGTCGCGCCGGATGAGTTTCCATCCGGCACCGCAACAGCCCTGGCTTCTGGCGCTGACGATATCCTGCGAAATGCCAGGGTTTGTGCAACTTTGGATGAGGCCCTGGCGGATTGTCAGTTTGTGGTGGGTACCAGCGCCCGGGTAAGAGGTGTTTCTCTCCCGCTGGTGGACCCCCGAGCATGTGCCCGGAGCATTATTGACGAAGCAGTGATCCATAAGGTCGCCCTGATTTTTGGCCGGGAAGATAAAGGCCTGACCAATGATCAGTTGCGACGCTGTCATCTGCAGGTTCATATCCCAACCAATGAAGAATTCAGCTCTCTCAATCTGGGGGCGGCGGTACAGGTACTCTGTTATGAGTTGCGGATGATGCAGTTGCTCAGTGCTGATACCTTTGAGATGCCCGAGCCCCGCAGTCATGAGTTGGCAAATATGGAGGATATGGAGCGTTACTATGACCATCTGTACCAGGTGTTGCTGGAGATTGGTTTTCTCGATCACAGCAGCCACGAGAAGATTATGGCCAAATTGCGTCGCCTTTATGGGCGGGTTCGTCCGGATCGTGTTGAGCTGAGTATTCTTCGGGGGGTTCTGTCAGAAACCCAGCGATGTCTTGCCACGAAAGAAACAGAATGAGCAGGACATGGATAATAACAGACAGGCGCAGACCATGTTTGAGCGAATAAAAGAAGATATTAAAACAGTAATGGACCGGGATCCGGCGGCACGGAACACCTTCGAGGTGGTTACCAACTACCCCGGGCTGCACGCGTTATTGCTGCACAGGGTGTCGCACAAACTCTGGACGTCGGGGTTTTTCTGGCTGGGGCGCATGCTGTCAACATTTAATCGCTGGTTAACCGGTATTGAGATACATCCGGGCGCTACCATTGGTCGACGCTTTTTTATCGATCATGGTATGGGGGTTGTTATTGGAGAAACGGCGGTCATACACGATGATGTCACTCTTTATCATGGTGTGACGCTGGGAGGTACTTCTCCCAATAAGGGCAAGGAGCATCCGGCGAACCAGGGTAAGCGGCACCCGACGTTGGCTAATGGCGTCGTTGTGGGAGCTGGCGCAAAAGTGCTTGGACCATTTGTGGTAGGAGAAGGAGCGAGAGTTGGGTCAAATGCGGTGGTTGTGCGTGCAGTTCCGCCGGGGGCAACCGTTGTTGGTATTCCCGGCAGGATTGTGAAGAAGTCGGAGGTGACCGATAGCAATGGTGAACGCCGTCATGCCAATGCGGAAAAGATGGCGGAGAAAATGGGTTTTGATGCCTATGCCGTCACATCTGAAATGCCTGACCCTACCGCCCATGCCATCTCGGCTATGCTGGATCATCTCCATGAAGTGGATTCCCGCTTTGATACTTTGTGCCAGGTGTTAAAAGACCATGGTCTTGAGTGCAAGGTGCGGCCATTGCCAGAGTTAAAGAAAGAAGACTTTGCACCTGTGAAAGAGGAGATTACTTCATCGCTACCGTAGCTGTGAGTTTAATCTGACTGGCTTTCCAGTGATGATCTGGCTTTTTTCCTGGTTAGAGTGGGTGGCAAGTGATATATGGTGCTTTGTTTCAGGATGATTGTCCCGATCCCGTGAGCAGTTCCTGAAATATTGCCGCAGCATTTTCTGCTGAAATTGTTGCGGCAAAGGTATTGCATTTTTTAGAAGTATTGATAATATGCGCGGCACTTCAGTCGGTTAGCTCAGTTGGTAGAGCACCACCTTGACATGGTGGGGGTCGCTGGTTCAAGTCCAGTACCGACTACCAGATTTTTATCTTTCCTCAGTAATATCCCTGCATAGCCAGCGATAGCCATTTTGACGATTGGCATTGTTAATCTTAACTTCGCGTTGTCTATTCTCAATTCTTTTGGATTCGTATTCCAAATTTGCAGTCTGGGTCCATGAAGTACGCAATCATCGCTTGCACATTTGGAAATCTTTTTGGGTTGACACAACTGTCATTGAGTTCGGCTATTGATCCATCGGTTCGTTTTACCAGTGTGCAGAAATGTTTAGCATTCTGGTCGACACAGACAGCCGTCCAATTCTGTTGCAATACCTTTGCCATTGATGATTTGGGAATGATGTCATAATTTACGTGTAGCTCATTTGGAATACCAAATAACCATGAAGGGAAAGTGTTTCCACGATCAATGGGATTATTAAATTTCTCTGGAAGGTGTCTGGTGCGATTGTCTGTTTGTTTTGTTGATAGTTGGTATTTATAGAAGCTGCTCCAGTCCTTGGCCAGGTTAATAGCTTTTGCACGTTCTTTGCTTTCTATATCTTTTATTCTTTCTTCCTCACGATGCAGTTTATCTTGCAACTTGGCTAAATCTTCTTCATGTCCCGGTAGGAGTAGTTCATTAAGAAAAATAGACTCCGCTTTCTCCTTTATCTTTTTTTTATGGGCTTCTGGGTCTTCCTTTTTTAGGTCTTCAATAGTGGCACGTTTTTCTTTATTGTCGATGGCTGTTTGTCTTATTAGACTTTCAAGATCTGCCCGTTCCTTACGAAGATTTATAAGGCTATTTTGAATTTTACGTTTTTCTTCAATCTCTTCGTTCGGTATAGGGTGTGTTTCCGGGCAAAGAGCATCCTCGCCAATAAGCTGGTAGGCAGTGACGAAAAAGAGATAATTCTGGTTATGTATTTCACACTGATTTTGTGAGATTGGCAGGCAATCATAGTCTCTGTTTTTAATGCCTTTCAGGGGAAGGTCTTCTGGTTTTGCGTCGGGTGATCTGGCTGCATGGTACATGCTTCTTTGCATTTCTTTTAATTTGTCTAAATCATTCTGCAGTTTCTGAGTGGTATTGCACCATTGACCGCTTTTGAATTGCTCGCGGTAGAGAGCAAATGTATTTTTGAGTGCGCTGCGAATACGTGATTTTGTCTCGGGGTCCCAGCGAGAAGCATTATCAGGGCCGGGAATGTTTATCAGATCAATTTCAGCATCGATATTGTCCAGGAATTGTTGGATTTGCCATTGCACCTTCCCTGAAGGGGGTTGTGCAGCAGTCATTGTCGGTCGTGTCAGTTTTTTTTCGCTTTGATATTCACGCGGTTCAAGGGGCTTTTGTTTGATGGGTGAGCTTTTGGGTTTTGTTGCAGGAGATTTTGTGTGGGGCGTGGGTGGCAGAGATGCTTTTAATAAACCAGGTGTTGCCTTGGTATGTTTCTTGGGAAAGGTCTTATCTTTGCCCCGTAACGCAGATTTGTCCCATTGGGCGGCAGATGTTGCTGTTGCCCATTCAGTGTAATGTTCTTTTATGGCCCTGTAATTTGGTAGTTTGGCGCAGGTTAAATCTATTTTGAACTTACCGTTTTTTCCGGGCATGTAGTGAATTTGCCCATCCAGCGATGTGATGGCTGCGGCATCATCGTTAAAGTATGCACTATCTGTCTGGTTTTCCAGAAGACTTTTAAGTCTTTTGTAGTGTTCATCCGTCAGCAGGTTTTCAGATCTGGATGATGCATTGGCTGATGCCGTTCGTGGGCCTGGAGTCGGGTATTTTTCTTTTAGTGTTGCATCATTGGCTGGCCTGACCAGGGATTTGCTGGCGTTGTGCGGTGCAACCCTGAGTTGCGCGAGGCTTTTAATCTGTGGAGGGAGTTTGTCGTAAAATGCCTTCGCAAGCGCTAGATTGAGTGGGCTGTTTTTGTGTTCGCCAATCTCTTCGTTGACAATGCAGATAACCTTTCTTCTATTGCTTATCAGGCATGTGTTTTCTGTGTCCAGTCGATATGTATCGTCTAAAAGGTGTTGCTCGAGTTGTGCAGAAAAGCTTTGGATCAGGGCTGTGTAGAGTTGAGTATCCATTGTTGCAATCCTTGGGTAAATAATGATTCTCGGTTGATTCCTTTGTGAGGGAGTCTCAATTTCAGACAGGTATTTTCTCTAAAAGATCCCCGGTTAACGCTGTTGTCAGTGAAACTAACTCAGCAGGAGGGGCGTTTGCTGGTCAATTGTGGTGTGCCAGCTACTGGGAAAAGTGTCTTTGAAAGTTGGAACTGCTTTCTATAAAATGCCGAAAAAATATATGAATCTGCTTTTTAACATCTTTTTTATCTACGATTTATTTGACAATTTGTTTAAGTTTTATCGCTAATAGTTGACTGTTTTGCTAAGGTATTTCATAATGCCTCGCAAGTGCCTTGAGTCTGTAAATATTCTGCTGTCCGGGGAGTCACAGTTAAGAAACATGGGCTTAAGGTGATCATGAGCGGATAAAGAGTGATAACTCTGCCTGAATAGCAAGAGAGATGCTGTATGAGATTGACGACCAAAGGACGTTATGCGGTGACCGCCATGCTGGATCTGGCACTTCATTCCGATCAGGGGCCGGTTTCTCTCGCAGACATATCGGATCGTCAGGAAATCTCTCTCTCTTACCTGGAACAGCTGTTTTCCAAGCTACGTCGTGGTGATCTGGTTTGCAGTGTGCGGGGGCCCGGGGGAGGCTATCGACTCAGTCGTGGTACTGAAGCTATTTATGTTGCCCAGGTGATCGATGCTGTTAATGAGTCCGTAGACGCTACAAAGTGCAAGGGAGCAGGCGGTTGCCAGAAAGGTGTAACCTGTCTGACCCATCACTTGTGGCAGGACCTGAGTGAACAGATTCATTCGTTTCTTGGAGGGATCAGCCTCGCTGATCTTGTTGCGCGCAGGGAAGTGCAAAGTGTTGCTATTCGTCAGGATGAGCAGCAAGACAACAAAATTGCCGCTGACACCATCCTGTAAGGCATCTTTTTACAGTGCTTTGAAGATGCGTGTGTAGTGGCATGATGATTTTAACCCTTTGCGAATCAAGGGTATTGAGCGTACTGACCGCCTGGAGATGTACCAGATGAAATTACCTATTTATCTCGATTATTCCGCAACAACGCCGGTTGACCCGCGAGTGGCTGAGAAGATGATTCAGTGCCTCTCTCTTGAAGGTAATTTCGGTAACCCGGCTTCCCGCTCCCATGTCTTTGGCTGGCGTGCTGAAGAGGTTGTTGAAGATGCCCGTCGTCAGGTTGCCGATCTTATTCATGCTGATCCAAGAGAGATTGTCTGGACGTCCGGTGCTACTGAATCCGATAATCTGGCCATTAAGGGTGTTGCTCATTTTTACAGCAAAAAGGGCAAGCACATTGTTACCTCCCGAATTGAACATAAGGCGGTACTGGACCCTTGCCGTCAGCTGGAGCGAGAAGGGTTTGAAGTCACCTACCTGGAGCCTGACAGCGATGGCCTGATCACGCCGGAAATGGTGGAAAATGCCCTGCGTGATGACACCATTCTGGTGAGTTTGATGCACGTCAACAATGAGATTGGTGTGATCAACGATATTGACGCCATTGGTGATCTGACCCGTTCACGCAAGATTGTCTTTCATGTGGATGCGGCACAAAGTGTCGGCAAAATTCCGCTGAATATGGCAACGATGAAAGTCGATCTGCTGTCCATTTCTGCCCATAAACTCTATGGCCCGAAAGGTATCGGTGTTCTTTATGTCCGCCGCAAGCCCCGAATTCGTCTGGAAGCCCAGATGCACGGTGGCGGTCATGAGCGGGGTATGCGCTCCGGTACTCTGGCCACTCACCAGATCGTTGGTATGGGTGAGGCATGCCGTATTGCTGCGGCGGAGATGGATTCAGAAAGAGCGCGTCTGGCTGTATTGAAAGATCGAGTGCTTTCCCAGCTGTCCGACCTGGAAGAAGTTCATGTGAATGGCTCTCTTGAGCAGCGGGTTCCGGGGATTTTAAATATCAGCTTTGCCTTTGTTGAAGGGGAGTCTTTGATGATGTCCCTGAAAGACCTTGCTATCTCCTCTGGCTCCGCATGTACCTCCGCCAGCCTTGAGCCATCTTATGTGCTGAGGGCTCTGGGCTTGAGTGATGAGCTGGCCCATAGTTCCCTGAGGATCAGTCTGGGTCGCTTTACTTCAGAGGCTGAAGTGGATCATGCCGTAGCAGAGATCAGAGAAGCGGTTGCAAAACTGAGAGAGCTGTCACCGCTATGGGATATGTACAAAGATGGCGTTGACCTCAGTCAGGTTGAATGGGTCGCACACTGATTTTTTATGAAGTTTTGCCACAAACAAAACTTCAGAGGAGACAAAAATGGCATACAGCGAAAAGGTTATCGATCACTACGAGAATCCACGCAACGTAGGTAAGCTTGACCAGGATTCTCAAAGCGTGGGCACTGGCATGGTCGGTGCCCCAGCCTGTGGAGATGTTATGCGTCTTCAGATTCAGGTCAATGATGAAGGCGTTATTGAAGACGCACGCTTCAAAACTTATGGGTGTGGCTCTGCTATTGCTTCCAGTTCTTTGGCAACCGAGTGGATGAAGGGCAAGACGCTGGATGAAGCGGCAACCATCAAGAATACCGATATTGCCGAAGAGCTGGCACTGCCACCGGTTAAAATTCACTGTTCGGTGCTGGCTGAAGATGCCATTAAGGCGGCAATCGATGACTATCGGGCCAAGCAGAAGCATGATGATGCAGCTCCAGCTGCCTGATGCGGTTCCGGGTATTCATGTGCAGAAGTGCTGTCTTTAAATAGTGCAGGAATATAGCCGGTGTAATCGTTTGGTTTCCCGGAAGTGGATGGAGTTTTAAATGGCAATTACCGTAACCATTGCGGCTGCCCGTCACATTAAAGGGCAGCTTTCCCGCAGGGGCAAGGGACTCGGCATAAGGCTGGGTGTACGTACTTCGGGATGCTCTGGTATGGCCTATGTCCTTGAATTTGTGGATGTAGTTGATGAAAATGATCTGGTTTTTGAAGATCACGAAGTCAAAGTGTTTGTTGACCCGAAAAGTCTGGTTTACCTGGATGGCACAGAGCTGGACCTGGTAAAGGAAGGGCTCAACGAAGGTTTGCAGTTTAACAATCCGAATGCTGCCAGTGAGTGTGGTTGTGGTGAAAGCTTTAATGTTGCTGATGCTGGCTGACGGTAATTTTGAAGCTTTCCGGCTTCGTTAATACTGTTAAAGAAGTTGGCTGACACTTTTGATCTGCCTTCCGGCCCGGCTGGTTCTCACTGGTCGGGCCTTATTTGTTTAAGGGGTGTTCCTTTTTGCTGTTGAATGCTCCGGGTTTGTCATTTCTGACTTGGGAATAGATTGCATTGTGGTTGATTTAACCAAAAACTATTTTGAGCTTTTTGAGTTGCCTGTTTCCTGCCAGGTTGACTTGCAACGCCTGTCCAGTCAGTACCGTGCGTTGCAACGGGCAGTTCATCCTGACCGGTTTGCCGGGGATGATGAGCGTCAGCAGCGTATCTCTATCCAGTATGCTTCCCATGTTAATGAGGCCTTTGACACACTGAAACAGCCATTGCCAAGGGTGATCTATTTGCTGAAGCTGGCAGGCCGTGATGTTGATATGGAGCGCAACACCATTATGGATCCCGGATTTCTGATGGAGCAGATGGAGTTGCGTGAGGCTGTCGCGGATATCAGGTCTGCATCAAATCCTGAGCAGGAAATTGAGAGGCTGGCCAGTCAGGTGGATGCTGATATTCTTCGATATCTTCAGCGGTTTGAAGGCTTCTGGTCATCTGGAACAGAGCAGGATCTTGAACAGGCAGAAACGGTTGTCAGAAAGATGCAGTTCATGGTAAAGCTGGCGGCTGAACTGGAACAGCTGGAATCCGAGTTGTTGGACGATTAATCAGGAAGAGAAGAGGCAGATATGGCGTTACTGCAGATTTCCGAGCCGGGACAGGCTCCGGAACCTCATCAATACAAGCGTGCTGTAGGCATTGACCTGGGAACCACCAACTCCCTGGTTGCAGCTGTTCGATCAGGTGCTGCTGAGACGCTTCCTGATATCGATGGCCATCATACCTTGCCTTCTGTTGTTCACTACGGCGAGCAGGGAATTGATGTTGGCAACAGCGCAAAAGCCAGTGCGCTGATTGACCCGGGCAATACCATTGTCTCTGTCAAGCGCATGATGGGGCGCGGGCTTGAGGATGTTGATGCCCTTGGCGGTGTGCTGCCTTACCAGTTTGTAACCGACGCTTCGGGAAAAAGCGAAGGAATGCCGTTTATCAAAACCCGCAGTGGTGACGTCAGCCCGGTTGAAGTGTCTGCCGAGATTCTCCGTTCCCTGGTTGGTCGTGCAGAAGAGACGCTGGGTGGTGATCTGGATGGTGCCGTGATTACTGTACCGGCGTACTTTGATGATGCCCAGCGACAGGCAACCAAAGATGCTGCCAGGCTTGCAGGGCTGAAGGTCTATCGTCTGCTGAATGAGCCTACTGCGGCAGCCGTTGCCTATGGTCTGGATCAGGGGGGCGAAGGCGTTATCGCTGTCTACGATCTTGGCGGTGGTACTTTTGATATTTCAATTTTGCGTCTGGAAAAAGGCGTGTTTGAAGTGATGGCCACCGGTGGTGATACTGCCCTGGGTGGTGATGACTTTGACCGTCTGGTGGCACGCTGGATGCTTCGTGAAGCGGGGGTTGATGAGTCCTCAATTAACCCATTGCAGCTTCGGGAAGCGATGGTTGAGGCTTGTCGGGTTAAGGAAGGGTTGACCGACGGATCTGAAGTGGAAGTCAACTTTGGTGAGTGGCGTGGTACGCTTTCCCGCGCGCAGTTTAACGAACTGGTAGACCCCTTGATTGATCGTACCATTCGGGCATTCAAGCGATCCCTTCGGGATGCCGGGCTGAAGGCGAATGAGATTGATGAAGTGGTTATGGTGGGTGGCTCTACCCGCATGCCAAGGGTTCGTGAACGGGTTAAGGAATTTTCCGGCAGGCAACCGTTGACCTCCATTGACCCTGATCGGGTCGTGGCCGTTGGTGCAGCTCTTCAGGCTAATGTTCTGGCTGGTAATAAATCGGCAGAAGATATGCTGCTGCTGGATGTGATTCCACTCTCCCTGGGGCTGGAAACCATGGGCGGCCTGATGGAAAAGGTGATTCATC
This sequence comes from Endozoicomonas sp. ALB091, assembly GCF_049310265.1. Classification (NCBI taxonomy): domain Bacteria; kingdom Pseudomonadati; phylum Pseudomonadota; class Gammaproteobacteria; order Oceanospirillales; family Endozoicomonadaceae; genus Endozoicomonas; species Endozoicomonas sp. ALB091. The sequence goes on along the minus strand of NZ_JBLYNQ010000007.1, from coordinate 368,161 downwards.
GCAATACCACCATTCCGGTCAGTCGGGCTCAGGAATTTACCACCTGCAAGGATGGTCAGACGGCCATGGCTATTCATGTCTTCCAGGGGGAGCGAGAATTGATTCGTGATAATCGCTCCCTTGCCCGGTTTGAGTTGCGTGGAATTCCTGCCATGCCTGCGGGCGGTGCTAAAATCCGTGTGACCTTTCAGGTGGATGCGGATGGTTTGCTGGGTGTTGCTGCGGAGGAATTGTCCACCGGGGTTAAGAGCAGCATTCAGGTGAAGCCTTCTTATGGTCTCAGTGATTCTGATATCTCCCGAATGCTGAAAGATTCGTTTGCCCATGCCGGTGATGATCGTGATGCCAGGGCGCTGCTTGAGCAGCAGGTTGAGGCTGATCGGGTTGTTGAAGCGCTGGTAGTTGCGTTGGATAAGGATGGCCAGACACTGCTCGATAAAGATGAATACGGTGCATTGCTGGCAGATGTTGAATCGCTGAAACAGTGCCGTGAAACCGGTGATGCCAAGTCCATTGCCCGTGAAATTGAACGTATTGCCAAGTCCAGTGAAGAATTTGCTGCCCGTCGAATGAACCAGGGTATTCGTCAGGCTCTTTCCGGACAGAAGTTAGATGATTTGGAGGAGTTCTGAATGACTCGTATCGTTTTTCTACCTCACGATGAATTGTGCCCGGAAGGTGCTGTTCTCGAAGTTGAGCCCGGAGTCACAGTGTGCGACGCAGCTTTGCAGAATGGTATTGAAATTGAACACGCCTGTGAAAAGTCCTGTGCCTGCACCACCTGTCATGTCATTGTCAGGGAAGGCTTCGACAGCATGGAAGAGCCGGATGAGCTCGAAGAAGATATGCTGGACAAGGCCTGGGGGCTTGAGCCTGAGTCCCGGCTGAGCTGTCAGGCTGTGGTGGGTGATGAGGAGCTGGTGGTAGAGATTCCCAGGTACACCATTAACCAGGTTTCTGAACGTCGTTGATGTCGGTTGCTGGTCTGTTTGGGGGTTTCCCGAACAGAGCAGCGCAATGATCATGGAGTGGGGCAATGAGTTTAAAGTGGGCAGATGTTTATGATATTGCCATTGAGCTTTATGAGGCTTATCCGGATGTGGATCCCCGGTATGTCAATTTTGTCGATCTGAGAAGCTGGGTTCTGGCGCTGGACAGTTTTGAAGATGATCCTGAGCGTTGTGGTGAAAAGGTGCTTGAGGCCATTCAGATGGCCTGGATTGAAGAGTCTGAAGAGTGATTTTTTGGCGTTGAGGCTGAAAGAACTGACACTATCGACTCTATTGTATACAATGCTGCCAGAACTCCTGCTACGGACAGCCTGAGCCAGGGAGCCTGTCGGACTTAAGACTGTCCTACTGCGGTTGCGATAAATTGGTCTAAAAATTCCTGCTTCTTCGTCAAATAGCCCCGCTATTCTCCTCAGAAACAGAAATTTTTATCCTCAATTTCTCGCAATCCTCGCTACGGACGCTTAAGTCCGACAGGCTCCAAGACATGGAAAGCTGAGAGAGTCGTACGTTTTTAATAAGTAATAACAATCCCGAAAGGGCTCGAAAATGACAATCTGGAGATCGTAATGGCGGTAGAGCGCACTTTATCCATTATAAAACCTGATGCAGTAGCCAAGAGTGTCATCGGTAAAATTCTTGCTCGTTTTGAGCAGGCTGGTTTGCAGGTTGTAGCGACCAGGATGATCCATCTTTCTGACGAGCAGGCGGGTGGTTTCTACGCTGAGCACAAAGAGCGTCCATTTTATCAGGACCTGGTTGCGTTTATGACGTCAGGGCCTGTTGTGGTATCCGTCCTTGAGGGCGAGAATGCCGTAGCCCTGAATCGTGAGCTGATGGGCGCTACTAACCCGAAGGAAGCTGCTGAAGGCACCATTCGGGCTGATTTTGCAGAGACCATCGATGAAAATGCGGTTCATGGATCGGACTCAGTAGCTTCTGCTGAGCGTGAAGTGGCCTACTTCTTCGAAGGTTCGGAGATTTGCCCCAGAACACGTTAACGGAATCAGCCCGCTGACAAATTGTCAGTTTGCCCTGGCCTGACCGTGTTCGGGGTAAACATGAGAATATAAGCCATCAGGAGGCAGGCCTTCTGATGGCTTTGAGGTATTAATAAGATGTCAGAATTGATCGAGCCATCTATTATCGATCAGGCCAGTGAACTGGCTGGCGAGCTGGCCACTCAGGCAGCCAAAGTCAATTTGCTGGGGCTTTCACGGAAAAAAATGGAAGCCTTCTTTCTTACTATTGGTGAGAAAAAATTCCGTGCTGAGCAGGTTTTGAAGTGGATTCATCATCATCGGGTTGATAATTTCGATGAGATGACCAATATCAGTAAATCCCTTCGTGAGCGGCTTAAGGCCAATGCTGAAATTCGCGGTCCAGAGGTGGTCAGCAGCCATTTTTCTGAGGATGGGACCTGCAAGTGGGTTGTGCGGGTGGCCAGTGGCAGTTGTGTTGAAACGGTATTTATTCCTGAAAATGGACGCGGAACGCTGTGCGTCTCCTCCCAGGCAGGCTGTTCCCTGGATTGCAGTTTCTGTTCTACGGGTAAGCAGGGTTTTAACTCTGACCTGACGGTGGCGGAAATCATTGGCCAGGTATGGGTTGCAGCCCGTCATTTTGGCAATGTACCGGCCAGGATGGATCGATCCATTACCAATGTGGTTATGATGGGGATGGGCGAGCCATTGATGAACTTCGATAATGTCGTTGATGCCATGGACCTGATGATGGACGACCTTGGCTATGGACTTTCCAAACGTCGGGTGACGTTAAGTACATCCGGTGTTGTGCCTGCGCTGAGAAAGTTAAGTGAGGTATCTAATGTCTCCCTGGCAGTGTCACTGCATGCGCCAAATGATGAGCTGAGAAACCAGCTGGTCCCGATCAACCGGAAGTATCCGCTGGATCAGCTGCTGGATGCGATCCATCATTACATGAACAGTTTGACGGACAGTAAGCGGGTCGTTACGATCGAGTATACGTTGCTTGCCGGTGTGAATGATCAACCTGAACAGGCACAGCAGCTGATTGCTTTGCTGAAAGATCTGCCCTGTAAGATAAACCTCATTCCGTTCAATCCATTTCCTCATTCAGGGTATGAAAGACCCAGCAATAATGCAGTGAGGCGGTTTCAGGAGAGTTTGCAGCTGGCTGGTTTTAATGTCACCGTAAGAAAGACAAGAGGTGATGATATTGACGCTGCCTGCGGTCAGTTAGTGGGCAATGTAATGGATAAGACCCGGCGCAGTGAGCGCTACATAGCAGCCAGACAGGTATAAGCTGTCCGGGATGCATCTGTTATCCGACAGGCTCCCGCAGGTTGCTACTCTCAACGGCGTCCCGGATATATTTATAAATTGCAAATGTGGGGATCAGCATGGGAGTCAAATTGAGGCCCATTGCACTACTGTTTTCTGTATCTCTGGCACTGACAGGCTGTGTCACCACGGACAGTCGGCCTGTTAATGAGAACAGGGCAGTGGTGGACTATATGAATCTGGCCAGGGGTTATCTTCAGGAAGGTTACTCGGAAAAAGCGGTAAGGCCGCTGGAAAGAGCGCTTGAGATTGAGCCCTATTCGGCCAGTGTCCATGGCATGCTGGGTATGGCTTATCAGCGTCAGGGGGAGGATCAGCTTGCCGAGCAGGCGTTCAACAAGGCGCTGGCCATTGACCCTGATGCCGCGGACATACGCAATAACTTTGGTGCTTTCCTGTTCTCCAGAAACCGGCTTCAGGACGCTTATCGTCAGTTTCAACTGGCTTCCGGGGATGTTGCATATTCCCAGCGCAGCCGAACCTTTGAAAACCTCGGGATTGTTGCTTTGCGGATGGGCCGGTCTTCCCTGGCGGTTGATCACTTTACCCGGGCTCTTCGTCTGAACAGTAACTTGCCAAGGGCCAATCTGGAGCTTGCCGCTATCTACAAAGAGCAAGGCAATCTCTACACAGGGTGGCAGCACTACCAGGCCTTTGCCGGTTCGGCGGAGCAGAGTCCTCGCAGTTTGCTACTGGGTATTGAGCTGGCAAGGGCAAACCGGGCTCAGGATAAAGCGGCAGGTTATGCTTTGAAGCTGGAAAGGTTGTATCCCGGCTCTGTGGAGCTGAAGCATTATCGGAGTCGATTGGGTCATGAGTGAACAGGATACTCAGCAGGAAGAAGTTATTCAGACGTTTGCTCCCGGTGCTGTGCTTGCCCGGGCCCGTGACAGTCAGGGGCTATCTATCCTTGAAGTGGCTGAAAGCCTGAAGATTACCGAAAGTTATGTTAAGGCCATTGAGGAGAGCACGTTTGATATCCTGCCACAGGCGGCATTTGTCCGTGGCTATATTCGTAATTATGCGAAACTGGTGGGGCTTAATGGCGAAGATCTGGTCAGGGACTTTGACCATTTTATGGGTGTCGATGGGCTGGAATCTCCGCGTTTACAGGGTTCTAAGAAGTTGAAGCCGCTGCGAGCTCACAGTGCACCTTCTCCGGTATATGCGCTTGCGCTTTTGCTGCTTGTGTCGCTGGGAGGGTTTGGTTATTACCTTTGGAATAGCTTGCTGGGTATCGAACCAGTGGTCGAGGTGGCCATTATCGAAGACGTATCTGAGGATGTGCCTGAGCCTCTGGTGACTGATGTCAGTGTTGTCTCTGTCCCCTCTGCTGCGGAAATTAGCGAGAGCGTGGAGGAAGAGGCTGTTCCAGCTGATGACACCACAATTTTAAAAGAAGACCCAAGCCTGGAAAAGGATCAGCCTGTTCTGAAAGAGACCATTTCAGAGGTTCTCCCAATTGCCATGGCCGGTTCCGAGGTTGTTGATACGACAGATGAGCCCAATTCACCAATTGTTGATCTGATTCAGCCTCTTGTTATTAATTTCTCAGAAGATTGCTGGGTTGAAATCAAGGATGCCACCGGTGAAGTGCTGATTTCAACCGTGCAGAGAGCCGGGTCTTCCATTAATCTAGATGTTTTTCCCCCAGTGAATTTGCGGTTCGGTAATACCTCTGGCGTGGACAGTATCCTGCTGGATGGCGAGCCGGTAGCCAAACCAAGCTCGAATACCCGGGTGGCCAGTGTCCTGTTAACAGGCAGTGGTCAGGGGTAAATCAATAGTCCTTAAAACTATGTCCTTTCAGTGAAGAAACTCCCGACAGCGATGGGCATTCTTTAATGGAAGGGCTGTGGGATTGTCACACAAAGGCGTTAACGGTTATAGTTGCCTACTTTTTATTGCGAACCGCCAAATCGCCTGTTCCTGACGAACCGGGTGAAGTTATGTGGTGTTTTTAGTAGAGGACATTTGAACTTGGGCAAGCAGCTTCAAGCCATCCGTGGGATGAATGATATTCTTCCTGAACAGACCCCTGTCTGGCAGTACCTTGAGCAGCAGGTACGCTCTGTCCTGAGCACTTATGGTTATCAGGAAATCCGGGTTCCGATTGTGGAAAGCTCTGCCCTGTTCAGCCGGGGTATTGGCTCTGGTACGGATATTGTTGAGAAAGAGATGTACACCTTTGAAGATCGCAATGGTGACAAGCTCTCCCTTCGTCCTGAGGCCACTGCCGGGGTTGTTCGCGCAGGTATTCAGCAGGGCCTGTTTTACAACCAGATTCAGCGGTTGTGGACTTCTGGCCCGATGTTCCGCTATGAGCGTCCGCAAAAAGGCCGTTATCGCCAGTTTCACCAGATCAGTGTTGAAGCCTATGGCATGACAGGTCCGGATATTGATGCGGAAATCATCATGATGACGGCACGGTTCTGGCAGAAGCTTGGTCTGACAAAGCATGTCACGCTGGAGCTGAATACTCTGGGGACTCTGGAAGCCCGCATCCGTTATCGTGAAGCTCTGGTGACTTATCTCAGGGATTATGAGTCAGAGCTGGATGACGACAGCCGTCGTCGCCTGACCATCAACCCGCTGAGAATTCTCGATAGTAAAGATCAAAACACACAGAAAATTGTTGCCGGTGCACCCGAGCTGTTCGACTATCTGGACGAAGAGTCACAGGAACACTTTGCGCAGTTAAAGCAGATTCTGGATGAGGTGGGTGTTGCTTATCGCGTGAATCCAAGACTGGTGCGTGGCCTTGATTATTATGGCAGAACCGTTTTTGAATGGGTGACAGAAAGCCTGGGTGCCCAGGGAACTGTGTGTGCTGGCGGTCGTTATGATGCGCTGGTTGAGATGTTGGGTGGCAAGCCGACACCTGCCGTGGGCTTTGCCATGGGTATTGAGCGTCTGGTGTTGATGCTGGAAACGCTGCAGTTACTGCCGGAATCCGTTTCTAATCGGGTGGATGTGGCGGTGGTTGCTGTCGGTGAGGGTGTTGGCCACCGGGCGCTTCCGTTAGTGGAAAGACTGCGTGATGGATTGCCGGAGCTGAAGATTCTGATGAATTGCGGCGGTGGCAGCTTTAAAGCACAAATGAAGCGTGCAGATCGTAGCGGTGCTGCCTATGCTCTCATTCTGGGCGAAGATGAGTTGGGTGCGGGGATGGTTACTGTGAAATCCCTGAGGACGGATGAAGCCCAGCAGCAGCTGCCAATCGCCGATGTGGCCGGACATTTGCAAAAAGTACTATAGAATACTGCTGTTCAGTAAACTGCTCGTTGATGCGATCGTACTGTTAACGGCTTCAGGAAAGAAGTCAGGAGTAAAGGGTGAGTTACCAATCTGATGAAGAGCAGGTCCAACTGCTCAAGAATCTATGGAAAGACTATGGTCAGCCAGTTGTGCTGGGTGTTGCCATGACACTGGCAGCGGTTTCCGGTTATCAGTACTGGCAGAAGACGCAGCAGCAGGAAATTGCTGAAGCTTCATCGCTTTATCAGAACTTGCTGGATACTATTTCCAATGGATCCTCTCTGGAGCAACAGGCCCAGTTATCAGCGCCGCTGACTGAGGAGCAAAAAGCAACGGTAAGTCACGTTGTATCTTCATTGCAAAAGGATCATGGCAGCAGTCAGTATGCCGCCTTTGCAACGCTTTTTCTGGCTCAGCAGCAGGTGCAAGATAACCAGTTAAGTGCCGCCCGGGCTTCCCTGGAGTGGGTTCTGGCTCAGAAACCCGCAGTTGAAATTCAGACAATGGCCAGTGTCCGGCTGGCAAGGGTACTGATCAGTGAGTCTTCCGGGAATGGTCAGCAGGCGCTGGATATCCTGACCCGACTGAATGCTGGCAAGTCCTATGAGGCGACAGTTGAGTCAGCAAAAGGCGATGCTTACCTCGCCCTTGGTGATCGTAAGCAGGCCGAGACGGCTTACCGCAAAGCGGTCGATGCCGCACAGGACAACGGCCTGAACCGTCCGTTGTTGCAACTCAAGCTGGACGATCTGGCCGCAATGGCACCTCAGGAGGGATAACGCAATGGAGAGGTTATTTAAAGGCTCTTTGATTCTTCTGCTGATGCTGGGACTCTCTGCATGCAGTCTTTTATCATCGGATGAAGAGGAGGTGAGAACGGCCAAACCTCTCCAGACGATTGCTGAGGAAAAGGTCAGGCTGGTTGAAGTGTGGTCCAGGGGTGTTGGCAAAGGGGTTGGCAAGCGATTTGAAAGCCTGAAGCCCGCGTTGGATGGCGATAAAGTCTTTGTTTCTGGCGCAGAAGGTACGGTTTTTGCTCTTCAGCGTGATACCGGAAAGGAAGTCTGGAAGAAAAAACTCAATACCCGTGTTGGTGGTGGGGTCAGTGCCTCAGCGGGTATGGTGTTGCTGGGGACGCTGGATGGTGAAGTGATTGCCCTGAACCAGGAAAATGGCAATGAACTCTGGCGAGAGCGAGTCAGTAGCGAGATTCTCAGTGCGCCGATAACTGATGGTTTCTATGTCGCTGTGCAGAGTATTGATGACCGTCTGACCGTGCTTGATGCTGAGAGCGGACAGTACCTCTGGCGTCAGGAAGCGCTGCAGCCGGCGCTGACGTTAAGAGGTTCAGCTGCTCCACTGATCTTCAGCGAAGCGGTGTTTGCCGGGTTTGCCAGCGGCGAAGCAAAAGCCTTCCGTCTGAAAAACGGTGCGCCATTGTGGAGTTCCCGGGTTGCCGCCCCCAAGGGTAGTACTGAGCTGGAGCGGATGGTTGATATCAAGGGGGTTCCGCTGATCCTTGGAGATTCCATTTTCTTTGTCAGCTTCCAGGGCAATGTTGCCGGGTTGGACCTTTACAGTGGCCGGGTTCGCTGGGCAAAAGAGCTGTCCAGTTATGAATCCATGACAGAAGGGTTTGGTGCTATCTACCTGACCAGTGAAGAGAGTTATGTCAGCTCCATTGACCAGAGAACCGGTGCCGCTAACTGGCGACAGGAAGATTTTGAGTTCCGTCAGCTGTCTGCACCCGCAGCGTTCAGCAGTTATGTTGTGGTCGGCGATGGTGAGGGTTATGTGCACCTGTTGTCGCAGGTTGATGGCAGTCAGGCTGGACGTTTCAAGGCTGACTCTTCTGCAATTAAAACCCAGCCTCTGGTGGATGGTGACTTGATCCTGGTCTTGTCAGCTGATGGTGAGCTGGTTGCTTTGAAGGAAAAAGCTTCCGGGTAGTGGAAGCTGGTTTCTGACTTTTAAGAATGTTGTCGGGCTGAATCTTTACAAGGATTCAGCCCGTTTTCAATTTCGGTCTGATGACCGATGCGCTGGGAAAGCGTGTTCTGAATGATTTCCCCGCTGCGTAATTTGTAATTTTGGTAAATCTTATGGTTCCTGTAATTGCCCTGGTGGGTCGGCCAAATGTTGGCAAGTCCACCCTTTTTAACCGTCTGACCCGCTCCCGGGATGCTTTGGTAGCCAACGTGGCCGGGTTAACCCGCGACCGGAAATACGGTGAGGGCAAAATTGGTTCGCATCCCTATATTGTCGTGGATACCGGCGGTATCTCCGGTGATGAAGAGGGGATTGACTCTGCCATGGCAGAACAGTCGCTGGCGGCCATCAATGAGGCGGATGTTGTCCTGTTTCTGGTGGATGCCAAAGCCGGGTTGACAGCTGCTGATGAAATGATTGCTTTGCACCTTCGCAAACAGGGCAAAAAGTATCACCTGGTGCTGAATAAGGTAGACAGGGTGGATGCTGAGCAGGCCGAGGCGGATTTTGCTTCCCTGGGTATCGGCGAAGCCTATCATATTGCTGCCGTGCATGGTCGGGGTGTCAGCAACATGATCAATGACGTGCTGCTGGAGTGTACTGACGGTGAGGCAGAAGAGTCTGATGAGCTGTCAACCAGGCCCAGAGGTATCAAGATTGGTATCGTTGGTCGCCCTAACGTGGGTAAATCTACCCTGGTTAACCGCCTGTTAGGCGAGGAACGAGTGGTTGTTTACGATCAGGCGGGAACGACCCGTGACAGTGTTTACATTCCTTATGAGCGTTTTGGTCAGGACTATACGCTGATTGATACGGCAGGTGTCCGCAGAAGAGGCAAGGTGTCCGAATCCATCGAAAAGTTTTCGGTCATCAAGACGCTGCAGGCGATTGAAGATGCCAATGTGGTGGTTCTTGTGCTGGATGCCCGTGAAGGTATTGTGGAGCAGGATCTGCATCTGCTGGGCTTTGTTCTGGACGCGGGGCGTGCTGTGGTCATTGCACTGAACAAGTGGGATGGCATGGAAGAAGAGCAGAAAACCCAGGTAAAGACAGAGCTGAAGCGTCGACTCGGGTTTATCAATTATGCCCGCATTCACATGATTTCGGCAAAACACGGTACCGGTGTTGGCAATTTGTATGACTCTATTGAAGAGGCGTATGAAGCGGCGACGAGTAAACTGTCCACCAATCGTCTGACGCGAATTCTGGAAGATGCTGTTAAGGAGCATCAGCCGCCCATGGTCAATCATCGCCGTATTAAGTTGCGTTACTGCCATGCTGGAGCCATGAATCCGCCAACGATTATTATTCATGGTAACCAGACTGAGCGGGTGCCCGCAGCTTATCGACGTTATCTGGAAAATACCTTCCGTAAAGTGCTGAAGATTATGGGAACGCCTATTCGAATTGAGTTCCGCTCAGGTGATAACCCTTATGCGGAAACCAAAGAGGTTGATCAGAGGCAGGCTCACCGTAAGCGCAGAGTTGAAAAATCGGCGCAGTTTGCCAAAGAGAAGCGTAAGACAAAGCGTTCCTGACTGGTTCAGGTGAGTAATCAATGAAAAACAATCTGTTCGAACACATACCTGACGAATTACCTGAAGAGTTGTTTGAGACTCTGCAGGAATCCGGGGGCGTGAAAATAGAGCGGATTGTTTCCCGTGGTCATACGACGCCGATAGGAGAGTGGTATGACCAGTCCCGGGATGAGTGGGTGGTGTTGTTAAGGGGTTCAGCTGTACTGGAGTTTGATGGGGAAAGAGCCTCTGTCACTCTCCATGCCGGTGATTATATCATGCTGCCTGCCGGGTGCAGGCATCGGGTTGCGTGGACTCAACCCGATGTTGATACCATCTGGTTAGCGGTTCATATTAATTTGTGATTTTTTCCACTTTGCAGATTGCCTCGCCCTTGAAGAATCGTGTGGTTACCTGATCGCCTTCCCGGAGCTGCTGGCTGCTTCGGATAATGGCATCGCCAGCCATGGTGATGGCATAGCCCCTTGAAAGTGTTGCCAGAGGGCTCACGGCGTTCAATTCTCCAGACACTTTCTCCAGTTTCAGGTGACGTCTTTCCAGGCTGCTGGATATGAGCTGAATCAGCTTTTGCCCCATATATTCATTACGGCTTTTCAGCAGCTCCAATTTACGTTGGGGGTTCTGTTGATTTGCCCGGTCTCTGAGCCGACCCAGGCTTGATTGAGCCCGTTCCAGTTTCAGGGTGATGGCCTGTTTTAACCGGATTTCCAGATCATCCAGCCGCTGGCTGTTGTCTCTCAGACGATCCCCGGGGTGTCTTAACCGTTTTTGCAGGTTATCAAGCTCTCGCTGGCTTAACTGCAGCTTATGACGAGTCAGTGTCGTGAGCTTTCTGCTGATCAGGTTAAGCTGATTTAACAGGGCCTGGCGATCCGGGCTGAGGATTTCTGCCGCTGCTGATGGGGTTGCGGCCCGGTGATCAGCCACAAAGTCGGCAATGGTAAAGTCAATTTCATGACCAACGGCACTGACTATGGGGATAGGGCAGTCTGTTATGGCCCTGGCCACCAACTCTTCATTGAATGGCCACAAATCTTCCAGTGAACCACCGCCGCGACCAATAATCAGTACATCAAACCGGTTGGCACTTGTTGCCAGTTTTAGCGCATTGACCAGTTCGTGTTTTGCCTGCTCTCCCTGAACCGAGCTGGGAATAATGGTGACCGGTATGGCAGGAAAGCGTCTCTTCAGTACGGTGAGGATATCCCGAATGGCTGCGCCGGTGGGTGAGGTGATCACCCCGATATGCTTTGGGTGAGCGGGCAGGGGTTGTTTGCGCGTGATGTCGAACAGGCCTTCAGCGGCCAGTTTTGCCTTGAGAACCTCAAAGGCTTTTTGCAGGTCACCGGTGCCGGCATTATCCATGTGTTCAACAATCAGTTGATAGTCGCCTCTTCCTTCATACAGGCTTACGCGCCCCCTGACCATCAGCAGCATGCCTTCAGTCGGGACAAACTTAAGCGCCTGGTTACGGTTGCGGAACATGGCGCAGCGGATCTGTGACTGTTTGTCCTTCAGGGTGAAATACCAATGCCCGGAGCTGGGACGGGCCAGTCCGGATATTTCGCCCTCAACACGGACATTATTGAAGTTCATCTCCAGCAATCGCCTGGCTTTACCATTTAACTCCGTAACAGAGAGGGCTTTTGCGGATGCCTCAGCGTTTTGCGTCGGTTTGTCTGTAAAGTGGTGCATGGATCAAGCCTGGCAGGGGGATTGTCGGTTTTTTTGGTATTCTGCCTGAATAAGTGGTTTAGCTGAAGTTGAAATATAGGGTATACTTGTCCGAATTTTTTTCCCATAAAATAAACTCTTGGTAACAGGCAATGCTGAGAATTGCACAAGATGCACTCACCTTCGATGATGTCCTCCTCCTGCCCGGCTACTCCGAAGTCCTCCCCAAAGATGTCTCCCTGAAAACCAAACTGACCCGCGGTATTGAGCTGAATATTCCGCTGATTTCTGCGGCGATGGATACCGTTACCGAAGCGTCTCTGGCTATTGCCATGGCCCAGGAAGGCGGAATCGGGATTATTCACAAGAATATGACGCCGGAGCAGCAGGCCGCTGAGGTGCGCAAGGTTAAGAAGCACGAAAGTGGTGTGGTCAAAGACCCGATTACCATTGATGCCAGTGCCACTGTCAGAGATCTTCTGGAGCTGACCTCCAGACATAATATCTCCGGTGTTCCCGTGCTTTCTGGCAGCGATCTGGTGGGTATTGTTACCAGTCGTGACGTCCGCTTTGTTTCTAATCTGGATAAAGCCGTTTCCGAGATCATGACCCGGAAAGAGCGTCTGGTGACGGTTCAGGAAGGTACTGATCCGGAGACCGTTCGCAAGCTTCTGCACAAGCATCGTATTGAAAAAGTGCTGGTGGTGGATGATCAGTTCAATCTCACCGGTATGATGACCGTTAAGGACATTAAAAAGGCCCAGCAGTACCCGAATGCATCGAAAGACAGTCAGGGACAGTTGCGCGTCGGGGCAGCGGTGGGTACCGGGGCGGAAACGCCTGATCGTGTCGCTGCCCTGGTGGCTGCTGGCGTTGATGTCATTATCGTCGACACTGCTCATGGCCATTCCCGTGGTGTGATTGAGCGAGTGAAGTGGGTAAAGGAAAACTACCCGCAGGTTCAGGTGATCGGTGGAAATATAGCCACCGCCGAGGCTGGCAAAGCTCTGGTCGAAGCGGGTGCTGATGGTGTTAAAGTGGGTATCGGTCCGGGCTCTATCTGTACTACCCGTATTGTGACCGGTATTGGTGTGCCTCAGATCACTGCGGTAGCCAATGTGGTTGAAGCGCTGAAAGGCACCGGAGTGCCTGTTATTGCTGATGGCGGTATCCGTTTTTCCGGTGATATGGCAAAAGCGATTGTTGCCGGTGCCAGTACCGTCATGCTGGGCAGTATGCTGGCGGGTACTGAAGAAGCGCCGGGTGAAGTGGAGCTTTACCAGGGGCGTAGCTACAAGGCTTATCGTGGCATGGGTTCTCTGGGGGCAATGTCCCAGGCTTCCGGTTCCAGTGACCGTTATTTCCAGAGTGCCGAAGCGGGTGCTGAAAAGCTGGTTCCAGAAGGTATTGAAGGGCGTGTACCTTACAAGGGGCCTCTCCATGCCATTATCCATCAGATGGTGGGTGGCTTGCGTGCCGCGATGGGGTATACCGGTTCTGCTGATATGGAAACCATGCGCACCCGGCCACAGTTTGTTCGCGTGACCAATGCCGGTATGGCCGAATCCCATGTTCACGATGTAACGATTACCAAGGAAGCGCCTAACTACCGTGTTGGTTAAGACTGCTTCACAGCGTTGTTCATGTTGACACCTGCAGCCGGACAGAAATGAGATAGCTTCTGACCGGCTGTTTACTTTCAGTAAGGGTAAGCCTCCCGGCCTTGCTGATCACAGGACTTAGAGATTAATCATGTCCCAGGATATCCATTCAGACCGCATTCTGATTCTTGATTTTGGTTCCCAGTACACCCAACTCATTGCCCGAAGAGTGCGTGAGATCGGTGTTTATTGTGAACTGCATCCCTATGATATGGATGCTGCCGCTATTCGGGAGTTCAGCCCGAAAGCGATCATTTTGTCCGGCGGCCCTGAATCCGTTACCGGTGACAACTCTCCAAAAGCCGCAGATATTGTTTTTGAACTCGGTGTGCCTGTGCTGGGTATCTGCTATGGCATGCAGACCATGGCAGAGCAGATGGGTGGCAAGGTCAGTACCTCTGATCTGCGTGAGTTTGGCTATGCCCAGGTTCAGCTGGAAGAGAAAGTGCGCCTTTTTGATGGCATTGAAGACCATGTCTGTGAAGGTGGTCGTCTGACTCTGGATGTCTGGATGAGCCATGGAGATAAAGTGACCGCCATACCTGAAGGCTTTGTGGTTGCTGCTTCCACTGGCTCCTGCCCGATTGCTGCCATGGCTTGCGAAGAAAAGCAGTATTACGGTGTCCAGTTCCACCCTGAAGTGACACATACCACCCAAGGATTACGAATTCTAGAGCGTTTTGTGGTTGATATTGCCGGGTGTCAGAAACTGTGGACGCCAGGCAAGATCATCGATGACGCTATTGCCCGTATTCGTGAGCAGGTGGGTGAACAGAAGGTGTTGCTGGGACTGTCCGGTGGTGTTGATTCCAGTGTCGTAGCGGCGCTGCTGCATAAGGCTATTGGTGATCAGCTGGTCTGCGTTTTTGTTGATAATGGTCTGCTCCGCCTTCATGAAGGCGATCAGGTGATGGCCATGTTTGCAGAAAATATGGGGGTTCGGGTTATTCGTGCGGACTCTGAAGCGCTGTTTCTGGGTCGCCTGAACGGTGTTCAGGATCCTGAAGACAAGCGCAAGATTATTGGCAATACCTTTATCGAAGTGTTTGATGAACATGCCAGTGCCCTGGACAACATCACTTTTCTGGCCCAGGGCACCATCTATCCGGATGTTATTGAGTCTGCTGGTTCAACAACCGGTAAGGCCCATGTCATCAAGTCCCATCATAATGTGGGCGGGCTGCCGGAAGAGATGAAGATGGAGTTGGTTGAGCCGCTGCGTGAGCTGTTCAAGGATGAGGTTCGAACCATAGGTCTGGAGCTGGGTCTGCCTTATGACATGGTATACCGTCACCCATTCCCGGGGCCGGGCCTCGGTGTTCGCATCCTGGGCGAGGTCAAAAAGGAATATGCGGATATTCTCCGCCAGGCGGATGCTATTTTCATTGAAGAACTGCGTAAGGCCGACTGGTATCAAAAGACCAGCCAGGCTTTTGCTGTTTTCCTGCCGGTGAAATCCGTTGGCGTGGTGGGTGATGGTCGCCGCTATGAGTATGTGATTGCCCTGCGAGCAGTGGAAACCATAGACTTTATGACCGCTCGCTGTGCCCACCTGCCCTATGATCTGCTGGAAAAAGTCTCTAATCGGATCATCAATGAAATTGAGCATGTTTCCAGGGTGACCTATGATGTATCCAGTAAGCCACCGGCTACGATTGAGTGGGAGTGATACAGTTATTACTAAATGTAATATCTGATTCCTTTACTTATACTTGCTTTGGGTATTTATATCGGGAGCAATGGTGCATAATGCGCCCATTCAGGGGTGATGTAGTGAGTATCCTCTTGCTACATTCCTGCCTGTGATCCTCTTTCCCTAGTTAGAGGCGCGCTGTTTATCAGTAAATCGGAATAGGGTGACGTCCGTAGTCCGATTGAAAGGAAATGGTGCCGAAGTGAGCCTGGTGGTCAACCAGTCTCACTGGTAGTGCATCGAACAGGTGTACTACTGTCACAGTTTTTACTGTGGAGAGCTAACGGGTACCAGAGAGCGCTGATGAGGTTTTCTTTATTCGCGCTTCCTCCATGTACGCTTGCCTCCTGATCTAATTACAACTGGTTCACTCATCCTGATAAGTATTGGAATAACGGGCATGGGTGATCAATAAACGAGATCAGTTTTTATGGAATTAACCAGTTTCAGTGATTCGTCGTTATCGTTATTGGCCCCAGCCGTCGCAATTATTCTGGCAGTCATAACCCGGAAAGTATTGTGGTCTCTGGGCGCTGGTATTGTCACCGGTGCGTTACTGCTGACCGGCTTGAACCCGCTTATCACCGTTCATCGTATTTTTGATGGGTTTGTTGGTGTGTTTTGGGATGAAGGCCTTAATTTTAGCAATCTCTATATTCTGTTGTTTTTGCTGGTTCTGGGTGTGATCACCAGCCTGATCACTATTTCTGGAGGAGCCAGGGCCTTTGGTGAGTGGGCTCGTGAGCGTGTCAAGACACGTCAGGGATCGCAGGTACTGACGGTCTTTCTCGGTGTTATCATTTTTATTGATGATTATTTCAACAGCCTTGCCGTGGGGAGTATCAGTAAGCCACTCACTGACCGGCACAAAGTCTCAAGAGCCAAGCTCGCTTATTTGATTGATTCGACCGCTGCTCCAATCTGCGTAATTATGCCAATTTCAAGCTGGGGTGCTTATATCATTGCTCTGGTGGGTACTATTATGGCGACCCACGGTGTTGTTGGCGATAGCCCGGTCTTTTCATTCCTGGCCATGGTTCCCATGAACCTTTATGCAATTTTTGCGCTGGCGCTGGTTTTCTTTACTGCAGCCATGGATCTTAATGTTGGCCCCATGGCCAGACACGAGAGTGCAGCGCTTGCTGGCAATCTGTTTGATGCCAATAAGGGTAACCCTCCGGGTGCTCCAGCTCTGGAAGAAGATGAAAATGGCCGTGTGGCGGATCTGGTGTCACCGATTCTGGTACTGGTGCTGGCAACGATCGCTGCCATGATCTGGACGGGGTATACCGCTCTTGCTGGTGATGATCAGGCATTTTCCATTCTGGGTGCCTTTGAGAATACCGATGTTACGTTATCACTGATCAGTGGCGGTATGATTGGTCTTCTGTTTGCGATGGCCCGGTTGTTGGGTCGAAATATTTCCGGAAACACCTGGAAGAAGGCGATCGCTGAGGGCAGCAGGTCAATGTTGCCAGCTATTTATATTCTTGTGTTTGCCTGGATTCTGACTGGAATAATTGGCCAGCTGGAGACCGGTAAGTATCTGGCTGGTCTGGTTGGTGGGAATATTTCTCCCAGCTTTCTGCCAATGATGCTTTTTATTGTCTCTGGTGTGATGGCTTTTGCTACCGGAACCAGTTGGGGCACCTTTGGTATTATGCTGCCCATTGCCGGAGATATGGCGGCAGCAGCGGACATAGCCATGATGCTGCCCATGTTGGCCTCTGTGCTGGCAGGTGCTGTGTTTGGTGATCACTGCTCCCCGATTTCTGATACCACAATTCTTTCGTCCACCGGGGCATCCTGTCACCACATGGATCACGTCAATACTCAGCTTCCTTACGCGCTTGGCATAGCGGCTGTAGCCATGTTCGGGTATCTGGTCATGGGGATTACTCACTCGATTTCCTTAGGCTTTGCTGCATCACTCGTGGCGTTTACAGGTCTTATTATTCTGTTCAGAAGGATTTCTTTGAAATCTCGCTTTTTGGCACCCGCTTCCGGTCATCTGGCCAAGTAATTAAGCTGCACTATGCTTAAGGAGAGGCAGGGACGCCTTTTTGAACTTATTTAAATCAAGGGCATGGATGCTATGAGCTTTGAACAATTGATGAATTCATACGCTGCTCGTCAGCAGATAGATGAGCTGGAGTATGAAAACGACAGATATTCTCTGTTGGTTGATGGTCGGATAGAGGTTGCCTGTTTTCAGGCCAATGGTCGCTTTTATGCTTATAGCATCATTGCCAGGCTGCCCGGGGATAATAGTAAGCGTGAAGAATTGTTGATCAGGCTGCTGGGAAAAAACCTGGCTCTGGTTGCCCATGAGCGTGTTTCATTGTGTATCGACCCTGATGTCGATGCTTTGGCTCTATATGCTTCTGCTCCGATAAAGAGCCTGAATGTTGATGGTATTGAAGAGGTCATTGCAGCATTGGCCAATAATCATGCACTTTTTGTCAATTGGGTTGAGCAAAGTGCCCCCCCTGGCCCAGCCATGATGTTCATGTCCTAATAGAAGCTGCTGTCAGTTCGATATATAAGGTATGTCAATGATTAGAGTTGTTCGATATGCCTTTGAAAAAGCAGCAATCCACTGGTTCCTCAATATTTGGTTGCCTGGTTGCCAGTACTGAAGCTGCCTATTTCAATGGACTCCGGCGTGCCAATGACGGATTTCTGAAAGCCATCATTCGTTACAGTCGATTCAAAGAGATACATATATTTTCCCCTCAGTCGTTATTGCCGGAGTTGAGAACCGGCTGGGAATCTTTTCTTCAGCATTATGGCAGTGATAAAGCCATCCATTTCTTGCCGGCTCATGAGTTAAACCGGTATTTTTCCAGGGTCAGGTACCAGGTTTTTCATCAGGGTGATCCCTGGGTTGGTCATCTCGCAGCGCTTCGTGATGCGTACTGTGTGGAACCATTTCCTATTACGGGTCGGGCTCATACGCTGAGTACAGACTCAAATATGTCAAATACCCGTGATTTATTGTTGTCACCGCTAAAAAGCTGTGACGCAATTTTATGCAGCAGCGCAGCGCAGAAAAAAGTGATGATGCGTCTGTTGTCTGCTGCAAGTTCCAGTATTTCAGATCATATTGGTGTGGCTATACCTTACAAGGGGAGTGTTGCAAAGCTGCCCCTGGGGATAGATCCTGATGAGCGTTATGCAGGAAGTAAAGAGGAAGCCAGAGAGGTATTGGGTGTTGCTCAGGAATCTTTTGTCATTTTAACCCTTGGCCGGATTGCTCCTTCAAACAAGATGGACCTCCATCCGGTATTGCTGGTAATGAATGATCTGGTGGAGGGTTATGGGCACCGAAATATCAAATGGATTATTGCGGGTGCAGGAGATGCTGGCAATCCAACGGTGCAGTCCCTGTTAAAACAAGCTTATGATTTAAACCTTGAAGGCAGTGTCCGCTTTGAGCTGGAAATTGCAGATGACCGTAAACATCAATGGCTGTCAGCCTGTGATCTGGTTCTGACGCTTTCGGATAATATTCAGGAAAGTTTTGGCATCGTACCTCTGGAAGCAATGGTTAATGGCAAGGCTGTTGTTTTATCCGACTGGAATGGCTATTCGGAATTGGTTGATGATGGGGTCAGTGGCTGTTTGATTGAAACCGTATCGACAGATTTGGATGATCTCGCCCGTCCACTTGGTTCATTATTGACGGACCATGCCCATATGCTGCAAGCCCAGGGGACAGCGGTTAATTTAAGCCAATGTTCAGAGAAAATTCATCAGTTGATTCAGGAGCCTGAACTTCTGTCTGGCATGGGAGAGCAGGGAAGGCAGAGAGTATTTGAGAATTATCGATGGGAAGCCGTTGTTGATGAGTATCATCAGTTGGTGAGTGGTCTGAATAAAGACGCTGATCAGATTTCCCGATTAAATAAAAGGCCAGTTGGGCTTCCTTATCATCAGATATTTGAGCATTACCCAGCCAGTCAGTTGACAGATGACCAGTTCCTTACGACAACGGATCGAGGTGTTAGATTGCTGCTGAGATCCGAGCAGTTTGTTCACTATACCGAAATGGACTCATTGTTAAAAACGGACCTGATTGACCAGGTAGCCCGTCTTTGTCTATCCGGTTGCCATGTGACGGACCTGAAGGCGAAGTTTCCTCAGGAACCGGCACTTCTGTTGAATATTATGTGGATGTGTAAATATCAACTGCTGGCTCTGACCGATAAACCGTCAATAAATCAGGCTGACCATCAAAAAAGATGGTGGCCTGAAGAGCAAAGGCTCCCGGCTGAGGTGATGCTGCATCTGGATTGTGTCGAGCCTCATCGGTTCAGGCTTCTGGAGCCTTTGCTTTGCTGGCTGGATGTGCAGCTGGCGTTCTACCATAACCAGTCAGAAAGCCCTGAATTTCGAGCGAGCCTGCTCAAGCCCTTTGCTGCAAAGCTGGATGGTCAGTTGTTGCAGGCAATTGGCTGGGTTGCTGAGATGAAAGGGACTGTGCAATATACCGATGTGTTGGACTCTGTCGTTGAGCAGGGCGGGCTGGTATTCCTGAGTGCTGAATTTCCTTTGTGGTATCGTTTGAATCGCTTATGGATTATCCGTGCACTGAAAGACTTTAAACAATTATTTGCCCGGTTTTACAGAGATCTTGGGGGTGTCAATCAGCTATTTTCTGATCGCTGGCAACAGCCAGCGCAGAGTATTGCCCGCCTTGATTTTCCGTTAAGTACTTCGTCTTCTTGCATGATTGCCATTATCGTTTGCGATAATGGCGAGAAGCTGGTTTATAAAAACAGGGATCTGGCTGTCGAGCGGCAGATTATCGGGCATACTGCTGATAACAGTAATATCGCCGGTAAGCTTAACCAGTGGCTGGGTGAGCAACCTGGGCTGGCGACCATAAGGATATTGTCAGGATCTTTTCAAGGCGCTTACGGTTATAGTGAATTTGTTGATAGAGGTCTCAATGAGGTGCTGGATGATCAGCAGATAAACGATTATTACCAGCGCCTGGGAGTTATTGCTGGTTTATCGATCCTGTTGGGAATGGGGGATGTTCATAATCGGAATGTCGTATCCAGAAATGGCATACCTCATCTTGTGGATGTTAAAGCTGCTTTCTGCCCTGGTGTTATAAAAGCGTTCGAGTCTGAGTTGAATGATCCCCGGGGAGCCTTCTGTGGCACGGATAACAGCTTTATGCTCACGTCTCTCTGGAGCGTTGTTGAACAGTTCCACTTTAATGGTTATCGGGATTGCCTCTTCCAGTTGGTTAATGGTGAATTGATTGAGATGCCGCCGGTGAAAGAGAGTCTGGTGACCAATAATTTGGTCCGGACCGCTGCGAGTGACACGTTATCGAACATCAAGCCTTTCCTTTGCAGTCAATATGCCAGTGCTTTTGAAAAAGGCCTCGATGCTACGTTCAGGGTTGTTGTGGATCATCACGATGACTGGTGTGCGCTTCTGGAGCGTTGTAAAGGAATGACTGTTTGTCACTTACCGCGTTTAGATCAGGAGTTCTATTGGCAACAGAAAGTGAATCTATGGACCTTTCATGGCTTTCAGGCATTCTCAGGAAAGCGTCTCAAGGGGTATTTTGACAGGGTGGTAAGTCGATTATGTCAGGGGGCAGAAGAGATTCAACGCTGGGGTGAACCTGAGTGGTTTGAACCTGCAACAACGCTGTCAGATGAGTTGGTGAAGAATTTGCTTTCTGGCTCAATTACTGAGTTCAGGCGTGAAGTTGGAGGGAAGGGAGTATTCAGTGAGTCTGGTTCCGGGCTATCTGAAAGGGTAATTTCTGACCATTATTTTTCAGTTGATACGTTAAGCAAGTCTGTCCGTCTGGTGCAGACTATGGCTGAGAACCCTCAGCAACTGGAGCAATTTCTAATCTTTCTTACGGCGGTGGTCAAGCAGTGGATGATTGAGAAAGCGGTGCCGGGGAAAAACTTCCCGGAAGCTTTGCGAGGTAAGCTTCCGGAATAAGCTATTGGCCGTGGATGTTGGCAAGAAGTTCTCTGGCCATTTCAGCGGGTTCTGCCTCTTTTGAAGACAGCAGTGGTTTAAGATAGTCTTCACTTTCTTTATTACGTCCCTCAAACATCAAAGCTAATCCCAGAAAGGCCTTGATAGTAGGATCTTCAGGGTGCTTTGCCAGACCTTCCTTATGCAACAGGTCAATAGCTTCCTGATGACGTTTTCGATTCATAAACTCAAGGGCAAAGCCGATGGTGCTAAGCGGGCTGTCAGGCCTGGCGGCTTCAATACCGTTGAAAATGCCAAAAGCATGTTTTGGCAGCCCGGTTCCGCTGGCCATAAAGCCAATATCCGCCAGAGTTTTTAAAAGTTTGTCATCAATCATTGCTGACTATCTCCATCCATAAAATTAGTTTAGAGCTTCTGAATAATACTCTGTATCGTATCCTTGATGGATTTGACGATACTTGAACGAAGACCTTCAACAATCATGTACTTGTTGAACTCTACCTGGAACTCAACCATATCCTTGGTACTGTTAGGATCCATATTGGCGACACGGGTTTTCAGTGCTGTATCGAGCGCTTCTGCCTGGCTTCCGAATGTTTCAGATACTTTGTCAAAGCTGAAACCGGCGCTTCCTGGCTGATTGTAATTCGGGTTGTAGGTATCCTGGTATGCCATGGCTGAGTTCCCTCTCAGGCTTTTGATTGACCGTGATGCTGTTTCCAGCTCTTATCAACGACCTCCATAGCCGCAACTACAGCGGTGAGCAGGCTGTCGATTTTTGAAAAATCTTCCGGAGCTGCGCCTTTATCTTTTAATCCTTTCAGGCGAGTCGCTTCAGAGAGTAAATGGTTAAGGATCTGATCCCGGTAGGAGCCGTCCTTATCTTGAATCAACTGTTCTTCAGTTGTTGAGAGAAGAATATTCTCTTCATTTTTCGGTTTGTCCGTCACGGTTCCCTCCAAGACGGTATTTGATTCTGTCAGTTCCGTTAGCTAATAAAAGATACTCAAGGTTGATATCTTCAATTATATACCCATTAGAAAGTTTTGCTCCTATGAGGTACTTGGAACCATCGATCAGTATCACGTAAGGCACTTTGCCCATACTGATACCGCGTATATTTAACGATAAAGGTGATTGACTGTCCGTTATTGTACCTCCTGCATACTTGGTGGCTAATTCAATGGATGGTTTGTTGGCGTATTTTTTCTGAAATTTGGCTACTACCGTTTGCAGGTCATAAACTTGTCCTTCATCCAGCAGGTGCCCTTTCAGGATCACCGTTTGATCCCGGGTGACGACATGAATTCTTGGTATCAACCCTTTTTCCCGCAGCATGGATTTGAGGGTATTGACCCGGCTAATCTGGTTCTCAACCTGATCAACAACTGACGTAAGCCCATAAATCTCCTGTTTGAGCATGCTGATAATGTTATCAAGCTCATCAGAAGTTGAAACATATCCGGTTATCACCAGAGATCCGGGCGTGTTATCCAGCTCCAGCTCAAGTTTGTCATAACCACGGTCTCTGAGAAGCAGTTCAGCGTTATCACGCATTTCATTCATAACAATGATCTGCAAATTAAAAGGAATGCCCTGCTTTCTGAGAAATTTTTGCAGTTCAAGTCTGTCCTGAAGCGTTGGTGTATAACCCGACACGAGTAATGATTTATCGGGCAGCTGTTTGAACTTTACCTCTTTAAGTCCAAGCTGGTCCCTGGCCTTTGCCGAGATTTCGAGAACTCCCGGGATGCTTGTTACTTTTTGTACTTCGGTATCCGTGTTGGAAATCATCAGACTCACGCCGGCTATCATAATCAGCAGTATGACTGGAATGGCGGCAAGCCATCTTTTATCAATACTTGCTAAAAAGGATGTATCATCAAAATCGTCCTCATCTTCTTCGTCATCCTCTTCATCCTCATCTGACAGTGGCTGCTGAAAGTCAGATCCAGATAGATCCAGCTCATCTGGGTCAGGGGATGGCAGCTCTTCCTCGCTGACAGTCAGTTCCTGTGTTGGGGGAGGGGCTATGTTCGGCAGTGCCAGAGGTGGCCACTCTGCATCAGCGGGGCCGATAGCTATAAACAGGCTGCTTGAGGTAACAATATCAAAGTGGCGGTACTGAATACTCGAGCCTGCGGGCTCGCCATTTACATATAAAGGCGTATCCACTGTGCTTGATTGGATTTTGATCTGGCCATCATTGGAAATCTCAATAATGAGCTCGATATCATTCAGGTTGTCGTCGGTTAATACCAGGTCACAACCATCATCTTTACCCAGGGAGTACCTGCCCGGCTCGATGGGGATCTCGGCACCAATATGGTTGCCGGAGAGTATTTTCAGGTAAAATTCAGTCATCAATGACCTCCTGCCATGGTAAAGCAGAAAATGATCTGACTGGGCTCGTAGACGGTTTTATGGTCAACATCCTGTTGATTCTGTCCGTAGTTAGTACTGGTGTCTTTACGTGCTCTGACTATCTGCGTAAATTGTGTCTTAAAAAATAGATTAAGGTAAAAAAAACGTCATTGCCAGAGATTACATGATAATTATTCGGCAAATTCGTCACTAATTAGATGCCTGTCGTTAAAATATTGGGTAAAATTCCCTGAAAAGGTTAAATAGCCCTGATAACAATAACCATAAAATAAGAGGCGCAGTGTTATGGATGCATCATTCTGGAATGGTAAAAGGCCTGCTGGGGTTGGTGATTCTGTTAACCCTGATGAGTATTCCAGTGCTTTATCTGTGATCAATGCTTTTTTAAATGAGAATGGCTCGCTCCCCGCATTTACAGGCATAGGACATACACTGACTTATGCTGACATTGATCTTTACAGTCAGCGGTTTGCAGCATACATCCAAAGAAATACTGATCTGCAACCGGGGGATCGAATTGCGATTCAGATGCCCAATCTTCTACAGTACCCGATTGTCGTTTATGGCGCGTTGCGAGCCGGATTGGTTATCGTAAATACCAACCCGCTTTATACTGCCCGGGAAATGTTGCACCAGTTCAAGGACTCGGGAGCAAAGGCGTTAGTATTTTTTGAAAACTTTGGTGATCTCGTTGAAGAGGTGGTTGGTCAGACAGAAATCAAGCATCTTTTTGTGACCCGGCTTGCTGATATGGTCCCGGCTCCGAAACGGCAGGTGGTTAATTTCCTGGTCAAATATGTTAAGAAGATGGTGCCACGGTATTCCTTACCCCAAGCAGTTCCGCTGCTTGACTCCTTCAGGGCTGCAAAAGCCTCTGACTATCAACCGATTCCGGAGGGTAAGCTCTCTGATCCCCTGGTACTTCAATACACTGGTGGTACTACCGGGGTGGCCAAAGGTGCCATTTTGACTAACAGGAATTTGATAGCAAATATGCTTCAGTCCAAAGAGATGCTGTCTCAAGTGGATGAACAGGGGCAGAAAATTTTAAAAACAGGGCACGAAACGCTTATCGCACCCTTACCGCTTTATCACATATATGCCTTCACAGTGCATTTAATGTGTATGCCGTTTATGGGGAATCACAGTATTCTGATAGCTAACCCGAGAGATACAGATACATTTATTAAGTTTATTAAACCGTGGCGTTTTACTGCTTTTATTGGCCTGAATACCCTATTTGCCAGCTTGCTGAATCATCCCAAATTTAAAGAATGTGATCTCTCAGGTTTAAAGGTAACTTTATCCGGAGGGACAGCGCTGCAGGAGGCAACGGCTCAAAGGTGGCATAAAGAGACCGGGTGTATTATTTCTGAAGCTTATGGGTTAACAGAGTGTTCTCCCGCCGTTTGTATGAATCCAGCCGGTGATTTGTCACAGCCAGGTACAGCGGGCCTGCCAATACCTTCCACAGAGCTGAAAACCATAGACGAGAATGGTGGTGAGACTGCGATAGGTGAGCCTGGGGAGCTTTGTGTCAGGGGGCCGCAGGTTATGTCCGGATACTGGCAGAGAGCTGAAGCAACAGCCGAAGTACTCAGTACGGATGGTTGGCTGAAAACCGGTGATGTCGCTGTGATCCAGGAAGATGGGTTTGTCAGAATTGTTGACCGCATCAAGGATATGATTCTGGTTTCCGGTTTTAATGTCTATCCGAATGAAATTGAGGATGTTGTTTCCGGCCATCCGAAGGTGGCAAACTGTGCAGCCATTGGAGTGCCCGATGAGAATACCGGGGAGAAGGTCAAGTTGTTTGTTATCAAGTCAGATGACAGTCTTACAGCTGACGAGTTACTAAACTGGTGTCGTGATTATCTGACGGCCTATAAAGTGCCCAAAGTGTGTGAATTTCGTGATGAATTGCCGATGACACCGGTTGGTAAGATTTTGCGCAAAGACCTTCGGTAGTCATAGGTTGTGAGTTAACCTGTTATGCTTTGGTGGGATCCATTCGGAAGGGTGGTCTCTTTATCACAAGTCCTGTAATCCCTGGTAATCAGGGTTACAGGATATTTTTTATCTGTCGTTTATATGTCAAGGCGTTTCTGGCAGTCAGTTATGCTGATTGCTGGTCATGGTTTGAGAAGTAACGGTGCAGTATTTCAGGGTCGTCTTTCAAGGCGTTAAATGCGTCTTTGGCATCGGTGGGGGTGATGCTGGTGCGATCCAGTTTCATGCGATGTATAGAGGCATCAAACCAGAACCAGTGATTGTCTTCGGTAAGGCATAAGGCTCTTACTGAATAGCTGGTCGCTGGAATGAAGGGCAGGGGCATTCCACTGGTTAGTTGCTTTCTGACAATGGTGGAATTTTGACAAGAGTAGGTGGTGTTGTGGTAGATCCGCTCGAAACGGTTGAATTCGTGACCAAACATCTTGTTTGCCATAATGTCCTGTTTTTGACTCAGGTAATACAGTGCAAAAATGCCAGCCACAATCAGGATAAAGCTTTCCATTTTTCATACCTCGTGGGTTAATGCACTGGGCTTCCCTGCGGCTTCGGAAAACCCTTATATGTATTCTATACGCATTTGTACAACTACGTTCAATTAACATCGCTGATGAGGTTGGGGTTTTTACTGGAGAAGGATCACAAGGCCCAGTCAGCAATCATCTGTTTGGCTATCGGCCGAAAAGCATCTTTTCCATAGAGTGCATCAACTAATTTAAATGAAAATCCCATGGCATTGCCCGGGCCCTGGGCTGTTATAACCCGTTTCTTTTCATCCACGACTACGGTGTTTCCGGGATGTGTCAGGGCACCTTCCATTTGCTCCATGAAGCTGGGGTAGCAAGTCGCGTGGACGTTATCCAGTAAACCGTGATGAGCAAGAACAACC
The DNA here is from genome assembly GCF_049310265.1 of Endozoicomonas sp. ALB091. Lineage (NCBI taxonomy): Bacteria > Pseudomonadati > Pseudomonadota > Gammaproteobacteria > Oceanospirillales > Endozoicomonadaceae > Endozoicomonas > Endozoicomonas sp. ALB091. Next base: position 341,751 of record NZ_JBLYNQ010000007.1, on the reverse strand, counting down.
GCAGGCGAGGCGCATATAGCGGCATACCATTTTCCGGCTTTTTGCTGGTCATGCAGCAGTGTTATCAGCGTTTTGCAGTTCTTCAGGTTGTCGGCACCGGGCATGCCACCAGGAAGGGCGATCAGGTGAAACGGCTTGCCTGTGCAGGCTTCTATATGCACATCTGCTGTGATCTGTGTTTTGTGTGAGGTGGTGATGGTCTGTTTGCCATCAGGAAGGCAGCTGGCTACAGTGACTTGTGCGCCCGCTCTCCTGAGTGTATCTATGATGGTCACAGCTTCAATGTCTTCAGAGCCATCAGCAATTGGGATGAGAACCTGTCTTGGCATGGTAGACCCTATTTAGAAGGTGGGGTGTTAAGTAAATGTCTGCAGCTTAAGGCCGTATGGGATCTTGTGCGGGTAGTTAAAACTGAGAGATAAAGCTTCTGTATATTGGCTCTCTTCTGCACAGAATCAGACTACAAAATGAGAAAAAATGAATAACAGGATTGTTTTATCGTCGCTTTCAGTTCGCATTAAGATATTTAAACAGGCTCTTATGCCGACAGAATTTTAATCTAGCAGATAGTTAGGGCTGGTGAGATAAATTTGATAATGAATTGGTATTATGCCAGTTGCCCGGCAAGGTTATAGCCGAGGGTGTAGCCACTGTGGTAATCAGACACAAGGTGGTTTCTGTGTCTTGTTCCTCTGGAGGTGTTCAGTGGCTTCAGTGGCGAGATATGAACCAGATGTACGCTTGAGTCTTGTGCAACTGATTCCGCAAGATCTGCCGCCTGGTTGTAAATGATGTTCTGATCTTTTATCAGCGTTGACACGGCTGGCATTTGACGATTTTGCCAGGCATAAATTTTTGACCCGGTCGCTGAGCTTTTACGAAAGTTTGCTTGCCTGGTTCTAAGTACAACAATCTGATTATGGCCGTCATCAATCGCTTTTTGTATTGGCAAGGGGTCTGATAAACTGCCATCGGTCAGGGCGTGGTCATTAACCAATACCGGCTTTCGATAAATCATGGGTAAGGCGCTGCTTGCCTTCAATGTGTCGTTGATGACCTCATTTGGTGTGTTGCTGTCAATGCTGTGATAAACGGGTTTTCCACTTTCAATACATGTGCTGACAACGGTAAAGCGTTGAGTGTTCAGCCTCTTTCTGAAACGGTCAAAGTTTAAAGCGTTTTGTTGTGAAAGCTTTTGGAAAAACCAGTCAAGATCAAACAGATCCCCACCCCTGATGTGGCGCAGAATACTGATAAACTCAGAGTCAAGGCATAGCTTGGTATAGATATCAAGATTGCGTCCACGTTGACCCGCAATAAATGAACTGAGATTCAGCGCGCCAGACGAGACGCCATAGTAGCCATCGAAAGCTTGGACTCGTTTATCAAGAAAAGCGTCCAGAATACCAGCGGTGAAAATGCCACGCATACCTCCACCTTCAACAACCAGCGCTCTTTTTATGGATGAGGAGGGGGCGATGTGTTGCATGGTTGGAGTGATGAGGTTCTTAATTGAGATAAGATGGTTGCGGGAGCTGGATTCGAACCAACGACCTTCGGGTTATGAGCCCGACGAGCTACCAGACTGCTCCATCCCGCGACAAAACTGCTCAGCTGATTCTTTAAAAAATAAAGAAACATCAACTGCTTTATGAAAGTGGTTGCGGGAGCTGGATTCGAACCAACGACCTTCGGGTTATGAGCCCGACGAGCTACCAGACTGCTCCATCCCGCGACAAAACTGTTCAGCTGATTCTTTAAAAATAAAGAAGCATCAACTGCTTTACAAAAGTGGTTGCGGGAGCCGGATTCGAACCAACGACCTTCGGGTTATGAGCCCGACGAGCTACCAGACTGCTCCATCCCGCGACAAAACTGTTCAGCTGATTCTTTAAAAATAAAGAAGCATCAACTGCTTTACAATAGTGGTTGCGGGAGCCGGATTCGAACCAACGACCTTCGGGTTATGAGCCCGACGAGCTACCAGACTGCTCCATCCCGCGACAAAACTGTTCAGCTGATTCTTTAAAAAACATCAACTGCTTTACAAAAGTGGTTGCGGGAGCTGGATTCGAACCAACGACCTTCGGGTTATGAGCCCGACGAGCTACCAGACTGCTCCATCCCGCGTCGAAAGAGAGGCGAATTATAGGGACGCTGGTTATAATGTCAAGGATTACCTGCGGCAAAAGGAGAGGGTGAAAGTGAGTGCGGTATTGGTTATGCACGGATACCGCACGACAATTGACAATTATTAGCTGGCCACCGCTTTATTCGCGATCAACTGGTTCACGACTTCAGGATCTGCCAGCGTTGATGTGTCGCCAAGGTTTTCGAACTCGTCAGCAGCTATTTTCCGAAGAATCCGCCTCATGATTTTTCCAGACCGGGTCTTGGGAAGTCCCGGGGCCCACTGAATAATATCCGGGGTAGCAATTGGCCCTATTTCTTTCCTTACCCATTCCTTCAGGTTCTTTTTCAGGTCTTCACTGCTGTCTGTCCCGCTATTGAGCGTGACATAAACATAGATCCCCTGGCCCTTGATATGGTGTGGGAAACCGACAACCGCAGCTTCCGCCACCTGCTGATGGGCTACCATTGCCGATTCTATTTCTGCCGTTCCCATACGGTGGCCGGAAACATTAATGACATCATCCACACGACCGGTGATCCAGTAATAGCCATCTTCATCCCTTCGGGCTCCGTCACCTGTTGTATACATACCTTTAAACGATGAGAAGTAGGTTTGAACAAACCGTTCATGATCTCCATAGACGGTTCTCGCTTGTCCGGGCCAGCTATCCAGGATGACAAGATTGCCTTCTCCGGGGCCATGGATCAGACGACCCATGTTATCTACCAGGGCAGGTTGTACACCAAAGAATGGTCGCGTGGCTGAACCTGGCTTAAGGTCAGTGGCTCCCGGAAGTGGAGTCAGCATCGCAGCGCCTGTTTCGGTCTGCCACCAGGTGTCGACAATAGGGCAGCGCTCTTCACCAATGGTTGAGTAGTACCAGCTCCAGGCCTCCGGGTTAATGGGTTCCCCGACAGAGCCCAGCAATCTCAGTGAGTTTCGATGAGTGTCTTTGACCACTGCATCGCCTTCTGCCATTAATGAGCGGATAGCTGTTGGTGCAATATAAAGAATATTCACAGCGTGTTTATCGATGATTTTGCTGATGCGATTGGTTTCAGGATAATTAGGCACTCCCTCATGCATCACAATGGTTGCGCCATTCAACAGAGGGCCATAGGTGACGTATGAGTGTCCGGTAATCCAGCCAACGTCAGCATTGCACCAGAAGACTTCGCCGGGTTGATAGTCAAATACATATTGATGGGTCATGGAAGCGTATACCAGGTAGCCACCTGTGGTATGCATGACACCCTTTGGCTTTCCGGTAGAGCCTGAGGTATAGAGGATAAAGAGTGGATCCTCGGCATTCATCTCCCTGGCTTCGCAGTGTGGCGAAGTGAGTGCGGTTAGCTCCTGCCACCAGACGTCACGGTGACGATGCCAGGCAATATCAGCGCCTGTGTGCTTGAGAACAATGACCTTCTCAATGGTGTGTGTGTCGGGGTGTGTCAGTGCTTCATCGACGTTGCTTTTCAGAGGGACTGTGCGCCCGCCTCGAACACCTTCATCGGCAGTCACGACAATCTTTGCTTTTGAGTCAATGATTCTTCCTGCCAGAGCCTCCGGTGAGAATCCGCCAAACACCACGGAATGAATGGCCCCGATACGGCTGCAGGCCAGCATGGCGACGGTGGCTTCGATGACCATGGGCATATAGATCGCTACCACATCACCTTTGCGAACACCCTGACTCTTCAATGCATTGGCGAAGCGGCATACCAGTTCATGCAGTTCCCGGTAGGTCACCTTTCTGGCTTCACCTTCATCATCCGGCTCCCAGATAATGGCCAGTTGGTCACCTCGCTCTTCCAGGTGCCGGTCAAGGCAGTTGTAGGACGCATTGGTGGTACCATCATAAAACCAGTTGATACTGACGAAGTGGTCGTCAAAAGAGACTTTTCTCACTTTGGAGAAAGGCTGGAACCAGTGGATGCGTTGACCGTGTTCGCGCCAGAAGCCTTCAGGGTTAATGATGGATTGCTGATACATTTCCAGATACTGGTCGTTGTTAACCAGTGTGTTCTCAAGAGCAGCAGGTTTAACTGGATAAACGGAGGTGTCAGACATATCACTTCCCTTAGTGTTGTTATTATTATTTAGTTCAAAATGACTCAGGGCGGTTGTTATTTTGTTGAGGTTGAGTGATTGCTCAATAAAACGACTGTGAACGTATTTATTGAAGTGTTCTCAGTTTAGGATTTGCAGGGATTTCTGGTATTAGACTTTGGTCTTAACTTCTATCAGATAAAGTATCTGGTCCCGGTTTTGTGCATTTAATAACCCTATCGCTATTTTGACTGATATCGAAAGTATCAGCCTTCTGACTAACGTACGATCAAGGGCGACATTCCACGGGCACCGGTGTATATTTCGCTGAGGATGACTTATAAGAATAATAGCTATGTCTGGATGGATACTGGCCCTTATTGCCACAGTGTACGTCGCCTGTCTTTTTGTTGCCGCCTGGTTTGGTGATTATCGGGGGGCTGCTTTCAGAAAACGCTGGCAGCCCTTGATTTACAGTCTTTCTCTGGCTGTTTACTGCACTTCCTGGACTTTTTTCGGTGCTGTGGGGCAGGCCAGTGAAAACCTGTGGTCATTTCTTCCCATCTATCTTGGTCCCATCCTGGTTTTTGTTCTTTTCTGGAAGCTTCTGGTCAAGCTGATTACTGTCAGTAAACAGGAGAACATTACGTCAATTGCCGACTTTATCGCTTCCCGCCATGGTCGTTCCCACTTTATGGCGATTCTGGTGACCCTCATTCTGGTCATTGGTGTGCTTCCCTATATAGCGCTGCAGCTAAAAGCTATTGTGATGGGCTTTGCTCAGCTGACGGATGACAGTCCAGAGTCTGGCCGATGGTCTCGGGAAGATCTGGCATTAGCCATCACCTTAACCCTGAGTGTTTTTGTCATTATGTTTGGTACCCGAAAGCTGGATGCTACCGAGCACCAGAATGGCATTATGACGGCTATTGCCTTTGAGTCTCTGGTTAAGCTCTCGGTTTTCCTGCTGGTGGGAATCTGGGTTTCGTGGGCTGCTGTGGATCATATTAGTCTTGATGCCATCATCCAGCCGGGTGACGGGAATGCCGGGGTCAGCTGGTTTGATAGTATTATCATGCCTACGGTAATGGCCATGGCAGCCATACTGTGTCTGCCCCGACAATTTCATGTCACGGTGGTAGAAAACAGCAGCATTGATGATTTCCATAAGGCTCGATGGCTGTTTCCTGCCTATTTGTTGTTACTGGCTCTGTTTGTGATACCCCTGGCGCTGGCTGGCAATCAGCTATTGGGCAGCACTGTGCCCGGTGATGCCTATTTGATTGAACTGCCAAAACTGATGGGCAACTTACCCATGGCTGTGCTGGCTTTTCTGGGGGGCGTGTCTGCTGCCATCAGCATGGTGATTGTGGCAACACTGGCTTTGACCACCATGGTATCCAACGAAATTTTAATGCCATTACTGCTGCGCAGAAATAATCACAGTTACCGCGACAGTAATGACTTTTACCGGTTCAGTGGCCTGTTGCTGACGGTAAGACGTACGACGATTGTCATTTTATTGATGTTGTCATGGGTTGTTTATCGACTGCTGGAAGGCGCTGGTTCTCTGGCTGCTATCGGTCAGATGTCATTTTCGGCCGTTGCTCAACTCGCCCCGGTGTTGCTGGGTAGTCTCTACATCAGGGAAAGCAATGCCCGGGCAGCCGCCGGTGGCCTGTTAGTGGGTTTTATGGTCTGGCTTTTCTGCCTGATAGTACCTGTGCTGGTTGATGTTTCATGGCTGGGTACCAGTGTTGTTCAGCAAGGTGTTTTTGGTTATGAGTGGCTTAAGCCGGATAATCTTTTTGGTCTGGGTATTACCGGTACGGTCACCGGAGCAACACTGGTTGCGCTGTCGCTGAATACCTTTGTCTATCTTTGTGGCTGTCTTTACCTGAGGCCGGGTATTGAAGAGAGAAGGCAGTCCCGGAAGTTTGTTGATGCGGTCCTGTCTGAAGATGGTGTTTTCCCGAATGCAGCCATTACGGTAGAAGAGCTTGAACAGCTGGCCAGCCGCTTTGTCAGTAAAAACCGGGTGCAGGGTGTTATTCAACGCTTTGAGTCCGGGGATAGAGGGCTGCTATTCGGAGCGCTGAATGGTCATAAGCAGGCAGGGCCAGAACTGGTGGCCGCGATTGAACGGTTGCTTGCAGGAACGCTGGGGGCGTCATCGGCCCGTATTGTGATGAAGTCTCTGGCACATGGGAATGTCGCGCTTGAAGAAGTTCAGGCTATGGTGGATGAGGCCTCGGAAGTCTTTCAGTTCAACCGGGAACTGCTGCAGGGAGCGATTGAGCATATCAGCATGGGGATCAGTGTGGTTGATCGTAACCTGGAGTTAGTTGCCTGGAATCAGCAATATCTGCAGTTGTTTGACTACCCGAATGACCTGATTAAGGTGGGTCGTCCCATTGCAGATGTTATTCGGCATAATGCCCTGAATGGACTTTGCGGAGTCGGTGATGTAGACCATCACGTCAATAAACGACTGTCATATATGAGGAATGGGACGGCCCATCGCTCAGAAAGGCGGCGACAGGATGGCAGGGTGATTCAGATTCAGGGGAATCCCATGCCCGGTGGTGGATTTGTTATGGCTTTCACCGATATCACCGGGTTCCGTCAGGTTGAGCAGGCCCTGAAAGAAGCAAATGAAAGCCTGGAGCATCGGGTGCAGGAGCGGACAAAAGAGCTGTCATTGTTAAATGTGCAACTTTTAGGGGCAAAGTCACAGGCAGAGAAAGCGAACCACTTGCGTTCACGTTTTTTTGCGGCAATCAGCCATGACCTTATGCAGCCAATGAATGCGGCTCGACTATTTACTGCCTCCATGGAACTGGAAGCAAAAGGCACCGTGCATGAAGAACTGGCGCAAAATATCAGCAACTCATTAAGGTCTGCGGAGCATTTGTTGACAGATTTGCTGGATATGTCGCGAATCGAAGCGGGTAAGGTGGCGGTGAATCTTCGGGATGTTCCTGTAATGGAGGTGTTAGAGCCCCTGAGGTCCGAGTTTTCGCTGTTGTCGAAAGAGAATGGGCTGATGTTCAGGGTGGTCAGTTCTGATCGGCGCATTAAAACCGATCCGGTGCTCCTGAGAAGAATATTACAAAATTTCCTGACCAATGCGTTTCGTTATGTTGCCAGCACCCATAAAACAGGAAAAGTGCTGCTGGGATGTCGTTTTATCAACAATCAACAGCTGAGACTTGAGGTAAGGGATAATGGGCAGGGCATACCCCAAGACAAGCAGGCACTGATTTTTGCAGAATTTGAGCGGTTATCGACAGCCGTGAATGGGCTGGGGCTTGGGCTCTCCATTGCTAAAGGTATAGCTCAGATCCTTGAGGCAAAAATTTCCTTGTCATCGTCGCCGGGAGAGGGGGCTGTTTTTTCCGTTGTGGTTCCTTTGGTCTCTGGAAGTATTGTGGATCCCGCAGTGGTACCTTGTGATCCTGATCAGGGGAGCATGGGGTTGAAGGTTCTGTGTGTGGATGATGAACCGGACATTATCAAAGGTATGGCCAGTCTGTTAACTCGTTGGGGGTGTCGGGTGGAGACTGCACAAAGTCATCATGAAGCGATTCATTCGCTTGAGGTCATGACGCCTGATTTATTGATGGTGGATTACCAGATGGGCGATCAGGCCAGCGGTATTGAGTTGATAGAACGTATCCGTAAAAGGTCAGGTTATCAAACAGGTGCTGTTCTGGTCACCGCGAATCAACAGGATGAACTGCGGCAACGATGCCGGGAGCTGAATATCAGCTATTTGAAAAAGCCCGTCAAGCCAGCCTCCATGAGGGCCATTCTGAACCGTTATGACGTTGAAAAACACCCGTTAGAAACGGTTTAGTCTTCGGTTTTATGATCTTCCGGATCCTGCCCGGGCATCTCAATTTCCAGCGCTTTGATGGCGATCACCGCCTGGGTCCTGCTTCTGACCCCCAGTTTTTTGAAAATGGCGGTCACATGGGCCTTGATCGTCGCTTCCGAAACATTCAGGTCATAGGCAATCTGCTTATTCAACAGGCCTTCACTGATCATGCCCAGAACCCTGAACTGCTGTGGTGTCAGGGTTGCCAGTCTGGCTTCCATATCACTGCTTTGCCGGGATTCGACAGGTTGGAAATTATCAGGCCACCAGTTTTCTCCATCCAGAACTTTGATAATGGCGACTTTCAGGACATCCAGCGGCGTAGACTTTGGAATGAAGCCACTGGCTCCATGGTTTTTGGTTTTCTGTATGATCTGCTGGTCATCAGAAGCTGAAACAATGACAACAGGAACATCCGGATATTGCCCTCTGAGAAATATCAACCCGGACAGCCCGTGCGCTCCCGGCATGTGCAGATCCAGCAAGATGAGATCCGGTGAGGCATTGTTGTCCAGAAGCATTTGCAGTTCAGCGATTGAACCAGCTTCGTGGATCACAGGTTCCTTGAGTGCGTGACCAACAGAGGACTTGAGAGCAGTCCGGAATAAGGGGTGGTCATCGGCAATTATTATTGTGTAGTCCATTTTTTGAGGTTGCCATTATCTGTTTGATCGGTCAATTAAATAACCTCTGTGAACCCTTCAAAGACTCAGAGGTTTATTAAAGTATAAGTAAATCGATTTCATATGATGGAACTATTCTCTGTTGGGGCGGTCATAATTAGTGGATATCTACTGAAATAAGGGCACTAAATGGTTGGTTCGGTCAATTTTTCTTCAGTTCCAGTTGCTGTTGATCAGGGTAAATACACTAAGGAATATTTTGAAGATTATGAATCAAAGGCTCAAAGCCTGGCTGAATTAAAAGAGGACCGGGAAAAGAGTCCTGGATGGAATACAGTCAAGACGGTTGCGGTTTCTTCCCTTGCGGCAGTTTCCCAGCTCGGACAACTGGTTGGTAGCATTTTTGGCCATACTGTCTTTGCGCTCCCATCTGCCTTGGTGGGTGGGGTTTTCGGCTTTTGTGTTTATGCGCCCTTTATGAAGGCTGTGGATCATCTTTCGGGGAGAGAAAACACCAAGTCGTTCCTGGAATATACGATTACTCCAGCAAACATACTGAGTAATTTTATCTATAACCGGGTTACCGACCTTGCCTGTCGATATGTTGTGGGTTTCGGGCTTATGGTTGCGGTTGTGGAACCTGTGAATATCATCCTCGGCGGTCTGGCAGCAGGCACTTTATTGTCCCCACTGATTTACAATGACTTTAAACATAATAAATCCAATAATGTCGAGCATTTCATCGATGGTCCGGGAAATTTTTCAGTCAAGCTCAGTGCACAACACTATTTATGGCAAAAATTTGATGATTGGGCTGCGGGCATTAAAAGAACCCCTTTAGCTCTTCATGATCGAATTGCAGCTAAAGTGGTTGCCGAGCAGGTTTCTATCAAGGAATTGGCTGATCTGGTTGGCTGATGATAAAGGGCATTCATTTCCCCGACTGCTTTACAGGCGCTCAATAACGCCTGTTGCAAAGCACTACACCCATTCTCAGCAGGGCGAAAATTAATCACAGGCATTATGAAGTCGGTGCCTGGTATGGCCCATGAAGGCTTTGCTTTGTGCATTTTGGTGATACCGGACTAAAGCATTCCGGATGTTTGCCATAAATGTCTGAGTAAAATGCCTGTATTTCCGAAAGGTCTTTTTCGATGTCCTCCCCTGGCTCGATAACAGGACCAAATCCTCCGGTTCTGTCCTTGAAATCAAGAAAGGCAAGTACAATGGGGATGCCGGCATTTTTTGCCATATGGTAGAAGCCTGTGTGCCACCGCTCGCCGAGTGCCCGGGTACCTTCAGGGCATATCACCAGGCCCAGCTTTCTGTGTTGCTTGAAAGTACAGACCGCCTGTTCTACCAGGCTGCCTCTTCTGCATCTGCCATTCCGATCCAGTGGAATCCCTCCCATCCAGCGCATAACCCAGTTGAACGGCCCCCAGAACAGGGTGTGTTTGCCCACCCAGTAACACTGTACACCGGTAGCAAGGCCAATCGCCATGCCATAGACAAAGTCCCAGTTACTGGTATGGGGAGCACCAACAAGCACGTACCTGGCCAGGCGTGGGGCTCTGCCCTGAATCCTCCAGCCCATCACTTTGAGAAACAGTTTTGCGAATATAGAAAGGGTCTGGCTGACAATGGGTGTATTGAAAATTGTGATTTGCATAGTTCAGAGGGTGCCTTGCTATCCCGTTTACAGGAAGCGGTGTTGAAAGCTATCAAAAGAGCGATCGCTTTGAGCACAGCTTCATAACAGAAAATGAATGTATGCAGCCTTAACGACTGGTTAACAGGCAAGGAATTGCTTGCCAAAAGCATTCTGTATGTATATACAGTGCTTATCCCGGAGCTAATTGGAACATGATGGAAAGTAATGCCATTCTTGAGCAAAAGGTGGTCCAGAGAAAAATCATACATATCGATTTTGACGCCTTCTTTGCCAGTATTGAAATACGTGATAATCCGAGGTTGTCAGGAAAGGCGGTTGCTGTCGGGGGGGCTCCGGATCGTAGAGGGGTGATTGCCACTTGTAACTATGAGGCGCGTCGATTTGGTGTGCATTCAGCCATGTCTTCAGCCCAGGCGATGCGGCTCTGCCCGGAGCTGAAGATCATTCCTCCCCGCTTTTCTGTTTATCGTGCCGCGTCTTCTGAAGCTCATGCCATTTTTCGCCAATATACTGATTTAATTGAACCTTTGTCCCTGGATGAGGCCTATCTCGATGTCACCGGAACTCATCTTTGCCGAGGCAGTGCCACCTTGATTGCCGAGGAAATCCGGCAGAAAATTTTTCAACAATTGCATGTCACCGTCTCTGCCGGCGTTGCCACCAATAAGTTTCTGGCGAAGATTGCCAGTGACTGGAATAAACCCAATGGCCTTTTTGTGATCACTCCGGAACAGGCGGATGATTTTATTTTCGATCTGCCTGTGAAAAAAATTCATGGGGTAGGTCGGGTTACCGCCGGGAAACTGCATAAAAAAGGCATCAATACCTGCGGGCAATTACGCCAGTACTCCATTCTTGAGTTAAGTCGCTGGTTTGGCAGTTTTGGTGAACGGTTGTGGGAGCTTTCCCGGGGGCGGGATGATCGTGAGGTGCAGACCAGTCGGCGCAGGAAGTCCCTTTCTGTTGAGCATACTTATGATAAAGACCTGGCGGGGCTTGCGGATATTACTGCACAGGTTATCCCGTTGCTTGAAGAACTTCAGGAACGCTACCAGCGTATTGAAAAGGAATACGAGGTGCATAAGCACTTTGTTAAGGTAAAGTTTGCTGATTTTACCCAGACCACCCTTGAGGAGAGTCTGCCGACAACCGGTGAAAGTGTTAAGGAGCATTTTACTCAGTTGCTGGTAAGAGCCTGGGAACGGGGAGGTCGTCCGGTCAGGCTTCTTGGCTTAGGGGTCAGGCTTGTGGATCTCCGTGAAGAAAGAGCGCTTGAGCAGCTGGAGCTTTTTGAAAAGAAAATTATGGGGCTGGCTTAGGCTCCCGTTTTTTTTCTGCCAGCTGTCCCATCATATTGCTGACCAGACAATAAGCCACGAACCAATAAAAGCCAGAGTGCAATGCTGCATCAAATTGCACAATCTGCCTGGATTCGTCATGTCCAGCCGCAGTGGCATTGGCCGCCAGAAAGGCGATAAGTACTCCAATAGCAAACACATCAGCCATGGACCATTTGCCCAGTAAACTGTTCAGCCTGAGCAGTATTTGGTTTTCCCTGACAAAATTAGCCAGCAACAGGAAGCCCAGTTTTATCACCGGTATCACCAGGCTGAAGGTGACAATCAGTACTGCCACAAAATAATAGCCACTGCTCCAGAGGTCTTCAGCGGTACCAAGAATGGAACGCTTCTTTTCATAAACAGTGGATGTCCCTTTAACTTCCAGACGATCAAGGAACTGGGTAGCCAGACCCGCCATGGCAGGATGAAGGTTCTGCTGCTGAACGATATGCCTTGCCTCATTCAGCATTGCCTGACGATCAAGATCGGCCTTGATGGTCATCATGGGTTGAGTCACTCCCGGAATCAGCAGGCAAAGGGAGGTGATTATCATCAGCGTGAGTAGCCACCTGGAAGCTGTCATCAACGACCTCATTGTTCTTCTTAATAAGGAATAGATTCTGATAGCTCAGTTTGGTCTAAGGAGCGACGTTTGTCAGCTTGCTAATCATGATGGGTCTATTTCATGCTGGTTCAAAATGTTCAACCATCAGTTGTAAGTTGTGCTGACCACGGAATTCATTGATATCGAGTTTATAGACAGCCTTGATCTGACGAATATTGGGATCAGGCCACACTCTGTTGTCAATATTAAAGGCAATGGCATCCAGCCAGAGTTCGCTGCCGGGTATCTTGAGTACCATTTTGAGGTGCTTCTCTCCCACCAGTTTCTGCTGAATGATTTGGAATTGACCATCAAAGCAGGGCTCAGGAAAACTTTGTCCCCATGGCCCGCCCTCGCGAAGGGTATAGGCGGTTGCCATGGTTACCTGACCGGGCATCAGTTCACCGTCAGTGTGCATTTCTGCCTGAAGGTCTTCAGCGGTCAGTTGTTTTCTGACCTCAAGGTCAAAAGCCGTTTGAAATTCGTTGAATTTTGCTTTTGGTATGGACAGCCCCGCGGCCATGGCGTGACCACCAAATTTAATAATAAGTCCGGGGTTATCCCTGGCAATACTGTCCAGTGCATCACGCATGTGCAGTCCCTGAATCGACCTGGCAGAGCCTTTCAGTTCTGGCTCTCCCACAGGATTATCGGCTTCAGCAAAAGCAATCACCGGACGGTTCAGTTTCTCTTTTACCCGGGACGCCAGAATGCCAACCACGCCCTGGTGCCAGCTTTCCTGAAACAAGCTGACGCCCCATGGCAGGTCTGTTTGCTGGTTAAAGCGGATTTTCTCCAACTCTGCCATGGCCTGGCTGTGCATGCTGCCCTCAATGGCTTTTCGGTCACGGTTAAGACCATCCAGCTCAACGGCCAACTCCCTTGCCCGGTTTATATCGTCGCAAAGGAGCAGTTCGATACCAATCGACATATCATCCAGACGTCCAGCCGCATTAAGTCTTGGACCCAGGGCAAAGCCCAGGTCAGACGCGACCAGTTTTTCAGCATTTCTACCGGATACCTCAATCAGCGCTGTAATACCCGGTCGGCAGCGGCCGGAGCGGATACGGGCAAGTCCCTGGAAAACCAGTATGCGGTTATTGCTGTCCAGCTTGACCACATCAGCCACTGTGCCGAGGGCAACAAGGTCGAGAAGTTCGGCCAGATTGGGCTCTGTGCTCCCCTGAAAATACTCCCGTGACCGCAACAGAGTTCGCAAGGCACACATCAGGTAGAAAATAACGCCTACCCCGGCGGTATTTTTGCCGGGAAACGGGCAGTCTGGCTGATTAGGGTTAACGATCGCATCGGCTTCGGGCAGTTCGCGACCAGCCAGATGGTGGTCGGTAACCACCACTTTCATACCTTTGTTTTTTGCTGCCAGGACACCGGTAAGGCTGGAGATGCCATTATCAACGGTGATTAATACATCCGGTTGAAAGGGCAGGGCGGCTTCAACAATTTCAGGGGTCAGGCCATAACCATAGTCAAAGCGGTTGGGCACCAGAAAATCAGCATGGCCACCCATGCTTCTCAACGCCAGAACCGCGAGAGCACTGCTGGTGGCACCATCACAGTCGAAGTCGCCAACAATGAGCATGCGCTGCTGGTTGATAATAGCCTCAGCCAGAATGTCAGCGGCTTTATCGATATCCCTGAGTTGCCGGTAGTCGCTTAACTGTTGCAGCTGACGTGGCAGTTCATCCTGAGTTTTAACGCCCCGGGCACTGTATATTCTGGCCAGCAGAGGATCCATCTCGGGCGTGAAGCAACAGGTTGAAAGGTCGTAGGTGCGGCGGATTATATTCACAGGCATAAATGAAACAACAGGCGATGAAGCGAAAGGAAGTGTCAGGGTAACACAGTTTCCGTTTAGCGGGGGCGATAAATAGAGAGCCTGCAAAGTACCGTAATGGATTACTTTAACGCGTTTATCTTCCGTCTCAGTTCAGCCATATAATGCACATGTGACCGACTATGACGGCCATACAATGTATTTTTTCCCGTGGCCTTATGAGCGTGAATTATGGCCCGTCGACCAAGGATGGTTGGAGCCAGGCGTTTATGCCATCGCTTATAGCCAAATCGGGTTTCATTGGTGACAGTTTCCAGAACACTCCCTGTTCTGGATCGGCAGAATCACAACTGCTTGAAGGCGACACCAGCATGCACTTTGCAGGTGTGATGGTTTTGAACGTCAGGTGCTTTGGATGAAAGACTTGAGAGATGAAAGTTCGTTGTCAAGAATATCGTAACGCTCCTCCCGCTCAAACAAATCAGCCATATAAGCTGGCAGTGCGGGTGCATCCAGGCCCGCTTTGACGATCGCGTCAGGGAATTTCACCGGGTGGGCGGTTGCCAGGGTTACCACTGGCGTTTCTCTGGCCAACCCAACTTCTTCCGTTGCCCGGATACCGGTTGCTGTATGGGGGTCCGCAAGATACCCGGTGTTATTATACAGGGCACTGATCGTATCGCAGACCTGCTGATCATCAGAACGGCTGCTATCAAACAGTGCTCTGATGGCCTGCCACACATCATTATCAACACGGATATTTCCTGTTTCCCTGAAACCAGACATCAATTCCGTCAGGGTGTCGCCATTACGGTTATGCATATCAAACAGCAGGCGTTCAAAGTTACTGGAAACCATGATGTCCATACTGGGCGACAGTGTCTGCTGCAGTGCTTCCTTGCGGTAGTCATTGTTCTGGAAGAAACGGTGGAGAATGTCATTGTGATTGGTGGCAACAATCAGTTTCTCTATGGGCAGGCCCATTCCCCGGGCGATATAGCCTGCAAAGATATCGCCAAAGTTGCCGGTAGGCACTGCAAAGCTGACAGGCTGATCCGGCGCACCAAGGGCCAGGGCCGCGTGAAAATAATAGACAATCTGGGCCATGATTCTGGCCCAGTTGATGGAGTTAACGGCAACGAGCCGGGTGTTCTCCGGCAGGAACGACTGGTCGGCGAAACATCTTTTCACCATATCCTGGCAGTCATCAAAATTGCCCTGTATGGCAATGTTGTGAACATTGCTGTCCAGAACCGTCGTCATCTGGCGACGCTGAACTTCTGATACCCGTTGATAAGGATGAAGAATAAATATATCCAGATGATCGCTATGGCGACAGCCTTCGATGGCTGCCGATCCGGTATCACCAGACGTTGCACCCAGTACTATGGCCTTTTCATTACGATCTGTCAGTGTGTGGTCCAGAAGGCGACCAAGCAGTTGCAGTGCAAAGTCTTTGAAGGCCAGGGTTGGGCCGTGGAAAAGTTCCATAACCCACTGATTGGCACCCAGTTGCTGAAGTGGTGCGACAGCCTGATGGCTGAACCCGGCGTAACTGTCATCAATCATCTGCCTGAGTTTATCATCCGGGATGGTTCCGCCGACAAAAGGCTGGATGATTTCAAAGGCAAGCTGATGGTAGGGGAGTCCCTTCAGTGACCGAATGGTCTCAGCGCTGAACTGTGGCAGGGTTTCTGGTACGTAAAGACCACCATCATCCGCCAGCCCGGCCAGCAGAACATCCTGAAAATCTTTGGTGTGTCCCTGTCCTCGGGTACTGATGTATTTCACTGGGAATTCCGTATATCTGTTTATTACTCTGACAGCACCGCTTACCCAGCAAAGAGTAAGCGGGTGGGCAAATAGCTTCAGGCCATGGTTTCAACACGAATTCGGGTGATGGGGGATTTAATATCCTCCAACGCCTCGAGTTCAGAGATAGCTTTGTCCATGGTGCCTTCAAGAGTACGGTGGGTAAGGATAACGATATCCGCACAACCATCATCTTCACGAGTGACTTTCTGGGTAATGGCATCGATATTAATGCCGTGGTTGCTCAGCACCCGGGTAACGGCATTCATTACTCCGGGGTGATCGTCGGCATGGATGCGCAGATAAAAACTGCACACTGTCTCGGTAATCGGCAGTACCTGCAGGGTATCGCTCAGACTTTCCGCTGAGAAACCCAGGGCATGAACAGCAGCGTCTGGAGCGTCAATGGTTCTGGCAATATCGACGATATCGGCGATTACGGAAGATGCCGTGGGCTCAGCACCAGCCCCGGGGCCACTGTACATGGTCTGGCCAATCCCATCTCCCTGAATCACAACCGAGTTCATCACACCATTGATGTTGGCCAGTGGACGATCAGAAGGAATCAGGGTCGGGTGAACCCGCAGTTCAATGCCATTGGCTGCCTTGCGGGCAACACCAAGGTGTTTGATTCTAAAGCCAAGGGAAGCGGCATACTGAATGTCACTGGGCGTGATTTTGCTGATGCCTTCGGTATAGGCTTTGGTGAATTGCAGAGGAATACCAAAAGCGATGGACGCCATAATAGTCAGCTTGTGACAGGCATCAATACCTTCGACATCAAAGGTTGGGTCTGCTTCAGCGTAGCCCAGTGCCTGTGCTTCTTTCAGAACATCGGCAAACGGACGGTTATGGTCACCCATTTCCGTCAGGATATAGTTGCCGGTACCGTTAATAATACCCGCCAGCCAGCTGATGCTGTTTGCCGACAGCCCTTCCCTCAGACACTTGATGATGGGAATGCCACCGGCAACCGCTGCCTCATAGGCGACAATGACATTTTTATCACGGGCAGCCTGAAAGATCTCGTTACCATGTTCGGCAATCAGGGCCTTATTGGCAGTGACCACATGTTTTCCCTGGTCGATTGCCGTCAGAATCAGCTCTTTGGCGACATCATAGCCACCAATGGTTTCTACCAGAATATCAATCTCAGGGTTGTGAGCCACTGCAAAAATATCCCGGGTGACGTTGATGTCCCCGGTGTCGCAGTCAGAATTATCCCGGCGGGCACCAACCTGCTCAATAATCACAGGACGGCCGACCCGGGCAGTAATAATTCTGGCGTTACGCTGAAGTACATTGAAGGTGCCACCACCAACAGTACCAAGTCCACAGATACCTACTTTGACCGGTTTCAAGGTGTTCCCCATATTCATTGTTATGATCATTCCCGGTAATACCGGTGGGGATTATAACCTTAAACAGTTTTTTGATGCGATATGGGCGGTGTCATTCGCGGGCACTGTCTCGCAGTAATTTCATGGCTTCTTCATAATTGGGGGGATCCGGGAACAGGTCTTTGTAGGATGGTGGAACGTTAAGGGGATCCATTGAGTCCGAAGATGCACAACCAGCCTTGTCAGGCAGGGACTTCTTGTCAATCATTCCAGTGGCCGTAACCGGGGCTGTTGTTACCGGTTGTGTTGTTTCCTGGTCTGTTGTGCCGGTAATGTCTCTGGCAGGTGTATCGTCCTGATCAGGTGGCAAATTGTCTTCCTCGGAGTCATTATTAGCAAGACATGATGATCCCTGCAGATGTTTCGCGCACAAATATCCTACACCACCGAAAGCCAACCCAGTGACAATTGTTATTGCCACAGTGGTTAGAGAACAGAAGCCTGTTGCTGTAATACATTTTTGGCAATCAATTGTATTTCCACGTAGCAGGCAGTGCATGCATTGTGCACCGCTACAATCGGTGACTTTGGTCCCCAGGAAACTACCAGCGACAAGGCCAGCAGTGGCCCCGCAGCCTGTGCAATTATGACAGTTGGCTTTCGGGTTGGTGATAGATCTGGTGATGGTTTGTGGTATGGGTGCATTAAGCATTTTGCGATTTACTCCGTTTAACGGTTTTAAAAACAACAGGCAATGTAAGCGCTGTCAGTCAGGGTTATTGGATTGGACACCATCGGCCAGCGAGTTAATGGTTTCTTCATAATTGGGGGGGGCATGATTGGGGGGATAGTTCAGGGTGTTGTAGGGTGGCGGAGCCATTGAGCCCGCAGGTGCAGGCAAATGGGTATCGTGCAGCAGGGGCTCAACATCAATCACAGCAGAATCCTTACCCGGTGCTGATTGCTCCTGCTGTTCCGGATGACTACAGCGACTGTCAGAGAAAGGGCCTAGATAACAACACAGAAATTTGGCTAGCGTGGAGCATGCACTGGGAAGGCCGCTAGCACTGGCACAGTAGCGAGATCGCTGTTCCTTATTTGCACACGCATACCCCAAAGAGCCCATAGTCAATACCCCAACCAGACCCCCGGCGACTGTCATTCCCGAGCATATGCCAAAGGTAGCGCATACTTTGCCCGTCATTAGACCTAATTTAAGACAGCGGTCTGCCTGATCTATATTTCCGAGACAGCAGCAACAGTCTTTGAGAAAGTTTGTGCAAGTACAGGATGTGACTTTGACCCCTGTGAAAATACCGGAACCTAAGCCCGCAGCAGCTCCGCATTGGAAACCTCCATAGACACAGACTTTTGGCTCGGTCATTTGTCTGCTGATAGTTTGTGGAGTAGGTGCTGTCAGCATTATCCTGTTTCCTCATCGCAATTCTGAATTTAATGTCCATGTAGACAGAATTTTTTGGCAAGAGTTCACTGATATTTTTGAGGAGAAGGAGATAGCTGAAAAGGCAGGAAAGAATAAGGGTGGTCTGGACACCCTTATCACAAGAAGAAATGGCAATCAGATAGAGACTTCACCAGCCAGACTGACACTGAGCATGGCTTTAACCGCGTCGGTGCCGAGACCCAGAGAGTAAAGGTGATGAAGTTTACAGAACATGGCTTCGGTAGTGGTATCCAGGCCTCCCACAATACCTGCTTTGGCCAGTGCTGAGCCTGCTGCATAGCTACCCTGGTGAACGGTGCCCCGGTGACACTGGGTCAGGTTAACAATCAATTTTCCTGAAGCGGTTGCCCTGGCAAAGGTGTCCAGCAGGGCGTGGTCAGCATCAGGGCCATTGCCTGTACCATAAGTGCGCAGAATAAAGGCATCCATGGGTTGATTCAGCGCAGACTCCATCCACCTGGCAGTAATGCCAGGGAACAGCTGCAGAATGCCAACATGGGTTTCACCGTCGCAATCAAGCTGAAACTTTTCAGCTTCCTTTGGCCGCCACAGGAGCGTTTCATTGAGTTCTACATGGATATCTGCCCGGCCAAGCCAAGGGTAGTTGGGGCTGTCAAAGGCATCAAAGAGGTAGGCGTTCAGTTTACGGGCACGGTTGCCGCGCAACAGGCGGCCGTTGAAATACAGGCAAACCTCTTTGATTCGGTCATCAGTCGCCACGGTCAGGGCACCAACCAGATTTTCCAGACCATCGGTGCGGGCTTCACACAGAGGAATCTGGGAGCCGGTAAAGATGACCGGCTTCTGCAGGTTTTGCAGCATAAAAGAGATCATGCTGCAGGAATAAGCCATGGTATCGGTACCGTGCAGAACGACAAAACCATCAAACTGCTCATAGCGGCTGGCGATATCAGCGGCGATTTGCTGCCAGTTACCCGGGCGGATATTGCTGGAATCGATCAGCTGAGGGTATTCAAACAGTTCGAATGCTGGCAGGCTGGCCATCACATCAGGAGAAAGTTTCTCTTCCAGCAGCCCCATCAGGTTATCCCCGGGCGCATAGCCGGAATCTGAATGGCGCATACCAATGGTTCCACCGGTGTAGGCAACGTAGATTTTCTTGCTCATGAATGTTCCTGATTAAGATCAGCCTCACAGTATAAACGGCGATTGTCATTGGGTGATGGGCTTTGATCAAGTCTATCACTGCAATGCACGGTCAGGTGGGGCAGAGGCTGAAAAAAAACGCCGCCCTGTTGATAGCAACCCGGGCGGCACTGGGAATGAATGATAAAGAGAGTAATCAGGCGGTAGCCATCTGGCCGTGGACTGAATGATCTTCCACTTGTTTCACATACTTGTTATCCACCGGGCGGAATTTACCCAGGTAAGCAAAGGCAACAACCAGGCCGATACTGATGAAGCTCATCCACATGTAAGGCACGTAGGCGAAAGTAGATACTCCCAGCAGGCCCGCCATGAAGATACCGTTGTCAGACCATGGCACCATACCTGAAGTCAGAGTACCGCCAAATTCCGAGCTGCGGGAGAGCATACGACGGTCAACACCCATGCGGTCGTAGTTTCCGGACATGATCTTGGGTGTCAGGATCAGTGATACGTACATGGCAGAACCGAATACGTTGGCCAGGAATGCCGTAGCCACAGTGTAGGCAGTCAGGTTGCCTTCATTGGTGATGCGGTTTTCAAAGGTGCGGGCGATGGTTTCCAGGATGCCCACCTTATCCAGCAGGCCACCAAAGCCCAGGCCGAAGATAACAACCGCAACGGAACCCAGCATGTTCACCATACCGCCCCGGTTCAGGATGTTGTCCAGAAAAGCGTTGCCGGAATCAACCGTCAACGGTGCCCACAGGGCGTTCACAGCGTCGATGGGCGTGCGGTCCTGGAACAGAACTGCCCAGACCACACCCAGGCCAGCACCCAGCATGATAACCGGGTAGGACGGGAACTTTTTGGCCAGCAGGAAAAGAATGATAACTACCGGAACAAAAGCCATGAAAGAGATGCTGAAGTTCTCATCCATCAGGTTCATAACTTCCTGCACCTGGGCCATATCAGCACTGCCGCCAAACTGGAAACCGTACACGGTGAAAGCGATGGCCGTCAGGACATAAGCAGTCAGGCTGATGGGCAGCATGCCCTTGATGTGGTCAACAATTTCAACCTCGGACATTGAGGAAGCCAGGATAACACTGTCCGACAGGGGAGAGAGTTTATCACCGAAGTAAACACCGGACAGGATGGCACCGGCAGTAACCGGGGCAGGAACGCCGAGACCCTGACCAATTCCCATCATGGCGATACCCGCAGTACCGGCTGCACCCCATGAGGTACCGGTTGCCAGGGCGGTCATGGAACAGATCACCATGGTGGCCAGCAGGAAGATGGAAGGATGGATAGTTTTCAGGCCGTAGTAAATGATCGATGGAACAATACCTCCGGCAATCCAGGTGCCCACCAGTGCGCCTACGGCAATCAGAATCAGGATCGCACCGGTGCCTTTGAAGATACCTTCTGCGGCAGCCGCTTCAAGATCTTTGTACTGGTGGCCCAGTTTGACACCCAGTCCCATGGCCAGGAACCAGCCGATGCAGAGCGCCAATTGAATAGGAAGGTTCAGTTTGGCGGTAAACGCAAAAGCGAGAACCAGAAAGGTACCTAATACCAGGGACACCTGTCCCATAGAAGGTAACGTGATCTTCTGCTCCATGAATGAACTCCGAGGGGTTATTAATTTAATCAATGCGCTATCGAACGCGCATATCCTAATGATTTGGCAAGTATATTTTTTGATCTGTGTCAGAAAATGACAGCGAATCCTTACAGTCCCCTCGGAAAAGCGAAAAATAATGAGCTGGGACAATTTTTTCTTGGAACATATGTTCGAAATTGTGAGTTTTCAGGCTGAGAGAGCGGTCACATTTTGACGATGCAGAAAAAAAGTCTATGTTTTCATCACAGTCAGTTTTATTACCGGGAAAGAGGAGATTCGTGAAAATTATTGAGCATCTTGCCAACATTAAACTGCCGACCACACTTCTGTTGGTGTTGTTGATCCCTTTTCTGACAGATCCCTGGATGAGCTATGACGTTAAGTCATTTTTTTTCACCCTGAGCCTGACCATTAAGTCACTGTTGGTTTTTGTCCTGCCATTTATTGTGTTCAGCTTTGTGGTCTCCTGTCTCGCCAGAATGGGTAAGAATGCTCTGCTGTTTGCCCTGTTGTTGATCATGATGGTATTTGCTTCCAATATCACGGCCATTTTCACCGGATATACTATTGGCAGTGTCATGGTGCCGCTGATATCCATGCCTATCACCCTTGATGCTCTTGATGGCAGTGGTCTGGCGACCATGTGGGTGTTTGAATTACCCCCTCTATTCACAAATATGAATGCCTTGATTGTGGGATTCATTGCAGGCCTGCTGGTGAACCTGCTGGATATGCAACCGCTAAGGGCGCTTTGTTTCAGAGCCGGTGATGTTTCCAGCGGGTTCCTGAAACATTTTTTTATTCCGATACTGCCTTTTTTTATCCTCGGATTTGCCTACAAACTCCATGCGGATGGAATTTTGAGCCAGGCTATCTCGGCTTATGGCAGGATTTTGCTGCTGGTTATTGTTTCGCAGCTGGCTTACCTCTTTATCTACTTTTTTGTGGCAGCAAAGTGTTCATTTCGGACTTTTATTACCTACGTTGGCAACGTATTTCCTGCATGGTTAACGGGTTTAAGCACGGTCTCCAGCGCCGCCACGATGCCGGTGTTAATCGACAGTACTGAAAGAAATATCGGTAATCCCATCATGGCAAGAACCATCGTGCCTGCCACAGTCAATATTCATACCATTGGCAGTGCGATCGGTTTGACCATTCTGGCGCTGGTGACCCTGAATACATTCCATATGCCAATGCCCGATCTGGCGGGTTTTGCCATCTTTGGTTTTTATTATGCATTGGCCAAATTTTCGGTAGCGGCTGTGCCCGGGGGCGTCATTCTTGTGGTAGGGCCAATCTTACAGAGTTTGATGGGCTTTTCAGATGAAATGCTGGGGTTAATTACC
Organism: Endozoicomonas sp. ALB091; assembly: GCF_049310265.1. Classification (NCBI taxonomy): domain Bacteria; kingdom Pseudomonadati; phylum Pseudomonadota; class Gammaproteobacteria; order Oceanospirillales; family Endozoicomonadaceae; genus Endozoicomonas; species Endozoicomonas sp. ALB091. The sequence goes on along the minus strand of NZ_JBLYNQ010000007.1, from coordinate 318,951 downwards.
GCTGTCTATATGATATTTGATCCCTTTGGTACTGCCATGAATGTCAGTGGAAATGGAGCTTTCGCCATTATATTTTCAAGGCTGTGCCAGAGGCTTGGCCTTAACGGTGATGATGGCAATGAGGATGGTAAGCAGGAGCCTGAAAGTAGTGTGGCTTGATGGAGCCGCAGAGATCATGAAGCACATTGTGAAAAGCTTGTCTCTTGCTTTTCGGGTTTTGTGATCTCTGTGGTTTTGGTTGTTATTGAACCAGCCGCTGATAAAGGCCCGACTGCCTCTTGGTGGGCGACTTTGCAGCTTTGATCAGGATATCCATTTCGGCGAAGAGCGTAAGTCTGGATTTGGCCCGGGTAATCCCCGTATAGACAAGCTCACGGGTGATGATCGGGCTGTCTTTATCCGGTAACACCATGACAACATCCGCAAACTCAGAACCCTGGCTTTTGTGAATGGTCATGGCGAACACGGTTTCATGCTCAGGAAGTCGGCTGGGTAGAAACTGCCGGACCTGTTTATCGGGCAACTGAAAAGCGATCCGGAGCTGGCCATCAGGGCCTCTGATGGTAATCCCGATATCACCATTGTACAGGCCAAGCCCGTGATCATTGCGGGTGATCAAAACGGGGCGGCCTTCATACCATTGTCCAGTCACGTCGATCAGGCCTTTTTCTTGCAGGGCTTTTTGTATTGCTTCGTTCAGCCCTGAAATACCGTAGGGGCCTTCCCGCAAGGCACATAACACCTGAAACCGGTTAAAGGCATCAAGAATATGGTGAGGTGCTGATGTCAGTTGAATGAGTTCCAGGTAGTGTCGGTAGGATTCAACGGACTGCTGTATCAATTGCTGATAATCAGAGTCCCCGGCGATGGAAAAGCGCTCAATATCGTCAAAGCCTGAGGTAAATACCGACTTCAGAGATCGCAGGTCATTGTTGTTTACGGCTTTGGCCAGACTCCCTATACCGGAATGGGCATCAAAGCGGTAGCTTTTGCGCAGCAGGCAAAGGCTGTCGGAAACGGCAAGATTTGTCCTGGTTTGTGCAGGCTCCATTTTAGCAAGATCATGTCCGGTTAACTTTTCCAGCAGATTGCGTTGTTCATTTGAGTAACCAAAGCTGGCGGCTGCACAGATATCACCGAGGACACTGCCAGCTTCCACTGACGAAAGCTGATCACGGTCACCTAACAGAATTAACCGGGCATGATCTGGCAGTGCTTCCAGCAGGTGGCTCATCAGTGGCAGGTCAATCATGGAAGCTTCATCTACTACCAGAATATCCAGGTGCAACCGATTGTTTCTATTGTGGATGAAACCGGTTTTTCCGGGAATGACGCCCAGTAAACGGTGCAGTGTTCCGGCTTGAGTCGGGATCTTTTCTCTTACCGTGTCACTGCAGTTTATTTTTGCCAGTGCGCCGCCAATGGACTCGGTTAAACGAGCTGCTGCCTTACCCGTTGGGGCAACCAGTTTGATGTCCGGAGGGGATTGGCGTTTCAGGCCCAGCTCTGTAAGCAAGGCAAGCAGTCGGGTAACGGTTGTGGTTTTGCCGGTTCCCGGGCCTCCACTGATCACGGAAAACGAGCGACTGGCGGCCAGTGCCGCAGCAATTTTCTGCCAGTTCAGGCACGCCGACTCGGGAATCAATGAATCAAGGGTATCGGTATCAGCGCAATGATTAACCGAGTTTAGAATGGCTTGCCAGTCAAGCGTATCAACGGACTCAATATCCAGCCACTTGATAAGCTCAGCTTTCTGAGCGGCTTCGGACTTCCCTTTACACTGTTGGAGAACAAAGTGGTAATCCCTGTTAAAGAGTCTCTGCAAAATCGACAGGGCTTCATCGGTATCCAGTGTTTCGGTGCTTCTGCTGTTGAGAAAACCGGCGACACTGCGTTCGTATTGCCAGTACCGATAAAGGTAGAGACGCCCATCATCCAGAACCAGGGGTGTTGGTTCACTGCCTTCACCCACAACCTGAGTCCGTTTGAGGCGGGTTAGCCACTGGTCTTTTGGAATGGCAACGGTATCCATCAGTTCGGAACATTCCTGCCCATCCAGACCAAAAAGGCTGAAGTCCGATGCCAGAGACATGCAGACATTGCCCTGGCCCAGTTCAAAGCTGACATTGGCGGCGGCCAGAGTCAGCAATGGATCGGGATTCAAGGAGTGGATCAGTTTGGCGAACTGGTAATCCAGGGCTCGAATAATCCCCTGTTGTTCCAGTATCTGCAGCTGATTTAACATCTTATCAGCTCCTCTTTTTGATTATCTTTACCACGGAACAGCTGATCCAGACCATTAATGAGTTGGAAGGAGGGCTTGTGGCTGAATATGCCGTGTTGCTCAGGATCATTCATCTGCACGCCGCGCAGAAACAGATAGATAACGCCACCGAAATGCCGGTCATAGTCATAATCCGGTACACGTTGTTTGAGCAGTCGGTGCAATGCCAGAGAGTACAGCTGGTATTGCAGATCGTAACGATGCTCTATCATGACTTTCTCCATGGCTTCCCTGGAATAATCACTGATGTTATTTCCCAGCCAGTTTGATTTGTAATCGAGCACATACCAGCGCCCCTGATATTCAAAGGTCAGGTCAATAAAGCCTTTCAGCATGCCTTTCATACGGTGGAACTGCAGCTCTCCGGCCCTGGCGCTCAGTGAATCGTGTTGAGCAATCAGCTGGTTAAGGCTCTGGGGATTAAGCTGTTCGATGGGGAGGTAAAACTCCATTTCAACCCGTCGAGCGGAATCTGGCAGATTTATAAGGCGAAGATTGTCTTTATCCAGCGGCGCGTTGAGGCAAGTTAACAACATACCTTTGGTAGCGGGCAGCCACTCTTCGCCATAACCGGCCCGGGCGTGGCTATCGACCAGAAAGCTGTCGAGATAGGCGTCATTGTCTGCACAGCGCAATGCGTTCATATCCAGCTCTTCAAACAGGCTGTGCATAAACGTTCCCGGTTGAGCCCCTTTAGGAAAGTTGAACAGGCTTAAAGGGTTGGCTTCAGACTGCGGGTTATCCGGGGCCGTATGTTGTTCATTGATGGCATCAGTATCAAACCCTGGCGATTCATTACTGGCAACGGCCGGTGTCTCAGCGCGATGTGATGCATGCCGTGAAAGTGCCGAGTAGCTGGTGGTCCACCAGTTTCTTTCAATATTTCCTGTGAAATTCCGTGCGCTTAACGACGCTTCTTGTGTATTCACTGGAGCATAGGGTGGGAGAGTGTCGGCTGGTGGTGCAGAAACCATGATCTGTTGATGATCACATTGCCCGGCCACTTGCTCCAGCGACAGGTTCAGATCCTGACTGATGATCTCTGAGCCCTGGTTGAGCAAATAACCAATCGCGCTCTGATGCAGGTCAGTTTTACCCTCTTTACCGGCTTTTCCCGATTTGTAGGGTGCCATGCCCAGGTAACAGCAGTACACCGAGCGGGTCAGGGCAACATAGAGCAGGCGCAGGTCTTCCGCCAAACGCTCTTTTTCTGACAGGGCTGAGGCTTGTTCCGAGGGGGTTAATGCCAGCCAGGTTTCACTGGTTTGCGGGTCATGGTACAGGGGGGATTCCGCTTTACGCAGATGGCATGGAAAGGGGATAAAGACCACCTTGTATTCCAGCCCTTTGGATTTATGAATGGTAATGATCTTGACCAGGTTCCGCTCGCTCTCCAGATGCAGCTGCTGATCATCGGCGTTTTGATCAGGTCTGATGACCTGTTCGGAAAACCAGCGAGCCAGGGCGGATGATCCCTGCTGTTCCAGGCTGGCGGCCGCCAGCAACTCGCCAAGGTGCAGCAGGTCGGTCAAACGCCGTTCCCCATCCTGGAATGAGAGCAGTCGTTCGGCGATTTTCCGTTGGAAGACAAGCTGGCGTAACATGGGCAGGATGCCTTTTTTCTGCCAGAGTTCGCCATAGTGAGTGAACTCTTCCACCGCGCTTTCCCAGGCTTGTTCATCCACATTAAGTGCATCCATGGCCCGGGCATCAAGATGGAAAAGCGTGGTGGCCAGCGCCGCTTTCAACACCCGTTCGCTGGTGGGTTGCAGGCAGGCCTGAAGGACTTTTTCCAGGTCAGACGCTTCCCGTGCAGCAAATACTGAGTCCTGGTTGCTCAGGTAGATACTGGCGATATTCTGTGCGGCCAGGGCCTCACGAATCTTCTGGCCATGGCGGCCACTGCGAACCAGTACGGCAATATCACCGGGCTGAAGAGGTGTTTGCCGGTCGCCGTTGTGAATCTGGCAGTTTCCCCGGTCTGCGGCGGTGAGCAGGCGGTTGATCTCGGTGGCGGTTGCCTGGCTCATGGTATCCAGATAGCGCTCGGCATTGATGGTGGGGCCATCAACGGGCTGCTGCAGCCACAGGGTCATTGCCGGTAGTGCTTCTCCCTCATGATAAAGGCGCTTCTGTGCGGCACCCGGTGATGGGTGAACGGGTTCAAAAGGGATGCTGTCGTTGTAGATAAAGGGGGACGGTGAATGCTGGAATACCGTATTCACCGCAGACACCATGGCATCGCTTGAACGCCAGTTGGTAGCCAGCGTGTAATGGCTGTGTACCTGTTCCCTGGCCTGCATATAGGTGAAGATATCGGCACCACGGAAGGCATAGATGGCCTGTTTGGGATCGCCGATCATAAACAGGCCGACGCCGGGGTCACCGCCTTCCATGTAGATCTTGTTGAAAATGCGATACTGGAGAGGGTCGGTATCCTGAAACTCATCAATCATGGCAATGCGATACTGGCTGCGAATCGCCTGGGCCAGCAGTTCGCCGTCACCGGCCTTCTCTTCGCAATTGCCTTCAAGATTGCCTTCAGGAAACAGCGCATTGGCCAGGTTGGTCAGCAGGTCATCAAAGGATAGTTGATAGCGGCTGGCTTTCAATTGTGTCAGCTGGTGTTTGATATGTTGCAGTGCATCCCGGGTAATCAGGCCCTGAAGCGCCTCCTTGAGAGAGAGTGGCAAATCCAGGAATTCATCAATTTTCCGGAAAATCGGGTGCTCGGGCAGCTTGCCGGTTTTTAACAGGCTCTTTTGTAACACTTCGGTGCCGTAGATCTCCCAACTGTCTTTTTCCAGATTGGGAATCAGATCGTCAGAGGCAAGAAAACTGTTCATTTGGCCAAGACGCTTCAGCGGTTTGCGGTCTTTGCGCAGGCCACAGTTACGCAACAGGTCGGCGATGGTGTCCTGATCGTTTTGCCAGAGTGTCTTCAACTCACTGGCGGATGACAGATAGACCCTGTTGAACTCCTCCATGGATTCCGGCACCTGGTCTCCGGCCAGTTTCAGATCTGACAGGGGCAGCCAGCTGCGCAAATGACTCAGCAGGTCGTTGGGTGTTTTCCAGAGGTTGCGGATCAGTTTCACCAGCGGTTTTTCCAGGGGATAGAAATGCCGGCGCCAGTAGTCCGCAGCACTCAGCTGCAACATGGGCTCGGTATTCGTAATCAGCTCACTGGAGAACAGTGTGCCACTTTCAAACGCATGCTGTTTCAACATGCGCTGACAGAAGCCGTGGATGGTGAAAATCGCCGCCTCATCCATCTGTTGTTCTGCCGCCAGCAGCAGTGCCTGACACTGTTCTGGCTGATCCATATCCTCAATCAGCTGCTGAATAAACGGGTCGCTGGATGTTCCCGCAATAAAGTCATCGCGGGTCTGGTGAATTCTGGCCCGGATACGATCCCGCAATTCGCCGGTGGCCGCTTCGGTAAAGGTAACCACCAGTATCTGATCAACGGTTAACGGGGTTTCATGTTGTGTTTTATCGCTGCCATGGCCCAGCAGTATGCGCAGATAGAGATTGGCAATGGTATAGGTTTTGCCCGTGCCGGCACTGGCTTCGATCAGGCGGACGCCGTGCAGTGGCAGGGCGTGTGGGTTTAGTGTTTCCGGAACCAGGTGGTTCTGGTCAGTGGCTGTTGACTGGCTCATGGCTGTTCCTCCTGCAAACAGTCAAACGCAGGAGCCATAATCTCTCTGGTAAGGCTGGTCATTTCAGTAAATACCGGCGTCAGCTCAGGGTAGACCCGCTGTATATAGTCATCACTGCACTCTCCCCGCACATGGAAATCATCCCCGGCAAAGGCTTTTTCGGCGGCTTTTTCTGCCTTGTCCGGGTTATCATCCGGATCGGCCTTTAACCAGCTATAGGCCGTTTCCGGGAACCAGGGCAGCGGCAGGTTCTGACCCATCTGGAAGTAATGGATCAGTGTGGACAGGTGTTGTTCTGCTTCCTGTTTTGGGATGACCGGCAACAGGCGCTCCTTCTCCGGGTCATGAATCCGGGTCACGGTTGGATTTTCGGTCGTGCACTGACACAGGTGCTCAATCCAGCTTCTGATCAGATCTTTACCTTTAAAACTGGCGGGGCGGTAGCGAAGCATACCGGACGCAGAGAAGCCTTTCAGCCAGCCGGTCAGATGCACCGGAGGGTGCTGGCGTTCGAGGTGGGGGAGCTGCAGGTTCACTTCCCGGTCGTCAGCACTATCTTCCAACTGTAGGCTTAATCGGTCAGCCATTGGGGTAAGGTCTTTTATCTGCTCATCCAGCAGAATCTGGCCAAAAGCGGAGTGTGGCAGCTTGCCGGAAGAGTGCAGTCGGCTGAGAAGACGTTCAGGGGCTTCTTCGTTAATCAGACTGTCAAGAATCCCGGCTTTCAGCTGGTAATTCTCCAGCGGCTCCATGGCGAATGTTTCGGTCTCCTCCAGGGCTTGGTCCTGAACGGAGAAATAGACTTTCAGGCGGCGATTAAAAAAGTAGCGACTGGGGTTGCTGTAAAATCTCAACAGCTCGGCAAGCTCAACGTCATTGAGGTTAACTCCCTCTTCATCCGGCAGGCGCGTCTGAATAAACTGGCCTGGCCTTTCTTCAGTGCGACTGGCTGCCGGTAACCACTCTTTAATGTAACTGTGAAAAGTGTGCCCTCGCTGGCCTGACTCAGGCTGATTCAAGAAGTTTCTGTGGCTGAACGGCTGCAGAGGGTGTTCGATAACCAGCTGCTCTGATTTCAGGTCAAAACCCTGTTCGCAGTAGTTGAGCAGTTCGGTGACCAGTACGGAAGGTATGCGCTCACTGTTATCCTGTATCCGTCGGCCAACATAGCTGATGTATAAGGTATCCTGGGCAGACAGCAGAGCCTCCAGGAACAGGTAACGGTCGTCTACCCGACGTGAGCGGTCACCACGCCTGCCATGGCGGGCGATCAGGTCAAATCCGGCGGGGGCAATACTGCGGGGATAGGCACCGTCATTCATACCCAGCAGGCAGACAACCCTGAACGGGATGGAGCGCATGGGCATTAATGTGCAGAAATTGACCTGGCCAGCGAGGAAGCGCTGACTGCTGCGCTCCTGAGTCAAACGTTCGGTCAGATAACTGATAAAGACTCTGCGTGATAATGTTTGCTGGTACCCTGCCTCCTGCAGCTGTTCATAGAGGTGAGACAGGGTATTCCTGACCAGTGTGAGCGCTGCTTCGTCCTCTTCCGAGCGGGTAAGGAAAAAGCGATCCAGCAGCTGATGAGTGAACTGGATCCATTGTTCAATGGTTCGTGTGTTATCCAGTTCATTGAGTAATTGCTCACTGCTATCAATAAAACTGGCCAGATAGCCTGCCAGCACTGCAGACATGCCCTGAACCGCATCCATCGGCAAAATATCATCATAGACGCCGGTATTTTCCGGCATGGCATAGCCCAGCAGCATCCTTCTGAGCCCGAATGACCAGGAGTTAGCCTGCAGCTCTGGCAGGTCAAACCGGGTTTGGTGGGCAGGGGTTAAACCCCAGCGTATACCTGACTCATGGGTCCATTGTCTCAGAATGTCCAGGTCACCGGTGGTCAGGTTGAAACGGTATTGAATGGCGGGCACTTCCAACAGCTCCATAAGCTCCGGGGCGGAGCAGCGGCTTTTGTCCAGCTCCAGCAGTTTAAGGAGTGCTGACAGGACAGGGTGCTCGTTTTTTGCACTGACATCTGAAATGGCCCATGGGATACGACGCTGGTCATCCATGCTGCCAAATATGGCTTGAATCCACGGGGTATAGCTGTCGATGTCCGGTAGCATGATGACAATGTCTTTGGGGGTCAGTTCCGGGTTCTGTTCAAACATATCAAGCAGATGGTCATACAGTATTTCCACCTCTCTGAGTGGACTATGACAGCTATGGAATTGCAGGGACTGATCGTTTGGCATCGCCGTTTTCTGGCCCTGGGCTGTCCGGTCGTGCAGCTCGAAGATGTCCTTTTGCAGATTGCCCAGCAGGGTATCCTTGTGATCGCTGACAAAGACATCGATATCAAACGCATCCAGGCCGTGGAGCTGGTGGAAGTAGTCTCTGCCAAGCTTGCCCATTGAGCCCAGCAGCGGATTGCCAATGGCGTCCAGGTTGTCCAGAGACAATCCCTCTTTACTGAACCAGCCTTTATCCTGCTGCTTCTTTTGATCCAGCAGTTTACGGGCTGCCAGCTTGCGCAGATATTTTGGGTCCCGTTCATCTCCCCAGTAGTGCTGGCAGGGGTTAGCGACCATTAAATGCACATCGCACTGGCTGGACATTGCCTCGATGGATTCGACAAAATGCGGGGGCAGGGCAGAAATACCAAAGACAAACAACCGCAGTGGCAGCTGTGAGCTGCAATCATTATTGGCCATAGCCTCAAGAAAGCGGTGGTGCATATTGGCCCTGTGCCAGGGGGATTGTTCCAGTTCAGCTGTTCTTGAGACCAGGGCACGCCATAGTTTGGGCTGCCAGGGCTGGTCAGAGGTGATTGTGCTGGTGTCATTCCCCTGTTCCCAGTCCAGAATCCAGTCAGGGCGATAGACAAGATATTGGTCAAAAATATCAGCAATTTTTCCGGACAACTGAAATTTCCGAATGTCGTCATCATCACTCGCCAGGTATTGGGTTAATGAATAGAAGTCCGGGTCGTGTTTCAGGGAGTCAAGGAGATCCATCAGCTTCCAGGTCATTGACTCCTTATTGAACGCGGATCGGCGTGGAACGTCCGGCAGGATGCGGGTATACATTTGCCAGAGGAAACTGGCCGGCAGAGGAAAATTGACACCGGCAGCTATACCCAGCCCTTTCGCCAGTTCCAGTCTGAGCCACTGGGCCATTCCGGGGCTTTGTACCAGAATCTGTTCATCTTCCAGGGGGTTGCTCGGAGGGGTTTGGCGAAAAAGCTCGACCAGAAGGTCTTTAAGCACATCCAGATGATTGGAATGGTATATGGTCAGCACAGGGAAACGTCGTCATTAACCGATAGATAAGGCTACTGTCGGCGCTATCCACCGTGCTGTCAACCGGATTGGTGGAAACTCAGGCCTGTCCCCTGCGGAGAATATTGTTTAACAACCCCGTTTTATTTTTTGAGCTGGTCGGCCGACTATTCCCCGGTTTGCCGCTGTAGGATTGATTAATTTCCTGTTCGGCTTTTTGTAACAGCGCGAGGTCAGGATTGGTCTTTTGCAGGAAGCGTTGCCCGCAGCCTTCACTGAGGTGCAGTTTTTTCTTCAGCATTTTCATTGAATCCATCAATGATTTAGCCCGGGCAATGGCTTTTTTACTGGCATCAAGTTGTTCGGTGGAAAATTGTTCGGTTGCCATGGTATTTACCTGATAGTTATTCTCACGCTTATTTTAGCAAATAACCGAATTTACCTTTTCTTTGATAGTTGATTGTCTGGATACAGGGTAAGATAAGCCCGCTTTCCGGTTCCCTGACTTATCCCGAATTACTATGCCCTTCGCACTGAGCCGTTATTCCCGAACGATTTCCCGGACTTTGATATCACTCCTGCTGTTTTTCCTGATATTGCCCATTAGCACGGGGCTTTATGCAGAGGGTAATAAAAAGCCGATCAGAATTGCTTATTTTGCCGATGATGCGCCCTGGATGTTTACCAACAGCGAGGGAGAGGCCGACGGTGTGTTTCATGACCTCTGGGAACTGTGGTCGGAAAAAAGCAACGTTGATATCCAGTTTGTGGTGTCTTCTCCGGAAAAAATTGAGGCCCAGCTTAAGGGGTCTGAAGTTGATGTTCTGGCTTACCTGCCACCGGGCATGGAGGATCAGTTGCGCAAGAACGGTCTGGAGAGTGTACCGATTCACTCGTTTGTTCCTGTTCTCTTTGTCAGAAAAAGCAGTCAGATAAGCAGCTTTGAGGAGGTAATTGCGAAACTCCGGGTTGGCTACATCAAAGGTTATAACTGTCAGCCCTGCCTCAAAAGCTTTAATGCAGAAGCTGTTGTCGTGCCCTTCACTTCAGGCTCATCTATGGCCACAGCAGTATCCAAACGTGAGATCGACGCGATACTTGGCGGTCGTTCAAGCTTGAGCTACTACTTGCATAATCTGGGTGTTAAAGATGAATTTCAGGTGGTGCCAACGCCTTTGCCACCCGTTGAAGTCAAGGCCATTGTTGCCCCGGGTCGAACGGATCTTGTGCGTGTTATTGAGCATGGGGTGGCGAAAATTTCTGATCAGGACAAAGCAGATCTTATTGAAGAGCTGTTCAGGTTTACGCATTGTCACCCTGAAAGTCTGGTCGTTGCCCTGGAGACCGACCTTTCCCCGCTGTCTTTTATCAATGCACTGGGTAAACCCTCAGGCCTGTTTGTTGATATCTGGAACTTATGGTCAGAAAAAACAGGAACACTGATTAAATTCAGAGTGGGTCTTATTGGTGAAAACATAGCTGCTTTGCAAAAAGGTAAGGTCGACGTTATTGCTGCCGTGTCTCCGACGATGGAACGAAGCCAGTGGATGGCGCTGTCAAATCCTTACTATGGATTGAATACCCGAATTTACTTTCGCCCTGACAGCAACCTGGGTGATCCCGGGGCGGATTTAAATGGTAAAAAGCTGGGTGTGATCGGTTCTTCAAGCCCTGAGGAGTTCGTCCGGCGCTGGTTGCCGGATGCTTATCCCATTGAACATGGTACTGTCTCCGAGATGATTGAGAGCCTGTTCTCCGGAGAAATAGATGCATTTCTTGGCGAACCGGTGATTGTCCGGTCTGCCCTGAATCGCCATGGTCTGGTGGGGGAGGTGAACTCCAGCGAGTACTTTAATCTGAATGAGGCGGTTGGGGCCGGCCTTTTGCTGAACAGGTCGGCAGACTTATTGCCGGAGTTGAATAATGGATTTCGGGCCATCACACCGGATGAGTACCGTGCCATTGAAAACCGTTGGATTATCAGTAGTCGAGATCGCTATTTTCGCCACAGCGGCTCAGTGGTTGAACTGAGTGATTCCGAGCGCCGCTGGTTAGCTGAAAATCCGGTGATCAGTGTTCTGGTTGATAATAATAAACCGCCATTTTCTTATATTGATAGAAGAGGGCAATGGCAGGGAATGACCATAGCTTATCTCAAGCTGTTGGAAGACAGGCTGGGCATCACCTTTCAGCTTCATCAGGACCCCGTATGGACCAATGCCTTGATTCAGGCTTATCGCCATGATGTTGATGCCGTTGCGATGTTACAGAAAACGGAAGAGCGCAGCCGTTATCTGAATTTTACCAAACCATTTGTCAGTGTGCCGGCCGTGATCCTCGCCCGTGATTCCGATAAAAGCATCCGTTCTCCGGGCCATTTAAATGGGAAAAGGGTTGGTTTTACGCCAGGTTATGTCACTTATGAAATCTTTCAACAGAACTACCCGGGTATCAATTTTGTCAAGATGCCGGATATTGCCACAGGCTTGAATCAGGTTGCCAGTGGAGTTCTTGATGCCATAGTGGTCAACCTGGCTTCTGCAAGTTATGAAATAGAGCGCATGAAAATAACCAACTTGCAGGTGGTTGCTGAAGCGGGTTTTAACTATGACTTCAGTATGGCATCAAGAAACAACTCTCCTGAACTGGCCTCTATCCTGGAAAAAGCGGTGGATACCATTACTCCGGAAGACCGGGAGGCTCTTGAAAGCAGCTGGCTGTCGATTCAGGGAGGCATGTGGCGGCCTAATAAAGAGTTGTTTATTGGTCTGGTATTGATTCTGGTGACATTGATTCTCATTGTTTACTGGAATCGTCGTTTAACCATCGAGATTGCTGACCGTGAAAAAGCAGAAGAAGGGCTGCGGGTTCGTTCCGAACTGGACCGCCTGCTGAGTGATATTTCCAGGCATTTCATGGACCAGCCGGTGCATCGGGCCAATGACTATTTTCTGAGTCGGCTTGGGCGCTATCTCAACGCTGAAGCCGTCTGCATCTTCTCCTGGGAGCCCAAGGCCCGTATTGAGCATTACTGGTCATGCCGACCTGATCCTGATCCCGCAGCTTTTGAGCCACTGTTTGACCATGACTTTTCCGGTGTTTATGGCGAGGTGAAAAAACATCAGGGCAACATTCTTATTCGTGATGAAATATTGCAGAAGGGGGACCTTGAAGGTGCTGCCATTCTGGATGATTTGGGGGTTTCCATCGCGGTCTATGCCCCTATGTTGCTGTTTGGTCGTGTGGTGGGTGGTATTGGATTGATCAATACGCCGGAAAAATATCAGGTCTATATCCATGAAATGGATTTGCTGCATCGAATGGGTGAGCTGGTGGCGGTTGCCCGTGATCGTCAACATGCGGAAGATGCCTTAAGAGTCAGTGAGGAACGTTACCAGCTGGCAATGGATGCGGCTTCCGATGGTCTCTGGGACTGGGATGTCCTCAGGGATAACATGTATTTAAGCCCCCGATATCAAACCATGCTGGGTTACCAGCCCGGGGAACTGTTGGGCAATATCAGGACCTGGCGACAGCAGCTTCATCCAGAGGATAAAATTTCCACCATTCATTTTTTTGAACAACAGCTGGAGACTTCCGATAAATCGTTTCAGTTTGTTTACCGTATCCGCAGGAAAGACGGCAGTTATTGTAATGTTCGCAGCAAAGGGAAGGTGGTGTTCAGGGATGAGCTGGGGAAACCCCTTCGGGTCATTGGTACAACCGTGGATATTACTCACCAGATTGAACGGGAACGTGAGCTGTCGATGGCCCGTTTCTCCCTCGATAGTGCCGGTGATCATATTCACTGGTTCAGGAGGGATGGTTACCACAAGTATGTCAATGAGTCTGCCTGTAAAGCCCTGGGATTTTCCCAGGAAGAGTTGATGAAACTGTCCATCATGGACATTAACCCGGCGGTTACCCGGAGTTCCTGGAAAAAGCTCTGGGAGCAGCTGGAGCTGAGAAAAGGTATGACCTATGAAACGCTGCGAAAAACATCCGATGGCACTGTTTTTCCAGTGGAGATTACTGCGAACTATATGGAGTATGAGGGAGAAGGGTACCTCTTTGCTTCCGGGCGCAATATCACCGATCGAAAACAGACTGAAGAAGCGTTGCGCAAGGCGAAAGAAGTGGCTGATCAGGCCAATCAGGCAAAAAGTAATTTTCTGGCCAATATGAGCCATGAGATCCGTACGCCGATGAATGCCATTATTGGCTTGAGTCATCTGGTTCAGGAAACCAGGCTTTCTTATCAGCAGCGGGATTACATCAGTAAAATTCAGTCATCTGCCCATGACCTTCTGGGTATCATCAACGACATTCTTGACTTCTCAAGAATTGAGGCAGGCAAACTCAATATGGAAAATATTGAATTTGACCTTGGGGGCGTTTTTGACAACGTCTATAACCTCAGCAGTATCAAGGCCAGGGAAAAGGGCCTGACACTGACTTACGATATTCAGTCGGATGTGCCCAGACATCTGCGGGGTGATCCGCTCCGGCTTGGGCAGATACTGATCAACCTGACCCATAATGCCCTCAAGTTTACCAGTGAAGGCGAAGTCAATGTGTCTGTCAGACTGGTCAGCAGCAGGCAGGATGTGGTCAGACTTCAGTTCTCGGTGGCCGATACGGGCATTGGTATCAGTAAACAGCAGCAGAATAAGTTGTTTCAGTCATTTTCTCAGGTTGATGGGTCAACAACCCGGAAGTTTGGTGGTACCGGGCTGGGGCTGGCTATCTGTAAAAACCTTGTGTACATGATGAATGGGGATATCTCTGTTGCCTCAGAGCCCGGCAAGGGCAGTACTTTTTGTTTTACCGTTGAACTGGGTGTTGCCCATCAGACTCAGGTTCTGGAGCGGTCACTTGCCGGGGTTCGTGTGCTTGTGGTGGATGATAACCCGACAGCAAGAGCACTTCTGATCAGTCATTTGCAAACATCCGGGTGCGAAACCCTGGAAAGTAACCATGGTGACGAAGCGCTGGCGTTGCTGAAAGAGAAGAATTCCGGTGCTGATAAGGCCGTTTCTCTGGTGCTGCTTGACTGGAGAATGCCGGATATGGATGGCATTGAACTGGCAGAACGCATTCATAAACTCAATCTTGCCCCGGAACCCAAACTGATGATGGTTTCGGCCTATGGTCGGGAAGAGCTGATGGCAAAAGCCTCAGGTACAGTGGATGCTTTTCTGATTAAACCGGTCAATCACAGCGTTTTGATAGAGACTATTTTGCGCCTGTTGCAGTGTCAGAATAATCCGAAAACTGAAATCATCGAAGAAGCTCGATTTTGCGAGATTATGCCTAAAGGCCGCATACTGCTGGCTGAGGATAATGAAATCAACCGGCAGGTTGCCCGTGAGCTGTTACAGGGCATGGGGCTTGAGGTCGTCATGGTCACGAACGGTGCCGAAGCAGTAGAGCGGGTGAAGCACGAAGACTTTGACCTGGTCTTTATGGACATTCAGATGCCTGAAATGGATGGGTATCAGGCAACACGGAAGATCAGGCGAAAGCTTGGCAAGGATAAGCTGGTAATTATTGCCATGACTGCACACGCCATGACCGGTGATCGGGAGCGCTGTTTGCAGGCTGGAATGAATGATCATATTTCCAAGCCATTAAGTCCTGCTGCTCTCAAGCAGATGGTGCGTCACTGGTTGCAGGCAGGAGAAACCGATGTGCATCAGACTGTTGCTTTGCCACAGGCATCAGAGAATACGTCCTGCCTGAAACTGCCGGGAATAGATGTAGACGATGGTTTGCAGAGGCTTCAGGGCAACCGGGCGCTTTATGAAAAGCTTTTGACAGACTTCTATCATGGCCAGCGGGAAGATCTGATCCAATTAGAAGGGCTTCTGGAAACCGGCAAATGGCATGAGGCTTGCCAGTTGGTGCATGCATTGAAAGGGGTTGCCGGTAACTTAGGGGCAAGCAGCCTGCATGATCAGGCTGCTCAACTTGAGCATAGTTTACGCAGACAATTTGAAATGCCTGACAACAGCTTGATGGACTCGTTTGTGCTGGCCTTTGAACAGGTGATGGAAGGCCTTGAACATTTGCCTCCGGTAAAAGAAGGTTTGGAACCCGCCGGGGAGGGGGCTATTGCCGTTGGTGAGCTGAATGAACTGCTTGATGAGATGGAGCAAAAGCTCAGTGAAGGCGATGTGGATGTGGTTTCTCTGCTGCCAACGCTTATTCATGGACTGAATGATCAGATTGACCACAAAGAGCTGACGTTATTTCAGGATGCGGTTATCAGTTACGACTTTGACGAAGCCTATGGGGTGCTGGTGGAAATCAAAAAGAAAATCAGCTGATAGCTTGCCACTCACCCAGAGTCATGACTCTGGGTGAGTGGCATTGGCTGGGGCGACTATTTTTGCAGTTCGGCCTTTGGATCTATTGCATAGGGTATTTCATGAACCTGCAGCTGATGGCTTTTTTCTGCATCCAGAAAGACATCGTTGGCTTCAGCCGCTTCAATCCGAATAACCGCCAGTAATTCAATGTTGCCGTTTTCGACATTGCAGGCACGCTGGATGACTTCACCAACCGGTTTACCATTACTGCTGTAAAGTCGGGTGTTAATGTCAGGTTGTTCGGCGCTTTCCAGACTCAACCAGTAACACCGGCTTTTCTGCTGACCAAGGTTTTGCATTCGGGTCACAATTTCCTGCCCGGTATAGCACCCTTTTCTGAAGCTGACCCCGCCAAGGGAGGGTTGATTGAGGTGTTGGGGAATGTATTTATCGATGGTTTCCTGGCAAAGCTCTGGAATGACTGACTCAATATTCAGTAACGACCAGAAATCTTCCGTTGCAGGTGTAAGCTCTTTGGTCAGTTCTGGCCATAAAAGAGGAAGGTCATCCTGATGAAGCCAAAGCTCATAGCGAGTCCTGACACCAGCGGCTTTTATAAGGTAGCCATTGCCGGAGACTTTGATAACTTCGTTTTGCTCTGGAAGTGATGAGTCGGGGAAAATATTGGTCAGCAGGGTGTCTATATGGGCTCCGGACAGGCCGAGAACCACGTGCTCTGATTGACTGGTGAGATTAACCTTAAAGAAAACCGCGTACTTTTTCAGAGTGTCGAGAGTGGTTTCAGTCAGACCTGAGTTCATGGTCAACAGGTAGTCTTCACCATTGTCCATGATTTTGAAACTGGTATACATCCGTCCTTTAGGGGAGCATGCCACCCCGGTGCTGTAATGATGAGCAGCCAGCTGAAGTATATGTGTTGAAATCTGTCCCTGCAAAAACTTCTGGCGATCGGTGCCATCGATTTTGATAATGCTGTGGCCAGAGAGTACTGAGACAGAATTTTCATCCAGTGCCTGTGGTGTTTTGGCAAAGCCTGTCAACCGCTCTTCTTTATAAACAGCGCCCTGAGTTGTTAAATAGGTCTTCCAGTCGGTGGCCATCTGATTACCTTGTTATCTGGTTGCCGCAATTGCATTTAATAGTTGCTGGCATAATAGAAGATTATTGCTGCGAATTTAAAGGTATAATAACCGGCAAAATCCATAATAGGAGTTATTCTAAGATGCTGGGTGAAAATGAGCTGAAATGCCTGCAGTGGCGAAGTCGTCGTGGGATGCTTGAGCTTGACGTGCTTTTGGAACCTTTTACCAGGGAGGCGCTGTCTGAGCTGAGTGAAGCTGATCAGCTAACCTATGTTCGCCTGTTGGAGTGTGAAGATCCGGACCTCTTCAGTTGGTTTATGAGTGGTACAAGGCCTGAAGATCAGGCTCTTAGCTGCATGGTTGACAGAGTATTGGAGCGTGGGCGCTACAAAGGCGAGTCTTTGTGAAGTTAATGTAAGAAGTTCCCGTTACCACCTTGTTTTGATGCTTATCTGCCATGGTGCAGCTTGTATTGCACTGTGGCTTTGTTCAGTCTGGCCTGTTGTCAAGTTTGCCTTGGCCATGGTTCTCGCCTTGCATTTCTATCGACGCTACCTTCAATTTATTGCTCAGAGTCTTCCGACCAGTATTTCTGTAATTCGTTTGCTGGAAGATCAGTGGCGAGTGAATCTTGCCGGTGCCTGGTATCGCGCCTGGCCTGAGGGTGAGATTGTTGTCACCTCAATATTGATTTGCTTTAAGTTGAGAGTTGAGGGTAAGCCGCACCCTTCCTGCCTGATTCTGTTTCCAGACAGTGCTGACCCGGTTGAGCTGCATGGTTTCAGGCTGAGGCTGATGCTTGAGTCTCACTCTCTGTTTGGTGGCAAGGGCGAGGGGCACATATAGTTTATGCCCATCGTGTTCGACCTGCCTTTATCAAGTACATGGAGGTATTCACCAGGGTTGGATACGCTGAGCATCGATAAAACGTCAACAGCCCCTGAAGTTCTCTGGAACCAGAATCGTGTCTTCAGGAACAGGATTCGTATGAAGGTAATCCAGCGTGTAGTGTAAACCGCGGGACTCTTTTCTGGCCATGGCGCATCGAATAATCAGCTCAGATACCTGGGCAAGGTTGCGCAGCTCTATCAGGTCATTGCTGACTTTGAAATTGCTGTAGAACTCATGAATTTCCGATTGGAGCAGCTCAACGCGATTCATTGCTCTTTGCAGACGTTTTGTGGTGCGGACAATACCCACGTAATCCCACATAAAGCGGCGAAGTTCATCCCAATTGTGAGAGATAACCACATTTTCATCGGAATCTGTTACCTGGCTTTCATCCCAGTTCGGCAGAGAGGGTGGTTGTGGGTATTGATCAATGGTATCGCGTATCATCCGGGCGCAGCTTTTGGCAGTGACAAAGCACTCCAGCAGTGAATTGCTGGCCAGCCGATTAGCACCATGCAGGCCGGTAAAACTGCACTCACCAACGGCAAAAAGGCCTTGTACGTCGGTTTGACCGTTTTTATCAACCAGTATTCCACCACAGGTGTAATGGGCAGCAGGAACAATAGGGATTGGGTCTTTGGTGATGTCGATATCGTAGCTGAGGCAACGCTCGTAAATGGTTGGAAAATGAGAGCGAATAAACTCCGCCGGTTTATGGCTGATATCCAGGTAAAGGTAGTCTGACCCCAAACGCTTCATTTCATGGTCAATGGCCCGTGCCACAATATCCCTGGGAGCCAGCTCTTCCCTGGGGTCGTAGTCTGGCATGAACCGGCTGCCATCGGCTCGTTTGAGCAGGCCGCCTTCGCCACGAACGGCTTCTGAAATCAGAAATGACTTGGCATTTGGGTGGTAGAGGCAGGTCGGGTGAAATTGATTAAACTCCATATTGGCAACCCGGCAGCCTGCCCGCCAGGCCATGGCAATGCCATCTCCGGACGCACCATCGGTGTTACTGGTATAAAGGTAGGTTTTACTGGCACCTCCGGAGGCAAGCACGGTACAGCGGCTCTTGAAGGCATGCACCTGGTCTGATAGAAGGTCAAGTATATAGACACCAACGCAGCGCGGTTCATGCTGGTGAATCTGAGGTTCCAGTTTGCTGGTGGTGATCAGGTCTACAGCCAGGTGATGGTCGTAAAGGTCTATGTTCGGTTTTAACCTTGCCTGTTCCAGTAGGGTGTCTGAAATAGCCCGGCCAGTGGCATCTGCGGAGTGAATGATTCTGCGGGAGCTGTGCCCACCTTCCCGTGTCAGGTGGTAGTCGAAGGGCCGGTCAGCGGTATGGTCCGGTGTGAATGGTACGCCCTGGCTGATCAGCCACTCAATACTCTCTCTGCCATTCTCCACGATATGTCGAACAGCCGACTCGTTACACAGGCCTGCGCCTGCGGTCAGGGTGTCTTTCACATGCTGGTCGATATTGTCACCGGTCTGGTCCAATACCGCCGCCACGCCTCCCTGCGCCCAATAGGTTGAGCCAGCGCTTAATGAGTCTTTGCTGAAAATGGCTATTCTGGCATCATCAGGCAGCTGCAGTGCCGTGGTCAGTCCGGCTGCGCCAGAGCCAATGATGATTACATCGTAATTATAGGGCTGTTGCATAAGGCTCCCCGGTCATCAAGTCACTCCGACATCTTTTATCCTTCCTATAATCCACAGGAAAATGCATGCAGTGTGGTTTTAATGTGCTAGCCTGTGGAACTGTACATGTCTGGATAAGTAACATGATGAGTTCTTTATTGAGTGGCTTAGCTATTTATCGGTATGATTAATGACAGTTACTGGTTATGTGCATCGGGCTAAAGAGGCTATTTTACGGGTCGATGTTAAAATTGCTGCTGACCTGAATCAAGAGGCCCGAGTAAACTTGTCTGACCTGTGTATTTTCTCCACCGGGCCAGCCGGGTACCTGGAATGTTCATTGTCAGGGCATTATATAGAATGTCTGGAAGTTACTGTAGTGTCGTTGACGTGCTAAAAATAACCTGTCGGTTTTCCAATATAATTACAACACCCGGATAAACCGGGTTGTGGTGGACAGATACCTTTTGAAGTAAAAAATTGAAAATATCAGGAACTTTTCTTCATTTTGATGGTCTATATACTTGCTGCTGAGCTAAACCCTTTATTGCACGATGGTGCCTTTTATGGTGTTCCTGCCATGCATGGGTGGAGATGCCTGAATGGTTGATAGTCCGGATACTGATCAGCAGTTGGTTGATCGTGTAAAGCAGGGTGACAAGAGAGCTTATGATGTGTTGGTTATTAAATATCAACACCGTATTCTTGGGCTGGTTGGTGGTTATCTCAGTGACTTTCAGGAAGTTCAGGATGTTACGCAAGAGGCTTTTATAAAAGCGTACCGTGCACTGGATAAGTTTCGTGGTGACAGCTCTTTTTATACCTGGTTGTACCGTATTGCTGTCAATACAGCCAAAAATCATCTGGTATCCAAGGGGCGAAGATTGCCAGAGTCTGATATCGATGTTCATGATGCAGACTTCCTGGAAACAGCGACTACCTTGAGGGTCGTTGATACCCCTGAGCGCAACCTGTACTGTAATGAAATCGAGCAGGTTATCCATGATGTCATTCAGCGTTTACCCGATGAACTGAGAACAGCAGTAATGTTGAGGGAGTTTGATGGCCTCAGCTATGAAGAAATTGCCGATGTTATGGATTGCCCGGTAGGTACTGTACGGTCCAGAATTTTCAGGGCTCGTGAAGCCATTGATCGTGAGATCAGACCGTTATTAGGGCAAAGTGGTTAAACAGGGTTTAACTCATGTGCGACAGAGTGAAGGTCGGCATGAATACCAGAGGTTTGTCTATGAGTGAAAAGAGTTCTCAAAACAGTGCCAGAGAACATTTGAAAGAATCTTTATCGGTTTCTCTGGATGGGCAGGCCAGTGAGCTGGAATTGCGTCGAGTGATTGATAGCATCGGCAAGGACGATGACCTCCGGGCGCTTGCGGGTCGTTATCAGCTGATTGGTGAGACACTCCGTGGTAATAGCAGCAAATTTGCCAATGTCGATATTTCCAGGGGCGTGATGAATGCCATAGAGCAGGAAGAGGCCGGTACTACCGGTGCGCAGAATGTCTCTGAAACAAAAGGTTCTTCCGCGATCAGTCCCGTACCCGGTCGCTTTTTTGAGGATGTATGGGCTTCTTTGGGTAAGGTTGCGGTTGCAGCCTCGGTGGCTTTTGCCATTGTTGTCGGGGTCAGAAACAGTAATCCGTCTCCTGATTTGCAGGTTCTGGCTGAAAATGAACCGGTTACCCTGACTCAGCCAGTGCAGCTGGCGCAATCGGGTCATAACGATTACGGTGCATTGGGTATTCGTGCCGGGTACAACTCAAGGCAGCATGACGGTATTACCCCTGAACAACTTGCTTATGCCCAGAGTCTTGCTGACAGGGCAACCAGGGAGCGTTTTCATGCCTATGCACTTCAGCATGCAGAGCTTTCTGCAATGGGAAGTGGCCAGAGTATTTTGTCATTTGCCAGATTGACCAGTTTTGACAACCAATAAATTTATGAAACAGATGCAATGGATTACCGGAAAGTTACTGGTTCTATGTTTTTTTGTCAGTGGCTTTGTGTCTGCGGAAACATCACCCGATGCAGGTTACCTGCTTGAAAGAATGGCTGCTTCCGCCAAAAGTCTGAGCTTTCAGGGAGAGTTTGTTTATCAGCAGGGAGCACAGTTGCAGACATTAAGTGTTGTTCATCAGGCTGAAGCTGAGAATATATCGGAAAAAGAACGCATTCTCTATCTGGATGGTGCTCCCCGGGAAGTCATACGCTCCGGAAATGAACTTTTCTTTTCCAGTTATCACGAAGGGGTGACCAGGTTTCAGCATGGTTCATTGATGCCGGTAGTAAGCAAGTTCCAGTCTGGTGTATCTGAGCGTTTCTATGACTTGAAAATTGTAGGTATTGACCGCGTTGCTGGTCGAGAAGCCGTGCTGTTGCTTGTGCTGCCGAAAGATCGTTTCCGTTATGGCTATCAGCTATGGCTTGATCGGGTATCCTCACTGTTGCTGAAATCAGTGCTGGTTGATGATCAGGGTAAAATCATTGAGCGACTGCAGTTCACTTCCCTGAATATTGGTCAGCTGTCAGATGATGTTCTGGCACTTCTGGACCGCAAGCCCTCCGGTGTCGATGAAACTATTCAGTTAAAAAGCAACCCGGAACACTCAGAGAAACCTGATGTGCCCCCGGAATGGGAAACGGGCTGGCTGCCTGATGGCTTTGTGCTGGAAAACAGCACCGTCCGTCCTTCTCCGGTCAGCAAGCACGATGTAGATGCTTTGATTTTTTCTGATGGAATTGCCAGTTTCTCTGTCTTTGTTGAGCAGGATGATACTAGGGTACTAAGTCAGGCTTCTGAACAAATCGGTGCTCTTTCGGCGGTTTCAAAGATTTACAGAGAGGGTAATCAGTACTTCCATGTGACGGTTGTTGGTGATATTCCTCTGGGTACGGCAGAAAGGGTGGCTGTATCTGTTCGTCCGGTAAAAATGAAGCCTTGATGTAATGATCAAGTAAGTTTACTGGACTGGAAGACTGGTTTTTTTTGTATTATTTCGTTACCGATCTATATCAGGTTTTCAGGAATATGATAGAAGAGCAGGGACGAGTTGTGGCTGTAGAGCGTGGTTTTGTCTGGGTTGAAACCATCAGACAATCCGGTTGTTCAAGCTGTAGTGCCCGAAATGGTTGTGGGCAGCATCTCTTTGAAAAGTACAGGGTCGGCTCATCCTTTTCATATATCAAAGCGCTTTGTCCCTGGGTAGTGAAAGAGGGTGACATGGTTGTGGTCGGTATTCCGGAAGGCTCCTTGTTAAAGGCTTCTTTTCTGATTTATCTCTTCCCGCTTCTGCTTATGATGGCTGGCATCTGGTTGTCCTCTGTAATGGGGGCAGCAGATTGGCTGCTGCTTGTCTCAGCTGGTTTGCTCCTGGCATGTGGCTTTGGTGCAGTAAGGTTATTTGGGAAGAGGTCAGCTGATATGTGCCGTGTTGATGTGGTAAGGGTATTACCCTCTGACAATTTGTCGTTATCAGGCAGCTCCTCCGGGCGAACGCTTTCTTCCAGGCAGGAATGAGTTTTCTTGTTTTATTTCTGATGCTGCCGGGTCGCCTTGTTATCACGTAATTATAAATAATATCGCAGGAGCGTATGGCTCCGGTGAGTTTTTTCAATAGTCGAATACTGGAGAAAACATAATATGAGTAGGGTGTTTTTTCTCTGCAAAAAGTCACTTTATAACGTTGGGTTTTCCCTGCTTTTGTTTTACGCAACACTGGCAAATGCTTCAGTCAGGGGTTCCGGGCTGCCAGATTTTGCGGCATTGTTTGAACAGGCATCACCAGCGGTAGTGAATATCAGTACTCTGGCCACGCCAAAAGCGAGACCGTCAATATATGGGCCGGGCGGGGAGGAGATTCCTGAAATTTTCCGCCGTTACTTTGGTATCCCGCTGCCTGATGAAAACCCTTCCGGACGTTCTCAACCGATGTCACTCGGTTCTGGCTTTATTATCTCGTCAGACGGTTACATTCTGACCAATAACCATGTTATCGAAGGTGCTGATCAGATTATTGTCAGACTCAGTGACAGGAGTGAGCGTTCTGCAGAACTTATCGGTGCCGATAAGCGTTCGGATCTGGCGCTGTTAAAAATTAACAATGACCGCAGTCTGCCCGTCGTTAAACTTGGTGATTCCGAGAGTGTTAAATCTGGTCAATGGGTAGCAGCAATTGGGTCTCCGTTTAATTTTGAATACTCGATTACCAAAGGCATTATCAGCGCTCTGAATAGAAGCCTGCCCAGCGACTCCTATGTCCCGTTTATTCAAACCGATGTCCCTATCAATCCGGGTAACTCGGGTGGTCCGCTGTTTAATATGAATGGCGAAGTCATCGGAATTAACTCCCAGATTTTTACCCGCTCTGGCGGTTTTATGGGGCTGTCATTCGCCATACCGGTTGATCATGTTATGTGGGCGGTTGATCAACTGAAAGAGAAGGGTTATGTCACCCGGGGATGGCTGGGGGTCGCCATTCAGGATGTGGATCGGGATCTTGCCGAATCGTTTGGTCTGGAAAAACCCATGGGGGCGCTGATCAGTCAGGTGGTTCCCGGTGGTCCGGCTGATAAGGCAAGGCTTCATCCCGGCGACATTATTGTCAGATTTAATGAAAGAGTCATCAGCAGCTCAGGCGTATTGCCAATGTCGGTGGGGGTGATAAAACCCGGCGAAAAAGCCAGGCTTGAATATATCCGCAATGGCAAGCGCAAGACCGTAGATGTTGTAGTGGGTGAGCTGCCGGATGAAAACAGTGGTGCCCCTGAACATAGGGGAGATAAGACGCCTTCTGATAAAAACCCTCTGGGTGTTCAGGTAGCTGAGCTTGATGAGAATTATCGCAGTAAGCTGCGCCTGGATGAGGATGTTCAGGGGCTGGTGGTGATTGGAGTTAACCGGGGTGCTGGCCGTTCCATTGGGTTGCGTCAGGGCGATGTTATCACGGACCTGAATAATAGCAGTGTGACAACGGTAGCGGAATTCAAAAAAGTGGTAGCCAAACTGCCCAGGAACCGCTCAATTTCAATGCGGGTTATTCGCGGTGGGAATCCCGGCTACATCACCTTCCGGTTACAGGGGTGATCAAATGTGGATAGCACGGTATATGACCATGGAGTAGTGTGCTGACATGTTATAGAATATTATGGAATCATTTATGCAGGTCAGACACGTGTTAATTGCTGCCGGAGCTTTAGCCACAGGCATGAATAAAATCAATTCATGCTGTTTAACAGCCGGTAAGTCAGTTTGATCCGCAGGCCAATTCCCTAATTCAAGACGGTCCCCGCGATTGCGGGGATCGCTTTTTGTGACGTTTTTACAGTAGATACTATCGTGAGCGACCTAAGCTTAATCAGGAACTTTTCCATCATTGCCCATATTGATCATGGGAAATCAACCCTGGCTGACCGTTTTATCCAAACCTGTGGTGGGCTCAGTGATCGTGAAATGCAGGCCCAGGTGCTTGATTCCATGGAGCTTGAGCGTGAACGTGGCATCACCATCAAGGCCCAGAGTGTGACGCTGGATTATCATGCCAAAGATGGTAATACCTATCAGCTGAATTTTATCGATACACCAGGACACGTTGACTTTTCCTATGAAGTTTCACGTTCCCTGGCGGCCTGTGAAGGTGCGCTTCTGGTGGTGGATGCGGCCCAGGGTGTTGAGGCACAATCCGTTGCTAACTGTTACACCGCCATAGAGCAGGGGCTGGAAGTCATGCCCGTGCTGAATAAAATGGATCTGCCCCAGGCAGAGCCAGACCGGGTCTCCCAGGAAATTGAAGAGATTATCGGTATTGACGCAACCGATGCTGTCCGCTGCTCTGCCAAGAGTGGTTTGGGCATTGAGGATGTTCTTGAGCGACTGGTGTCCACTATTCCTGCTCCTGAAGGTGACATCAATGGGCCATTGCAGGCACTGATCATCGATTCCTGGTTTGATAACTATCTGGGTGTGGTGTCTCTTGTGCGGGTGAAAAACGGTACGTTGCGCAAGGGAGAAAAGATCGTCGTTAAATCCACCAAACAGTCTCATGTTGTGGATAATGTCGGTATTTTCACGCCCAAGCGGACGCCCACCGGAGTTCTTAAAGCCGGTGAGGTTGGTTATGTGGTTGCCGGTATCAAAGATATTCAAGGTGCTCCCGTCGGTGACACCCTGACTCATCTGAAAACCCAGGATGTTGCAGCGCTGCCAGGCTTTAAACATGTTAAGCCGCAGGTCTATGCCGGCTTGTTCCCGGTCAGTGCGGATGACTTTGAAGATTTTCGTGATGCGCTGGAAAAACTGAGTCTCAATGATGCCTCCCTGTTTTACGAGCCGGAGAGCAGTGACGCGCTGGGCTTTGGTTTCCGTTGTGGCTTCCTGGGCATGCTGCACATGGAGATCATTCAGGAGCGACTTGAGCGGGAATATGACCTGGATCTGATTACCACGGCTCCCACGGTAATCTATCAGTGTCATATGAAAAACGGCAGTGTGGTGGAAGTTGATAACCCTTCCAGACTGCCTGACCCTGCAGGTATTGACGAAATTCGTGAACCCATTTCCCGGGCCAATATTCTGGTACCCCAGGAATATCTCGGTAATGTGATTTCTCTCTGCGTTGAAAAGCGCGGCGTACAGAAAGATATGCAGTTCACGGGTGGTCAGGTCTCACTGACCTACGATATTCCGATGAACGAGGTGGTGCTGGATTTCTTTGACCG
Source organism: Endozoicomonas sp. ALB091 (assembly GCF_049310265.1). Lineage (NCBI taxonomy): Bacteria > Pseudomonadati > Pseudomonadota > Gammaproteobacteria > Oceanospirillales > Endozoicomonadaceae > Endozoicomonas > Endozoicomonas sp. ALB091. The sequence goes on along the minus strand of NZ_JBLYNQ010000007.1, from coordinate 293,034 downwards.
ACTGAAATCGGTGAGCAGGGGGTTTGCTTCTCTGGACTACTCTTTTGATCGTTTTGAAACCGCTAAAATGGTTCGGGTGGATATTCTGATCAATGGTGAAAAAGTCGATGCACTGGCGGTTATTGTGCATAAGGATCACGCCGTTTCCCGCGGACGGGTGCTGACGGAAAAAATGAAAGAGATCATTCACCGCCAGATGTTTGATGTTGCCATTCAGGCGGCCATTGGTGGGCAGATTATTGCCCGGACCACGGTAAAAGCGCTCAGAAAGAACGTCACTGCGAAATGCTATGGTGGTGACGTGAGTCGTAAGCGTAAACTGCTGGAAAAACAGAAGGCCGGTAAGAAACGGATGAAGCAGGTTGGGCGTGTGGAAATTCCTCAGGAGGCTTTCCTGGCAGTTCTAAAGGTCGACAAATAATTCACCATTGATTACATAAGAGAAAAACAGCCATGGATTTTAACTTTCCGCTGCTATTGGTACTGTCGGTTGTTGTTACAGGTATCATCGCACTGATTGACCGACTTTTTTTGTTACCAAGGCGAAAGGCTGCTGTTGCCATGCTCGGTGCCGAGGGCGGAGACGATGACGCCCTTGAGAAGCTGGCCAGGGAGCCTACCGTGGTTGAGACCTCCAAGTCTATCTTCCCGGTTTTGCTGTTTGTTCTGGTGATTCGATCCTTTTTGTTCGAACCTTTTCAAATTCCATCTGGCTCCATGATTCCGACCCTGGAAGTGGGTGATTTTATTCTGGTTAATAAATACAGTTACGGTTTGCGTTTGCCCGTGTCAGGTACCAAGGTGCTTGCCATCGGTGAGCCTGATCGTGGTGATGTGATGGTGTTTAAACAGCCAGGGAAAGAAAATATCAACTTTATCAAGCGTGTGATCGGTTTGCCTGGCGACGTTGTGCAATATATGGACAAGCGGCTGACGGTGAACGGCCAGGCGGTTCCTGAAGAGTTTGTGGCACAACTCAGTGATGCCCGATCCATTTATCGTCTCTATAACGAAGGTGATGAAGGCAAGCGCTACCAGGTTCGTAAAGAGCTGACCAGTCATGATTTCCGGGCTGAAGGTGAGTGGGTTGTGCCTGACGGCATGTACTTCGTCATGGGGGATAACCGTGACCGAAGCAATGACAGCCGGTATTGGGGCTATGTTCCTGAACAGAATATTGTTGGTAAGGCGGTTTACATCTGGATGCACTGGCCGAGCTGGACTCAACTTCCCGGCTTTAAGAACAACGGGGTGATTGAGTAAGCTGTCCAAGGAGAGAATCTTATGTATGGTATGAAGAGCCGACAACGAGGCAGTAGTGCAGTCAGTTGGCTGTTTTACCTGTTAATTGGTGGACTATTGTTGTCTTTTGCGGTTAAGGTTGTGCCCTTTTATATGGATGATCACTCTGTGAAGCAGGTGGTATCTTCATTAACTGACCGGCCAGGCTCTGCCACTGCATCCGTTACCCAGGTGAGAACCTGGATAAATAAAGGGTTGCAGCTAAACCTGATCAAGCTTGATCGCAATGAGGTTAAGGTCACCCGCGAAAACGGTGTTGTCGTTGTCGATATTGACTACGAGCGACGGATTCATTTTTTCCATAACGTTGATCTGGTATTAACGTTTGAACATAACTGGAAAGCTGGAACTCAGTGAAAACGCTTGAACTTGCCCGACTGCAGAAAAAGTTAGGGCATGAATTTTCCAATCAGAGCCTGTTGGCGCTGGCGCTCACCCATCGCAGCTTTGGCAGTCGTAACAATGAGCGATTGGAGTTCCTTGGCGACTCGATTGTCAACTTTGTTATTGCTGAAGCCCTCTATGAGCGCTTTCCCGATGCCAAAGAAGGGCAGTTGAGCCGCCTGCGGGCTCGAATGGTGCGCGGTGTAACCCTGGCCGAGCTTGGCCGGGAGTTTGAACTGGGCGACTTTCTTCGTCTTGGCTCCGGTGAGTTGAAAAGTGGTGGCTTCAGGCGGGAGTCCATTCTTGCGGATGCGGTTGAGGCCATTATTGGTGCGATTTACCTGGATGCCGGTATGGCCGTTTGTCACCAGCGAATTCGCATCTGGTTTACCACTCGTCTGGATCAACTGACCACGACGGATGAGCAGAATAAAGATCCGAAGACCCGCTTGCAGGAATATCTGCAGGCGCGGCAGCAGTCACTGCCAAAATATCAAGTGACAGATATTCAGGGGGAAGCTCATGACCAGCACTTTTCAGTGATTTGTGAACTGGAATGTCTGGATGAGCCGTCGAAGGGGGAAGGGTCGAGTCGTCGTGGTGCTGAACAGCAGGCGGCTCGCAATGCATTGAAGTTGCTTGGCGTTGATCATTAAGAGCGCAGAAAACAGATGACATCTGATGTAAATCGAGAAGAGCCAGCTGCTCATGAACTCAGCCTTTCCGATACCGTTTCGGAACACAGCCGCTGTGGCTACGTCGCCATTGTTGGCAGACCCAATGTTGGCAAATCAACCCTGTTGAATCACCTTCTCGGCCAGAAGCTTTCCATTACCTCCCGCCGCCCCCAGACTACCCGCCATCAGGTTCTGGGTATCAAGACGGAGCAGGGGGTTCAAACGGTCTATGTTGATACGCCGGGCATGCACAAGGTGCAGAAAAAAGCGATCAACCGCTATATGAATAAAGCGGCCAGCAGTGCCCTGGCGGGTATTGATGCCATTGTTTTTGTGGTTGACCGCCTGACCTGGAATGAAGAGGATCAGATGGTCCTTGAAAAGGTACAGGGTGCCCGCTGTCCGGTTATTCTTGCGATTAATAAAGTGGACAAGATCACGGATAAGGGGCAATTGATCCCGCACCTTGAGTCTCTGTCAACAAAAATGGATTTTCATGGGGTGGTGCCCATCTCTGCGCAGCACGGCCATAATCTGAAACAGCTGGATGGAATGATTACCCGGCTGATTCCGGCAGGCGTCCATCATTTTCCTGAAGATCAGCTGACGGACCGCAGTTCCCGTTTTCTTGCCGCTGAGCTGGTGCGGGAGAAGGTCATGCGTCAGCTGGGTGATGAGCTGCCTTATGACGTGACGGTGGAGATTGAAGAGTTCAAGCATGAGTTGCGGCCGAAAGGTCCACTGTTGACCATCAGTGCCTTGATTCTTGTGGAGAGAGCGGGCCAGAAAGCCATTGTTATTGGTGACCGGGGAGCACGACTGAAAAAAATCGGACAGGAGGCCCGCAAAGATATGGAGCACATGTTCGACTCAAAAGTCATGCTGAACCTTTGGGTTAAGGTCAAGGCAGGCTGGTCTGACGATGAGCGTGCCCTGAAAAGTCTGGGGTATGATCACAACCTGTGATTGGTAATGAATTCCATAAAGCCTGGTTACTGCATCGGCGCTCTTATAAAGAGCGCTCAGTGATTGCTGAGTTCTTAGTGGAAGGTCATGGCCGTGTGGCCATGGTGGTTCGGGGAGTCAGGCAGTCAAAGTCCCGGCTGGCTTCGCTGTTACAGCCTTTTCATCAGGTACTGGTGCGCTGGAAAGGGCGAAGTGAGCTGAAAACACTGGTTGATCTGGAGCTTGATCGCTTTACCTTTCTGACTGGTGAACGGCTTTATTGCGGGTTCTATGCCAATGAGTTGCTGATGCGATCAATGATTCCGGGGCAGCTGGTGGATGGCGTGACGGAATTATACCGGGACCTATTGGCCCATCTTCATCAGAACGTGCCTCTTGAGCCATTGCTCCGTTCCTTTGAACTGGATTTGCTGGAACTCTGCGGCTATGCTCCACCGCTTGACTGGGACGTGGTCAGCGGCGCGCCTTTAAAACAAGGCATGGTTTACCGCTTTGAACCTGAGCATGGGCTGGTACCGACCCATGGACAAGTCAGCTACCATGAGAGACCGTTTTGCTACACCGCAGAGTTGCTGCAAGCACTCTCGGCCAGGGATTTCACCAATGCTGATTTCTATCCTGGTTTCAAGCGTTTTACCAGGCAGGCCATGAAACCGCTTATCGGAGACAGGCCGATGCAGAGCCGCATGCTGTTTACCAGGAGGCTGACCGAGAATAGACTGCCCTACTGCGGTGGCAGCAAATTGGTCTAAAAAGCCGGAAATTTTTAGCAAATAGAACCACTATTCGCTAAAAATTTCCGACTTTTTATCCTCAATTTTCTGCCATCCTCGCTACGGGGTCGCCTAGACGGGCGCTATTCTCGGTCAGCCTCCCAGCAGAAAATCTCAATCGCCACCGGAGAGGCCATTAGTAGAAAATGGCGCACTCTCCAAACCCCGATAACGGTCGCACAATTCACTGCGCCATTTTCTACATTTTCTACAACAGGTGTATTTATGATTCCTCATCAGCGTATTTTGCTGGGTGTCAACATTGATCATATTGCAACCATCCGGCAGGCCAGGGGGATTCGTTATCCTGATCCTGTTCAGGCGGCAATTGAAGCTGAAGAGGCCGGGGCAGATGGCATCACATTGCACCTGCGCGAGGATCGCCGACATATTCAGGACCATGATGTATTCCGGATTTGTGACGTTCTGCAGACCAGAATGAATCTGGAGATGGCAGTGACCGATGAAATGGTTGGCATTGCGGAAAAGCTCAAACCTGAACATGTCTGCCTGGTTCCGGAGAAGCGGGAAGAAGTCACCACTGAAGGCGGACTGGATGTGAAAGGCCTGTTTGACAGTGTGGCTCCCGCCTGTGAACGCCTGGGAAAGCAGGGGATTGAAGTCTCGCTGTTTATTGATCCTGATCTGGATCAGATTGAGGCCGCTGTCAGGGCCGGAGCGCCTGCCATTGAACTGCATACCGGTGCTTACGCTGAAGCTTCGACGGCTGAAGCCATGCAGGATGAGCTTGACCGTCTTAGAAATGCGGTGGTGTTTGGTCTGGAACAGGGGCTGATCGTCAATGCCGGCCATGGCCTTAATTATCAGAATGTTGAGCCTGTTGCGTTGATCGCCGGTATCAATGAACTGAATATTGGGCACTCGATCATTGCCCGTGCCCTGTTTACGGGATTGAAACCAGCGGTGCGAGAGATGAAAGCCCTTATGTTGGCAGCTGCACGGAATGCGTTTTAAGTGATTGTTGGAATAGGGACAGATATTGTCCGTATTGATCGGATTGAGCGCTCACTCAGTCGGCTGGGTGAGGCGTTTGCCAGGAGGATTCTCACGGACCATGAGCTGTTGCAATGGCAGCAGCGTTCATCCTCACCGGCCTGGCTGGCCAAGCGCTTTGCGGCGAAAGAGGCCGTTGCCAAAGCGTTTGGTACAGGAATCGGAAAACTGTCATTCCGGCACATAGAGGTAAGAAATAATGCCTCAGGTGCTCCTGAGTTGTTTTTATCGGATTATGGCCTTGAATTGCAGCAGCAAAGAGGGGTTAAGCGGCTTCACCTCAGTCTTTCTGATGAGCAGGATAATGCGATTGCCTTTGTAGTACTGGAGAGCTGAATCAGCTCTCTTGCTCATCACAATAGCGCCCGATTCACTACCCACATAAACGGCTTTGAACGTGATATCATGCTTCCTCAGCCGTTTCCAGACTCTCCATTTCCCACTGATTGAGACGGGTGATGGACTGAAGCAATAATTGAAAGTCTTCGGTGACTTGATGATGTTCCAGGGTGTTGTATTTCTTCAGTCGTGTTTCCAGCCGGTTGCAAATACGCTCCAGTTCCGGCACTCCACAATAACGACAGGCACCGTGTAATCGGTGTACCCGTTCCAGTACAGCCGAATAATTATTGGCAGCCCAGCCATCTTTGAGAGTTACAAGATCGTCATCAAGTCCCTCTTTCATCATCACCAGCATCTCCTGAGCCAGTTCCCGGTTTCCGGCAGCCAGTTGCGTCGCCAGGTTGATATCTACAGGACTTTCCGATTGATCCATTGCCGGATGTAAAGAGATGCCGGGCTTTGATGGCGGAAAATATTCTCTATGCTCTATTGTCTCGGTAGGCATCTTTGCCCACTGATTGATCATGCTGATGACGTGTTTCTCACTGACCGGTTTACTCAGGTAGTCATCAAAGCCACTTTGCAACAGCGTCTTTTTCTCCTCGGGCAGCGCATGGGCAGTCACTGCAATAATTGGGGTGCGCTGGTGGTTCGGGATTTCACTGCGAATTCGCCCTGTGGCTTCGAGTCCATCAATGACCGGCATCTGAACATCCATGAAAATAATGTCGAAAGTGAACTGCCTGCACAGTTCAATGGCATCAAAACCATTTTCTGCGGTTTGCAAATCTTGCCCCAGGTTGCCAAGAATGGTTTTCAGCAATTTCAGGTTAACCGGGTTGTCATCAACGACCAGAATACTCAGGGATTTGTTGATCTGTTGTTGAATTTTTTTGCCTTCATGATTCCCGTTTATACGGGTCAGCAGTGCTTTCAGCCGGTTCAGTCCAACGGGCTTCAGAAGCGTATCAGTACCGTCAGGAAGCGCAGGATCCATAGCCCCTGTTATTCCTGCCGAACTGAGTACGATAATACTGGCGTTGCTATAGTAGGCTGTTAACTGCGCGATTCCCTGAACCGGTTCAATATTATCAGGGTTGATGAAAATATAGTCGTAGGAGACATTTGTCTTGTTTGCTGACATTCCCTGCTGGATGCTGGCTGCTGCGGTGATATTTGCACCCAGTTTATTCAGTAAGTGAAAAATCGATAACCGGGTCAGCTCATGGGGTTCGATAAGCAGCACTTTCTGGCCGTGCAGCGGTGTCGGTACCAGGTCTTGCTGCTCACAACCATCAGCAACAGCCGGTTCACCATTTTTGTTATTCAGGGTTGTTTTAAAGGTAAACCAGAAGGTTGCCCCCTGACCCAGATCGGACTCAAGGCCAATTTCTCCACCCATTTGCTCAACCAGGTTTTTGCAAATCGACAGGCCAAGCCCGGTTCCCTCCGCCTTGCGTGTTCTGCCGGAGTCTGCCTGGGCAAAAGCCTGGAACAGTTTGTGATGTTGCTCCCGGGTAAGGCCAATGCCGGTATCCGCCACTGAAACTCTCAGGGTCAGGGGCTCATTACTTTCTTGCTGATCAGGTTTGCCTTCCTGATCCAGCATCACTCGCACAGCAACGGAACCATAACTGGTAAATTTAATGGCGTTGCTGATCAGGTTGGTGAGGATCTGCTTCAACCGCAGTCCGTCAATGATGATATGTTCAGGAACATCGTCGTAGATAAAGTGGACAATTTCCAACGATTTACCATAGGCGACAGGTGCCATAAATGTCATGACATCCTCAACGATCTCCCGCAGGCAGACGGGTTGGGGGTCCAGCACCAGCTTACCGGCTTCCATACGGGAAAAATCAAGAATGTCATTCAACATCGTCAGCAGTCCCTGAGAGGATTTCTCAATGGTACTGACATAGTCGTATTGTTGCGGTGTGAGCCTTGAACTGAGCATCAGGTTGGAAAAGCCAATAATGCCATTCAGCGGTGTTCTGATTTCGTGGCTCATATTGGCCAGAAATTCGCTCTTGCTTCTGCTTGCTTCAAGTGCTTCCTTTCTGGCGAGATCCAGCTCGACATTTTGAATTTCAATGGTTTCCAGTGTTTCCCGCAGTTCATCATTGTACTGGGCAATATGACTGGTCATCTTCTGATGTTTGCTCTGCAGGCCATTGAGCATAACGTTGATAGACGATTCCAGTTCATACATCAGGCTGCCCCGGTTGTCCGGCAGTCGGGTATCGAAGAAGCCATTCTTGATGCGATCAATGACCCTTGCCATACGGTCCAGGGGGCGGGTAACACCATGGCCCAGCTTCAGACTAATGATCAATGCCACCAATAACCCCACGGAGACAACAATAATGCTGAACGCCAGAGAGCGGAATTGGGTCAGATGAGTTTCTGCATAGGCGTAATCGGTAATCAGCCAGCCAGCAATTCTGGTCGTATCCGGGCTGATGATTGGATCGGCAACCTGGATGACCTGGTCGTTCCGGAACCAGCTCTGGCCAGGTTCTAACAGTGAGGCTAAATTTCCGGTGGCCGTGAGCTTTGGGCCTGCATGAAGAGTCTCCCGGCCTTGCTCATCGACCAGGCTTACCGCACGAATATCCCTGTCATCCAGCAGCATGCTGATCAGGGCTTGCAGTTCTTTATGCCGGGTGTTATCCAGCAGCAGTGAGGCAACGGCTGCCTGCTGTCCAGACTGAGTCAATGCCTTGGCCATGAGCTGGTTGTCCAGTTCCTGATACCGCTTAACCAGATAGACAGCGCCCATCAGCAGGGAAACAATAATGCCGGGAAGAAAAGCGAGCAGAAGAATCCGTTGGCGGAATGCCGTAAGGTGCTGTTTCATGGTACTGCCTTTCCCTGTTTGGCTTTTGTTCTGTATTATTCCGGAATAATAAAGTCTACGTAAGTTATATGTCCATGGAATATCCGACAATAGAGTCGATTATTGGCAACACCCCGCTGGTTCGTCTGCAGCGCATGCAGGGGAAGAGTTCAAATACCATACTACTGAAACTGGAAGGACAAAATCCGGCCGGTTCTGTGAAAGATCGACCAGCCCTGTCCATGATCGCCGAGGCGGAACGCCGCAATGCCATCAGCCCGGGGAACACATTAATTGAAGCCACCAGTGGCAATACCGGTATAGCGCTCGCCATGGCAGCGGCCGTTCGCGGTTATCGAATGATCCTTATTATGCCGGACAATATGAGCGCCGAGCGTCGTGCAGCAATGAGTGCTTATGGAGCAGAACTGATTCTGGTCAGTAATGGCATGGAAGGTGCCCGGGATAAAGCGCTGGAAATGCAGCAACAGGGCCTGGGCAAGGTACTTAACCAGTTTGCCAATCCGGATAATCCCCTGGCGCATTACGGGACCACCGGGCCTGAAATCTGGCAGCAGACTCAGGGTACGGTCACGCATTTTATCAGTTCCATGGGTACTACCGGGACGATAATGGGGACCTCCCGTTATCTGAAAGCGAAGAATCCTGCCATTCAGATCGTTGGCCTGCAACCGGAACAGGGAGCTCAGATACCAGGCATCCGTCGTTGGAGTCCCGAATATCTGCCTGCGATTTTTCACCGTTCCGCCGTTGATGAGGTGATGGATATTGGCCAGACAGAAGCTGAAGAATGCATGAGGCGGCTGGCCCGGGAAGAAGGCATATTCTGCGGCGTTTCTTCAGGGGGAGCCGTTGCAGCTGCCCTGAGACTGTCAAAAAGCGTAGAGCAGGCCACCATTGTGGCGATTATCTGTGACCGTGGTGATCGGTATCTTTCCACGGGCGTATTTCTGCCATAGGAAAACCGTTCACCGGTTTCTCTGGCCATGATTGAATTTCCATGTATGCAGGTATGAATCCGGTTTTGTTGTACTCAATATCCAAGGTAACATTACGCTTTTAAACGGCCATGGGCCATGGTTTCAAGAGAATGTTGGAAGTACTCTATGCGCTTTAAACGTGCTGCCTCAACCCCTGTTATTATTCATGAGGATGTGCGTATTGACGGGCTTTCCCATGATGGTCGCGGGATTGCCCGCTACCATGGGAAGACCCTCTTTATTGACGGTGCACTGCCGGGCGAAACCGTTCGTGTCCGGATTCTGGAAGACAAACGTCGTTTTATCAATGCCCGTGTATCAGAAGTGCTGTCGGCATCACCCGAGCGCCGTGAGCCTGCCTGCGCCCATTTTCGTCAGTGCGGAGGCTGCAGCCTGCAGTACTGGTCCCATGAAGGGCAGCTTGACAGCAAGCAGCACATCGTTCTTGATCAGTTAAGGCGATTTGCCCGGGTTGTGCCTGAGCACATTGAGGAATCACTGGTTTCTCCCCCCTATGGCTATCGCCACCGTTGCCGTTTTGCCATCCGCTGGCGTAAAGGCAGACTGAGCCTTGGTTTTCGGGAAAAGGGCAGTAATGCCATCTGTGACATTAATGAATGCCCCATACTGGCAGAGCCTTTGCAGGAGATGCCCGTACTGATGAAGTCATTTTTGCCAACGTTAACCGGCCGGGAAGCCATTTCCCACGTGGAGTGTTTTCTGGCAGAGCAGGGGCGCGGGTTACTGCTGCGTCATATTCGTCCTCTGTCGCAAGAAGACCAAACCCTGTTGACAGCGTTTGCTTCTGCCCATCAGCTGTTGCTGTACCTGCAGGGTAGTCCAGAGAGCATCCGGCTTTTATATCCTGCCAGATCTGACGACGATGCCGCCGTCGCATTACATTACTCGCTGCCTGAATCGGGGGTGCAGCTGTACTTCCGGCCACAGGACTTTACCCAGGTTAACCGGGTGATTAATCAGGCGATGGTTGAGCAGGCTATCCAGTGGCTTGCTCCGCAGGCATCCGATAACGTGCTTGACCTGTTCTGTGGCCTGGGTAATTTCTCTCTGCCGCTGGCGAAAAAGTCAGGCCATGTCACGGGGGTTGAGGGTTCACCGGGTTCGGTTGCCCAGGCGACAAGAAATGCCGGTCTGAATGGTTTGAGTAATGTAAGTTTTCACTGCGCAGACCTGTCCAGTGATTTCACCACTGAGCCCTGGGCAAAAGAGCATTACGATATAGTGGTTCTCGACCCCCCCAGGGCCGGTGCGGATTTTATGATTGAGCAACTGGCCTGCTTATTGCCTGACCGACTGTTGTATATTTCCTGCAATCCGGCGACCCTTGCCAGGGATGCCGGCAGTCTGGTCTCCCATGGTTTCAGGCTTGAGCGTTTGTGTGTAATGGATATGTTTCCGCAAACTTCTCATGTTGAGTCCATGGCGCTTTTTGTCAGGTCATAGTCAAAAAGTAATTTATTGGAAAGTAGCCTGTTAATGGCTGCTTTGTGGAAGTAGTCTAGGAGGCTGACCGAGAATAGACTGCCCTACGCGACAACTGCTCCTGCGTTGCTCTAGCTCCTGCATCCATGCAGTCGTGCGGTGGCAGCAAATTGGTCTAAAAAGGCGGAAATTTCTAGCAAATAGAGCCACTATTCACTAAAAATTTCCGACTTTTTATCCTCAATTTTCTGCCGTCCTCGCTACGGGGTCGCCCAGACGGGCGCTATTCTCGGGCAGCCTCCTAGCCCGATGCCAGACAGGGCATCATTTTTACAGAAAGAGATGGAATGGAATAGATGGTCAAGGTCAGAGAGGATCAGCCCCAGCTCTTCGACGGCAGTGTCGACCTGGGTGCCTGGCTGAATCGCCTGCAGGAACGTTACGGCGTTGGTGATACGGATAGTCTGAGGGAGGCCTGCGAGCTGGCCCAACAGGCTGAGCTGCTGGCATTGCAGCGGTCTCTCGAATCTGAAGAAACAGTCTGGCCTACGGGAAAAGGGTGTTTCCGGACCGGTCTGGAAATGGCCGAGATCCTGGCCGAGCTGAAACTGGATATGGATACCCTGGTTGCTGCGGTCCTCTATCGGGCTGTCCGTGAAACCAAGCTCTCTCTTGACCAGGTGGAAGAGAATTTTGGCAAGGTGGTTGCCGGTCTGATCAAAGACGTCCAGGGCATGGCGGCCATCAGCAATATCCAGAACCCGAGAAAGCAGGTTCTCGATCATCGTCAGGACCAGCTGGAAAAAGTTCGCAAGATGCTGGTGTCCATTATTGACGATGTCCGTGTTGCCCTGATCAAACTGGCTGAGCGAACCTGCGCTATCCGGGCTGTTCAGCATGCCAGTAAGGAGAAACGTCAGCGGGTTGCCAGGGAGGTGTTTGAAATTTATGCGCCGCTGGCCCATCGGCTGGGTATTGGTTATATCAAGTGGGAGCTGGAAGACCTCTCTTTCCGTTACCTTAAACCCCAGGACTATAAGAAAATTGCCAGGCTACTGGATGGCAAACGACTGGATCGCCAGAAATACATTACCAACGTCGTAGATGCCCTGAAAGCGTCACTGTCGGATGCACGGATTGAGGGGGATGTCAGTGGCCGGGTAAAGCATATCTACAGTATCTGGCGGAAGATGAAACGGAAAAACGTCGATTTCCGTGATCTCTACGATATTCGTGCCGTCCGTATTCTCACCAATGAAGTCCGTGACTGTTATGCGGCACTGGGGGTGGTGCACTCGCTCTGGAATCATATTCCCAAAGAATTTGATGATTACATTGCCACTCCGAAAGAGAATGGCTACCGCTCCCTGCACACGGCGGTGTTTGGCCCTGAAGGCAAAACCCTTGAAGTTCAGATACGCACCCATGATATGCATGAGGAAGCAGAGCTGGGTGTTTGCGCACACTGGAAGTACAAGGGCACTGACGTTAATAGCCGCAGTGACAGCTACGAGGAAAAAATTTCCTGGCTGCGTCAGGTGATGGAATGGCATGAAGACCTTGGTGATCTGGGCGAGCTGGGTGGTCAGTGGCGTGCGGATGTCGAGCCAGACCGAATCTATGTGTTTACCAAAGACGGGCATGTGGTTGATCTGTCGGTGGGAGCCACCCCGATCGATTTTGCCTACCGGATTCACTCAGAAGTGGGCAGCCGCTGCAGAGGCGCGAAAGTTGCCGGTCGTATTGTACCGTTAACCCATAAACTGAAAACCGGCGATCAGGTGGAAATCCTTACTGCTCCCAATGCCCACCCCAGCCGGGACTGGCTGAACCCTGATCTTGGTTATGTCACCACCAGTCGTGCCCGGGCCAAGATCACCAGCTGGTTCAAAAAGCAGGATCGGGACGCCAATATTGCCGATGGTCAGAGCCTGCTGGAATTGGAGCTTAAACGTCAGGCGTTGCAGAGTGTTAATTACCCGGAGCTTGCCCAGGCAGTTAACTGCCTGTCACCGGATGATATGTTTGCCGGTATCGGTGCCGGTGACATAAAACTTCGCCATGTGGTTTCCCAGGCACAGAAGCAGGTTGCGCCGGAAGAAGAGAAGACGTTTGAAATTCGCACCAAACCACAACAGGAACGGTTATCGGACAGCACCATTACCATTGATGGTGTTGGTAATCTGCTGACTCAGATGGCGGGTTGCTGCCAGCCGGTGCCGGGGGATCCGATCATCGGTTATATCACCGTTGGCCGTGGTGTAACCATTCACCGGGAAGACTGTAACACGGCGCTCTCTTTGCGCAGTCGTGAGCCGGAGCGCCTGATAGAAGTTAACTGGGGAACCCGTCCGGACTACAGTTACCCGGTTGATGTTATCATTACGGCTTATGACCGCCCGGGCCTGTTAAGAGATATTACCGTGGTATTGGCTAACGATAAGGTGAATGTTCTGTCTATGCAGACCCGGACCAGCAAGGAAGAGCATTTAGCCAGCATGCTGCTGACTATGGAAGTTCCCAGTCTGGAGAGCCTGGGACGTATCCTGGCCAAGGTCAGTCAGTTGCCCAATGTTATCGATGCTGTTCGTCATCGTAAAATGAGTTAAGTTATCCTGCTGATTCCCGCGCCTGGCGTGGGAATCCCCTCCTTTTTCATCCGTTTACATTCTTCCAGGAGCCGGGTTTGTCACATTCCATTGATGATCTGATTACTTTGATGGCCAGACTCAGAGATAGAGAACATGGTTGTCCATGGGATCTGAAACAGACCTTCGCCACCATTGCCCCCTATACACTGGAAGAGGCCTGCGAAGTTGCCGAAGCCATTGAGCAGGAAGATTACGACAACCTGAAAGAAGAGCTGGGTGACCTGCTGTTTCAGGTGATTTTCCATGCCCAGATGGCCAGAGAAAACGGCTTTTTTGACTTTGCCGACATCAGTGAGGGGATATTGGCAAAATTGCTGCGCCGACATCCCCATGTCTTTCCTGATGGAAGTCTGGAGTCGTTTGCTACCGGGCAACAGCTGACGCCTGAACAGGTCAAGCAGAAGTGGCAGGAAATAAAGGCCGAAGAAAAAAAACAGAAAGGCCCCAAAAAGAGTCACTCAGCCATGCCTGATGATTTGCCGACAATGCTGCCAACCTTGCAGCGTGCTGAAAAAATTCAGGCAGCAGCGGCCAGAGTGGGTTTTGACTGGCCGGAGCCAGAGCCGGTATTTGACAAGATCTACGAAGAGCTGGATGAAATCCGTGGTGCCAGAAGTGAAAGTCAGGAGCGGATTTCGGAAGAGGTGGGTGACCTGTTATTTGCCTGTGTCAATCTTGCCCGGCACCTCGGTGTTGATGCCGATATGGCATTGCGTAAGGCCTGCCATAAATTTGACCATCGGTTCCGGAAAATGGAAGCTCTTGCTACGGAACATGAGGAACATTTTGAACAGCTGACGCTGGAAGAGATGGAGAGCTACTGGCAGCAGTGTAAACAATGAGACTGGAGAAACTGCCTCCGTTGTTAACCGGAGGCAGGTTATGTTCTGTCAGCCATTGGATTTTATCATTAGCTGTTCATAGTCGTAGGTCAGGTCGTTCATTTTTTTCAAAATCGATTCGGTTGTTACTGAGACCATGGTTGGAACAAAATGGCCCTGGTGACTGATTTTGAATCCGGCATTGGTAAAGTCCCACTGGCTCTGGACTTTCGCCAGCTTTTGTTTGATATCGCTGGAGTTCAACTCTGATTGACGGAGCGTTGTCAGTGCGCTGCCAAACTCATCAATGGCCAGATCCAAAGATTGATCAACCGACGGATCCTTAACGCCCCATGCCCGGGTAATATAGAGTTTGGCGATACGCTGACTGAGCATTCGCTGTCGGCCGGAAATATTCACCAGTTGACCGGCTTTATGTCCGGCGTGTTCAGTAATGGCTTTAACCACGGTTTCACTGCGGGCCAGAAGTTCATCACTCAGTGCCAGAATGGTCAATGCTTTTTCGCGCGTTGGGGTCTCAAGGACTTTTAAACGGAACTCCTGCCAGGTGATGGCGGCATCATTCAAGCTGTTGCGAATCTTATCGTCAGGGGCGTAATCCATAAGTTCAAGAAATTGCTGCTCGAACAGCGCCATACTGGTATCCAGGTCAGCTGTCGCTTGATCCGGATTTACATCGGAGCCAATCATAATGTAACTTTTAGCGATCCTCTGACTGAGCATTCGCTGGCGACCTGCCTTGTTAATGGCTTCTGCATCATTGATGGTTGCCGCTGCAGGCAGTGAAGTTATGACCAGAGTGAACAGGATGCTGAGTAGTCCTGAAATCTTGAAAATCTGATTTAACATATCCGTATCTATGAATTGTTATTGATTTAAAAGGCGGATAATACCCGAAAATTACTTATGATTCGCCTTTCCATGTTTATTGCGGATGCTGGTTATTGCTCACGGCGGGAGGCTTCACGACTGATAGAAAGCGGGTGTGTGCTGGTTAATGGCAGGCCGGGATTGCATATTGATCAAATAGCATCGATTGCTCCGGGACGAAGAAATTTCAGGCCTGCTTCGGGCAACGGGCCATCAATAAGAAAGTGTGCCCCTGTTGCCGGTACCGCAGGTAAGGATCCAGGATATCAGAAGGTACACTGGTCGGCTCCGGGCTGAAAAAGCCTGCTCTCTGGTAAAAAAGTTCAAGGTGAGCATAGGGGTAGCACCAGCAGTTGACAGCGTTTAGATCCTTCAGGACTTCGCTCAAAAAGAACGAGCCAATACCCTTTCTTTGGGCATTGCTGGCGACCTGGACGCTTCTCAGCAGATAACCGTCGGATTTTGGACTGGCCCTCAGGCCAGCGATAATGTTTCCCTTTGCGCAGCGGGCTACCCAGACCCGCTCCTCACCCGACGCTTTTCCCTTGTGCCCGTTCTCTTTAAAAAAGCGGTTAACCAGGGGAAAGGCAATGGGGTTGAGTTCCTCAACGGTATGCACAGCACACTCAGTCACGGCTGTTTCCGGATGCTTTCTGGGCGGCTCCCAGAATACCCCGCAACATATTCAGCTCTTTGGCTTCGGGGCGGGCTCGGTTGAACAAGCGACGAAGCCGGGTCATGACCAGCCCCGGGTGTTGTTGAATAATAAAATTGATGTCGGTCAATGTGGTTTCCAGGTGCTCGTAGAACTTTTCCAGCTCCTGATTCAGTGGGTATTCCTGTTCCGGTGTTTCACCGTGCCAGTGGTTCTCTTTATTCAGTGACGCCTTGAAGACCTCATAACAGAGAATCTGAATGGCTGAGGCGACATTAAGTACCGGGTACTCCGGATTTGCATCAATACTGGTATGGAAGTGGCACTTTTCCAGCTCGCTGTTGGTCAGCCCCATGGTTTCCTGGCCAAATACCAGGGCAACGGGCGACTGGCGGGATTCACAGAGCAGTTTCTCCGCACACGCTTCAGCCCCCAGCATCGGGCGTGAAAACGAATGGGTGCGTGTTCTGGCACTGGTGCCGATGACCAGGGCGCAATCGGCAATGGCTTCATCCAGTGAGTCAAAGACCCGGGCGTTTTCCAGCACATCCAGGGCGCCGGCCGCCATAGAGTCCGCCTCCGGTGCGGGAAATCGTTGCGGTGTCACCAGGCAGAGGTCACTCAGGCCCATGGTTTTCATGGCCCGGGCAGCGGAGCCTATGTTGCCGGGGTGGAAGGTATTGATAAGGATGATGCGAATATTTTGAAGCATGGTGACCAATGGTTGAATAACAGAAGAGGCTGTCCTTTTGGACACTCTTTTAGCAAGAGCTGAACCACAAAATAAATTTGACCCGTAATTATAGGGGGCGAAAGTACTTGAAAACCAGTCTTCGTGGTGAGTACCGATCGAGTTATGTACAATGCGCCGCAGTGGTCAGTAGTCCGGGAAATACATTGAAAAGATGAGTCAAACTACACAAAAGCAAGCCTATCGCTGGTTGTTACGGCAGATCGGGTCGGCCCGGCACTGGCTGCTGATCTCCATGGGCCTGGGTTTGCTCAATGGCGTCTTGCTGATTATTCAGGCTTCAATCATGGCAGGAATGATCCATCAGCTGGTGATGGAGGGGGCCACCCGGGAGATGCTGACGGACGATTTTTTCCGGGTTCTGGTGTTGGTTGTTGCCCGTGGTGCCTGCACCTGGGGGCGTGAGTTTTGTGGTTTTCGGGCAGGTGCCTGTGTTCGGGTAGAAGTGCGTAAACTATTGCTGGATAAGTTACGTCGCCTTGGGCCGCTGGTGATTGCTGAGCGGCCTGCCGGTAGCTGGTCGGCAATTGTTGTTGAACAGGTGGAAGAGCTTCAGGAATTTATTGCCAGATACCTGCCTCAGATGGCTCTGGCGGTAATGTTACCGGCCATTATGCTGGTGGTTGCTTTCCCACGAAGTTGGGTAGTGGGCATTATTTTCCTGGGAACAGCGCCACTGATTCCGGTTTTTATGGTTCTGGTAGGAATGAAAGCCGCACAGGCTAACCGGAAAAACTTTCAGGCACTCTCACGCCTGGGGGGCTTCTTTCTGGATCGGCTGCAAGGGTTGGAAACGCTGAAACTCTTTCAGCGAACAAGTTTTGCACAAACACAGTTAGCCGATGCCAGTGAAGACTTTCGAATTAAGACCATGCAGGTACTCCGCCTGGCGTTTCTGTCATCAACCGTGCTGGAGTTTTTTGCTTCGGTGTCCATTGCGTTGGTGGCGGTGTTTCTGGGGATGAGTTTTCTGGGTCATATTACCTTTGGTGGTGAAGTGACACTGTATACCGGGCTGTTTCTGTTGCTGCTGGCTCCTGAGTATTATCAGCCGCTGCGGGAGCTGGGAACCTATTATCATGCCAGGGCCAAAGCGGTGGGTGCGACGGAAGAGATTCTGGACATATTATCCCGGAAAGAATCGGAGGCACACCATGGCGGGTTGTCTTTGCCAGAGGCAATGCCGCTGACTCTGGAGGTAAAAGAGCTATCCGTGTCGGCAACCATAAAGTCCACAGTTAACCCGCTGCCGACAAACGCATCAGACAACAGACAGCCACTGTTACTGGATCGTCTGTCGTTTAAGATCGAACCCGGAACCCGGGTCGGTATTATTGGCAGCAGCGGTGCCGGTAAAACAACGCTGATCAATACGCTGATGGGCTTCTGGAACTACCGGGGTGAAATAAAGGCAGGCGGGCAATCGCTGGCGGATACCCGGCTTGACAGCTGGCGTAAAGCGATTGCCTGGTTGGGCCAGCAGCCATTGATTATCCATGGCTCCGTCTATGACAATATTTCCTTTGGACGCGCAGTTTCCCGTGAACAGTGCCTCGACGCCCTGGCCAGGGCCCAGGGTATGGATATTCTGGCAAACCTGCCGGATGGGCTGGACAGTGTCCTTAAAGAGCAGGGCGGTAACCTGTCGGTTGGTCAGGCCCAGCGGATTGCCCTGGCAAGAGCCCTCGTATTGCCGGTGCGGTTATTAATTCTGGATGAACCGACAGCCAGCCTGGATTCGGTCAGTGAGAGCCTGGTGCTGGATGCCCTGGATGCCATACCTGACGATTGCACGGTCATCACCATTACCCATCGAATCAGCCAGCTCAAGGCGATGGATCAGATCCTGCTGCTGGAAAAAGGGAGGCTGGTGGCTGACGGCTCTCCGGCAACGCTGGCGAGGCAAAGTGCTCAGTATCAGCAGTTTATCAGTATGCATCGTAATCAGGGGAGTCTGGATGATGAATGACCTGTGGCCTTTCCTGAAATTGTACCGTCAGCACCTGGGGATGCTGTCATTGGGAATTCTGCTGGCAATCGTTACCCTGCTGGCGAGCCTCAGCCTGCTCTCACTGTCCGGCTGGTTTATCACTGCCACCGCCATCGCCGGGTTGACCTTTACCACGGCCCAGACCTTTAACTTCTTTACTCCGGGGGCAGGCGTTCGGGGCTTTTCCATTGCCCGTACCGCTGCCCGCTATGCAGAACGTCTGGTCAGCCATGATGCCACGTTCCGGCTGTTGTCAGGCCTGCGCAGCTGGTTTTTCAGTAAATTGATTCCGCTCTCCCAAGAGCAGCTCGGACAGTACCGTAAAGGTGAGCTGCTTGATCGGCTGGTGGCTGATATTGATGCCCTGGATCAGCTCTATCTGAGGCTGGTCAGCCCATTGCTGTCTGCTGTGAGTGTTGCTCTGTTGTTTTCACTGTTTATCTCTTTTTTCAGTGTTGCGGTGGCCATGGTGGTGTTGCTGGTGATGATGCTCTGGATTATCTCCATGCCGTTGCTGTTTTATGTCCTGGGTCGCAGGACCGGGGAGTCAATGGGTGTCAGGCAGGCACGTTTGCGTCAGGAGGTACTGGATTATCTGCAGGGTATGGCGGAACAGCAGATCTATGGCAGTGATGCCAGTAGCCGTACCACGATGGCTGAATCGGAACAGAAACTGGTTGCCGACCAGTCCCGCATGGCAGTGATGGAAGGCTTCGGCTCCGCCCTGTTTGTTTCCAGCTCCGGTGCGGCGGCATTACTGGTGTTGTATATCGCCAGTGGTGAGATGAGTGCAGGCCTGTTCAGTGGGCCGGTTATGGTTATGATGGTGTTTGGAATGCTGGCCAGTTTTGAAGCGCTGATGCCATTGCCTGTTGCTTTTCAGTTTCTCAGTCATACACGACAGGCGGCCAGTCGTTTGCGCCAGGTGGTGAAGTCGCCGGTGGTTGTATTTCCAGAAAAGGCAACCGGAGAAGTATTAAAAGGTGAGATTCAGTTTACTGAGGTCTCCTGTAGCTATGTCAATAACAGCGATGCCAATAATCAGCCAGTCATTAATAAGCTGTCACTTCACATTCCTGCAGGCAGCCATATTGCTCTGCTTGGTAAAACCGGATGCGGTAAATCAACGCTGATCAAGTTATTGAACCGTGGATTGGAGCCCTCTGGTGGCAGGATTTTACTGGATGGGCAGCTGATTCAGGAATTGTCAGAACAGGCACTTTACCGGGCCATCACATTTGTTCCCCAGAAAACGCACGTGTTCAGTGCCACGCTCAGGGAGAATCTGCTATTGGCTGCACCAGCAGCAACGGATGCGCAGCTGTTAACAGTTGTTAACGATTCAGGTCTGAATAGGCTTGTTGCTGCCAGGGAGAATAATGGTGATTTGCTGGATGTCTGGCTGGGGCAGGGCGGTATTGCCTTATCCGGTGGAGAGCAGCGTCGTCTGGCCATTGCCCGGGCTTTGCTGAAACCGGCCCCGGTACTGGTGATGGATGAGCCGGGGGAAGGGTTGGATGTTCACAGTGAACAGGTATTGATGGATACCGTTTTAGGGCAATTCAAAGACAGTACCATCATTATGATCACCCATAAGCGAACGGCCCTGGGAAAGATGGATCAGGTCTTGCGAATGGAAAATGGCAGTTTGATTAAATGGTAATGACAAACCCTGGTCGATGAGTTTGATGTGTACAATCTCCGCTCACCCTGACACGGTCGAAGGGTGATTGGCACAGTATTCAGGGTATGGAGTTTAGGCCTTTCGACTCCGCTCAAGACGAACGGAGTTTGGGAGCCAATAAAGGAACCATCAATTACATTGAAACCATGTACTAGCGCTGTGCCGCTTTATGTAGATCTTTTTCAGGCCAATCTTTTATTAAGCTTCTGCGAATATCAGAACGTTCCTGATCACTCAACTGGCAAATATCTTTTCCTGCAATCTGTGAATAGTAATGCCGCATCCAGGTTTTGTTGACCGGATTGGGAATAATAAAATATTTTCTTCCGTACAGGTTTCTGGTTTTTTCAACGGAAGCCCGGTCAAAAGGGGATAACCCTTGCTCTTTTAAATCAAAGTCATCCAGAAGGTCACCGACAAACAGTCTGACATCGTATTTTTTTCCATTGATCCTTCCGGACATAATGGCTTTTCGCTGGTGCTCCTTATCACAGCTTTTTTTATTGACCGGACAATATTTGGAGCGGTTCAGCAAATTGGTCTGAGTAACTTTGGGGAATCCATTGGCAGCCAGTTGTTTTAAGGTGAAGTTTTCTACATCCCCTTTATGACCCGGACGGCCGGAAGAGTGCTCCCGGGCCGTTAGATAAAAGATTTCATAACCCAGGGCTGCCGCTTTGTTTAAAAACTCTCTGGCACCGGGAATGGAGGTGGATTGAAGCTGTTTTTCGTAGTTCCTCATCTTCGCTTCAGGTTCAGGGAATGCTTTGCAAAGAGGTGGGATTAAATGATTCGGAGGGTAGTCTATCAGCGTGCCATCAATATCAACAATAATTGCCCGATCAGTGGCGTAGCGGTTTTCAGGGGCTTCAAGAGCCTTGCTGGCCAGGTTATAAGTTTGAATAGCGGTGGCATTGAAATCAGCAGATTTCCTGACCCAGAGATCGGCCATGATAATATGCTGCCGGTAGCTCTCGGGAATAGGCACTGGTAACTCTGTGTCGTTAACCTGGCGGATGCGAACCCGGTGTTTTTCTGCCGGGCTCAGTGTTCGGTAGTCTTTGCTGATGGCTTCTTCCCAGAATCCATAAACGGTGTTTGGCAGAATAAACCACTGGCTGCCAAGTTTATCCTGATGCTGACTGACCCACTTTTTCTTTTCAGGGTAGAGGCCTTTAACTACCTCACCAAGATCGTCCAGCTGGTCACCAAACAGCATGATCGGGTGGTAGCCCGCTGTTATGATCTGCTGGCGCTTGTCCTCTTTGCTGAGGGTAATGTTTTTTTCTGCCTGGAGAATCACATTTATTTCACTGATGACCGGAAAACCCAATTGCTTCAGTTTATTAATAGTAATGGTTTTTACATCGTTAAAACGGCCGCTGATATAGAAAATTTCAATGCCCAGACTATTGGCTTTTTGCAGGAATTCAACGGACCCTGGCAGTGCTTTCGTCTCTTGATGATTCCACCAGAACCTGGACCGCTCGATACTTCGGGATTCATGGGTGTCAACCATACTGGTAAAATAACGGGTGCCTGATATCAGAGTATCATCAATATCGGTGATTATTGCAGGCTTTTTACCTTCAGGCGTTTTTGTCAAAAGAGCTTCCAGTTGATCGGTTGCGCCGTTAAAACTCTGGTAAAAGTAAGCGCGGTATTCCCCGGAATGCTGTTGCCAGTTTGCGGCAATGATAACTTCGTTGTTTAAAGCTTTCTGATCAACGCTATCAGCAAAGAGGGGCTGTAAGCTGAGTAATGGTGAAAGTAATAGAGTGGCCAAAACTTTCATGTCCATTTTCTTTTCTTTAAAACGTCGAATTTTCATAATTCTGATTGTGATAATTCTATTTGAGATAAGAATGACCGCATCAGAATAGACGAAAAGAAATAAAGTCTATGGAAGTGTTTGTTCTCAGTGTACTGATGAATAAGTTCTTTTTTATTGACAACGCCGTTGAAACAGTTGTTTGAGCCCCGACGTTCAGTCAGGGCCAGTGGCTGCATTGTTACTGCTGGGCATGAAAAGCCAGGCCGTTGATGTCCCGGCTTTCGTCCCCCATCAGGTAAAGGTAAACCGGCATTATGTCTTCCGGTGTGGGGAGTGTTTCCGGGTCTTCTCCCGGAAACGCCGCCGCTCTCATTGAGGTACGGGTGCCACCGGGGTTGATGCTGTTGGCACGCACAGAGCTGATACCGTCTTCCTCATCCGCCACGATTTGCATCAGACCCTCAGTGGCAAATTTTGACACGCTATAGGCTCCCCAGTGCGCCCGTCCCTGGTGACCCACGCCGGACGAGGTAAAAATGATCGACGCCTTTTCTGACAGGCGGAGCAGGGGCAGCAGTTCCCGGGTCATGATAAAGGCTGAATTCAGATTAACCTGCATGATGCGCAGCCAGGTTTCTGTGGGAAACTGGCTGATGGGTTTCAGTTCACCTAAAAGGCTGGCGTTGTGTAACAGACCGTCAAGCCGACCAAATTCGTTCTCAATGGTTTCAGCCAGATTACTGAAATCGATATCACCCGCGCTTTCCAGGTTTAGTGGATAGATGGCTGGTTGCGGCCACTGATTGAGTTCAATTTCATCGTACACCGCTTCCAGTTTTTCAGTGCTTCTGCCCAGCAGAATGACGGTGGCACCGTGGCGGGCATAGGTAAGGGCGGCGACCCGGCCGATACCACTGCCGGCTCCGGTTACCAGTATGACTTTATCCTTCAGCAGGTCTTTCGGAGCCTGGTAGGAAAACATGATGTTACTCCATGGTTTTTAGTTTGCTGCGCGATTTTCAAACAGCCTCTCAGGCATGGGACCTGTCTTTGATGATTTGCCAGTTGTGCTGTTCAAACCAGCGGTGCAGCTGCTGGACATGGTCGATATTCAGGTCCGCACCCCACTGTGCAGGATCTTCACCCTCAGCAATGTAGCCATAATGCGCGGCAACGGTGATCATGCCTGCTTGTTTTCCAGCTTCGATATCACGAATATGGTCGCCAATATAGACACTGAGCTGCGGTGAACTTCCGGACTGTCGGCAGGCAAGAAAGAGGGCTTCCGGGTCTGGTTTCGGCTTTATGACATCCTCCGGGCAGACAATGGCATGACTTCGTTCCAGCAGGCCAATTTGCCGAATCAATGAGAGGGCATAGGGTCTGGGTTTATTGGTGACAATACCCCAGGCGATATCCCGACGTTCAAGTTCCCCGATCAGTGACAGTATGCCGGGGTAGGGCCGGGCAAATGATGAACGACTGTGGTCCTGGATATGCCGATCATAGTATTGCAGAAACAGGGCCCTTTTCTGTTCCAGCTCATCGCCGGGCGCAAGATTGAAGGCAAGCTTCATCAGCGCCCGTGAGCCGGCAGAAACATTTTGCCGAATCAAATGGCTATCCATTGCCGGGTGCTGGTGATCTGCCAGCATTTGATTCACGGTAATCACAAAATCTTCTGCGGTGTCCAGCAGGGTGCCGTCCAGATCAAAAAAAACGCCTTCAATGGCTTTCATCATCGTTACTCTTGGTTATTCCCGGATGGCAGTGGTTCTCGTTGCCAGAAACTGAGCCATCAGTTAAGGGGTGGCTGACTTTGAGCCATAAATCAGGTAATTGACGTCTACATCCTTCGGGTTAAGCCGGTACACTTTCGTCAATGGATTGTAGGTCATCCCGGTCATGTCATGGATATTCAGTCCCGCTTTTCTCATGTCCCGGGTCAGTTCACTGGGCTTGATAAATTTCTTGTGCTCATGAGTGCCTTTTGGCAGCAGTTTGAGTATGTATTCCGCACCGATAATGGCAAACAGGAATGATTTGGGATTGCGGTTGATAGTGGCAAAAAAGATCTGTCCACCGGGTTTCAGGAGTTTGCTGCAGGCTTTGATGACGGAAGCCGGGTCGGGAACGTGCTCCAGCATTTCCAGGCAGGTCACCACATCGAACTGGCCGGGCATCTCTTCGGCCAGCTCCTCAGCGGTAATTCGGCGATAGTTCACCTCAACACCACTTTCCATGCTGTGCAGGCGGGCAACAGACAGGGGGGCTTCGCCCATATCAATACCAGTGACATGGGCACCCCGTTGCGCCATGGACTCACTCAGAATGCCGCCACCGCAGCCAATATCAATCACTTGTTTTCCGGCCAGTCCAACACGTTCATCAATATAATTCAGACGCAGGGGATTGATCTCATGAAGTGGCCTGAACTCACTGTCCGGGTCCCACCAGCGGCTGGCCAGTTCTTCAAACTTGGCGATTTCTCCGAGGTCCACATTTTGGGCTGAGCGCATGTCGGGCATTGTTCTGATCCGTCAAAGCAGTGTAATTGAGGCAGTCAGGGCTGCCATATCTGCGGATTATACCGTTAATCCTGCAGCCGACCACAGTGTTGAGTTTTGTAGTTGCCCGGGAGTGAAAAATTGAACTTCAGTACTGAATTTAATGTGATTAAGAAGAGATAAGGCTGAACCTTCAAATACAGCCTTTATGTCGCTGTCCGGTGTTTTACTGTTCTGCCAACTGCCTTCAGCACCCACTACATCCAGCCCGGTGCCGAGGCCCCGATAATGGTGGGTGGCACCAGTCGCACGTCATAAACGGCAGTGACCGACCCGGCGATCAGCAGGTGGTTCACCTGCTTCATGGTGAGTCGTACACCTTCTTGTCCGGGCTGACATGGACCTTCACACAAAACTTTTGCTCCAGATCCTCGCCGTCAATCGGGTCATTGATGCTGTCCACTGGCTGTCCCTTATATGTAACGCTGATTGATTTAATAGTCAGTCCAAGGTCCCTTGCAACTCTAACGGTGCTCTTGCCGTTGTCCGTCGTTTCCAGGAAGGCCGTTCGAAAATCATCCGAACGGTAATCTTTTTTATGTTGTATCAGAGTATCGATAGTTTTCTTATTAGTTATCGAATTCCGTTCAATGACCTCCGGCAGCTCCAGTAACAACTCGAGCGTGTCAAAACTCAGCATAAACTGATGGATAATCACATTGCTCATAAAGAAGTCTTTCGCCTTGGCAGCCTCCCCGGTCTTGTGGTTATCTTTAAATGTCCAGAGGTGTTGGGTAAAGTTGTTGACAAAACGATAGTTGGGGCCAGTAGTTTCCGCATCTTTGGTGAAGGTTTGGATGTGAGATCTGGTCAGCTTATCGAGTTTGGAAAATTCAGTGGCATACTTTGCCTTCAAAGTGGATAGCCGGTTTCGTATCTGCTGGTCCCACCAGATTCTGTCACGGTAATCGCCCAGAGTTTGCACGTCAGCCTTCAGAGTTCTCTCAACCATCCGCTCCCTGCGCACCGGTTTTCCGAAGGGATCGTCAAAATGTTTCATCTGAGGTATCAGAGCCCCAAGCTGGTGTTTAAACACCCGGTGCAGTTCCGGCCGCAGGCCCTCCTCCTGCTCTGCCAACCGCACAATCCGTCCGTCCGCCGTCATGCCAAGGGTGTTCAGTGGCTCATTGCCGGGGTTGTCCGCCAGGTAGCGCTCAATGGCCTGTGTTGTTGCTTCAGTCCTTGCTGATGTGGGGTTCATTGGGGATCTCCTTTTCCGGGTGAGGTTCAGTAACGGGGGGCAGTACCTGACTCATCCATGCCATGGGAGATACACCGCCTTGTCCGGGCTGACATGGACTTGCACGTTGAACTCTCCTGAGGCCTGTGGGATGGTAATCTCTCCATCGACCCCCTCAACTGGCCTGGTTTATAAAAAACGTTAAGGCTGTCAATAGTCACCGCTGTTATTTTTTTCATAGGGGGCGAGACGACTGGGGTCCAGCTTTCCGGGATTACCTGGTTTAACCGGTTTAGTCGCTACAACGGCAGGCTCATTTTTTTCATCAGGTGCTGTTTTAGTTGCTTTTGTTTAGTTACTTACCGCCTCAGCATTCTGAAGGGCACGGTCGGCAAGTGCTTTTTTGACATCCTCTTTTACTTCTGTACCATCGTCAATTGCAGAAGCCAGATAATTGACAAGGTTCCTTAATTCGTTTTTGGCTTCGACAGACCATTTATTCTCAAACCATGCCTGCTTTACTTTGCGTGAACAAGCAACTGCCAAGTCTACGTGCTCAGAAACTTTGTTATATACATTCGGGTCTATACCCATTCCACGGAGGAATTCTTCTCCTATCTTCATGGTAACAATCCTTTGTTGAGTTTAAGTATCAAGCGTCAGTGCTTACTTCAAATCTAGTCCGGTTCAGGAAAAAACACAGGTTTACCCAGTTGGTACTTTTTTGACAATTTCCTGAAAGCGGTTGTCCGCCCTGTGCCATTGATGGACCGGCAAAAAACATATTCCCAAAGTGATTGATGTATCTCGCGGATAAGGCATGAATTGTGGTAACATCGCGGTTTTGAAAATCAATTACCTTAGGCGATCATTCCATTGAGATGCTCTGGGAAAGAGCATTTTTTCTGTTTGGATAAGACTTTATTATCGGTGTCCTGGTCCACAGAACTGGGATGGATGCTGACCGCTATCTGTTGGCCGTAAGCAAAAGGACGACTGGGTTTCCATGACTGAAATTGCCAAAGAGATTCTCCCGGTAAATATTGAAGATGAACTCAAGCAGTCCTATCTGGACTACGCCATGAGTGTCATCGTTGGTCGTGCCCTGCCTGATGTACGTGACGGGCTCAAGCCCGTGCACCGGCGCGTACTGTTCGCCATGAGCGAACTGGGCAACGACTGGAACAAACCTTACAAAAAATCTGCCCGTGTGGTCGGGGATGTGATCGGTAAATACCATCCCCACGGCGACTCTGCGGTCTATGACACCATTGTCCGGATGGCGCAGCCATTTTCCCTGCGTTATATGCTGGTTGATGGTCAGGGCAACTTCGGCTCCATTGACGGTGACTCCGCCGCAGCGATGCGTTATACGGAAATCCGGATGGACAAGATTGCCCATCAGTTGCTGGCAGATCTCGACAAGGAAACCGTAGACTATGTGCCTAACTACGATGGCACAGAGCAGATTCCTGCCGTTTTACCCACCCGTGTTCCTAACCTGCTGGTGAATGGCTCGGCCGGTATCGCGGTGGGCATGGCCACCAATATCCCGCCTCACAATATGACCGAGGTGGTGAATGGCTGTCTGGCGCTGCTGGATGATGAAGCGCTGACGGTTGATGACCTGATGGAGTACATCCCGGGTCCTGACTTCCCTACCGCGGCGATTATCAATGGCCGGGCTGGTATCCTTCAGGCCTATCGCTCCGGTCGTGGTCGCATCTACATTCGTGCCAGGGCCGATATCGAGCACGATGAAAAGAAAAATAAAAGCACCATTATTGTCACCGAGATCCCTTATCAGCTGAATAAGGCGCGCCTTATTGAGAAGATTGCCGAGCTGGTAAAAGACCGCAAGATTGAGGGTATTTCCGAGCTGCGCGATGAGTCTGACAAAGATGGCCTGCGTGTGGTGATCGAGCTTCGCCGTGGTGAAAATGCCGAGGTGGTGCTCAATAACCTGTATGCCCAGACCCAGCTTGAGTCCGTGTTCGGTATCAATCTGGTGGCCCTGGTGGATGGTCAGCCTAAACTGCTCAACCTGAAGGAGTTCCTGGAAGCCTTTATCCGTCACCGCCGTGAGGTGGTCACCCGCCGGACCGTTTATGAGCTGAGAAAGGCCCGTGAGCGTGGTCATATTCTGGAAGGTCTGGCCGTTGCCCTGTCCAACATTGATCCGGTTATCCAGCTGATCAAGGACTCGCCAACACCGGCGGAGGCTAAAGAAAAGCTGATTGCCAAGGGTTGGAATCCCGGCCACATGATGGAAATGGCCGAGCGTGCCGGTGCCGATGCCTGTCGTCCGGATGATCTGCCTGAGGCTTATGGTCTCAGGGATGGGCTTTATTACCTGTCTCCGGTTCAGGCTCAGGCCATTCTGGAAATGCGACTGCACCGACTGACCGGTCTTGAGCATGAGAAGCTGCTGTCTGAATATCGTGAGCTGCTGGAGAAAATTGCCGAGCTGATTCTGATCCTCTGTGACCCAATG
This sequence comes from Endozoicomonas sp. ALB091, assembly GCF_049310265.1. Lineage (NCBI taxonomy): Bacteria > Pseudomonadati > Pseudomonadota > Gammaproteobacteria > Oceanospirillales > Endozoicomonadaceae > Endozoicomonas > Endozoicomonas sp. ALB091. Next base: position 264,835 of record NZ_JBLYNQ010000007.1, on the reverse strand, counting down.
AAGCTGCGTGCCGTCATCAGGGAAGAGCTTGAGCAGGTTCGGGATGAGTTTGGTGATGAGCGTCGTACCGAGATCACCAGCTCCCGTCGTGACTTGACGGTTGAAGATCTGATTGATGAGGAGGATATGGTGGTCACCCTGTCCCACGGTGGCTATGCCAAGACCACGCCCCTGGATACCTATCAGGCACAGCGTCGTGGTGGTCGTGGCAAGTCAGCGGCTTCCGTTAAGGAAGAGGACTATGTCGAGCACATGCTGGTGGCTAACACCCATACCCAGATCCTCTGCTTCTCCAGCAAGGGTAAGGTCTATTGGTTGAAGGTCTATCAGATCCCCCAGGCTGGCAGAACCTCCCGTGGTCGACCGATCGTTAATATTCTGCCGTTGGAGCAGAATGAGAAAATCACCGCCATGCTGCCGGTGGAAGAGTTTACCGAAGGCCATTTCGTCTTTATGGCGACGCTCAATGGTACGGTGAAGAAGACACCTCTGGAGCAGTTTGCCCGCCCACGCTCTTCCGGCCTGATCGCCCTGGGTCTGGATGAAGGAGATACCCTGGTGGGGGCTGAAATTACTACCGGAGAAAAGCAGGTAATGCTGCTGTCTAATGGTGGTAAGGCGGTTCGTTTCGAGGAGACTGACGTTCGTGCCATGGGCCGGACAGCCCGTGGTGTTCGTGGTATGAAGCTGCCTGAAGGTCAGCGGATTATCTCTCTGATTATTCCGGAGGAAGATACCCAGATTCTGACGGCCAGTGCCAAAGGTTACGGTAAACGAACTGCCGTCGATGAGTTCCGACTCACCAGCCGTGGTGGTCAGGGGGTTATCTCCATGCAGTGCACGGAGCGTAACGGTGAAATCGTAGGTGCTATCCAGGTGAAGAGTGGCGAGCAGATTATGCTGATTTCTGACCAGGGAACACTGGTTAGAACCGGGGTTGATGGCGTCTCTTCACTGAGTCGTAATACTCAGGGGGTTACGCTGATCCGTGTCTCTGACGGTGAAAAACTGGTGGGTGTTGCCCGCGTTGAGGAGCCTGAGGCTGTGGATGCGCCTGAGCTTGAGACTGAAGGGCAGGATGATCCCATTGCCAGCGAAGGGACGGTAGAATCCTGATAGTTTGAAAAACGCCAGCCCAGTGCTGGCGTTTTTCATCATGATACAGTTACTCACCCGGAGTCAGAGAGTTTGTCGGTAATGACCGGGGTAAACCGCCGTTTAGTGGCGAGGGAGTCATTGTGAAGCCTTGTGTAACAGATGGTGTAAATGATGTTCTGGCGCAGCTGGATAATCGGGTTTACAACTTTTCAGCCGGACCTGCACCGATTCCCTATGAGGTGCTGCAGCAGGCCCGGGATGAGATGATGAACTGGCAGGACGTGGGCGCTTCGGTGATGGAAGTGAGCCATCGGGGCAAGGAGTTTCTCGCGGTTGCCCATGGGGCCGAAAAAGACCTGCGTGATCTGTTGAAGATCCCTGATAACTACAAGGTGCTTTTTCTGCAAGGGGGAGCCCGGGGGCAGTTTGCGGCGGTGCCACTGAACCTTAAGGGAGACAAGGTTTTTGCTGACTATGTCAACAGTGGTTACTGGTCCCAGTCAGCTATTAAAGAAGCCCAGCGCTACCTGGATGTGAATATTGTTGCTGATGGCAAGGACAGGGGCTTTAATGCGATGCCTGCCGAAGACCAGTGGCGGATAAGTAAAGATGCCGCTTATTTGCACTACACGCCCAATGAGACCATCGGTGGTCTTGAGTTTTCCTTTATACCGGAGACCGGTGATGTGCCGCTGGTGGCGGATATGTCTTCCAATATCCTGTCCGGCCCGCTTGATGTCAGCAAGTTTGGTGTTATTTATGCCGGTGCCCAGAAGAATATTGGTCCGGCCGGTCTTACCGTGGTGATTGTTCGTGAAGACCTGTTGGAGCGCGGTTCATTGATGTGTCCTGCGGTGCTGGACTATAAACTGCAGGCGGGCAATGATTCCATGTACAACACGCCACCAACCTTTGCCTGGTATCTAGCCGGTCTGGTCTTTAAATGGCTGAAAAAACAGGGTGGGCTTGCAGCGATCAATGCGCTCAATCAGCGCAAGGCCAACAAGCTGTACGCTCAGATTGATGGCTCCGGTTTTTATCAGAACCCGGTGGACCCAAAGTGGCGCTCCCGCATGAATGTGCCGTTTACACTGATCAACCCGGAGCTGGATGCAACGTTCCTTGCCGAGTCCGAACAGGCAGGCTTTCGTTATCTGAAAGGGCACAAGGCAGTAGGCGGTATGCGGGCAAGTATCTATAATGCAGTGCCAGAGCAGCATGTGGCTGCTCTTATTGACTTCATGAAAGAATTTGAACGGCGGTATGGATAATGGCAGAAGAGAAGTTGGGGCAGTTGCGAATTCAAATTGATTCGCTGGATCAGCAAATCCTTGATCTGATCAGCGAACGTGCGCGATGTGCCCGGGAAGTGGCCCGTGTAAAAACAGAAGCTGACCCCTCTGCTGTGTTTTACCGACCTGAGCGCGAAGCCCAGGTACTTCGTAATATCATGAAGAAAAATGACGGGCCTTTGAATGACGAAGAGATGGCCCGTCTGTTTCGTGAAATCATGTCCGCCTGTCTGGCGTTGGAAGAGCCGGTCAAGGTGGCTTTTCTGGGGCCGGAAGGCACATTTACCCAGCAGGCTTCCCTGAAGCACTTTGGCCACTCTGCGGTTTGCGTGCCCATGGCGGCCATTGATGAGGTATTCCGGGAAGTGGCTGCCGGTGCGGTCAACTATGGTGTGGTGCCGGTGGAAAACTCCACGGAAGGTGTGGTCAGTCATACCCTGGACAGCTTTCTGGACTCTTCACTGAAGATCTGTGGTGAAGTGGTACTGCGCATCCATCAACACATGATGATTTCAGAAAACACCCGGCGGGATCATATTACCCGCATCTACTCCCATGCCCAGTCGTTTGCCCAGTGTCGCAAGTGGCTGGACTCCCACTGGCCCATGGCCGAGCGGGTAGCGGTCAGCTCCAACGCAGAAGCAGCGAAGCGGGTCAAGGGTGAGTGGAATTCTGCGGCCATTGCCGGTGATATGGCGGCAGAAATGTATGGTCTGGAAAAAATTGCCGAGAAAATTGAAGACCGTCCTGATAACTCAACCCGGTTTTTGATCATTGGCAATCAGCCGGTTCCACCCAGTGGTGATGACAAAACGTCAGTGGTCATCAGTATGCGCAACCAGCCGGGTGCGCTCCATGCGATTCTTGAGCCTTTCCATGTGCACAATATCGACCTGACACGGGTTGAGACCCGCCCATCCAGAACCGGCATCTGGAACTATGTGTTTTTTGTGGATTTTGAAGGTCATCAGGATGACCCTGTCGTTGGCAAGGTGCTGGAGAAGCTGGGTGAGCGTGCCAATGACCTCCGTGTGCTTGGTTCTTACCCCAAGGGTGTTCTCTGATCGTTGTTGTATTAAGCGGGCAGGGATGATGGCGGTTAAATGCCCAAGGCTCATGACCGGTGATGAGCCTTATAAGCTAACTTTTCTACCACCCTGCACAAAATATGCTTGCGGTCAAAGTGCAGGGCAGGTTGCTACCTGCCTTACTTGGGGATTTCCACGGGAGGCATTTCCGGCCTACATCCAGAACTCTAGTTCCATCTGATTATAACGATTGTAACCAGACAGAATTTTTTCCAACTCTTTTTGATCAACTGTGTTGAGCAACTTGAGTGCAGATTGTGCCTGTTCCATGGCGTTAGCAATGTCCACTGGTAATTCTTTTTCAGGCGCAGCTGACAGATGCTCCGGAAAATAATGCAGTGCTATCTGATCATCCAAATTGTGCAATACCCGAAAGAGGTGACCTGTTTCTACGCCCCTCTTACCCAGTTCCGCAAGTTTATGGGACAGGTAACAGGCTGCAATGCTCTGCTTCGCTTGCTTAACCTCATTATTTTTATCTCTGGTCTTTTGGTCCATTTCCCGTAACTCATCCACGGGTAATCCCATGGCTAAACCAATCAAAAACCAGTTATGGCTCAATGGTAAACGGCGCAGAAAATCCGGGGTTAGCGGTAGTGAACTGGTCGTGGTGACAGAGCTGTCATCATCCTGGCGATAGAGTGGTTTGATGACAGGGGGCTGCTCAGAACCGGGCTCCAGAACGGGCTCCAGAAATAAAGACAATTTCTTTCTGTTAATTGCAATGTAGCGATTTAACTTTCCTTCCAGTCTGGGTCCTGCAGCTTCGCGTAGAGCATATAAGATATGTGCCGGAGTCAGCAGCCCGGGCTGACAATGAGTTGCTGCAAGCAGTAGTTCGTATATCTGATCATGGTCGGCTTCATCAACAAATGATTCCTTGAGAATGCTCTGGATTATTGGCAATGACACCCCAAGGGCATTACCAATGGCGTCAGCAGGTATCTTGATCTTTGCAATTCCGTTAGCCAAACAAAGCATTTGTCTAGACAAATTGCCTTCATTTACAAGGCTAAAAGTCACTGGATGACCTCTTAAGGCCTCAATGAAACGATGTGCACAACGGATGGCCATAATCTCAGGGTGGCTCATTATTTTTACCAGCTCATTTGTGGTCATGACCCCCCCTTGTTTGTCCAGAATCCTCTTCATCAAAATCATGGTTGAAAATCGGTTGACTCTTTTTGGGATAGATTGCAGATCCTGATCCATCATCAGTTCCGGATATCCGGCCGCAAAGGCAATTGTTGCCTTCGGAACTGTGCAAACCTGATAGTCATCTTTTTTGACGATCTTATGTAACTTGAAGAAATCCAGCTGATAATCCAGCTCAGCATTGGCATCAACAGTCTCTACAAAGGGAGGCGATTGAGTCCCGAGCCGACTCTGGTCAAATACAATACCAAAATCTTTACAGTGCAAATTAACCAGATCAAATCTTGAAATACCCAACAGCATTGTATGCAGTTTTTTATGGGTTATCAGCAGTTTTTCCATGATTGCTTTATCTTGTCGATTGACGACAGGCAGGGATAAATAGTTAGCCTGTGCATATTGCTGATGACTTGCAGTTTCTAAAATGTTGGCAATATCGGCTATTGGAAATCCCAGATATATGGCAAACAGTACCTGGTCCTCGGGTGATATGCCCCGGGTAAATTTATCGCCCAAATTATTCCAGTATACAGTGCCGTCCAGTGGTGTGTCAGGCAACCGGGAATATTCAGTGCCGGAGATGACACTCCGTTCAAGCATCGGGGCGACGTTGTTTGCATTAACAATGGAAGGCTCTGTTTTTACTGACTTCGGGGGGGGCGATTCAGTAGCTGGATTGACAGTGGGTGGCCTTTTCAATGATTTGAAAGTAATTCGACTTGTTGCAACTGTGCTCATCATAGCGTTGAGAAATTTTATGCTTTCCGAACCGAAATAAGGAACAACCCGGGCCATTAATTGTCCCTGTCTGGTGGCTTTAGCGATCTTCCCGGGTAATTTTTTTTCAGGTTGGTCATCCGCATGCTTTGGAAAGTAAGCCAGTGTTGCCTGATCATCCAGAATCTTCAGTGCCTGGTAAAGATGACCTGTTTCCAACCTCTTTAGAACCAGTGTTCGGGATAATTCCGGAGCTGCAAGGCTCAGCCTTTTTTTGTCTGGCGCACCGTTTTCAAAGATCGTTCTGGAACCAATCCTTTCCAGCTCATCCCCTGACAGCCCCATGGTTAAACCAATCAAAAACCAGTTATGGCTTAATGGCAGGTTACGCAAAAAATCCAGGGTCAACGGTTGCGAACTGACAATCCCGTTAGAGTTGTCATCTTCCGGCCGATAGAGTGGTTTGAGTTCAGGTAACTCTTCAGGAGTGAATTCGTTTAGCCAGGGTAAACATGTATTCCTTTTGTCTGATTTTTTATCCTTTTCTATCCATTTTTCTAACTCTTCGCGACAACCACTGGCACTGCCTGCTTCCCGCAGTGCATGGATAATGTGCCCGGGTGTGAGTCGGGGTGAGCAAAGGATTGCTTGATTGAATAAATCATCGAACATTTCTTGATTGCTTACCAAGTTATAATCTCTATCAACAATTTTCTGGATGATATGCAACGGTACCCCCAGTGCCCGGCCCAAATGTTCAGCGTTTATCCCAAGCACTGAAACCTGGAATGTCAGATCGACAATCTGCTTATTCCAGCTTAAGTTATGGCTGCGGAAAAAAGGTATGGTGTTGCCTTTCAGCGATTCAATGAGGCGGTACGCGCAGCTGATAATCATAATCTCAGGATTGTGCATTATTTTAACTATTTCATTTGTGGTAATGCTCCCACCGTGTTTATCCAGGATTTTCTTAAACAGGAGTGTGTTTACATAAAAGTTTGCTACGTCAAAGCATTGTTTAATATCCTGATCATCCATCAGGTCCGGGTATCCGGCAGCATAGGCTAATGTTGCCGTCGGAATATTATAAAAAAAAGGGCGTTTTTCTATTTGAAAGATCTTGATCAGCTTGAAAATATTCAGCTTGTGATTTAGCGCAGCATCATTATCTGCAGCCTGTACACAGGCAGGCCAGTCAGACAGGAACTGACTCTGGTCAATGGCAACACCCGACTTTTCACAATACAATTTCACCAGTTCTGGTCTTGAGGTATTCGCCAGCACTATGAGCCATTGTTCATAGGTTAACTTATGATTTTCCAGAGTTAAAAAATCTTCCAGCAGATGAAAAGGTGTAGTTGCATCATGCTGATTCGGAAATTTTTGCTCGAGTTTAAATAATTGATTTAACGGAAGATCCAGATAAATAGCGAACACATACACATTGAAGAACGTTAGGCTTTCTCTGATTTGCTGGTCCAACTCTCCCCATTTGACAAAGTCACCCGGTTGTTTTGCAGGCAGTGGGTCAGAGGCAAAGCCGGATTCAAGACTCCGTGCAGATATGGCAATTGCAGATGTTGATGATGCTGGCTCAATGGGTTCAGAGCCGCCCCCGGCAACGGCGACACGCTTTCCGGCAAAAGGGGAAATTGACGAATAACGGCTTGATGGCCCGTGGTCTGCCAATCCCGGGAGCCTGGCAGGTGGATCAGATGGAGGGATCGGTTGATGACCGGTTGAATTAATCATGAAACTGTCTCCAAAATTTTCATTGTTCAATGTCCAGCGGCACACGGCTGTTAATAGGGATTGGTAATCCGTGTTTTCGGTCACCCTGCATAATGAATATGCCAAACTCTCCGGGAGGCTGTCCGGTAATAATCTGTGCTGTGCAGCAATTGCTCCTGCATTAAATTGTTATGCCTGGCTTGGAGAATTAGCACTGAAAAAGCCGTACAAATGATTTAGACGATCGGACAGAAAAAAAGTTCAGTCGTCATTACTTAAACGCCTCACGAGACTGTCTTCCTGGCAGTAATAGCTGGAGCTGACGATCCAGAAAGCAGTCTTGTCCCGGCGTTAACCAAACACTGGACGATGTGGAAGTCGTTATGATGACACTGTTGAGAGTCGTTACAAATGCTCTGTTTGGCGCAGCAGACGAACTGTCCCCGGAGGACAAAAATCTGCTCAAGGCGGCTGGGAATGGCGACCTGGGATCGGTGAAGGCGATGTTGGATCAGGGGGCTGATATTGAGGCCAGGGACTGGTCTGGCAAAACCCCGCTATTTCGTGCGGTAATGTCGGAAAACCCGGAAGTTCTCAACGTTATTCTGGCTGCAGGTGCTTGCCTTAATGCCCGCGATTGTTATGGTCAAACTCCGTTGCACAAAGCCCGTAGCCGTGAGATTGTCAACGAGCTGCTGGCTTGGGGAGCCGATATTGAGGCCAGGGATAATGATAAAGCAACGCCACTAATGTGTGCGATTACACATCATGACAGACTGGAGGCGGCCAAGGCGCTTCTGTTCGCAGGTGCCAATATTGAGGCTGCTGATGAATTTCAACGGACACCATTGCATCTTGCGGCTATCTCTAAGTGCTCCGACTTGCGGTATATGGAGGTACTTCTGTCCGAGGGAGCCAATCTTGAAGCCAGGGAAAGAACTACACAATACACCCCGCTGCATGAAGCAGTATTTAGTGGTTCGGGCAAGAAAGTACAAGTATTGGTGGCTGAGGGTGCCAACTATAAGGCGCTAGATTGGAATAGGAGAACACCGTTGCATTTGGCCATGGGCAGAATTGACAAAATGAACGAACTGATGGCAGCGGTCGGCAGGTTTGACAGTATCGATTCGGATAATAAGCCGGTTAGTTTTCAGCCCCAATCACTTCAGGCCTGCGCCCGTACCGCTATCCGCTCGCGCCTGGTTAAACACCGGAAAAATACCGGACAACCGTTGTCAGAATCGGTACAGGATCTGCCGCTGGGTCCGACGCAGAAATCCTATCTTTATAAGCCCCTCATGGGAATTTAGGAATTGGCCCGAAATAATTCCGACATTTCTGAGCCTCAAACTCCGTTCGTCCTGAGCCTGTCGAAGGGCGTGTACTCCGGCCTCGATTATCGTGCCAGTCACCCTTCGACTCCGCTCAGGATGAACGGAGACCGAGTTTAAAATGTCGGAATTATTTAAGGACAATTCCTTGTCTATAACCAGCGACTACTTTTAATCGTCGGTATTTAAACTCCTCCTGAAATTATCTTTTTGACAATAATTTGTTGGAGCTATTGATGAATAACTCATCAAGCAGGTCTGAACCAGGCGATAAGCAAACACTGAAAGCGCAGCAAATTAGCGAAATATTAAACGACAGTAATTTTAATTTGCTTGATGCAGCCAGTCATGGAGATCTGGCATCGGTGAAGGCGTTGCTGCAACAGGGGGCTGATATTGAGTCCAGGGACCGGGCGGGCAGAACCCCGCTGTTTCTGGCGGTAATGTCGGAAAACCCGGAAGTTTTCAACGTTCTTCTGGATGCAGGTGCCAATATTGATGCCCGCGATGATGTTGGTGAAACTCCGCTGCATAAGGCTCGTAGCAAAGAGACAGTGGAAGCGCTGCTGGACAGGGGTGCTGATATTGAGGCCAAGAGCAGGTGTAACGGAACTCCGCTGATGTCTGTGGTTTCTAATCCAGGCAGCTTTGGGGCTGTAAAGGCACTTCTGGTCGCAGGTGCCAGCGTTAATGCCCGCAATCGTCTTGGTCGAACTCCGTTGCATTTTGCCCATAGCCAGGAGGTTGTGAAAGAACTTCTGGCTTGGGGAGCCGATATTGAGGCCAGGGATCATACCGGAGAAACTCCACTGTTTTCGGCTTGTCATCAAGACAGTCTGGAGGAGTTAAAGGTACTTTTGGCCGCAGGTGCCTGCGTTAATGCCCGGGATGATTTAGGCCGGACTCCGTTGCATAAGGCCAGGAGCAGTGAGATTGTGAACGAGCTGCTGGCCTGGGGTGCCGACATTGAGGCCAAGGATAATGATAAAGCAACACCACTAATTTGTGCGATTATTATTTATGGCAAATTTGAGGCGGCCAAGGCGCTTCTGTTCGCAGGTGCCAATATTGAGGCTGCTGATGAATTTCAACGGACACCATTGCATCTTGCGGCTGGCGATATGCGTCACGACTTGCGGTATATGGAGGTGCTTCTGTCCGAGGGGGCCAATCTTGAAGCCAGGCAAAAAATTACACGATATACCCCGTTGCATGAAGCAGCATTAAGTGCTTCGGGCAAGAAAGTCCAATTATTGGTGGCTGAGGGTGCCAACTATAAGGCGCGAGATAGGCATGGGAGTACACCGCTGGGTGTGGCCATGGGCAGAATTGACAAAATGGACGACCTGCTGGCAGCGACTGGCAGATTTGACAACATTGACTCGGATGATGAGCCGGTTAGTTTTCAGCCCCAATCACTTCAGTCCTGCGCCCGTTCCGCTATCCGCTCGCGCCTGGTTAAACACCGGAAAAATACCGGACAACCGTTGTCAGAATCGGTGCAGGATCTGCCGCTGGATCCGACGCTGAAAGCCTATCTCTATAAGCCTCTCATGGGAATTTAGGAATTGGCCCGAAATAATTCCGACATTTCTGAGCCTCAAACTCCGTTCGTCCTGAGCCTGTCGAAGGGCGTGTACTCCGGCCTCGATTATCGTGCCAGTCACCCTTCGACTCCGCTCAGGATGAACGGAGACCGAGTTTAAAATGTCGGAATTATTTAAGGACAATTCCTTGTCTATAATCAGCGACTACTTGTTTTAATCGTCGGTATTTGAACTCCTCCTGAGATTATCTTTTTGACAATAATTTGTTGGAGCTATTGATGAATACCCCATCAAGCAGGTCTGAACCAGGCGATAAGCAAACACTGAAAGCGCAGCAAATTAGCGAAATATTAAACGACAGTAATTTTCATTTGCTTGATGCAGCCAGTCATGGAGATCTGGCATCGGTGAAGGCGTTGCTGGAACAGGGGGCTGATATTGAGTCCAGGGACCGGGCGGGCAGAACCCCGCTGTTGCTGGCGGTAATGTCGGAAAATCCGGATGTTGTCAACGTTCTTCTGGACGCAGGGGCCAGAGTTAATGTCTGCGATCGTGATTATCGAACTCCGTTGCATGAGGCCCGTAGCCAGGCGATTGTGAAAGCGCTTTTGGTCAGGGGAGCTGATATTGAGGCCAAAGGCTGGTGTGAAGAGACTCCACTGATGTCTGTGGTTTCTTATCGAGGCGGCTTTGGGGCTGTAAAGGCACTTCTGGTCGCAGGTGCCAGCGTTAATGCCCGCAATCGTCTTGGTCGAACTCCGTTGCATAATGTCCGTAGCCAGGCGATTGTGAAAGAGCTTCTGGCCCGGGGTGCCGATATTGAGGCCAGGGATAATAACGGAGACACGCCACTGGCGGTTCAATACAATCTGGAAGAATTAAAGGCGCTTCTGGTCGCAGGTGCCAGTGTTAAAGCCCGCAATAACTATGGCCAGACTCCGTTGCATGAGGCACGTAGCCATGGGGCTGTGAAAGAGCTTCTGGCCTGGGGAGCCGATATTGAGGCCAGGGATAATTATCAGGCAACGCCATTACTTTTAGCGGTTTCAGGTGCTTACGAGCCGGAGGTGATCAAGGCACTATTGGCCGCGGGTGCCGATCTTGAGGCTACTGATCAATTAGGCTGGACGCCATTGCACCATGCGGCTGGTAATGGTGGATGCGACCTGCGGCATATCGGTGTGCTGCTGTCTGAAGGGGCCAACCTTGAAGCCAGAGCTGGTAACAGGCAATGGACCCCGTTGCATAAAGCGGCAATGGGGGCTTTCGGCAAGAAAATAAAAGTGCTGCTGGCTGAGGGGGCCAACTATAACGCAAAAAACAGCAGGGGCGTGACACCGTTGGACGTTATAGGTGGCAGCAACGAAGGCTTAAAAGCTCTGTTGGATTCAGGTGCCAGATGTAATCGCAGACTGACTGGCAGAAGGAGTTGCCTTATTCCGTGTAATTTTCAGCCCCACTCACTTCAGGCCTGCGCTCGCACCGCTATCCGCTCGCGCCTGGTTGAACACCGGAAAAATACCGGGCAACCGTTGTCGGAATCGGTGCAGGATCTGCCGCTGGATCCGACGCTGAAAGCCTATCTCTATAGGCCCCTGAGTTGGGAACTTATCTATAACCAGGGACTGTATTTGTCGTCAGTACTTAAACTTCCCTAGGGATTATCTTCTTGACAATAGTTGAAGCTGATAACAACATTTTCAGGCTGTTTTTGCCCGAAAAGCGTATTACCGCTGAAATTTTCCATAATCAATAAAAATTGCCACGAGTTGAAATGGCTTTTTCATCGGCTGAAATGAGAGAGCCCGTTTTCAAGTTTAATAACCCAACTGAAGGTCAAATTATGTCCTGTGATTTTCTGCAGCTGGCGGTACCCGGAGTAAGAGGAATGAGTCCTTATCAACCAGGCAAGCCTATTGAGGAGCTTGCCAGGGAGCAGGGCTTGAAGGTTGAGGATATTGTCAAACTGGCCAGTAATGAAAACCCTCTGGGGCCACCACCTGCTGCGCTGAAAGCAATGGCCGAATCCCTGGCAGAGCTGGCCCGTTATCCCGATGGCAGCAGTTATCAGTTAAAACAGGCGCTGGCAGAAAAACTGAAGGTAGCACCGGAGCAATTAACCCTGGGCAATGGGTCCAATGATGTGCTGGTGCTTCTGGCGGAGTCGTTTCTGGATACCAGCAGTTCTGCGGTTTTTTCTCAGTATGCTTTCGTTGTTTATCCTCTGGCTGTGAAGGCCGTCGGTGCTGAGAGTGTTGTGGTTCCAGCGCTGAACTATGGTCATGATCTGGATGCCATGGCGGAAGCGATTCAGGCCAATACCCGGATTGTCTTCCTGGCAAATCCTAATAATCCCACCGGTACCAGCTTTAGTGAACAGGATCTGCTGGGTTTTCTGGGTAAGGTGCCAAAAGAGGTGATCGTTGTCCTTGATGAGGCCTATTTTGAGTATGGGGTGGGTGGTGACCTGCCTGATGGTATCGACCTGCTTGACCGCTATCCCAATCTGGTGGTGACCCGAACCTTCTCCAAGGCTTATGGGCTGGCGGGGGCCCGGGTCGGTTACTCGATATCCAATCCTGAAATAGCCGATGTGCTGAACCGTTTGAGGCAGCCATTTAACCTGAATCTTCCTGCTCAGTTCGGTGCGGTTGCCGCACTGAAGGATGAAGCTTATCTGCAGCAGTCCATTGAGATTAATCAGCAGGGGATGGCATTCCTGGAGCAGGGGTTTGCCGACCTTGGGCTGAACTGGATCCCTTCATCGGGTAATTTTATCACCGTCGATCTCAAGCGGAATGCCATGTCGGTCTATGAAGGGTTGTTGTCCAAAGGCATTATTGTTCGGCCAGTGGCCAATTACGGCATGCCTGAGCACCTCCGTATTTCCATTGGTTTGCCGGAAGAAAATCGTCGTTGTCTGGAAGCGCTGAGCCAGGTTCTTGGTCAGTCGTCGTAAGGAGTGCGTTTGTGAAAACAGTTGATACACTGCTGGTGGTTGGGTTGGGCCTGATCGGGGGATCTTTTGCAGCGGCGGTAAAGTCTGCCGGTGCGTGTCGGCAAGTGTATGGTTATGACCAGAATAAAGCCTCACTGGAAGAGGCCGAGGCGCTCGGGATCATTGATTATGGCTGCGAAAGCCTCTCCGCCGGTGTTGCCGCTGCTGATGTGATTATGCTGGCCGTGCCCATGCTGGCAATGAAGCCCGTTCTTGCGCAGCTATCTTCCTTTTTGCCCGATGGCGTTCCTGCTGAAAAAGTGATTACCGATGCGGGGTCCAGTAAAAAAGCGCTGCTGGATGCCACCCATGAGGTTTTTGGCAAAGTTCCCTCCTGGCTGGTACCCGGCCATCCAATTGCGGGGTCGGAAAAAAGTGGTGTTGGTGCCGCAAAAGCTACCCTGTTTCAGGCCCATGATGTCATCCTGACCCCGTTGGCAAATACCGACTCTCTGGCACTGGCAAAGGTCAGGATGCTTTGGGAGGCCTGTGGGGCAGTGGTCACCAGTATGGATCCCTGTCATCATGATGAGGTTCTGGCAAAGACCAGCCATCTTCCCCATTTCCTGGCGTTCTCACTGGTGGATACGCTGGCCGGGAATCCGGATAATCAGGATATTTTTCGCTTTGCTGCGGGCGGCTTTCGGGATTTTACCCGGATCGCTGGCAGTGATCCTATTATGTGGCATGATGTGGCGCTGGGTAATCATCAGGCGGTGCTGGAAGCGCTGGATGAATTTACCGAGGGCCTTCAGGTACTCCGGGAAGCGATTGTGCAGAAAAACAGTCAGTCGCTGCTGGGAATATTCAGTCGTGCGCAATCAGCGCGTCAGCATTTCTCTTCTCTGCTGGAGAGCAGGAAGCAGCGGGTGAAGCCATTGCCTGATTCTGTCATGACGTCTGGTTTTTCGGGCTCTGTGCTGATTGAAGGTGAAGATTCAGATAAAGACGTTATGGACACTATGAAAGAAAGTACCCAGACATTTATTGCCAGCCCGGGAGGATCTATCTCCGGTGAGTTGCGTGTTCCCGGAGATAAGTCTATCTCTCATCGTTCCATCATGCTCGGTGCCCTGGCGGAGGGGGAAACAGTGATTGAAGGGTTTCTCGAAGGCGAGGATGCCCTGGCAACCCTGAAGGCATTTCGGGATATGGGGGTTCAGATTGATGGCCCCTATCTTGGCAAGGTCACCATTCAGGGAGTTGGCATGCATGGCCTCAAGCCGCCGGAAGGGCCGCTTTATCTCGGTAATGCCGGTACTGCCATGCGCTTGATGGCCGGGTTGATGGCAGCCCAGTCTTTTGATGTTACGTTAACCGGTGATCACTCCCTGTCCGGTCGCCCCATGAATCGGGTGGTGGACCCGCTTGGCCAGATGGGTGCCACCATCGAGACCTCAGAAGGTGGTCGCCCACCACTGAAGATCAAAGGCGGTAGACGGTTGCAGGGTATTGAGTATCATCTGCCAATGGCTTCGGCCCAGGTGCAGTCCTGCCTGTTGCTGGCGGGCATGTACGCAGATGGTGAAACGGTGACGGTTGCTCCGGGTATTGTTCGTGACCACACCAACCGTATGCTGAATGGCTTTGGTTATACGGTCTCGGTCGATGGTGAGGATGGCAGCAGGGTCGCGATTAAAGGAGGGGGCAAGCTGACAGCTACCCGAATCGATGTGCCCTCCGATGTGTCTTCAGCGGCGTTCTTTATGGTGGCAGCCTCAATCGCCGAGGGGTCAGAGGTTCGTCTTTGCCATGTTGGCATGAACCCGACCCGTTCTGGTGTGGTTGAGATCCTGCAGCTGATGGGGGCGGATATTACCCTTGAAAACGAGTCCGTTGTGGGTGGCGAGCCCGTGGCCGACCTGGTGGTGCGTTCCGCGCCGCTGAAGGGTATTGATATTCCTGAGCGTCTGGTGCCCATCGCCATTGATGAATTTCCGGTGCTTTTTGTTGCAGCAGCCTGTGCAGAAGGCAGAACGCTGCTCACGGGTGCCCGTGAGCTTCGGGTGAAAGAGAGTGACCGGATTCAGGCCATGGCCGATGGCTTGATTGCCCTGGGTATTGATGCACAACCATTGTCTGATGGTATGATGATCAATGGTTCCGGTAATGCTGCTTCTGAAAAGAAGGGGAAGCCTGTATTTAACGGTGGCACTATTGACAGCCATGGCGATCACCGGATTGCCATGTCATTCGCAGTAGCTGCACTGCGGGCAAAGGACGATATTCGCATTCTTGACTGTGCAAATGTGGCGACTTCATTCCCGGATTTTGCAGGCCTGGCCAATCGAGCCGGTATGCGTATTGTGGTAAAGGTAAATACCAGTGAGTGAGTCTCAGACACCAGTGACAGTGGTCACCATTGATGGTCCCAGCGGGTCTGGCAAGGGAACGATTGCAGCCCTGCTGGCCAGAGAGCTTGGCTGGAGGTTGCTGGACAGTGGGGCGTTGTATCGGTTAACCGCCCTGGCAGCGATGAATCATGGGGTTGATTTTGCCGATGAGTCATCCCTGGAGGTTTTGGCAGGCCACCTTGATGTTCAGTTCTTACCATCAGAATCAGGCGCAGGTCTGACCATCATTCTTGAAGGTGAGCGGGTGGGTGCCAGTCTGCGCACGGAAGAGGTGGGTGCCATGGCTTCCAGGGTTGCGGCACTGCCGGGTGTTCGGGCGGCACTGTTGCAACGCCAGCGCGACTTTGCCGAGCTGCCGGGTCTGGTGGCTGATGGCCGTGATATGGGGACGGTGGTGTTTCCCGATGCGGCGCTGAAAGTCTTCCTGACCGCCAGCGCCGAAGAGCGGGCCAAAAGACGTTATGACCAGTTGCATCAAAAAGGGATTGATGCTAGCTTTGATCGCCTTTTGGCAGATATTCAGGCCAGAGATGAGCGAGATAGTCAAAGAGCTGTAGCGCCGCTCAAGCCTGCCGATGATGCCATCATTCTCGACAGTACCCGCATGAGTATCCAGGAGGTATTCAATAAGGTGCTGGAACAGATGCGCCTGAGAGGGCTGGTTTAGGGATTTTCCTGACAGCCTGCCAGGGAAGTGGGTTCGCCACTTCAGCAAACCTGAGTGCGCCATAAGTTGCACTCAACATTATCTGGAGGTTCGTTTCTGGCGTTAAGCCAGCATTGCAGATTCGAACCTGATTAAAGTAACCCACTCCGGCTGGCGGTGTGGATGACAACCAGTGTACGTTATCCGGTTATCATTGGCTGGTTTTTGCTGATAAGGCAGGGACTTTGCAGATGCGTACACTGTCACAGGAAAAATCATGAGCGAAAGCTTTGCAGAACTGTTTGAAGAGAGCCTGAAAGAAATCGAAATGAAGCCAGGCGCCATTGTCAGTGGTGTTGTGGTTGATATCGACAGTGACTGGGTAACTGTTCATGCTGGCCTGAAGTCTGAAGGTGTTATTCCCAAGGCTCAGTTTCAGGATGAGAACGGTGAACTGACCATCGCTATTGGTGATGAAGTCCAGGTAGCTCTGGACGCGGTAGAAGACGGTTTCGGTGAGACCCGTCTGTCCCGTGAAAAAGCCAAGCGTATGGAAGCCTGGAAGGAACTGGAAAAAGCCTTCGAAGCTGAAGACGTTGTTAAGGGTGTTATCAGTGGCAAGGTCAAGGGTGGCTTCACTGTTGACGTGGCGACTATCCGTGCGTTCCTGCCAGGCTCTCTGGTAGACGTTCGTCCGGTTCGCGACACGGCGCACCTGGAAGGCAAAGAGCTTGAGTTCAAGG
This sequence comes from Endozoicomonas sp. ALB091, assembly GCF_049310265.1. NCBI lineage: Bacteria > Pseudomonadati > Pseudomonadota > Gammaproteobacteria > Oceanospirillales > Endozoicomonadaceae > Endozoicomonas > Endozoicomonas sp. ALB091. The sequence continues at coordinate 248,132 of NZ_JBLYNQ010000007.1, read as the reverse complement.
TTATCAAGCTGGACCAGAAGCGTAACAACGTGGTGGTTTCCCGTCGCAGCGTTCTGGAAGCTGAAAACAGCGCTGAGCGTGAGCAGCTGCTGGGCTCTCTGCAGGAAGGTCTGGAAGTTAAGGGTATCGTCAAGAACCTGACTGACTACGGTGCCTTCGTTGACCTGGGCGGCGTCGACGGCCTGCTGCACATCACTGACATGGCCTGGAAACGCATCAAGCATCCTAGCGAAATCGTTAACGTTGGTGACGAAATCAACGTTAAGGTCCTGAAGTTTGACCGTGACCGTAACCGTGTATCCCTGGGTCTCAAGCAGCTGGGTGAAGATCCATGGGTTGCTATCACCAAGCGCTTCCCTGAAGGTGCCCGTGCTTCTGGCCGCGTAACCAACCTGACTGACTACGGCTGCTTCGTTGAGCTGGAAGAAGGTGTTGAAGGTCTGGTACACGTTTCTGAAATGGACTGGACCAACAAGAACATTCACCCATCCAAGGTTGTTAACCTGGGTGACGAAGTTGAAGTTCAGGTTCTGGACATTGACGAAGAGCGTCGTCGTATTTCTCTGGGTATCAAGCAGTGCAAGACCAACCCATGGGAAGACTTCTCCGGCTCCTTCAACAAGGGCGACAAGCTGGCTGGCAAGATCAAGTCTATCACTGACTTCGGTATCTTTATCGGTCTGGACGGTGGTATCGACGGTCTGGTTCACCTGTCTGACATCTCCTGGAACGAAACCGGTGAAGAAGCTGTTCGTCAGTACCGTAAGGGCGACGAAGTAGAAGCGGTTATCCTGGCGATTGACGCTGAGCGTGAGCGTATCTCCCTGGGTATCAAGCAACTGTCTGAAGATCCGTTCAATGCCTACGCTGGCCTGAATGAAAAAGGTTCTGTTGTTAAGGGTATCGTTAAGGAAGTCACTGCCAAAGCGGCTGTTGTCGAGCTGGCGGAAGACGTTCTGGCTACCCTGAAAGCTTCTGAAATCAGTGTTGACCGCGTTGAAGACGCAACTAACGTCCTGAAAGAAGGTGAAGAAGTCGAAGCTCGTATCATCAGCATCGACCGCAAGAACCGCAACATCAGCCTGTCGATCAAAGCGAAAGACCAGGCCGATGAAAAAGCAGCGATGAAAGAGTTGCGTACCAAGCAGGACGAAGAAGCTGCCGGTCCGACCACCATTGGTGATCTGATCAAGGCGCAGATGGAAAACAAATAATCCATCCTGTTCCTGATTGCTCAAGGGGTGCTTTTGTTTGAAAAACTGCCACTGATAGCAAAGAAAACCGCGAGTGCTTTTGCCTCGCGGTTTTTTTTGATCAAAAGGTTGTGTGAGATTTAGCCATTGTATTGCTTCGCTCTCAGCCGGGAACAGGAAGTGGCAGGTATTCTTATGAAATGTGTGGGCTAATCAAAGGGTTGCTTGATTTCTCGGTGTGGGTTAGCTAGTGTAGAAACAGTCTGGTTATTTAAGGCGCATTTAAACAATAAGCGGTGTCTAAGAAGGTCTGCAGGATCTTTTAGACATTCCGGGAATGGCAGGGAAAGGAAAAACGACGATGACCCGGTCTGAACTGATTGAGCGGATTGCCGAGTTGCAACCGCAGCTCTCTATCAAGGATATTGAGTTAGCTGTAAAGGCTATCATTGAGCAAATGTCCGATTCGCTGGCCAATGGCGAGCGGGTTGAGATCAGGGGGTTTGGTAGCTTCTCCCTTCATTATCGTGCCCCAAGAGTCGGGCGTAACCCTAAAACCGGTGAAGCTGTGAGCCTTGATGGCAAATATGTTCCCCATTTCAAACCGGGCAAAGAGCTGCGGGAAAGGGTGAATCGTGGCTTACAGGCAGAAATGGATTGATCGTGAATTAAGTTTATGGCGAGCTACGAGTTGCCTCTTGTCAAGAGCAGTTTTACGACAATAGTCGTGTGGTTCAAACGTCTTCTGGTTTTGGCGTTGTTTGTTGTTTTACTGGTGTTTTTCGTCAACTTTACCCTCTCCAATACCGAGCAGATCAGCCTTGAAATGGGTGGGTTAATGATGCCGACCGTAAGCAGTTCCACGCTGGTTATGGTGCCCTTTGTACTGGGTGGCTTTGCCGGTTTGCTGGTTTCCCTGATGCTGGTTATCCGTTTGCGACTGGCTAATGCCAGCCTGAGAAGAAAGCTTGCGCGGCGTGACGCCGAACTCCAGAAGTTGAGATCCAGTGCCCTGAAAGGGTTAACGGATGCCTGATATTGCGTTATTGGGCCTTATTCTAGCTGCAATCGTCATTGGTTATTTTCTGGGCTGGCGTGATCAGAAGAGAAGGCGGGTGAATAGCTCTGGCCAGCTGTCGAAGGACTATTTTGTTGGTCTGAATTATTTGATTAATGAGCAGACGGATGAAGCTATTGATGTCTTTATCAAAGCCCTGGATATCAATAATGACACCGTTGATACCTATCTGGCGCTGGGAAACCTGTTTAGCAAGCGCGGAGAAGTGGAAAAATCCATCCGTGTTCATCAGGACTTGCTGGCGCGCCCAAGCCTGACGTCCATCCAGTCTTTCCAGGTTCAGCTTGCCCTGGCTCAAAACTACTCTTCTGCTGGTCTGCTGGATCGTGCTGAATCCATTCTGATTGATCTCAGTCGTCAGAATCATGAGCTGCGGGACCAGGCCTTGCAGCAATTGTTGCGTGTCTATGAACAGGAACGGGAGTGGGTTAAGGCAGCAGAAGTTGCAGAAAGGTTGAGGCCGGGCCGGGGAGAGCACTTTGCTGTCATTCTGGCACATTATTACTGCGAGCAGAGCGAAACAGCCCTTAAGCAGAATGACCGGGTAAATGCACGCCGCCTGATACGTCAGGCGTTTTCCCGGGATAAGAACAGTGTCAGGGCCAGCCTTTTGCTGGGTCAAATGGAATTTGACGAAGGCAGCTACAAAGAGGCAATTAAAGTGTTGCAGAGAATATCGGTTCAGGATATCAGCTTCATGCCCCTCTCGCTGCCATTATTGGAGAATTCTTTTGAGCATACGGGAAGTGTGAGAGGGCTTGGCGCTTATCTTGGCCGTTGCCTGAATGAGCGTCCCGGTACTGCGGTTATCATTGCAATGACTCGTCTTTTGCTCAGGGAGTCAGGGGAGTCTCAGGCTGTTAACTTTCTAACGGCGCAACTTGAGCGTCATCCTACACTGAGAGGCTTGAATGAGCTGATTGGTCTTCGTCGTCAGTTTCAGGGTGACCTGTCGGACAATGTACTGGAATTGATTCACCATCTTACGGCGCGGATGCTTGAGTTTAAACCGGTTTTTTCCTGTGGTCGATGTGGTTTTTCCGGGAAAGAAATGCACTGGCAATGTCCCCGCTGTCATCATTGGGGAACAGTGAAACCGATTCAGGGTTTTGAGGGAGAGTAGCTCCAGTATTTATTTACTGTATTAGTCTGAATATGTTTCTTGAGAATTTCTGTTAATCCCTTCTTGTTTTGACAGGACTTCAAAACGTTATTCTAGCTTTGAACCAGACTCAGGACTGCCAACGGCGCATCACGTTTTTTTGGAAGGGACCGGGTTGACCAGGGAAGAAAGTTAACTGGATAGTTCCAACGAGGTAAAGTTCACTTTTGATGAACCATAAGGGTAGAGCGCAGTGTACTGATAGAAGTGTGGCTCCCCGAGCTGGACTCGAACCAGCGACCCAATGATTAACAGTCATTTGCTCTACCAACTGAGCTATCGGGGATCAAAAGATAAGGTGAATGATACCTTGCTTGTTGTGCCTGTCAAGTTACTGAGTACCAGAAGCTGGTACTCAGTAAAAATAGTCGGTCAGGTCAGGGCCGCTTGAAGTCTGTCCAGAGCCTTTTCCAGCGCTTCATCGCTGGTGGCAAATGATAGTCTCATGCAGCCATCAGAACCAAAGGCAGAGCCGGGAACCAGGGCAACGCCTTTTTCCAGGAAGAGAGCTGCCAGATCCGTATCCTTGGTAAAGCCCAGCTTTTTCATTGCTTCACTGAAATCAGCAAAAGCGTAGAAAGTACCGTCACCCTCAATAGCGCTCACGCCCGGCAGTTGATTCAATCGGCCAACAACGTAGTCATGGCGCTTCTTAAACACCTTGACCATCGCTTTCACGCAATCCTGTGACCCATTCAGTGCCTCAACGGCAGCAGCCTGGGCGATAGAGCAGGGGTTGGAGGTGCTCTGGGACTGGATTTTTTTCATGTTTTTGATCAGCCACTCTGGCCCGCCAGCGTAACCGATCCGCCAGCCGGTCATGGAGTAAGCCTTGGAGACGCCGTTCAGAACAATCGTGCGGTCATAGAGTTCAGGGCAGACCATCAGGATGTTGCAGAAAGGCTCTTCAGTCCAGAGGATATGCTCATACATATCATCGGTGGCGATCATTACCTCCGGGTACTTTTTCAGCACATTGCCTAGCGCTTCGAGCTCTTTGCGGTTATAAGCGGTTCCGGTCGGGTTTGAGGGGCTGTTGAGTACCACCAGTCTGGTTTTGTCAGTGATGGCGGCTTCCAGTTGCCCGGGAGTGATTTTGAAGCGGTTTTCCAGACCGGCTTCTACGATAACCGGCACACCCTCGGCGATGACCACCATATCCGGGTAAGATACCCAGTAAGGGGCTGGAATAATGACCTCATCACCTTTGTTCAGCAGTGCCAGGGCCAGGTTGAAGAAGCTCTGTTTGCCGCCGCAGGAAACCAGAATCTGGCTTTGGCTGTATTCAAAGCCATTATCCCGCTTGAATTTATCAATAATGGCCTGTTTCAGCTCGGTGGTTCCATCCACGGCAGTGTATTTTGTTTTCCCTTCAGCGATGGCTTTGACCGCTGCGGCTTTAATATGCTCCGGAGTGTCGAAATCGGGCTCTCCGGCACCCAGGCCAATAATGTCATGTCCGGCAGCTCTCAGTTCGGCAGCCTTGGCGGTGACTGCCAGAGTTGGAGATGGCTTGACCATTTGCACGCGTTGGGATGGATGACCAGTCACAGTTTTCCTCATTTATGGTTGTAACACTGAGAATTATAATGCTGTTTGCCTTCCGCTATTGGCTGGAGAAGTTCTCCCGGAGTCTGTGTAAGCTCTCTGCTGGTTTGGTTAGACTTCCTGTGGCGGAAACTATCTACCAATAGCTGTACTATAACGGTGATGAGTAGCAATTATCCGTCATGCGACCAACAGAAGGCATCATACACAATACGATGTACCGTTGGTATGCGTTTGTCGGTTACCGTTGGCAAATTTTTCTGCTCCAGATGGAAGGGTAGCATGAGTCGATCGTTTAAAGTTTCTTCCCGCTTCGGTCCTGCCGGTGATCAACCGGTTGCTATTGAACAGCTGGTCAAGGGCATTGATGCTGGCCTTGCCTGCCAGACATTGCTGGGGGTAACAGGCTCCGGCAAGACCTTCACGGTGGCCAATGTGATCGAAAAAATACAGCGGCCGACGATCATCATGGCCCACAACAAAACACTGGCCGCACAACTCTATGGTGAGTTCAAGGAGTTCTTTCCAGACAATGCCGTGGAGTATTTTGTCTCCTACTATGACTATTACCAGCCAGAAGCCTACGTACCTACGTCAGATACCTATATCGAGAAAGATGCATCGGTTAATGAACATATTGAACAAATGCGTCTCTCTGCCACCAAGGCCCTGATGGAACGACAGGATGCGATTATTGTGGCAACGGTCTCGGCCATTTATGGTCTGGGTGATCCACAGTCCTATCTGAAAATGATGATGCATCTGGACCGTGGAGACAGGGTGGATCAGCGAACCATTCTGCGTCGCCTGGCGGAATTGCAATACACGCGCAACGATGCGGATTTTCGGCGGGCCACTTACCGTGTTCGTGGTGATGTTATTGATATTTTTCCCGCTGAATCGGAAAAAGAGGCGGTCCGTTTGGAGCTGTTTGACGATGAACTGGAAGCCATCAGCGAGTTTGATCCGTTGACTGGCGAGGTTCTGAGAAAATTGCCCAGGGCGACCATATATCCAAAAACTCACTATGTGACCCCCAGACAGACCATCCTGGATGCAGTGGAAGCCATTAAGGTTGAGCTGGTGGATAGGCTCAATGCCTTGCGCGATAACAACAAGCTGGTGGAAGCTCAGCGACTTGAACAGCGCACGCAGTTTGATCTGGAAATGATGATTGAGCTGGGTTACTGCACCGGCATTGAAAACTATTCCCGCTATCTCTCCGGCAATAAACCCGGCGAGGCACCGCCAACCCTGTTTGACTACATCCCGGATAATGCATTGCTGGTGATTGATGAATCCCATGTGACTGTGCCGCAGATCGGTGCCATGTATAAAGGGGATCGCTCTCGAAAAGAGACACTGGTGGAGTATGGTTTCCGCCTGCCTTCTGCCCTGGATAACCGTCCTATGAAATTTGAAGAGTGGGAAGGACGACGGCCGCAGACTATTTTTGTCTCTGCGACACCGGGTAAGTACGAGGAAGAGAACCAGGGGCAGGTGGTTGATCAGGTGGTCAGGCCTACCGGTCTGGTGGACCCGGAAATTGAGGTCCGACCGGCCTCCTCCCAGGTGGATGATCTGCTGATGGAGATTAATAAAACCGTTGCCAAAGAGGAGCGGGTGCTGGTCACGGTGCTCACCAAACGTATGGCCGAGGACTTAACTGAGTTTTTGCATGAGCAGGGTGTCCGGGTACGTTATCTGCATTCAGATATTGATACGGTGGAACGGGTAGAGATTATCCGTGACTTGCGTATTGGTGCCTTTGATGTGCTGGTGGGTATCAACCTGCTGCGGGAAGGCCTTGATATGCCAGAGGTCTCCCTGGTCACTATTCTCGACGCCGATAAGGAAGGCTTTCTGCGTTCTGACCGTTCATTGATTCAGACCATTGGCCGTGCCGCCCGAAACATTAATGGCCGGGCAATTCTCTATGGTGATCGGATGACCGGCTCCATGGAGCGGGCAATCAGCGAGACCAGGCGGCGTCGCAAAAAGCAGATGGCCTACAACAAGAAACACAATATTACGCCAAAAGGTGTTGTCAAATCGGTGGCTGATATCCTTGAAGGGGCTGTTGTGCCCGGACGGAAGAAAGGCACTAAAGCTCATAGAGCAGTGGCAGAGCCGGGAACTGAGTATCAGGTTCCCATGACCCCGGACGTCATGGCCGCGACCATCAAGAAGCTGGAAGCAAAAATGATGGAGCACTCCCGTAACCTGGAGTTTGAACAGGCTGCTGCTGTCAGGGATGAAATTGTCTTGCTCAGAGAGCAGGTTTTAAAACACTGAGAGTAGGTATTTACACTGTTAGAATTAAGCTGATTGAAGTGTTGCATTTTTTAGCTGCATTGATAATATACGCACCACTTCAGTCGGTTAGCTCAGTTGGTAGAGCACCACCTTGACATGGTGGGGGTCGCTGGTTCAAGTCCAGTACCGACTACCATTTATTCTTCATCCTGCATTCCTGCTCCCTCGTTCACTCCTAAACAAATTTTTTTTTTTTGCTACCGGGTGGTCTCTGGGTCAGGTGCCTCTTCCATTTCCATTAGCTGATACCACTTCGCATCCAGTGCTTTCAACAGTTTTCCGCTGTCGTCTTTTGTATCAACCAGCCAGCCAGATGGGCAGTCAATAGAACGATAGCAGCGGATGACGGTTCTGCGGCGGTTTTTCTGGACCGGATAAAAATGAGTGGTCACCTGGTCTCCAGGCTGAAAAGGCATTTTCATGGCAGACTTCTGATATTTACCTGGTTTAGTAATCGACTTCGCATGTTGCTGTATTGCCTGTAAGGCTGACTGCTGAGACTATAAATAATATATCGGGTTTCTCAAAGCGGTTTCATTGGCGTGAAACAAGCTATTACATTCCTTGGGAACTATTCATATTTAGACTATCCAGCCTGTTTGCGCTGAACAGTTTACATCGGCTTATCAGGAATTGACTTTACCAGGGGACTGAACTGCCTTCGACCGCAGGTCAGCCTGACTTCGCCAGTAGATAGCACGGCAGATATTGGGGGAGACTTTGCGTTAACGCGATCGGCTGCATCTGATCAAGATGGTCCATCAGTGAAGATGAGTTCTATGTCAATAATGGCTCTTTGGAGGGTACCATGAGATTGATCGATGGATAGTAAAAGAAGATTTATTGCTGCCCAGGGTTTAAGGCAGCATTTCATGCTTTTTTTACGACAGTAAACTTATATTTTCCTGAAAAGGATTTAAATTTTCAGTCTGATAAGCATCAGCTTAAACACGTGCCCACCAACTTTCAATTCGACCTTTTCCTGCTTTAAAAGCAGCTTCACTAGCAGCCCCGGCTCTCTTAGCTGCCTGTAAGTATTGCCCATCCGCTAGCTCTTCCTTCATCTTTGAGGTATTTGTCCTCATTGCTTCTTCGTTTGTAAGGATAGCCAACTCTGATTTTGATTCATCTCTGGATTTTTTAAGGGCTGCTCGTGCTTCCTGACTACGATAAAAGTGAAGTGTTAAACTCACATTGCAAGTAAATATTTTAAAGTAATGTTTAAACTTTTCTAGCCAGACAATTTTACGCTTGGAAAGATCTTTTCCGCCAATTTCAACCTTGCCTGGTTGAGGTGCTCTTTTAGCATGTACTTGTTCAGTCTCTCGGTCAAATGCTTTACCTCTTCCAGTTTTTTTAGTGTCTTTAGGTTTTCCAGCTCTTCCAGCTTTTTCAGCTTTTTCAGCTTTTCCAGCGATTTTATTGTTAAGTTCACTAGCGGCTTGAGCAAATGATGCAGCGCTATTTTTAAATTCTTTAGATTGTTTATTTGTTTTTCCGAGTCTAGCCCCACGATTTTCAAATTGAGGCTGCGTCGGTGGTGTATGCCCTGTTCCCTTGAAAAAAACAAACATAGTCCGTACTCCTTTCTAGACCAATTTTTTCGTCAATATATGGAATAATGAGTAAAGGTAAAATTATACTTTAGTATCATTTCTCTATAAAAATAAGCTAATCTATTGATCTATATAGAATTATATTAAATCAGGTGGTTGCTTTCAGTTTTAAAAGTGACGGATGGCTGCCAGGATGCCTTGTCTGTAAATTGCAGAGCCATTCTTTTGCAAGCCTGCTGGCCACGACTTGGTCTGTTTTCCCTGAAGGCAAACGGGTTATATGTGCTATTATTGCCGCTCAGAATAAAGGAGTGGTTATGACCGTTGCTATTATAATGGGGTCCAGGTCCGACTGGCCCACGATGCAGCATGCAGCTGAAATGTTGGAAAATTTCGGCATCGACTACGAAACAAGGGTTGTTTCTGCCCATCGCACTCCACAACTACTGGCAGATTATGCCTCTCAGGCTGCTGCCCGGGGAATCAAAGTGATTATTGCCGGTGCCGGGGGGGCTGCACACCTGCCGGGAATGGCTGCCGCCTTTACCAGCCTGCCGGTGCTGGGGGTTCCTGTTAAATCCAGGGCATTGAACGGTATCGACTCGTTATTGTCTATATGCCAAATGCCCAAAGGTGTTGCAGTCGGTACTCTGGCCATTGGCGATGCCGGGGCGGCCAATGCCGGTCTGTTGGCAGCACAGATTCTTGGTTGTCAGCAGCCAGAGTTGCAGGCCAGAATTGATGATTTCAGGAAGCTGCAAACCGAAACTGTATTAGCGAATCCTGATCCTGCCGAGTGATAAAAAGCAGTATGAATATTCTAGTGTTAGGCGCGGGCCAGCTTGCACGCATGATGAGTCTTGCGGGCGCACCGCTGAATATCAATATCCTCTCCTATGATGTCGGCTCCACAAAGCTGATGCATCCCCTGACGCTTCAGGTCAGCGATCAAACCCTTTCACAGGCTATTGCTGAATGTGACGCCATCACCGCTGAGTTTGAGCATATTCCTGACGATGTGCTGACTCTGTGTGCTGCCTCCGGAAAGTTTTATCCTGGTAAGCAGGCCATTAAAGTCGGCGGTGATCGCAGCATGGAGAAAGCGTTACTGGATAAAACCGGTGTGCCCTGTGCGCCTTACCAGCTGATCACCGATCGTTCTCACTTTGATGCAGTCATCAAGAAGCTTGGGCTGCCACTGGTTATTAAAACCTGTCAGGCCGGCTATGACGGTAAAGGGCAGTGGCGGGTCTGGTCAGACAGTGATATTGAGCAGATCTGGTCGGAAATGTCAGAATTTCTGGCTGTTGGCAGTGAACATTCACCCCACTCGATTATTGCCGAAAAAATGATTCCCTTTCAGCGCGAGGTGTCGGTCATTGGTGCCCGGGACAAACAGGGTAATATGGCTATTTATCCGGTCACTGAGAATGAGCATACCAATGGGGTTCTGACGCTATCTATTGCGAAATCCATCTCTACCGGGATTCATCAACAGGCGGTGGACGCCTTCAGCAAGCTGGCTGCTGAAATGGACTATGTCGGGGTCCTGGCCATCGAGTTTTTTGATGTGGATGGCCAGCTGATGGTGAATGAGATAGCCCCCCGGGTGCATAACTCCGGCCATTGGACCCAGCAGGGAACCCTGTGCAGTCAATTTGAAAACCATCTCAGGGCCATTGCCGGTTTACCCCTTGGCACCACTGAAGCCATTGGCCCCAGTGCCATGATTAACGTTCTGGGTCAGCCTGATATTCCCGCTGAAGTGTTGTCCGTTGCCAATGTCACCAGCCACTGGTACGGCAAAAGCCAGCGCCCCGGTCGTAAAATGGGGCACATCAATCTGGTGGCTGAGTCAGAAGAGGCGCTGGGTGAAATGCTGGTGGCTCTCTCTGCGTTTTTACCTGAAGATGACTATCCCGGGGTTGCCCGGCGAGGTCTGGATTTATCACTGGACTAATTCAAAGATTTTCCTTTCAAACCGGGGGCGATGTAACTGAATGGTTATGTCGGCTTCTCTATTATCTACCGAAGTTTGGCTTGATTCTCTCTTATCATTTTTTATTCAAGCAAGATGCTTTTTGATCAGGAACTGCAATCAAGCATAACTTCAACCCATTCTCCATTAATATCGAAACAGAACAACTTCCACAGGGTTAGTCATAGGATGTTAGTACAACTGACAAATCGGTTAGTGATTTATATAAAAGCACATTGTTAACTAGCCAATGATCTGAATAGAACCTGTCCGACAGTTTTTAACATACAAGGTGAAATGTAATGGATACCAGCAGACCCCCAGGATTATTAAATGAATCCTATACTTATATCAAAAACACGCTGGCAGAATTTGAAGCAATTCATAAGAATCATCAATTGGCAGAACTGAACATTTCCCTTGAATTGAAACACGCTGGCGATCCTCATGAGGGCGAGGTATGGCATCGAAAAGTTAAGGTAGTTCAATCTGATACCTCTTTGCAGCAACGTTTTTTAAGCCTTTTCACAACAGAGGGTCGTAAGCAACGCCGACAAAATCATGAAGCGGCTGCTTTATTCCGTGGTCAGTTATGGGAATTACTCCAAACTGAAAAAACGCCTTACATTCTAAAAAAACAGGTCATACAGGCCGTGGAAAATGGCGTTCTGCCTTTTCTTAAAGAATCAGAGTATAAAGCGATAGTCAGTAGTCAGGATACCATTCTAATTAACCCGAAAGAACGTAAAATTTTCCGTGAAGCCGCTGGATTTCTGAAAAAAGAACTTTCCAGATTGTTGTCTCGCCTACCCCGGGTGACGTTGGATGATAGCAGAGAAGTGCTGAAAGCCTATTATAAACTCATTATTCTGTCACCGGAATTGTTACCGGATGAGCATAAAGCTCACAAAGCTTTCAGAAAGCTGGAAAAGCATTTTCGTAATACCCGGCAATCGGTTGGTTTTACTGACCTGAAAGATACCATCGCCCTGTCCGTTTTACATGACATTCGGGAGGAGCTGTCGCTTGCAGAGTATCAACAATTAACGAAACGAATCGGTAATGTATTTACCAAACCATACTCCCCTCGTAAGCGGGCTTTGCGGAATGCACTTAACCTGATTTTTGGTAATGGCCTGGGTAGTTCGTCTGTGCAGGGCCATCCACGGGAGTTGGTTTCTGCCAGGGATCTGGCCTTGCTTAAAGATAGCTATCAGGGGCTATTTTTTCGTTACTCGCGAGTACACCGGCTAGAGGAAAATCTGTTTGCCGACGGTCGTGCTGTAGCGGCCAGAATAAGTCGATTACCCAGTGAATTGAGAACGCTTGATCTGGACCGGGTTAAACAAGACTTTCAGCAGTATGAGTCCTTAAGGAGCACTTTGTCCGCAGAAAAACAGGATCAAGACCAGGAATTTAAAGCACTCGAAGCCCGTTGCAAAACACATCGGGCCTTGATAGCAGAGGGTCGGGCGGCATTATTGCATGTTCAGCTGACTCAAGGGCGGCTCTGGGAGTTAAATCTGTTATTAGAAGGTATAGGAAAGGCCAATATCTATGGTACTGATTCTGAACACAATCAGCAGATGTTCAAAAAGCTGCTGGATTTGGCTCAGTTAAGAGGACCACAAGTGGATTTAGCCCAGCTGGACTGGATCATAGCGCAGAACAAGAAAGCCAACAGACATCCGAATGTTGCCATTGAAGGCGCTGGGCCAACAGGGCTGATGCTGGCTTTCACCCAGTTTCAGGAGGGGGCCAATGTCTCAGTGTTTGAGAAACGGAGCACTGCATATAACCGGGTGCAAGTGGTTCGACTGGACCCTAAATGGATGGATATGCTGAAATTTTATCTTGGAGAACATTACTACGACCTGTTCGGTGAAAATGGACAGGCTGGAAAGGGTATGGTTCGTACGGATGGTTTGGGAGAAAAGGCAGGCGAAATTGTCACTCACCGGCTGGAAGAGGCTCTGAATCATAGACTGGCTGACCTGATGGCACGCAATTACGATCATACTTCCCAGCGTGATGACCCGCAGAAAAACCGATTGGAGCGGTTAGCTGCCTATGAAATGACCAGGGTAGAGGCCGGTGAACAAGGCTATACAGTACAGGCTAAATATCACCCCGGGAATGATCCCTCTCCCTTTGCCAGCGGCAAGAAAAAGCCACCTGCCGGTTATCAGAAACCTGAAGCAACGGTAACCCGTCCTGTGGATTTAGTGATTTGCGCCGGGGGTAAACATAGTCAGCTGCGTAATAAATATATGCGGGACAGGGCCGTAACGTCTGCCCGAAGCTATGGTGTCTGTTCCTGGGAAGGCCCAAAGGACCAGCCCCTGCAAAATGATCGGCTGGAAACTTTTCCGGATTTTCGCGGGGTGGTGGTACTTAATCAACAGTTTCAGCAGTTTTTCCAGGAGCAGATGCTATCTCAGGTGGAAAGGATTGAGGGGCTGAGTTCAGATGAGCGAAGATTGCTTGGCCAGCAAACCCATGAGCAGTCCAGCGGTGTTCGCAGCCTGCAGTCATCCATCCATGGAAGAGTGATGAAGACCCGGTGTTTTGACAATAACAACCTGGTTTATATCGGGATGGAGTTGCCTGAAGCATTTACTCAATTCTGCCATAAGGTTAAGCAAAAGTTAGCTGCATTACCGGTGCCAGATCTGGATCAAAATGGCGATAAACGATCAGCAGCCGACCAGAAAGCTTGGCGTAATCAGCGCGTAGCCAAGGTGCAGAAAGCGCTTTCCAAGGCTTGGTTTCAAACAGTGGCACACAGCTATGGTATTGACCAGTCGCTGGGTGTTACTCAGGAAATGATTGATGACCCATCGGTGGCGGTATTCTATTTACAGCAACGTCGGGTTTGGCGAAATGTGATCAAGAAAAAATCAGGCTCCCGTCAAGTGATGATCACTGCTGCTGGTGATGCTGCTGCTACTCCCCATTTTATGACCGCCAGCGGCCTGACTGGAGCCAGGGAGAATGTGTTGCATCTGCAAAACTACACAAGGGATGTGTGGAACGGACCAAGAATATATCAGGAATATGGGCTGGAACAAAGGCAGGACAGGCTTGAGCATGCACAACTGGATACGGCGGACTTTGTGATCCGGCAAGGACTGAATTTCCTGATTTAATCGGGAATAAATTGACATAAAAGGAGAAATGGAATGGATTCAGGCAGACCTGCCGGGTTATCAAATAATGAACCCTATGCTCATATCAAAAACACGCTGACAGAGCTCGAAACAATTCATCAGAATCGTCAACGGGCAGAACTGAAAGTTACCCGGAAATTGAAGCACCCCGGCGATCTTCATCGGGGTGCAGTTTGGCATCGAAGGGTAGAGGTAGTTCAGTCTACTACTTCTTTTCTTCAACGTTTGTTAAACCTGTTCACGACAGAAGGCCGGAAACAGCGAAGACAAGAGCAGGAAGCGGCTGCTTTATTTCGTGGTCAGTTATGGGAATTGCTTCAAACTGAACAAGCTCCTCATAGCTTAAAAAAACGCATTATAAAGGACGTAGGAAATGGCGTTTTGCCTTTTCTTAAAAAATCTGAGCGTAAAACGATACTCAGTAGTAAGGACACAATACTCAGCAGCACAAAAGAACGTAAAATTATTCGTGAAGCCGCTGGATTTCTTAAAGCAGAACTCTCCGGGCTGCTGTCTCGCTTGCCCGGGGTGACTTTGGAAGATAGCAGGGAAGTGCTGATAGCCTACTATCGACTTATAATTCTGTCACCGGAATTGTTACCTGAGGGGCATAAAGCTCATGAAGCCATCTGCAAGCTGGAAAAGCACTTTCGTGATACCCGACAATCTGAAGGTTTTACCGAACTGACAAAAACCATCACTTTGTCCGTTTTACATAACCTTCGGAAGAACCTGTCTCCTGAAGGGTATCAACAATTAACCGCACGTGTAGGACATATACTTTCTTATCCCTACTCCCGGCGTGATCGCGCTTTGCAGAATGCGCTGAACCTGATTATTGATAATGAAATGAGTATTCAAGGTCATCCCCGGGAGTTGATTTCCGCTGACGATCTGACATTGCTTAAAGAGAGTTATCAAGGGCTATTATCTGGAACCTCGGGATTATTCAGTATTGAGGAAGATCTGAAAACAGATGTTTCTGCTGTAGTACGCAAAATAAGTCGATTACCCAGTGAATTGAGAACGCTTGATCTGGCCCGGGTTGAAAAAGATTTTCAGCAGTATGAATCCTTACGGAGTACTTTGTCTGCAGAAAACCAGAATCAAAGCCAGGAATTTAAAGAACTTGACGCTCGTTGCAAAGTCTATCGGGGCTTGATAGCACAAGGTCGTGCGGCATTGTTGAAGATTCAGCTGAATCAAGGGCGGCGCTGGGAGTTAAATCTGTTATTACAAGGTATTGAAACGACCGCTGTATGGGGCACCGATTCCGAACACAATGAGCAGATGTTCAAAAAGCTGCTGGATTTGGCTCAGTTAAGAGGACCACAAGTGGATTTAGCCCAGCTGGACTGGATAATAGCGCAGAACAATGAAGCAAACAGTCATCCGAACGTTGCCATTGAAGGGGCTGGGCCAACAGGACTGATGCTGGCTTTTACTCAGTTTCAGGAAGGAGCCAATGTCTCAGTGTTTGAGAAACGGAGCACTGAATATAACCGGGTGCAAGTGGTTCGACTGGACCCTAAATGGATGGATATGCTGAAGTTTTATCTTGGAGAACATTACTACGACATGTTCGGTCAGGATGGAAAAGGCGTTATTCGTACGGATGGTTTTGGCGAAATGGCTGGAGAAATTGCCACTCACCGGTTGGAAGAGGCTCTGAATCATAGACTTGCTGAACTGATGTCACGCAATTACGAACATATTTCCCAGCGTGATGCCCCACAAAAAACCAGGTTGGAGCGGTTAGCTGCTTATGAAATGACGATAGTAGAGGCTAATGAACAAGGCTATACAGTAAAGGCTACATACCACCCTGAGAATGATCCCTCTCCCTTTGCCAACGGCAAGAAAGAGCCGCCTGCTGGTTATCAGAAACCTGAAGCAACGTTAACCCGTCCCGTTGATTTAGTGATTTGCGCGGGGGGTAAAAATAGTCAGATCCGTAAAAAGTATATGGGGAACAGAGCCGTATCGGCTACCCGAAGCTATGGTGTTTGTTCCTGGGAAGGACCGAAAGACCAGCCCCTGCAAAATGATCGGCTGGATACCTTTCCAGATTTTCGTGGGATGGTGGTACTTGATCAACAGTTTCAGCAGTTTTTCCAGGAGCAGATGACATTTCAGATGGAAAGGATTGAGGGGCTGAGTGCAGATGAACGACAACTTCTCAGCCGACAAACCCGTCAGCAGTCAAGTGGTGTTCGCCACTTGAAGGCGTCAACCCTTGGAAGAGCGCTGCAGACCCGGTGTTTTGAAAATAAAAACCTTGTCTACATCGGGATGGAGATACCTGAAGCATTTAATCAATTCTGCCAGAAGGTTCAGAAAAAGTTAGCGGTATTACCGGTACCAGAGTTGGATCAAAACGGCAATAAACGATCAAAAGCCGACCGGAAAGCGTGGCGTGATCAGCGTGCAGCCAAGGTACGCAAAGCACTTTCCAGAGCATGGTTTCAAACAGTGGCGCATAGCTATGGTATTGATCAATCGCTGGGCGTTACGGAGGAAAAGATTAATGACTCATTTGCGACTGTATTCTCTTTACAGCAACATCGGGTCAGGAAAAATGTGGTGGAGAGAAGATCAGACTCCCATCAAGTGATCATTACTGCTGCTGGTGATGCTGCTGCCAGTCCTCACTTTATGACCGCCAGCGGCCTGACTGGAGCCAGAGAGAATGTGCTGCATCTGCAAAACTACACGGGGGAGGAGTGGGGCGGAAAATCCGTATTTCTCGGACATGGGGCGACCATTATGGATATACTTAAGGATAAACAACAAAGTACTGCGGATTTTGTGATCCAGCGAGGGCTGATTTTCCTGATTAAATCGAGATTACAACGGTTATTAGATTAATTAATAACCATTTGGGATTAACTGGTTAACCATCACTCACTATCCCCATGGTTCTTTAATATAGGCGGCACCCAATAACCTTCGTTGATCACCCTGATCCTTAATCATGGCAAAATAAAAGGGGCGATTGATGTACAGCAGATTAGGTCTCCCACCGCCACGAATTTGGAATGAAGCCGCAACATGGGCACCTGCCTCATTGATGCTAAGGTTTGTCCTGTGTTTTCCTGAACCGAGCAACTCAGGGTATTCTGTCTCATAGACATAATCGAATTGATATTTGGGTAAACACAGTGAGACGTTCCCTTGATCAATTTCATCGTCAAATAATGAGTTCAAGCCTGTGGTCAGGATATGGCTGACTTCGTCACTGTGTTCTTGTTGCGCCGCTTTGGGAGGCATTATGAAAACAGCTTTCAACCCGGATTCCTTAACGGGCAAGGCAATAAACTCAAAGTCTGAAATATTTTTATAAGTAACTAAGGTTGTCCCCTTGCCGCTTTTCATCCAGACGATCTCCGGCTGCTTCTGACCGTTCCAGGTCATTTCTGTTTGATATTTCTGGGGTATTGCCATGAAAGGTTGTTTCCACGATACATTTTGAAACAACCAGCTTACTAACAAGAAAGCTGTTTTTGGGTCTTTCAGCGTGCCAGGGTTGAGCAGGTTGGTAATCACTCCGTTTGTATCTTTGGCAATCTGTTCATTGAGCCTTTGAGTGGCGTTATCGTACCCTTGTTGTCTCAGTTCACGACTGCTGGTACAGGGGACGCCCAACTGCTTCAGCGTCATGTCAATGGTTGTGGTTTTAGAGAACAAATGGATTTTCTCCAGTGAACTGTGATCTGCCGGGTTATCAGGTTTATCACTTATGTCATCGGGTTGTAGTAGTCCCAGTAACTCGTTGGCTACCTTTTCTGTTTCAGAAACCAGAAACGGTGAAGCCGCAATATTTCGATCACGAATATTTTTTTTCGCTATCTCCATAAAACGTTTAACATCCGACCCCAGATCGCTCATCTCTTCAAGAGAGTGAAAAAACCTGGAGTACGACGAGTCCGTTAATGGTTGTGCGCTTGCGGATGCAGCGGTGGGTGAGTATTGTGCTGAGGGGGAAAAAGCAGGAGGAAAATTCATTTCATGGACTCCTGAACCAAAAATGAGTTCTCATTATCGCCCTCAGAGCCTAGCTGCTTATTTTCATTTATCCACACTGTAGTGATGATCGATAATACCAGGATCCATACAAGCCGACTTTTGCTTTTGCCTTTGCCACCATAGCAATGGTGAGGCAATCGCCAGCATGCCAGCGGCATACGCCATTTTCCACCCGAGGCCCCAGGCAAGCATAAAGCAGAACAGGCAGCCAAGCAGGTTCATCCAGTGGTATTTAGCAGGCAGCAGTCGGAAGGCTGCCAGCATGGAGGCCAGGTAAATAATAACGAAAACCCCATTGACCCAGGAAACCAGATCTTCCAGATCCTGATCGGTACAGTGAGTAAAGATCAGAATCGCTGCAATGATAAGTAGCACGGTTGCCAGGGCGCGTTCGGAAACACCGTAACGATTCTGTTTACTGAACCAGGCTGGCAACACTCCTTCCTGGCTGAAACTCAGTGTCAGACGAATCAGACTGGCGATGTAGACATTGACAGTTGCAATACCACCTGCCAGCCCGAGAGTCCCGATGATTGGTGAACCCAGTCCGCCCAACAGCTGATCAAAAACACCCGCCATGGCCAGGGGAGCCGTCACCGGTATGGACAGTATCAACCATGTACAGGCGAGATAAATACAGCCAACGATGGTAACGCCGATCATGATGGCCGGTTTCAGGTCTTTTTCGGGGTTTCGAAAGTCACCTGCCAGATGGGACATGGCTTCCATTCCCAGAAAACTCCAGAAAGCAAGCCCGGCGGCTTTAAGAATCATGCTGCTGCTAACGACAGTTTTCTCCGGGGAGGCGGGTACATCAACTACCCCCCGGGCCACCATCATCAGAATCAGTACCGCCATGATAGAAAAAGTCAGTATCAGCTGAAGGGTGGCAGAAATATGTATGCCCCGAAAATTCAGAGCATAAAGCAAGACCAGGAACGCTAATTGAACGACAATGATTATTGAGCCCGGCACCATAAACAGGGCATCAATAAACTGGTAGGTCATAATGATGGCAGCAGGTGCACCCAGGGGGACAGCGCAAAGAAAAATGATGCCGATGGTTCTTCCGGCGACAGAGCCAAAGGCCTTTTCCACGAAATAGGCCGGTCCGGCTGCATGGGGGAACCGGCTGGCCAGACTGGCAAACACCAATGCCACCGGAATAATGGTCAGGGTAAGCAGGGCCCAGGCCCACAGGGCTCCGTAGCCTGCCAGTTCAATGGTTAACTGGGGAAGAATAAATACGCTGGTGCCTAGCAGGGTAGTGGTGAGCAGCCCTGCTCCCTGCCAGCATCCAATTCCGGAAGTTTGTAACTGCACTGTGATGACTACCTCTGGGATATCACTTGTTATTTGTTTCTATGGCAACGGATTAAGGCATTTACTATAGGCCAGATTGACTTGGGATTCCGTCGAATTATCGGATACCCGGGGGAAATAATACAGTTGGTTTTCAACTAAAGAATGACCAGGGCATGTTCAATGGTGCTGTCCACGTCATGCTGCCAGTTCAATAATATATGGCCGTGTAAAAATAGCTTCGGCTGATAGCATGCCTCTGATTCACTTCATCATTACTCAGCAGTTTATTTCTCCATAAATAACCTCTGACAAGATTGCTTTCCCGATCAGACAGTGGTTCATTTGACTGATATTTACTGAGAAGAGGCTGGATACGACTCACTTCTTCCTTAAGGGCCTTGTGCTCTTTGTTGACAATGTCATGCATTGGCAGAGTGAGAAACCCGATAGCGGATTCCTTTGTGGTTGGGTCACGCCACGATTCCCAATCATCGACTATCCGCCCTGCATAGAATAATGCCTGACTGTGTTCCTGAATCAGGAATATTCGCTGCATCAGAGCGTTTTTAACGTTCAGATCGAAGCAGGCTGGTAGTGAGTCACACAACACTTCTACATCAAGCTTCTGTAAACGATCATAAGACTTGCGGGTCATCAGCCGCGGAAAACCGACGCGGCATCCTTTACGGTATCTAGCGTTTATACTGTCAGCGGATGGCGCAATGATGTCTCTGAACGGGTAAAGACAGGTATCGTTATCAATGCCGGTGACCCGGCCAGTTTCGTAGTCTATGAAATAATTTCCATCGTGTCGGTCTGGTTGGGCACAAATGGCATCCAACAGCTCAAGGTCAGCCAGGCCGCTGAATATTTTGTTCCTGATTTCCCGGTTGCCCTCCTTATCCAGCAGTTCGTGATGGGCCAGCTTTTTCTTTTGTTTAGGAGCAGCGCTGGCACGTACACTGGTCCTGGCTGATACGCCTGAAGCCAGTTCCATCTCCAGTCCAATCTGGTGGTTATGTTCGCAAAATGACATATCGGGCATCACGTTCATGCCCAGCAGGCGGGCAATCTCGCCGGTGGCCAGATTTCTGGCCGTAAGATTGGGATGATACCTGTCGTGGTACAACTGTGGAGAGATGATTTTTCTCCAGCTTGAGATGTCAACGGCCTGTTCAGGTTTGAACACCCGCTTTACTGTGTCATTTCCGGTTTTATAGGATAACAGGTACACCGTATTCTCCTTCCCACTACCCAGCTTCCGGGGAGGATTGTCAGGATCCAGAAGTCGGTCAGTCCATCGGCCGGGAAGGGTGAGTTCATCGTTCAGATCATAGCCAACCCGCTTGAACTCCATTGCCGCCTGCCAGCTGATTTTTCCGGCAATAGATGTTAATGCCGGTGAGTCTAATACCTGAAACAGCAGCAGTTGATCATTTCTGAGATCGGTGATTTTATGCCTTAAAATCATGAGTTTTAACTGTTCCGGATGATGAAGGTGCTGATCGATTATTTTGCTTATTTCATTCTGGATTGCTCTATTACTGGTTAGAATCTGCTTCGCTTGCTGTTCTGCCGCTGTCTGTTCAGTGGGTATTTCCCGGGTTAACTGCTGCTCATAGTTACTGATCATCTCGTCAGCCAGAAGCTCTCCGGCATCTGTATTCATCTTTTCAGATAATGGTCTGGATACTTGCTTATGTTCAGACAAACAGCGCAGTTGTTTCTGGGTAACAGCGGGTTGATTGAAGCGTTCCGTGACCCGTTCCTGAATAGCCTGTTTCCTTACGGCCAGCTGCGTTGGTGTTAACTGACCAGGGTTGACTGACTGGTTATAGGCTGACAGTTGTTCACGGGCATGGATGATCTCCCGCCTGATGCAATCAGGTTTTACCAGTTCCAGTTCGCCACGCTTGTGCAGGTTTCTGATGTGGCTATGAAGCAGGGCAAGATCTTTGGGAACCCCTCTGGCTATATCAGCCTCTGCCTGGTGCCACTCTTTTTTTACCAGGGCCTCCAGGCGGTTCGCATAATACTTGCTTTGTGGTTCGTCTCTGCGTTGTGCGATGATGGTTACACCCTGACCAAATGGGTTGGCCAATACCCTGGTATCCAGACCGGGAAATAACTCTGCCGAACCAATCCTGGGGTCCAGGGTCGATGGATATTCAAGAACTGCAGCAGGTCTTTTTCCCTGATAGACACTGAGCACCTGCTGCTCTGGGGATTGCAGTTCGGACCGATCAAGCCATTGGTAATGGCAGCGTTTCGAAACCGGGTGCCTTGTCTGCTCTGCAATGATTGATTTATAAGCCTGGCTGGGTTTCACCACCGCTACGATTGGCAGCAGGGGATTAAGCCCGGGCGTTTGCCCCTTAACCCGGGGACAAGCCTTACCTTCTTGAATTAATACGACATCAACCCACTGTTGATCCTCTTTGCTCAGGAATTGATCGAGCCAGGCAGTATCATTCAATGCATCGGGATCGACCTCTACCCATGGTGGCAGGGGCTTGAGGCAGGCACCCTTAAATGCATTACTGAGTCTTAACGTGACAACGGTTTGATCTATGTGCTTGCTTACCGCTGTATTGGGTGCGTCAGAGAAACCTGCAGAGGTTAACGGTTCGGGCCTTGTCTCCGGTTTTGTCAGACAGTTATCAGTGACCACTTGAGCGATAGTGCGTTGTTCAAGGCTGGTAAAGCAGGCACCAGGTTCAGAGACCATAGAGCTGAGTGTTTGCGGCGCAACCGGAGGTGCCTTGGCAAAGTCTTTTTTAACCTCGACCGGGGGTTGGTTCTCTGAAGGGTAACCTGGAGGTATCACAGGAGTCTCCATAACCTATGACTGACAATCCACCTATCGGCTGTTAACCTGGATATTTCATAAAGGCAGTAAAAGGTACTTTAGTATTATTTCCGACGCCACACAGGACGTTATTCCTTTTTACTGAAGATCTTGCTGTATCGGCATTATCAATAACCGCTCACCTCGCCTGCTCTTTACAAATTCTAACAAACCGATCCATAACGCTACCGACTTATACGCGCCATCTCTTTCCCGGGCTGTGGCTTTTGGATAAGCTACCGGGTTATTCATACAGACGGGCTCATGACTGGTACTAAGCCCCTGGTTTTCGAACCGGATTTCACTTGTTGGGGACAACGATGATCATTAAACCAAGGATTCGTGGATTTATCTGCACAACCACTCACCCGGTAGGTTGTGAAGCCAATGTGAAGGAGCAGATTGCTTACACCCGGTCATTGGGTCCCGTAGCCAATGGCCCCAAAAAAGTACTGGTGATCGGTGCTTCCAGTGGTTATGGACTGGCTTCTCGTATCACCGCAGCTTTTGGTTCCGGTGCGGCCACCATTGGTGTGTTCTTTGAAAAGCCGGCCACCGAAAACAAGCCGGGAACCGCGGGCTGGCACAATTCTGCGGCCTTCGATCAGCTGGCCCACGAAGCTGGCCTCTATGCCAAAAGCCTGAATGGCGATGCCTTCAGCCACGCAGCCAAAGAAAAGACCATTGAGTTGATCAGACAGGATCTTGGCCAGGTGGATATGGTGGTTTACTCGCTGGCATCACCCGTGCGAAAACTGCCGGATACTGGCGAGGTGATTCGCTCGGTACTGAAGCCGATGGGTGAGCCATATCGCGCTACCGCAGTGGATACCAACAAAGATGCATTGTTTGAAGCGACGGTGGAACCGGCCACTGACGCAGAGGTGGAAGCAACGGTTACGGTCATGGGGGGGCAGGACTGGGCACTGTGGATGAACGCGCTGTCTGCTGCGGGCGTTCTGGCAGAAGGCTGCAAGACAGTGGCCTACAGCTATATTGGTACGGAACTGACCTGGCCGATCTATTGGGATGGTGCCCTGGGTGAAGCCAAGAAAGATCTGGACCGTACAGCCCATGCCATCAACGATTCGATGAAATCAATCCATGGTTCAGCCAATATCGCGGTACTGAAGAGTGTGGTCACTCAGGCCAGTTCGGCGATTCCTGTTATGCCGCTCTATATCTCCATGGTTTTCAAGAAAATGCGGGAAGAGGGCGTACACGAAGGGTGTATCGAACAAATCAACCGTATGTTCCGTGAGCGTCTTTACCGTAGTGATGGTGCGGCTGCGGCAGTGGATGACAGCAACCGTCTTCGCCTTGATGACCTGGAGCTGAGAGAAGATATTCAGAAGCACTGCCAGGATATCTGGCCACAGCTGACCAATGACAATCTGGCGGAGCTGACCGATTATACCCTCTATAAAGAAGAGTTTCTGAAGTTGTTTGGTTTCGGTGTTGAGGGTGTGGATTATGATGCTGATGTGAATCCCCAGGTGCCTTTTGAGGTAATTGATATCTGACAGGTCGATCAGCAAGGCAGGGATGCCGCTGCTTGAGAATACGGGATATCAAAGTTATATGGGGTTGTCCGTCAAGGGGGCCAACTGCTTCAGACTACGCCGGAAAGCTCCGGCGTGGCCGTAAGCTCAGCAACAAAACGGCGTTCGGTATTGTCATGGATATGCTTGCCATAAAGATCTTCCAGTTCATCGAAAGACTCATAGGGCTCTTCAAACCAGTAGGACATAATACTGCGGTTATTATTAAGAGAGTGCACAAACCGCAGGTCTTTCTTTTCCAGTGCTCTCAGTCGGATACTGCTTTTCATCCGGTAATTCCGTCAGTCAGAGATTGACTCTGTATATCAATAAGACTTCTAAGTAGTTGGCCAAATGGAATCGTATATTTCTGGCTAAGTGGGCAGTTGCTATGCAAGGCGCAACGTAGGGAGCATAGCCGTAGCTATGTGACCGGAGTTGCAACGCCGCAGAGTGACTGACAACTTAGTCAGAAATATATGATTTCATTTGGTTAACTACTTACAGTCTGCCCCCTGTATTAGAGTGCAGAAGTTTCGGTATTCTACGTGAATGTAGGGGTAAGTGGCTATCTGGTTCTCGCCCGACAACACAACCAATCAAAAGTGTTGGAATTTTATTGAATAAACATGGCTCACTGTAGAAGGCAGAACGACTGATTATTTATTGCCCCATTTTCAGTAAGGAGTTTTTTGCAAGTAGTGTGGCCATACCTGGTAGCAAAGCTCAAAGCTGTCGAGCCTGTGTCAGTCTGCTCATTGATCTGGATATCCGAAACGTTCAATAACGCCTTGACGATCTTTGTGCGGCCATAGCGGGCAGCCAGGTGAAGAGCTGTCCAGTTATATTTTTCCCTCTCATTGACCTTGATGCCCTCAGCGAACAGTAAAGCAATGACGGTTTTTGTGCTGGCGTATTTGGCAGCTAAGTGGAGGGCCGTCCAGTTAGCCTTAGTCTTCTCATTGACCTTGATGCCTTCAGCGGACAGTAAAGCAATGACGGTTTTTGCGCTGGCGTATCTGGCAGCTAAGTGGAGGACTGTCCAGCCTGCGTTAGTCTTCTCATTGACCTTGATGCCGCCAGCGCCCAGTAACGCCATGACGGTTTCTGTACTGGCGTATCTAACGGCTAAGTGGAGAGCCGTCCAGCCGAATTTACCAGCGATATTGATATTCACTCTACCGGTTTTAATGAGCTTTTTAAGGCATTTGGTGCGGCTCTTGGCAGCGGCAATATGCAGTGGGGTTCTGCCTTTCTTATCGGTGGCATTGACGTATCTCAAGAAGATCGGGTTATCGATACATTCTAAAGAACCTTTTCTGACAGCAGTGTGCAGCAGGGTCGTAATATCCGCTCCTTGTTCGACCAGAATGTTCTGGCTCTCGATATTTTCTGCCAGGACCGCACTGTACAAGGCATCATCAAGGTCCTTCGCTCCCGCCTTGATCAGGATTTCAAGGCACTGCGTCTGCCCCTGTATGGCGGCTTCGCGCAGAGCTTTATCAAGAGCAAGTTGGCCGGGTTGAGTGCTGCTCAGGTATTTAAGGAGGTCAGTATTGCCCTCCCAGACAGCGGTGCGCAGTAAGTTAATGATATTCGCCCCGGCCCGGGTCAGCATTTGCAAGTAATCGGTGCGGCGCTGCCGGGCTGCAATGTTCAGGGGTGTCACACCATTGTGATTGGCGGCATTGACATCAGCATGGCTGTCGATCAGGGCTCGAACGCAATCAGTATGGCCGTAATTGATGGCAACAGTTAACGGGTGTTCAGGATGACCGGTGAGCGCCGAACGGTAAGTCCGTTTTGCCAAAGCCTCGTCTTCGCGCAGCAGCATTTTCAGGTTGCCGAGATTCCCGGTACGGCAGGCATTAAGCATCATGGATTCACAATAATGTGATTCGTCGTCAAGGACGCTTTCCCCGTCCAGACGAATCAATGGCAGCGCCGGTTGCAGGCATTGAGTGCATTGGCGTTGGTCAAGATTTATTGCGGCCTGCTGTTCACTCTCAACCCATTGGGTGAAGCATTTCAGGTGGAAAACGTGGGATGCCGGGCAAGAGGTTTTGACCAGTGAATTTCCACCAGGTTGTCCTCTGATATACCCGTTATGGTTACAGATAGGACAAAGAAATGGGAAATCTGCCGCGTTGCTCCTGACAGCATTCATTGCTTTGGCCTGCTTCATGACTCAAGACTATGAGTAGGACAAGAATCAGTTGGAAAAATTCCATAATCGTTTTCTTTTACCAATAAAGCTATTATGCACAGAGACAGTTGCAAGAAAAACACAGGACACTGTCCTGCAAATCAGAAAGAATAAATGACAGAAAAAGCGAGTTTCACTATGTCTTCTGCACCTAACCCGTCACAGGAAAACATTGTTATTGTTTCCGCTGCCCGTACCCCAATGGGTGGATTTCAAGGTAACCTGTCGTCTATGACAGCGGTTGACCTGGGTACTATTGCGATCCAGTCAGCACTGGAGCGGGCAGGTGTTGCTCCAGAGGATGTATCAGAAGTACTGATGGGCTGTGTATTGCCAGCAGGTACCGGCCAGGGGCCTGCCCGTCAGTCGGCGCTGCATGCCGGTATTCCCGACCATGTCCCAGCCACGACAGTGAACAAAATCTGCGGTTCCGGTATGAAAACGGTGATGCTGGGAGCAACCCAGCTGAAAACCGGTGAAGCCGATCTGGTGGTGGCTGGTGGTATGGAAAGTATGACCAATGCCCCTTACCTGCTGGATAAAGCCAGGGGAGGGATGCGACTGGGTCACGGCCAGGTCAAGGATCATATGTTCACCGATGGTCTGGAGGATGCTTACCAGGGCGTGGCCATGGGGGTCTTTGCCCAGGCAACCGCTGATCGCTTTGGCCTGGGCCGCGAGGCTATGGACGACTATGCCCTTGCATCTCTGGAACGGGCCAGCAAAGCGAACAGTTCTGGTGCGTTTGCTGAAGAAATTGTGCCGGTTGAAACCCGTAAAGGGCTGGTTGATATTGATGAGCAGCCGGGCAAGGCCAGGCCGGAGAAAATCCGTCAGTTACGTCCGGCCTTTAGCAAAGAGGGCACCGTGACAGCGGCAAACTCCAGCTCTATTTCCGATGGTGCAGCGGCGCTCGTGTTAATGCGTGAAAGTGATGCAGCAGCACAGGGCTTACAACCTCTGGCAAGAATTATTGGCTACCAAAGCCATGCTCAGAAGCCTGAAGAATTTACCATTGCTCCGGTAGACTGCATCCGTAAGCTACTGGAAAAAATTAGCTGGCAGGCCAGCGAGGTAGACCTGTTTGAAGTGAATGAGGCGTTTGCCGTAGTGGCCATGATGGCTATCCGCGAACTGCGCCTGGATCATGATAAGGTCAACATTCATGGCGGTGCCTGCGCACTTGGTCATCCCCTGGGTGCCAGCGGTGCCCGCATTCTGGTAACACTGTTGCATGCCCTGAAAAAGACCGGCGGCACCAAAGGTGTTGCTTCACTCTGCATTGGTGGAGGAGAAGCTACCGCCATCGCGGTCGAGATGTTATAAAAAAACTTACCGATACTTTTCGTGTGCACCAACCTGGCGAGCATGCACTAACCACTAATAAAAATGCCGCATGCCCCAGGCCTCACAAATAACAAAACACAAGAGGCGGCATTTTTATATGGATTATCACCTTTCTGAACAGCAGGTCGCTTTTCGTGATCTGGCCCGGCAATTTGCCGATGCCGAATTGGCCCCCCATGCAGCACAGTGGGATCTTGATTGTCATTTCCCGGTTGATGTAATCAGGGCAGCGGGAGACCTTGGGTTCTGTGCCCTGTATACCCATGAGTCCATGGGTGGGCTGGGCCTGTCCAGGCTGGACTCCCATATTGTTTTTGAGCAGCTGGCCATGGGGTGTACGGCTACCACCGCCTATATCACCATTCATAATATGGTTACCTGGATGATCAGTGAGTTTGCTACGGATCGGGTAAAGTCAGATTGGGGGGAAGGGCTGGTCAGTGGCAGCAAGCTGTCGTCCTATTGCCTTACCGAGCCCGGATCGGGCAGTGATGCCGCATCGTTGACAACCAGCGCCGGGCGGGATGGCGATGAGTATGTGCTCAATGGCTCGAAAATGTTTATTTCCGGGGCTGGCAGTACCGATCTGCTGCTGGTGATGGCAAGAACCGGCGAAGACGGTCCGAAAGGCATTTCCGCCTTTGCCGTTCCCGCCAATCTGGCAGGTATCCAGTACGGCAAGAAGGAGGAAAAGATGGGTTGGAATGCCCAGCCAACCCGACTGATTTCATTTGACAATGTTCGTATACCTGCAGACTACCTGTTGGGCAAGGAAGGTCAGGGCTTCTCTTTTGCGATGAAAGGTCTGGATGGTGGTCGAATCAATATCGCCACCTGCTCCATAGGTACAGCTCAGCAGGCACTGAACACGGCTCGGGCCTATATGAAAGAGCGGAAGCAGTTTGGTCGTGAACTGGCCGGTTTCCAGGCCTTGCAGTTCAAGCTGGCGGATATGAATACCGAGCTGGTGGCTGCCCGCCAGATGGTTCGACTGGCAGCCTTCAAACTGGATAATCAGGATCCGGAAGCAACCGCATACTGTGCCATGGCTAAACGTTTTGCTACGGATATCGGGTTTAGGGTCTGTAACGAGGCCCTGCAGATTCATGGCGGTTATGGTTATATCAGGGAGTATCCTCTGGAGCGACATGTGCGGGATACCCGGGTCCACCAGATTCTGGAGGGAACCAATGAAATTATGCGCTTGATTGTCGCCCGTCGTTTACTTTCCGAGAGCATTTCTGATACCGGTATGGAGTTACAGTGATTATGTCTGAAAAGTTACGTCTCACCTGTGAAGAACGTACCGCCATTCTCACCCTGGACAATCCTCCGGCCAATACCTGGACGCCAGAAAGCCTTGATGAGCTGGAGCAGATTATTCACCAGTTGAACCGTGAGCCTGATGTGATTGCCCTGGTGATCACCTCGGCTTCGGAGAAGTTCTTCAGTGCAGGCGCTGATTTAAAGCGCTTTGATAACCTGACCCCGGAGGAAGCTCGCCCATTTGCACAAAGCTTTGGCAGGGCTTTTGAAGCCCTCAGTAACTTTTCGGGGCTCAGCATTGCGGCCATCAACGGTTATGCCATGGGTGGTGGGCTGGAAGTGGCGCTGGCCTGTGACCTGCGCATCGCTGAACAGGGTGCCATTATGGCCCTGCCTGAAGCGTCGGTGGGGTTATTACCCTGTGCCGGCGGAACTCAGAACCTTACCCTGCTGGTGGGCGAAGCCTGGGCCAAGCGCATGATTCTCTGCGGCGAGAAAGTGACCGCAGAAAAAGCATTGGCAATTGGACTGATAGAGGAAATGGTGGACAGTGGTAAGAGTCTTGAACGGGCGAAAGCGCTTGCGGCCAATGCCGGAAACCAGAGTCCGGATGCCTTGAGGGCCTGTAAAAAGCTGATCCAGATGGGGCGTTCCGGATTTTCCAGAGATGTCTTGCCAGAGGAAAGGGAGCAGTTCCTGACGTTGTTCAATGGCAGGAACCAGCAGGAAGGCGTCAGTGCGTTTCTTGAGAAGCGCAAACCTGAGTGGCATTACGACTAATCCGACTATTTTGAATAAGGATGATATTAATGACAAAAATTGCATTTATCGGCCTTGGCAATATGGGTGGTCCCATGGCTCAGAACCTGGTGAAAGCCGGGCATGATGTCTGTGGTTATGATCTGGTTCCTGAGGCGCTTGATCAATTGGAACAAGCCGGAGGCTCAAAGGCCGAATCCGTGACTGAGGCTGCACAGGGTGCCAGTGTGGTGATCAGTATGTTACCGGCTGGCAAACAGGTCGAATCACTCTACCTGGGAGATGATGGACTCTTCCAAACGATAGGCAACCGTTGTCTGGTGATTGATTGCAGCACCATAGAAGCTGAAGTTGCCAGAAAAGTCGGGCAGCAGGCAAAAGAGCAGGGTATCGACTATGTTGATGCACCGGTGTCCGGTGGTACCGCCGGAGCTGCTGCTGGAACACTGACGTTTATGGTGGGTGGCAGTGCCGAGACCGTAGAGCAGGCCCGGCCCTATCTTGAGATAATGGGGCAGACTGTTTTTCACGCTGGCGAGACGGGTGCGGGGCAGCTGGCCAAGATCTGCAACAATATGCTGCTGGCTATTGTTATGACAGGCACATCGGAAGCTCTTAAACTGGGTATCGACAATGGCCTTGATCCGGCAGTACTGTCAGAAATCATGAAGAACAGTTCAGGTGGGAACTGGGTACTGGACAAGTACAACCCGGTGCCGGGCGTCATGCCCCAGACTCCGGCCAGTCATGGTTACCAGGGCGGTTTTATGGTGGCACTGATGGCCAAGGATCTTGGTTTGGCTCTGAATACGGCTGCCAGCAGCCATACCGCAACGCCCATGGCATCACTGGCTGACAATCTGTATAAAATGCATGCAATTCGCTCCGGCAATCACCAGGACTTTTCAAGCATTATTCAGCTGTATGAGTCAGCAGATTAGACGATTATTGGCTACTATTTCTTTGAATGCATGATCAATTTTATTATTTAATAGATAGATGCCGATTATCGTTCAGTTTATTTTTCTTCTGTTGATATGACTCAATGTTTTGCTTAGAAGCTGTTCTAATTTTGAACAGTTGTGTCAGATAATGGTTCTGTTTTTGTAAATCAGGTTATACAATCCCCCGGATTTATCTGAAGTTCTCGCCGGGTAACCGGTCGGCACCGATCATCCATCTGAGGTCACCTTTTCCCATGCAAATACTTATGAGTCTGGTGGGCATTGCCAGCCTTCTGGCACTTGCCTTTTTACTGTCCGATAACCGAAAAGCGATCAACCTGCGAACTGTGGGTGGTGCCTTTGCCATTCAGGCCGGACTGGGAGCGTTGGTTCTTTATGTTCCCCTGGGTCAGGAAATTCTTGGTGGTGTCTCCAACGCGGTAAGTAATGTGATCAGCTACGCCAATCAGGGTATCGGCTTCCTGTTTGGTGACCTGGGTAACTTCAAGGTCGGCTTTATTTTTGCCATCAACGTACTGCCGATTATCATTTTCTTCTCCTCTCTGGTTGCTGTTCTTTACTATCTGGGTGTTATGCAGAAGGTGGTTACCTTCCTGGGTGGTGCGTTACAGAAAGTACTGGGTACCAGTCGTACAGAGTCTCTGTCGGCAACGGCAAATATTTTCGTTGGCCAGACAGAAGCTCCTCTTGTGGTAAGACCCTATATTGGTCGTATGACTAATTCTGAGCTTTTTGCCATCATGGTGGGTGGTCTGGCTTCTGTTGCAGGCTCTGTTCTGGCCGGTTATGCAGGCATGGGTGTCGAGCTTAGGTACCTGATTGCAGCAAGCTTCATGGCGGCACCTGGTGGTTTGCTGATGGCCAAGATGATTAAGCCGGAAACCGATACTCCGGATAATTCTGAGCTGGCTGATGACGAAGGTGACAATGAAAAGCCTGCCAACGTAATAGACGCCGCCGCTTCTGGTGCTTCTTCCGGTATGAAGCTGGCCGCAAACGTTGGTGCCATGCTGCTCGCTTTCATTGCCCTGATCGCCATGGTTAACGGTATCATGGGCTGGATTGGTGGCTTCTTTGACTACCCTGACCTGAGCCTCGAAATCATTCTCGGCTATCTGTTCAGTCCGCTGGCCTTCCTGATTGGTGTGCCAATGAATGAAATCGTGACAGCGGGCAGTTTCATTGGCCAGAAGCTGGTGGTGAACGAATTCGTTGCTTACATGGATTTTGTTAATTACCTGAACCCTGAAGCGGCTGCGGCGGCTGGTGTTGAAGTGCTGTCACAGCGTACGCAGATCATCATCACCTTTGCACTGTGTGGTTTTGCCAACCTGTCTTCTATTGCCATTCTCCTGGGTGGTCTGGGCGTTATGGCACCACACCGTCGTCAGGATATTGCCCGCATGGGTATCAAGGCAGTGGCTGCTGGTACTCTGTCTAATCTTATGAGTGCAACCATCGCTGGTCTGATGTTGTCTCTGTAATGTTTTTTGGGCCACGGTCTGACCGTGGCCTGCTTTCCTTCCTGTATTTTCCCTTCATCAGCTGAATCTAACGCTTTTCAGGAAATGGCCGAATGACATAGTGAAATAACTATGTCGGGGTATCTGTGTGTATTGCTGGCATGGATATCTTTCTGAACCTGTCGTGAGTGTGCAAGGATGAACCTGACAACAAGGATTTTATGCTCCCGTAAAGACAAGAAATTTTCGCAGCAGGCCCTGGCGGATTTGATTGGTGTATCCAGAAGTGCACTGGCCCAATGGGAAACCAGTATGAGCAGTCCCAGTCTCGAGAATCTGCGAAAAATGGCTGAAATTCTTGAGGTGTCTTTCGAGTGGCTGGCCACCGGGCGTGGAAACCAGTACCTGGTCAGCTCTGATGAGGTAATCAGTGACTCGGAAGTGGATGGGGAGATTATCGGTCAATTACATCGAATGAACCTGATGAAGAAAAGAGCCATTCTGAATGTGATGAGAGCCATGGCATAAAGTAACAAAATACGCTCAGACAAAAGCGCCTTACCGGCGCTTTTTCGCTTTTTGCAGAACAGTTTCAGAATGCAGTGGGCGTCTATTTGATCATTTCTCGGAACTTGTTGCCCGGCTTGAACTGAGGCAGCTTGCAGGCGGGGATATGAATTTCTTCACCGGTTTGTGGATTGCGCCCCTTCCTGGCCGCCCGATCTGCTACCGAAAATGTGCCAAAACCAATAAGTTGAACGATGTCGCCGCTTGCCAGTGTCTCCTGTGTGTTGCTGATAAAGGCATTGACAACCAGCTCGGCCTTGCTTCGGGACAGGTTAGCTTGTTCAGCGACTTGCTCAACCAGTTCTTTCTTGTTCATATCCAGTCTCAGGGAATTACCAGTTATGTGGAAAGAAAATACCAGAAGATGGGTGATCCGCCTCTGGCTTCGCTTGGCTCAGGGAAAAACCTGGGCAGGTGGTGAAACACAATCAGCCTGACGTGTATCTCTTGCTGGAAAAACAGATGATGGGAGAAAACCTTGTAGGAGCCTGTCGGACTTAAGACTGTCCTACTGCGGTTGCGATAAATTGGTCTAAAAATTCCTGCTTCTTCGTCAAATAGCCCCGCTATTCTCCTCAGAAGCAGAAATTTTTATCCTCAATTTCTCGCAATCCTCGCTACGGACGCTTAAGTCCGACAGGCTCCTAGGACAATATAGAAGTTTTTAGCCGCTTTATCCGGTTTCGTGACTGAAATATTTTGAGGTGGCTGCCAGGATGGGGGCTGGCAGCTATGGTGTCGGCTTATTTACCCAGTTCGCGCTCCAGTGGGATCATGTGATGTTTTGGCTGCAGTACCAGAATATCGGTTTTGACCTCGGAGATCAGCTGTTCGGCGGTATTGCCAATAGCCAGGGCGCTGATGCCGGTTCTTGCGTGAGTGCCAAGAATCAGAAGTTTGGCATCAATGTCTTGCAGCAGCGCGGGGATCATGGTCTCGGTTGGACCGGGTTCAATATGGAAATAGTCTTCATTGAGATTGAACTCCCGGGCATATTCCTGACAATGCTTTTCGTAGTAGTCCTTGTCAGTCCGTCCATCACCGTGATCCTGAATCGCCAGCATCGTTGTCGGGTAAGCGGTGGCCAGATGCAGCTCTGATGAGAACTCACTGGCGATGTCCGTCGCATATTGCAGGATCGCCTGGTTAAGAATGCTGTGATAATGGTCTCTCGGGTCGGCGTTAATGGCCGCGAGGATTTTGCCTTTAGTCCAGTCACTATTATCCTGCACCAGCAGTACAGGAACCCGGCAGCGGCGGAGGAGGCTCCAGTCTTCAGGCGTAGAGAAGGCTTTCTTGAGGGCGGTGATTAACTTGGCATCTTTGACTACCAGGTGGCAGCGTTCCATCTGACGCACATGGATAATGGTTTCAATAACAGAGCCATTCCATGTTTCATGCAGATAAACCTCCTGACCCTCAGACATCAGTGGCTCAGCCAGTGCTTCCAGGCGAACCATTGATTCACCATCGGCCCTGGGGTTTGGCGCAAGAATATGCAGGGCAGCACCGGTTACCCGGCAGATCTGGCTGGCCCGTTCAAGGGCAAGCTGCTGTTCCTTTCTGGTATCAACAACGGCCAGAACCTTGGTAATTCCACGCATAATGTTTCCTCTCTTGCTGAATATTCTGCTTGTTATAGTTCCATCATGCATGAGCGGAACTGATGTTTTTATGATCTGGGTCAATAAAATGCTGTGTAGTTAGGAGTATGTGGAATGTTATTCCATGAATATTTGTATTTATAAAAGAGATCTTATGGAAACCGTTGTGTTTTTTGAAGAATTGATCTGGGTCAATAAATGTGCTGGCGAACTTTATATAATAACAGCATATTACATTTCCGGTTGATAAATAACAAAAAAGGTAAGGAATGAAAATCAAATCGCTTTCTCTCGCTATTATCAGTGCAACTGTATTGCTATCTGGTGCCGCACAGGCCTATGAGGCTGGTGACTTTATTGTTCGTGGTGGTCTGGCCAGTGTAAATCCTGATGTGGATAGTGGAAATCTGTATGTAGCAGGGGTCGAACAGCCTGACTCAAAAGTGGATGTCAATAATGAGACTCAACTGGGATTATCATTGACTTATATGATTCAGGATAATTTCGGTATTGAGTTGCTTGCAGCTACTCCATTCTCACACAAGTTGCAGGGTAAGGGTGGGCTTTCTGGTCTTGGTGATTTCGCTGAAGTAAAGCACTTACCACCTACTTTGAGTGTTCAGTATTATCCAATGGGTAATGCGTCAGCGTTCCAGCCCTATTTTGGCGCGGGCTTGAATTACACTATCTTTTTCAGTGAAAAGTTTGTTGGTGCTGGTTCGAATGCTGGTTTTCGGAATCTGAAGCTGGATGACTCCCTTGGTCTGGCGGCTCAGGTCGGTTTTGATTACCAGGTTGCTGATAACTGGAGTGTGAATGCTGCCGTCTGGTATATGGACATAGATACAACGGGTACTTTCACAGATGGCTCAAATGATTACAAAATTGATGTATCTCTGGATCCCTGGGTATATATGGCCGGTGTAGCATACCGTTTCTAAAGCCATGGCAATAAGTTGAATAAAAAAAGCTGTCAGTTGTCTGACAGCGTTTTTTATTCTGCGCATTGGTGAATCTGACCTTTGTAGCTTCAGCGTGCTTTATGGGTCTGCTTGATCTCCTGCTTCATAAGAAAAAGACATTGATGCCTCACTTTAACGCCCTCCTGTCGCTCGTGTTACCATGCTGGCTCAGCCAGGTGAGCCAGTTATGACCAATATTTCGCCCATTCTTGAATTCTTACCCTGTCCAACCCCTGAGGCATGGATTGATGAAGCGCGCAAACCAGAGAATCTTGCGGTGATTCTGGTTGATCATGCCAATAATGAACTGAAGGCCGCTCAATCAGCGATGGCGATAATGAGCCGTTATCGCACCGGGACGTTCGGCCGGGGTAACGGTCGCTGTGAACAGCAGAAAGGTGGGCTGCAACTCAGAATAGAAGATCAGTTAAGCCTGCTGAACAAAATGTCCAGACTGGCCCGTGAAGAGTTGCGGCACTATGAGCAGGTTCTGGCCATTATGGCACGCAGGGATATTCCCTATGTTCACCTTGGAGCCGGTCGCTATGCGGGGCAGTTAAGTGCTGCCATCAGAACGTTTGAACCATTCAGGCTGGTCGATACCCTGGTGATGGGGGCGTTTATTGAAGCCCGTTCCTGTGAGCGTTTTGCGGCACTCTCGCCATGGCTGGACGATGAATTGAAGAAGTTTTATCAGTCATTATTGAAGTCTGAAAGTCGACATTTTCAGGACTATCTGGCATTGGCAGAGGCCATTAATGGCGGGTCAGTGGCTGACCGGGTGGCGATATTCGCCGGGATTGAACAGGATGCCATTGAGTCTCCGGACAAACTATTCCGTTTTCACAGTGGTGTGCCTGTCTGAGAATATTGGTGCCAGGGGCTTCGCCGCTGTGACGACTGTCCGTAAAACGTGATAGACCGGCTCTGCATTGTCGTGGTTTTAAAATCTCTAGCCGTCTTTGCTTGTAAATAAACGTACGGGGGATAAAAAAAGGGAAATAAATGTCCAACAGGGCTATCGAAAACTGAATTGGAATT
Organism: Endozoicomonas sp. ALB091; assembly: GCF_049310265.1. NCBI lineage: Bacteria > Pseudomonadati > Pseudomonadota > Gammaproteobacteria > Oceanospirillales > Endozoicomonadaceae > Endozoicomonas > Endozoicomonas sp. ALB091. Next base: position 212,231 of record NZ_JBLYNQ010000007.1, on the reverse strand, counting down.
ACAAAATGTATAGTGCAGTTTCCAGTCCTGATAGCCAGAGCACTTTCGCCGGTACAACTCCCTCTGGCCCTGATGCCACGGATAAGTCGTTAGCCCTTGTTCTTCCTGCCTTGCCAAAAGAAACTTCCCTTGCTCACAACAGCCCTGTCCCCGCCGCTGCCCTGACGGAAAGAACCATCGCACCATCAGGGCATCATAACCCACTCCCCTTGCCGGAAAACTGGCAATGGCAATTTGTCTCTGGAATCCTGAATGGAGAAATCGAGGCCATTTCAGGATTGCTTCAACAAGGTGCAGATGTTAATAGCGACCTCTCCAGCCAGATTGCAAAATTGGCTCAACAACCTGTCAACATTCATGGGACGCCCCCCTCTGTTACAGTCCGCCTGGGCAAGACTGCCGGACTGGGGGCTCTGTGCACCCCGCTCTGGCTGGCAGCCGGGGCTGGCAAGCTTGAAGTGGTAGAACTTCTGTTGTCTAAGGGGGCACTCCCTGACGCCAGGGACTATCGCTTTGCACCTCTTGAGATGGCAGCCGTTGCAGGGCATCTGAAGATAGTCAGGGTCCTGCTGGAATATAAGGCAGACATACAAGCTGGCAGTACCACAGGAGTTAATTCTCCACTGTACTGGGCCGTTCATGCTGGCCATCAGGATGTGGTGGAGTTTCTGGAAATGAACGGTGCCCATTTGCAAGTTGGTTGCCCGGGCATGGATGCTCTGATTCACGAATCAGCCAGAAGGGGATCGACCAATTTAATAGAGTATCTGCTCAATCTCGGCGAGGACATTGATAACCACAGTACCGGTCAGCATACCCCGGTTTATGCTGCGGCAATCAATGGCCATTTTGAGCCGGTCAAGTTACTGCTTGAGCGAGGTGCCAACAATAGCCATGGCGAAACCGGTTACAAAACCTTGATCTGGGCTGCCTGTTACAGCGGCAACCTCCAAATGGTCAAATATCTGCTTGATCAGGGGGCGGACATCAACGCTGGCGGCGGTAATACCTACCCCTGGACAGAACCCCACCCCATCGAGGCTGCTGCTCATTCTGGCAATTGCCAACTGTTGGCGTACTTGCTGGAGCATCAGAATCTGACTATCAACACCCCCGACCTCAGCGCTACTCTGTTCCGCCACGCTGCTGAGGGAGACAAAGTGGTGATGATGGATTACATTGCCAACAGGGCAACTATCAACATTAATGAAACGGGTTGCGATTCCCCGATCTCAGCAGCGGCTCGCAGTGGCTCTATCGAAGCGGTGAAGTGGCTACTTGAAAAGGGTGCAAACATTGAGGCCAACTGCTCAGGCCCACAAGCTCCACTGTGTCAGGCTTGCGCCCGGGGGCACTTTAAACTGGTCAAATTCCTGGTCAGCAAGGGCGCAAGACTTGACGGCAATACAGGGTTGGATTCGCCAATCTATTTTGCGGCCAGAGCTGGCAGTATTGATACCGTGGCATACCTGCTTGACAGGGGCGTCAGCGTCAATGCCGATGCTTCAGGTTTTCGTACCCCTATCTATATAGCAGCGCAGAAGGGGCTTGTGGAGATGGTGGAATACCTGCTGGATAAAGGCGCAGAGGTTAATGCTAATGTTATTGCTGACGAAAGTCTCCACTCGCCTATCTTTGGGGCTGCATTTAATGGGCACCTTGAGCTGGTCAAGCGTCTGGTTCATAAATCCGCAGCAATTGATGCAGGTTATTTGCTTTTTGGTGCCGCCCTGGGAGGTAACTGCCCCATACTGGAATACCTGTTTGAAGAGAACACAATACTGCAGCGTATCGAACTGTCACACTTTTCAGGGGCACTCATTCAAGCGTCTTTTCATGGCCACCTGAACGCAGTAAAGTACCTGCTCCGCGCATTCGAGACCCATTTCAGTACTGCCCCCAAGCCTGACATCTCTAAACCGCTCTGGATGGCGGCCCAAAGTGGGCATGTTGATGTGGTGAAGTATCTTGCTGGGCTGGGGGCTAACGTGAATGTGGAAAGCCAGAACTTTGGCAGCGCGGTTTGGACTGCATCAAAGTATGGTCATCTGGATACCGTCATGTACTTGCATCAACAGGGTGCCGACATTCACTACTCAAACCCTGCCAACAATACGGATGTACTTTCCATAGCGGAGCAAATGGGTCATCAGGATGTTGCTCAATACCTGCAGCAGCTTAATCATTTTTCTCCCAATGACCAGCAGTCTTTGTCGGAAACCCGGGGAGCACTTTTCCTTGATGAGTCAAAAAATGAGTGAAATCCGATTTCACAGCGGGGTGCCTGTCTGAGAATATTGGTAGCAGAGTCTTCGCCGCTGTGACCACTGTGCATAAAACTTGATAAACCGGCTCTACATTGTCGTGGTTTTAAAATCTCTGGCTGTCTTTGTTGTTAAATAAACGTCTGGCGGATAAAAAAAGGGAAATAATTGTCCAACAGGGTTCTCGAAATCTGAATTGGAATGACAAAATGTATAGTGCAGTTTCCAGTCCTGATAGCCAGAGCACATTCGCCGGTACAACGCTCTCTGGCCCTGGTGCCAGGGATAAGTCGTCAGCCCCTGTTTTTCCTGCCTTGCCAAAAGCGCCTGCCTGCAATCGCGCTGTCCCCGTCACTTCCCTGACGAAAAGAGCCATTGCACCATCATGGAATCATAACCCACGCGCCTTGCCGGACAACTGGCAAAGACAATTTGTCTCTGGAATCCTGAATGGAAAAATCCTCGCCATTTCAGGATTGCTGCAACGGGGTGCCGATGTTAATGGCGACCTCTCCGAGCAGATTGCAACATTGGATCAACAACCGGTCAGCATTCACGGGACGTCCCCTTATGTTATAGCCCGTCTGGGCAGGACTATTAAGATGGGGGCTCAGTGCACCCCACTCTGGCTGGCAGTCGGGGCTGGCAAGCTTGAAGTGGTAAAACTTCTGCTGGCTAAGGGGGCACTCCCTGACGCAAAGGGTTCTCTTTATGGACCTCTTGTGATGGCGGCCGTTTCAGGGCATCTGGAGATAGTCAAGGTTCTGCTGGAATATAATGCAGACATTCAGGCTGGCAGTACCACAGGTTTTATCTCTCCACTGTACTGGGCCATTCATGCAGGCCATCAGGATGTGGTGAAGTTTCTGAAAGAGAACGGTGCCCGGTTGCAAGTCGGTTGCCGGGGCATGGATGCTCTGATTTACCAATCGGCCAGAATGGGATCGACCAATCTAATCGAGTATCTGCTCAATCTCGGCGAGCATATTGATAACCACAGTACCGGTCATCGTACCCCGGTTCATGTTGCGGCAATCAATGGCCATTTCGAGCAGGTCAAGTTACTGCTCGAACGAGGTGCAAACAATAGCCATGGCGAAACCGGCAGTAAAACCTTGATCTGGGCTGCCTGTCGCAGCGGCAATCTGCCAATGGTCAAATATCTGCTTGATCAGGGGGCGGATATCAACGCCGGATGCGGTAACACATACTCCCAGACAAACCCGCACCCTCTTGAGGCAGCGGCCCATTCTGGTAATGTGCAACTGTTGAGGTTCCTGCTTAGGCACCTGAATCTGAATCTTGACACTCCCCACCTCAGCGCCACTCTGTTCCGGCAAGCGGCTGAGGGTGGCAAGGTGGTGATGATGAATTACATTGCCAGCAGGGCAGCCATCAACGTTAATGGGGCGGGTTACGATTCCCCGATCTCTGCTGCGGCCCGCAGTGGCTCAATTGAAGCTGTAACGTGGCTACTTGACAGGGGGGCAGACATTGAAGCCAATTGCTCAGGCCAGCAAACTCCGTTGTGTCAGGCCTGCGCCGGCGGGCACTTTGAACTGGTCAAACTCCTGCTGGAAAAAGGCGCAGATATCAACGCCAACGTCACGCTCGATACGCCTGTTGTTGAGGCTGCATCGAAGGGGCACCTTGAGCTGGTCATGCTTCTGGTTCATAAATCCGCAGCAATTGATGCGGATTCTTTGCTTTTTGTCGCCGCCCTGGGAGGTCACTGCCACGTACTGGAATACCTGTTTGAAGAGTACACCATACAGCAGCTTATCAAACCGTCACACGTTTCATCGGCGCTCATTCATGCGTCAAGTCAAGGCCACCTGAAAGCGGTAAAGTATCTGCTCAGCGCATTCGAGACCCATTTCAGTACTGCGCCCAAGCCTGACATCTCTGAACTGCTCTGGAAGGCGTGCCAAGGTGGGCATGTTGATGTGGTGAAGTATCTTGTTGAACTGGGGGCTGACGTTAATGTGGAAAGCCGGAACTTTGGCAGCGCGATCTGGACTGCATCAGATTATGGTCATCTGGATACCGTCATGTATCTGCATCAACAGGGTGCCGACATTCGCTACTCAAACCCTGCCAATAATACGGATGTACTTTCCATTGCTGAGAAAATGGGTCATCTGGATGTTGTTCAATATCTGCAGCAATTTAATGTGACCAGTAGTCTCCGCCGAAAACCTTAGGGCGTTTTCCATCGATAAGTCAAAAATGAGTGACATCCGATGTCACAGTGGTACCTGGTTTTTCGTCAGACTATACCTGAGCGTTTATTTGCGATGATAAGTCTTGCAGCGGATTGACTCTGCGCAGGCTGGTTTTCAGTATTAGAGGGGGTGGGTTGGAGCTGACGTTTGAGCGGGAAGCATTATGTTCATAAACACATGGGTAGCCATTGTGATGGATCCTGAAATCACTGCCTGGGCAAAGAAAGACAGAGTTTGATGTTCGCCACGTAGTTGCTGATAATTGATCCATTGACGAGTATCGTTAGCAAAGTAGTGTTGGTCTAAAAAATCTGCGGCAGGCTGGTTGAAGTGTGATTGGACCCTATCGATCGCCAAGGCAGTCAAGCAACCACAACTTTACGCCACAGTACTATACGCAGCGAACTTAAATGCCTTGACAGCCGTTGTTGATTCTAAGGACCGGGGCTCTTGGGAATTACCTTGCTGTCTCGCAGGAGTATTGGTGATGTGACTGGAAAACATGATCAAATCCTCTTAATTAATGTAAGATTATTTCTTATGACAATATCAGAGGGGCATTTGTTCAATTTTTGAAAAAAAATTATTGTTTTCATGCGGATTCCAGGGCATCGGGCGCAGTAAAATTTTTACTCGCAGATCATGGATGTTTTATCGGGAAAGCATCCAGCGTTATACCATTACTGTCCAGTTCAATCTCCCAGCCCTTATTCGTCCAGTCACCCAATACATAGCGTTTGCCAATCCCATGTTTCAACGCGACTTCATGGATGTCCGGGCGGTGGGTATGACCGTGGATCAAGGTATCTACCTCGAACCTTTCCATCGCCTCAACAACTTCGGATCGCGTAACATCCATAATGTCCAGCGCTTTTCCGATTTTGGCCGCTTTGCTTTTTTGCCGGATTTTGCGGCCCAGATTCTTGCGGTAAGACAAGGGAGTCATACGCAGTAAAGCCATCACCAGGGGATTACGGATGATTTTTCGGTAGCGCTGGTACTGCTTGTCTTCAGTGCAGAGTGAGTCACCGTGCATCAGCAGAATTTTCTGGTTATTAATCGTGATCAGTGTCGGGTCTTTCAGCCACTGTGCGCCGGTTGCCTGCAGGAAACTTTTCCCGATGGCAAAATCCCGGTTGCCGGGCATCAGGTACAGGGCCTTGCCGCTGTTGGTATACTGTCTGAGTCGCTGGGCAATATCGTGTTGAAAGTCATCCATGGCATCATCCCCGACCCAATATTCAAAGAAGTCACCCAGAATATAGAGGGCATCAGCCTGCGGGGCCCGATCGGCCAGATAATGGCAGAACGCCCGGGCAACCGCCGGGCACTCTGGTGTCAGGTGAAGGTCTGAAATAAACAGCGCCCTCATCAGGCGGTTTCCACGTTCTCAAGCACTTCAGCGGACTCAATTACCACGTCTTCTACCGGAACATCCTGGTGGCCAGCACGGAAAGTGGTTTTCACCCCTTTGATCTTGTTGACGATATCCATGCCTTCAGTCACTTTGCCGAAGACACAGTAACCCCAGCCATCACTGGTTTTGGCGCTGTGGTTAAGGAAGTGGTTGTCTTTGACATTAATAAAGAACTGGGCAGATGCCGAGTGCGGGTCCATGGTTCTGGCCATGGCAATCGTCCCGGTTTCATTCTTCAGGCCGTTATCGGCCTCATTGTCGATGGGCATCCTGGTTGATTTTTGCACCATGCCAGGCTCAAAGCCGCCGCCCTGGATCATAAAACCATCGATAACACGGTGGAAAATGGTGCCATTAAAATGGCCGCTATTCGCATACTCAATGAAATTGGCAACGGTTTTTGGTGCTTTTTCAGCATCCAGGTCCAGTTTGATATCACCGAAATTGGTGTGTAATACGACCATCATGTGGGTCACCACTCTTGTTAAATAACGTCTGTTACATAACGTCCACAGACTCTGGGAGCGTCAGGAAAACCAGGGATTCTAGGTGTTTCTCGTACCTGTGTAAAACCTATTCGTTAAACCAGGCGCTGAATACTGATAGTCAATACGATCTATTATTGTCTGTTAAGGATATCTGTCGGTAAAAAGTGAAACCATGCCTGGTAAATTCTCCTGGCAGGATAATGAGTTATTTTCCAGCATTGGCAGATATGGTAGTCTCAGCCGATTATGGCGCAGGTCTCTAAACTCTGTTCGCCAGTAACCTCTCATAGATGCATCAGTGACAATGACTGCTACCGAAAAAGCCAGAAACTTTCTGGAACAGATTATTGAAAAAGACTTGGCAGAAGGCCGGGTCAGCCGTATTCATACCCGCTTTCCTCCAGAGCCGAATGGTTTTCTCCATGTTGGCCACGCTACTTCTATATGTCTGAACTTTGGTCTGGCAGAAAAGTACCAGGGTGAGTGCAACCTCCGTTTTGACGATACCAACCCGGAGAAAGAAGAACAGGTCTATGTGGATGCCATTCAGGAAGATATCCGCTGGCTGGGCTTCCAGTGGTCTGGTGAGGTTCGTTATGCCTCCAGCTATTTTGACCAGTTTTATGATTGGGCTCTGCACCTGATTCGTGAAGGCAAGGCCTACGTGGACCATCAGGACGCTGAAGCCATGCGCGTTAACCGGGGTGATTTCAATAAGCCCGGTGTGGAGAGCCCGGACAGAAACAAGTCTGTCGAAGAAAACCTGGCTGAATTTGCCAAAATGCGGGCCGGTGACTACGAAGAAGGCAAGGCGTCCCTGCGGGCCAAAATCGATATGCAAAGCCCCAATATGAACATGCGGGACCCGGTTCTCTATCGGATTCGCAAGGTGCCTCACCATCAGACCGGCGACAAGTGGTGCATTTACCCCAGCTATGACTTTGCCCATGGCCAGGAAGATGCCATTGAGCATATTACCCACTCTATCTGTACCCTGGAGTTCCAGGATCACCGTCCTCTCTATGAATGGTTCCTGGATAACCTGCCGGTTCCGGCCAGACCCCGACAGTATGAGTTTGCCCGTACCAACCTGAATTACACGGTGACCTCCAAGCGCAAGTTGAAAAAGCTGGTGGATGAAGGTGTGGTGAATGGTTGGGACGATCCCCGAATGCCAACCATCTCCGGTATGCGTCGTCGTGGTTATACCCCGGCTGCCATCCGCCGCTTTTCCGAGATGGTGGGTGTAAGCCGGTCCGATGGCACCGCTGATGTGTCCATGCTGGAACATGCCATTCGTGATGACCTGAACACCAATGCCGCCCGAGCCATGGCGGTACTCTCGCCTTTGAAGCTGGTGATTCAGAACCTGCCGGAAGGCGAGGTGCAGGAGATGGCGGCGGCAGCACATCCAAATCGTCCGGAGCTGGGGCAGAGAACCCTGCCGTTTACCCGGGAAATCTATATCGATCAGGAAGACTTCACTGAAGATACCACCTTGTCCCGCAAAAAGTTCAAGCGTCTGGTGATTGGTGATTATGTTCGTCTCAGAAGTGCCTATGTCATTAAGGCAGAAGCAGTGATCCGTGATGAGAGTGGCAATATTGTTGAAGTTCATGCCTCTTATGTGCCGGGTACGGTAGGGGAAGATCCACCGGAAGGTATCCGTCCTCGTGGCGTTATTCACTGGGTTTCGGCGACTCACGGCCAACAGGCTGAATTGAGAATTTATGATCGTCTGTTCAGCCATCCGGCACCGGATCGTGGTGAAGAGGACTTTCTGAGTCATGTGAATCCGGACTCTCTGAAGGTGACTCAGGCATGGGTTGAGCCATCGCTGGTCAATGCGGCACCGGAACAGTCCTTCCAGTTTGAGCGTGAAGGTTACTTTGTTGCAGACCGCCGTGACCACTGCGCCGAACACCCGGTGTTTAACCTGACCATTGGTTTGAAAGATACCTGGGCCATTAAGGCTTGAAGAAAGGATACCGATAAAGTGCTGCAGATTTATAACAGCCTGACCCGCAAGAAAGAGCCGTTTACCCCATTGGATGGCAATCACGTGCGCATGTACGTTTGTGGTATGACGGTCTACGACTACTGTCATATTGGTCACGCTCGTACGGTAACGGCTTTTGATGTGGTGGCTCGTTATCTCCGTGCCCGTGGTTATGATCTGACCTATGTTCGCAATATTACGGATGTGGATGACAAGATTATTCGCCGGGCGGCCGAAAATGGTGAGGATTTTATGGCCCTGACCGGTCGTATGATCGCCGCCATGCAGGAAGACTTCCAGCGATTGGGTAACCTGCCACCAGACCAGGAGCCCAAGGCCACCGAATTTGTACCGGGCATGGTGGCAATGATCGAGCAGCTGATCGGTAAGGGGTTTGCCTACGCACCGGGTAATGGGGATGTCTATTACCGCGTTCATAAGTTTGCGGATTATGGCAAGCTGTCCGGCAAGGTGCTTGAAGAGCTGGAAGCGGGTGCCCGAATTGAGGTGGAAGAGCAAAAAGAAGATCCGCTGGATTTTGTTCTATGGAAAGCAGCCAAGCCCGGTGAGCCCAGCTGGTCATCACCCTGGGGTGAGGGGCGTCCGGGCTGGCATATTGAGTGCTCTGTTATGGGTAAATGCTGTCTGGGCGATACCTTCGATATTCATGGTGGCGGTTCAGATCTGAAGTTCCCTCATCATGAGAATGAGATTGCCCAGAGCGAAGCGTGTAACGACGCCAGGTTTGTGAATACCTGGATGCACTCTGGCGCAATCCGCATCGATAATGTGAAGATGTCCAAGAGCCTTGGTAACTTCTTTACCATCCGGGAAGTGCTGGATAAGTACGATGAAGAAGTGGTTCGCTACTTTATGATCTCCAGCCACTACCGCAGCCCGATCAACTATTCCGAAGATAGCCTGAAAGAGGCGGGTGTACGCCTTGAGCGTCTATACACCGCGTTACAAGGGCTTGACCTGGAAGGGGTGTCCGCAGCAGAAAATAATGAGTTCGAGCAGCGGTTCTTCAAGGTTATGGACGATGACTTCAATACCGCAGAAGGGCTTGCCGTATTGTTTGAGCTGGTGCGTCACCTCAATACCGTGCGCAGTCAGGACGAATCTGCCGCTCTGCCACTGGCTGCCCTGCTGGTTAAGCTTGGTGGGGTTCTGGGCATTCTGCAGCGGGACCCGGAAGTGTTTCTGAAAGCCGGTGCGGATGTGGATGAAGCCATGATTGAAAGCATGATTGAGCAACGCAACAATGCCAAAAGACATCGTGATTTTGCTGAAGCAGATCGTATCCGTGATGAACTTGCTGCCCGGGGAGTTATTCTTCAGGACAGCAGAGAAGGTACAACATGGCGGATTGAGCGTTAAAGTCATTTTATACGGCTGGCGGCTTTTTGCTGTCAGTCCTCTTTCGGAAGGAGAGAAACCTCGCTGGAGCGCAGTTTTATTTTATTTATATTAAAGTCTCTCATAAAGGCTTCAGCCCCAAAGCCAAAAACATAGCTTTTTAATTTTTCATCATTGATTGGTTTTATTTTTGCCTGCAATTTACGGTATTTATTCGACAATTCTGCGATCGGGACACTCTTGAATTCTTGATCAGGCAGTCTGAAAAGGAAGCGGGTACTGATGCCACTTGCTTCATCATAATGGCAGGCAATACCTCCCTGGTGCTTGCTAAAAAATATCAGGATATCTGCAGTGATTGGCTGTCCGAAAAGCGATTTAATATGAGTCAGCACCTGTTGGGATTCAGGTGTAATTCTTCTACTGGCTTCATCAATCAAGGCGGTAGCTATCAAATAGATGGGAATTTCTTTTGCATGCTTTACATTCTGAAGCCGTAGGTCATAAAAAGCTCCTTCAGAATGTTTTTTGACATACGCTGCCACTTCGCTCTGATTAAATTTCAGATTCCCTTCTAACTTCATTGCCTTGATTTGTTGGTTGGGCAGTGCTTTAAACGCCTCAGGGAACCAAATGCGGAATTTAATGTGTAGTGGGTAGATGTAAGCTCTGCCAAGACCAGCGGATTTATGGTCTGTAACATGAATGATATCGCCATATATGCGTTGGTTTCGATAAAGGTTTAAACATTCTATTACATCAAGGCACTGCTGGCTGTGGGAAGGCATCCAGTTCACGGTTGGCTGATTGAAAGTGGTCGGAGTAGGCAGCAAGGGTGTCTTATGATTTTGGTTTTGCTGTAAAAATAAATGAAAAGCTCTTGCCAGTAAGGTGTTAGAGGGGGGGATCCCAAAAGTATTTTCATAGTTGAGGGTGGCTGCCCATAATTCGGCCATAAGCACTTGTACATGGGCATTATTTTGCAGGCTGGAATAAGGATTGATTGAGCTGCCAGCGAATGCTCCGGGTAACATTCCGTTGTCTTCTGATAACGATGCTTCAGCACTTTCAGCTGATTCATTAATCCCGTTGGCGGATGATGTTTGAGAAAAGCTATCAGTGTGTCTTTTTCCATCGTCGGGGCAGTGCTCAGATTTTCTGGGGTGGGGCCGATTCGGATTGCCTGTTGCTGTAGATTTGGGGGTATGTTCTGAAGTATGGGGTGTTGGGACATGTACGGGTGCCGACTTTTTCCTTTGTCGCATGTGCGGTTGCACATCGGCAATGCTGGTGCTGCCAGGACCGGTGAAATCCGGGTTTAAATATGAGGTGAACATCTGCCCCTGTTGACCTGTAAAGTATGGGAGTTGAAGTCGCTGTGCCAGATGAGCTGTGTGACTTATATTTCGTCCCTGCCAATGGGGCATTCCTGTAAAGGAGGGCTGTCGATAAGGAGAAGCCAGTTGAGCTGGTACTGGCACACCGTATCTGGGGTATCCTTGTGCAGTGGCGTTTGTTGTGTATGGATTGTTGTTCATTGTGAGTCACTTTGCCTGATTAAATTGTTAAATAGCTGGATTAAGAAGCGTGATGTCTTATTATCTCCCGGACTAATCATCTGATAGAAAACTAACAGTGTGAGAAAATAACTGTATGCTCCCCCTTCTGCGAATGCCTCGTCTAAGAAAGCAGCCTACACCCAAAGATTCAATATAATCTGATAACTCACTGTCATTCATGGAATGCTCTATGGTAGCTTCCAGTTCGCAAAACAGCCCCCTGAGCGATGATACTGACAGTGACGTATACACTGTAGGTGTGTTAAACATAAAATAGGCAAGATAGCCTGTTGTCGGGTCTCTATGGCAAGCTATTCCGCCAACTTGTTTGGAGTCAAAGAATACTATTCTGGCAGTGACTCTTTTCTCATTCAGGGATTTCAGGTGATCGATAATTTTTGGTATTTCCTGCTCTGCCTCCAATGGGTCAATGGTCTCCTGAGAGATTGCCAGCTGAGTAGATGAAGATGATTTCATTTCATCACATTTCAGGAAAATAGGGATTCTGCTGATGGGCTCTCTTTGCTGGTCTTTAGTATAAAAGCAGCCGGCGGGTTGTCTGGATAAGTATTGGGTCAGAGCCTTCCATGATGAGAAGCATAGCTTTCCCTGTATTGGTGACGAGATCATATCGCTGGCCATTAGATCTAATGGAAAGCGCAGGCCAACCTTCAGATTAAAAATCCCCAGTTGTATATTGCCAGTACCAGCTCTTCGATGGCAGGCAATGTCGTCAATGGTTGAAGTGAAGTATCTTCCCCGGTTTTCGGTAATGAGTTCCATGACTTCCGGGGCTTCAGATGCTTTTGCTGGTGTTATTCCTGCTGATCCTGCCGGAAACCGGGGCAAAAATTGAATTGCAGTGTCTGGGCAGGCCGGTTGGGGGATGTAGCAGGGCGTCAGGCTGGCCTGGAATGGACTAAAAGTGGGGGGAGGAGCGCAAAAGGTTGGTCGACAAAGGTAAAGCCCTGGCTCTTGCGCGGGGATAAAAGCAGGAATTCTTCGGCGTGTTGACACAACAGCAATGGGGTAGGTGTCACTCTGTGCGGATACCGTTGGTAGTGGTGCTGCTGCAACTGGTAGCGGTACCGGGTAAAAAACCGTTTGAGGAGGTGGGTTGAGCGCCTGTGAATAATGAACTTTTTGTTGCGTTGGCTGGTCTGGCAGGGCAACTTCTCTCTGCCGCCATATTGTTACTGGTTTTACCAGTAATGGGTTATTTGCTGTTGGTTGTATGATGATATTGTTAGTATCTGTACCAGATCGAAGCGAATTAACATGCATCTTTGAAAATTGCTCTCTTGGAGTAAGTGGACGATTAAAATTACTTTTTAATGGATAGCGCATTCACAGGGGAAGGCTTTATCTGAGTAAATTAATAGAAAGATGATTCAATATTTCATTATTATTCCTGCCACTTGTCATTTAATGCACTTTTGTAGCTGTTAATCAATTTTACTAATCAATTTGCAGGGGTTAATGTGTGACAATCCGGATATAATATGAATTCTCACCAGAAGATTTTTCAAACTTTAGTTGTTAAATAGAGCCTGTCAAATAACCAGTTTTCTGACTGTCGGTTTGTCTGGTAAAGCGTAGCGGGCCGGTTGCTTCCATAGCGCTTTTTGCCGGTATCCTCAAGCAGATTGTAATTCAGGAAACGGTTGCGGATCGAGCGCATGGGTGGGGCTTTGCCAAGAATAACAGAAAAGACATTTTGAATATCGGATAACGTGAACTCTGTTGGAAGCAGATAAACAGGCAGCGCACTGTACTGTATTTTATTTTTCAGTCTGTCCAGCGCTTCCATAACCAGTTGGTTATGATCATAGGCCAATCTGGTTACTGGTTGATCATTCACAACATCAACCCATGCCGCCTGGGCCTGTAATGGCTGTTCATTACCCGGACGAAGGAGTGCGTAGTAAACGACGGTTAATGACCAGCCCCTGGAGTCTCTCTGGTTATCGCCAATGGTGACGACCTGCTCGAAATAGGTGGCAGGTTCTGACGTCAGTCGGCTCAGTTGTCGTTTTGCCGTATCTTCAAGGCAGTGATCAAATTCAGGCTCTATTCTGCCTGCCGGGAGCTGGGGGCACTTATTTTCCGGTAACTGATGAACAAGTACCTGGAGGCTGTTGTTGGCGCTGAGCTGAAATACGACCAGATCGACAGATATAAGTGCCGTGTTCAGGCTCTTGATTGTCTTGAGGCTTTTAATTGGCTGAAGGCTCTTGGTCGGCTTGGGGCCCATGGACAAATCCTGATGGCAGATACTCTGGTTGACAGGTTAGAGAACATAATTCACTATGTTAGTGAATCAGATTCCTTTTGTCACGGTGAAAATAATGTATGCCATTGGGTCGAGGGAGACCATTGCTGCTTTTGATGTGGATGCCCAGAACTGTTTCACCCCGTTGTGTCCAGATGAGCTACCGGTTCCGGATGGTCATAATATCGCTGCCGAGTTGAATCGCCAGGCCCGGCTGGCTGGTGTTCGTGTGGGTTCCAAGGATGCGCATCCGGCCAATGCAGTATGGGTGGCTGGGGCAGAGTATCCGCAGTTGACGCCGGTAACCGGTCATAAAAATGTTGATCTTCGCTGGAATCGACATGCTGTCCCCGGCACACAGGGGTTTGAGCTGGTGAGTGGGCTTCCCGACGTGACGGATTATGATTATTTTGTCTGGAAGGGGGTCGAGATGGATATTCATCCCTATGGTGCCTGTTTTCATGATCTGGTAGAACGGTTGAGTACAGGAGTTATCGAATTTTTAACCAATAAAGGCATTACCACCGTATTGGTTGGTGGTCTGGCGCTTGATTTCTGTGTAAAAACCACGGCATTGCAACTGCAGCGGGCTGGTTTTCAGGTGTATGTCAATCTTGCCGCCACCCGTGGCCTGGCTGAATCATCAGTGGCTGATGCTATTGCCGAACTGAATGCCGGCGGAGTTATTTTGGTAGAGAGTGCCAGCGATCTGATCATTGCTGATGCGGTCAGTGATGCCGACGCTCTCTGAAGGAAAGAAGTATGGATAGCCCGATTATACCAACCCTCCTCGACACCGACCTGTATAAATACACCATGCAGCAGTCCATGGTGCATCGCTATCCGGATGCCTGGGCTCGCATGGAGTTTCATTGCCGGAGTGACCAGCCGTTAGCCCTGTCAAAAAAGCAACTGAAAAGGCAGTGTGAATTTCTGGGAGAGCTGCGCCTGGGTTCGGAAGAACTTGAGTGGCTGTCTACTCTGCCGTTTATTGCGGATGATTTTATCGAGTATCTTGAGGGTTTCCGGCTTGACCCACATGCGGTTGCCATTGAACAGACCAGTGGTCAATTGTCGTTGGTGATTGAGGGGCTCTGGAGTGAAATTACCCACTTTGAAATTTTCCTGCTGGCAATCGTCAGTGAGCTTCATGGTCATAGCTTTTATGGTCAGGGAGCTCAGGATGATGTAATTACTCAAGGCCAGCGTCGCCTTGATGAAAAGCTGAGCCAGCTTCCGGGCGATAGTGGTATTATTCTGGTCGATTTTGGTACGCGTCGGCGGTTTTCAAGGGACTGGCATTACCACGTCGTGGAAAGCCTGAAGCACCGCTTACCAGATAACTTTGCGGGCACCAGCAACCTGAATCTGGCAAGAACCCTTGGCTTGAAACCGGTAGGCACCATGGCCCATGAGTGGCTGCAGTCCCATCAGGTTCTCGGTCAGAGTCTGCGGACCAGTCAGAAAGATGCGTTAAGGGTATGGCTGGATGAGTATCAAGGTCAGCTCGGCATAGCGCTTACGGATACCATCAGCATGGCAGCGTTTCTGAAGGACTTTGATGTTGAGCTGGCCAGCGCCTACCAGGGGATGCGCCATGATTCCGGTGACCCTTTCGTCTGGGGGGAATTGGCCCTTGATCATTATCGCCGACTGGGCATTGACCCGCGCAGCAAAAGCCTGGTGTTCAGTGATAAGCTGAACTTTGATAAAGCGTTGGCTATTTACCAATGGTTCGCTGGCAAAATTAATGTCAGCTTTGGGATTGGTACCTATCTCACCAACGATATGGGCTTTAATGCGCCCAATATTGTTCTGAAATTAACCGAGCTGAATGGGGCTCCCGTCGCCAAACTCTCAGACAGCCCGGGTAAAACACTGTGCCGTGATAAGGACTATATTGAGCGGTTAAAGAAAACGTTTGGCTATCAGTCAGATTACGGATACTCATGACCAATCATGCCGGTCATGGGGATTTGACTGGAAAAAGCTGGGGGTTGGCCTGTTTTATCAGTTCAACCAGCCTTTTGTTAACGTATCCTTTCATTTTTCCCCACGCCAGGATCTCCTCGCTTCCCGGGTGCGTGTTGACCAAATCATCCCTTGCCATATCGAAAACTGTTGATATTTTCTGGCTCAACTCCTTTCGATTATTCAGTGTGCCCTGTTCTTTAATCAGGTCCCTCTGCTCAATAATGTCAAGTAACTGGTTAGCCAGTTTCTTTCTCACCTGATCTTCAACTTTTCCGCCAGCAGACGATGCCCCGGCTTCCCCGACAACCCAGTCTGCCAGGAGTTTATAACAAAAGCGTCGTCTGGTATCTGTCCCCTCAACAAAGCAGGGTAGCGGCTCATTGTTTCTCTTTTTTTCCTGAATGGCGTTGCTGGCTTCCGTATCCCTGAAAGTGGGCACATACAATAATTCATGCTCGGGCTGAATCACTACCCCTTCAATATCCGTAGTCAGTTCTGAAGGCATGATCTCGATGTTATTCACTTGACTGGCAAGCATCGCAGCCGATGTTCCGGGAACATGATTAACCTTGAAATTACAGAGTTCTTTGAATGTTCCTTCTGCCAGCACATTGACCTTATGCATGTTTGGAGGACGAATTTCCTTATCCCACAACTGACTGAACTGATCGAAAGGGAGTTGTTCCCCCTCTATATCCAGGGCAAATGCAATCAAGTGATGACTCAAACCGTAATTCTGTCTGTTTTGAATATTAAAGCCCACCATTTCACAGCGGAGGAAGACAGTATCGATGTTATTTTTATTCATCCAGCGATTAACAGCAAAAATATCTTCAGTGTACTTTTTCTCGATAAGCCCTGCCAAAGGATCACTTTTGTTATGTACCTTGGTCAGTCTTTTGTATAAACAAACGTTGCCATTCCTGTCGACTTTAATGGTGGTGTTAATGCCATCGTGCTTTTCTGTTGCTACACATTTAAGTGCATCCACATCCACTTCATTGATTGATCGCAATTCAGACATGAATCGGTTGTGTTTTTCCTGATCCGTTCTGGAACCGATTATCGAGTTAAAATACCTGAAACCGAGCTGGCTTCCTTCGGCCTCATAATTTACCGTTATTCCATAATCATCAAGGCATTTTTTCTCAGGTGTTGTCGTATATGTCCCTTCATTGATCTTTACTTGGGTTTCTGGCTTGACTGCTTGTGTTTTGCTGCTATCAAACTCTCTTGAACATTCATTCGATAATTGATTTGTCAGTGTGGTTGCTATTGGTGGTGAAATTGCTGATGGGGTAAACATTATTAAATACCTGTCAAATAATGACTGTCAGGAAAAAACAAGTGTTTCAGGGAATCATAGGCCTTTCAATCGATACGTGTTGAACTTTTTTTTGGAAAGAAAGTCTAGAAAATATGAGTTGGAATTTGTTCTTCAGAAATTCGTTTTTCATGTGAGCTGACCCGGCAGCAATAACTTATTTCCCATACTGGTCAACAGGAATTGAATAATGCAGTCTACATCATGCCCAGGTGCGCCGTCCTGCCATCTGAAAGACTACTTTTTGAACGAAGAGGTATTAATTATCTCATGTTCTTGCGGTCAGATTGGCTCACTTTTATGTTATGCGGTATCGACTCTCCCTAAAGCTGTTCCTATCGGTTTTGTTTCATTTTGCACAGCTTCAGCCATTGGTCTGGCCATGGAGCAACGCAATATTGTCCGGCGCGACTATGAAACCAAACTGTTGCTGATAAGCAACAAAGAGTTAAAAAAAGAGTTAAAGGAAAAGCTTGAACGATTATCCGAGAGGCAATGTGCTACTTTTCTTGGATGTAAAAAAAATCGGGATGCAATTACTGATCTTAAAAAATTGATTAAAGGAAATGACGAAGCGCTATATAAAAAGCTTGATCGATTATGCAGGAGCCAAACCGAAAATAATCATACATGCACAATGAATAGCGAGAAAATTGAGGGCCTCCATGAACTGATAAACAACATGTCAACGGTAATAACTGAACAGCCCGGGGTATTAAATCAAATACCCACTGACCGTCATCGGCAAAAAAATGCGTAGCTGCTCCTTGTGCTCACCTGGTCCCAAAAGGCAGGGAGTCTTTCGGCTATCCCCTGGTTTGTAAGAAATGTAATACGCAGGTTATGTTCAATATCAGCACCAGCTTACAATGTTTTCTGTATTCTCCGGTCTGTTGTGTTCAACACTGCGGTTCAGTAGAGTCTGGCCAATACTGGTTCCGATCCGGTTCAAGAGCCAATCATTCATCGCCTGCCCGGACTTGTTATGGAAACCTTTTCCCTTTCCGCACTGGTTGTTTTTCTTGCTGAAATCGGTGACAAGACCCAGCTGCTCTCGCTGATGCTGGCATTGCGGTTTCGCGCTCCCTGGCTGATCTCTCTGGCTATTTTGCTGGCGACTCTGTTGAACCATGCCGTTGCCGTCTGGTTTGGCAGTTGGGTGGTCGCCTGGATTTCCCCCGATATTCTTCAATATCTGATTGCCGCTTCCTTTTTTGCTGTTGCTGTATGGGCCCTGGTCCCGGATAAGCTGGATGACAATGATGGGTCAATGGCGGGTTATGGTGTTTTTCTAACGACACTGGCTCTGTTTTTTGTGGCCGAAATGGGCGATAAGACCCAGGTCGCGACTGTGCTTCTGGCGGCTGAATATTCTGCCACGATCATGGTGATTGCCGGCACTACGCTGGGCATGCTGCTGGCCAATATGCCCGTGGTCTTCTTTGGTGAGAATTTGGCAGAGAGGCTGCCACTGCAATGGATTCACCGTGGGGCAGCGTTGTTGTTTGCGGTGTTGGGTGTGTTGGCGCTGGTGAATCAATGATAATATTTTTCCGGGCTCACCAGCCGGAAAAAACCGGGCCTGATTGTGAATAAAATGATGGCCAGATGTGCGCTGGCAGTTGACGTCAGGTCGGGTTTTATGCAGAATGCGCTGCATCGGGACGCGATGCCCCGGTCTTTATGGTGGACCTTGCCGGTCCCCCCGCAATAATCAGCTACGAACCCCGCCAGGCCCGGAAGGGAGCAACGGTAGTAGTGACGTTATGTGCCGGGGTGTGGCTGGCAGGGTTCGCCTCCATCATTTCGGGTTCTCCGGATTTTCCTCACTCCCAAACTCGCTTTCAAATACTTCTCTAAAGCTTCCTGATCGTGCAATTTCAAGGCTTCTTGGTTAGCATAGATACTTTAATTCCCATCTCAGGTATTGACGCTACTCAATGAGCTATCAGGTTCTTGCACGCAAATGGCGACCCCGTTCTTTCAAAGAGCTGGTAGGGCAGTCCCATGTTCTTCAGGCGCTGGTTAATGCCCTGGATCAGGATCGTCTCCACCATGCCTACCTGTTTACCGGTACCCGGGGTGTGGGTAAGACCACCATTGCCCGTATTTTTGCCAGGTGTCTGAACTGTGAGCAGGGTGTCAGCTCGACCCCCTGTGGCCAGTGTTCAGCCTGTAAAGAGATTGATGATGGCCGGTTTGTGGACCTGATTGAAGTGGATGCGGCCTCCAGAACCAAGGTAGAAGATACCCGGGAACTGTTGGATAACGTCCAGTATGCGCCAACCCGTGGGCGTTATAAGGTGTACCTGATCGATGAGGTGCACATGCTCTCGGCGCACAGTTTTAACGCGCTGTTGAAAACGCTGGAAGAGCCGCCTCCCCATGTGAAATTCCTGCTGGCAACCACCGATCCTCAAAAGTTGCCGGTGACTATTTTGTCCCGCTGTCTTCAGTTCAGCCTGAAGAATATGACGCCAGAGCGAATTGTCGGTCATCTGGAGAATATCCTCGGACAGGAACAGATCCCCTGCGAAGTGGCGGCCCTGTGGCAGCTGGCTCGTGCTGCGGATGGCAGTATGCGTGATGCCCTCAGTTTGGCGGATCAGGCCATTGCTTTTGGCAATGGGCGGGTCAGTGAGGCGGAGGTGGGGGCGATGCTGGGTACCATTGACCAGGGACAGGTGATGAAGATGGTGATGGCGCTGTCGACCGCCAATGCGGCTCATATCCTGGGTTCGGTGTCATCCCTGGCAGAACATTCGCCGGATTATCTGGCGGTACTGGATGATATGCTGTCCCTGCTGCATCGGGTGGCGATTGCCCAGGCTGTGCCCGATGCTGTTGATAACAGTCAGGGTGATCGTGAGCAGGTTATAGCGCTGGCATCATCAATGACGGCTGAGGATGTGCAGCTTTATTACCAGATTGGTCTTGTGGGCAAGAAAGATCTGCCCCTGGCACCGGATCCCCGGGGTGGTTTTGAAATGGCCTTGCTGCGTATGCTGGCGTTCCGGCCCGATGGTGCGCCAGCGGCTGGCAGGCCGCTTGATATTTCTGGTGCAAAACAGGATGTGATGGCGGTTGCAGCGCCGCCGACAAACAGTGTTGCCTCTTCATCTGCGCAAGGCTTTTCATCGGCTGAAGGCTCTTCATCTCACAACAGCACGTCTGATGAAGAAGGTGCTTCTGATCCGGAGCCTGAGCCTGCTACCCAGCAAGTTGATGCGCCTGCTGTTATTCATGAAATTGCTCGGGAAACAGTTGAGCACGAAAACCCTTCGGTCCAGAGCGGTGGTCACAGGGATACCTTTGAGCCTCCTGTTATTGCTGATGAGCCACCTGAGACACCAACAGAGGAAATAGCCTCCCGGGCAGTGGTCAGTGAAGATACACCGCCAGTCCCCGAGGTCGTTCCACTGTCAGCTTATGACCAGGCTGCCTTTGAGTCGCCTGTTTATGATGAGCGTGACAGTGCTCTGGATGATATGCAGGCACACTGGTCGTCCGGAGTCAATTCACAGGAAATCGCTACTGTAGCGGATGCCTCTGCTCACCAGTCTCTGAGTCTGCCATCGGTTGTTGCCCCTGAAACCACGGTCAGGGCTGTGGTGGAATTACCGGCAAAAGAAGACCGGGTGCCATTTACGCAGATGGATGCTGTGAGCTGGATTCAGGTTTTTCGCGGTCTTCCCCTGGGAGGGGTGACAGGCACCATTGGTTCCCATTGTGAGTTTGTTGACAGTGAACAGGGTGCTGTCCGGTTGCGACTTGATGAACAGCGCAGCACGCTCTACAACGACACCCATCGTCAGCGTGTGGAAAAGGCGCTGTGTGATTATTTTGAACAGTCCGTTAAACTGTCAATTGACACTGGTCGTATTGTTAATGAAACTCCTGCTGCCTGGCGCGAACGGAAAATTGCCGAGCGTCTCCAGGAAGCGAAAGAGAGTATTTATTCCGATGCCAGGGTAAAGGGGTTGATTGAGACCTTTTCGGCCATGGTTCTGGATGATTCGATTCAACCAGTTGGTAATATTATCAAGTAAAAAGCCCGGGCGGGATTATCGGTGAATTTCGGTGGTCCCTGTTTGGTGTTTTTTGTGCAGAGGTCAATATGTTTAAAGGTGGTATGGGCAATCTGATGAAGCAGGCCCAGAAAATGCAGGAAGATATGGAGAAACTCCAGGAGGAGTTGGCCAATGCAGTAGTCACTGGTGAAGCCGGTGCCGGGCTGGTTAAGGTCATCATGACCGGTCGTTATGATGTTCGTAAGGTGGAGATCGATCCAAGTCTATTTGCGGAAGATAAGGAGATGTTGGAAGATCTGGTGGCTGCAGCAATTAATGATGCGGTTCGCAAAGTAGAAGAGAACAACAAGGAAAAAATGGGTGAGCTGACCTCAGGGCTCGGTCTTCCAGCCGGTATAAAACTGCCATTCTAAACTCCTTACGCCCGACACACTTGCTAGAACTAATGGGTGTCGGGTAGCGATATCATTGTTAATCAGGTTTTGTTTATGTTCAGCCCCATGATCAGGGAATTGATGGAGTCATTGCGCTGTCTGCCAGGCGTGGGGCCGCGTTCGGCCCAGAGAATGGCGTTGCACCTGCTGGAAAGGGATCGTGACGGGGCTGTGCGCTTGTCGGCTGCTCTCAGACAGGCTGCCGAAGGGGTGGGGCGATGCGGGCATTGCCGTACCCTGACAGAAGAACCTGTCTGTCAGATTTGTGCCAATCCCGGCAGGGATGAAAAACTGTTGTGTATTGTCGAGAATCCTTCGGATGTTATGGCCTTTGAGCAGGCCGGTGGCTTTTCAGGGCGTTACTTTGTGTTAATGGGGCATTTGTCGCCTATTGATGGTATCGGGCCAGAAGATATTGGCATTGAACACCTGTTGAAAACGGTGGCTGATAATCAGGTAGAAGAGGTCATCCTGGCAACCAACCCGACGGTGGAAGGTGAGGCCACGGCGCACTATATTGCTGAGGAGTTGAAAACCCTCGGGGTGAGGGCCACTCGCATTGCCCATGGTGTTCCCCTGGGTGGTGAGCTTGAGTTTGTGGATGGTGGTACCCTGGCCCATGCCCTGGCAGGCCGCAAGAAGGTTGAAATCTGACTCAGGCTAAAAAGCCCCGTCTTCCTGTGCATGCAATTGCTACCGGGCATTTTCCAATGATTCGTTTTATTGGCCTGGGGGATATGACCTGTGATGAAGAGTATCTTATACCCTGGCAGCACAAGTTGAGGGAATGGATATCAGCAGGAAAACAACCCTGCTTTTTTATGCATAGCCCAAGTAATCGCGAGGTTCCTCTTCTGGCCAAGCGCTTTCATGACAGTTTTCAGGACTTGCCCGGATGGCATCCGCTGAAGATTGAGGCTCAAACCGATCAGATGGATATCTTCTGAAGAAGATGGGGGATTTGAAGGCTTGGGTAAAACAGGGAGTAGGTAAATCTGAGAGATAGGTAAAAATAATTTGGTCGGAGCGAGAGGATTTGAACCTCCGACCCCCACAACCCCATTGTGGTGCGCTACCAGGCTGCGCTACGCTCCGACTCTCCTGAAGAGTCGATGCGACGTCTCTTCCGAATGACTGTTATGTTACCTGAACGAAGTTCTTTTGCAAGTTCTTGATGTTACAAGATTCTTTATCCCGGACTTGAGTCCTGATGAAGCGTCCCTTAGCCGTTTTCAGGAGACGAAAATACGTGGCTATTGTAATTTAGCCGGAAAAGCCCCATCTTAGAGACCATGGCCGGTTTTACAGATGCCTGAGACGGTGTTTCAGGTAGTTCTGCTGTAGGCTGACCATTGATCAAACACGTAATAGATCGTGTCCTGAATGCCTGCCAGGTTTTCACTTTCCAGTTTTCAGCCAGCCAGCGGGCTGGTGGACGGCAGGCTTTATTGATATTGAACATATAGGGGCTGAGCTATGGATAATAAAGATACCCTGCAACCATCAGAGCACTATGAATTGCCGTTGTTGCCCCTCCGTGATGTGGTGGTCTACCCGCATATGGTGATCCCGCTGTTTGTCGGCAGGGAAAAATCCATCCAGGCGCTGGACCTGGCAATGTCTGGTGACAAGAGAATTCTGCTGGTAGCCCAGAAAAGTGCCCAGACCGATGAGCCTCAGGTGGAAGACCTGTTTTCTGTGGGCACCGTTGCCAGCATTCTGCAGTTGCTGAAGTTACCAGACGGAACGGTCAAGGTTCTGGTGGAAGGTGAGACCCGGGTAACGATTGACTCGGTCTATGAAGACGATGGGCTGGTTAAGGCGAAAGTTCATGAGCAGCTTTCAGAGCAGATCAGCGACCGGGAAGGTGAGCTGCTGGTTCGTTCTGTGATGTCTCAGTTTGAGCAGTATGTGCAATTGAGCAAGAAAGTACCGAATGAGGTGCTTAGCTCATTATCCGGTATCAAAGACCCGGCCAAGCTGGTGGATACCATCAGTGCACACATGCCCATGAAGATCGAAGACAAGCAGAAGATGCTTGAGATCATCGACCTGGGCGACCGGTTGGAGTATCTGATTGGTATTATGCAGGGTGAGATGGATTTTCTGCAGGTGGAAAAGAAAATCCGTGGTCGCGTCAAGAAACAGATGGAGCGCAGCCAGCGAGAGTATTACCTGAATGAGCAGATGAAAGCCATTCAGAAAGAGTTGGGGGATATGGACGATGCACCCAACGAGCTGGAAGAGCTGAAAGCGAAAATTGATCAGGCGGGGATGACCCTGGAGGCCAGGGAGAAAACCCTGGCGGAACTGGCCAAACTGAAAATGATGTCGCCGATGTCCGCAGAGGCGACGGTGGTCAGGGGCTATATTGACTGGATGCTCAGTGTTCCCTGGAAAAAGCGCAGCAAAGTCCGCCATGATATGAAGCGTGCCCAGGATATTCTTGAGGCTGATCACTATGGGCTGGAAGAGGTTAAGGAACGTATCCTTGAATATCTTGCCGTGCAGAAGCGGGTTCGTAAACTGAAGGGGCCTGTGCTCTGTCTGGTGGGACCTCCCGGGGTTGGTAAAACGTCACTGGGTGAGTCACTGGCCAGGGCGACGAATCGCAAGTTTGTCCGTATGGCGCTGGGTGGCGTTCGTGATGAAGCGGAAATCCGCGGTCACCGCAGGACTTACATTGGCTCCATGCCGGGTAAACTGATCCAGAAGATGGCTAAGGTTGAAGTGAAAAACCCGCTTATCCTGCTGGATGAAATCGACAAAATGGGCTCTGATATGCGTGGTGATCCGGCTTCAGCGTTGCTGGAGGTGCTGGACCCTGAGCAGAACAACTCATTCAATGACCACTATCTGGAAGTGGATTACGATCTTTCCGATGTTATGTTTGTCTGTACCTCCAACTCCATGGATATTCCCGGGCCGTTGCTGGACCGTATGGAGGTGATCCGCATTCCGGGTTACACCGAGGATGAGAAACTCAATATTGCCAAGCGTTATCTGGTGCCCAAGCAAATCAAGCGCAGTGGCCTCCGTAAGGGCGAGCTGTCCTTTGCTGATGATGCAGTGCTGGATATCATCCGCTACTACACCAAAGAAGCCGGTGTCCGTGGACTTGAGCGGGAAATTGCCAAGGTCTGTCGCCGGGCGGTAAAACAGGAAGCGCTGTCTGAAAAGGACCGCAAGAGCGCCGTTACCACGGAAGTGCTTGAAGACTTCCTGGGGGTTCGCAAGTTCACCTATGGACGGGCTGAAGATCAGGATCAGATCGGTCAGGTAACCGGCCTGGCCTGGACATCGGTTGGCGGTGAGTTGCTGACCATTGAGTCGGTAGCGGTTCCCGGCAAAGGGCAGATTATCAAAACCGGCTCCCTGGGTGATGTGATGCAGGAGTCAATCCAGGCGGCATTGACGGTGGTTCGCTCCCGGGCAGCCGCCATGGGTATTGAGCCTGATTTTCATCAGAAGAACGATCTGCACATTCACGTTCCTGAAGGCGCGACGCCAAAAGATGGCCCAAGTGCGGGTATCGGTATGTGTACCGCCCTTGTGTCCATTCTGACCGGGATTCCGGTTCGGGCAGATGTTGCCATGACCGGTGAGATCACCCTCCGGGGACAAGTCCTTGCCATCGGAGGTCTGAAAGAGAAACTTCTGGCAGCCCACCGTGGTGGTATCAAGAAGGTGCTGATTCCTGAAGAGAACCGTCGCGACCTGAAAGAGATCCCTGACAATATCAAGGATGACCTGGAGATTATTCCGGTTCAGTGGATTGATGAAGTTCTGGAAGTAGCGCTGTCGTATATGCCCGAAGCACTGCCAGAAAAAGCACTGGAAGTTGCCGATTCCGAGCAGAAAACCGGGCAGAAAAGCGATGAACGTGTCAATACCCACTGACCGTTGAAGGTGAAGACCGCCCTGTATTGGGCGGTCGTTCAGTAATGACGGGGCTTTCCGGTGGATTCTTCAGTTGACATGACGGCCGGACGATTGGTATAAATTGCCGCTACTTCGGATCAGGAGTTAGCCCGGATTTTTCATAAACTGCCCCGATTCTCGCGCACGACCACATGGATGTGGGAGATAGGGCGACGCAGGATGCCAAAGCCGAGGACTTTGTCGCTCTAAGGGATTTTGTGAGGGAGCGCCGTACCGGGGAGTACGGTCGACTGAACAAAACTCCCTTAGAGCGGCAAAGGACAAGTGAGAGCGGGAGCATGTTTATGAAATATCCGGGCCAGGTCGAAGCCATAGAGTCAGGTTGTCAGCTCAACTGTCAGACAACTGTATGCTAATGCGGATAAAAGTAGACTTCTTTTACCGGAATGACCGGACAGCTAAAGACTGTAACCGGTGATTTGCTTTCCTATGACCCTCCAGACAAGAAACGCAGGAATGACTCTGCTTCCCCGATTTGATGAGCCTTCGGGCTACTGTCTTCAGTAGCTCCGGGGGAAGCGGGTTTCCCGCCAGACTTCTTGAATCCAGTCAGACAATTTGCTTGACGGCAGATTATCAGACTTCATACTGCCCCGGTGTTATCGTTCGCTGTCAGTGTTCGATGGTTGCCATTGGCATAATGAATTCTGGTGATTATTTTCAGTGGTATTAGATCAAATTGGCTGGTTGGCAGGCTATTAATGACGAAGGTGCATGTATGGTGCTTGTTTTTCACTGGAAAATGCAGCAGCATATCGGTCGCACCTGATAGGGTAGATGACAGAAGACCGGTAAATTACTCAGTTGCCAGCACGCTTTCTGTGTCTATCCTCTGTTAATGATTGAAAACGCATCCTACTTAGAAGGGGAATAGAGTGAACAAGTCCGAGCTTATTGATGCTATCGCTGCATCTGCAGACATTTCTAAGGCTGCCGCTGGTCGAGCCCTGGACGCCGTGATTAACTCTGTCACTGGTGCACTGAAAAATGGTGAGCAGGTTGTTCTGGTAGGTTTTGGCACATTTTCTGTGAAAGAGCGTGCCGCTCGTACCGGCCGTAACCCACAGACTGGTGAGCCGATTGAAATCGCCGCTGCCAGAATTCCAAGCTTCAAAGCTGGTAAGGCTCTTAAGGATGCCGTGAACTGATCTGGTACGGTTCACTGTTATAGTGCTTTAATCGGTTCTATTTCATCAGGTGGGCAAGGCAGGGTTCCACATGAATTATTCCAGGGGAGTTGTCTGCCGGTTCACCAGAAAGCGCATCCGATGATGCGCTTTTTTTTTAAACCTGGTCTTCATCAGGCTGGGTGAGAAGAACAAGGGATATGCTCTGCTGTCTCAGCGGCCCTGGTACCTGAGGTTATTATGCTGCAATCGATGAGGGACAAAGCGAAGAGTTGGGTGACATTTGTTGTCGTCGGCATCATCGCTTTTATGATGGCCATTACTGGTCTGGAAACGCTTGCGCCCAATCCAAACAACCCGGAAGTGGCGTCAGTCAATGGTAAGGATATAACCCGGGCAGAGTTGGCTCAGGCTGTTGACCAGCAGCGGCGGGTTTTGATTCAGCAAATGGGCGGTCAGTTTGATCCTGCCATGCTGGACGATCAGTTACTGCAAAGCTCGGTTCTTGAAGCCCTGATTGATCGTCAGTTGTTACTGCAAAACGCTGAAGATCAGAAAATGGATATTGGCAAAGCCGAGATTGATAAGCTGATCGTATCCATGCCGCAGTTTCAGCAAAATGGCCGCTTTGATGCCGACCGTTTTCAGATGATGGTTCGCAGTTATGGTATGACACCATTGCAGTTCCGCGACGCCATCCGCGAAGAAACACTCTTGCAGCAATTACGCGCCGGGGTTGCCAATACCGAATTTGTGACTGCAGAAGAACTTAAACGACTGCAGAGTCTTGAAGGTCAGACCCGGGACCTCGCCTGGGTTATGCTGTCGGCGGAACCGGTTCGTCAGGCCATTACGCCTTCCGAAGAAGAGATCAGCACTTACTACCAGGCCAACTCGAATCAGTTCATGACGCCTGAGCAGGTTGTCGTAAACTACGTGGTTCTGAACAAGGCAGATATTGCCAGGGGTATCGACGTCTCTGCTGAAGATATTGAAGCTGAATACCAGTACCGTGTCGAACAGTTGCAGCAACAGTCTGGCAATAATGCCCATGTTTCCGTTATCTTGATTCAGACCGGTGAAGATCGCACCCTTGATGAAGCGAAAGCACGGGCCAATGAAGTGGTTGCCAAACTGCAAGCCGGAACCGATTTTGCCGAGTTAGCCAGGTCCTATTCTGATGATCCGATGACCGCTGAGAACGGCGGTGATCTGGGGGCTGTTGAGCCGGGCTTCTTTGGTGATGCTTTTGACAACACCGTTGCCGGTTTGAACGTTGGTCAGGTTTCTGAGCCTATTGAAACGGATTTCGGTATACAGATCCTGAAAGTGACCTCCCGTGATGAAGCGGATGTGCCATCGCTGAATGAGATGCGCGCAGATATTGAAGTGGCACTCAAGCAGAATGAAGTTGACTCCCTGTTCATTGAACAATCCAGACAGCTCGCAGATATCAGCTTTGAGGCTTCTGACCTGGCTCAGCCAGCAGAGCAGCTGGGCCTGACCGTATTGACCAGTGAGCCCTTTGGTCGAAAGGGCGCTGGATCGGGTATTGCCGCCGATCCCCGCGTATCAGCAGCGGCTTTCAGCGAAGATGTATTGGATCTCGGTGCCAATAGTGAGCTGATTGAGATTACTCCGGAACAGGCTGTTGTGGTCCGGGTTAAGGAGCACAAAAAACCTGAGCTTATCCCCCTTGCTGATGTGCAGGAAACCATCGTTAATGCCCTGAAGAACAGCCGCGCCCGGGAACAGCTGGCCAGCCGTGCAGAACAGATGGTAACGACCCTGCAGTCCGGAACAGCGCTGAACGTGCTGGCTGATGAGCAGAAGCTGGACGTGGTTGAGAGTCCTGCAACCAGCAGGAATATGCCCGGTGTGCCTGCACAGCTCCTGCAGGAAGCCTTTAAAATGCCTCACCCCGGAAATAGTGTCGCCTATCGTTCAGTCACTTTGGCAAATGGTGATTATGCAGTGGTTGGCCTGAGCGCCATCTACCCCGGTGAAGCAGTAGCAAATCCTGAGCAGCTCAAAGGGCTGGGTCAGTTTATTGCAGCAGGCAATGGGCGCGTAATGTTTGATGAGTACCTTGCCAGTCTGAAGGAGAGAGGTAAGGTAAAGATCCTGCTTGATAATCAGTAATGAATTGAGTTTGGATTCAACGTCCCGGAGGCCACCGAAAGGTGGCCTTTGTCATTAATAAGAAGCAGAAAAAATTGTCCTGATGGTTTTCCTGTTATCAGGTAGAGAGTAGCCATAGTCTTTGTGGTCATCTTCCTGCAGGCAAGTACAAGCACTCGATTATCCAGTCAGGCGAGCATAATGATATGCTCACCCTGAGCCGCCGTAGCCGTTATCCTGATCTCCCCTTGCAGCGTCTCCTGCCATTGTTAAACTGTCGGTTTCAGCTACGGTTTTCGGCAGTGGCCTAAAAATAAGCGATATTGGGGAATAGTAATGTCCGATCAATTTATTAAATCAAAAGCGGCCATTGCCTGGGGGCCAGGCCAACCGTTGTCGATCGAAGAGGTCGATGTGATGTTACCAAAGGCTGGCGAGGTGCTGGTTCGCATCGTTGCTACAGGTGTTTGCCATACCGATGCCTTTACCTTGTCCGGTGATGACCCGGAGGGGGTGTTTCCTGCCATTCTTGGTCATGAGGGTGGCGGGATTGTCGAACAGGTGGGGGAGGGCGTGACCAGTGTTGCCGTTGGTGATCATGTCATTCCACTCTACACACCGGAGTGTGGTGAGTGTAAGTTTTGCCGTTCAGGTAAAACCAACCTCTGCCAGAAAATACGTGAAACCCAGGGAAGGGGGCTGATGCCCGATGGTACGACCCGATTTTATAAAGATGGTCAGCCCATTTATCACTACATGGGGTGTTCGACATTTTCCGAGTATACTGTGTTACCCGAGATTTCACTGGCAAAAGTCAGCCCTGATGCACCGCTGGAAGAAGTATGTCTGCTGGGTTGCGGAGTCACTACCGGTATGGGGGCGGTATTAAAGACCGCAAAGGTACAGCCCGGGGACACCGTTGCCGTCTTTGGTCTTGGTGGCATTGGTCTATCGGCCATCATTGGTGCCAGAATGGCCGGTGCTGGCAGGATTATCGGGATTGATATTAATGAGAAAAAATTTGAACTGGCCAGTAAGTTGGGAGCCACTGACTGTGTCAATTCAACGTTGGTTGATAAACCGATTCAGGAGGTGATCGTCGAGATGACCGATGGTGGTGTTGACTTTTCCTTTGAGTGTATCGGGAATGTTAACGTCATGCGTTCTGCACTTGAGTGCTGTCACAAAGGCTGGGGGGAGTCGGTTATCATCGGCGTTGCCGGTGCTGGCCAGGAAATAGCCACCCGCCCATTCCAGCTGGTGACCGGGCGTGTATGGCGTGGATCCGCATTTGGAGGGGTGAAAGGCCGTTCTGAGCTGCCGGGCATTGTCGAGCAATATTTAGCGGGTGAATTCAGACTCGACGATTTTATCACCCATACCATGGCATTGGAGGAGATTAACAGGGCGTTTGATCTGATGCATCAGGGAGAGAGTATTCGCTCTGTGATCCATTACCGGCAATAACTGCACCATCGGTTATTTTTTTCACCGGGGCTTTACGGTTTTTTCAGTAAGGCCTGTCCCGTATTGAGCAAGGTCTATGTCTTTGGAGAATATCAGCAGTAATAAGCTGTTTGGTGGCTGGCATAAACAGTACACCCATGAGTCACGAACCCTTAACTGCAACATGCGTTTTGCCATCTACATGCCTCCTGAAAGCCAGAGCAAAACGGTGCCCGTTCTGTACTGGTTGTCCGGGCTGACCTGTACCGATGAGAATTTTATGCAGAAGTCGGGAGCCCAGCGGGTAGCTTCAGAGTTGGGCATTGCGATTGTTGCACCGGATACCAGCCCCAGGGGGGATGACGTTCCAGATGATCCTGACGCTGCCTACGACTTCGGGCTTGGTGCCGGGTTTTATGTGAATGCTACCCGGCAGCCATGGCGTCAGCACTATCAAATGTATGATTATGTGGTTTCTGAGCTGCCAGAACTCATTGAACAGCACTTTCCTGTAAATGATAAACGGAGTATTGCCGGCCATTCCATGGGGGGGCATGGTGCACTGGTGATTGCTTTGCGAAACCCTGATCGTTACTCATCGGTGTCTGCTTTCAGTCCGATCTGCAATCCGGTCAATGCGCCATGGGGACAAAAAGCATTTATGGGCTATCTTGGTAATGATCGCGAGCAATGGAAACACTATGATGCCTGTGAGCTGTTGAAAAGATCACCTGTAGCAGTTCCAACACTGGTGGATCAGGGCAGCAGTGATACCTTTTTGCACGAACAGTTGCACCTGGATGCATTAAAAAAAGCAGTTGCAGACAAAGGGTATCCAATGACCATAAGAATGCAGGAGGGATATGATCATTCCTATCATTTTATTGCCACGTTTATTGAGGATCACTTAAGATTTCACTCACAAAAGTTTTTATAGCTGACTGGAAAAGGTATTTACCGGTTTTCTGGCAAATACCTTATCCGGGCTTCTGGTAAAAATATAACTGGTTGGTTGGCTTTATGTGAAAGCAGCTTTAAGTAGTTAACCAAATGAAATTATATATCAATTATTACGCAAAAATTAATATGACAGGGTGGCAATAATGCTTGGTAATATAGCTTATCGAGAATGTATTCAGGGAATATTGTATAAAGAGTTAAGCAAGGATTCTGATGATATAACTCCGGAATTATCTAAATATCTTGTTGATGAATTAGAAAAAATACATGTTAAATCGCTTGAGGAATATTCAATCAGTTATGTTAATAAAAAGTTCGATACTATGACTAACTGTCAATATGTTCCTGTTCCTCTAATAGAAGACCTGGAGTTGCCGGGTGTATTAAAAGTGGTTCTCAATACTTCAGGGTTGTATGGTTATGATATTCAACGCAAAATAAATGGCGGTTTGAATCGAGAGTTTGCTAAAGATAATCCAAATCCATTTCATGCGAAAGTATGGCTGGATATTGGGGCGAAAATAGATGCTAAAGTCACAAATAAACTGAATTCAGGCTTGGAAAGAATGATAAAGAGTAATGAGCCCGTTTTTGCCGGAGGCTGGTTGTCTCTGGGGGCAATGATACCCGACCTTCAGCAGAAACTTAATGAAGGTTTAAAAACAGCTACTACAGTGGATAAAGCGAAAGAATGGTGCGATCTGGGAGCTTCGATAGATACTAACGTTCAACTGAAATTAAATGAATGGTTAAAACAATCCCTGAAGCAAAAAGATGTATCTGACGTAAAAGATTGTGTGGCAATGGGGGCCACCATAGAAAATCTTCAGCAACAACTTGACGATCTTCTGGCCAGTAAGCTTCATGAAGATAGACCTGACTCGACAGAAGTTATCTTTTTAAAACAAGCTGGTGCGGATATTAAACCTGAATTTCAAACAATTCTTGATTCAAATCTGGAAAGAGTTGCCCAAGAAAATAGCATTGTGCAATTTAAGCATTGGCTGGAACTGGGTGCCAAAAAAACCGATAAAACCAATCAATTTATAAATCTTGCCGCCCGGAGTTATGCGGAAGGTAATAATCCCCATGGTGTAAAAGAATGGGTGAGTTGCGGTGCAAACAACCCTTACAGTCAGGCTGATCTTAATACAATGCTCCTAACACAAATCCTTAATAATCGTCCTAATTCTGCTAGATGTCTCCTCGAACTGGGTGCGGAGGTTTGTTTTGATATACAAGCTGAGCTGAACGATGGATTACTCAGGACAATAAATGAGGATGACAGACCTTATTTAATAAGAGAGTGGTTGGATATGGGTGCAAGATTGAATCGCGGGCTGTTTGTAGTTGATGCGCAGGATTGAATAGAAAAAGTAAATATATCTAGTGAATTATCTAATAATTGAATTGCTGCTTCCATTCAACTTTTATTATAAAAGTTGCTGCCTGAGCCAGTCCAATCAATATTTATATCAAGATAGATGTTGTCACCTTCCAGATTTGATGGATTTTGCACAATTCCCATGCCAGACCAAGTGTGAACCTGAAGCTACAGTTGTTGGTAAGTAATTTCCCGGCAACTCCTGAAAATAGGAAATTCCAGAAATATTATTTGGGTCTGGGTTAAATATGTTCATTGGATTATTGAATTATAGGTTAAGACCACTTCATCCTGTTAAAGTTCCTTATTTATGGAACACCCTTCGGTGAGTCCTTCAGTGCTCTGCGTAAACGGGATTTTTTACTAAGCAGCCTTCTTGCACCCTTTGGCGCTGCCTTTGTTGTTCGTTCAGGTGCTGTTTTTGTTGCTCTCTTTTGTGCTGCCTATGGGGCTTAACGTTATTTTTCTTCTATCAATGCTCATAATTTAAAGCCCTGCCTTTTGTCCATCAGTGACGGCCGGGATTGCGGGTAGGGGGTCTGCGCTTTTGCGGGCGAACTTTAATTTTGTCATGCGCAGCCTGGTGATTAAGCCTTTCCACCCCGCCGGGTATAAGTTTGTCGTCTGCGGATTCAGGCTGTTTCGTTATTTTCTCTGGTTCCGTAACAGACGCTTCCTGATTGTCTTCTTTTGTACCGGCAGAATCATATTCAGCCTCGAACTCGCTGTCACTGCCCTGCGATTCCCCGGTTAACGCTCTTTTTGCCAATACCGATTTTAATTCAGCCTGCATATCTGAAGGGGCTGCGGTGCGCTCTTTGATGTTTGTCTTTACCAGCGCTTCTGGCTCCTGAGCTGTGGGAGCCTGAGAAATAGTGGCTGTATTCGATTTTTGCCAGTTTTGTACTTTCCGACGGTTGAAGAAGCAATTCGCAGCACTGGCCAGAGCCTTCATTTTTTTCATAGGGCCTTTGTGCGACTGCAAAGTTTCCGCGTAGACTCCTCTGGCGGCTTCGGTTCTCTCTGTTATTTTCATTATCTCTTTCCATGAGGTTTGTTAGTCTTTCATCGTACTATCGAACAGTAATCTTTAGTAGTTCTCTGGTATAAAGACGAAAAGTTCAGGCCTGCTTTTGTTGTTGGACGGGTTCTATACGCTCAATATCATCCTGCTCAGCCTGCTGTACTTTGAACAGATCCCATCGTTGCTGGAGGTTTAGCCAGAAGTCTGCGGACATGCCAAAAAAACGGGCAAGGCGCAGGGCTGTACTCGGGGTAAGCCCCCGTTTGCCATTGACTAGCTCATTAACCCGCTGATAAGGGACATGAATCGCAGCAGCAAGCTCTTGCTGGGTGATGTTCATTGGCAGTAGAAACTCCTCCCGCAACATTTCGCCAGGATGAGTGGGCGCTCGGTTGGTTGGAATACGCGTCATCATAGCCTCCTAATGGTAATCCGTGATTTCAACATCAGCCGGACCAGAGTCGCTCCAGACAAAACAAATCCGGTATTGATCGTTAAGCCGGATGCTGTATTGGCCTTTGCGATCCCCGGTCAATGCCTCCAGCCGATTGCCTGGCGGCACTTTCAGGTCATCAAGCGATACCGCCGAATCAAGCTGATCCAGCTTGCGGCGAACAAGACGTAACAGTGACTGAGGACAGGCTTTACGAGCATGACGGGACGCGATGCCGTTAAACAAATCCTCAGTGGCCTTATCTCTGAAAGAAATGATCATTTTGACATGATAGCACGGATGTCATGCTATTGGTGATTAGTCAGGGTAGTTGTTCAAGACGCTGAAACAGGACTGTTGGTCTGTCTATCCATGCTGTCATTGGTCTTCCTGTGATGATCAATAAAGAAACACGGTCAGACCGGATAAAGGCAGTACCTGCTGCAAAATTCATTTATTGTCATACGTTTGTTAACTACAAAGCGGCTGAAATTGACCCTGATTGGCTGTATGGAGATTTGCTTACCAGTGTTCGCCTTAAGGTTTGCAGAGATGCAGATATCAATAGAGTTATGGATGCTGGTGGTACTTTTGCTTTTTCATACTTTGGCCGTGAAGGATTGATGATTGGCGGCTTTGAAATTAACAAGCAGGATTGTGAGAATAAATCGGCAGTTAAAATTGAGCGCACAATTCAGTTGTCGTAGCAGTGAGGGGTTGTTTAAACCTCCACCCCCAACCGCTCAATCTCCCCATGGCACCGCTGCCAGTGTGGGTAATGTTTTTCCACCAGTAGCCAGAATGCCGGATTATGGCTCTTTTCCACCGTATGGCACAGTTCATGGACAATGACGTAATCCAACACTGACGGAGACAACTCCATACAGCGGGGGTGAAACTCAAGGATATTATCATCGGAACAACTGGCCCACCGGCCTTTGAACTTGAACAGCCGGGCCGAGACCGCCTGCAAACCCGTTGCCCGTTGCCAGTGACGAATGCGGGGCATCAGTTTCTCTTTGGCTTTATCGCGATAAAACCCCTCAAGCACCGGTTTCAGGGCTTTGCGGGAAATGCTGTCCCCCTGGGGTGACTGGATAAAGAAACGGCTGTTACTAAAGCAGATCACCGGCTTGCCTAGTTCCGCAGCGGGTTGCACCTGACAGTACCAGGTTTTGCCCCGGTAGAGAATCCGGCTGCCGGTGACGTACATATCCTTGCAAGGCTGGTTCACTTCCTTCAGTCGCTCCCGAATCCAGCGGGCCCGCTGGCGGATTAACTGCCGCTGTTCGGCTTCGGGAATCGCTCTGCCCCGCAACAGCACTGGCCGACCGCGCTCAACGGTGATGTAGTGCCGCTTCAGCCCCGGTTCGGTCTGAAAAATCCACTCGATGGTGGTTGTCCCGTAAGCAAACAGCGGCATGGTGGTGAGCGTCCTGTCAGTTGTTCAGCAATATATGTAGCAGTTCGGTGGCGTGCTGACGAGCCACGGTCATATCCCAACCGGCCAGGGTACGCAGCTGTTTGCGAATACAGGTTTGCAGCGGTTTGTGAATCTCCGTTTTCTCCTGCCATACCGGGCTGGCGATGGTCTGGCTGATTTCCTGATCGGCAAACAGCGCTTGCGTCCATACGGCGGCGGTTTCGCCATCGTCGTTCAGTTGGCTGCGCAGGTAGTCAAATACCGCCACCTCCGCCGGGGTCTTGAACCCGGCCTGCTGACCGCCCGCTGCTTTCTCCCGCACCTGCTGGCAGAACAGCTCCAGTTGCAGCAGAAACTCCGCCTGCTCAATGCGGTTGGCCTTTTCGTCCGCCAGCAGTTGCTCCAGTGCCTCCTGCAATTTTCCGAAGAAGCCGGGGTTCTTGCGCATGCCCACGGCAATGGTGTGCTTAAGCTGGTTCTTCATCACCAGCGCCTGACTGCCTGCGGCCTTGAGCTTGCGCAGGCGCTCCATATCACCGGCATCCAGAATGGAGACTTCTCGCCCGATCAGGCTGCGAACCTCATCGGCAGCAATGTAATCGTCCAGCAGTTGTTGCAGCAGGGCCGACTCCAGCTGGCTCAGTGGCTGCTGGTAAGCGTCATCGGGCAGGCTTTGGCGCACCGCATCCTTGATCGTTGCCAGCACCTGAAAGAACGGTTTGTAGCGGGCACCCCGTTGATCGGGGAGTACGGTATCGAGGCGGGCGTTAAACGCCTTGAAGGCCGCAAGAAAGTCATCCACCACATCCAGTCGTACGTCCGGGTCAAGGTATTGCTCCGCGTCGTTTTTGAAGAGTTCCGGCTGGTGGATCGGATCGTGCTTTTTCGGCAACAGGTCCAGCACCTTTTGCAGCGCTGCTTCCAGTTTCGGCAGCTCGCTGTTGATATCGGTCCAGATCTGTTCCGGTTGCACGTCGCCACTGTAGATTTTCAGGGCGTCATCCAGATACTCGACGACGCCGTAATAGTCGACAATGTACCCGGCATTCTTGCCTTTGCGGGTGCGGTTCACCCGGGCGATGGCCTGTAGCAGGGTGTGCTCTTTGAGGGGTTTGTCCAGGTACAGGGTGCTGACAATCGGTGCATCCCAGCCGGTCAGCAACATATCGGAGACGATCAGCAGGCCAATATTGCAAAACCGGATGCCCTGGTCATCGGGTGCGTTGCTGTCATTCTGGCTTTCATCGCCGTAGGGTTTTTTGAACAGGTTGTTGACCAGCGCGGGAATCTCATCGCTGGGTACCGCCACCGGCACCTGACCGGCATTGCGCTCTGCCTTGATGCGCTCCTCGATGGTTTGCAGCGGCTTTTTAGGAATTGGCCCGAAATAATTCCGACATTTCTGAGCCTCGAAACTCCGTTCGTCCTGAGCCTGTCGAAGGGCGTGTACTCCGGCCTCGATTATCGTGCCAGTCACCCTTCGACCGTTCATCCTGAGCGGAGTCGAAGGGCGCTCAGGATGAACGGAGACCGAGTTTAAAATGTCGGAATTATTTAAGGACAATTCCTTATCCAGTTGGTATTGGCCAGCGGCTTCCTGCACCTGATCGGCACCGGTGCGGCTCTCGGTGATATTGCCCAGGGAGATCACCACCCGACTCTCGAAGGTCTCCTCGCCATTGGCGGCCCGTTGCGCCATAAGCCGGTCGAGGGTGTCTTTATAACGCACCGCCATCTCCCGGCCGTTGCACACCAGCAAGCCCTTGAACCCCCGGGCTTTTACCGACGACAGAAAATGATCAACCAGATGCCGGGTATTGGCCTCGATACGATCACTTGCCGTGCGTCGTTTCTTCAGCAGCGCCTGTTTGAGTTTCGCCTGGCGACCTTCGTCCTCCTGCCCGAAGGTATCGGTAAAGGCGCTATCGAGTTGGGCATCGGTGGTCAGCTCGGTCATGCCCTCCTGGTATTTGATGGGCAGGGTGGCACCATCGGCCACGGCTTCGTCCAGACGGTAGGTGTCGATATAGTCCCCGGCACCGAACTCCCGCAGGGTGTCTTTGTCTTGTTTGGCAATGGGGGTGCCGGTAAAGGCGATAAACTTGGCATTGGGCAGGCTGGCCCGCATAAACGCCGCCAGAAAGCCGTACTGACTGCGGTGCGCTTCATCCACCAATACATAAAAGTTGGGCTTGGTGGAGAGCACCAGAAAATCCACCTTTTCCCGGCTGATCTCCTGCCAGAGCGGTGGCATCGGTGTCCAAGTGTCGTCCAGTTGGCCGAAGTGAGTGTTGCTGTCCTCACAGATAAAATAGTTGCCACCGTCTTCTACCCGGCGGATACGCGTTTTGTGGTCGGCACTGTCTTCATCCGGGTCGTGCCGGGCGGCTTTGATGGGTTTGCCATCGTGCTCCTGAAACTTCTGCACGGTACTGGTAAAAATGCTGCCGTAGTCGTTGCCCAGCATCTGCTGTAACCCCGCCACCGACGGTGCCTTGAGGGGGTGCAGGCCGATATTGGTGAAGGTGTTAAAAATCTGCCGGTCCAGGTCGGTGCGGTCGGTTAACACCAGAATGCTGGGGTTATTCAGGCCAACACTTTCAGCCCGCAGGTAGCGGGCCAGATAAGCCATGGTCAGCGACTTGCCGCTGCCCTGGGTGTGCCAGACCACGCCGCCGGTGCCATCACCACCAACCACACCGTTGCCGTCAGCTTTGGTGAGCCGTGCCAGCGTCTTGCGTACCGCCCGCCACTGCTGGTAACGGGGCAGCTTTTTAATGGTGCGACCATCTTCCACTTCAAACAGCACAAACTGGCAGACCAGCTCGACAAAGCGGGTCGGCTCAAACAGCGCCCACAGCAGACGATCCTGTTCGCTGGGTTCTGTGCCAAGCAATTGTCGTACAACCGCTTCTTCCGCATCGTCCAGCCGGTAGCGAAAGTAGAAGGCTTCGGGTGTGTAGATGGCACCGTAACGGGCCTGACCACGGTTAATGGCCGCACAGACCTGGTTAAAGACAAAGTGGCGCGGGTGGCTGTTCTGGTAGGCGAGCAGCTGGTTAATGCCCTTGCTCAGTTTGATATGGCTGGCCTTGCACTCGATCATTGCCAGAGGCAGACCGTTGATAAACAGCAGAAGATCGGGCCGGAACTCGTCTCCCTCGCTGTTGCTGCCAATGTACTGATCCACCACATGGAAGCGGTTGGCACCGGGGTTGCCCTGGTCCATAAAGCGGACGCTATGGGCACGGCCACGGGCATCCTTGAGCTGGATATTACTGCCATGAATCACCGACGCCCAGGCGTTCTGGTTCGCTTCCAACAGGTTCTCCTGCCAGAACTTGCGAAGCTCCCGCAGGACGGTGGCGGTAGGGCTGCTGCCACTCTCTTTTTGCAGTGTTGCCAGCCATGGGTTGAGGCGCAGCAACTGTTCAGCCAGCACATCCTCCAGAATGGGTGCCATATGGCGGTGCGCCTGCTGGCGGCCCACCTCGACACCGCTGAGATGGATGTAACCGAGTTTGACAAGCCAGGCAATGGCGGGTTTTTCTACGCCTTCCAGTTCCGGGTTATCCATGATCAGTTATCCTGCGGGTCCGGCTGCACGCGGATTTGGCCGGTCAGGAGCTTTTGCATCAGGCCTTTTTTTAGTTGTTGGGTTTGGGTTTTTTTGGATTTCAGGTGATCAAGCTTATGGTCAACAGTTGAAAGGATACGGGCGATTTCTTGTTGTTCGGGAAGAGGGGGAAGATTTGCTTTAATTTCCAATAATAACTTACCGGATATAAGTGGTTGGGCACTCTGGGCCGCATAGGAATTCAAATTTAAGTGCTCCAAAAGGAAGAGTCCAAACTTATCATCGAATGATTGATGTTTTTCATTGATAAAAAGCGCATTATCAGTGATCCAAGAATTGCTTCCTGACAAATAAACCGCTCCGCAATACGCACCAACCCTACCAATAATTAGCTTTGGTCCTTGAGTGTTAGCTTGGGCATGATAACCGGAAATACCATTTCCACCGTAAACTGGCACAGTTCCTGGCTCCATTTTATTCTTGGGCAGGAAATCACCGCTTTTAACGCTGAAAATATCTCCCAATTTAAGGGGTTTCCAGCCATCAGGGATTCTGCTGGCTGTCTTACTAATCAGACCATTCTCTACAAGTTTCATCTCCGTTTCCTGAAACTCGGTATGAGGCTGCCACCGGCCATCAGCATCCTGGGTGCCGACACCCTGGGTATACAGCTTCTGCATCAACCCCTTTTTCAGGGTTTGGGTGGTGGTGATCTGCTGGTCGATCAGGGCCAGCTTGCTATCGACGGACGACAGGATGCGGGCGATTTTTTTCTGTTCGGGGAGTGGGGGCATAGGTACTTCAGTCGATAAAAAATTATCTTTTGAGATATTTTTCATCGAATTGCTTGTACCTGATGCTGATGCCTGTATCGTCTGTTTAATTGGCGGGAATTGCAGGCAATAAGCTAACCACTTGGTGCAGTGTTTAACTTCTGAGGGTTCGGTCATCCAAAGGCGATCTGGGAGAAACAAATCTGAGTAGGTCGCATCCACATAGCCTGATTCACCCACCAGATTCGGTGTATTCATTCTGCTAATGATTATACGACTTGCAATTACGGAATTTTTTAACCGCCCTTCCTCGTCAATAAGAACAGCTTTATGTTCGCCTGCGTAAAATCTGCCGTGACCGACAGCACTGGTTTTTAACACACCCTTTTCATTCTGAGACTTTTGTCGGTTTTCGGAGTTTACACTGGTGCCAGAGATTAATTCTTTCACAAAGGTGCGAATCGGTACCACGTCCCAGTCTTGCACTACGAAATCTATGGGTTTGCTTGAGAGACGGTTCACTGTCATGACACCAGCTCCATATCCGCCGTAGCCAAAAGCCCCAACTCAGCCAAATACCCATCCAACTGTGCATCCACCTCTGCCAACTGCTCACTGATAACTGCCAACCGCCCAAGCACCGCACCAATATCCACCGGCACCTCCGCCACCGAAGTATCGATATACCGCGCAATATTCAAGTTGTAATCATTACCAGCAATCTCACCCATCGACACCAGACGACAATATTTCTCCTCCTCCACACCATTATGAAAAGCCGCACTATGCGCCTCATCAATACGGTCAATATCCTGCACCCGCAAACTGTTCTGGTTCTTGCCCTCGGCAAACTCACCGCTGGCATCAATAAAGATCACCTTGTCCTTAAGGTTGGCGGGCTTCTGTTTATTGATAACCAACACACAGGCAGGAATACCGGTGTTATAGAACAGCGCCTCCGGCAGGCCGATCACCGTCTCAATACGGTCACCGGGCTGCTCGCTGGTGCCTTTCAGCAAGCCCTGGCGAATCTTGCCCTCCTCACCGCCACGGAACAGCACGCCGTGGGGCAGTACCACCGCCATACGACCATCGTCTTTCAGACTGGCCAGCATGTGCTGGACAAAGGCCAGGTCGGCATAGCCACGGGGCGGGATGCCGTAACCGAAGCGTCCGTAACGGTCGTAGACCTCTTTCTTGTAGTTGGGGGCCACCTCTTTCTCTTTGCCGTCTTTGCCCACTTTGGTTTTCAGGTTGACTTCCAGCGGCGTCCACCACTGTTTGGCGGAAAACGGCGGGTTGGCAATCACCCGGTCGAATACACGCACACTGTCCTGTTCCAGGTGCAGCGGCTCCACCAGGGTATTACCCCGGCGCAGGTCGGCGTTCATATTGTGCAGGTAGAGGTTCAGCTTGCCGATGGCCCAGGTGCCCAGGTTGCGCTCCTGACCGTAGAGCGCCACGTTCGGCCGCCCCATGATCTGGCCGCCGGGCAGTTCGGCCACATGGTGGGCGCTCTCCACCAGCATACCGCCGCTGCCAAAGGTGGGGTCGTACACCGTGTGGCCGGGCTGTGGGTCCAGCAGCCTCACCAGCAGCTGCACGACCGGCTTCGGGGTATAAAACTCGCCGCCTTTTTTACCGGCATCGTCGGCAAACTGTTTGATCAGGTATTCGTAGGCATCGCCCAGCATATCGGCCTTGTACAGGTGCTGGTTGCCCAGATTGTAGCGGTTGAAATGGCGCAGCAGACGGGCCAGCAAATCATCGCCAAGCTTGGCTTTATCACCAAACTGAATGGCGGTGAGCACACCTTCCAGGTAGCTGTTGCGGGCTTCAATATCACCAAAGGCTTCGTCGATCACCTCGCCGATATTCTCGGTGCGCTCAATAATGTAATCCCAGCGGGCATTCAGCGGCACAAAGTAGTCACCTTCTTCCTCTTCAATCGCCATGGCCTCTGAACGGGTGCAGTCTTCATCGTCCATGATGGCGGCGACACGCTCCTCAAATACATCGTTCAGCCGCTTGAGGAAGATCAGGCCGAAGATGTAGTTCTTGAAGTCGGAGCTGTCGATGGAGCCGCGCATGATATTGGCGGACTCCCAGAGCCAGGATTCCAGGGTTTCGAGGGTGAGTTTTTGCGACATAAAGGGTAACCGGTGGCGGGGCGGGCAAGCGGGGGGGTTGTTAACCTGGTGCTTCTGTCGGCCCATTAGTAGTAAATGGTCGTTAGGTTACCGTAAAGGGGGTTTCAGTGGTATAGGGGGGGTAAAACATATAGCGAGATAGGGTGGTGTACAGTGATGGGGGGTGAAGAGGTCTTGCAATTCAGAAGGTTATGACTGATAAAGCCGGGGAATTAAGAAGTGGCGGAGGGACAGGGATTCGAACCCTGGGAAGGCTATTAACCTTCGCTGGTTTTCAAGACCAGTGCTTTCAACCGCTCAGCCATCCCTCCAAGGATGATTTTTCTGTCACGAAGAATGAAAGAAAAGAGTGCTGATATGGCGGAGGGACAGGGATTCGAACCCTGGGAGGGCTATTAACCCTCGCCGGTTTTCAAGACCGGTGCTTTCAACCGCTCAGCCATCCCTCCGCGACGAGAGGAATAGTACCTGAAATCAGAATTCTGTCAACGCCTTGATAAACGGTAATCTTTTTCTATGCTCCCAGCTCAGGAAATTTGAAAAATAGTAGATAGCATCTAGTACATGTAGTACATGGTTTCAATGAGTTTGACGGGTTGTCGTGCCTCCGCACTCCGTTCGTCCTGAGCTTGTCGAAGGGCGGAAACTCCGGACTCTGATAGATCGTGCCAAGCACCCTTCGACTCCGCTCAGGGTGAACGGAGGTTGTACACGTCAAACTCATTGAAACCATGTACTAGGAGGCAAAATGTCAGGAATTGTTAAAACTATAGCCCCAGTAAATTGGTCTGATATAATGACTGGTATTACATCTATATAGAGGAATGACAAAGATGGATCGCAAACCTGTAATGACCG
This sequence comes from Endozoicomonas sp. ALB091, assembly GCF_049310265.1. NCBI lineage: Bacteria > Pseudomonadati > Pseudomonadota > Gammaproteobacteria > Oceanospirillales > Endozoicomonadaceae > Endozoicomonas > Endozoicomonas sp. ALB091. The sequence goes on along the minus strand of NZ_JBLYNQ010000007.1, from coordinate 169,667 downwards.
CTGCTTCTACCAGCCTGGGTGCAGGCGTTGAAATCAATAAGGTTCTTCGCAATACCTATATGTTGCTGGGCATGACTCTGCTATTCAGTGCTGTCACCGCCGGTGTTGCCATGGCTCTGCAGATCAGCCAGATGACGGCACTGGTTCTCTCTCTGGTCGGTTTTGGCCTGCTGTTCGTGGTTAACAAGACCGCTGATTCTGCCAAGGGTATTGTCGCTGTTTTTGCCTTTACCGGTGTGCTGGGTGCCGCCCTGGGGCCAATGCTTAACCATTACCTGGGTATGGCCAATGGTCCATCCCTGATCATGCAGGCCCTGGGTGGAACTGCCGTGGTGTTCTTTGCCCTCTCTGGCTATGTTTTGACCACTCGCAAAGATTTTTCCTTCATGGGTGGCTTCCTGATGGTTGGCCTGATTGTCGCTGTGGTCGCCAGTATTGCCCTGATCTTCTTTAATATCCCTGCTGCCAGCATGGCGCTGTCTGCCCTGATTGTACTGCTGATGTCCGGTTTTATCCTGTTTGACACCAGCCGCATTATCCATGGTGGTGAGACTAACTATATCCGTGCCACTGTCTCCCTTTACCTGGATATTTATAACCTGTTCACTGCGCTGCTCCACCTGCTGGGTGCCAGTAGTGACGACTGATGTTTGATTTTGCTTTTAGCGGGCCCCGCCATTTGGTGGGGCTTTTTTTGTTTGGCTATTTTTTTCCTGTTAACGCAAGGTTATTGTTATGAAGTTTGCACTGGCCGTGTATGGCGCTCCGGCCAACAGTCAGGCACCACAAAGTGCATTGCACTTTGCCCGGGCGGTGGTGGCCGGGGGGCATGAAATTGTCCGGTTGTTTTTTTATCAGGATGGGGTGAATACGGCGACCGCCATTGCCCAGCCACCTCAGGATGAGTCCAACCTTCCTGAAGAGTGGCAGCAGTTTATCCAGGCGCATAATCTGGATGCCGTGGTTTGTATTGCGGCGGCATTAAGGCGGGGTATTGTGGATCAGGCAGAATCTTACCGTTATGATCTGCCTGGTCATAATCTCCGCAAGGGGTATGAGCTTTCCGGTCTGGGGCAGTTGCTTGATGGCGCACTGATGGCCGATCGCCTGATCACCTTTGGAGCCTGAGATGAGTCATTCTGTGTGTGTTATTTCCAGCCGGGCTCCTTACAGTGGACAGTCGGCCCGTGAGGCGCTTGATACGGCACTGGTATCCGCTTCTTATGATATTGAGACCAGCCTTTTACTGATGGGCGATGGGGTCTATCAGTTATTGCAAGGGCAGGAGGCCGGTGACATTCCCCGTAAGAATCTTGCTGCCATGCTTCAGGTGCTGCCTCTGTATGGCATAGATACCATTTATGTGGATCAGCAGTCTCTGGAGGAACGGGGTATCAGTCCTGATGCGCTTCAGGCAGGGGTGGCAGTGCTTGCCGGGGGCGAGTTGTCTCTGTTTATCCAACAGCATTCCAGGGTGTTTAATTTCTGATGAGTACGCTGCATACCGTTAATAAGCCTGGTCAGGCGATGGCTCTCTGTGTTCGTGCTGTTGTCAGCGGCGATTCTGTGTTGTTGATTGAAGACGCTGTTTATGAACTGCTGTCACCGGCAAGCCGGTTGAATGCTCTGCCGGATGGCTGCGCTGTTTATGTGCTGGATATTGATGCAAAGGCCCGCGGGGTGGTGGTGTCTGCGCCGTTTGAAGTCATCAACTATGATCGCTTTGTTTCATTATGTATTGATAATGAGAAAGTGTTGTCGTGGTTTTGAATGATATTATCCAATCATATATTTTATGCTTTCTCCCTGTCTCTCTATATCGCCGTTAACTGGTGGACGGCTTCAATGTAATTGATGGGCCTCTTCCATTGACATCCAAACGCCGTTCACCCTGAGCGTCCTTCGGCTCCGCTCAGGATGCACGGACGAAAGGCATTCAACAATACCCTTAATAAAGACTGTGCCAATCACCCTTCGACTCCGCTCAGGGTGAACGGAGATTGTAAGCATCAAACTCATTTGCTTTTAACTGTTGAGTTTTTTCACCATAGGCCGTGGTATGCTGGCAAACTGTTTTATTGTGTTTACTGACACTGGCTTTGACATTATCTGCCTCTGAGGAGATCCCTTTGAAAGCACCGGTCGCTCAAAAAATTCCACACTCCATTATTCAGCACGACCAGACCCGTATCGATGAGTACCACTGGTTGCGGGATGAGCACTGGCAGAAGATTGTGGCAGGCGATCTGGATTTTAAAAACCCGGAGGTGCTGGCCTATCTTAACGCTGAAAGTGATTATAAAGATGCCCAAATGAAAGACAGCAAGGTCGTTCAGGAGCAGCTTTATCAGGAAATTCTGTCCCGGATAAAAGAAGACTATCAGTCCTGGCCGGTTAAAAAGGGAGATTTTCTCTATTATTACCGTGAAGAGAAGGGGAAGAACTATCCTATTCTCTGTCGTCGCCATGGCTCGATGGATCTGCCTGAAGTGGTTTATATGGACGTTAACCAGGAGGCAGATGGCAAGGACCTCTATATGTTTGGCCCGTCCATCACCAACCGGGCAAATACTTTTCTTGCTTATGGTTATAATCTCACCGGCTCCATGGAGCGAAGCATTCGGGTTCGGAATCTGGCGAGTGGGCAGGACAGTGAGTGGATCTACCATAACAGTACCGGCTCCATACTCTGGATAGATGATGAGCACCTTCTGGTGGTGGAGCGTGATGAGCAGGCCCGTGGTAAACATGTCTATAAAATCAATATCCATCAGGGACCGGAAAAGAAAGCGCTGGTGTTCTCCAAACCTGATGAGTTTGACGGGATGTTTCTTTCGCTGGCAGAAACCACAGACCGTGAATACGTTATGGTGTATCTCAACAGTGGCTCCAGTCAGGTGGTTTATGTTTCTCCCCGCGCGGCGATCGATTTCCGTCTGTTTGCCCATGGCACTGATGATGTGGTGTTCAGCCTTGATCACTATCTTGATGGCGACAGTGATGACTTCTATATTCTCACCAATCTTCATGGTGCCAATAACTTCCAGCTGTATAAGACATCGGTAAACCAGTGGCAGCAGAAGCATTGGCATCTGATTCAGGCGGAAAGCAACACGCTCAGCCTCACCGATATTCATTTCTACAATCATTACCTGATTATTGAGCAGAAAAATAACGACAAAGCGCTGGATGAGCTGGTGGTACAGGATATGGTATCCGGTACCCGGCAGAGGGTATCCATGCCTGACGAAGCCTATGAACTGGATTTTTCCGGTGACTGGGATCATAACGCTACAACCGTCCGGCTGGATTACTCCTCACCGGTTATGCCCAGTACCGTTCTTGAGTTGGATCTGAAGACCGTGCAAACCACAGCGGTCTATACCCGGGAAACACCCAGCTTTGACCCGGAAAAATATGAGGTCAGGCGGGAGTATGCCACCGCCCGGGACGGTGAGCGTATTCCGGTCACCATTATTCATAACAAAGGTCTGGTAAAGGATGGCTCCCATCGTGCCCTGGTTTACGGTTACGGTTCCTACGGTTATGGCATGACCGCTGGTTTTTCATCCAGGCTCTTCAGCCTGGTGGATCGTGGGTTCGTTTATGCAACGGCTCATATTCGTGGCGGAGATGAAAAGGGCTATCAGTGGTATCTCAATGGCAAAATGCGTCATAAGATGAATACCTTCAATGACTTTATTGATGCTACGGAGTATCTGGTCAAACAGGGTTATACCGATAAAGGGCAGATTGCCATTAATGGTGGCAGTGCCGGTGGCCTGTTAATGGGAGCGGTGACCAACCTGCGTCCGGATCTGTTTGGTTGCGTGGTGGCCGATGTACCTTTTGTTGATGTTATTAACACCATCAGTGATGCATCCTTGCCATTGACGCCACCGGAATGGGAAGAGTGGGGCAACCCGGTCACCAGTGCCGACGACTTTGATTACATTATGCAGTACTCGCCTTATGACAATGTGCAGGCCAGGGATTATCCTCCGATGTTGTTTAACTCCGGGATATCCGATGAGCAGGTCACCTACTGGGAACCGGCCAAGATGGTGGCACGTTTAAGGGCATTAAAAACCGACGAAAACCTGCTGCTACTGAACATGAATATGCACGCAGGCCATGCGGGTGCCAGCAAGCGTTATGAATGGATTGATGAAGAAGCGTTTAACTATGCCTTTATCCTCAAGTGTTTTGGCATGAAGTAGCCTTGATCGACGGATTTATTATGTGAATCTGTCATTGTTCTCGGACAGCCTCCCGGTCTTGAGAACACAGATTAATTGGCCAGCAAGGTACAAAATGCACTAACTATATGGTTGCTGGCCTTTTGATCAACAAGTCATATTCGGGGGGTGATATTCATGCCCGAACAGGCTTTTAACCCACTACTGAATAAATATTAGACAGAGTATTTCAGGGATGAACTTTTATAAGAAAGAATGGTCTTAAGGTAAACTCAACAATTCTGTAATTCAATGGAAAGACCTGCTACCTTTGCTCAATTAAATGCAGCTTCTGATCATTTATCCTGTTTGCAGGGTACTCCTTTTTCCAAATCTCATGCATCAGGTGCGGCCTTCTCCCGGGACATCATAGAAGCTGCTGTTATTCTATGTGCTATGCGTACAGCTGAAACTGCTAAAAAGTGCCTTCAGCAATCGACGGTGCCTTTTCATAATCCAGTTGATGCTACCCGGCTGGAAAAAAGGTCGATAGCCAGCGTTGATAATATTAATAAAGAAGATCAACTATTTTACTTACCAGTCAGAATCGAATCGTTAAATAATGATCATGCCCACACAGATATTCCTGAAAATCAGTGTTTTCTGATTCAGCCTCCGACAGATACAGATCAATCAACCCCGCAAATCTCATCCGTTGTCAACAACAACCAGAATGACCCCGAATACGCTGAGCTCGAAAAGGAACGTCGAAGGACGCGCCGAAGGGCGCGCTACCAGAATGATCCCGTTTACGCAGCGCGCGAAAGGGAGCGTCTGAGGATGCTTCGCAAAGATCCTGCATTCGCCAGGCGAAAAAGGGAGCGCGACAGGGAACGCGAAAGGGAGCGCTGTCAGAATGACCCCGATGGCGTCGAGCGCAAAAAGGCACGCCAGAGAGCTCGCCGAAGGGAACGCTACCAGAATGATCCCGTTTACGCAGCGCGCGAAAGGGAGCGCTGCCAGAATGACCCCGATGGCGTCGAGCGAAAAAAGGCACGCCAGAGGGCTCGCCGAAGGGAACGCTACCAGAATGATCCCGCTTTCGCAGCGCGGGAAAGGGCGCGCATAAGGGAGCGGATAAGGGGGCAACGAAGGGAGCGTTAAAAGAGGTTTCGCAACAATACATACCAATATAAAAACCACGACTTTTAACGCATAGGTCAAAAATATGATGATAAACTCTTTTTCAGGCCTGATTGTCACCGGCTATTTGCAATTGGTTTGAGACCAGGATGCAGTCATGGCTTATGAGATGACATAAGTCGGACTTCGCGTCAGAATAAATAAAGTCAGTAAACAGGAGCCTTCTATGGGTATGGAAATCACAGCAATTGTGTTTGTTGTCCTTATTGCTGTTCTTATATCAACCGGTGTACGAATTGTCCCCCAGGGGTATAACTACACCGTCGAGCGATTTGGCAAATACACCAGTACGTTAACGCCCGGGCTGCATGTGATTGTGCCGGTGATTGATACGGTTGGTAAAAAAATGAACATGATGGAGCAGGTTCTGGACATCCCGCCCCAGGAGGTGATCAGTGCCGATAACGCTCAGGTGACCACGGATGCAGTCTGTTTCTACCTGGTCCAGGATGCGGTCAAAGCCTCCTATGAGGTGAACGATCTTGATCGTGCCATGAAAAACCTGGTGATGACCAATATCCGGGCGGTATTAGGGTCCATGGAACTGGATGAAATGCTGTCCAACCGGGATCGAATTAATGAACGCCTGCTGATCAAAGTGGATGAAGCCACCGATCCCTGGGGCTTGAAGGTGACCCGTATTGAGTTGCGTGATATTGCCCCGCCTGCGGACCTGGTGGAAGCCATGGCCAGGCAGATGAAGGCTGAGCGGGATAAACGCGCCCAGATCCTTGAGGCGGAAGGTGCCCGCGAAGCGGCCATTAAAGTAGCCGAGGGTGAAAAGCAGGCGCAGATCCTTAAGGCGGAAGGTGAGCTTGAAGCCGCCAGGCGGGAAGCGGAAGCCCGGGAACGTCTGGCAGAAGCCGAGGCGGTGGCAACGTCTATGGTGTCCAAGGCGATTGCAGAAGGTGATCATCGGGCAATCAACTATTTTGTTGCCCAGAAATACGTAGAAGCTCTGAAGGATGTTGCCTCTGCCGAGAATAATAAAGTGATCATGATGCCTCTGGAGGCTGGTAGTCTGATTGGCTCAATCGCCGGTATCAAGGAGCTGGTGGGAGAGGCCACTCTTAAAAAGGGAAGTGAGAAGGAGGCCTGATGGCTATTGCTATTACCCTGGAACCCTGGCACTGGTTGATTCTGCTCTTTATGCTTCTTGGCGCAGAGGCGCTGGGTGCGGGTGGTTTCCTGCTGGGCAGTGCCGCTGCTGCTGCGGTTGTCGCTTTGTGGCTCTGGCTGGTGCCTGATACAAGCTGGCCCATTCAGCTGGTGATGTTTGGTACCGGCAGTTTGTTGTTCTCACTGGCATACTGGAAGCTGTTCCGTAAGGTGAACAACAAGAGTGACAGCCCCGAATTAAATAATCGGGCATCGCAGTTAATAGGCCGGACCATTGTACTTGAGCATGACTTGCCAGCCGGGCAGAGCAAACTTGCCATTGGCGATACCCTCTGGAAGGTGGAATCGGACAGATCTGTCGCTAAAGGGAGCAAAGTCTCGGTAACGGGCAACCAGGGGATGATGTTACTGGTCAGAGAGCTGGTCTGATTATTTGACACCGGAATGTTGGAGTAACCGACACTGGCTTTCTTATTTCAATTCTCTCCGGGACAGGCTTGAGACTCCTTTACAGTTTCTTTATGCTTGTCCCCCTTCAATGGAACAATCGTTTTTTCGGTAATCCAGTTTGATGCCGTGACATCCAGTGTTATTTCTGGATAGTCGAGTTTATTCACCTTGCAGGATGTTCAAATGCAACCCAGTTATACAGCCGAGTCGACGCAATCGAAAGGTCAGGTTGTTCAGTGGCTATTTGTTGCGCTGATGATCTACCTATTGCTGGTCGCTGTCGGGATGATAGGTTCTGGCTTTAAGTGGGCTTCTGGTGGTGCTGATGGTGCCCGACAGTTATTTGCTTTTGCCACCAACCCGGTGATGGGGCTGGTGGCAGGTGCACTGGCAACCGCGGTTGTTCAGTCATCCAGTACCGTGACCTCGGTGATTGTTGGCCTTGTTGCCGGAGGTCTTCCGGTTGCCACCGCCATCCCGATGATTATGGGGGCCAATATTGGTACCACTGTGACCAATACGCTGGTCAGTATGGGCCACATCGGTAAGAAAAAAGAGTTTCGTCGTGCGTTTTCTGCGGCTACCGTTCATGACTTTTTCAATCTGATGGCGGTTATTATTTTTCTACCGCTGGAGATCATGACAGGGTTCCTGTCAAAGTCGTCTGATTTTCTGGCCGGACTGCTGGTTGGCGGCGACTCTGTCAGTATCAAAGGTTTGAACTTTGTTAAGGTGCTTACAGGGCCTGCTGTAGACCTGTTCAAGGGAGCCTATGGCTCTTTGCCAGACCTGTGGGCCGGTGTCTGCCTGGCGTTGACAGGGCTGGCTTTTATTTTTATCTCCATTATCTATCTTGGCAAACTGCTTAAGCATCTGATGGTGGGTAAAGCCAAGCAGATTATGCACAAAGCCGTTGGGCAGGGACCTGCTACGGGTATTTTCTCCGGCATGATGATGACCATTGCCGTTCAATCATCCTCAACCTGTACCAGTCTGATCGTACCTCTTGCCGGGAATGGCATCTTCAAGCTCAAGGAGATATATCCATTTACCCTGGGATCCAATATCGGCACTACGGTCACAGCCTTGCTGGCGGCGACAGCAGTCCAAGGAGCCATGGGATTCTTTGCTCTGCAGATAGCAGTTGTCCATCTGTTGTTTAATGTGTCAGCCGTACTGTTGATTTACAATCTTCCATTCCTTCGTAATATACCACCAAGGCTTGCCCGTCGTTTTGCCCTGGTGGCCAGCCGGAATAAATGGATGGTGCTGGCCTATGTGGTAGGTGTCTTTTTCATTCTACCTGCTATCCTGATCGCGATAACTGCCTGAGGAGGACATGATGACAACACTCAAGGAATACAAGGCTCACAAGAAGGAGTTAAAGGCTCAAATCAAAGAGGTCAAGGCAACCCTGAAACGCCTTGAGCAAGAGCTGGAGGCTGAGCGGCAGGATATGCAGCATGAAGAAGTCGATCATCTTGATGAGTACCTGGACAAGGCAGAGCCACACCTGGTGGATGTTAAAAAGCTGGGTGTTTCGGCCATTGAAGACTTTAAAAAGTCAGTGTCTAACCTGATGAGTTCGATAACAGGCTCCGGTAAAAAGTAGCGGGGCATGCCAATAGCCGTGAAAATAAAGCCAGTGATTATTTGCTGGCTTTATTTTTGACCTGATCAATAACCCCTGCCAAAGTAATTTATACATAAGTGTTCCCCCGAAAAAGTCCCATCCCTGAAGGAGAATTCCTGAGCGGGAAGTAGACAGACCGAAGGCTTCCCGTATTTACAGCACATGTCTTAGCAGCAGAAATGAAAGCATACCCAGGATGACGGTCAGTAATGTGTTCCTGGTCATCAGGGCAAGAAATACTACGATAATGCCGGCAATCAGATAATGGTTGCCCATGGACAGACTGAGCTGATCCTCACGAATAAAGACAATCGGTGCCGCAATGGCGGTCAGCACGGCGGGGGCGGAAAAACTCAATACCTGCTGAACCGTGTCACTGAGTTTGAGGGGGAGCCATGGCTCCATCAGGAGGAAGCGGCTGCCAAAAACCAGGGCCGCTACGATGAACAGAATAACCCAGGTATTCATTAGCTTTCTCCTCTGTCAGTGGCTTTGGCGCAGACAAAACCAGCCACCATGGCCAGGGGGGCTGAGATCAGCAGGCCGACCTGAATCTGCATGACCTGGCAAATGACCGATGTCACCAGCGCAGTGAGCACACAGACCAGTACCGGGGCATTTTTGATGCTAGGGATAACAAGGGCGATGAATGTGGCGGCAATGGCGAAATCCAGTCCGAGGGCATCAAGATTTTCAAAGCTTGCGCCAGCGATGATGCCGCCAAGGGTGGCAAGATTCCAGCCAAGATAAAAGCATAACCCTCCTCCCAGTGCGTACCAGCGGTCAAAGCGTTTCAGCTGACCGGGGTTGGCAATGGCGAACAGTTCATCGGTTAACAGGAAGCCCAGGGCGAGACGCCATTTGAGCGGCAGTGGGCTGATGTTCTTCCGCATCACCATGGAGTAAAGGAAGTGGCGGGAGGTAATAAGCAGGGCTGAAATCAGAATGCTGCCCAAACCCACGCCGGCCTGGATCATGCCCATAATGGCCAGCTGAACGGCACCGGCGAAAATAATGCCTGACAGTGCCTGGCTCTGAACCGGGTCAAAGCCCGACTCAATAGCCAGAGATCCGGTCAGGATACCCCAGGGCAGGACCGCGACAGTCAGCGGAATAATAGCTGCGGCACCCTTGAAAAAAGCCCTGACTTTTTCATCGTTGCTCGAGTGGTGAACAATTTCAGCCTGAGACATACAACACACTTCCTTAACAATTCATCCTCATAACTGAAGATTCTGGAATCTTACAATCTTGAACAGTTTAGACATTCGGTAAGAAGAATAGTTTGTGATGGTTGTAAAAAAGTCCATTCAAGGGGCGGAATACCGTGACACAGTAACCACTGTTTTCATTCTTGTTCGCCAGAGCAAGAGCATCGTACAAAAAACATCACCGGAGATGCAAGGCACAAGCTTCCCGCAGTAAGCGTGGATTCTGGCGTCAGCAGTTGCCTGCAACAGGTAGATAAGCCCTTGAATAAAGGGGAAATAGTTTTCTAGTAGGGAATGCTCGTACAGCCTCCCGGGAGGCTGTTCGGGAATAGACTCAAACCATCGAAGAGGGAGGAATATTATTGCCCGAGTGGAAGCCATATTGACGCCAGACTTTATCGGGGACATTGCCTGCGACCAACAGCTGGTGACATTCAGCGCGCCGGGGCTCCAGATAAGCTCTTAATATGCCAATCCGCATATATTTTTCAGAGCGCATGTGACGGTTGTTGACACGCTCTTCTTCCAGCGACTCCAACTCTTTTGCCGCCTGCCGGTAATCATGCAGAAAGCGCTGTTCCGGCGAACGCCAGAGGTAGGCTGCTGAACGCACCAGCCCCTTGGCGACACCATAACCTGCCAACATGATCATTCCCCCGGCAGTCCCCACTAATGCCCCCACCACCGCCGCTGGTGCGCAAATAGAGAGTGACGGTATCAGGGTAACCATGGAGAGACCCCCGGTCAGCGAAGCCATCAGCAAGACGCCGGATGTCAGCCCCACCAGACCACCCAACAGGCCACTGAGCAGCAGTCGCCGGGTGGTTACGCTGTCATTAACTGCCCTGATGACATTAGCACCAATGATTTTTATGGCGGATGCCAGTTTTTTTAATCGGGAGGGTGATTGTTCATTGACAAGATTGTAATCGCTCACCTTAATAGTGCGCTTTTCCAAGGGAACCTGGGCAATGTCGGTAAAATTATCCTGGGGAGTGGTTAAAGGCGGTACCACAACGACGCTGCCTGGCGAGTCAGTTGAAACTTGATCCGGGGGAAGCAAAGGCCCTTGGAAAGGGGGTAATACCTGTTGTGAGTCAAGATGAGGCAACGTCATCAGTCTTTCCCTGTTATGTTTTTATTACATATCAGTCTAGGAGACTTTCAGATTTTCCACTGACCGACTGCGTAAAAATCTGACAAACTCCTCGCCATTCAGGGAATACCTGCTGCGGTGGCATTCCATATCAGTTCCCGGTCAAAATGAAGTCCATCAACGGAATAGGACATTTTGACCCGATACTGTTCCCCGGCGACAAAACCTCCAATCGGAAAAACAGCGTGGAGATAACCATCAGGGCGATAGTAATTTTTAGAGGCGATTTCCTGCCATGAGCCATCGAGCATCAACTTTTGCAGCTCAAGCTCCCTGTAAAAATAAGAAAGTGGCCGATCAGCAATAAACATAAAACGTCCACGGCCAATATTGCTATTCAGGCCGATAGTTCCCCCTGGCTCAGGATACACCGTAAAATGTGGCTCAACCTGATCATGCCCCTTGAACCTTGCCCAGTAGTAATCCCATAACCTCGCAACACTGATCCCGGTATAATTGATGCCGCCAATGCCGTCCCGGTAGTTCTGCCGGAGCCATGGGTATAACCGGCTGTCCATAAGATTGCTGAACGGATTGACCAGCTGCCGCTCCCAAACGGCTGCTGCCACAATATTACCCTGTCCTTCTTCAAGGTGGCTAAGTTGTACTCTCGATTTCAGCAGTGGTTGCAGCGCCTGATAAACCACATCCAGCGGTGATACCGCAGTAGGATGCACATCGTAGGCTCCCTGGTAATCGTACAGGGCGTATTTGTCGACGATGGTATCCTTGGACGTGGCCAGATGATCCCCCCCACGCCCATCCACCTCGTCGGATAAACTCATCAATAAATTGTCATAAATTTCATCCTCAAAGCCATGAGCCACCATCCCCATAAAATGGGAAACCAGTTTTTTACACTCTGCCAGCTGCAGCTTGTCAGGAGGGCAGGTTTTCTGGACCCGGGAGAAATAGGAACGATGGAATTTCGACCAGTGGCTGATCTCGGCATAAGGATAACCATTCAGGTAACCACCGTCCGGTAGGCCAGAACCAATCACCCACTGCGCCTGGTACTCTTGCAGGATACTCCTCAACTCCGGGTCAGAGACCAACTCAACGGCCTTCTTGCTCATCTGGATATGGACGCTGTGACCGGCACTGAAAGCCTTGATGGCCAGGCAGAGACTGACCAGCAGGACCCATCTGACCCTTGACAATCTGTTCATGGGAACGCTCCTCAATATCGACTTATTAGTAGTTGTTATTATCGGTCGATGGAGTGCGATGATGATCTCTTCTGGCCCCTGAAGGAACGGCATTCCTGCGTGAGTATTTTTGCTTCAGCATCATAAACAAAATCGGCTTTGATAAATTTCCAACCCGAATTTTCCAGTGCTTTATTTGCTGCTTTTATCTTTTTCAGGCGTTCCTGTGTGAACTGTAAATCCTCGGGAATGCTATAATCATTGGCCTCTTTGTAAGTATCGTCTTCCTGTTGGTCAGACAGGCTGGCTTTATTGATCAGTTCATCAATTTTTGTACTGAGCTCGGCTTCTCTGCTTTTCAGTCTCCTGTGTTGGTGATCTGACAGCACTTACCGGCAGAGTCTGGTGGTCAGGTCAGCTGTAAACCCGGTATACCTGAGGTTCCCCATGGAGTTAAACGAAATACGTTCCCGCCTGGCTGATTTGAAAACATCCCATCTTGCGGATGCTGACCAGCGTCTGAGAGTGATGAACTCGGCAATAAGACCGCTTCAGACGGGGCTTAAGCTGATCGGATCTGCCTATACCGTGAACTGTCATAATGACTTTCTCACGGTGATCAAGTCAATTCAGGAAGCCCAATCCGGGGATGTTATGGTTATTGAGACCCAGGGCAGTGTATTAGCCGTGGCAGGGGAGCTGTTATCAACGGAAGCGATGCGCAAAGGGGTTGCCGGTTTTGTTATTGACGGGGCCTTTCGTGATACGGCATCGGTAAGAGCAATGAATTTCCCGGTTTATGCACACACGTTTACCCCAATGTCAGGCACGTCAAAACGGATATTTCATACCCGGGAGGTTGTTGAGTGTGGCGGTGTAGAGGTTCGTCCGGGTGAGATTATCTTCGGTGATGATGATGGGGTACTGGTTTTATCTTTGGAAGAAGCAGCACATTTGATTCCTGTCGCTGAAGAGATTAAGGCCAGAGATGAACGGGTACTTGCCAGGCTTCAGGAGGGGGTTTCACTGTATGACCTGATCAATTTCGATGAACACTGGCAAAAAATAGAGGCCGGTGAAAAAAGTGAACTGACATTTACGGTCGACCAGGGGTGAAGTGCAACCAGTGCATAACTCACTTCAAGGCGGAATATTGCCTGAGCGGCTTGCTGCTGGTTGGAACAATGCAGCTCTGAATCGGATGAGTTGCTGTTTAACCGGGAAAATGCCTTCCTTAAATCTGTACTTTACTCCAGCGCCGTGAGCGCCAGACAACCAGGAAGCTGACGGAGGTAATCATTCTCTGCAGTATGGGTACTGACCAGACGGCGGTAAGTCCAAACCCCAGAACAGGGCCTATAAGCCAGCACAGCGGCAACAGAATCAGCCACTGTGCAACAAATCGGATATAGAGCACCGTTCGGTTGGCACCCGCTCCCAGTAAAGCCTGAATAAAGACCAGGGAGGGCGCATCCAGAACAATGCCTATGCCGGTTAACTGCATCGGGATTGAGCCCATTGCCAGTAGTGAAGGGTCATGGAGAAAGAGCGACAGCACAGCCTCCGGGGTAAAAATCAACGGCAGGCTCAGTACCAGTAACACGGCGCTGGCTGTATACATGACTTCCTGCCCCCAGCGCCAGGCAACCTCTGGCTCCCGGGCTCCCAGACTCTGGCTGACCAGGGTATTGGCAGCCATGCCCAGACCCAGACCCGGCAGTATCAGCATCAGGGAGGTATTCATCAACACATGGGCGATGGCCATTTCACGGATACCTAATTGGGCAACAATGGCAAACAGCATCATCATGCCAAGGGCAAACAGGGTCTGTTGCAGGGAGTCAGGAATCGCCAGAAGAACCAGGCGCTTTAAGGCCGGCCAATTTCTCCAGTGCGTCAGGAATCCGAATTTTCTGGCTCGCTTATTCAGTATCCGGAAATTAAGCAAGGCTCCCAGGTACATGGACAGCAAGGTTCCCAGGGCCGCTCCCTGCACGCCCAGGGCAGGCAGGCCAAGCTTTCCGTAGATCAGGATAAAGCTGAAGATCACATTGCAAATATGGGTGCAGACCAGCAGTTTCAGAAAACCGTTTGGCTCACCAATGCCGTTCCAGAAACCTCGAAATGAGAGGTTCATGGCGGCTGCGGTAAGGGCCATGACCCGAATCTGAAAATAGTCCGTTGCGTCCCCTTTAAAGGTGGGAGATCCCTGATCAAATAACGCCAGCAACCAGGGGGAAGTGATGACCAGGATAATACTGACTGGCATGGCAAAGCAGAAGGCAATGATCAGTCCATGATTGGTTGGCATGGCACATTCATCAAAACGGCCTGCACCAACACGGCGGGCAACCTGAGCCTGGACAGCCGCTGAAAGGCCGGTCATCAACGATAGCGCTACAAAATTCGCATAGCTGCCAGCACCCACAGCGGCAAGGGCACCTTCTCCCAGGGGACCCACCAGTGCGGCATCAACAAGGTTGATCATGCTCTGGGAGAGCATGGCCAGCATGATGGGTACGCCTAACTGAAAAATGGTGGCAAGCCTTTGCTTCATTAAGCTAAATATCTCCAGCATTTATGAACTATCGGGCAAAAAAAAGTCCAATAAAAAACCGCACAGAAACCTGAAATTATTATGAACATAACATCATCAAAACCGCTATGTGTACAGGATTTACAAGAAGCCATTGCCGATGTTGCCAATAAACCATTGGTCACCAGTCATTTTGAACGCAAAAACACGGTATCCTTGTTCAGATCTATACAAGACAGAACGATCACTGGCATTAGAATATCAGGTTCTGTGTCCGATAATCTGCAGTTTTTATCAACACTTGAAAACCGACAACTATTAACCACAGCTGAGGTCATGGCATTGTCACGGGCTGTTGTCAATGGAGAGTGCATTATTAGCCCGGAACAGTGCAAATTTCCCCTGAGTATTAACCTGTTAAGATGGCTCAGTGGGTTCCTGCGGATTATGGAGCGATCGCCGTTAGTGAAAATGGCCGTTGAGAAAATTATCATTGATGCTCCGGTTCATTCAGCCGTTGATTTTTTAATGTCTGAAATGCCGAATGAAAATAAGGATAACGTGGAAGATTTCCTCAAAATAAATGTTATGACCAGTATGCTGAAGTCACACAGCCAAATGAAGTCGGTGAAGGACCAGTGTGATAAATATATCTCTGAAAATCAAAGCTCAATGACTGATGAAGAAAAGAAGCTCTATCTCTATGGGCTATTGTTACCCTTTTGGGATGATTGGGAAGAAGATAATCAAAGTTCTTTATTGGCACGGAATCAGTTTTTCAAACTTAATTTTTCGTTCCATTACGAACATATGATTAACGTTATTAATCAACTTGATGAGAATATACAATACTCAAGCTGTATGCATGAACGAATTGATCGACTGGGTATCAACAAAGTTTTAATACTGAAAAAAGAATTCTGTGAATTGGTAAGATCGGTCGCATTCCAGCGCTTGCCTGATGAGAATATCCCTTGTCTGGATGATATGGAATTAAACAAACTGTTTGACACAAGAGCACTGCTGGATAGAAGTTATGCAGAGTTCACTAAATACCAGACTGTTGGAAGGGTACGTATGGAAAAAAGTCCGATTGTTCCAATGGCTCTGGCAGAAAAGGATTTAGAACATTTGTACGTTAACTACATGGGCATTCATCTTGAATTAGATTTAGGCGATAAAAGGCGGGCTAATCTGGTGAATTTTATTGGCTTGAATAGTAGATGTTATTCAGCGTTGGGTTCCCGGTTCAATAGTATTAACAAGTATATAGGGGATGTTTACCATAACAAATATGTTGAGCTTTGCTATACAGCATTTCAAGACTGGTTCAGGGATCATAAGACCACAAAGTTAGAAACTATGAGTTGCTTTCATCAATTGTGGTGTGATGATTATTCAAAAATGAATGATATAAAATGGTTTGTATCAATAATCGCCCGGGCTGGATTGATGCCGGGTAATTGTATCTGGTTCTCTGATAACCCGTCGTTGATCTGCCCTGAGTGTCATTTTAAAGAAAATCTCAAAAAAGTCGAAAAGTCCGGGCTGAGTAACATACCAGAAACAATCAGGCAGTTCGCATCAGAGTTGATACGTCTGTTGCAACATCACAGTGAGCGTGATTGTCATTTGGCGCAGAGTATAGATCCTCAACGATTGTGGAATGAAAAGTATGAGGGCAAACTGCCCTCCGGTTACTTTTGAGACATTGAAATGTGCAATTTATTTTGGAAATACCCCTTATCAGGTCTAGCAGACAAGATTGGGGTGGATCCAGCCTTCAGCTTCTTTTAAAGACCAGCCTTTACGTTCAGCGTATACTTCCAACTGGTCTTTATCGATTGATCTGGTTGGCAGGCCAGAAGCCTATGGTTCCCCGGGTACTGATCAACTTTTCGTTGACCAGTTTATCCAGCATATATGAACTATCAGTATAAAAAAGAGTCCAAAATCGGCGGTTGATCAAAAAATAAAAACAGGTATTGGATTATTATGGATACAACATCATCTAACCCAATATATTTACAGGATTTACACAGAGCCACTCCCGATGTTGCCAATAAACCATTGGTCAACAGTCAGCTCGAACGCAAATGCAATGGGGTGTCCTTTTTTAAATCTATTCAAGACAGGGCTATCACGGGCTACGAAATACCCGGTTCTGTGGCTGATAGCCTCCGATTTTTATCCACCCTCCAAAGCCGACAACTATTTACCCCTGTTGAGGTTTCGGCATTGTCACGGGCTGTTCTCAGGCAGGAGTGCGTTATTAGCCCGGAGCAGTGCAAGTTTCCCCTGAGTATTAACCTGTTAAGATGGCTCAGCGGATATCTGCGGATTATGGAGAGATCACCGTCAGTGAAGCAGGCCGTTGAGAAAATCATCACTGAAGCTCCGGTTCAATCAGAACCTGAATGCGTATTACCAGAGCTCAGCCTGCCACAGTTATACGACGAACTGAGTTCAGTGAAGGCTCAATGTGATGAATATATTACTGAAAATCAAAGCTCAAAAATGCTGACTGAGAGAACAAGGAGGCTCTATCTCCAAAGGTTATTGATACCCTTTAAGGGTACATTGATAAAATATTCCATAACGTCAAGACACCTGACCTGCACGAACCTGAATATTTGCTTTGACGAATGCAGTTTTGCAAAAATTTATGACAATCTGAAGAAAATGATTGGTGGACTTAAAGAGGCTATCCAGTATTCAACATGTATGCATGAGCGCATTGATCGATTGGCTATCAACAAAGTTTTAATCGTAAAAAAAGAATTCTGTGAACTGGTAAAGTTGATCGCATTCCAGCGCTTGCCTGATGAGAATATCCCCTGTCTGGATGATATGGAAATAAACAAGCTGTTTGAAACAGTGGCACTTCGCGATAGCAGTTATGCAGAGTTTATCAAATGCACAACTGTTAATTATTTATATACTTCGCAAGGGGATGATATTCCAATGGACATATCACAAAAGGACTTGCAACATTTGCACATTAACTACCTGGGCGCACACCTTGAGTTAGATTTTGAATATCAAAACCCGGGGGATCTGGTGGATTTTATCGGCAGTGAACGTTATTCAGTGTTGGGTTCCCGGTTCAATAGTGATGATAAGCGTATAGGGGACGTTTACCTTAAACAATCTTTTGAGTGGTGCTACGCGGCATTTCAAGACTGGTTTAAGGGTAAAAAAGTTGATATCGATTATTTTGTAACTGATATATTCCTTCATAAATTGTGGCATCATGATTATTCAAAAGTGGGTGATATAACATGGCTGGTATCGGTAATCGCCCGGGCTGGACTGGTGCCAGGTGATGATCTCGGTTTCTCCTATTACCCGTCATTGACCTGCCCTGCCTGTGGTTTTTCCGAAAATGTCAAAAAAGTCGAAAAGCCAGCTCTGAGTGACATGCCAGAAGCAATCAGGCAATTCGCATCGGAGCTGATACATCTGCTACAACATCACAGGAAGCGTGATTGTCATTTTGCCAGGAGTGTAGATCCTCAACGATTGTGGAATGAAAAGTATGAGGGCAAGCTGCCCTCCGGTTACCAGGTCTAATTGGCTAGGAGGCTGACCGAGAATAGCGCCCGTAGCGAGGATGGCAGAAAATTGAGGATAAAAAGTCGGAAATTTTTAGTGAATAGTGGTTCTATTTGCTAAAAATTTCCGACTTTTTAGACCAATTTGCTGCCACCGCAGTAGGGCAGTCTATTCTCGGTCAGCCTCCTAGATTGGGGCGAAGCCAGCGTTCCGCTTCTGCTAAAGACCAGCCTTTACGTTCAGCATATACTTCCAACTGGTCTTTATCGATTTTACCCAGGCCGAAATATCTCGCTTCAGGATGGGAGAAATACCAGCCACTGACACTGGCCGCAGGCATCATGGCAAAGTGTTCAGTGAGTGACACGCCGGCATTTTCTTCACCGTTCAATAGAGCGAACAATGCCGTTTTCTCCGTATGGTCCGGGCAGGCCGGGTAGCCGGGCGCTGGACGAATACCGGCGTATTTCTCCCTGATCAGCTCTTCATTACTGAGCTGCTCATTGGAGGCATAACCCCAGTACTCCTTGCGCACTTTTTCATGCATACATTCAGCAAACGCTTCGGCAAAACGGTCTGCCAGCGCTTTCACCATAATGCTGTTGTAGTCATCACCGGCTTGTTCATATTGCCTGGCCAGTTGGTCTGCACCAATACCTGCCGTTACCACAAAACCGCCCACATAGTCTGGCAGGACTGATGATTCCGGGGCCACAAAGTCAGACAAGCTGTAATTGGGCTTATCCTCCGGTTTTGGTGCCTGCTGACGGAGGTGATGCAGGATTGTTTTGATGTGGCTTCTTTTTTCATCCTGATAGATGGCCAGGTCATCGTGATTGATCTGGTTGGCGGGCCAGAAACCAATGGCTGCCCGGGCACGGATCAACTTTTCGTTGACCAGTTTATCCAGCATCTGCCGTGCATCGTGATACAGGTTGGTGGCTGCTTCGCCGACCACTTCATCTTTAAGAATGGCGGGAAACTTACCGGCCAGATCCCAGGTCATAAAGAACGGAGTCCAGTCGATGTAATTGACCAGTTCTTCCAGCGGGAAGTCATCGAACACTTTAACGCCGGTAAACGTCGGAACCGGTGGCTGGTATCGGGACCAGTCCGGTTTGAAGGCGTTATCCAGGGCTTCCTGATAAGTGAGCAGTGCCCGTTTGTTGCTCCGTTTTCCGTGACGGATCCGGATTTTTTCATACTCGGAGCGGGTCTCTGTCACCAGAGCGGGCTTTAATGAATCACTCATCAGCCGGGTTGAAATCCCCACACTGCGGGAGGCATCGGTGACATAGATGGCAAGATCATCCTGGAACTGCGGCTCAATTTTTACCGCCGTATGGGCCCGTGATGTGGTCGCTCCACCAATCATCAGTGGGCGTCTGATGCCCTGACGCTGCATTTCACTGGCCACATAAACCATTTCATCCAGTGATGGGGTGATCAGACCGCTGAGCCCGATAATATCAACGTCTTCTTCCACTGCGGTTTTCAGAATGGTTTCGCAGGGAACCATGACCCCAAGGTCAATAACCTCAAAGTTGTTACAGGCCAGAACGACACCGACAATGTTTTTACCAATGTCGTGTACATCACCTTTGACCGTCGCCAGCAGAATCTTGCCATTGGATCGCGCACTCTCGCCTTTCTCTTCTTCGATAAAAGGGACCAGGTGAGCAACCGCCTGTTTCATCACCCGGGCACTCTTCACCACCTGGGGCAGAAACATTTTACCCTCACCAAACAGGTCGCCCACCACGTTCATGCCATCCATCAGTGGGCCTTCAATCACTTCAATAGGACGGCTGGCGGCCAGTCTTGCCGCTTCAGTATCGTCAACAATCCAGGTGGTAATGCCTTTGACCAGTGCATGTTCCAGCCGTTTGTTAACAGGCCATTCCCGCCAGGCCAGATCTTCCTCTTTTTTGCCGGAAGAACCACCTTCCCGATATTGGTCTGCAATGGCCAGCAGCGCTTCAGTCCCATTCGCTGAGCGGTTGAGGATGACGTCTTCAACCTTGTCTTTCAGCTCCGGGGGAATTTCTTCATAGATCTCCAGCTGTCCGGCATTGACAATGCCCATGGTCAGTCCGGCCTTGATGGCGTGGTAGAGAAAGACCCCATGAATGGCTTCCCGAACCGGGTTGTTCCCCCGGAAAGAGAAAGAGACATTACTGACCCCACCGGAACTCATGGCGTGGGGCAGATTCTCGCGAATGTATTGCACCGCATTGATGAAATCCACCGCATAGTTATTGTGCTCATCAATACCGGTGGCCACAGCAAAAATATTGGGGTCAAAAATAATATCCTGGGGCGGGAAGCCGACGTCATTGACCAGAATGTTGTACGACCGCTGACATATTTCTATTTTCCTGGCTTCGGTATCCGCCTGACCCTGCTCATCAAACGCCATAACCACAACGGCGGCCCCATAATTGCGGCAAAGACGGGCCTGACGGCGGAAAATATCTTCACCTTCCTTCAGGCTGATGGAGTTGACAATGCCCTTGCCCTGAATGCATTGCAGCCCGGCTTCGATGACCTCCCACTTGGAGGAGTCGACCATGATCGGGACCCGGGAAATATCCGGTTCAGAGGCCACCAGATTCAGGAATGTAGTCATGGCGCTTTTGGCATCCAGCATCCCTTCATCCATGTTGATGTCGATAATCTGGGCACCGTTTTCCACCTGGTCACGGGCAACATCCAGAGCCGTATCGTAATCTTCTTCGATGATTAAACGTTTGAAGCGGGCGGAACCGGTGACGTTACAGCGCTCACCGACATTGACGAACAATGAGTCCCGATCAATGGTAAATGGCTCCAGACCACTTAAACGACAGGCCACCGGAATGGTTGGCATGACTCGTCGGGGAATATCAGCAACCTTGTCGGCAATGGCTTTAATGTGTGCCGGTGTGGTACCACAGCAGCCACCAATAATATTGACCAGGCCGGATTGGGCAAACCCGGCAACAATCTCTGCCATCTCATCGGGACTCTGGTCATATTCACCAAACGCGTTGGGCAGACCGGCATTGGGGTGAGCACTGGTCCAGGTACCTGCGCAGTTGGACAGTTCTTCAAGATAGGGGCGTAACTCACTGGCACCCAGGGCACAATTCAGACCAACGGACAGTGGCCGGGCATGTTCGACCGAATTCCAGAAGGCTTCTGTCGTTTGACCTGACAGGGTGCGACCGGAAGCATCGGTAATAGTGCCGGAAATCATGATCGGCAAGGCAAAGCCCAGCTGGTCGAACAGGTCTCGCAGCGCATAGATGGCCGCTTTGGCGTTCAAGGTGTCAAAAATGGTCTCTATCAGCAGGATATCAGCGCCGCCTTCAATCAATGCTTTGGCGGCCAGCTGATAGGCGTTCACCAGTTCGTTGAAACTGGTATTTCGATAGCCGGGATTGTTGACATCAGGGGAGATGGAAGCGGTTCTGTTGGTTGGGCCAAGAACACCAGCGACAAAACGGGGTTTATCCGGGTTGGCCCGGGTAAATTCATCGGCCACTTCCCGGGCAAGAAGGGCTGCCTGGTGATTAATTTCCGGTACCAGATCTTCCATCTGGTAATCTGCCATGGCGATGGTGGTGGCATTAAAGGTGTTGGTTTCCAGAATATCAGCACCGGCTGCAAGATACTCCCGGTGGATCTGTTGAATAATGTCCGGACGGGTCAATACCAGAAGATCATTGTTGCCTTTCACATCGCAGGCATGGCTGGCAAAGCGTTCGCCACGGTAGTCCACTTCCTCCAGCTTATAGTCCTGAATCATGGTGCCCATGGCACCATCAAGGATCAGAATGCGTTTTTCCAGCAGTTGTGTCAGGTCAGAGAGGGCTTTTTTTTGGTGTGGCGTAGCTTGCAGCATAGATAGCAGACCAATGTTATTTTTTCTAGCGGGCATAGTACCAGAACTTGGCTCCCGGATGCCTCTGGTTTCTGTTGGGTCAGGAAGAAGTGTAAGTGTATGGGTTCTGTAAATAAACGACCCATGGTACCAACATAGTGAAACCTTCTTTCATCGAGGGTATCCAATTGTTATGAAAAAATAGTTAAGCAGGAGGTAAATCATGGAGCCAATGAGTAGCAGCCACACCCGGATAAGGCTTAACTCCGGGGATGGGAAGATGTGTTCTGATACACGACCGTTGATGGTTACTCCAACAAGTGATCAAGCGCTGACTGATGCAGCCGCGATCAGAGATGGTCATGGGAAGAGCTTTGTTAACAGGGAGGTTCGTGTAATTGAAGTGTCCGAACAGTTTCATGGAGTCAGTACAGGTGCTCTATTGAAACCGAGCCAGAGTGAAACGGTTCAGGTAGCGCTATGTGAAGGTGCGCCACAGGAAATTAAACCGCAGAGTGTCGAACATGTTGAACAAAAAAAAGTTCTGGACCCGGAGATGTTGACCCGGCAGCTTGATGAAATAGAAACACAGATCATTGAACTCACCGGTGTTCATGGTGAGATACCACAAAAGGAATTGATGAGATTTAAGTTAGCTGCACTGTATATCCAGGAGAATATTCTCACAAGAATGTTGTACGGCATGGCAAGTCAGGAGGAAGCATTCAGTAAGTTGGAATCGCTTGGAGACTTATTACCACAGTCATCAAATGGTGCTGCTCTCATGAGGGTGCTGGATTTATGGTGGCTTCCCGGTAACGCGAAATACTTTCCTGAAACAACCACTATTTCTTTAAAGAGGCTTAATTCTGTTAGTGAGTATTTGGAGACAGCTCTCGGGGATTTGAATACAGTTGACGAGCCTTTTGACAAAGGCCGGTTGCTTTTTAACGACGAGTTGAAAAAAAAGCTGATCCCATCAGAAGGAAGCAGTGATAACAGCACTGCAAGTTCTCTTACTTCAGAATGTTTTAGTGAAAAAGAGTTTAAAGAGGTCTTGGGCAGACTTCTTAAAAAAGGGGGCAATGAATGTTTTACGGCCAGTCAGAATAGATCTCAAGTGCATGGCTCTGCTTTAAGTGATGTAGAGGATAATCCCTGCAGGGATGAATCGGAAGGCGTAAAAAGTAATAGTATTAAGAGGGAGTTATTAGAACAGTCATCCAAAGCTATGAAGTCTGACTTCAGTTTGACCAAGCTTGATAAATTAGTGGTTATTTTCCACCATCTTTACCAAATACATAACAATAAAATGTATATTGAATCACTTAATCTTACCAATATTGATGTTCTTGAAAATTATTTTAACGAGCTTTTATTGGAAACAGAGTTATCCATTTATGAGAAAGAGATTGCCTGGTTTGCTTTTCTACAATCATTAGGACATTTTTACTACAAGATAGCTATGGAGTGCACAGTCAGTTACTGTGCTGGAAATAGTAATTATGTAAAAACAGCTCATTATAATAAGGCAATAACTTACAATGCCAGGCTTCATAAAATGGCGATGGCAAGTATTAAAAGTGATGTTTGTCAGAGTGCTGACTTTTGGGTTTTAAGCCTGCTCGGTTCAGGGTTTCTGATGAATTATCGCTGGACATCCAGAGACAGGGCTCAATTAACCTCTCTAAGCATGGCGGTGGCGAGAAGCCCTAAACAGGAATCGGAGATTGCACTGGCAAAATATACCTGTTTTTCTATCGCAGAAGTTCTGGAGGATGTTGGAGCGTACAGAAGTGTTGCTGATAATTCTGAAAAATACAATACCTTTGCACTATTAACCATGCTTTGGAATGATCTTGGGTTTTCCCGTTGGCCATACTCAAACACCTTGAATCCGGAAAAAGCGCTTGAATATCTGGAATTCATTCGATATGAAATAGCCAGTAATGATAATCAAAGTGCCGAATTGTTGAAGCAATCCATGGATATTGCCTGTGAATTTAATAAATTGATGCAGGGGTCGACGCCGATTTCACAGCTGTATTCTGAAAGAATCGCCCTGTATTACTTTATGCGGAATGATCCTCAAAAGGCATCGGAACTTCTTAAGTTTACCAAGGGTAAAAGCAAATCGCTTTATTTTGGGCTTTGCATGGCATCAAAGGGTGAATACCTGTTTGCCATTCAGTTTATTGAAAAGGATAAAATTAAAGATGCTTGTATTAAAGCACTGTTAGGTATTCTGTGCGAAAGGCATGCCAGCTCTAAGAACGAATCATCTGAAGAATATAATGAATTGCTCACAAAAGCAGAGCTTAATTATCGGGCCGTGATTGGCTCACGGCCTGAAATGAATAAATATTTAGCCATGTTGATTGAAAAACGAGGGCATCTGTCAGACTCGCTAAAACACTGGAAAGCTTACCGCTGTTTTTTACATGATCAGGAAGATAAAAGTAATATAAGGTCGGTAAGGTTTAAAATTCCCATGGAGATTAAACTGGTTGGTGAAAAAATTCTGGAGTTGGAGAGCCTGATAGGGGGAATTAAATCTGAGAAAAAGGCCGAGTCACTATTGGGTGATGATAAATCTTATGGCCAGGGAACTGTGGAAAAGAAGCCTGAACGTCAACCTGCCAGGAAAAGGAAAGGCAAGAAAAAGAGCCAACCTGCTGCCGATAGGAAACCGGCTTGCCAGGAACAAAAGCCAGCAGACATCCACAGCGAAAAGCGTTGTTCTATTCAAGTGCCGAATCCCGGGGCTGAGCTACATCTTACCAGTGGATCAGAGTTTGAGGGACAAACCGATCCTCAACACCATTATCAACAGGGCCTGAACGAAAACCAATGGCAGCTGGTCACTGGGAAGTCTGACCCGTTTCGGCTTGTTGTGAATCAAGGGGTTAAAATTCCTGTTTGCTTTTCAATAAAAGAAGTCGAGCGTCACTGGGGAAATACCCGCAATTTGAGAAATGTTTTAACCAATCGGCTACTCTTCCTTGACATTGGCCGGGGAGATTATGATGGGGTTTTGGGACTCATTGATCAATATGTGGGCAAAACTGACAATCCGGTAGCACAGTTACACTTCATACAAAATAGAGAGTGGCTGTTGAGATGTAAGAGTTTTGATAACCGTGCACTTTATGTCCATTGTCGTCGTTCTGGGCAAACGATCCAGGCATTAAAGGCAGAGTTACGGTTATCTATTTTGCAGTGTGTGCGGGAACAGGTGGAGTCTGTTTTTCAGCATGCGTTTCAGTGCTTACCTACACCTCTGTGGTTCAGTAATCCCGAGTTGTTGAAAAAGGACATGAAATACCTGATAGATCACGTTCATCCTGAATTTTGTGTACAGGTTGGCGCTCAATTTTCAACAGCGGCCCATGTAATGAAAGATATTCACTGGGAGTTTACCTGCCAGAGGGTAACCGACCAGACATGTCGCTCACTGTATGGCCACTCCCCCGGGGACTATGCCAATTTGGCTGAAAAGTTCTATAACTTTCGTGATTTTATTGATCCTCAACATCTTTCGGACATTATTTAGCCCGGATGGCGACGCCGTTTTCCCGACAGGCTCCCAGGGTATCTATTGATCAATATAAATAAACAGGCGACAGATTATGGACCCAATAAGTAGCAGCCACAGCCCGGTAAGGCACAGCTCTGAGGGCGGGGAGGTGTGTTCTGATACACAACCGTTGGAAGTTACACCAACAGTATTGGTCGGTGAAAAAGCCCTGAAGGAAGCGGGCACGTTCAGAGATGGTCATGGGAAAAGCATTGCTAACAGGGAGGTTCGTGTCATTGCAGCTTCCGAACAGTCTCATGGTACACATGATCTGTTGAAATCAAGCCAGTGTACTTCGGAGCAAGTATCGCCGTGTGAAGGTTCGCAACAGGACGTTAAACCACAGAGCACTGAACATGCTGAACAACAGACAGCTCCGGATCCGGAAATATTAGCCCGGCAGCTTGACGAAATAAAACAACAGATTATTGATCTCACCAGGGTTCATGGTGAGATACCCCATCAGGAATTGATCAGGTTTAAGTTGGCGGCTCTGTATATTCAGGAGAATTTCCTCATAAGAATGTTGTACGGCATGCCAAGTGAGCAGGAAGCATTCAGTATGCTTTATTCTCTCGGAGACTTAATACCACCATCAAATGGCAATGCTCTCATCAAGGTGTTGAATTTATGGTGGCTTCCCGATAACGACAAATACTTTCCTGAAATTGAATCCTTAACGAAATTTTATTCCGTTTGTGAGCAGATGAAGGCAGTTGATAAGGAGTTGGAAAAATCTATTGAGTCTATTGATAAAAACAAGCTTTTTCTGAAAGCTTTTGAGAAGTTGAAAAAAGCAGTTGTCTCATCAGAAGGGGACAGTGATAGCAGTAGTTTAAGTTCTTTATCTTCAAAGTTACTCGCTAAAGAGTCAGAATGCAAAGAAGCTATGGTTAGAATAAGATCTATTATTGAAAAAGTTCACCATGAAACGGCTATTGCTGGCTATAATCGGTGCCAAATGCATAGCCCTGCTTCAGGTGATGTAGAAGAGTGTCGATACGGGGATGAACCGGGAGCCGTAAAAAGTAACAGTGCCAGGGAACAGCAGGAGGGACAATTGGCTGAAGTTGCAAGATCTCCCTTTAGTTTGACCAAACTTGATAAAGTGGTGATTATTTTTCACCATCTCTACCAGGAATATTGTGATGGTCATTATGTTGAAGTAGTTAATGCTGGCAATGTTGACTTTCTTGATAATTACTTTAACGCACTTTTATTAGAAACAGAGTTGGCCGTTCATGAGAAAGAGATTGCCTATTTTGCTTTTCTTCAGGCATTGGGACATTTTTACAACAAGGTAACTATGGAATACTCAATGTCATCCTATGGCTACTCTTCCGGAAAAAATGCTGCTGTAAAGTTAGCCCTCCCGGGACAGGTAAAAACATACAACCGTATTCTTCATAAAATGACGATTGCCAGCGTTGAAAGAGGCATCTGTCGTGTTGCTGACTATTGGGTTTTAAACTTTCTGGCTGCAGGATTCTTGGTAAATTATCGCTGGAAAACGACTGACAGGGTCCAATTAGCCGCACTAAGCTCGGTATTGGAGAGATGCCCTAAACAGGAATCAGAGATTGCACTGGCAAAATGTACATGCTTTGCAATCGCAGAAGTCCTGGAGGATGTTGAAGTATTTAGAAGTGTTGCTGAAAACTCTACAAAATACAATACTCTGGCACTGTTAACCATGCTCTGGAATGATCTTGGGTTTTCCCGTTGGCCTTACTCTACCACTTTGAATCCGGAAAAGGCACTTGAATACCTGGAATTCATTCAAGTGGAAATAAATGACCATAAAAATCAATCTGCTGAAATAGTCAAAAGAGCTATGGATTATGCTTATGAATTAATTCTATTGATGCGTGGATCGACACGAAGTGCACAACTGCGTTCTGAAAGAGTTGCCCTGTATTACTATATGCTGGGTAATCCTTCCAAGGCATCAGCGCTTCTTGAATTTGCCAGGCATAAAAGTAAAACACTTTATTTTGGACTTTGCATGGCCTCAAAGGGTAAGTATCAATTAGCGATTCAGTTTATTGAAAAGGACAACATTAAAGATGTTTGTGTAAAAGCATTGTTAGGTATTCTTTACGAAAAGCTGGCCAGCTCTCAGGGCGAGTCAAGTGAACAATTTACAGACCTGCTGAATAAAGCAGAAGTTAACTATCGGTCGGCGACTGGCTCACGGCCTGAAATGAATAAATATCTTGCCATGTTACTTGAAAAACGAGGAGACCTGCCAGGCTCACTGAAGCATTGGAAAGTTTACCGATGTTTTTTACATGACCAGGCTGATAAAAGCAATGTAAGGTCGGTCAGGTTTAAAATCCCCATGGAGATTAAACTGGTTGGCGAAAAAGTTCTGCAATTGGAGAACCGGTTAGAGGAAATTCAATCTGAAAAAAATGCCTGTTCATTATCGGGAGATAATAAATTTCACTGTAAAGAGGCTGAGGGAAAGGCACCCGAAAGTGGACCTGCCAGGAAAAGCAAAGCCAGGAAAAAGAGCCCGCCTGCTGTCGTCAGAAGGCAAGCCTGCCAGGAACATCGCCAGGAGAAAAAGCTAACTGACGTCCAGAGTGAAAAGCACTTTGCTATTCAAATGCCCGATCTTGAGTCAGAGCGAAAACCTGACAGTGAATCAGAGCTTGAGGAACAAACCGATCATCAGCAACAGAGCCCGGACGAGAACCAGTGGCAACTCGTTACTGGCAAGCCTGAGCCGGTTCGCCTTACTGTGAATCAGGGCGTTAAAATTCCTTTTGGCTTGTCAATAAAAGAAGTTGAGCGTCACTGGGTGTATACCCGCGCTTTCAGAAATGATTTAACCAATCGGTTGCTCCTCCTTGACATAGGCCGGGAAAATTATAATGGGATTTTGGCAATCATTGATCAATATGTGGGTAAGATTGAAAATCCTGTAGCACAGTTACACTTTATCCAAAATAAACAGTGGCTGTTGAGATGCAAAAGCTTTGATAACCAGGCGCTGTATGCCCAATGTCGCTATTCCGGACAATCGATCCAGGCGGTAAAAGCAGAGTTACGGTTATCTATTTTGCAATGTGTGCATGAACAGGTGGAATCTGTTTTTCAGCAAGCCTTTCAGTGCCTGCCTTCATCGCTTTGGTTCAGGAACCCCGAGTTGTTGAAAAAGGACATTAACTGTCTGATAGGTCACGTTCATCCTGAATTTTGTGTGCAGTTTGGTGCTCAATTCTCAACAGCGGCACATGTCATGAAAGACATTTTTTGGGAGTTCACCTGCCAGAGGGGAAAAGGCCAGACGTGCCGCTCACTGTATGGCCACTCCCTTGACGACTATTCCGATTGGGCAGATAAGTTCTATGACTTTCGTAATTTTATCGATCCACAGCATGTCTCGGATGTTATTTAATGGATACCTGCTCAATGGCAACGCCGTTTTCCCGACAGAACTGTGATAGTTCTTCCTGGGGATTGCGGTCGTACTGGATGTCATAAACAATGCGCCGGATACCGGCCGCTAACAGGTTTTTGGTGCATTGATCACAGGGGCTGTGGGTCACATAAGCGGTAGCCCCCTCTATGGGAGTACCCAGCCGTGCTGCCCAGATAACCGCATTGAGTTCAGCATGAATTTCATGCCTGAGTGACCAGGGGTGGTGTTCTTCGTAGTCAGCCTCATTACAGTTGATATAGCCTGAAGGCGTGCCATTAACCCCTGTGGAAAGTACCCGCCCATCCTTGACCAGCAGACAGCCTACCTGAAGGCGCACACACTTTGATAATTTGGCCAGGGAGTGGGCCATCTCCATATACACAGTATCAACCGATCTAATGCCCTTGCTATCAGTGGCCATTGGTCATTTATTCCTTGAGTTTTCTGAAAACGTCGTCTTTACGCTTACCAGACACAGAAGCTATTAATTCAGGCTCTGGCGCAATGCATCATTAATAAACTGATTCAAACTGCGGTTACTGGCCGCTGCTGCCACACTGGCGGATTCGTGCAGATCCGGGTCAATACGCAGGTTCAGCTTGCCGGAGAAAGACTTGCGTGGCTCTATACCTTCCTCCTGACAGGCCTCCAGAAACACCTTCAGGGAGACTTTGCCTTCCTGGTGCAGGCTTTTGACATCCGCCGCGTAAAAATCTGCGCCGCCATTCAGGCCAATAAACTCGCCACGGAACAGGTCAATGTCCGGGTCGTAAGTAATGACAGCGATATAGCCGTTGATGTTCATCTGGTTAATCATGGCGTCACTCCGTGGTTCTCCAGCCACCGGCGGATACTGGCCACCGCGCCCTTGTCGGTATCCGGTGACGGATGTGGGCGGTGAAAGATCCGTACCTCACCAAACAGTACCACCTTGATCCGGCTGCCTTCACGCTCTTCAACTTTGGCACCAAGAGCAAGAAACAGGTTTTCAATATCGGCCCAGTGAATGCTGCCGCTGACCGGTCTGGCAAACAGTTTGCGCAGTGTCGTGGCATGTTTCTTTTTCATTGTATTGATTGGTAAATAGTATAGTTGCAATGGTACCGGATAATAGTACTATCGACAATAATCCGTTTATATGGCCTGCTCCCCCCCCCCCCCGCACTCTCTGACCCGTTGGCAAGCCGACTGAGAAACCGGGTATGGTGATTCATACCCGCTTTGATAACAACAGATTCAGGCAGCCTGTGGAGTGACTGCTGATACATCGCTGGTTTTCATCAGACAGACACCGGAGATGGCAACTGCGATTAAGGTGATCACTGACAGCGACAGGGTACCCGCTTCAGGCAGAAAGCCGATCAGTGCACTGATCAGTGTTGCCAGCAGCATCTCAATAAAGAAAATCAGGCCCGCTGCGGTACCCATATTCTCTTTCATATGTTCAGTGGCCCTGGCCTGACAGAGCGGCATAAACAGACCGAGACCCAGTTCATAAATAGCGATACCCGCAACATAGCCGGTGATGGATTGACCATCCGTCAGCAGACCGCTCACCAGGGAAACCATGGCACCAATCATCAACAGGCTACCAGCGACCAGGGTGCTCTGGGTCCGGCTCATGTTGGCGGTCAGTTTAGGGCCCATGGATGCGCTGAACAGGTAGCTGGCAATAGCCACAGCAAACAGGTAGCCATAGGTTGCCGGAGAAATGCCTAACTGACCAATAACCACAAAGGAGCCTCCGGCAACAAACACAAAGGCTCCGGCAAATGCCGCACCGGCGGCAATGGTAAAGCGCAGGTAGCGGGCATCCGTCAGCACCGCTTTATAGCCTGCCAGCACAGAATTTTTCGATGTGGTTGCCGTGGTTGTTTCCTGCTTGTGTTCTGGCAAGAGCGTCAGTGCCAGTATCGCAATCACCGCCATGGCTGCCATCACGTAAAAGCTGTACTGCCAGTCGGCATACTCCTGCAGATAACCGCCGACAATGGGTGCGGCCATGGGGGCAATGGTCAGGCAGCCGCCAATATAGGCCAGCATTTTCACTTCCATCTGGTCACGGTAATAGTCCCGGGCCATCATTCTGGCAACGGCAGTTCCGAAGCAGCCAAAAACGGCCTGGGCAAAACGGGCGGCAATGAACAGATAGATGCTATCCGTCAGCAAAGTGATTGCTGTTGCCGCAAGGTAAAGGGAATAGCCCATCAGCAGGGTTTTCTTTCGGCCCAAACGATCAGCCAACGGGCCGACAATCAGCATCGACAGGGAAAAGCCCAGCATGAATAAACCAACACTCCATTGAGCGATCGCGGAGGTGGTGCCAAAAAACGCGGTGATTGCCGGCAGCGAGGGGGTGAAAATATCAATGGACACAGGTCCTACCACCGCAAACAGGGTCAGGAGAATCAGAACAAAAGCGGGGTGTTTTTCGGGAGTCAGGTGTCGCATGGTGGTCCGCTGATAAGTTGAAAAATAGGGAGATAATGCGACAGGTACGATTGATCAACAATCCGTGTTTATGCCAATTATCAGGATGTTGATCGCTGTTTATAGAGCAGACATTAATTTAATTATGATGTCTGCGCTGGTTTGCCGGTGGAACTCAAGATTGATATAAGTAGCTAACCATATGAAATCATATATTTCTGACTCCTTGTTCAGGTACTCTGCTTCGTTACAACTCCGGTCACATAGCTACGGCTATGCTCCCTCCGTTGTGCCTCGCATAGCACCTGCCCAAGTAGCCAGAAATATATGATTCCATATGGCCAGCTACTTAAGCGCAAAGGGCTGTTAAACCGATTGACTGAAGCCTTGACCAACTACTCAGCGGGGCTGAACTATTTGCTGATCATAAGGTCTAAAATTGGTGACTGATTATCAGTCGTTTTTACGAGCTAAATTATCGGGTGTTCAAAAAATGATTACAGCTACTCGTGACGTAAAATCACCGCAAGCAATGAGTCTTTCTATCCTGGAGGAGGGCCCAGCTTCATCGAAGGATGTAAAGTTCGGTGATACCTTCCGGACGATACAACCGGTTGTTGAGCCGGGAATTCTGCAACGGGCCAACGATGCAATCAATATAGATAGCTATGATTTTGTTAAAGATGAATATAATACAATACTGAAATCCAGACTTTGTTCACGAGTGTTGCCAGGAGTTGATGACAACCAATGTATTTTTTCTTTAATCCCTGAAGGCTATCCAGAAACCAAAGTACGCGTACAATTTGCTCCTGATTCTCGGATTGTTAATCAGAAAAGCTTTGAGTGCCAATTAATGACCAGTGATAAGGCATTGATTGATCTGGCAATAAAAGGTGTAGAGGTGTTGGCCGGGCAATTCTCATTGCAGGGTCAGACTGTGGAATTGTGTGCGTTGAGGATCATTCGAAATTACATTCGCAGTGACGGTTTAGTCGGAACTGAATGGTTTCGTGATAGGGGGGATTATAGCCTCGTGATGTTAATGAATGATGATTCAGTTAAAGAGGGTGGTCCTTATTACACGGGAGGAGGGCTGGCAACAGCGGAATTAGAGGGGAGGGATTGTTTTGGAATATATTATGCTACTAAGGGATCTGCTGAAGACCACCCTTTCGAAAAAAACCTTGGTCATGTTTACTCAAACACAGACAATCTTATTCATCGATTCGCTAATGCCAAATATGTCCCGGATGAAACTGAAAAGCAGCCGGCTAAACCTCGGGAAAACTATGTTGTAGAGCCACCCTGGGGAAAGCCTGTTGAACAGAGGTTATTGCATATTGTTATGACCCCCTCTTATGATACCCACCAGCCAGTGTCGCGGTTTATGTCCGTCGTGTCTGACTTATCCAGGCGAGTGCAATCCTGGGTTAATGATTAGTTGGTGAATTTCCACCCATAGTCTCTGGTTATACATCAGGTGTCAGATAATAGGCTTTCCTGTGCAGCACACCATCATCTGCGTTGCTCTGGTACGCTGTACGGGACTATTGCCCGTAGCGAGGATCGCGAGAAATTGAGGATAAAAATTCGGTGTTGTCTGGCAAACAGGCCTGGGACCTGAAAAGGCCTGAATCACAGATCTTATAAGTTAACGTCATGAATATATGTGTTATTATCACGCACTGGTGATATATCAGACTTCTGGACCATGCATGGTAGGGTTAACTTGAGTTTTCTGAAATCAACTTTGCGGTTCTTTCACCACCAGTTTCTGAAACTGAGCTGGCTGGTTTTGCTGATGGTTTTGCTGGGCCACTTTATTTTATCCTGGGCGCTGATGTGGCTGGCCGGTGAATCGGCGCTTCTGCCTGTTGATCAGTGGTTTTATTTTTATGTCACAACATCGACCACCGTCGGCTATGGCGATCTGAGTCCGGGTACTGCCTCAGGGCGGGTTCTGGCCGCGTTGTTTATTCTCCCCGGTGGCGTTGTGCTTCTCGCAGGGGGGCTGGGGAAGCTGTCATCATTTTTTCTCAGGGTATGGAGTAGAAGAATGCAGGGCAAAGTGGATTACTCAGATTTGGACAATCATATTGTCATATTTGGCTGGAAGCGAAATCACACCCCGAAAATGTTGCAGCTGATTTTTGGCGACAAACGTCGCGAGAACCGTAAGGTATTACTCTGTACCAGCCAGGAAATGGAGAATCCTTTTCCTGAACAGATTTTGTTTGCCCAGGGGGAAAGCCTGACGGAGCCGTCGTTTATTCAGCGAACCGGCATTGGCAATGCGGCCAGAGTGATCGTGTTCCGTGACTCCGATGATCAGACCCTGGCCACCTGCCTGAGTATTGCCGCGACGAAAACCAAAGCCCATGTTGTTGCCTGGTTTGAAAGCCAGCAGATGGTACACCTGCTTCAGTCCCACTGCCCGCAAATAGAGTGTCACAGTAATTTGTCCATGGAACTGCTGGTTCGCTCAGCCCAGGATCCGGGGTCTTCTCGTGTGCAACAGCAACTGTTATCAACATTGACCGGGCCAACACAGTACAGTGTTCGCGTGCCTGAAGATTTTGGAGGGACGACGTTTGGTCGACTGCTGGAGTTTTTTAAAATTCATCACGAAGCCATAGCCCTTGGAGTGGCGGGGTCTGCCACCGGAGATAACCTGAGATTAAATCCGCCCGGCAATGACCGGGTGACAGCCGGACAGGTTGTTTATTACCTGTCTGCTCATCGGATTCACGGACATGAAATTCAGTGGGAGCAGCTGTAGTTCCGGCGCTGCGGTAATCAACCCTAATTCTCGGTCAGGCTCCTGGCATTGAACTTGAGACCCATGCGGTATTAAACATTAATACCGCAATTTGGCCTTTTTCGATGATTCTCTCCCTTTGCCAACCTTTTGAGCCAGTAAAAACCAATCTCTTTCGATAATGCTGCAGGTTTACCAGAATTCTTAATTGGTACCTTAGTTTTTATTTGTGAACTATGTTTTCGCCGGGTTTATCTTTTCAAATCAAGAGCATTACTTGATGAATAATCATGCTTTTAAGTAATTGGTATATTTTAAACAGAAATAATAGTGAACTTTTCATCTTTTATTCGGTCTCAATAACTAAATAACTATTATGTGATTACTCCTCAATTGGGCTTAATCACTTATTTTTCTAATTTAAACAGTAATGTTTCCACTAATAACAATAAGGAGTTCTGTTATGATGCCAGCTAATGCACGCACTGAGTCGGCCAGC
The DNA here is from genome assembly GCF_049310265.1 of Endozoicomonas sp. ALB091. Classification (NCBI taxonomy): domain Bacteria; kingdom Pseudomonadati; phylum Pseudomonadota; class Gammaproteobacteria; order Oceanospirillales; family Endozoicomonadaceae; genus Endozoicomonas; species Endozoicomonas sp. ALB091. Next base: position 134,916 of record NZ_JBLYNQ010000007.1, on the reverse strand, counting down.
GAAATCCCGGATCAGACTCATGCTCATCCAGGAGTTGGTCAGGTTGACCCATTATCCCAAGGTGTCCATTCTGCGACCTTTACCTCGCAACAATCACCTTATGGACCCGTGGCTGCCGGTCACACTGTCAGGGCTGTCCCCCCTGAGTCACACCTGGGTGAACAGCAGTTTGACCCTGAAGACCCCTCTAAAGTGCCTGATGATCAGGTCATCGTTGGACGCCAGCCTCGTACTCTATCTTCCCTTGAATGGCTGGGTGATAGGATTAAAAAGGGGTTTGCCAGCCTGGTCAGAATGTTCAAAATGATGGGGATTCTTTTCAGTATCTATCGGCATGGTGGCAGTATAGAGAGCTTCCAAAACGCTGCTGCTAAAGCCCGGGGGGGGATTCTGGTAAAGGCGATTCAGTTTGCATGCAGTTCTCCCTCAATTGCCCAAGATCTTTTTGGTGATGACCATGAGAAATTTACCAGGACTTTATCTCACGTTGCCACCAGCAATAAGCCAATGACCGAGGCAGAGCTGATTCATTGCCTTGATGAAGCAGGTATTGATTACAACCCGGATCGATTGAATGAAAGGCGTAATCTCGGTACCGGTTCAATTGGTGAGGTCAATGAGATCATCCTGAAAAGCGGAGAGAGTCTGATTGTCAAGACCGTTTCCGAGTCAAGTGAAACCAGGGTTTACTCTGATTTACGGGTTCTCAGGTTCGTACTTGGGCTGATTACCTTCCTTGCACCGGGTTCAATTGGTAAAGGGACCAAACATGCCATTTTCTCATTCTTTGACAGTGTCAAGGAAGAATTGAATCTGATCACTGAGGCCAACAGAACACGGCAACAGGATTTTGCTTTCAAGGCCGTTGCACAGCAGCATATATTTGATATTCGGCAAGACGAATTACCGGATTATGCATACGCGCTGCCTCCCCGGCCAAATGGGTGGGAAATCCAGCATCCTGGCACCGGCACGGTTTTGCTAAGTCTTCCGGTTAATTTTAAAGTTCCAGCCGTTGATGGTAATACTGCCTCTTCCCATGCCTTGGGCATGGAAAAAATTGATGGGGTTACGCTAAGTGAACATGACCAGCCAAAACTTCGGAGTCTTGCGGCAAAGTTATTGAATATCGATGAGACGAATATATCGGACGATCATTTACTCGCCTTCAGGTTAAGTCTGAAAAAACTGGCATTCGAACACTGGTTTTACTGTTATGCCCAGACGGGGTTTTTTAATGCAGATATGCATGATGGCAATGTCATGGTTACCGTTGAGGATGGCAGACTGAACATTTACTTTATTGATCTGGGTAATGCACAAAAAGTCTCGAGGGATGCGGTGAAAGCCACCTATACCATTCTTGGCGCGATGGAGCAACTCCGTGAAGAGTCCGGTGTAGCCAGGAGAAGTCAATATGCAGATCAGGTAGTTCAATGTCTGAAAACTTTGGGTGAATATGAATCTGATAAAGCAAATTGGGATAAGCTGAAGCAGGAGGTCCTGAATCTGATGCCCTATCGTGGAGAGGGCAAGATTGATCAAAAAGTCATTGACCTGTTTAACAGAGCCTATAACTGTAATGTGAAGATGCCAAAAGAAACTGTAGCGTTGTTCAGGGCCAAGGTATTAATTGACTCCCAGATCACTATTACCGATGAAGCAAGAAGGTCGTTGGACAGAATCGTGCCTTCATTGATCAAACTGCTGGGCAGTGATGCCAGTTCAAGTGTGCCTCCCGGAAACATTGCTGGTCAAAATGCTCTGCTGATCTTGCTACGGCAGCTTCCAGAATTACGTCAACAGCTAATTGAACTAATGAGCACCATTCAAGTAACTGATGAGGAATTGGAATATGCAGTGTCTCAATTACTCTCAAAAATGCACTTACCACCTGATGAATTCAGACGTGAGGTTGATGAATTAATTCGGCAATGGCAGATGCAGATGCCGCCTGCTCATCCCGGACAGACGCACAGTCATGCTGGGTCCAGCACTGCATATCCACCACCGGTGCCAAGTTAAAGTTAATTGGCAGCAAACCCGGAGTTATCAGGCTTAACCGGTAACCGATAATTCGGTAACCGGTATTAGCCTGAGTAACTTCCCCGCCTGAGAAAATCAGTGAAAGAGTTATTGAGTCAGCAGCTTCTCCAGTTGTCTTGTCACATGGTCAGGAGAGGTGGTTCTTCTGGCCATCAATGAATACATGGCTGGCACCACAAACAGGGTTAAGAGGCTGGAGACGGTAACACCGGCAAAAACCACGACCCCGATAGAGAACCGGAACGCTGAACCGGCCCCTGAGGCCAGCAGCAGAGGATTGGCACCAACCACCGTGGTAAGAGCGGTCATCAGAATAGGGCGCAGCCGCAACGCTGATGCTTCAAGTACTGCCTCGTTAAAGGTCCACCCCTGATCCCGAAGCTGGTTGATAAACTCCACAATCAAAATGCCATTCTTGGCCGATAATCCGATCAGCATGATCATCGCCAGCTGGCTGAAAATATTCAGGGTCATGGCGTATTCCGAGAACAGTTGGCCAACAGAGCCTTCCATAAATATGATGGGCACGAAGGTCATCACCAGAACCACCGTGGTTGCCACCACGGCAAAGCTCACCTCCCGGGCACCTTTCCAGGCGGCGACAGGGGCGGTTCGCCACGCTCCAGATGCTGGTGGATATTTTCCAGCACCACAATCGCATCATCCACCACCAGACCAATGGCCAGCACCAGCAGCGTCAGCAGGTTGATGGAGTAGCCCAGCAGGTGGATAACGATAAACGCACTGATCAGCGACACTGGTACCGTAACGGCCGGGATCAGGGTGGCCCGCACATTGCCAAGAAAGATATAAAGCACCAGCACCACCAGGGCAATCGTCATGGCCAGGGTGGCATACACCTCATCAATGGCGGACTGGATATAAATGGAAGAGTCCCGCGTGGTGGTCATATAGGTGCCTTCCGGCAGGAAAGGGGTGAATGCATCGATCTCATCTTTCACGTTCTGAATCACTTCCAGCGGGTTAGCCTGGGAAAGTGGCACAATGCCAAGGCTCAATACGTTCCGGCCATTGGCTTTTGCCAGTGTCTCGATCTCTTTGGCCTCGGTACGGATGGAGGCAATATCTGCAAGATAGACTCTGCGGCTGCCCTCCTGACGAATCAGCAGACGACGGAAATCGTCAATGGTGTTGTAGTCACGGTTTAACCGGACGGGCAAGGTTCTCAAACTGTCGGTTAATTCACCGGCAGGCAGCTCGACATTGTCACGACGCAGGGCGCTGCGGACATCGCTGGTGGTGATTTGCCGGGCCGCCATGGCCCGGGCATCCAGTTCAATGCGCATGACATATTCCCGGGCACCCATAAGGTCAACGGAGCTGACGCCATCGACCAGGGAAAGCCGGTCCTGCAAGGTGCGTTGCGCATAGTCAGTGAGTACAATCAAAGACATGGTGTCACTTTGCAGGCTGACATTGAGAATGGTTTCGCCACTGCCATCGTTCTTCCAGACAATGGGTGACTCGGCTTCATCCGGCAGACGCCAGATAACCCGTGACATGGCTTCCCGGACATCATTGGCTGCCGTTTCCATATCCCGGTCGGGAGAAAACTCGATATTAATCCGGGACGTCCCATTACGGCTGGTGCTTTCAATAAAGCGCACCCCTTCAATACCACCGAGCTGGTCCTCAATGACATTGGTGATCTTGCTTTCAATAACCTCGGCAGAAGCCCCGGCATAGCCGGTATACACCATCACCGTCGGTGGGGTAATATCCGGCAGCTCCCGAACCGGTAACATCTGGAAACAGATAACCCCGAAGGTAATCAGCAGCAGACTGACGACAGTGGCAAATACCGGTCGTTTGATGGATAAATCAGACAGTATCATGGTTACAGCAATCCATTGGCAGCGGCATGTGTGACCGGGTTGGCAGAGAGAACAGACGGTTCTTTCTCAAGCACAGTTACCCGGCGGACATCGGTGACTTTTACCGCACCTTCATTCACTACCCGCTCGCCTTCCACCAGTCCGGATACGACAACGATGAACTGATCAATGGTTTGCCCGGTGGTAATGGTCCTGCGTTCCACCCGGTTTTGCTCATCAATCACAAACACATAACGGCGGTTACCGTCATACAGGATGCTGCGGGAAGGCACAACTAATCGTTGTTGCTGGTTCGGGCGCTCAATAGAGGTACGCATCAGCATACCCGGGAGAAGCTGTGACTCAGGGTTATCCAGCAGGGCCCTGACCTGAAAGGACAGATTGACCGGGTCAATCCGGGGGTTAATGCTGTTGATGGTGCCGGTAAAGGTTTTTCCGGGCCAGGCATCGGTGGTAGCTGAAATACGGGACCCTTTGCTGTTGATCAAAGCTTCCATATAGTCCAGTTGCCGCTGGGCATCCTCAAAGGCAATTCGCGCCTGGGCGGTGATTGCCTCCTGCTCACGGTCATCCAGTTCAACCAGCAGCTGTCCTGATTTGACATTCACACCATCGCGCAGATGCAGGGCAACAATACGGCCATTGATTTGCGGGGCAATGTCAACGGACTGGTTGGCTTTCAGGTTTCCCAGCGCCATCAGATTCTGTTGCAATGTGGTGGCCGTCACTGGAAAGGCCGTTACCGTAGGAGCCTGGCTTTTTGCCGCTGTAGCGGAAGCGACCTGGGAAAAAGCTGCCAGGCAGGTCAGGGCAACCAGCAGGATTGCCCGGGATTTGGTGGTCGCTGCCCGAGCCAATACCAACCCCGGTTGGGTGAAGAGAGAGTTTGCTGTCATGACCCGGAGGTCTCCTGCCTGTGGGAATAAGGGACATCAGAATTTGGCGGAAGTCTGACTGAATTCATTAATGGGGGGATTATATCGCTAAAAGGTTCGATGATACCCTGACGATTACGATAACTTTTCGTAATTTTGAGTCCATTCAAAAGAAAGACCAACGTCAGTTTCGGCTGCCCTGGTTTTTGCGTCAGGAAGACTGCCCCCAGCTCTTTCAGATTCCGCATTACAAGTCAATTTCCTGTGAATTCAGGGATTTCAGAAATACTAATTTATCTCTATTAAACCATGCTGTTGATTCACAACTCCATCCGGGAAGATCAAAGTCTTGTGTACAATGTACAGCATCAAAATCAATGGCCACACGTTCCCAATCTATATAATTATCATTTTCTGAATGAGTGTATTCTTTTAATAAGTGTTCATACTTTTCGTATGAGTCAATATGAAATATATTTGCTGTATCTGAAACCTGAAATTGAGCCGCAGTTTTGCCTAAGAAAATGTGCATACCGTTATTTCTACACCACTCTATCCAGGCAGTTGTGTTTTTTTCGGTTTTGGTTTCTTCGGTTGCAGTTTCTTCTTCTTCGGTTGCAGTTTCTTTTTTTAGAGTACTTGTCCAAAAAGTATTTTCAGGTTTATCTCTCGGCAATCTTAGCCATAGTGGAAAATTCTTACCCAGAGGTTCGGAGTTAAACTGAATACTGGGGTCATTTTTTACTACCTTCCTGTTAGAAAGCAATCGTTGCATATCAAACTGCTGATCACGTCTTGGTATGAATACTTGTGCTGAATGATAATTATCATATATTGAGGATGGATCTGAAAGGAAAGCCGCACTATGTAAACTGGTTAGCTCACTAGACTTCGCAGGAGATAAATTCATAGTAAGTTCCTTGTGTTTACGTTTATGAGTGTTTATTCACAAGGAAAGTTCACAAAGTCATGGATAAAATTCAAATCATGAAAAGCAGAAAAGCAGAAAAGCAGAAAAGCAGAAAAGCAGAAAAGCAGAAAAAGCAGGGTTCAGGTCTGGATTTTTGAAGGAAGAAAACCGGGGTCAAAAAAAGTGGGAAAGCAGGGGGGGGGAAGGTCCTTTATTGTTACCCTGAATTTTACTCCCTTTTGATCATCTTCTTAGCGGCAGCTATTTTTTCTTCTGTCCAGCGACCTACCTGTGTTGTCAGGCTACGCTCTTCGTCGGCAAGCTCAAGGAGTTCTCCATAGTCTTCCCATGTGTCTTCATTAACAGCATCAAGCTCATCGTAGGTTTTCCTGACGGTCTGCAACCGTTCAAGGGCCTCGCTTTTCCTGGTCACGAAATCCTCCAGTAACTGTCGTTTCTCGCTGTTATCCGGGTCTGGATGCTTGCCACTGCCGCCTGTTTTTGAGTGTTGTAATAAGAGCTGAAAGGCAAGAAGATCGCCCTTACCCATGTCGAGCCTGACTTTCTGGTCTTGCCAGGGCTCCTCAACGGCAAAATGACGGACGATTCTGGTATGTAAACTACCAAACAGTTCCAGCTTCTTAGTGTTGTCCAACGCGTTATTGTTCAATAGCAGCTTTTCACAACTATCCAGCCGTAGCAGTGCATCGTTCAGCTTCTTCTTTCTCGTCTTCTTCTTATAGCCGGGCAGCTGTTGTTGTTCGAAGAGAGCAACGGTTGCTACCACACTTTCATGCCTGTATTTCTCTTCATTGTTCAGCGGTGATGCCTGAATGATGGTTTGCAGTCTATAAAAGGCGTCTATGCTCAAGTCGGCAGCGCTGTCCCGCCACTCTTTGCTGCGGCACTGTGTCAGAAATAAATGGAGCTCGGTACGGAACTTCTGGCCTGCACCTGCTTCGGCCCTGGCAAGCACTGCGAATTTCCTCTGGTCGGCAGGGGACTGGTTACCCATATCCCCTTTTTTCTGCCGCCATTCTGTTATTGCCGTTTTTGCCTTTTGCCATTGCGTTTTGAGATCTTCCAACTCATCAAGCGCTTCTCTGGTCGGATTTAGTTCGATATTTTTCAGCCCGATCTGTCCGGAGTTATATTTGTCTTTTCGCAATGAGTTAAGCTCTGTTGCGCCCAGCGATTCCTCTGCTGCTATTACCGATTCCATAGTCTGCGTCTGGTACCCGGAATCATTGGTACCTTCGAGGTCTGCCAGCTGGCCAGCATACTGCTCCCTGATATCCTGATACAGGGTGTCAACACCGGTTGACTCAGCGGCTTGCCATGTCTCCGTGGTCGCTGTGGGCAGGGTATTGCCAGATCTGGTAGTGACCATGGTCAGACTTTCATCGGGCATATGACCGCTATTGTCAACCGGCAGCTCCGGTAATGGTCTTTTGTATTGCTTAAGAGGAGGCAGTCGCTGACGATTGCTTTTCATTGGCGTCTGCTCACTATGTTGGACAAGTGGTGGCAGCGGCCTTCGGGGTTTTTTCGAGGATGGCTTGTCATGTTTACCGGGCGGTGGTGGTAGCGGCCTGCTATTATTTGACACGGGATGAGAGGTGGGGTTGTCACTATTGTCACCCGCTGGCTTTGGCATTGGCCGTTCAGGGCGTATTTGGTGCCCGGATCCCTGTTGTTTATCAACATTAACAGGTTGCTGTACTTTCGGACTGCTTTCGGGTGTGGTGATTTCGACTTTCCTCTGCCGGAGGAGAAACCCCTGCACCTTTGAGATCACAACAGCTTTTGCGGCCTTTGCGATTGTTGTAACCCTTACCGATACAGACTCAGTCGGTTCACGGACCGATATCTGGCGATCGTCGAATCTTGCTCTGACGGTTTTGCGCTGTTTGTTATTGTCTTCAGACTTATGGATGCCGGGCTGGACGATGTGTTGAGTGGTAGAATTGTTGATTTGTGGCATAAAGATCCAGTCCCCTTGTGCCTGATCTGCAACCTGTTACCTGTTTGCCATATCCGTTAAGGCAGTTTGCATGGTTATCGACGATTGTCTGAGATAATCCATTTGGAAGTAGTTATGATTACACTGTTGAGAGACGTTGAAAATGTCTTGATGGGCGCAACAAAGAAACTGTCCCCGGACGATAAAAATCTGCTCAAGGCAGCCGAGGATGGTGACCTGGCATCGATGAAGACATTGTTGGAACAGGGGGCTGATATTGAGTCCAGGGGCCGGTATGGCGAAACTCCGCTGTTTCTGGCGGTAACTTCGGAAAAACCGGAAGTTCTCAACTGTCTTCTGGCTGCGGGTGCCAGCGTGAATGTCCGCAATCCTTCAGGTCAAACTCCGTTGCATAGAGCCCGTAGCGGGGAGACTGTGCACCAGCTTCTGGCTTGGGGAGCTGATATTGAGGCCAGGGATAATTGCGGAAACACGCCACTGTTCCAGACTTGTTCTAAAGCCGATCTGGAGATGTTAAAGGTATTTCTCGATGCAGGTGCCTGCGTTAATGCCCGCTCTGATTCAGGCCGGACTCCGCTGCACAGAGCCGGTAGCGGGGAGGTTGCGAAAGAGCTTCTGGCCCGGGGAGCCGATATTGATGCCAGGGATATGAATAAAGCAACGCCACTAATTTATTCGATCTCCATAAACGATACACTGGAGGTATTCAAGGTGCTTCTGGCTGCCGGTGCCAATATTGATGCAGCTGATAAATATAAACTGACATCATTGCACTATGCGGCTAGCGAAAACTGTTTCGACTTGAATTATCTGAAGCTGCTTTTGTCCGAGGGGGCTAACCTTGAAGTCAGGCAAGACAACTGCACACAATGGACCCCGTTACATTTGGCAGCAAAAAGTGGTTCGGGCAAGAAAGTACAACTATTGGTGGCTGAGGGTGCCAACTGTAAGGCGCGAGCCTGGAATAGGTGTACACCGCTGAATTTTGCCAAGGGCAGAATTCGCAACTTGAAAGTCCTGTTGGCCGAGACTGGCAGGTTTGACAACATCAATCGGAATAATGAGCCGGATAATTTTCAACCCCAATCACTTCAGGTCTGCGCCCGGGCCTCTATCCGCTCGCGCCTGGTTGCACACAGTAAAGAAACGGGACAACCGTTGTCGAAATCGGTGCCGATGCTGCCGCTGAAGCCGCTGCTGCCGCTGCTGCCGGTGGATAAGCCACAGCTCAAAGACTATGTGTATGCGCCTTTGATGGGAAACCTTATTTTTGATTAGCAATATGGTAGGTCTGACACCATCACTGCTGTTGCAGTGCTAATAGAGTCTGGCCGAGGTTGACTCTGGAGCTGGGAGCCAGTAACGGGTCTTGAAGCTTTAATCCATTCAAAAGAAAGATCAAAGCCAGTTTCTGTTTACCTGGTTTTTTCGTCAGGAAGAATGCCCCCAGCTTTTCCAGATGCCATATTACAAGTCAATTTCTTGTGAATTCAGGGATTTCAGGAATACTAATTTATCTTTATTGAACCATGCTGTTGATTCACAATCCCAACTGGGAATACGAAAATCTTGTGTACAATGTACAGCATCAAAATTAATGGCAACACGTTCCCAGTCTACATAATTATGAACTACTGGATGAGGATATTCTTTTAATAAGCATTTATATTTTTCATTTGAGTCAATATGGAATATATTTGCTGTTTCTAAAACCTGAAATTGAGCTGCAGTTTTTCCTAACAAAGAATTCGAAGGGTTTACTCTACACCATTCTATCCAGGCAGTTGTATTTTTTTCGGTTGTGGTTTCTTTTGTTAGAGTAGACGTCCAAAAAGCATTTTCAGGTTTATCTGAAAATACTGTGATCCCTGATAAAAAATTCTTGCCAAAAAGTTTAATGCTCAACTCAGCTGTGGGATCATTTTTTATTACTTTCCTGCTAGAAAGCAATCTTTGCAAATCAAATGGCTGATCACCCTTTGGTATAAATATTTGTGATGAATGATAATTGTCACTTGTTGAGGATTGCTCTGAAATGAAAGCAGCAGTATTTGATGTGGTTAAATCACTGGGCTTAACAGTAGATAAATTCATAGTAAGTTCCTCGTGTTTTTTCTTATGAGTATTTTTTTACAATGAAAGTTCACAAACTCATGAAGAAAATTCAAATCATTATTGCTCATGCCATAAGCCTGACTACACTTGCCGTTTGTTGAGCATTTTTGCTCCGGGGCTTTTTGTCTTGCCCAGTCTCTTTTTATCTGTTGCTGGTGCGGTTGTCGACACCACCGCAGTGAACTCTACTGTTGTAGCCTCCGGTCAAGGTGGCAGGGCAGGCATCGGTGCCGGGCGGGTGCTCCTTGACCTGGCCACTGTTGCCAACACCACAGCCGTGAACTGTCATGTGGAATCCACAGGTTCTGGTGGAGGCGCAGGCGTCGGGGCGGGCCTGATCAGACATAAGTAGCTAACCATATGGAATCATATATTTCTGACTCCTTGTTCAGGCACTCTGCTTCGTTACAACTCCGGTCACATAGCTATGGCTATGCTCCCTCCGTTGTGCCTCGCATAGCACCTGCCCAAGTAGCCAGAAATATATGATTCCATATGGCCAGCTACTTAGCGCTGTATCTGAAACGATTGCCAACACCACCGCGCTGAATTGCACTGTGTTAGCCTCGGGCAAGGAGGCAACGGCAGGTATCGGGGTGGGGGATATTGATTCCGGTTAGAGTTAGGTCGTAAAAAATAACCTTCATGCATCCTTGGTGCTTCTTTAATCTTAGGGCCATTGCATGGTCACCGGTTACTGCCGTTGAATAGCGAGACGATCTCACCAGATTCGGTGGGCAGGAACAACGAACGCGGTGGTTGGTTGCTCGAGAGAGCGTGTTTTTATAAAGGGCAAGAGTGCTTTGCGATGTAAGTTTCTTTTTGATAACCACATGATTTTTGGCATCAACACCATGTAGCTGGAAACTCTTTTTACTCAGATCAATTCCGAGGAAAGCTACCTGACCTTTTTGATTAGTTCCTGATTTGTTTTGCGTGCCCGTGGTTCGCTCCGTTTCTTATTCTGAATGGTGTTCCGCAAAACTCATTCTATCTTCTATCTTGGCTCATTTGAAGCCGTTTTGGGAACGGGGCGGACCATTCCATTAGGTCTTGAATCCATTCAAAAGAAAGACCTAAGGCAGTTTCGGCTTCCCTGGGTTTGCGTCAAGAAGAAAGACCTGACGCCCAGCTTTTACAAAACGGAATTTTTAGACCAATTTTCTGCCACTACATGGATGCAGGAGCCGGAGCAACGCAGGAGCAGTTGCCGCGTAGTGCAGTCTATTCTCGGACAGCCTCCTTGAGATTATTACCGCCCTTGTGTTTTTGCGCCTGCTTTCTGGAAGGGTTAAGCGAGTTAGACACGGTCAAAAACCATACTCTTTTTGATAATTTGGCCAACTTCCGCAGTAATTACATTTACCTTTGGCGTAAAAGCCAACTGCAGTTTTTCTTTTTTACGGGCCTCCCTGGCGGGGTTCAACCAATTAGCCAAAGAACGCATCTGCGCATCATAATGATTATCAAAATTCCGATAAACATACGCCAGAGAGCTTAAATAAGCGGCCACATTGAGGCCTGCGGATGAGCCAGGCATGATGTCAGGGTGAACCTTGAGTTTATCCAGGGCTGCTTCAAAGCTGCCATAGATATCAACAGGTATAAAACTTTTCACCTCAGGGTAATCACGGTTCAGATACTGGCGCAGACCTTTCAATAGCAGCTCAGCGGCTTTTTTTTCATCGCCAATAAGATGAAAGCCCCAACCCGCAGAATGAAGAATCCATATATCATTTGGAAAAAACTGACAGGCTTCCAGGGAAAGACGCTCGACAGCATCCCGGTATTTATGAGGAACGTGATAATAATCCAAAAACAGCTCATTCAACTCTCTCCAGTAATCCCGCTCATTGTTTTCGCTTGCGGGCTCTGAAGAACCGGTTTTCACTGTCCGTGAATGCACAGCATGAGCAGTGTCTTTTTTGAGTTTTACTGTTGGGCAAGGTGGATGGCAGGATTGAGCAGATTCTGTTTTTTCTCTACGTCGAGAGCCCGTTGTACGAGCGTCTGTCCCCCGTTTAAGTCTGTTTTTTCTATTACCTTGCTGCGGTTTACTGCGGCTGACTTTAGCTTGTGGTTTAATATCAACGCTGACATCCACCTCATCTTGCCCTGGAGATTGATCAACGTTCTTCAGATCATCCATCCTGATCATGAGCATCATCGTAGCAACAGCCTTGTGCTCATAGAACTCTTCTCTCCATTTAATACCTTTATCTCTGTAATAATCCGCGGCATTTATACAGGCATTATATACCGCCTCGTTATCACCCATTTTTTCCAGGCAACGAATCAATTCTTCAAATACCGGAACTTGATTTTCTCCACTGACCAGGGACTGATAAATAGAGCTGGCTGTATCAACAGCACCGTATATTTCTTCACATCTGGCCTGCATATAGTTTTTCAATACACCTGCTGAAGGCTGCATAAAGGAAAAGTATTCGTAACATTCAATTAATCGTCGTGCATCGTGCTCAGATTTTTCTAATACACAAACTGTTGCAGTATGCAACAACTGCAACAGCCCATAACGCTCAAAATCATCAGAAACACTAATGACTGACTTATGTTGAAATATCTGACAACTCTCTTTTACGTAGGAAATCACCAGTTCCGTGTTAACCTCTTTTCCGATCAGCAAATTGAAATGTAACGTCTGAATCTTGATTACATCAAGCTTACCCCCATAGGTTTTCATCTGCAGAAATTCGTTTTCCCTTTCACTTAAGTGTGGCAATTGACCAAAACATTTCAAAGCTACTTTTACCGGTAGCTCCGGGCTAAAGTAGGGTGCACAATAATGACTGCCATCAACATTAATGCAGCTGCAGATAATATTTAACGTAAAATACGATTCCCAAATTGAATACCATTGTGGGAAAGATGATATCTTCCCCATATCGTCCTTGCTAAGTACAATCCTGAAAATCAGCTCGACAATTTCTCCAATCTCATGCTTGGCGGCAACAGTTATTGGTAATTTCATAGATTGAGCCTTGTTGAGTAGCGCAGCCGTGATGGACGTAGCCCTGCATACGTTCATGGCTTTAAAATGTTCTCCATACACTTTTTGCATAATACATAACATGCAATTTATAAAATGATCAGGGCTGTAAAAATCAGACAATATCTCAAGAAGACTAGCAATGTCTTGTTGTCTTATTTCTTCTTTAGAATCTAATGTAAGAGAAAAGATCTTGTTTGTAATAAGCTCCAGCTGTCTTAACTTAAAAAGATTTTCAACTTTTAAGTCATTCTTTATTTGCCTAAGTTGAGAAACGGTCATTTTTTTTCTGGAAACAGAACCAATTTTTTCATCATTAAACGTCGGACCTTTTTCCAAAACACGAATAGCTTTTACAAGAAGGAGATATTCCTGAGATCTGGCATCAAAAAAAACAGAGCTAAAGCCTGGAGAGCCAAGGTGATTAGTAGTAACTTCAGGCTCTACAGTACGCGTTGAAAGACTATCAGAAGCAGGATGAGCTGGAACTCCTTTTCTTTGTGAAGGAGTGTCAAGCGTTTCAGACGTACTATCCCCGGTAACTGAGGATGCATATTCAGAATGAAATAAATTACACTTCGAGGAGATCATAATTATTCACCAAATCAATAGGAGCCTGTCAAAAAAATAGGAGCCTGTCAAAAAAATAGTCTCGTCAGTAAAATCCGTGCTCACAGAATATAATATGTCGACGAATCTGATGTATAACATCAAAACTGATTTATTATTTGTGGAATCTTGACAAGTAGTAGAGGAGCAGGATTAACCTGCGCAGGAAATAGGACACCTAAGCAGGAACAGGACAGGAAATAGGCCCCCCATTTTTGGCCTGCATGCCTCGCCGGAAACTGTGTTTGTGGCTTTCCCGGATAGTCCGGAAGGCAAACTGGGGGTAGCGCGTTTCAAAGCGGAGTGTTGCCTGAGGGGCCTGCCGTTGAAAGGCCGATGGATCACACCGGATGAGGTGGTTACAGCTTTCCCGGATAGCTCGAAAGGCAAACTTGGGATAGCGCACTTCAAAGTGGCATGCTGCTTGAGGCACCTGCGTTGAATAGCGAGACGATCTCACCAGATTCGGTGGGCAGGGATAACGAACGTGGTGGTTGGTTGCTCAAAAGAGCGTGTTATTATAAAGGGCAAGAGTGCTTTGCGATGTAAGTTTCTTTTTGATAACCACATGACCTTTGGCATCAACACCATGTAGCTGGAAACTCTTTTTACTCAGATCAATTCCGAGGAAAGCTACCTGACCTTTTTGATTAGTTCCTGATTTGTTTTGCGTGCCCGTGGTTCGCTCCGTTTCTTATTCTGAATGGTGTTCCGCAAAACTCATTCTATCTTCTATCTTGGCTCATTTGAAGCCGTTTTGGGAACGGGGCGGACCATTCCATTAGGTCTTGAATCCATTCAAAAGAAAGGCCTAAGCCAGTTTCGGCTTCCCTGGTTTTGCGTCAATAAGAAAGACCTGCCCCCCCGGCTTTCTGACCCCCAGCTTTCCTTGGTTGACATAAATAAATAGTGAATGAGTGGCGAAAGGTAGGAACTTTTATAAGAAAGCATGGTCTTAAGCTTTAATTAGATAATTCATTAATTCAATGGATAGACCAGCTTCTTCTCAATTAAGTCCAGCCTCTAAAGGCCTTTCTAATATTCAGGGCGTGCCTTTAGCTGAATCTGGTGCAACAGGTCAGGCTTTTTCCCGAATGGTTACTGAAGTTGGACAACCTGTAACTAAGCATGACATGACTGACCAAACTACAAGTTCAGATAATCAAGGATATTTAAATCCTAAAAAAAAATGGTTGAAAGATTTCGCTGTACAAAATCAAACTAGCTATAAAGATTCTCCTGCAATTCCAGTAGCTATACCACTGGAAAATTATCAGGTTGCAGAATATGACCCTGAAAATAATACTTTTTCGATATACTCCTTAACAAAGGGTGTTCAATCAACCTCGCAAAACTCGACAGATGTTGATACTAAACTTAATCCACCTATTCAAATTCCTAATCAAGATGGCATTGGTAATTTCTCTAAATCCACAGCGTCGATTGCGATTATTACCCCACGATTGAAAAGTGAACATCTTCAACAATATATATCTCCTGCGATTCAAGCCGAAGAAGCTATTGATGAAAATTCTTCACATATTGAATGCCAAAGGGAGCTTCGCAAAGATCCCGTTTACGCTGAGCGCCAAAGGGAGCGCCAAAGGGAGCGCCAAAGGGAGCTTCGCAAAGATCCCGCTTACGCCGAGCGCGAAAGGGAGCGCCAAAGGGAGCGCAAAAGGGAGCTTCGCAAAGACCCCGCTTACGCGGAGCGCGAAAGAGAGCGCAGAAGGGAGCGCTACCAGACAGATTCCGCTTACGCCGAGCGCCAAAGGGAGCGCCAAAGGGCGCTTCGCAAAGATCCCGCTTACGCCGAGCGCCTAAGGGAGTACCATAGGGAGCGCCAAAAGGAGCTTCGCAAAGATCCCGCTTACGCCGAGCGCCAAAGGGAGCGCCAAAGGGCGCTTCGCAGAGATCCCGCTTACGCCGAGCGCGAAAGGGAACGCCAAAGGGAGCGTCGCAAAGATCCCGCTTACGCCAAGCGTCAAAGGGAGCGCAAAAAGCAGTATCGTCAGTCAGTCAATTCAGCTAAAACTCAGGTGATTTACCACTGACGGGAAAAGGTCAGGTCAACCTGGTTGTTATTGAACTTGCCAATGAATTCGGCATTTCTTATGAGTATGCAAGTGCAGTTCTGACTGAGACTGATTTCTTGAAGTTGTGTCTTGAGGCAATACCTGAAGCTTTTCTTGAATTGCTTTCAAGTCGTTCATTTTTGTTGTTAGTGGGTTCAATAATTGCGTTGTATGGTTTGCCAATCCTGAGAGATTATTTTCAGCAACAATTTTATCCAGGTGATTCTGTGGCTAATGAAGAAACTGAAGTGTTAATTTCTATTCAATAACATGAGTTTTTGTCTCATCAGCACCATCTTACATTTCACTCATTCATTGACTCATCGCCCTCAGGGCTTCCTGCAGGGTTGGCATTAAGCTGTTGTTGCAGGAACTGAACCACCTTATGATGGCCCTTTTGCCTGGCGATGGAAAGTACGTCCGCCAGCTACTCCCGATGAATACACGTCAGCTGCCACAACCAGAAAACTGACATACTCATAATTTCTGAAAACACAAGAGAACCCTCAACTTTCGCTGCTAAGAAAAATAACTATCATCACCCTGAAAAATTCTGGCTATCTTGCCAAATCATGATGTGTCAAAAGCTATCTTTTGTGCTTTAGCACCATGGGCAATGGCTTTAAACAAACTGTCCCAGCTATCAATCATTAACGTGAGAAAGAAGCTGGTGATTTTCCTCCATAATCGCTTTCGTGTAGGCTTCTTTGGTTTATTTAAAGCCTGCTGAAATTTTGGACAAGAAAATTCCTGAATCTGATCAACCAGGAATGCGAGAAAAGTAAGGTAGGCGAAATTCGTAGCCAGATGTTTTTCGCCATGACCGTAATTGTGTTCAAGTTGATAGCCTTGATTTTTCAGGGTATTAAACGTTTCATTTTCAATGCGCCATCTACAACGGCCTCCTCGCATCACGGATTCAACGGTATCATCGGTTAATTCAAGATCAGTTACCCAGCACCAGACATGCTGGATCCCTTTTTTGTCGATTTCAATGTAATCCAGAACATTAACCCGCTCTGTTTCATCCTGAAGATTGAGGGGGACGTTATTGGCGTAGCGGAATTTATGAGTCGTGTTATTTTTCTCATCAACGATTTTGTGGTGATGAACCTGGCCTTCGTCATAAAGGGCATTCATGGCCTCAATAAGCGACACATGGTTACCATCTTTGGCCACGATAATATAGTGCCAGCCATGCTCTCTGATCAGAGCAATGGTAGGGTTGTCCGCATATAGACCATCCAGAAGAATCACCAGTTTCAGGCGTGGATGGTCATGTTTTGTCTGCGCCAGAAAACGTCTTATTGCCGCTTTTTCACAATCATTTTTTGTGGAACCATCCTGTCGGCAAATTGCTTCCGGCGCTAAAGGAATGACGGTTTTTCTGGAAGGGTGGACAATACAGCCCCCCATAATATTGTGGTAAAAGGTTTCACTTTTTTTGCCCTCGTTTTTAATGCAGCAGTCATCACAGCGGCAGGTTCCCGAATAAAAGAGACCCGTACCATCAATAGGAAGCAGATAAAGATCTTTCAACTTGCCACATTCGAATGCATAAGCTTGCAGAGCACCATTGCGCTGAACGACAGAAAACAATTCTTTAAACGGCGTCTTCAACCCGAGTGGATTAACCGGGTCAACAACCTCTCTCATTCTGGTATCGGAGGGAACTTTGCCATCTTTTACGTGATAGAGCTTTTCAAGATTATGACAGCAGATTTCATCAAGCCGCTCTTCATCAAACCCTAATAGTGAATCGAACTTTTGATGCATCATCGCAAAAGCAGATTTCAGAAAGTTAGGAAAGGGTATCACGCATTTATTTGGACGATGATCTGGAATGCTGTCGAAGCATTCTGATACCTTTTTTATCAAGTAAGAAGCACTGAATTGCCTGACATTTTTCTGAATAGCCGTACCCATGACTGACTCGACGACAATGATTGAGTAATATGCAATTTTAGTCGAAGAATTGTGCGGGCATGATTTTTTTACCTCTTCTGTATCTCTCGTGGCTGTAGTGCTTCAGGATTCATCGGGAATTACTGTACGTCCGCATTGTTGACCGGGTTGGAGTAGTGAATGTTGGCACCTTGTTGACACAGGTACATGACGGTATCCAGATGACCATACTCTGATGCAGTCCAGAGTGCGCTGCCAAGGCTCTGGTATTCCACATTAACGTCAGCCCCCTGCTCAACAAGGTACTTCACTACATCAATATTGACTTTGCTGCCTCTGTCAAGCAGGTATGCCACGGTATCCATACTGCCAGCGCTGGCCGCCCAATAGAGTGGCGAACCCGACCCGGCATCTTGAAGTCTTGCGCCCTTGCTGTCCAGAAATTTGACCAGTTCCAAGTGCCCCCGGCCGCAGGCCTGACACATTGGGGTTTCCTGGCCCATGCAGTGGGCGTGAATGTCTGCGCCCTTGTCCAGTAGCCACTCTACTGCTTCTATGGAGCCACTGCGGGCTGCAGAAGAGATCGGGGAATAATAACCTTCCTCATCAATGTTGATGGCCAGCCCTGCTGGCAATGTAATCCATCATCACCTTTTTACCACCCTCAGCAGCGCGGCGGAATAGGGTGGTGCCAAGGTCAGGAGCATCAATTCTCAGCTTATAACGCTCAAGCAAGTACTCCACCAGTTTGCAACTGCCAGAATAGGCCGCAGCCTCGATGGGGTGGTGTCCTTTCCGGGTGATGGCGTTGATGTCCGGGCCGCCGGCATTGATGTCCGCTCCCTGGTCAAGCAGATATTTGACCGTTTGCAGGTTGCCGCTGCGGCAGGCAGCCCAGATCAGGGTTTTGGCACCGGTTTCGCCATGGCTATTGTTTGCACCTCGCTCAAGCAGTAACCTGACCAGCTCAAAATGGCCGCAGATTGCCGCAGCATAAACCGGGGTATGTTGCCCGGTACTCTGGTTATCAATGTCCTCGCCCCGATTGAGCAGATACTCTACGATTCTGGAAAACCCCATTTTGGCGGCATGGTGAATCGGGGCATCCCTGCCCGGGCAAGCGATTTGCAGATAGGCACCGTTCATTTCCAGAAACGCCACCAGATCCTGGTGGCCACCATTAATGGCCCAGTACAGTGGCGAATTGACGCCTGTGGTGCTGCCAGCCTGTATGTCGGCATGATGTGCCAACAGAAACTTGATTATCTCCCGACGCCCGGCAGCGGTTGCTACTGACAAAGGTGCATGGAGAGGGTTACTGGCCTCAAGGTGTGACCCCGAAGACAGCAGAAACTTTACCACTTCAAGATTGCCAGCCAATGCGGCCAGCCAGATTGGGGTGTACCACGATCCTTTCTCAACAGCCATGGGCAGTAGGGCGGCAACAGAGGGGTCTAACCCGATAATGTTGACTGATTGCTGATCCAATGTCGCAATCTGGCTGGAGAGGTTGCAATTAACATCGGCACCCTGTTGAAGCAATGCTGAAATGGCGTTAATTTCTCCATGCAAAATTCCAGACATCAATTGCCATTGCCAGTCTTCCGGCAGGGGCGTAGGGGTATACTGCCCTGATGGCGCGATGGTTCGGTCTTTCAGGGCGGTAGCGGCGACAGGGCTGTTGTGGGCAGGGGCAGCCTCTTTTGGCAAGGCAGGAAGAACCGGGGCCGATGACTTATCGGTGGCATCAAGGCCAGAAGGCTTTTTGTCGGTGGATATGCCGGTGAATGCACTCTGGCCATCAGGACTGGAAACTGCACCATACATTTTTTTGATCCTAATTCAGTTTTTATAAACCTACTTGACATTTATCTGCCCTTTTTTATCCCTCCCCGGACAATTATTTTTATATGGAACTACTAATGTATCAAAAAAGTGACTGATTCCTTGGCAGTAAAGATAGGGAAACTTTTTGGCTTCATTAGCCCAAACTTTCATTTCACTCATTTTTTGACTCATCAAGGATAAGCGCTTCCGGGCTTCCGGCAGGAACTGCTGCTGCAATCTGTTGTTGCAGGAATTGAACCACCTCCTGATGGTTCCCTTGCCTGGCAATGGAAAGTACGTCCGCATTTTCAGCCGGGTTGGAGTAGTGAATGTTGGCACCCTGTTGACACAGGTACATGACGGTATCCAGACGACCAGACTCTGATGCAGTCCAGAGTGCGCTGCCAAGACTCTGGCATTCCACATTAACGTCAGCCCCCTGCTCAACAAGATACTTCACCACATCAATAGTGCCTCTTTGTGCCGCTAACCAGAGAAGGTCGGAGATGTCAGGCCTGGGGTTAGCACTGAAATGGGTCTTGAATGCGCCGAGCAGGTACTTTATTGCGTTCAGTTGGCCTCGACAGGTCGCTTCAGTGAGTGCCATAGAGATGTGTGACGGCTTGATATGCTGCAGTATCGCCTTATTTTCAAACAGGTACTCCAATACGGGGCAATGACCTCCGTTTGCGGCGACATTGAGCAAAAGGTCTGCTTCAATTATTGCGGATTTATGTACCAGATATTTGACCAGCCGAAGGTGCCCTTGCGCTGCGGCCTCGACGACAGGCGTAGTGCGCCCGCTATCGTTGGCATTAACATTGACGCCCCTGTCAAGCAGGTATGCCACGATATCCATACTGCCAGCGCTGGCCGCCCAATAGAGTGGCGAACCCCACCCAGTACCTTGAAGTCTTGCGCCCTTGCTGTCCAGGGATTTGGCCAGTTCAAAGTGCCCCCAGGCGCAGGCCTGGCATATTGGGGATTGATGGCCTCGGCAGTGGGCGTGAATGTCTGCGCCCTTGTCCAGTAGCCACGCCACCGCTGCGATGGAGCCGCTGCGGGCTGCGGAAGAGATCGGGGAATAGTAACCCTTCTCATCAATGTTGATGGTTGTCCTGCTGGCAATATAATCCATCATCACCACCTTGCCTCCCTCAGCAGCGTGGCGGAATAGGGCGGTGCCAAGGCCGGGAGCATCAATTCTCAGCTTATAACGCTCAAGCAGGTACTCCACCAGTTGCCAACTGCCAGAATAGGCAGCAGCCTCAATAGGGGAGGTTTTTTTCCAGGGGCAGGTATTACTGTTGATGGCGTCGAAGTCCCCGCAACCGGCGTTGATGTCCGCCCCCTGGTCAAGCAGATATTTGACCGTTTGCAGGCTACCGCTGTAACAGGCTGCCCAGATCAGGGTATTTTCACCGGTTTCACCATGGCTATTGTTTGCGCCTCGCTCAAGCAGTAACCTGACCAGCTCAAAATGGCCGTTGAATGCCGCGGCATAAACCGGGGTATGCTTCCCGGTACTCTGGTTATCAATGTCCTCGCCCCGATTGAGCAGATACTCCACGACTCTGGAGGATCCTACTTTGGCGGCATGGTGAATCGGGGCACCCCTGCCCGGGCAACCGATTTGCAAACGGGCACCGTTCTGTTCCAGCAACGCCACCAGATCCTGATGGCCACCTTTAATGGCCCAGTACAGTGGCGAATTGACACCTGTGGTGCTGCCAGCCTGTATTTCGGCATGATGCTCCAGCAGAATCTGGACTATCTCCCGATGCCCGGCAGCGGCAGCTCCTGTCAGTGGTGCATGGAGAGGGTTACTGCACTCAAGATGTGCCCCCGAAGACAGCAGAAGCTTTACCAATTCAGGATTGCCAATTGTTGCGGCCAGCCGGAGTGGGGTGTATTGCGATTCTTGCTTAAAAACCCTGGCCAGTTGGGCGGCAATTGAGGGGGCTACCCCGCTAATGTTGACAGGTTGCTGATCCAATGTCGCAAGCTGGCTGGAGAGGTCGCAATTCACATCGACACTCTGTTGAAGCAATGCTGAAATGGCATCAATTTCTCCGTTCAAAATTCCAGACACCAATTGCCATTGCCAGTTTTCCGGCAGGGGCTGTAGGCTATGATGCCCTGATGGTGCGATGGTTCTTTCTATCAAGGCAGTGGCGGAGGCAGGGCTGTGGGCAGGGGACGTCTCTTTTGGCAAGACAGGAAGAACAGGAGCTGACGACTTATCGGTGGCATCATGGCCAGAAGGCTTGTTGTCGGAGGATGTGCCGATGAATGCACCCTGACCATCAGGACTGGAAACTGCACCATACATTTTTTGATCCCAATTCAGTTTTAACAGTACCGTTGGACATTTATTTCCCCTTTTTTATCCCCCCCCGGACAATTATTTTTATATGGAACTAATGTATTAAAAAAGTGACTGATAACTGATAAATAAAGAATGAGTTGTGAAAGAGAGGAACTTTTACAAGAAGGCGTCAGTAATTCCCGATGAATCCTGAAGCACTACAGCCACGAGAGATACAGAAGAGGTAAAAAAATCATGCCCGCACAATTCTTCGACTAAAATTGCATATTACTCAATCATTGTCGTCGAGTCAGTCATGGGTACGGCTATTCAGAAAAATGTCAGGCAATTCAGTGCTTCTTACTTGATAAAAAAGGTATCAGAATGCTTCGACAGCATTCCAGATCATCGTCCAAATAAATGCGTGATACCCTTTCCTAACTTTCTGAAATCTGCTTTTGCGATGATGCATCAAAAGTTCGATTCACTATTAGGGTTTGATGAAGAGCGGCTTGATGAAATCTGCTGTCATAATCTTGAAAAGCTCTATCACGTAAAAGATGGCAAAGTTCCCTCCGATACCAGAATGAGAGAGGTTGTTGACCCGGTTAATCCACTCGGGTTGAAGACGCCGTTTAAAGAATTGTTTTCTGTCGTTCAGCGCAATGGTGCTCTGCAAGCTTATGCATTCGAATGTGGCAAGTTGAAAGATCTTTATCTGCTTCCTATTGATGGTACGGGTCTCTTTTATTCGGGAACCTGCCGCTGTGATGACTGCTGCATTAAAAACGAGGGCAAAAAAAGTGAAACCTTTTACCACAATATTATGGGGGGCTGTATTGTCCACCCTTCCAGAAAAACCGTCATTCCTTTAGCGCCGGAAGCAATTTGCCGACAGGATGGTTCCACAAAAAATGATTGTGAAAAAGCGGCAATAAGACGTTTTCTGGCGCAGACAAAACATGACCATCCACGCCTGAAACTGGTGATTCTTCTGGATGGTCTATATGCGGACAACCCTACCATTGCTCTGATCAGAGAGCATGGCTGGCACTATATTATCGTGGCCAAAGATGGTAACCATGTGTCGCTTATTGAGGCCATGAATGCCCTTTATGACGAAGGCCAGGTTCATCACCACAAAATCGTTGATGAGAAAAATAACACGACTCATAAATTCCGCTACGCCAATAACGTCCCCCTCAATCTTCAGGATGAAACAGAGCGGGTTAATGTTCTGGATTACATTGAAATCGACAAAAAAGGGATCCAGCATGTCTGGTGCTGGGTAACTGATCTTGAATTAACCGATGATACCGTTGAATCCGTGATGCGAGGAGGCCGTTGTAGATGGCGCATTGAAAATGAAACGTTTAATACCCTGAAAAATCAAGGCTATCAACTTGAACACAATTACGGTCATGGCGAAAAACATCTGGCTACGAATTTCGCCTACCTTACTTTTCTCGCATTCCTGGTTGATCAGATTCAGGAATTTTCTTGTCCAAAATTTCAGCAGGCTTTAAATAAACCAAAGAAGCCTACACGAAAGCGATTATGGAGGAAAATCACCAGCTTCTTTCTCACGTTAATGATTGATAGCTGGGACAGTTTGTTTAAAGCCATTGCCCATGGTGCTAAAGCACAAAAGATAGCTTTTGACACATCATGATTTGGCAAGATAGCCAGAATTTTTCAGGGTGATGATAGTTATTTTTCTTAGCAGCGAAAGTTGAGGGTTCTCTTGTGTTTTCAGAAATTATGAGTATGTCAGTTTTCTGGTTGTGGCAGCTGACGTGTATTCATCGGGAGTAGCTGAGAAGGCGTAGTCTTAAGCTGTAATTCAACAATTCAATAATTCGATGTATCAAGCCAATCAATTACCTTCATATGATGCTTCTTTTTTTTATCTTTGGTCCAGCGCATTAGGTTTAGTAGATCAAGAACTGCAATTTGGTGCCACCGAACAGCAGCCTGTTTATCAAGGCATACCAGTTCGAGTGCTGAACCCTGTTTCTATTTACAATAGCGGACTAGATACATATCAGAATGAATCTGATTATTCTAATTCATTAATTAAATATAATATCGAATCTCTAACAGACTTCGATGCAGAAAACACTTCTGGAGCAGGTATTCAAGAGATACTGCATATTCTGGCTAATCGTGAACGCTCATTCTGGCAAAGCGTGAACACGAATTCTGGCCAGGCGTGAACATGGATTCTGGCTGATCGTGAACATTTTTGCCCGATTTCCAGAATCGCGTTCACGACTCCAGAATTCATGTTCACGACACCAGAATCGTAACGGTAACGTAACTATTTCCCTTTCTTAAGCATTGATTTCGTTCAACTTGTGCCGCTCCCCTTAACTCTCAATCAAAAGGAGCAGCGGCCATGCCAATGGAAACGAGGTTACCAATGCGTAAAATCAGGGACATCTTGCGACTCCGGTTCGAGTGCCGGTTAACCATCCGACAGATCTCTGTCAGCCTCAGAATCAGCACGGGTGTCATCACCAAATACCTGAACCTGTTCAGTGAATCCGGGCTGAGCTGGCCACTGCCGAATGAGATGGACGATACGTCACTGATCAACCAGCTCACTCCTGAAGCCATTAACCGCCGATATCAAGGGCTGATTGATCCTGACTGGATCGATATTCACCGTTCCCTCAAGCAAAAGGGAATGACCAAACAGGTGCTCTGGGAGGAATACTGTGACGTTTACCCCCACAGCCATTACAGCTATGCCCAGTTCTGCCATCGCTACAATGAGTGGCGCAAAAAGCAGAAACGCTCCATGCGCCAGGAGCACCGGGGCGGCGAAAAACTGTTTATCGACTATGCGGGTCTGACCGTCCCCATTGTCAGCCGTGAAACCGGCGAAACCGCGCCAGCACAGATCTTTGTTGCCGTGCTGGGGGCATCCAGCTACACCTATGCTGAAGCCAGCTGGACCCAGGGCCTGCAGGACTTTCTCTGCTCCCAGGCCCGGGCGTTTCAGTTCTTTGGCGGCGTGACCCAGTTGCTGGTTCCGGATAACCTGCGCAGCGCAGTATCCAAAGCCTGCCGCTACGAGCCACAGATCAACCGGAGTTACCAGCACCTGGCCGAACACTTTGGCACCTCCATCATGCCTGCCAGGCCTTACAAGCCGAAAGATAAGGCAAAGGTAGAGGTCGCCGTGCAGGTCGTTGAGCGCTGGATATTAATGCGCCTGCGCCATACTACGTTCTTCTCGCTGGCGGAGCTGAACCAGGAAATACGACGCCTGCTGGAAGACCTCAACAACCGACCTTTCAAGCAGCAACCCGGTTGCCGTCGTACGCTGTATGAGCAGCTGGATCAACCGGCGCTCAGGCCCTTACCCCGGGAGGCATTTGAATACATCGAATTCAAGTATGCCCGGGTCAATATTGACTACCACGTGCAGTATGGAAACCACTCCTACTCAGTGCCCCATCAGCTGGTGCGTGAGCAGGTGGAAATCCGGGCAGGACAGCAACTGGTGCAGATCTTCTACAAGGGGAAGCCGGTAGCCAGCCATCCCCGCAAATGGGGAACCGGCTTCACCACCCGCACAGAGCATATGCCAGAGCGCCACCAGAAACAGCAGCAGTGGACACCGGGACGACTCCTGAACTGGGCGAAAAAGCTGGGCCCCGACGTCCTGTGGTTTACTCAGCAACTGCTCGATAGCAAAGAGCATCCGGAACAGGCTTACCGTGCCTGTCTTGGACTGCTCAACATGGAGCGTGAATACGGCGCTGACCGATTGAATGCGGCCTGCCACCGGGCCAGAAACACCGGTGGTCGGCGAGTTGCTAATGTCCGTTCGATCCTCCAGTCCGGATTAGACAAAATCCCGCTGAACAAGGCAGAAACCAGCGACGATGATCGTGTGACCAGAAGCCATGAAAACATTCGCGGCGCCAGCTTTTACCAGTGAGGAGCGAGACCATGATCAATCAAAACCTGACTCGCCTTCGCAGCCTGCGCCTGGGAGGCATGGCGGATGCCCTGAACCTGCAGAGTGAGCAACCCGGCACCTATGAAGGGCTCAGCTTCGAAGAGCGGCTGGCCCTGCTTATTGACCAGGAGGACGCGGACCGCAGCAACAAACGACTGGCCCGGTTACTGAAAGCAGCTCGTTTCAAACTGGCAGCCACCCTGGAGGATATTGATTATGAGCAGCCCCGGGGGATTACCCGTTCCCAGATGGCCTCACTGATACCGGGTGAGTGGCTGAGCAAAAACCAGAACCTGCTGATCACCGGACCCTGTGGAACTGGCAAAAGCTGGCTTAGTTGCGCCTTTGGCCACAGTGCCTGCCTGCGCGGTTACAGTGTGCGCTACTACCGGACCTCCCGGTTGCTGGAAGCCATGACCATTGCTCACGGTGATGGCAGCTACAGCAAGCTCCTGCAGCAACTGGCGAAAGTCAATTTGCTGATACTGGACGACTGGGGGCTTGAGCCCCTGACCCAGAGCCAGCGCAATGACCTGTTGGAGATTATGGATGACAGGCATAACCAGAGTTCTACCATCGTCACTAGCCAGCTACCGGTATCGAAGTGGCATGACAGCATCGGTGACGCGACGCTGGCTGATGCCATTCTGGACCGGCTGATTCATAACGCCCACCGGTTGGAACTCAAGGGAAAGTCCATGAGAAAAAATCAGACCAAAACTGGAGGGTCGTGAACACTCAGGCTACAAATAAAGGAGGGCAGTGCTTGGGTAAGCGGAGGTGTTCACGCTTACCAGAATTAGCGTTCACGTTTACCAGAATATGCAGATACCACAATCCATTCTTGATGAATATGTTCCTTACCAGAATGAGTATGAACACGTTAAAAATCCATTATTACTAACACCAGGTACTCCCTTTCAGCAGCTAATAATGTGGGACGAGCTTGAAATTAGAGAGCACACAACAGCGAATCATACAAATTCAGGTTTACAGTTAACTAATCTTCCTGCCGGAATTCATAGTTCACAAGATTTACGGCCAGTTGCTGTCGTTAATCCGTTATACATGCACCAGGCTACACGTGATAACCAGACAACCCGGGCAGAAGTTAATGTTGATGGCCGTTCTTCACTTGCCGAGCGCAAAAGAAAGCGCCAAAGGGAACTTCGCAAAGATCCCGCTTACGTCGAGCGCGAAAGGGAGCGCCGAAGGGAGCGCTACCAGACAGATCCCGTTTACGCCGAGCGTATAAGGGAGCGCGAAAGGGAGCGCCAAATGGAGCGCTACCAGACAGATCCCGCTTACGCCGAGCGTAAAAGGGAGAACGAAAGGAAGCGCTACCTGACAGATCTCGCTTACGCCGAGCGCAAAAAAGAGCGCGAAAGGAAGCGCTACCTGACAGATCTCGCTTACGCCGAGGGACAAAAGATCTATAAAAAGATCTACCAAAGAATCAAAATACAAACCTCCAACAAGGAAGAAGCTAAAGAGCAGGCTGTGATCGCCAGAGCGCGTTATCTTCAGTCATTCCATTCAGCTAATGAAGTGGTTTAATGACTTAGGACACCTTGTTAAGCACAATAGTGCCATTGATGACGAGGTAGAAAGTGACAAAGCAGCGTAAGAATTATTCTCCGGAATTTAAGCGTAAAGCCATTGCTATTGTGGTTGAGCAGGCCAGGTGCAGGACAAAAGACATTGATCAAAGCACCTGTTTTATCCGGGCAAATTTCACTAACGTGGCGATCAGTGCATTGTTAAAATCATGCCCCACATGCATACGTTGCAGGGCAAAATGGTGGGCGACAACGGATGAGCCGTCCAGGCAATCATGAATATATTCAACCAATGCATCCACTGAGGGGTTAGTGGCCGCCAGTAGTGCCACCCTTTCCAGGGTGCCGAGGCGCTTTTGCACCCCTTTTTTCAGCAGGCTCCGGACGGTGACGGCAGAAATGGCCTGATGCTGTTGGTCATTGATAAATCGCAAATCGGCCAGGGCTGTTTTATGGTCATCCAGATAGTCCATCGCCTCCTGATAATGCCCGTGGCAAATCAGTGAATAGACCTCTTGCAAAAGCTGCTGTTCCGTTTCGTTTATCCTGAGTTTATAGGAAAGAGCCTCAATTTTCAGCGCCTCAAGGGGATACCCCATATCCTGTGGAATCGGGGTTTCACCATCAGGCAGTGTGGACAAATAGGGGTGGCCTGTTTGCAAAAGAAAGGATGTGGTATTGGCTCCCTCGGTCAATACAGGCAGATCGGAAGCCGTGATCAGATGATGAAACACCGGTTTTGGCAGGTCTGGCAGCAAACAGATGGCAACGGCTTTATGTTTGCTGAACTGTCCCAGCTGTGCCTCAACCTCTTCCGACTCAGAATCAATAATCACCAGTGTTTTGGCCATGCCCGGGTTATCAGGCAGTTCGTTGGGTATCTGGGATTTACCCGTCAAAATCAGCGTGGGTTTGCTCTCTTGGGTGACTTTTTGCAGGGCATCGATCCATCGACCTAGCAGCTGTTCTCTTCTGGGTAAAACGTCCTGATGCTTTAACCCATAAATGACATTCAAATGGATATGCCCTTGTCGGCACAAAGTACAGATTCTGCCCAGGGTTTTCGCCTGTAAGGGACTGTTTATGGGTGAGGCATTCAAGGCTTCTCTGATCCACTGTCGTTCATCCCGGTCGCATGTAAAAGTTCTGATGGTGCCAGGCTCCGGAAGCAGGCTGTTGGGTGGCAGGTGCAGGGGGATTTTTCGCAGGTTCAAACCATCAAAATCGGTGTACAACACCCGACCATCCGGTGATGTACTGTCAAATCGGTAGGGTTTTACCACCATGTAATGATCGCAATGGACAGTGTGTTGCTGGTGTTTTTCGGGCAGATCCAGAAATGAAAACACCACAGCAGGTTCTGGTACTCCATCATCGCACTGTACGATGGATAGTGTACTTTGCCCCATACGGAAACATTGCGGGAGGCGTCTGTCAGGATCAAAGCCGGGCAATAACAGCGCCAGCTTATTGAGCTCCACCCGCTTTAATCGTTCTGTTTTCAGCCCTTCAGCAGATTCCGGGTCGGCATTATTGTCTGATTGACCTGTTGCTTCCGACTGCCGGGTAGCGGTGGGTTGATGCCATGGGGGCGATAATCGCAGTTGAATTTTTGGAGCGCCCAATCCAACCAGCTGGTTGACCAGTTGTACGCTGACATTTTCATCACCCAGAGCGATAAAGCTGTGCGCTTGCTCCCTCTTCATGCAGAAAAAGGTGCCATACACCCCCACCTCTCCAAGCCACTGAAGCACCTGTTTTGCCCTATGGCGTAATGCCCGGCTACCGGATGAAACCGTCGACGATAAATCCATGGCCTGAATGAATGTACTGCCCAGAGGATTGTCTTTTTGGGCAAATAGGAATTGTCCCTGAGTAACTGTCTCTTTTTGCCACGGAGACACGGAGTCACAGAGGCAAAGATTTTTTCTTTTCTCCGTTTCTCCGTGACTCTGTGGCAAGGTTTTTTCTTTGCTGGCCAACATCGGAAGTGTGGAAGTTACTTCAGGACAGTTCCATAGAGGGGCAAACAGCTCCCCGACAGGTGAGCACCGGAATGTCCCGGAACCCGTTTTTGAGATGGCTGTTTCTTTATTCGGCCTATAAGCAATAACAGGCCTGAAGGCTGGCAAAACCGATGTTCTTAACTGCTGGATTCTTTTTTCACATTGGGCATCGGTGCTGTGTAAATTGAGAAAGAACAGCAGGTGATTCAGTCTCTCACGGACACAGGGCTTCTCTATGGCAACTTTGAGAAATGCCAGCTGCGCCCGCTCTGACGCCTGGGTAAATTCCAGGCAGTGCAGCGGCGTTTTATGACTGTTATCCATGGTTATCAAGGTTTCTGGTACACAGTTCATCATCTTGATGCTGCTGCTGATATACCCCCGTAAAACAGCAATATGCAGCGGTAACAATCCTTCTTTATTTTGTTCGAGCAAAGACTGTGCACCGGCACCGGAGGCAATGATCACATCAAGACTTCCGGATGTTTTAGCCCGTGCTGCATGGTGTAATACCGTGTCGCCATTATGATCTTTTGTACACAATGCATGTTTACCTTGCTCAGTGTTGAGCGCTTTACGGAGCAAAAGTGTATAATCTGACGCTCCCATCCGATGAACCAATGTCTTGCCTTCTTCGTCTGCCAACAAAAGACAGGCCGGATACTGCTCAATAAGCGACGGATGCCGGGCAACTAGACGTAGTAACTGTTCCGGATTTTTTTCCTCAATGGCCCGCTCAAAAGCAGCAGCAATGGGATGTTCAACACAGGGTAATTTCCGGACAGTTCGCTCAAGAGTGGCGGTTGTGATGAGAGGGCGCTCTGTTACTGTGCAATGGCTGGTACCAACACTAATACGAGAATTTACTGCAACCACGGTATCGGGTTTAGCGATATGAGACGGATCAGGAGACTCCAGTTTCCCATGGTTCGCAGAGGCAGATGATCTATCTGAATAAACTGGCTGGCATGGTGGAATCATATATCGATTATCCAGGGCATTGTGAGTTTTTATTACTATCGTTCCTGGTTTGCTTCTTCAGAGAGCAGACCATCCTGAAAGTTCTTGTTCCGATAAAATCTTTCAACTCCAAATGTTTGGATTAACTTGCAATAAGCCTTTTTTTTAATGTGTTTATTACAATGACAGACCCGGGCAGAGGGATAATCGCTCTTTCGTTTATCGGAACCGGCGGTGGTCTGAAACCATCAAAATTGCCTTAAGCGGAACTGGTCCCGACGTTGGTAGATGGCTGCGAACTCTCGGCAAAGTACTGGCTGACTCCGGTGGACTCTGGCCCTGATCCCGGAACGAAAGCCAGGCTATTATTTTGGTCAGCCTCCTGGTTGTGTTTACCTGGCTATTAAATCTCCGTACCCCCAAATCAGGGTACCGATGATACTTGCCAGCAGGATCACCCAGTCGCACTCACTGGCTGTTCTTTTTACTTTCCTTTCGGTGATGCTGGCATTGCCGATCTGTTCAGCCAGGTCCTTTAATTTCACGTCCCCTTCCCGGGGTAATTTATGGTTGGGTGCTTCAATCATCAGCTCGCGGCTTGGCAGTTTTTCACTTCTTTTTCTCAGGGTGATAAATGTCACCAACATGGCCCAGCAGACGACGACGGACCCTGATCGCTGGAAAAGTGCCTGATCATCATCGCGGGTTATGTCTGAAATCAGCGAAGCGGTCACTGTTGTTGCGGTGGCCAGCGTGCTGAGGATAAAGGTGCTATTCCACTTTTTATTGCGTTCCCACCAGTTATTATGCTTCAGGCAGGCAGGTTCTGCGCCTTCACGAGGTAATGCGTCGTTTTCCAGCCTTAAGGTGTGCATATTGATAATGTAGGCATCCCGATTATCCTGCCGGGATGAAGATGATGGGCCCGGGAGGGGGGCAGTCAGCCGATTCTGGCGCACAGCACTTTTATCATCCGCCATTTTTGACTGGGTTGAGGTTAAGCAGGAAAGGGAGGCAACGTGTTCTTTTCGTGCGGCAAAAGTTCGGTCATTAATCAATGCCTGGCCAGGATCTACGGTTTCATCTCTGAACGTTGACATGTTAACCGGTTCAAGAAGCTCTCTGGTACTTCTGCCATGGAACAGAGAATCTTTTGAACTTCGTGTTTTTTGGGCTTGATACCGACTGTCATCAAGTTGGCCGGTGTTAATATCATACGCAGGTCTGCTGATCGGTGTACTCATCATTACCCCCCTTGGCTAACCTATAAGTCGCTGAACTGGATAGAGACCTGCTAAGTGTAATTGCTTGTTGATGACTGGTTTTCAGTTATGCCGATTTTTTTACTCAGGCAGCAAGTTCGCCATTATCAAAAACCACCATGTCGCCGGGCTGAATAGGGTGCCAAGTCTCATTAATGGTTAACGGGTCAGTAGCTATTATAGAAACGATGTCGTTTTCTGTGGTTTCTTTGGCAAAATCCACCGTAATGTCGTCATCTTTGAGACTGGCCTGATTAAACGGCGCTCTGCGGGTTATCCAGTGCAACCGGGTACTGCAGTAGCAATAGAGATAGCGGGAGTCGCTCAGCAACATATTGAATACGCCCAGCCCACGCAGTTCGTCACAGAGCTGGCGGATAAAGCGTTGCAGCGTACTCACCCTTTTGGGTGGTTTGGGGAAGCGCTCACGCGCCTGGTCCATGATCCAGCAAAAAGCGTACTCACTGTCCGTGGTTCCCACCGGCAAGTAGTGTTTCAGGGGGAACTTCTTAATGCCTTTCAATTGGCCGTTGTGAGCAAAGGTCCAGTGTTTGCCCCAGAGTTCCCGGGTAAATGGGTGGGTGTTTTCCAGGGCAATTCTGCCTGCATTTGCCTGGCGGATATGACTGATCACGATGGTGCTTTTGATCGGGTAGCGGCAGACCAGGTTGGCAATTTCAGAATCACAGCTTGGGTTGGGATCACGAAATTCCCGTAACCCTTTGCCTTCATAGAACGCGATTCCCCAGCCATCACTGTGGGGGCCGGTCTTGCCCCCGCGCTGCATCAGGCCACGGAAGCTGAACACAATATCCGTAGGCGTGTTGGCGCTCATTCCAAGAAGTTCACACATTATTTGATAAATCGCGGTTAAGTTCAGGATTTCTGGTTTGAAGCAGGGCCCAGGGCGGGTTCTTTGCGTTGATGTTTAGCGTGGCTTGTGTTGGGCTTTTGCCTTTTGTCAGAAGCTGCTTTTTTTGCCTTGCCGACGGGTAATAACAAGCCTGCAATCACTGCAACACCAGCGGCAATTGCCACAGTCCGCCCCGTTCGCCACATGGCGTCAACTCCCAGGCTAAGGCCATCATAAAGGCTGATAAGGAAGGCCGGGCCAAGATAGCTCTGCTCAGGGTGAACAGTACCGGGCAGGAAAAACAGTACAGCAAAAGCCAGCATCAGAGGCCGCTTTAGCCGCGGATGCCAATTACCAACAATAAACCACAGGCTCAGCAGGCAGCCGAAGGCTCCTGCCAGGTAAACTGCCCAGCCCCAAAAATACTGCAATTCCGTCATTGACTCTCCAACAACCGCCATTGAACCAATGGCGGTTAATGTTATTTACCGCCATCCTTTGGTGTTGTCAGGAGGTGGCGCTGGTAGGTAGTTAACCAAATAACCAAGGGTGCATTTTGCATCAATTGACCACCATATGAAAACAGCCGCTGATGATAAAATGAAATTTAATAACCAAAGACCGAAAGAGGGTTGAAATCTCCACCACTGCCCATATCTCCTGACTATCAAAATACTCAATGTGTTGATTAACCTGGATTGAGGTTCTAATGGCAGTCGAAACGAAAAAAGAAACGCTGGGCTTTCAGACTGAGGTGAAACAGCTTCTGCACCTGATGATTCACTCTCTCTATTCCAATCGGGAGATTTTTTTACGGGAGCTGATCTCCAACGCTTCCGATGCTGCAGACAAGCTGCGTTACCTGGCACTCAAGAACAGTGAGTTGCTGGAAAGTGACCCAAATCTTGACGTCAGGGTGGATTACGATAAGGACGCCAACACCGTCACCATCGCCGATAACGGCATTGGCATGAACCGTGACGATGTGATTACCCATCTGGGTACCATCGCCAAATCCGGTACTTCGGACTTCCTGAAAACACTGACCGGTGACCAGAAGAAAGATTCCCAGCTGATCGGTCAGTTTGGTGTCGGTTTCTATTCAGCATTTATTGTTGCAGACAAAGTGACCGTTGAAACCCGCAAGGTAGAAACAGAAGAGGCGGTGCGCTGGGTGTCTGATGGTTCCGGTGAGTTTACCATTGAGCCAATCACGAAGGACAAACGGGGTACCACCATTATTCTGCACCTGAAGCCTGAAGCTGAAGAGTATGCGGATGGCTGGCACCTGCGTAATATCATCCGCAAATACTCTGACCATATCTCCATGCCAATTCTGATGCGCAAGGAAGAGATGCCAGCGACGGAGGAAGAAAACGAAGAAGAGAAAGACAAAGCGCCCGAGTGGGAAACGGTGAATACGGCGAAAGCTCTGTGGACCCGGTCCCGCAGCGATATCTCGGATGAAGAGTATAAAGAGTTTTACAAACACATCAGTCATGACCATACCGACCCGCTGAAGTGGAGCCACAACCGGGTAGAAGGCAAGCTGGAATACAACAGCCTGCTTTATATTCCCGCCAAAGCGCCCTTTGACCTGTATAACCGCGATATGCAGAAAGGGTTGAAACTCTACGTTCAGCGTGTCTTTATCATGGATCAGGCAGAGGAATTCCTGCCCATGTACCTGCGCTTTATCAAGGGAGTGGTGGACTCTAACGATCTGTCCCTGAACGTTTCCCGGGAAATCCTTCAGAAAGACCCGGCCGTTGACAACATGAAAACCGCGCTGACCAAACGAGTGCTGGATATGCTGGAGAAACTGGCTAAGAAAGAACCTGAACAATACGCCAGTTTCTGGAAAGAGTTTGGCCAGGTGCTCAAAGAGGGGCCAGCGGAAGATTATGCCAACCGTGAGCGGATTGCCAAACTTCTGCGCTTCTCATCCACTGAGAGCCAGGGACTTGAGCAGGATCAATCCCTGGAAGGCTACGTTTCCCGGATGAAAGAGGGTCAGGACAAGATCTACTACATTACCGCAGAGACGCCCAAAGCGGCGGCCAACAGCCCACATCTTGAGGTATTCCGCAAGAAAGGGCTGGAAGTTCTGCTGCTTTCTGACCGCGTCGATGAGTGGCTGATGTCCCATCTTTTCGAGTTTGACGGCAAATCGTTCGTGGATATTGGCCGTGGTGATCTCGATCTTGGTAAGCTGGACTCTGAAGAAGAGAAGCAGGCCCAGGAAGAGGCGGCTAAAGAGCATGAAGATCTGGTCAAGCGCATCAGTGATGTGCTGGGTGCTGATGTCGAATCGGTTCGGGTGACCCATCGCCTGACGGACTCTCCAGCCTGTCTGGTGGTTGGGCAGAACGATATGGGGATGCAGATGCGCCGCATTATGGAAGCTGCCGGCCAGAGCATGCCAGAATCCAAACCGATCTTTGAGATTAACCCGGAACACCCATTGATTGGCCGACTGGATAAAGAAGTGGACGAAGATCGCTTTGCCGACCTGACCCGGGTGGTATTTGATCAGGCCAGCCTGGCGGCGGGTGGTCAACTGGACGATCCGGCGGCTTATGTTCAGCGTCTTAACAAGCTGTTGCTGGAAATGGCTGTCTGAAAATAGTGGATTAAGCAGCAAAAAGGCGAAGTCATGACTTCGCCTTTTTTGACTATCAAGCGGATGACATGTTGACAATTTTGATGGGTCATCTCTGCCTGAATTTTCAAGATTCTAAATTCCTCCCAGTCCTCTTCAACTTGATACTTTCGAGTACATGCTTAGACATTTGAAATTGTTGAGGGGGGGATAATTTAGATCCCATCACCACCGGTTTTGGTGCTATTGCCGGTTTTTTGTCGCTTTTTATCACCTTCTTACCCGATAAAACAGCAGGAAGAGGGGGTGGTGGAGGAATTATACCAGGACCCACAGGAACCGTTTCAATTTGCTTTGGAGCAACCCCGGCAGGTTCCACGGACTGGGATTCTGACTTTCGTGGTTTGGACTCCAGAACCCTTTCCGTTCCTTCTGTTTCTTTTCTGCGTTCTTTCAGTCTTTCAAAAAGCTCTTCTGTAAATTCTTTATTTGATTTTTCGTGTTTTTTATTCTTTCCCTTTTGTTCAGCACTAATGTTGCGTTTAATCTGCGCCCATGTGTCAGGTTGTTTCATTATTGGTGGCGGCGGCGGTGCAGCGGGAGGGGTTGATGGTTTTTTGACAGAAAGTGCAATATTCGGCATGCTCTTATACGTTCGGGAGTAACTGCCGAATTTGGAGATATCTGAACTGGCAGGCATATAAATAGTATTTGCACAACAAGCTATTAAATGGTCTTTAAAGCTTCCTTTTTTAGGCTCAGTATTTTTATTTTCTGATTTATTCGCAATATGTAAAGCCTGGGTGATTTTCGATGCAGTTATCATGGCAACTTCTCCGTTCGAGTACTTAAGCTCTTCCATGGTTGATTGTTTTTATTGCGCCAATTTCTAATTCATTTAATTATTGGTCTTTTTAATGATTATTATAAATAAAACTTTTGGATAAGAAGGTGACTTACGATAGATATCCTGGCCCGGAAACATCATAATTAACTTCTTGCTAATGCCCTGAGCCCAGTGCTGTTACACTTCCTGCCTTGGGGGCGGATCCGGTAAATTTCCAGCAGCAGCGGTTATTTGCGATGATGATGAACTGTAATTCATTGATATGCAGGAAGTTTCAGACCGAATCCGGCTTTTTTGGCAAAGTCGTTGCCTTTCATGTCGATAAGTTGCTCTATCAGGGCAACTAAACTTTACAGGCAATGAAACCACTCAACCCTTCTGCCTCAACTCCTTCCACTATCAACTCTGAAAAGGAGGGGAGTGAAGCCCATACCGACCAGGCTGACCGGCTGCCCACGAATACAACCAAAACCCCACCTGTCACAAAACACATCCCCACAACCGAAAATGACGTTGGCTATGAAAGTCGCAGCACCTCCTTGTCCAGTCGCTCCGGGTCATCAGTCGAAGATACCGGAATACTCCTGACCCCAAGCTCTGAGGTTTCGGAAGATTCAGTTTTCTGGGAAAACAGTGACCACTCAATACTGAGCGAACAGGCTTCAATCACTAAAACACTTGGACACGGTGCCACTGCGATTGTTGACCTGGTCGAACAAATGGATGTTCATGGAATCTCTGAAAAGTTTGCCCTGAAAAGGCCAATAACAAACTCCCGTCACGAAGCGGCTATAGAGTCTCTGAATCGGGAAGCAGAGATAATGAAAAAAGTAGGCGACCATCCAAACATTGTAAATTGCTATGGTTTTGTGGAGGTCGATAACCGGTCAGGATTACTTTTTGAGTTCATAGATGGGCAAAATCTTCAAACGCTGACCATCACACTCATACACCAACTGAAAACTGGGATTATCACGCCTGACGAATTTTTTAATGCCTATGCCCATCTGCAAGAACAGCAACTGTTTGCCCTGGCGCATCTTGAAAAACAAGGCATTGTTCACTCTGATGTTAAACCATTTAACTGTATGTTTGACCAGAATACCCAAAGCGTTAAACAGCTGGACTTCGGACAAGCGGCAGTAGCCGGAGAAAGTTCGCATTTTGGCAGTGAGGATTTCGCCGCACCGGATACGTTCAAATTACTGCAAGACCTGAACGCACATATCCCGGCAAAAACAGCAGACGATGCGTTTGCTTATGGTCAAAGTCTCTACAGAGTTCTGAAAGAGCTGGAAACCGGAACAGCCGTCAGCTTCTGTCACGATGCCGAACTATGCACCTTTTTTCCCTCAGAGCGTCAAGCCCGGGCTCTGGCACTTTCCCACGCCATGCAGAGATACGAAACCGTAAAGCCTGATAACACTTACCATAAGGCCATACCCAATGATAAAAAAAGCCTGGAGCAACTGTGCTTGAGAGTAGCTTCGGTAAGCCATCCAAATATCCAGGATTTCAATACATTGACCCAAACGGCTGAGGCCTTAAAAAGCTACCTTGAGCCGATGGTTTGCTTAATCAATGATCTTTTACACCCAAACCCGTCATTACGCGTTCTCCCTTCCCAAGCATTGCATTATCAGTGGTTTGAAAAATGTATCTCCAGTGCTGAGGAAGCGAAAAAGACCCAGGTTTTCGCGGTTAACAACAGAGCATGAACTAGGAGGCTGTCCTAACGATTTTGATCGGTTGTGCCCTGGCATACACGGCCAGGCCACCCAATGAGGTTTCCCGGTATTTGGCCTGAAGATCCAACCCTGTCCGATACATGGTTTCAATGCAGCTGTCCAGCGACACCGCATGGTCACCATCGCCACGCATGGCCAGACGGGACGCAGTGATGGCCTTGATGGCGGCCATGCCATTGCGCTCAATGCAGGGAATCTGCACTAACCCTGCGATGGGGTCGCAGGTCATGCCCAGATGATGTTCCATGCCGATTTCAGCGGCATTCTCCACCTGTTCCATGGTGGCACCTTGAATGGCAGCCAACGCTGCGGCAGCCATTGAGCATGCAGAGCCTACTTCAGCCTGACAGCCCGCTTCGGCTCCGGAAATCGACGCATTCATCTTGATCAGCGAGCCAATGGCAGCGGCTGTGGCAATAAAATCACGAATTCCCTGCTGATTATTTCGCGAGATAAAGCGGGTGTAATAGGCCAGCGTCGCCGGGATAACGCCAGCAGCACCGTTGGTCGGAGCCGTGACCACACGGCCCCCGCAGGCATTTTCTTCGTTAACGGCCATGGCAAACAGGGTTACCCAGTCCATGATGGCAAAGTGATCCATCAGCATGGCTTCAGGGTTGCTGGTCAGCTTTTTATGCATATTCGCGGCACGGCGCTTCAGGCCACTGACCGGAAGGGTTCCTTCCATACGCAGGCCCCGTTCGATGCAGGCGTGCATGACTGCCCAAATGGCATCAATCCTGTCATTTACCAGGTCTCCATCACCCTGATGCCGGGCAACTTCATTGGCAATAGTCAACTGGGCAATGGTCAGGTTATGCTCATGGCAAAGGTCAAGAAGCTCTGCGGCGGTTCTGAAAGGATAAGGGATCTGACAGGAGTCTTCCGAGCTGTTGGCCGCCTCTGGCTGATTGTACCCATCGGCACAGACCACAAAGCCACCGCCAATGGAAAGATAAGACTTGTAATAAATCACCACACCATTGTTGTCGGAAGCGAAAATGCGCATGCCATTGGGGTGCTCAGGCAGCGTTTCTCCGTTATGGAAAATCAGATGCTTGTGGTAATCAAAGTCAATGGCGTGTTTACAGGCCAGCTTGAGGGCTTTATTGGTTTTGATATGTGCAAAAATCTGATCAGCTTCATCGGGATCAATAGTGTCCGGGCGATAACCGGCCAGGCCGAGCAGGGTGGCTTTATCGGTGCCATGGCCAACACCAGTGAGCGCCAGTGAGCCATAAAGACCAACACGAATGGATGAGATACTGGACAGGATGCCTTTTTCTTCAAGCTCGTTCAGAAAGCGGTGTCCTGCCCACATTGGACCCACTGTGTGTGAGCTGGATGGGCCAATGCCTGTTTTGAAAATATCAAAAATACTGAGCATAGTTTGCTGGTTCGGTAAAAAGGTTAAAGTAAGCGGCGGATTTCTGATGCCTGTCAGGGTATTGCTGCTTTGAAGCACATGGCTGTTTCGGGCACTTTTACCTGAAGTACCTGAAGAGTTCTTGTCCTATTGTGCCGTCATTTGTTTGGGACTGATATTGCGGGAGTGCCATCGGCTCTGCCGGTATTCCGAATGATGATTGTGACTGTTCCGGGGCCGCAGGGCCCCGGCGGGGGATCACATCAACTGGGAAGTAATAAAGCCAGTAATGGCAATCAAGCCCATCACCACGGTGAAGATGTTGGCCCTTGAGCGGTATTTGGCCATTGCTGGTACTTTATGGGTTGCGTATACCGGCAGGATGAACAGAATCATGGCCAGAATTGGGGCAACCAGTGATTCGATCATGCCCATGACGCTGACATTGGCATAAGCAACAGCCCATACTGACAAAGTGATAAAGACGATAACCCCTTTATCGATGGCTTTAAGGTTTACCTGCTTCCCCTGTGCCCTGGCACGATTAACGATCATGCCCTGCAGGCCTTCGCGGGTTCCCATGTAGTGCCCGAAAAAGGATGAAGAGATGGCAATAATCGCCACAACCTGAGCGAGCCAGGCAAAGATCTGGTTGTCAGTGCGCTCGGCAAAAATGGACAGAATTGGCAGGTTTGCAGCCTTGGCCTGAAGCAGCTCTGCTGGCGACAGGGTAAGAACGCAGCTGTAAACAAAGAACATGGTAAAACCGACCAGCATCATGGTGGTGCGCTTCAGTGTCTTGCTGGTCTGCTGTTCGGCGTTATCTCCCAGCTCGCTGCGATAGGTTGAGGCAAAAGAAGAGATGGCAGGAGAGTGGTTAAAGGCAAATACCAGCACCGGAATGGTCAGGAAAACGGTTTTCAGAAAGTCGCCAGCGGAAACAGAAACATCAAACTGGGCAGTATTCCACTGGGGAATCAGATACACAGAGGTCCCAAAAAGCACAATGATCAGCGGGTATACGATGGCATTGGTGACTTTCAGTACGGTCTTCTGACCGGCGACCATAACGCTGACCATGGCGGCCACAAGCACAAAGCTCAGGATTGCACGGTTTGGCTCTGCCATCCCCAGCTGATTAACCATCAGTGAATTGACAGTGTTGGTAATACCAATGCCATAGATCAGAAGGATAGGGTAGATGGAAGCAAAGTAGCCCAGAGTGATCAGGCTTCCAGCCTTTTGACCAAAATGTTCGGTAACGGTTTCGGTAATATCGGCCCGGGGATTTTTGGAGGACAGGCACAGGCGATTGAGACCGCGATGGGCCAAAAATGTCATGGGGCCGATAAGGATGGTCATCAGAATCAGGGGCCAGATGCCACCAAGACCTGCGTTAATGGGTAAAAATAGAACGCCGGCACCAATAGCTGTGCCAAACAGTGTCAGCATCCATTGTGTATCACGTTTCTCCCAACCGCCCGTCGAGGCATTATTTATAGCAATGGATTGAGTGAAGGTTTGTGACATTTTGTGTTATCCAGTCATTATTTAATGAGTTGCGCGGACTGTACAGAATTAATGCATTGTGTGTTTTGATGTATGTCAAAATGATTATTTTTGTTTTGTAGTGTGGTGGTGTGTTTTAGGGGCTTTATGATCTGATGTTCTACGTTATTGTCCGGCTCCCCCCGTCACCTTCATCAAGGCTACCGGGAGTTCGACGCTTGTAGCATCGCAGCAACTCTATATCCTTTCGGTATATACGGATTTAGAAGCGGGCAATTTCAGTTAAGCGACAGAATCTGGCAGATCAATAAAAGTGGAACTAATCTGTCTTCTAATTTATTGAAAATGACCAGCATGTTTCTGCAATGAAAGGGTTGTTATCTGTCGAGCAGTTTGATGCCTTTCTGGTGCCTCTGTCGGAGGAGTCACCGGGGGGAGAATACCTGAAAAGCAATCGTGAACTGTATCGTCCCCTGCGCAATGCCTACAACATCGCCCAAACCAGTCTGCAGAAACTCTCCCTGAATCCGGATCCCACAGAGCTGGATATTCTGGAGATCGAAAACCGGGAGAACTGGTTGCAATTGCGCACCCTGTTGCTGGAGGTTCTGGAGAAATCTTCCCGGGACCTGGAGTGCCTGGCATGGCTGGCCATGGCTCAGCTGTTTACCAGCCGTCCCTTTGCGCAACTGGCCCTGGTGATTCAGCTGATTGACCTCTGTATCAATCAATTTGGCGAGCAGATACAGCCTTTTCTGCCGGTGGAAAAGCTTCGCTCAGCAGACCCGGATAACGCCGGTATGGAGCGGGCTGAGGTTCAGGGGCGGGCCCTGAAGCTGCTGTTCGGTGAATCAGAGGACAGTTGCCAGATTGCCGTGCCCCTGCGCATGTTGCCCCTGGTCAGTGATATTGACTATGTCTGCTACCAGCATGAAGAGGCCAGCCGCAACGAGCTGAAACAGAAGGTTAAGATAGCGTTTTCATCTTCCCAGCAAAACGACACAGACGACATTAACGTTGTTGTTACGCAAATAAACGACATTCAGGATGTTCTTGATGGGCTTGATGCCCTGGATAAGACCCTGATAGAGCATTTCAAAAAAATAAATATGCCCGCGCCGGGCAGCCGGTTTCTGCGTCAGGCCCTGGAGGCCAACCTGCAGGCCATTGCTGACCTCACCGAGGGGTTGATTACCCCCTGGCCACCGGATGTTCGCAAGGCTGCCCGGGATAACCACGGTATCACAGATTTCCCCAGGGACACTGCCGAGCCAGACGCGAGTGTGCAGGAAACTGTCGTCCAGAATGAAACAGGCAACGCTGGCGAGCAGCAGGCCGCCGGGACTGATCCATCGTTTAACCGCAACCAGGCATTCCAGCAGCTCAGGCTGTTGTCCGATTATTTTCAGCGTACCGAACCTCAGAGTCCGGTGTCGTATTTATTGGAGAAAGCGATCCGCTGGGGATATACGCCGTTGCCTGAATTAATGAATGAGCTGCTGCAGGATAACAATAACCTTATGGGCCGGATTATGGAGTTAACCGGCATGAATACCAGCCATCAGGTCCCCATTCCCGGCCCCGGTGTAGCAGGGCTCAGCCATATTCCTGCGGTCCTGACCGAAACACTGGCCCCTGAGCAGGCCGCTGCGGAACCTGAGCCTCCGACATCACCACCTGACTATGCAGACAACGTAAGTCGTCAACAAGAGGTTATTACTGAACCTGTCCCTTCCGTTTCCGATCCCCCCGGAGGGCTCAATATCAGTAATCTGGATGACCTTGTGTAACCAGCACCGTTTCTGAGGAAAAAGTTATGGCCAATATGTACATGAAGCTGGGCGAAGCCACGAGTAAAGGTGATGCTACGGCTGAATATACCGGT
The DNA here is from genome assembly GCF_049310265.1 of Endozoicomonas sp. ALB091. NCBI lineage: Bacteria > Pseudomonadati > Pseudomonadota > Gammaproteobacteria > Oceanospirillales > Endozoicomonadaceae > Endozoicomonas > Endozoicomonas sp. ALB091. The sequence goes on along the minus strand of NZ_JBLYNQ010000007.1, from coordinate 92,826 downwards.
GGAGACAGTGTCGCTGGCAAGGGCTGGTTTGCCATTCGCTCCTTCAACTGGGGTGCCGCCCGGTCGGTAAGTATGGATATTGGCAATGGTATGAATCGTGATGCCGGCATGGTGGCCATGAGTGAAATCACTGTCAGCAAGGAGATGGATGGTGCCTCGGAAAATATTCTCTCACGGATGTATGTGCCCGGGGATACAGGCGACACCGTTGATATTATTGTGACCAAGCCTGATCGCTCCGGTCAGGGGGCACAGGTTTACCTGCAGCTGCAGTTAACCAATGCCCGGATTGTCAATTACAGCCTCAGTGCGTCCGACGGTGCTACCCCGTTTGAGAGCATTGCCCTGGCCTACAGCAAGGTCAAGGTGAAACACTGGAATGAAGGCGAAGGCGGTAAGCTGGAACCTGGTGGCGATGTCACCTACGACCTGCCTACCGGCAAGGCGGAATCCCATTCCAGTAAAGGTTAGGGCCAGTTGAGGAATAACAGGGGCAAAGATTATGGCGTTGAATACACAGCATAAACGCATCAGTAAAAACCGGGTCAGCATTACCTACGATGTGGAAACCAACGGTGCCCTGGAAAAACGGGAGCTGCCTTTTGTGGTCGGGGTTATTGGTGAGTTTTCCGGCGATAAGCCGGACAGCCACAAAGAAGAAGTGGACTTCCGGAACTTCACTGATATCGATCAGGATAACTTTGACTCGGTCATGGCCACCATTGGTCCCCAGTTGAATTTGAAAGTGGCCAATAAACTGGCCAGTGCCGGTGATGAAGGCAGCGAGGATGATACTGAGTTTGCCGTCAACCTGTCGTTTGCCTCCATGAAAGACTTTGAGCCGGCCAATGTGGTCCAGCAGATTGAACCCCTGCGCAAACTGATGGCAGTACGGAATCAGCTGAGGGAGTTACTGGCCCATGCGGACCGTTCCCGGGATCTGGAGGCCCTGCTGAAGGAAGTACTGCAGAGTACCGATGCCCTGACCGGGCTATCCGGCGAGCTGGGTATTGATGCTAATGACCTCGGTGCCTCTGGTGATGCCGGTGAGGGTAAGGATTGAACCGGTCACCGGGAACAGCAGGAAACAGGAAAATGTGAGATTTTTTCCTTTTCCATAGAGGTCTTTGCAATCTCTGTGGTGCAAAACATGGTGAACTGATATGAGCGATGAACAGGCTGAGGCGTCTGCCACTGAGGCAACCCCGGAACTGGCAGAAAGCTTTCTGGACCGGGCCATAGCCGCTACCGGGCAAACGGCACCGGATACCACCAGGAATCTGCTGGCTACCCTGACCCGCCAGGCCCTGGAAGGGACGGTGGTCTGGAGCAAAAACCTGACCAAAACCATTGAAGAGGCGGTGGCGGCCCTGGACGATAAGATATCCCGGCAACTCAGTGAGGTACTGCATCAGGAGGGATTTCAGAAGCTGGAAGGCTCCTGGCGTGGTCTTAATAAGCTGATCCGTAACAGCGACCTGGGTTCCCGGTTGAAGGTCAGGGTGCTGGATATCACCCGGGATGAGTTACTGGAGCAGTTTGAAGAGGCCCCAGCTATTGACCGCAGTCGTCTGTTCAATATGGTTTATCAGCATGAGTTTGGTACCGCAGGGGGGGAACCTTACGGTGTCCTGCTGGCTGACTATACCTTCAGCCACAATGATGAAGATGTCGCTTTGCTGCGCTACCTGGGGGTGGTGGCTGCCGCTTCCCATTCACCCTTAATTGCCGCCGCATCGCCCGGACTGTTTGAATTTGATGATATCCGCAAGCTGGGGGCAGGCAGGCCGGTGGCCGCAGGGTTTGATGCTTCTGCCTACGCCAGCTGGAATGCCTTCCGGGACAGCGATGATGCCCGTTATGTTGCCCTGACCATGCCCCGGACCCTGGCCCGTTTGCCCTATGGCGAGGCTGCCAGTCCGGTCAGGGGGTTTAACTTCGAGGAGTTTCCCAAAGGCCGGGATGGTGTGCATCGGCCACGCTCCAACCGCGATTTCACCTGGAGTAATGCTGCCTATGATATGGGGCTGCTGATCAACAATGCCTTTACCGCTTTTGGCTGGTGCACCGCCATTCGTGGGCTGGAAAATGGTGGCAAGGTGGAGAACCTGCCCAATTACACCTATGTCTCTGAAGCCGGTGACCGGGTACAACAGTGTCCTACCGAAGTTAACCTGACCGATGAACGGGAAAAGGAGCTGTCGGACCTGGGGCTGCTGCCCATGGTGCATTACAAAAATGCCAACTACGCGGTGTTTATGGGCGCTCAGACCCTGAATCGGCCGAAGGAATATACCAATCCTGATGCCACGGCCAATGCGGCCATTTCGGCCCGGTTACCTTATATGATGGCCAGTTCCCGGATTGCCCACTATCTCAAGGTGATGGGCCGGGACAAAATCGGTTCGGCCATGGACCCGGTGGATGTGGAGAAAGACCTGTCCACCTGGATCGGTCTCTACACCAACCCCAACGCCGTGGGTAATGAAGCCCGGGCCAGAACGCCGCTGCGGGAAGCCAGAATAATGGTACAGGAACAGGCAGGCCGCCCCGGCTGTTATTCTGCCATCGCCTGGTTGCGCCCCTGGTTGCAGATGGAAGAGCTGACCACCTCTTTGCGGATGGTGGCCAATATTCCGGGCTAATGAATGGTTCGCTACAGGCCGAGGCACTGGTACAAAAACTGGTGGCCGCTATTGATGAAGAGGTGGCCGAACAGCTCTGTACTATCATTCAGCACCCTCGTTTTAAAGCACTGGAGTCATTGTGGCGTGGTCTGCTGTATATGATGGATGCGGTACCCGGTGTGGCTCCGGTACGGGTGCGGCTCCTGAGTATGAGCTGGGCTGAACTGTCCCATGATCTGAATTTAAGTACCAGTATACAGACGTCAGTGCTGTTCCGGCTGGTTAACCGGCAGGAGCTCAATACCCTTGGCGGCCATCCGTTTGGGCTGCTGGTGGTGGACCAGGCGATTACCACGGAGGTGGATGAGGTCACTGGTTACGATGATCTGTATACCCTGCAGCTGCTGGCGGAGCTGGGCCAGGAATCCCTCTGTCCGGTGGTGATGACAGTGTCAGAAAACTTTCTCGGCACCAGCGATATTGATGTCTGGACCGATCCGGAACGGGTTCAGCGTATTCTCAACAGTCAGGATTTTGCCGGTTGGCGTCGACTGCGCAGCCTGGGTTGCAGTCGTTTTCTCGGGCTGGCCTTTCCCAAAGTGCTGCTCAGGACACCCTGGCAGCACTGTTACCAGGGAATCCTTTTTAATGAGCACCCGGTATACGGCGTTGGCAGTGATTACCTGTGGGGCAATAGCGCTTTTGCCTTTGCTGGTAATGTCCTGCAGGAGTTTAACCGGATTCGCTGGTTTGGCTTCCTCAGGGTACCGGGTGAGCGGGGTGGGGCACTGGTGAAAAAACGTGCGACAGTGTCCGCCGCCGCCTGGCTGCGGCTCACTGACTCTCTGGAAGAGTTTTACAGCGGTCAGGGTTTTATCCCCCTGACCACCGTTTATCTCAGTGGCGATCTGGCCTTTTTCAGCAATTGCTCGCTCCATCAGTCCGGCTGGGAAGGCGATGATTTACGGATTATTAATATGTTGCAGACGACACTGATCGGCTGCCGTTTCGGGCACTATCTGAAAGTGCTGATCCGGGAGCATATTGGCAGCTACGATAGCGCCGTATCCTGCCAGCGGGAGCTGAACACCTGGCTGCAGGGCTACACCTCCAATGCCGATTACGCCGACGACTCGGTACTGGCCAGTTATCCATTGAAAAAATCCAGGGTGACGATTCATGGCAATGAGAGCCTGGGTATCTATTACTGTGAAGTTGAGCTGCAGCCCCAGTACCAGTTCGATGTCATTAACAGCAGTCTGCTATTGAAAACCGATACCAGCGAGTTGAGGGAGACGGAATGAGCGTCAGTCTGCTGGAGCTGTTGCTGGCCCGAGAGCCATCCGGTGAGCGCACCACAGACCTGCGCCTGTCGGTGCTGGAAAATATCCGGTTTCTGCTGGAATCCCGCCAGCCGCTGCTGGCTCCGGGTGATGATTATCCGCTCGCCCGGCGGTCGCTGCTGCGCTATGGCCTGTCGGTTGATCATCTCGGTCGCAGCTACTTTCAGGCCAGTCGGTTATCGCGAGAGATTGAGGTGCTGCTGCGGTATTACGAACCACGGCTCACGGAGGTTGTGGTGGAGATGGTGGCCCTCAATGAGCGGGTCAACAGTATCCGTTTTCATATTGAAGGCGTACTGGTGGATCGGCAGCAGCGGGTCCCGGTGGGTTTCGATTCAGTGTTGAACCTGACGGATGCCCGGGTGGATATTGTCAACACTGAGGAGTTGGGTATGGGGGTTATTTCGGGTCAAGAGGAGAACGGCATTGCCTGATTCATTGCTGGCCTGGTACGAACGGGAACTGACCCTGCTCTGGGAGGGGGCCCGGCACTTTGCCGAACAGCATCCCCAGCAGGCCCAGAGCCTCGGGATCAGCTATGACACGGTGGATGATCCCCATGTGGCCAGGGTGATGGAATCGTTTGCCCTGCTGACCGCCAGAATGGCACGTCAGGCAGCCCGGGAGTCCGGTAAGATTTCCATTGACCTGCTCCAGGTGGTTTTTCCCCTGTGTGTGCAGCCATTGCCTTCCGTCAGTATGATCCGGGTTGCTCCCGATATTGACCAGTCATCCGTGAAGACCCTGCCACAGGGCACCCGCTTCCGGGCTTATATCGATGATGATCGCTACTGCCAGTTCCGGACTACCCGCCAGCTGGAGCTTTGCCCGTTTGATATTGTCAGTACCCATATTGAGCGTCGCCCCTTTGGCCGGGACAACATTCCCTGCCCGGAACTGGCGGTGGCCATGCTCGGGCTGGATCTTGCCATGATTGATGAGTCCCGGCGATTCAATGAACTGGCGGATGACTACGGGCTGACCATCTATTTTCGGGGTACCGCCCGCCTGCAGACGCTGATGTATGACCTGCTATGCCGGGATCTGTGCAGGATTCTGCTGGTGGACCGGCAGGGCCGCTACCATGAGCTACCCCTGGCATCATTTGCACCGGTGGGTTTTGGCGAAGGCGACCGGCTGTTAAGCCAGGAACATACTTTTTTTTCTGACTACCAGATGGTGACTGAACTGCTCTCGCTGCCGGAGCTGTTTTTCGGGTTCCGGCTGAACGGGATCGGGACACAACTGCAACAGTTCGACAGCCGTGAGGTCAGCCTGCTGTTCTGCCTGGAAAATATGCCCGATGAAATGCTGCTGGGAGTAGACCAGCTTCGCTTTCTGCAGGGCTGCGCCCCTCTGGTCAACCTGTTTGACCATATTGCCGAACCGGTGGTGGTTGATCACCGGCAGCTGGACTATCCCCTGATCCCCGATAGCTATAGTCCCAATACGGTGGAGATCCAGGCGGTCACAGAGGTATTGGATATTACCGGTGAGCAGCCGGTGGTTCTGCCGCCGTTATATGGCCTGAAACATAACGACGGTGAGCATCACTGCTTCTGGCTGCACCGGCCGGTGGATGTGGATACCGGGCGTTATGGTCATCTGGAGATTAGCCACACGGATATGGACCCCGGCCGGAATCAGGTGATGGTGCTGTCTCCCCATGTGACTTGCAGCAACGGTAATCAGGTGCTGGACCTGCCGGCCAATCCCGGGCTTGAGTGTCTGGATAATATTATTCTGCCCACCGACGTCAGGCTGCTGATGCGGCCTACGGCACCCGTCGCTCGCAAGCTGGATATTCAGACCCGGCTCAATCTGCTGGTGCTGCTCAGCGAAAACATTGTCTCAATATTTCAGGCCCGGGACCCGGCCAGACAATTCCGTAACCTGTTGTCCATGTACGCGCAGCGGAAAACAACGACAGGGGTCGCCTGGCTGGAATCCATGTCAGCCATTCGGGTAGAGCCACAGGTGGCGCAGATTCGTATTGATGGCCACCAGTGCCTGTTGCAGGGCAGTGAAGTGGTGTTTGAGCTGGACCCGATCAAACTGAAACAATCCAGCATCATGATGTTCAGCAACCTGCTGGACTATCTGGCCGTTCGTTTTGCCGGCTTCCACAGTTTTATCCAGGTGGTCATTCAGCTGAAAGGGCATCAGGGAGAATATATTCGATGTACACGCCGTCATGGTTATCAGATCAATCGCTGATTACCTCCCTGCAGCAGGAACCCTGGCGCTGGCAGGCCGCCCAGGCCCTGCGGGTGCTGGGGCAGATTCCCCAGCCCATTGAACACCGTGGCGATGGTCTGGCGCAGGTGTCGCTGCGCTTTGCCTGTGATCCGGCTTATCGCTTTCCCTGTGGGGAATTGTACCAGGTGTGTCGAGTTGCCAGCGGCTGGCGTCTGCTATCTACCCAGTCGGCATTGCACGGTTATTACGGCACACTGCCTTATGTTTACCAGGATCTGGAAAAGCAGATGCGGCTGAGTGGAGGCCGGGAGGACACGCCTGAGAGCATATCAGGCTTTTTTTCCCTCTTTAATGACCAGATCCTCAGACACACCAGCCAGATTACCCTGGATTCCAGCCTGTCCGTGCTGTTTGAACAGAAACCGGGGAGTGCCCAGAGCCCGAGACAACGGCTGCTGGCACTGGGCGGATTGCCCTCACCGAAAACTATCCCGGTGAATAACCTGGTGCGCTACATCGCCGTTATTGGCCGGAAAACCTCCAACCTGAAATTACTGTCGTTAATCCTGGAGGACTATTTTTCGTTGAAATTCCGTCTGGAGTCACCCCCCCCGATGAGAATACCAGTGGCACCAGACTGTCGTACACAATTGCACTCCCGGGTGGGTTATCGCAGCCGTTGTGTGGGCCGGTTGGGAGCGAGCTGCCTGCTGGGCCATTCCGGCTATCTGCTGTATTCCTGCGTTTACGTGGTGATTGTGATCAATACCGGGGCAGAGTACCAGGCGATCACCCGGGACCGACAGCTGGCACCGGCCATTATGGAGATGTGCGGCATCTATTTTGCCAACCTGGTTCGCTTCCGACTGCAGATTAATTGCCCGCGTCACTGCCTGTCTGCACCGCAATTGTCTGCCAGACCGGCTATCCACACTGCCCGTCTTGGGCGTCTCAGCTGTCTGCTATCGAAATTGTATCCAGAGCAGAGAGTCACGGTGGATTTCCCGGAACATCAATCCAGTAAGTGGGGCAGCCGTTTTTTTTAAGCTGGAGTACAGCCAAGGAATTGTCTTTTAATAAGTTCCCGATTTCCGTTCACCCTGAGCTTGTCGAAGGGGCGTGCCACCGAACTTCGACAAGCTCAGTCCGAACGGAGTCAGGCAATGAAAATAGGGAAGTTATTTCCAGACAACTCCCAAGGGTTCGATTTATGCAACAGGTGGAACTGAAAACCCTGGTTGGTCATTTATCACCGGAGCTGCGCCAGGCTCTGGAAATGGCTGCCGGACTCTGTGTTCACCGTGGGCATCAGACGGTTGAACCGGATCACTGGCTGCTGCAACTGTTCCGGGAACCGGGCCGTGATATGGATCGGATTATCCATAGCCAGCAGCTGGCCCGGGAAGTGATCGTGGATGATCTGGAGCAACGGCTGGATCGACTTAACACAGGCTATCAGGCCACCCCGGCCCTGGCCCAAACCACGGTGAGCCTGATTCAGGATACCTGGCTGCTGGCGTCGGTGAATTTCCAGCAGAATACCATGACCTCTTACCACCTGATTCTGGCGCTATTGGCCAAAGATAGTTTTACCCTGACAGAGACCCAGTTCACCCGGGAGCTGGGGAAAATTTCCAGGGAAAAACTGCAAAGCCTGGCCCGGCAACCGGAAGTGCCGGATAAACAGGGAAGGGCACCGCCTGGCAGTCAGTCAGCACTGGATAAATACACCATCAATATGACCGATGCCGCCCGTGTGGCTCTGGAAGAATCCGGTTCATTAAGCAATAGGTCCCCCACCATTATTGGCCGTGACCGGGAAATACGGCAGATCATTGATATTCTCTGTCGTCACCGGCAGAACAATCCGATCCTGGTGGGCGATGCCGGCGTCGGTAAAACCGCTGTGGTGGAAGGGCTGGCCCAGCAGGTCGTGCTGGGTGATGTGCCGGAAACTATGCAGGGAGTGACAATTCTCAGTCTTGACCTGGGGTTGCTTCAGGCTGGTGCCAGTATTAAAGGGGAGTTTGAAAACCGGCTTAAGGATGTCATTAATGAAGTCAAGCAGTCCGATCATCCCATTGTTGTCTTTATTGATGAAGCCCATACCCTGGTGGGGGCCGGTGGCGCTGCCGGTCAGAATGATGCGGCAAATCTGCTGAAACCGGCCCTGGCGCGGGGAGAGTTTAAAACCATTGCGGCCACCACCTGGTCGGAATACAAACAATATTTTGACAAGGATGCAGCCCTGGCCCGCCGCTTTCAGCCGGTGAAAATACTGGAGCCGGACGAAACCAGTGCCATCCGGATGACCCGTGGGATGGCCCGACTGCTGGAAAAACATCACCAGGTGCGGATTCATGAGGACGCGGTGCAGGCCGCTGTGCAACTGTCGATCCGCTACCTGCCTGAACGACAGTTACCCGATAAAGCCATCAGCCTGCTGGATACTGCCTGCTCCCGGGTGAGTCTCTCCCGCCATACCACCCCCGCAGAGTTGCAGCACCTGCGCCAGCATCAGCAGGCCCTGACCAGTGAACTCCGGGAGCTGCAACGAGACCGGGTGACCGGGGCAGCAGTGGCTGAACGTATTGCACTGCTGGAGGAGGAAATAGCAACCACAAAAACCGAGGGTGAGGTGCTGGAACAACGCTGGCGGCAGGAACAGGAGATAGTGGCAAAAATGCTTCCCCTGTCGGCCCGGGTGGATCAGCAGTTGTTAACCAACGAGGTGCCGGTGGCAACGGAAGAGTTGAATCAACTCAGTACGTTACAGCAGGAACTTGAGGCCTGTCGTAAGGATCGGCCGCTGGTGTTTGCCCGGGTGGATGTCGGCAGCGTGGCGGAAGTGGTATCCGGTTGGACTGGCATTCCCGCAGGCGACATGCTCAGGGATGAAATAGAACGACTGATGTTGTTGGAACAGAACCTGTGCCAGCGGGTGGTTGGTCAGGACGATGCCATTTCAGGGATCAGCCAAAGTGTCCGTATTGGCCGGGCCGGATTATCAGATCCACGCAAGCCGGTGGGGGTTTTCCTGATGTGCGGTCCTTCTGGTGTGGGAAAAACAGAAACAGCCCTGGCCCTGGCCGATCAGCTCTACGGCGGTGAACAGAATCTGACTGTACTGAATATGACTGAGTTCAAGGAGGAACATAAAGTCTCAATGTTATTGGGAGCCCCGGCAGGTTATGTGGGCTATGGTGAAGGTGGTGTACTGACCGAAGCCGTACGACGATGTCCATATTCAGTAGTGTTACTGGATGAAATGGAAAAAGCCCATCCCGGTGTCCACGATATTTTCTACCAGGTCTTTGATAAGGGCCGTGTGACGGACAGTGAGGGGCGGGAAGTGAATTTTTGCCAGACCATTATCATTATGACTGCCAATGCCGCTGACGGGTTAATCTGCGACCTGGTGGCTCAGTTTCAGCGGCAGGGTAAAGGTATTCCGGATAGGGATACCATTCTGGCGGCCATCAATGATGAACTGCTGCGCTATTTCAAACCGGCCTTTCTGGGCAGGGTAACCATTATTCCCTATCTGCCTCTGAACGAAGGTGATCTGACCAGAATCTGTCGTCTGGCCCTGGGGAGGATAGAGCACAACCTGGCCAGCCGATATGGTGCCAGTCTGCGGGTGGATGATGCCGTGGTTCAGCAGCTGGTGCAATGGCACAGCAATCCACAGATCGGTGCGCGGGCTATCGAGCAACAGATCAACAGGAACCTGATGCCGCAGCTGGCGGCGGAATGTCTGGCCTTTATGGCAGAGGGTAAACACATTGCTTCAGTTACCGTTGGGCTGGATAACCAGCGGATTGTTTATACCATTGGTTAGGCGTGAGTAAGGTACAGCCACCATGAGATTCACCGAATTGCTGGAACTGGGTCCCACCAGAAAGCTGATTAATATCAATGATTCACTCTTTGAGCAGCTGGTTGACGGCTGGACCCGGGAGATGGGCGAGAAAAAGCTGTTTGGCTATCAGAAAGCTACCCGTGTCGAACACTTTCAGGAAGCGGTTGATACTGTTTATACGACATTGGAAGGTGAACTCCAGACCACGGACCCCAGAAAAATACTGGCGCACCCCAAATGGAAAATCCTGGTGGGTTGTGCCAGTCGAAATTTTCCTGAACATCTGGCCGCTTACCAGCCATCGCCCGTGGAACAGACCAGGGTCAAGCGCATGATCCGCAATACCCTGGCAACCCGGATTATCACCAATAAAATTGATCTTCTGGACATTATCAAAAAAGACAAAACCGACCACTCCTGGACATTGGCGGAACTGGCGGTTTCCCGGCTCCGCTACGAGCTGCTGGCGGCCAGTGCCACACGGGTCCATGACCAGTATATGACGGAGGTGGATACGGACTGGACCACCTGGTATGAATGGAATTCCAACACCGTGGGGCTGTACCAGGGCAGCACCTCGGTAGCACGCAGTGCCGGGAGCACCACCACCGGCTTTGGCAAGGGGATCATCGGGCTGGCCGAGGGCAGTGCACAAAGTGAGGCATCGGTATCGGCCGCTGGCAGTGCTGATTTGTCTGTTGAAAAGGAGTGGCAGCAGGGCCGGTTGAAACAATCCCTGAAAGGTAACCTGCAAGCCAGTGGTCAGGCCTCCGGTCATGCGTCTGGCGCAGCCCGAATGGATGAGCTGAGGGCCAGTGCGGCAGCAGGCATTGGCGCTGAGGCCAGTCTGCGGGCAGATATTGATTATGAACTGACCTACTCCTGTAAGGTCAAAGGAGAATACCTTCGTCGTCTGCTGGGTGGTGAGTTGGACATGGTAAAAGTCCACGCCAGTGGCAGTGCTGAAGTTCACGCCAGGGCCGGGGGCAGTGCAGGGACAACCGCAGGAGTGGTGAACAATTATCAGGAATCGGCTGTGGAGACTGACCTGATCGAAAATTCTACGTCAGCTACCCGGGGATTTCATGGACTTAAAGCCGATCTTGAAGGGGAGGTTTCCCTCGCTGTCGTGATGAATGGACAGGGCAGTGTGACCGTTGGCCAGATGGCGGAAGTGGAACTGGGTGGCGACCTGTTTGCCGGTGGTATTGCCGCGGGCAACCTGCAGTGCTTCGTCAATGGCCAGGGGGTAGGGATGGATATCGGGGGCAAACTGTTTGCCGGCTTTGAGTTTGGTTCTGAGCAGAAAGTAGCTTTGCAACACCCCGGCAGGGGGGTGAATATCTTTACCCTGCAGGCCAGGGAGTCGATGTCATTCGGGGTCGGCATAGCCGCAAAACTGGCAGCAAAGGCGTCCATCGATGAAGTCAGCTTTGACACCTCAGCCGGGGCCACGCTGGGGGTAGGTTCCAGTATCAGCGCCAGCTGCATCATTTCTCCCAGAGGCCTTCTGCTGGTGGGGTATGACGCCATTGCCATGCCGGCCCTGATGAAACTGGCAAAAACCATGAAGCACTACAACCCCGGTTCTGTGCATACCCGGCGGCTGATCACCTTTGCTCAATTTCTGAATGACAGGGCTTCAGATGCCGAGTTGAGTCAGGTCTATATGGACTGTCGTGGTCGTATGGTAGCCCTGGTCAGTAATCTTGACCTGGAGGCCGATGCGGTACAGAAACGGGCAGCACGGGTGCCCGGTTTTAATGGTTACGGGGATGTTATGGGGATCAATGAGATCAATGCCGTTGAGGGGTTTGTCGGCAATGCCCAGTCGAAATATTTTCAATACGCCACTGAACAGATAACCAAGGATGACGGGACGGTATTGCAGAGTAAAACAGTCCGGGGAGAGCGTAAGAAACAGGTTGTGGCAGAGGATATGACGGCTCTTTTGCGGGCGGCAAAGGATTATGCCGGACTGAAAAAGACTCTGCAGACCGGGGAATGCATTGCTTTTGACGTTATTAAAAGGGATATCAAGACCGGGCAGCTTGCTTATGCCTGAATCTTTCGGACAGTTAGCCAATGAAAGACCTTGAGATACATGCCCGGCCTTTGACTGCCCGCTCGGAACAGGGAGATGAGTGGATTGTCTCAGAGCTGCACAGCAGCGAACAGCTGGATGACCTTTTTCAGCACCGCGCGGTGATTCTGGCCAGGAAACTGTCAGAAACTGCGTTGCTGGGGCAGCAAATCACGTTCTGCTATCAGCCCGGCAGGGGTTCAGACCGTGTCCGGCAGAGGTATTTTCATGGGTATTGTGTCCAGGTTCGCCAGGTAGGCCTGATGGCCAGTCGGGGCTACCTTCACTATGAATTGCTGGTTTCCCCCTGGTGCTGGTTTCTCCAGCAGCGGACCAATTGTCGTATTTTTCAACAAAAGAAGACCGGTGACATTATTACTTCGATCTGTCGTGAACATGATTTTCAATCGGATCTTCAGTTGAAAACCAACAACGACAGTCGCCTTGAGTACTGTGTTCAGTTCAATGAAAGTGACTGGGATTTTATCTGTCGGCTGATCGCTGCGCGGGGCTGGTTCTATTATTTCAGGCAGGATAATGGCCGACATCAGCTGGTTGTCGGAGAAACGAACCGGGTGTTCAGTGACTGCGGGGAGAGTGATATTGAATATTTTGTGGACAGTACCCGGCTGGAGCGGGCCATTACCCGCTGGGTCCACGGTTATTGGATGGTGGCGGGCTCGGTACAGTCAGCAGATTACAATATGACCACGGGGTGGCCAATATTGACTGATGAAGTCAAAAGCCAGCAAAGCATGCCCCATCGCCGACGGTTGCAGCAGTATTTTTACCCCGGCGCTTTTGCCAGCCGGGAACAGGGCGGGGCAGTGGTGGAGAAACGTCAGGAGGCGCTGGATACCCGGCTCAGTGAAGTGGAGGGAGAAAGTACCCTGACCGGGTTTGCGGCAGGGACAACCTTTGCCCTGAAACATCACCCGGACAGTCAGGAACAGCAACACTACCTGCTCAGGCTGGTCAATCATGTCATGGTGACGGCAGAAGACGGGCGCAGTTTGGAGTACAGCAACGGTTTTTCCTGTATTCCCCTGAAAACCCCCTGGCAAACCAGGCAGGCTGTAACAAAGCCGCCTATGCCCGGACTGCACAGTGCCACTGTCGTTGGGCCTGAAAAGGATGAAGTCTACCTGGATGAGTTTCACCGGATAAAAGTCCAGTTCCACTGGGACCGGGAGGGGCAGGCCAATCAGAATAGCTCCTGCTGGATAAGGGTTGCCCAGGTTCTGGCCGGGGATGGTTTTGGTTGCCAGTTTACCCCCAGGGTGGGTGATGAGGTGCTGGTAAGTTTTCTGGATCATGATCCGGACCGGCCTGTGGTTGTGGGCACAGTTTATAATGGTCAGCGACGTCAGCCCTACAAATCCGGTATGGAACAGGGGATAAAACTCAAATCATTGCCAAAAGGGGGAGCCGATAATTTCAGTGAGTTGCGCTTCAATTGCCACAAGGGTGAAGAACTGATGTATGTTCAGGCGGAAAAAGATCGTTCCATCCTGATCAAAAACGACAATAGCCGTGTGATCAAAGGTAAAGATACGACACTTGTGGAGAAAACATCGGAAAGAACCGTCAAGGAAAACGACAGCCATAAGATAGAGGGCGAGCAACTCACGGAAGTCACCGGGAATATCACCACCCGGACCCGGGCAGACTGCATGCTGGATACTGCCGGTAATTACCAGCAGAAAACGGATGGTAGCTACAGCCTTGAGGTTCGGGGTGCAACGGATACCCGAAGTACCGGCGATGTGAATATCACCAGCAAGGGAAGTATCTCAGAAAGCGCCACCGGCAGTCTTGATATGGATGCCGGCAATATCAGTGCCACAGGCAAAACCGCCATCAAGCTCAGTGTCGGGGCCAGCAGTATCAGCCTGTCTGGCAGTTCGGTGCAGATCAAATGTGGTCCCAGCACGGTCACCCTGTCACCATCGGGGGTAGAGATCTCGGGGGTACAGGTGAACATAGACGGCAAAGTTTCAGCAACGGTGAAGGGCGGGGTCAGCGCAGCGGTGGAAGGTGTTGTCAATGCTGAGCTTAAGGGCACGCTGGTTAATATCAAGGGCAACGGTATGACCGCTGTAAAAGCCGGGGCGATGGTCGATCTTTCCGGTGCCATTGTGAAAATTAATTGACTATGTTAGTGACCAAACCGAGCCTGAAAAAAATCCCTCAACCCCTGGCCACAGACATTCTACAGCGCTATGAACAGGATCGTGCTTTTCAGAAATGGGTAGATCCTTCCCTGACACCGGTGGCGTTTATCAATCGTCTGGCCGGGGAAACAATGCATCAGGAACTGGTCATCTTTCTGAGCCACAGTCTGCTGGCCGTTGAGTGTATCTGGTGGGGATATTTATGCATTGAAAAGGCCGGTATCCCGCTATCGGAAACGGAGCAGAAGGCACTCGATGTGGTCAGGCGATGGCTTCAGGAACCGATAGAAACTCATCGTCGTCTGGCAGACATCATGGCGCAACAGGCCGGGTTGGATAATGCCTGTGGCTGGCTGGCCCAGGGCGTGTTCTGGAGTGGCGGCAGCCTGACCCCGGTGAACGGGCCACAAAGTCCCGCTCCGCCCTGGCTTTATGCCCATGCGGTGGCCGGGGCTATCTGCCTGGCAGCGGTGCTGCCCGATGGCCGACAAGGTAATAAACGTTACCGGCAGTTTATTGCCATGGGTATTGATATTGCCGATGGCGGCAAGGGGAGGTAATCATGGGGCCAGCAGCAAGGGTCGGGGATATGCATATCTGTCCGATGCAGACGCCGGCAGTCGTGCCTGTTCCCCATGTGGGCGGGCCAATTCTGCCACTGCCCTCAACGGTACTGATTGGCGGCCTGCCAGCTGCGACCCTGGGGCAGCCATGTATCTGTGTAGGTCCGCCAGATAGCATAGTAAAAGGCAGTTTGACGGTATTGATTAATGGTCGGCCTGCGGTACGTATGGGGGATACCACGGCTCATGGGGGAACGGTAATTTTGGGCTGGCCAACGGTTTTGATTGGGGGGTGAGCACCTTGATGGCGCTGGATATTGTCCGGTTCCCACCCCGGGAAACAGACCTCTTTTCAAATGGCTACCGAAATATGGCTGTTAATCGTCGTGCGAAATAAACCAAGGCAACTACACTTGATTGTCAAACGACCATATCAGATCGCTTATGCAACTTATGGTTCTCAGTATCCCCGCAGGGGAGACCCTTGGTTCACTGTCTTATGTTATTGATGGTGAAGTGCTGATTGGCCGGGGTCACCGTTGTCAGATTATTCTGCCTGATCGCCAGCAATCCATCGCTGAGTGTCACATCCGTATCTTCCGGGATGATAATCAATGGTACCTGGAAAATATGTCATCCGGTGAGCTGATGGTGAATACCACACCGATACAGCCCAGGCAGAGCAGGCATTATTTGTTGAGCGATGGCGATATGATCTACTGTGGCAATTACTGTCTGATGGCCAGTGATTTTTCTCCCTGGCAGAGGGACGGCATGGCATCCCTGGCCACTGAGCAAACGGATCTGGCGCTTGAGAATAACGGGCTGGAGTCTTCCCCTCAGAGTTGGGATTTTGAGGGCCCTTTGCCCGCGGAAGACACTATGTCCGTTGAAGAAGCTTCCCGGACAGAGCATCTTGATGATCCGTTTTTACCACCCGAGGCACAACGACAGGAATCTTCGCTATCTATCGGACCTGATGGCCCAGAGCTGCAAATTGAATCACCGTTTTCCGACTTCGTCGTTGATACGGCTGACACAGCCCCGATCAGCTGTCATCCAGTGCCGCTTATTGATGTTCTGGCCAGTGATGATGAAGAGAGTGAGTGGAGCATAAACCGGAATCTCAGAATGCTACCGGTGCCGCAGGCGGAAGCCATTGAACAGGATCCCCCCAATTTAACGGGAGCTGAGCCATCCGAACCGCATCAGCCTGAACTGTCGCAGGCAGAAGCATGGCAACTCTTGGAACTTATGCAACAGCCGGCAGTGCTGGATGCCATATTGGTGGCGGTTGATTTAATGATGGCTGACTTCTGTCCGGATAACCTCGAGCAGCTGTTATCTCCGATGAATTACCGGCAGGAGCCAGCTTCCGGGAGTGCAAAAGAAACATCAGAAACAGCCTGTGCCGACTTCTGGCAACAGTATCAGAATTTCTATCGCTGCCTGATGCATGGCAGACATTATCAGGCGCTGTTTCTTCAGCGGCTGAAAGAGGCGGTGAACCGGTAGGACTTGATTCAATGTATGCTATTTCAGGCTCATTTCTTCTCCTGCTGGCCCTGGTATTAACTGGCTGTTCTGGCAGCGAAGTTCGGCCAGAGCCTGAGACCATGCTATCGCTGGAGATCGTGGCAGACAGTGATAGCAATAACGGCACCGGTATGAACAGCGGTCAGCAGGTTGATGCGGCACCTTTACAGCTGCGCATGTATGAACTGCAAAGTGCCGAACTATTTGCCAATGCTGACTTCCTGGATATCTACCTGCAGGATGTGGCCATTCTCCAGGGGACGCTGGTCAAGAAACACCGGTTGCCCACGGTATGGCCGGATACCGGCAGCCAGCTGACCTTGCAGCTGGACAGGACAACACGGTTTATCGCTATTTTTGCCGAGTTTGCCAGTTATCAGTCAGCTATCTGGTGGGTGCTGGAATCCATTGTTCCTGCCAGTCAGAATTCGATGGTATTACAGATCAACGGTAACCATCTTCGTCTTGTTGGCAGGCTACCCCATGGATCATAGCGTTGACAGAGCCGTCTGGCTTGAGGGGATGTTTCTCAGCCCCCAGCATTTCCAGCAACAGGAGCGCTACCTGGAATGGTATAACCGGCAGTTGTTTAATATTTATGCGCCGGGCAAGGCTGGCTTTACCTCCCTGGGTATTGACAGTGAACAACTCCGGGCTGGCAAACTGTTTATTCGTGAAGCCAGCGGCCTGTTTCCCGATGGAACGCCTTTTCAACTGACGGTCTCACTGTCCATGGATCTGGACAGCAGCCATTGTGGCAGGACGGTCTATCTGGCCATTCCCCTGAATAAGCCCGGTTGTGTTAACACGGCACCGGAAGAGAAAAAGACGAGAGCAGTTCGATATATCAGTTCGGCTCACAGTGTTTATGATGGTACTGATCGCAAAAATGAACCGGTGCAGCTGGAACTGTCGCGTTTGAATCCCTGCCTTATGGCTGAGGGTGAGGCCCGGGATGACTATTCCACTCTGGCGATGGCCCATATTCAGGAATTTCATCCCGATGGTGAAGTGGTCCTGGACAGTACCTTTATTCCCCGCTGTCTTGATTACCGCGCCTCCCGCTACTTGCTTGAACAGGTCCAGAACCTTCGCGCCATGGTCAGACAACGGGCGTCATTTATTGCCACCCAGGTCGGGGTAGAAGGGCAGCAGAAAAGCTTTCAGACCCTGCAGATTGAGTATCTCTGGCTGCAGGCACTGAATCGACATGGTGCCTGGCTCAAACTGGTGGAAAAACAGTCAGGTATCTCAGCCTGCGAGCTTTACCGGATGTTGGCCATTATGGCTGCGGATCTGGCCACCTTTAACACGACACTGGCACCAGAATTTCCCGATTTTAATGAGCTGGATATTTATGGGTGCTTTGCGCCTGTGCTGTCCAGTTTGCTGCTCAATCTGCGTCAGGCCAGTAAGGACAAGGTGGTTGAGCTTGTCTGGGATACCCGGCTGTTTCAACTCCGTCGTTTACTGCGTACCAGGATTGATGACCGAACCCTGTTTAACGACGGCCGGTTTATTCTTTCTGTAGCCTCCAGCCTGAATCAGTCCCTTACCCGCACGGTATTTATCAATTCGGCCAAACTCTGTGGTCATAACCGTATTGCTGAACGGGTTCGCAATGCACTGACCGCAGTACCCATCACCGCCATGGCGGGGCCGCCCATTGAGCTGAGGGCAAAGGTTAACACGGTCTATTTCGAGATCGACACTGATAATGAACTGTGGCAGGAGATGGTGCGAACCCATGACCTGCTGGCCCTTCATGTGGATGAGCAGATGCCGGAAGACACCGTTATCAACTGTTTTGTAGTCAGGTAATAGTATGACATCGTCCAGTATTGGGTTTCAGGCTGTTGGGAATGAGTTAGTAGCGGATAGAGGATTAACTATCGCAGAAACTCAACAGGCAGCCCCGCAGGATGGCTCTGGTGCTGAGCTTCGTGACGAGAGTGGCCTGTTCGGTAATTTCAATATCAGCAGCAATACGCTTATCAACCTGTCGGCAGAACTGCTGGCTATTCTCAGCACGCTGTCACAGCAGCAGGAAGTCAGTAATCTGCCTGAGCTGCACCAGTATCTGGTCAGAAGTGTTAACGAACTTCATAACCGTGGGTTGCAAGCCGGATACCCCCCCAGAATGATGGAGAAAACCTGTTATGCGCTCTGTGCCGCCGTTGATGAGGAAATAATGAATACCGGCTGGGGGCAGTCGGGCTGCTGGGAAAATCATGCCCTGGTGGCGCAGCTTTTTCAGCAGCGCAATGCCGGTGAAGTATTTTTTGTCCTGCTGGAACAGGCGCGGCAGAATGTCCCCAAAATGATTGACTTTATTGAACTGCTTTATCTGCTCCTGCGACTGGGATTTTGCGGCCGTTATCAGCACACCGATAAACATGAGCTGGCAAAGCTTGCTGATAACATATTCACGGAAATCCGCGAGCACCAGAAACCCCGAGAGCATCAGACCATGGCCATTCTCAGCGCACCCTGGCGACCGCTGAAGGTGATCAGAGTCCGGCAATATCTGCCAATGGTTATCGCAATCCTGATGCTGTCGGGGGCGGTTACCCATTTCTGTATACAGTATATCAATCACACTTATACCGGGCTGTCTGAGTTGCAATTGCAGCAGGGGCAGGCAACACCTGTGCAGCTGTCTATTTTACGCAATCCCTCCGAATCTTCCGGGATCACAGTGGCAGGCCCTGATAAGAAGACCTGATACTTTTTTATATGACGTCATGACTAATCCGATCATTATTGTCGCATCGCTGTCGGTATTATTGCTGTCAATGGTCTGGTTTGCCCCCCTGGTCAGCGGTGAGTGGTTAAGCTGGCTTACCGCTGTCTGGCAGTGGGTGCTGTCGTTAATTATTGTGCTGGCCTGCTGTCTGATCCTATGGGTAGTGTTGCGTCGCCAGAAAGCTCGTGGCACCACCGGGCATGCTTTCGAAACAAGCTCTGATGACAGTTCTGCAAGCGGCGTTTCAGAACAGAATAAGGCGCAATATAAACAACAGTTAATGTATGACTGGAACCAGCTCTGGAAAATTCTGAACAGTCGCCATGGCAAAACGCCCTACACCCTGGCCTGGCTGGTGATGATTGGTACTGCAGGTTCCGGTAAATCCAGCTGGTTAATTAATGCCGGTTTTGAAAAGGTGGCCACGGCTTCCCCAAACCGGGTGTCCAGTATCGTATTCTGGCTGAGTGAGCATGCGGTTATCGTTGAACTGGTAGGGCAGTACTATACCCGTGATAAAGAACAGCTGGACGAATTTCTCCTTGATCACCTGCTGGTGCTAGTCCGCAAGAAACGTCCGAGAAGGCCCCTTAATGGCATTCTTGCTGCGCTCTCTACAGAACAGTTGCTTCTGCGTGATCCCAATGGCCTTCTGGAACAGGCCCGGCAGTTGCGGTGGCGGTTACTGTACATTAACCAGCGTTTTGCCAATACCCTCCCTGTCTGGATTTTGCTGACCCAGGCGGATCGGCTGAATGGTTTTATGGAGCTGATCCGTCGTATGAGCAGTCAACGGCAGATGTTGCCTTTTGGGTTTTACCTGAAGGAAGGTTACCATCCTGAACAGTTTCGTGAGGCTTTTGACCTGTGCCACACCGAGCTGTCTGATAAATTGTTTGATTGTCTCCACCCGGAAAAAGACAGTAATGCCCGTCAGGCACAGGTCCGTTATGTTCTGCAGTTCAGCCTGCTGGGTGAACGCCTGCATTTTTTCTGTGATGAGATTTTTCTGCCCCGTTATGGTGTCTCAACACTACAGCTGAAAGGTGTCTGGTTCAGCTCCTGTGGTCAGCATGGCAGTACGATCAACCTGCTGGCTAGGGAGATTGCCCGGTTGCACGGTTTCCGGGCCCAGCCTGTGCAGCCCCAGATCCCTGGCAACCAGAGCTATTTCAGTCAGCAGTTTTTCAATAGAATTCTGTTTAATGATATGGGGAATGTCAGGGAAGATTCCATGGCCAGAAAGTTTTGGCTGGCCCGTATCTATCTGGTGTCAGGGGCTCTTGTTGCCATTCTGGCTGTCGGGCTGAGCTTCTGCTGGTCACAGATAGAATACAATGAACAGCTGCTGGCGCAGCAGAAAATGATCATCAGGGATTACCGGTACTCCATGGAACAGCTGATGGTGTCCTTGAATCAGCCGAAGGCTCTCAACCAGCTGAAGGCTCTCAACCAGCTGAAGGCTCCAAACCAGCCGAAGGCTCCCGGGGATACCATCCCTGTCAGTGATGTGCTGCAACTGCTGGATGGTCTTCAGTTATTGCACCGTATGTACCGGCAGTCTTCCCGGTGGATGTATTATGGAGGACTTCTGGATTGGGAGACAGCGAATGATATCCAGGTTTTTTACCAGCAGCAGCTGCGACACTATCTGTTATCACCCCTGGCCCGGCATCTCCATGACCGTTTGCACAAAGCGTTGAGCCGGCACAGCAAAGGACTGTTTGATGACCTGCAATATTACCTGATGTTGCTTGATCCGAAAGTCCGCAATATCGAGCTGTTGCACCGTCATATCCGGAAATTGCTGCTGCACGATCCGGAGGGTGAGGCAGGCAGGCAGCTTGATAGTCTGCTGACGGATATCTGGCACCTTGAGGGTGACAGGATAACAGCAAGTATTCTCCCGGATCAGGCTTTGATAGAGCGGGCCCGTGAAGCATTGTCAACCAAGCCTCCGGAGCGGCTGGTATACGACCATCTTCGCCGGTTGCCACAATTCAGCGGTACACTGGATACCCGGGATCTGTTTGGTAATGAGTTCGGCACTCTGTTTACGGCTGAAGACGACAGTGGCAATACCAGGATTCCCAGGTTCTATACCAGGAATCTTTATAGCCGTCTGGATCTCTCGGCAAGCTCTCCGATGTTGAAACGGGAAATCATCAGCCTGAACCGGATTCAGAAAGGTGAATCAGAAATATCAGCCATTGAGCTGTCGCGGATCAGTCGACGGGTTCGGGAGTTTTATTTTCAGGATTATATCCGCACCTGGGATAATCTTATCCATCGTATCCGGTTGCAACCGGCCATCAGCCTTGACCAGATTGAGCAGCAAACCAAACTGCTGACCAGAGGGGGCGCGGCACTGCAGGCTCTGGTCAATATGATCACCAGTGAGACATCACTGGCCGAAGAGTCACCAGCCGCCAGTGCAAAGGTTCTGGGTCAGCAGCCCGGAGCAGTACCGCCTGCGGCTATTAAAGCCAACCGTATCCTGAATCAGGCTGCCCGATTGCTGCCAGCCGGGCAAGTGGGAAAAGTGTCCCCGGATAATCCAGCCATTGTCAACCAGGCCTTTGCCGAATACACCGGCTATGCAGCGGACCTGCAAAGTCGGCTCACCCCGGTTCTGGACCAGCTTTTGCAGGAGCTGCAGGACATTAACGGGCATTTTGATCCGGATTTTGCCCTGTATCAGCTGGCAGCAACGGTGATGGGCAATAAGCAGAATATTCTGCAGAGTCTCTGGCATCAGGCCGACAGTGATGATACCCGGGCCGGTCAATGGCTCAACCAGCTGGCGGGAGAGGTCTGGAGCCGTGCCATTGCTGGTGCTGCCCGTTATTGCCAAAGGCGGTGGCAACAGGAGATCTATCCTTTCTGGAGCCAGCATCTGTATTCTCGTTTTCCGTTGGTGACAGACGCGGGCAACGATATTCAGCTCAACGACTTTACTGCGTTCTTTAAGCCCGGTGGGCTGCTGGATGACTTTGCGGCTATCCTGAAACCATTTCTGCAGACGCAACCGGCGCGGCAACCGGGTGTCTGGCATTTAAAAACCGTCAAAGGCCAGCAGTTGCCGGTTAAAGGGATGCTGTTGCAGCAGATGAATCATGCCCAGCGTTTGCAACAGCAGCTGTTTAACCCTGACGGTACGCTTCAGGTTAATTACCGTTTGCGAATGCTTGCCTTGAGTAACCATGCTTCGGAATTTTCCCTCAGGGACAGCAATGGTCGTTTTGTTTATCGCCACGGCCCCATGATCTGGCAAAAACGACAGTGGCCGGGTCCTGAAGAAGAACAGATTAATGTGACTCTGAGTAATGATTCAGTGGTGCTGGCGCAACAACAGTACTCTGGGCCATGGGCCTGGCTGCGGTTTGTTTTTGACGGGCAGCAGTGGCAGAAAAATTATCATGTTGATCTGTTGTTCGGCAGCAAGGAATACCAGACCCGTCTGGAGCTTGAGTTGGAGCGCGGGGGGAACCCGTTCGGGCCGTCGCTATATGACAGGATTAAGCTGCCCGGACGTATCGTCAGGGCTGATATCTAGTGACTGGTGCATGGTTTCAATGAGTTTGACGTGTTGTCGTGCCTCCGCACTCCGTTCGTCCTGAGCCTGTCGAAGGACCCATAGGGCCTAAAGGCGGAAAATCCAGACTCTGATAGATCGTGCCAAGCACCCTTCGTCCGTACATCCTGAGCGGAGCCGAAGGACGCTCAGGCTGAACGGAGATTGTGCACGTCAAACTCATTGAAACCATGTACTATTGATTGGCTTAACTGCTTTATACATGGATAGAAACCAGATCCTCAGGGTCCCGAGGCTGTTGCAAAACCCTGAGGAAAAATGATTACTGGTAACGTTCAAATACCAGGCAGGCGTTGGTTCCACCAAAGCCAAAGCTGTTGGACATAATCCGGTTCAGTTTTTGTTCGCGGGCTTCACCGGTCAGGATGGGCAGATTTTTAGCCGCTTCATCCAGGTTCTGGACATTAGCAGAAGCGGTGATGAAGTTGTGCTTCATCATCAGCAGGCAGTAAATGGCTTCCTGAACGCCAGCAGCACCCAGAGAGTGGCCGGACAGTGATTTGGTGGAGCTTATCACTGGCATCTGGTCGCCAAATACCTCAGTAAGAGCTTTCAATTCGGCCACATCACCAACCGGGGTGCTGGTGCCGTGAGTATTGATGTAATCAATAGGGGCGTTAATGGTTTCCATGGCCATGCGCATACAGCGTGCAGCGCCTTCACCAGACGGAGCTACCATGTCATAGCCATCGGAAGTGGCACCATAGCCGGTGATTTCAGCGTAAATTCTGGCACCACGGGCTTTGGCGTGCTCCAGCTCTTCCACCACAATCATGCCGCCACCACCGGCGATAACGAAGCCATCCCGGTCAGCATCATAGGCACGGGAAGCCTGCTCAGGGGTGTCATTGTACTTGGTGCTCAGTGCCCCCATGGCATCGAACAGCCCGGTTTGCGTCCAGTGCTCTTCTTCACCACCACCGGCAAAGACGATGTCCTGCTTGCCCAGCTGGATCTGTTCAATGGCATTGCCAATGCAATGCGCGCTGGTGGCACAGGCAGAGGTGATTGAGTAATTAACGCCCTTGATTTTAAACGGGGTGGCAAGGCAGGCCGAGACGGTACTGCCCATGGTGCGGGTAACCCGGTAGGGGCCGACGCGCTTGACACCTTTTTCTCTCATGATGTCTGCAGAGTCGACAATATTTTCTGACGAGGCTCCGCCAGAAGCCGCAATCAGTCCGGTACGGGGGTTGGAAACCAGATCTTCAGTCAAACCCGCATCGTCAATGGCCTGCTTCATGGCTATATAGGCATAGGCAGCGGCGTTGCCCATGAAGCGCAGGGTTTTGCGGTCAATAAATTGTTCGAAATCGATGTCTACTGTGCCGGACACCTGGCTGCGGAAACCATGCTCCTTATAGCTTTCGTTGAAGCGAATACCGGAGCGCCCAAGTTTAAGGCTCTCGGCTACCTCATCCTGGGTGATACCCAGGCAGGATGTGATGCCAATCCCTGTAACTACAACACGTTTCATTGATGTCAACCTGAATAGCCTGTTTAAGTCAGAAAAAACCAGAGTCAGATCCCGGCACTCCCTCCCGTCCTGCGGGCAAGAGGGAACAGGGGAATCAGAAAGCGTCAGTGTTCTGGAAAAGACCTACCCGCAGTCCTTCCGCGGTGTAAATTTCCCGGCCATCAATACTGACTGATCCATCAGCAATGCCCAGAACCAGTTTGCGTGCGATGATACGTTTAATATCAATACGGTATGTTACTTTTTTGCTGGTGGGCAGAATCTGGCCGGTAAATTTTACCTCGCCACTGCCAAGGGCGCGTCCCCGGCCGGGGTTGCCCATCCAGCCCAGGTAGAAGCCAACCAGCTGCCACATGGCGTCAAGTCCGAGACATCCGGGCATAACAGGGTCTCCCGGGAAGTGGCAGGAGAAGAACCAGAGGTCCGGATTGATATCCAGTTCTGCGATGATCTCGCCTTTGCCATAGGCTCCGCCCTGTTCAGAAATGCGAACGATGCGGTCAAGCATCAACATATCAGGGGCCGGTAGCTGAGCATTACCAGCACCAAAAAGCTCGCCCTGTGAACAGCGTAACAAATCTTCTTTGCTGAAAGCTTCTTGCTGGCTAACGGCTTCTTGTCTGAGGCCAGATTTCGATGGTTGCTTCATTCGTTTATTGGTTCCTGGAAGGTCCAGCACCTGCATGGTATCAGGCCAGTGATGATCGGGACTTCCCTGCCGATACGGCATTCACATCAGGGGCCGATGACCCCGCTTATTCCTGACAGTCTTGCAAAATGCATTACTATCGTTCCGGTGATGAACTATACCATTGCTTTTTATCTGTCATAGTGCTGTTGAGCTTTTTGTAACAAAAAGACAACACTGAGCCACTGAAACAGTGGCCAATGATAAGTGTCATAGCATTTTATTACCAGAGAGCTGATCAGCGTCAGGCCTGTTGCATCACTGGCATAATTTGGCAAAGTACTGGCAAAGGCGAAAGAGTCTGTGAAGGCGTATGGCTTACATTGCTACACGGGAAGTAAAGGTAATACAGTCAGGAATGGTTTTCTAGCATTGTACAATCGTACAATATTGAGGAGGCTTACCTTGAATCGAAAAAAATTCAGTTTCTCGGACAGCCTCCTGGTAGCTATCTTCTGTGCAACGCTTTTTACTGGTGTGATTAAATAAAGCTGTTACCGAAGACCTCAAAGAGATTTTGATGCAGTTTTTGCGGGTAAAACGGGATTAACTATATGACAGACAGGCCACATGGCACCGCAGAAAATGGCGGTACCGGGGAATATACAATCGCTGTTCTTGGCGGCGGCAGTTTTGGTACGGCTCTGGCTGATATCTCCGCCACCAATGGCCACAGGGTGAAGCTCTGGATGAGAGATGCAGAGCAGGTCAGGAGTATTAATGATGACCATGTGAATGCCAGGTATCTTCCCGAGTTCAGGATTCATCCCTCCGTTAGCGCAAGCACGGATCTGTCGGCGGTGGTCGTTGATGCTGATATTGTTTTTATTGCTATTCCCAGCAAATCTTTCCGGGAGGTGGTCAAAAAAACCAATGGACTGCTTTGTGGCAAAATAGTAATCAGTACCACGAAAGGTATCGAACCCGTTACCTTTGATCTGATGAGTCAGATTCTGATGGAGGAGCTGGAAAACCCTCGTATCGGTGTTTTGAGCGGACCCAATCTGGCCGGTGAAATCATTGCCAAGGCTCTGACAGCCACGGTGATTGCCAGTGACGATGAAGACCTTTGCCAGATTATACAGTCGGTCTTGCACTGTGATTACTTCAGGGTTTACTCCAACACAGATGTTTATGGTGTCGAATTGGCAGGTGCTTTAAAGAATATTTATGCCATAGTCTCTGGCATGGGAGCGGCACTGGGCATGGGTGAGAATACCCAAAGTATGCTGATTACCCGGAGCCTTGCGGAGATGAGTCGCTTTGCGGTAACGCTTGGCGCTAATCCCATGACATTTTTGGGATTGGCCGGGGTGGGTGATCTTGTGGCTACCTGCACGTCTGACCTGAGTCGAAATTTCCGGGTTGGCTATGCCCTGGGGCAAGGCTGTTCGCTTGATCAAGCTGAGGCGAAACTGGGACAGGTGGCGGAAGGGGTGAACACCCTGAAGCAGGTAAAGCAAAAGGCCGATCAGCTGGGAGTTTATATGCCGCTGGTGGATGGTTTGTACAGCATTATTTTTGAGGGCAATGCCATTGGTGCGCTGGTTAAGGGAATGATGCTGCGGGAGCAGAAAACCGATGTGGAGTTTATGTCCACGCAGTAGCTGAATAATACCTTTTTTAGAGAATATGGGCTTAACAGACTATGGAGAGAAGCGTGATGGATGAGAAAGTGGTTAATAACCTTAAATCAGAGTCTCGTTGGTTGAGGCTGGTCTTTATGGTGGTTTTCGGCGTCGTGGCTTATCTTGCTGCCTTTCTGGTGATGCTGATGGCAATTGTTCAGGCGGTTCACGGGTTTATTATGAGTGAACCCAATGATCGTCTGTTAAAATTCAGTGCCGGAGTGAATCAGTACATTTACCAGATTGCCGGGTTCCTGACCTACAACTCTGATACAAAACCCTATCCATTCTCAGACTGGCCTGCCCCTGGTGGAGACAGAGCGTCAGGCGATGATGAGAAAGAACTGAACGGATCGGATAATGATTAAATCATGAAACTTATCATTATGCGCCACGGTCAGGCATCATGGTCTGCCCCTTCGGATAAGGAAAGGGAGCTTACTGAGCAGGGTGTCCGTGAAGTCAGGGATACCGTTGCTTTATTGGCTGCTCAGCGGGTAGATTGTGTGCTTGCCAGCCCGTATCTTCGGGCTCAGCAAACGGCTCATATCGCGGCAGAGGCGTTTGGGCTCAGGGTTGCAACGCTGGACGAGCTGGAGCCTGATGGTAACCCGGCAAAAGTGCTCGCCGCTCTCCCGGATTCCGGTGTAGTACTATTGGCCAGTCATATGCCCATAGTCGGTTATCTGACCGGTTTACTATGCGACGGAACCCCTAAGATTGGCCCTTCCTTCCAAACCGGCATGGCTCTGGTCCTGGAGGCGGATATTCTTGCTCCCGGAATGGGCAGGGTCATTGAGCGTATTATCCCTTAGCCTCAGAGACTATTGTTGCGCATAAGAACAGCCGTTTACTTTCAGAATTCCAGAGCATTTGCTCTGATTGTGGAAAATATTATTTTTCCCCTGTTTTCGGGCTTTAAGTCTGCCTCTTAAAGCCATTTATGGTTAATAGTTTTAAATTTCTGTCTACTCTGGTGATTTTTTAATGAACTTATTAATTGTCATCTAATCTAACCCTGCTCTGACCCCATGTTGAAGACATTTTATATAGGGAAAGGGTATTAGGGATAGTTAGGGAGTAAGTACGGTGGCGACAAGTTCTATAAGCCTCAGAGGCATTATTATCTGCTCAATAGCAGCATTGTTCTGTTCGTATCAATTCATGCTTCAGGGGGCACCATCGGTGATGGTGCCTCAGTTGATGTCGGCTTTCGATCTTGATGTGGCAGATATCGGCTGGTTAACCAGCAGTTTCCTCTGCTTTTATCTGCTGTTTCAGGTTCCGGGAGGCTACCTGGCAGATCATTGCAATGCCCGGCTATTGCTGGTGGTTTGCTGTGTATTTATGGCGATTGGCTGTTACTGGTTCAGCGTTTCTGAAACCCTGTTGTCAGCCAGTGCATCCCGGGCGTTTATGGGCGTGATGACCTCCCCGGTGATTGTGGTATGCATGAATCTGGCCAGTCGCTGGTTTCCCGAGCGTTATTTTCCAACCCTTGCGGGGGCTATTGAAGCGTTTGGTCTGGCCGGCGGTGGGCTTGGCCCACTGATACTGCCAAATCTTATGGAAGCCTATGGGTGGCAGGGTGCCATGCAGGCCGCCGCCATTTTTGGAGCTGTACTTGCTGCCCTGATTGCCGTGTTTGTGAAAAGTACGCCGCCGGTCTCCGTCAGTGATGCCAGGTTACACGATGTGACCTGTGGAGGTGGTTCTGAGACTGACCCCGGCAAAAAGACGCCATTTGATCGGGCTTCTTTAATTCTGTGTTGTTTGTATGGTTTTGGCCTGTTTGCCGTCATCACCAGTTTTGCTGGTTTATGGGGGATCCCTTTCTTCTATGAGCGTTTTCCCGGCGAGCAGGAAGCGGTGGCTGATATGGTTGCTTTGATTTTTGTCGGTGCCGCTATTGGTGCTCCTCTGCTGGGCTGGCTGGCCTGCCTGGTTGGGTCAATGCGTAAAGTGATGGTGGTTTGCGCTATCGCTTCTCCTGTGTTGTTCAGTTTGCTGATCTTCTGCCCATGTTCCATGATGCTTATGGCCATGATCTGCTTTATGGCAGGGATCAGCAGTGTTGGCTATATGCTGGCATTCTCTGTGGTGAAAAGCATCAGTCCGCCGGAACGGATTGGCGTCCTGCTGGCGATTACCAATGGTTCCATGCTGCTGGCAGGTCCGGTTATGCAGCTGATTATCGGGTTTATCCTGGAAGGGCTCGGGCATGATGGCCTGGGTGCCTTGTCCATTGAGGACTACCAGCTGGCTTTTGTGCCGTTATTGCTTTGTCAGTTGATGGCTTTGATTGTCGCGATTTGTCTGAAAAAACAGTGATACATGCTACCCATTGCCGGTGGTTGGCGTTATTCTAGTTTGTTTTTTTCAACACTTTCGGTTGTTAAACCTTTGCAGGTGCGGATAGCTGGCAAAGGACTTCACCTCCTGGATGGATAATGCCGTTACTTAGATTCGAAAAGGTCAGCCTGGCTTATGGTGACCAACCCCTGCTGGATCATACCGAGTTTCAGATTCGAAAAGGTGAGAGAGTCTGCTTATTGGGCCGCAATGGCGCAGGCAAATCTACCTTGATGAAGCTGGTGTCTGGCACAATCCTGCCTGATGATGGCACCCTCTGGCGTAAGCCTGGTCTGAAGGTAGGGGTTTTGAATCAGGACCTTCCTGACCAGGATGAAAAGAAAGTTTATGATGTGGTCGCCTCAGGCCTTGAGGCGGTTGGTGAACTGATCAGTCGTTACCACACCCTATCCATGAATATCA
Source organism: Endozoicomonas sp. ALB091 (assembly GCF_049310265.1). Lineage (NCBI taxonomy): Bacteria > Pseudomonadati > Pseudomonadota > Gammaproteobacteria > Oceanospirillales > Endozoicomonadaceae > Endozoicomonas > Endozoicomonas sp. ALB091. The sequence continues at coordinate 63,530 of NZ_JBLYNQ010000007.1, read as the reverse complement.
GCACTGACGCGGATATGAAAGCACTGGAGAAAGTCCAGCAGCAGCTGGAGTCCGTGGATGGCTGGAGCCTCAGCCAGAAGGTGGATACGGTTATTCAGAAGCTGGGGCTTCCGGCGGAAAAACAGATGAAAGAACTGTCCGGTGGCTGGCGTCGGCGGGTGGAACTGGCCAGGGCGCTGGTGGGCGACCCTGATCTTCTGTTGCTGGATGAGCCTACGAACCATCTTGATATTATTGCCATTGACTGGCTTGAGAAACAGCTGAAAGATTTCTCCGGAGCCTTGCTGTTTATTACCCACGACCGATCATTTCTCCAGTCGCTGGCGACCCGCATTATTGAGCTGGATCGCGGGCAGCTCACCAGCTGGGAGTGTGACTATAAAACCTTCCTGGAGCGTAAAGCTCATGCTCTTGAAGTAGAGACTGAGCAAAATGCCCTGTTCGATAAAAAACTGGCGCAGGAAGAGGTGTGGATTCGCCAGGGGATTAAAGCTCGCCGTACCCGTAACGAAGGGCGGGTTCGGGACCTGAAAAAACTCCGGGAGGAGCGTCGTCAGCGCCGTGAGGTGCAGGGCAATGCCAGCTTTGGACTGGAGCAGGGCGAAGCGTCAGGCAAGCTGGTGCTGGAGGCCAAGCATATTGCCCAGTCGTTTGATCAGCATACCGTCATCAACGACTTCAATCTCCGGTTGATGCGCGGTGACAAGATTGGCTTGATTGGTGCCAACGGGGCAGGGAAGTCAACGCTGCTCAGTATCCTTCTGGGCAATCTCAAGCCGGAAGCGGGGTCTGTCAAAATGGGGACCAGGCTTGAGGTGGCTTATTTTGACCAGCTGCGTAATCAGCTGGGCCTTGAAAAAACCGTGATTGATAACGTGGCTGAAGGTCGTGAGAGCATCACAATTAATGGCTCAAGCCGACATGTGATTGGCTACCTGGGAGACTTCCTGTTTCCACCCGGTCGTTGTCGTGTGCCGGTCAAGGCGCTCTCCGGTGGGGAGCGAAACCGATTGTTGCTTGCGCGTTTGTTCAGTAAACCCGCCAATTTGCTGGTAATGGACGAGCCTACCAACGACCTTGATGTTGAGACTCTGGAGCTTCTGGAATCCTTGCTGGTGGATTTCACTGGCACTATTCTGCTGGTCAGTCACGACCGGACATTCCTGGATAATGTGGTATCGAGTACTCTGGTGTTTGAACCAGGTGGTCATATCAGTGAGTATGTGGGTGGATTTGATGACTGGTTGCACCAGGGCGGTTCGATCTCCAGCCTGGTAGCGGAACCGCAGGTGGTGAAAAAAGAGGAAAAGGCGAAAGCGCCACCCAGTCAGCCTGAAGCCACCAGCAAGCCGGTGAAAAAGAAACTCAGCTACAAACTGCAGCGTGAGCTTGATGCTTTGCCGGAGGAGATTGAGGCACTTGAAGAAGAGCTGGGTCAGCTGGAAGCTCAAACCGCTGAGTCGAGTTTTTATCAGGGAGATCAGTCCGAAGTCCAGACTGTGCTTAACAGGCTGGCTGAGCTTAATGAGCTGATAGAACAGAAAATGGAACGGTGGGAAGAGTTGGATAATATGTAGGTATTCTCGGTCAGACTCCTAGTGCAGCTAAGCGTTATTACCCGTACACCACGTTCACCCTGAGCGGAGTCGAAGGGTGCTTGGCACGATCTATCAGAGTCCGGAGTTTCCGCCCTTCGACAAGCTCAGGACGAACGGTATGGGTAACAGCGCTTAGCTGCACTAGAGCCACAGATGTTGAATGTGGCTCTTTTGATAACAGGATTAACTGTTTTTACCGACTCTCACTGCCAGTACATCACAACCGGCACCATGAAGGATGCTGGTTGATGTAGAACCTAAAATCAGTGCCAGTCCATGACGGCCGTGGCTGCCAACCACAATCAGGTCAACGTCTGACTCTTCGGCAATCCGGTGAACCTCACGCTCGGGTCGGCCATAGACCACATGCTGTTCACCTTTCTTCAGCTGGATGGAATCGGCCAGGCGGGCGATGCGTTCTCTTGCCTGTTCGGTGATTTCATCCTGCAAGGTGGTGAGGTCGAGAGGTATATCGCTGCCATAGGCAACGCTGAGTGGCTCGACAACATGAACCATGGTCAGTCTCGCCTGGTGTTTTTCGGCAATGGATTTGGCTTTCTCGAGCACCTCATCGGCTTCGTCGGACAAATCGATCGCAACCAGAATATGCTTGTAGAGGCTCATAAGCTGTCTTCCTTCTTGAATAGATGCAAAAAGTGATCCGCCCTGTAACATCTGGATGGCCAGACCGCTGTCGCGATTCCTCAGGATCATCAATAAGATGGATTGAGGAGTTCATGGAGGGCATGAATGCTTCTAAAGTCATGGCATTTCCATTGTAAGGCCTATCCTGGTTTTATTCATCGTTTTATTAGCTGTCTGTCCGGTAATTTTCCATCAGCCATGATCCGGATTCGGAAGTGGCTATTTTCTGGATGAGTAATCTTGTGTAACTGTGTGACAAAGGTGGCATCTTCATGGTGTTTCAGGCTTGACTTTAAATACTAATTCACAGAAGGTAGGCACTAAATTCAAACAGTCGTATGAATTTGCTGGGATGCACTTGGTAAAGACCAGGGTCAAGTCAGGAAGTAAAGCAATAATAATCAGATAGCTGCCATAGTTCATGTAACACTCGCATCAGCCCTGTGAAAGGTTGGTCGCCGCAGTATGGTTAGCCTGTCTATCTTCAATCCGAAAGGAGAAGTTCATGATCTACCAGGGGAAGGCATTCAGGGTTTTGCCTGTGGAAGATGGTATCGCCGAACTGCAGTTCAATCTCGAAGGCGAAAGTGTCAATAAGTTCAGTCACTCTGCTATTGAGGATCTGGATGCTGCGCTGGAGGCCATCCGTGCTGACGAAACGGTTAAAGGCCTTATTCTCACCAGTGGTAAGGATGTATTTATCGTTGGTGCTGATATCAATGAATTCACCCAGACCTTCAAGCAGGATGATGAGACATTATTGGCCGGAGTGATGGCGGTCAATAAGGTCTTCTCCGGTTTTGAAGATCTTGACATACCAACAGTCGCTGCCGTGAATGGCATTGCCCTGGGAGGCGGTTTTGAGATCTGCCTGTGTGCCGATTACCGGGTTCTTTCCACAGCGGCCAAGGTTGGCTTGCCGGAAGTCAAGCTGGGTATCTATCCGGGCTGGGGTGGTACCGTCAGGTTGCCAAGGTTGATTGGTGCGGATAATGCCGTTGAGTGGATTGCCAGTGGCAAAGAGTATCGCCCCGATGCCGCGCTGAAAGCAGGAGCCGTTGATGCAGTGGTTGCGCCTGAGAAGCTGAAAGATTCCGCGGTAGCCCTGGTGCGTCGCTGCCTGGATGGTGAACTGGATTATCAGGCCAGAAAGCAGGAGAAGAAAGGCAAGCTGAAACTGCCGCCGATTGAATCGATGATGGTGTTTGAAACCTCATCTGCCGTGGTAAAACAGCAGGCCGGGCCACACATGCTGGCACCGATAGCGGCCGTCAAAACCATCCAGAAACATGCCTTCATGGACCGTGACAAGGCCCTTGAAGTAGAAGCCAAAGGGTTTCTTAAACTGGCCAAGTCTTCAGTGTGTAATGCCCTGGTTGGCCTGTTCCTGAACGATCAGTTCCTTAAGAAAAAAGCCAAAGAGTCCGCCAGTATTGCCGCTGAAACCAATAAGGCTGCGGTGTTGGGTGCGGGCATTATGGGTGGTGGTATCGCCTATCAGTCTGCCCTGAAAGGTACGCCCATCCTGATGAAAGATATCAATCAGGAAGGTCTGGACCTTGGTCTTTCCGAAGCCACCAAACTCCTCTCCAAGCGGGTTTCCCGGGGGCGGATGGATGCCGGCAAAATGGGCAGTGTACTGAATAAGATTGTACCTACGCTGTCCTATGGTGATTTCGAGGGCGTCGATGTTGTTGTTGAAGCCGTTGTGGAAAATCCCAAGGTCAAGAAAGCCGTTCTGGCCGACGTAGAAAACCAGGTGTCAGAGAACGCTGTTCTGACGTCCAACACCTCCACTATTTCCATCAATGAACTGGCCAGGGACCTGAAACGTCCGGAACAGTTCTGTGGCATGCACTTCTTTAACCCTGTTCATGCGATGCCATTGGTTGAGGTTATCCGTGGCGAGAAGACCAGTGATGCCACCGTAGCCACCGTGGTTGAGTACGCCCGCAAGATGGGTAAAACGCCGGTGGTGGTTAATGACTGCCCTGGGTTTATGGTGAACCGTGTCCTGTTCCCCTACTTTGGTGGCTTCGCTGGCTTGCTCCGTGATGGTGCCGATTTCCAGCAGGTGGATAAGGTCATGGAGCGCTTTGGCTGGCCAATGGGCCCTGCCTATCTTATGGATGTGGTGGGTATTGATACCGGTAACCATGGTCAAAGCGTCATGACTGACGGGTATCCGGATCGCATGAAGCGCGACTTCAAAACCGCTGTTGATGTGTTGTATGAAAACCAGCGCTATGGCCAGAAAAACGGTGCCGGTTTCTATAAGTACGAACAGGATAAAAAAGGCAAGCCGAAGAAGGTGGTCGATGAGGCGGTTTATGGCCTGTTCAGTGAGGTGTGTGCTGAGCAAAAACCTTTTGACGATGAGGAAATCATCGCCCGCATGATGGTCCCACTGTGCATGGAAACCGTTCGTACCCTGGAAGATGGCATTGTTGATTCCGTCGCTGAAGCGGATATGGCACTGATTATGGGTATTGGCTTCCCTCTCTTCCGTGGTGGTGCCCTGAAGTATATTGACACCATAGGTGTGGCGGAGTTTGTCGAGCTTGCCGACAAGTACGCTCATATCAGCCCACTGTATGCGCCCACTGACAAACTTCGGGAAATGGCTCGTGAAGGTAAGACCTTCTACGGTTGATGGGTCTGTCTTACGTTATTGAACCATTTTCAGGGACTATAAAAGAGAGAATATCATGAGCCTGAATCCAAGAGATGCTGTAATTGTTGACTACGGGCGTACCCCCATGGGTCGTTCCAAGGGCGGCATGTATCGTAATGTCCGTGCTGACAACCTGTCTGCCGAGTTGATTACCGGCGTACTTAACCGCAATCCTGAACTGAACCCGGCTGAGGTGGAAGATGTCATCTGGGGTTGCGTCAACCAGACCCTGGAGCAGGGTTGGAATATCGCCCGAATGGCATCGCTGATGTCACCCATTCCCAATACTTCCGCAGGCCAGACGGTCAGCCGTTTGTGCGGATCCTCCATGAGTGCCCTGCAGACAGCCGTTCAGGCAATTCAGACCAATAACGGTGATGTCTTTGTGGTCGGTGGTGTCGAGCACATGGGGCATGTGGGCATGATGCACGGGGTTGACCCGAATCCAAGGTTGTCCAAATACGGTGCCAAGGCTGCCGGTATGATGGGCCTGACCGCAGAAATGCTGGGCAGTATGCACGGCATCAGCCGCCAGGCACAGGATGAATTTGGTGCCCGGTCACACCAGCGGGCCTGGGCTGCCACCGAAGCGGGTAACTTCAAAGATGAAATTATCCCGATGCAGGGGCATGATGCAGACGGCAACCTTCGTCTTTTCACTCAGGACGAAACCATTCGTCCGGAAACAACGGTAGAAGCCCTGTCACAGCTTAAGCCTGCATTTAACCCCAAGGGGACAGTGACCGCAGGAACATCTTCACAGATTACCGATGGCGCTTCCTGTATGATCGTGATGTCTGCCCAGCGGGCCAAGGATCTTGGTCTGCAGCCCATGGCGGTGGTCAGGGCCATGGCAGTTGCCGGAGTTGACCCTTCCATTATGGGTTATGGACCGGTTCCCAGCAGTAAGAAAGCCCTCAAGCGTATCGGCCTGACCATTGATGATATTGATCATATCGAGCTGAATGAGGCGTTTGCTGCCCAGGCACTGCCCGTCCTGAAAGACCTTAAAGTGCTGGATAAGATGGAGGAAAAGGTTAACCTCAATGGTGGTGCCATTGCGCTCGGTCATCCCTTTGGCTGCTCCGGTGCCCGAATTTCCGGAACGCTGCTGAATGTGATGAAACAGAATGGCGGCACCCTGGGGCTGGCAACCATGTGTGTTGGTCTTGGTCAGGGTATCACTACCATTTTTGAAAGGGTTTGAACGGCGTTTTGAGGCGTCTGTTTTAATCACTTTCTATTACCATACATAAGCCCGGTTTTGTCCGGGCTTTTTTGGTCAACGGTCTAGTATGTGGTTTCAATGAGTTTGGCGGATTGTCGTGCCTCCGCACTCCGTTCGTCCTGAGTGCTGAGCTTGTCGAAGCATCGAAGGACCCATAGGGCCTAAAGGCGGAAACTCCGGACTCTGATAGATCGTACCAGGCACCCTTCGACTCCGCTCAGGGTGAGCGGAGATTGTACACGTCAAACTCATTGAAACCATGTACTAGTCTCCCACCCTCCCCTTGGGAATGCATACCGAACCTTTTTGCCAATGTAGAACCCCATTTTTCCTGTTTTATAAGATTCTTACGCAACCCCGTTGTAAGTAATTCAAACGGTTCTTTTAACTGCCTGAGTCTTGTCTATCCTTGCCTTATTTTGCGAGGTAATCACTATGATATTCCAACCTGCTGTTCAGTCCACAGGCGCACCCATGGCTTCTGGCTCCGTACCCGATCAGCCAACGGAAAGTGACGGGCTATTTGCCGGGTTTTTAAAGGTCGCCCCTTGGCGCGTTCCGATCCTGTTTTTGCGGTCGCTTCATCCCGGTTATATTCCTCCCGGGACGCAGCCGTCGGCGCAACCGGATGAAGGTCCGATCTTCACTTTTGGCAGCCCCGATGGGCAGGACAGTAGCTTTTTCCAAGGGGTTGAGCTGGGTGCCCGGCTGGTGTCGCCTTATACTGTGCTGCCAGCAGAGATCAGCACGATGCTGGAGGGCATTGTCACCCTGTCCGCAGCGACCCGGCTCAAGTATCTTTTGGGCGCTTTTGGGGCGACGAAAGGTTCGCTACCAGAGCAAAGCCGGGCAGACAGCCCGGTGGATGGCTCCCCAACAAACGACAAAGGAAGGAAAAAAAAGACATCGCAACAAGTACGACAACGGACCAGCCCACCAGCCATCGCCTCCGTCCGGACTGGCCCGCTACCGAAAGCCGCCGTGGCGCTGGGTGTCCTGTCCGGCCTGACCGCTGTGGGTGCACAAGTCGCAACACCAGAAGAGAATACAACGTCTGCACATACTGTAACTTCCGCCCCAGCCACAGAGCCTCAGGCGGCATGCGCTGTTAATCAATTCCGCTGTGACAACGGCCAATGCATTAGTAACAAATATCGATGTGATGGAAGTTCTGAAGATCCTGAGGTGGAATGTACTGATGGCTCCGATGAATATAACTGCACACAGGAGGAATGTAACAACTTAAAGCGTTTTATTTGTGATAACGGGCGGCAATGTTTTTCTGACAGCTCTCGATGCGATGGTTATTTCGAGTGTGATGATGACTCCGATGAAAAGAACTGCACAGAGGGTGAATGTAGCAACTTAGGGCGGTTTATTTGTAATAGCGGCGAATGTCTTCCTGCCTATTATGAATGTGATAGCGTTGAAGATTGTGATGATGGCTCGGATGAGCGGGCGGAGTTATGCAACCCTGTATCTTCCAGCCCTGTATCTTCCAGCCCTACGCCGCCAATAGTCACGGCCACACCCTCACCGGTGACAGAAACGATGGCGACGGCGTCGAACACTACCATGGAAGTTACCAACCTGCCGGGGGGTACCATTGCGCTGCCTGCCAGTGCGGCACCGCTGGCGAGTTCCCTGGGTACTGGTGCAATAGCCGGTATCGCCTTGGGGGCTTCTGCCTTTGTGCTGGCAGGTGTATGCATCTATCGTCATTGTTATCGCAGGTCATCCGCTGCCGATGACCCGCAGGAGCTGGTGACCATCAATACTGTGGGTCAGGCACAACAGGCGATTGGTCAACCGATAATAGAAGCCGCCAGGAGTGAGGCAAGAGAGAAACCTTTCGGTGAAGATACTGGCATATATGAATATGTTGATATTAGTAATTCCAGCAGAATGAGAACTGCTATAGATCATTACAAGGAGTCTAAGGTGTAAACCTTGTATCAGGGGACCCGTCGGCTGACTCATTTTGCAGTCCAGGTCCTATCCCCAGGCTTTTTCCTGTTTTATACGATTTTTGCGCTTTGCCCGTTGCGAATAATTCAAACGGTTCTTTTTGATGCCTGAGTCTTGTCTATCCTTGCTTCATTTTGCGAGGTAATAACTATGATATCCCAACCTGCTGTTCAGTCCACAGGCGCACCCATGGCTTCTGGCTCCGTACCCGATCAGCCAACGGAAAGTGACGGGCTATTTGCCGGGTTTTTAACGGTCGCCCCTTGGCGCATTCCGATCCTGTTTTTGCGGTCGCTTGATCCCGGTTATATTCCTCCCGAGACGCAGCCGTCGGCACAACCGGATGAAGGTCCGGCCTTCACTTTTGGCAGCCCCGATGGGCAGGACAGCAGCTTTTTCCAGGGGGTTGAGCTGGCGGCCCGGCTGGTGTCGCCTTATACCGTGCTGCCAGCGGAAATCCGTACGATGCTGGAGGGCATTGTCACCTTTTCCGCAGCGACCCGTTTCAGGGATCTTTTGGGCGCTTTTGGGGCGACTGAAGATTCTCCTCCAACGGAAAGTCGGGCAGATATTTCGGAGGATGGCTCCCCAACAAACGACAAAGACAGGAAAAACAAGAAACCGCAGCAAACACCACAACGAACCAGCCCACCAGCCACCGCCTCCGTCGGCCTTGGCCAGCTACCGAAAGCCGCCGTGGCACTGGGTGCCCTGTCCAGCCTGAGCGCTGCGGCTGCTGCATCCTCATCCGGCAGTAAAACAGAAGTGCCGATTATTGATGTGCCGAATGCCACAACCCTGGGCAAGATTGGTGATCCGAAATACCCAAACTACCTACTGAATGGTACTTACCGGCAGACTGCGGATATTAATGTTACCCGCTCGTTCCGCTCAATCGGCAATAAAGCCGATGCATTTACCGGTAAGTACGATGGTCAGGATTATACCATTCGTGGTCTTCGCCAATGTCTGATGGAAAATCTGGAGGGTAAAGTTCTTAAGCTGCGCTTTATAAATCCAGATGTACAGACAAGAGGTAGAACAGCTTCGATCGGAGTAGCCGCTTGTAAAATGTCAGGCACCAAAGCCGTAATCAGGGATATTTACGTTGAAGGTTCTGTCCTTGATACCGAGGGTAAAAAGGCAAGCGCGGGTATTGCCGTGGGCGAAGTTAAGGGAGGAACTGTTAGAAATACGACCGCAGTAAACTGCAACGTGACAACTTCCGGTTCATCTGCGTATGCCGGTATTGGCGCGGGATATGTGCATAATGGTGGAAAGGTTTATGACACGAATGCAAAAAACTGCAAGGTGAATACTACCTCCAGTGATGCCGGTATCGGGGTGGGGCGTGTTAATAATGGCAGCGTTTTCGACACCAAAGCAACGAACTGCAAGGTGGAAACGTCCGGAGGTAATGCCGGTATCGGGGCGGGGCGTGTTGATGAGGGCAGGGTTCGCCTCACCATAGCAAAGGGCTGCAATGTGACAAACTCCGGTTCTTTCGGAAATGCCGGTATCGGGGTTGGGCGTGTTTATAAGGGCAAGGTTTTAGAGACCAAAGCAACGAACTGCAAGGTGGAAACGTCCGGAGGTAATGCCGGTATCGGGGCGGGGCGTGTTGATGATAGGAAAGGAGTCGATAAGACCGAAGCAGTCAACTGCAATGTGAAAAACTACGGTTCTTTCGGTAATGCCGGTATCGGGGTGGGGTCTGGTAAAGCTTCCGACACCAAAGCAATGAACTGCAGGATAGAAACCTTCGGTAATGGGAGTAATGCCGGTATCGGGGCGGGACAAGATGAAGCTACCAATACTCTGGCAATAAAATGCGAGGTGGAAAACTACGGTTCCAAGGGGAATATCGGCATTGGGGTGGGTAAAGGATACGCTACCGACACCACAGCAATGAACTGTGATGTGAAAAACTTCGGTCGCAGCGGTAAAATAACCGGTGATACAACAGCCGGTATTGGGGCGGGAAAAGGGGCTGCTGACAACACCATAGCGATCAATTGCACAGTGAAAGCCTCCGGTGATTCCGCTTATAGCGGTATCGGGGCAGGGAGTTCCGTTCCTTATAAAACCCATAAAACCGTTGATAACACCAAGTCATTCAACAACACGGTTAAATCCAGTGGTCTTGCCGGTTTCGGGGTCGGAAATGGCAATGTTGACAACACTATGGCGGTAAAGAGCACCGTCGAAGGTGATCAGAGCAGTATACGTCATAAAATCGGAGCAGGAGTTCAACACACTTTCTGTAATGTCAGATTTAACGGCATAGAGCAAGAGAACAATTCCAAGAGTTTAAGGGATTGCGATAGGTTGCTGGGTCATTTCTGTGAAGATATTGACCCCCACCTGTTCCCCCGCCTGGTGAAGTCGAATTGCCAGCCCACGCACTGTTATTCTTCGGCATTATCAAGTGACACTGTCTCCGGTTCCTTTGATGATTGTCCTCCTGAACCGACAACCATCCCAACCAAAACTTCTACAAACACTCCAACTTCCCGCCCAACGTCACCAACAGTAGTATCGACCACGCCAGCACCGGTGGAGACGGCATCGAACAACACCATTGTAGTAACGACCACGCCAGCACCGGTGCCGACGACATCGAACACCACCATGAGCATCCCAGGGGCCACCATGACACTGCCCACCAGTGCGGCACCGCTGGCGACTACCCTGAGTACCGGTACAATAGCCGGTATTGCCCTGGGGGCTGCCGCGTCTTTTGTGTTGGCAGGTGTGGTGGGGGGGTACATCTATCGTCATTGTTGTCGCAGATCATCCCCCGACGCTGCCGGTGGCTGGCAGGAGCTGGTAGCAGTCAATAAAGCGGGTCAGGCACAGGAGGTGGTTGATCAACCGATGATGTTACTTGAGGAACCTGGGGATAAGGGGGGACACCAGCATGAACACATATATGAAGAGATTGACATTTACAATCCCCGCAGAATGAGAACCGCCAGAGCGCCTGATTATTAATGCAGCCAGAATTATATCGAAACACTTTAGCAAGGCAGTCGGCGACTGACTCATTACGCAGTTCGGGACCTGATCCCCCCGGCTTTTTCCTGTTTTATAAAATTCTTGTACATTACCCGTTGCGGATAATTCAAACGGTTCTTTTTGATGCCTCAGCCTTGTCTATCCTTGCCTCATTATTTTGTGAGGTAATAACTTTGATATCCCAACCTGCCGTTCAGTCCACAGCCACACCCATGGCTTCTGGCTCCGTACCCGATCAGCCAACGGAAAGTGACGGGCTATTTGCCGGGTTCTTAACGGTCGCCCCTTGGCGCGTTCCGATCCTGTTTTTGCGGTCGCTTCATCCCGGTTATATTCCTCCCGGGACGCAGCCGTCGGCACAACCGGATGAAGGTCCTGCCTTCACTTTTGGCAGCCCCGATGGGCAGGACAGTAGCTTTTTCCAGGGTGTTGAGCTGGCGGCCCGGCTGGTGTCGCCTTATACCGTGCTGCCAGCGGAGATCCGCACGATGCTGGAGGGCATTGTCACCTTTTCCGCAGCCACTCGTTTCAGGGATCTTTTGGGCGCTTTTGGGGCGACTGAAGGTTCTCCTCCAACGGAAAGTCGGGCAGATATTTCGGAGGACGGCTCCCCAACAAACGACAAAGGCAGGAAAAAAAAGAAACCGCAGCAAACACGACAACGAACCAGCCCACCAGCCACCAACTCCATCGGCACTGGCCAGCTACCAAAAACAGCCGTGGCACTGGGTGCCCTGTCCAGCCTGAGCGCTGCAGCGGCTGCATCCTCATCCGGCAGTAAAACAGAAGGGCCGATTATTAATGTGACGGATGCCACAATCCTGGGCAAGATTGGCCGTGATCCGGACTATCCACTGAATGGCACTTACCGGCAGACTGCAAATATTAATGGTGGCCGCTTGTCCCGCTCCATTGGCAATAAAACCCATGCATTTACCGGTAAGTACGATGGTCAGGGTAATACCATTCATGGTCTTCGCCGCTGTCTGGTGAAAAATCTGACGGGTGAAGTTGATGACCTGCGCTTTACAAAAGCAGATATAAAGACAACACGTGAGAAAGCTTCAACCGGGGTAGCCGCTTGTAAAATGTCAGGCGGTGCCGTGGTCAGCAATATTCACGTTGAAAGTGCTTCCCTTAATACCAGGGGTAATTATGCAAGCGCAGGTATTGCCGTGGGCGAAGTTAATCAAGGAACTGTTAGAAACACGACCGCAGTAAACTGCAATGTGCAAACTTCCGGCCCAGATGCGAATGCCGGTATTGGCGCGGGATATGTGACTCATGGAACGGTTAGCGGCACGACTGCAGAAAAATGCGAGGTGATAACCTCCAATAATGCCGGTATCGGGGCGGGCCGTGTTGATGAAGGAAGCGTTGCCGACACCAGTGCAACGGGCTGCACGGTGAAAACGTCCGGAGGCAATGCCGGTATCGGAGCGGGGCGTGAGATTTCGTCAAGCGTCGCCAGGTCCAGGGCATTCAACTGCAAGGTGGAAAGCGCCGGTTCTTTTGGTAATGCCGGTGTCGGGGTGGGGAGTGGTACCGCTGTCGACACCACGGCAATGAACTGCAATGTGAAAAGCTCCGGTTCTTACGTTAGTGCCGGTATCGGGGTGGGGAATGGGGGCGCTACCGACACCACGGCAATGAATTGCACGGTAACAGCCAATGGTGAGGGGAGTAATGCCGGTATCGGGTCGGGGGATGGAGGTACTGCTGATAACACCATAGCAAAGGACTGCACGGTAGAAACCTACGGTATTGAGGGTAATGCCGGCATCGGGGTGGGGGGCGGCATCGCTGCCGACACTACAGCAATGAACTGCACGGTAAAAACCTACGGTAATTCGAGTAATATCGGCATCGGGGTGGGTAAGGGGGCTGCAGCCGACACTCTGGCAATTGGCTGCACGGTGGAAAACCACGGTTCTGATGGTGGTAGTGCCGGTATCGGAGTGGGTATGGGGGCTGCTGTCAACACCACAGCGATAAACTGCACAGTGGAAACCTCCGGTGTTTCCAGTTTTGCCGGTATCGGGGCGGGGGTCTTTACTCCTCCTCGTGGAACCGGTGGAACCTATAGAGCTGTTGCTAACACAATGTCATTCAACAGCACGGTTAAAAACTCCGGTGCTTCTGGCTATGCCGGTATCGGTTCTGCGTTTATTGGCAATGTTGTCAACACCAAGGCGGTAAAAAGCACTGTCGAAAGTAGTCAGACCAGTTTTCCGAATAATATCGGGGGAGGGCGTAACCCCACTTACTGTGATGTCCGCGTTAACGATAAACTGCAACGAGACACCATCGGGGATTGCAGTTACTTGCTGGATAATTTCTGTGAAGCTGTTGACCCTCCCCTGGTGAAGCCGAATTGCCAGCCCAGTGACTGCTATTTTGAGGCATTAACAGGTGACAGTCTCGCCGGGTTAGAGTTATGTCCTGTTGCTCCGGAAGCCATCCCAACCACTGGCAGCCAAGTCACCGCATCTGCACAAACCTCAACACCAGAAGCAATGACAGCTTCTACGCACACCCTGACTTCCAGCTCCACGCCGCCAACAGTCACCCATCAGATGATTGAAGTCACCGACGTTGAGACCCTGGGTAAAATCGGCATCGACCCCAACTATCCAATAAACGGCAACTATATCCAAACCAAAGATATTGATGCCAGAAACCTGAGCCGACCCATCAGCCGCTTTACTGGCCAGTACAATGGCCAGAACTATACCACTACGATTGCCAACCTGGGTTGCTGCCTGGTGGATACCGTTGAGGGTGGCGGGACCATTGGTAACCTGCACTTTACTGGTGCCAATATCGTCAGCGCCAGTCGGCCAGCGGGCGTGGTGGCTTGTGGAGTGAGCGGCAACGGCACCATTCGTGACATTTTTGTGGAAAACAGCCAGGTCATAACCACCGGCAATGATGCCGATGCAGGTATCGGGGCGGGAGTCCTGTCGGGGGAGGCGGTAGTGGACATCTTGGCGAAAAACAGCACGGTGGTCACCCACGGTGAGGGGGCCGACGCCGGTATTGGTAGTGGCAGTATTGGCAATGATGCTGTGATTTCCCATGTCGAAGCCTTGAGATGCCGAGTGAAAACCGTCGGTAATAATGCCAATGCCGCCATCGGCGCAGGTTATGTGAACGGCACCGTGGCCAGCACTTCCGCAATCTGGAGCGAGGTAACCACCTTCGGTAAGGGGAGCCATGCCGCCATCGGCGGTGGCAAGGTAGATAACGGTGGCACTGTCACCAACACAACTGCATTCGTCAACGGTGTGAAGACCACCGGTGACCAGGCCAATGCCGGTGTCGGGGCCGGGGCCATGGGCCGTGGCACAGTGGTAGCCAATACCCTGGGGCAGGGCTGTGATGTATCCACCTCGGGTGATGGTGCCAACGCAGGCATCGGAGCCGGGAGGATGGGCCGCAGTGCCATGCTGAAGAATACCTCAGCAGAACGCTTTACGTCGGTGGCCACCTTCGGCGCTGAGGCCAATGCCGGTATCGGGGCCGGGTTGATGGATCCCGGGGCAAGGATGGCGGGTACCCGGTCTGTCGAAAGCAGGGTGGAGACCACCGGTGACCAGGCCAATGCCGGTATCGGGGCCGGGTTCATGGATTCCGGGGCAGGGATTGCTGGCACACGGTCTGTCAGAAGTAGGGTGAAGACCACCGGTGACCGGGCCAATGCCGGTATCGGGGCCGGGGCCATGGGCAATGGCACAGGGATAGCCAATACCTTGGCGAAAAACTCTAAGGTATCCACCTCGGGTGATGGTGCCAATGCCGGTATCGGAGCTGGAAGGATGGGCCGCAGTGCCAGGATGGAAAATACCTCAGCACAATGCTTTTCGTCGGTGACCACCTCCGGCGCTGAGGCCAATGCAGGTATCGGGGCCGGGTTGATGGATCCCCGGGCAAGGATCGTTGGCACCCGGTCTCACAACAGTGAGGTGGAAACCTCGGGAGTCCGTGCCCATGCCGGTATCGGTGCCGGTATGATCAGGGACAATGCCAGCGTTACCGATACCCGGGCGGTGAACCCCAGGGCAACTGCCTCCGGTAATAATGCCTCGGCGAATATTGACGCAGGCCGGATTGAGCCAGGGGGCGTGGTTACCAATACGACGGAGGTGTACACAGGCTGGCCCGGGGTGCTGGCATGCGAACCGGTCATACCAGCGACGGCATCGAGCACCGCCATGAGCTTTCCGGGGGCCACCATGACACTGCCCACCAGTACGGCACCGCTCGCAACTACCCTGAGTAACGGCGCAATAGCCGGTATTACCCTGGGGGCTGCTGTGTCCTTAGTGTTGGCAGGTGTTGTGGGGGGGTACATCTATCGTCATTGTTGCCGCAGGCCGTCTCCCGTCGATGCCGGTGACCCGCAGGAGTTGGTAGCAGTCAATAAAGCGGGTCAGGCACAGGAGGCGGTTGATCAACCGATGATGTTACTTGAGGAACCCGGGGATAGGGGGGGGCACCAGCATGAACACATATATGAAGAGATTGACATTTACAATCCCCGCAGAATGAGAACCGCAGTAGCGCCTGATTATTAATGCAGTCAGAATTATATCGAAAAACTTTAGGTAACCATTCGCTAAATCCATTATTCAAGCATCAATAGCCCTGTTCAGCTATCCTTGATAGATGCTTGAAATCACTACGCCTGAATGCACTTCAGAACAATCCTGTACTCCTTTCAGCCTTGTTCAAGTCACTTTGTTCTGGCCTTCTGCTGGGCTCATGTCAGGCGAGACTTTATTGATGCCAGTCGTGGTGACCCGGATTTAGAAAAATGGAGCATTGCCTGGGTAGATAGAATTGCTCGTTTATATTATTTAAACGAGCAACGACTTCTTGTTCGGGAAGACCCAAAGCAGTGGCCGACCCGCCAGTTGAGACTGGAAAAACATGCTGAACACATAGCCTCTCAGCGAGATAAAGAACTGGGATGAAAGTCGTCTCAAAGAATTGCGAATCCATGACCCACCTGGCTGAAAAAAGTTCATCCAGGTCCGTAGCTATTATAAGGCAGGTATTCCTTACCAGTCTGGTAAGCTGGTTTGCAGGGTTCACTGAATAGTTACCGGGAACTTTTTACTGATTGACTTATCTGACTATTTTAATCGTTAAAATGAGTTAACCATAAAAAGGCCATTTTCATGAATCAAGCAGCATTTTCAAATATTGAGCTTCGTAGTTTCGTAAAGGCTCCACAAAGCGATGCCGAATCGGGTGTGAGGCAGGATAATCGAAGAAGTTGTGGGACCAGGGCGTTTAAATGGATTGTCCGTCACCCTTTTCTGGCAACTGCTGGAGCCATTGGGTTGGTTGGCGCTGCGTCTGGTGGCATTTATGGCTTAACCCTTTTAGGTGCAGCAGCTCCTGTTGCAACGGCGTTATCGGGCAGAAATGTAACTCTCTCAGGTACAGCAGCTTCTGATGTAACGGTGTTGACTCGTCGAAATGTAACCACCGATACCAGGACCACCGCAGCAACCACCACCAAAGCGCCGACCACCGAGGCAATGACCACCGGAGCAACGACCACCGAAGCGCCGACCACCGAGGCAATGACCACCGGAGCAACGACCACCGAAGCGCCGACCACCGAAGCGCCGACCACCGAGGCAATGACCACCGGAGCAACGACCACCGAAGCGCCGACCACCGAGGCAATGACCACCGGAGCAACGACCACCGAAGCGCCGACCACCGAGGCAATGACCACCGGAGCAACGACCACCGAAGCGCCGACCACCGAGGCAATGACCACCGGAGCAACGACCACCGAAGCGCCGACCACCGAAGCGCCGACCACCGAAGCGCCGACCACCGGAGCAACGACCACCGAAGCGCCGACCACCGAGGCAATGACCACCGGAGCAACGACCACCGGAGCAACGACCACCGAAGCGCCGACCACCAAAGCACCGACCACCGAGGCAATGACCACCGGAGCAACGACCACCGGAGCAACGACCACCGAAGCGCCGACCACCAAAGCACCGACCACCGAGGCAATGACCACCGGAGCAACGACCACCGAAGCGCCGACCACCGAGGCAACGACCACCGAAGCGCCGACCACCGAGGCAATGACCACCGGAGCAACGACCACCGAGGCAACGACCACCGGAGCAACGACCACCGAAGCGCCGACCACCGAAGCGCCGACCACCGAGGCAACGACCACCGAGGCAACGACCACCGAGGCAACGACCACCGAGGCAACGACCACCGGAGCCACGACCACCGGAGCAACGACCACCGGAGCGCCGACCACCAAAGCGTCGACCACCAAAACGCCGACCACCAAAACGCCGACCACCAAAACGCCGACCTTTGGAATATTGACGACCGCCAAGCCGCCCACCACAGTTCCGACCGTTATAGTAGAAACAGTTACATGTTCAAAAAACAATAATGTTTCTCCGGTTTGTTGTGGAGATAAACGTGGCTTATACCAAGATTATTGGAGAAGCGGTCCAAGCGGAGGAGTTCCGCCTCGCTGCAGTAGCTTAGCCCTTATCAAGAAAAAATCAGGAT
Organism: Endozoicomonas sp. ALB091; assembly: GCF_049310265.1. NCBI lineage: Bacteria > Pseudomonadati > Pseudomonadota > Gammaproteobacteria > Oceanospirillales > Endozoicomonadaceae > Endozoicomonas > Endozoicomonas sp. ALB091. The sequence goes on along the minus strand of NZ_JBLYNQ010000007.1, from coordinate 45,829 downwards.
GTACCAATAAAACTAAATTACGCGATGTTTATTTTAACCGATTTAATTCAGTGGATGATTTTTGTAAATCCAACGGGTGGGGTAAGGCTGTTTATGATCCCGCGTGAGCCCGCGAAACCGTGTCGTATATGGTCCGCCCCGCATTGCAAGGAAAATTTTTCCATCATGACGTTAAAGAGTAATGCTTGCATATATCCGGCCTTTGGGGTGAGGTCTCAAAGGGAATCGGGGTCAGGTCTTTAATTATGTATGACAAATGTCGTTTATGCTGTTAACAAAGATATTTGGAGAGTAGACCGTCGGAACTTCCCCGACAGCTCCTCGCAGAACGGTACGTGAACCTCTCGATTCATACCGTTCCCATCGGGCAGGTTAATTTCATACTCGTGAACCAATTCGATAGACAGCTTGCAGCCATGCAGGACAACCTACCCAATTAACTCCATATGAAAGTAACCCTGTTTTCACTACGAACTCCTCCGGTTTATCAGGTTGCTGGCTACACCATAAACAGGCATCCAGACAAGATCCCAATAATTCCGTTGATCCTTATTGAAAACAACCTGACGCTGCCCCTTTGCTCCACCTCCATTACAGAGGCTTCATCACTACTACTAGCAGCTCCGTCCCAGTGCATGGCATCGGTACTCAATCTCTTGTGGTTGCAGCCACTTGGGAGTCTCCCTTAGCATCCACGCGACTGGTTCCCGCAGTTCCACAGAAGAGCCCGGCACAGATTCATGCCACCTATACGCCGGACACCACCTGCACAGCATTCGGAATTCACTTGCAGATTTATCCCGGGAGATTATGCGGCCCCCGGTTTTGATGTCAGAAAAAGTCTTTTACGAAGACCTGCCCCCAGCTTTTTTGACCCCAGCTTTTTACGCAGTTCGGGACCTGCCCCCCCCCCCGGCTTTTCTCTGTTTTATAAGATTCTTGCGCATTATCAGTTGCAGATAATTCAAACGGTTCTTTTTGATGCCTCAGCCTTGTCTATCCTTGTCTCATTTTGCGAGGTAATAACTTTGATATCCCAACCTGCCGTTCAGTCCACAGGCGCACCCATGGCTTCTGGCTCCGTACCCGATCAGCCAACGGAAAGTGACGGGCTATTTGCCGGGTTTTTAACGGTCGCCCCTTGGCGCGTTCCGATCCTGTTTTTGCGGTCGCTTCATCCCGGTTATATTCCTCCCGGGACGCAGCCGTCGGCACAACCGGATGAAGGTCCGGCCTTCACTTTTGGCAGCCCCGATGGGCAGGACAGCAGCTTTTTCCAGGGTGTTGAGCTGGCGGCCCGGCTGGTGTCGCCTTATACAGTGCTGCCAGCGGAGATCCGCACGATGCTGGAGGGCATTGTCACTTTTTCCGCAGCGACCCGTTTCAGGGATCTTTTGGGCGCTTTTGGAGCGACTGAAGGTTCTCCTCCAACGGAAGGTCGGGCAGACATTTCAGAGGACCGCTCCCCAACAAACGACAAAGACAGGAAAAACAAGAAGCCGCAGCAAACACGACAACGAACCAGCCCGCCAGCCACTACCTCCATCGGCACTGGTCAGCTACCGAAAACCGCCATGGCACTGGGTGCCCTGTCCAGCCTGACCGCTGCGGCGGCTGCATCCCCATCCGGCAGTAAAGAAGTGTGGAAGCCGGTGCCGGATGCCAAAACTCTGGACAAGTTTGGCCGTGATCCGGACTATCTACTGAGTGGTAATTACTTCCAGACTGCGAATATTGATGGTGGTGAATTACTCCAACCCATTGGCAGCGATGGTCAAGCATTTACCGGTAAATACAATGGTCAGGGATATACCATTGAGAATCTCCGGGACTGCTTTGTGAAAAATCTGAAGGGTGAGGTTGATGGCCTGCGTTTCACTGATGCCAGTATAGGGTCCAGCTCTGGTCCAACTGCGGTGGTGGCCTGTAAAGTTTCACGCGGTGGGACAGTCAGTAATATCCGGGTTGAAAATGCACATGTTGACAACCGATGGGATAATGCGGCAATTGTAGGGGGTGAAATCGACGGAAAGGTTGCCAATATCACAGCAGTTGATTGCTCTGTCAGCGCTGGAAAGCATGCTGGTATCGGCGGAGGAGCTGTCTTATCAAAGGGAGCTCTTGCTAACATCACAGCAATCAACTGCACGGTGGAAAACCCCGGTTATTATTTAAATTTTTATGATGTCGGTATCGGGGCAGGCCAGGTTTTTGGAAGCATTGCCAACATCATTGCAATTAACTGCAACGTCAAAACGCTCCGTTATGGTAATGGTGATGCCGGTATCGGGGCGGGGGCAGTTTATTCTCGTTATTCTGATTCTGGCGGAGGCGTTTCTAACACCGTCGCTAACACCATAGCGATAAATTGCACAGTGGGAACTTCCGGTAGAGGTGATGCTGGTATTGGTGTGGGGAAAGTTATTGGACGCCAGGCTTACACCGTCGCTAACACCATGGCGATAAATTGCACGGTGGAAACCTCCGGTGATGGTGCTGATGCCGGTATCGGTGCGGGGAGCATTGATTATGGAACCATTGCTAACATTGCTAACACCATGGCATTCAACTGCAAGGTTAAAACCTCAGGAAAAACTGCAAATGCAGGTATCGGGACAGCAAGGCGCGGCACTGTGCTCAACACTAAGGCGGTAAACACCACTGTCGAAAGCAGATATGCCGATGCAAGTATCCGGGGAGGGTTTAACCCCACTATCTGTAATGTTCGCATTAACGGTACACTGCAACCAGACACCGCCGGGGATTGCCTCTACTTGCTCGATCATTTCTGTGAAGATACTGACCCCCGCCTGTTGAAGCCGAATTGCCAGCCCGGTGACTGTTATTCATGGGCATTAACAAATGACACTTTCACCGGGTTTGCGTCATGTCCTGTTGCCTTGGAAACCATCTCAACCACTCCCAGACAAATCACAACACCAGAAGCAATAGCAACTTCTGCACACAGCCCAACGTCGCCAACAGTCACTAACCAGCTGATCGAAGTCGCCAACGCCGAAACCCTGGTTAAAATCGGCACTGACCATAACTACCCACTGAACGGCACCTATATCCAAACCACCGATATCGATGCCAGCAGCTTGAGCCAACCTATCAGGCACTTTACCGGCCAGTACAATGGCCAGCACCATGCTATTACCAACCTGGATTGCTGCCTGGTGGACAACCTTGAGGGTGATATTGGCAACCTGTACTTTACCGGCGCCAGTATCAGCGCCAGCAAGCCAACGGGTGTGGTGGCCTGTGGACTGGGCGGCAACGGCAAAATCCATGACATCCTTGTGGACAACAGTCAGGTCATAACCTCCGGTAATGATGCCGACGCAGGTATCGGGGCCGGAGTCCTGTCGGGGGGCACGGTGGTCAACACCACTGTGGTGAACAGCACGGTGACCACCGCCGGTGAGGGAGCCGATGCCGGTATCGGTGCCGGGAGTATTGGCAATGGCGCAGCGATTTCCCAAATCACGGCCCTGAACAGCCGGGTGGAAACCTCCGGCAATAATGCCAATGCCGCTATCGGCGTCGGGGCCATGGGCAGTGACACAAGGATCGCCGATACCCTGGCCCGGGGCAGTTCGGTTACAACCTCCGGCTATGATGCCAATGCCGCTATCGGGACCGGGGCTATGGATTCCCGGGCAAGGATGGCTGGCACCCGGTCTGACAACAGCCAGGTGGTAACCTCGGGAGTCGGTGCCGATAGCGCTATCGGTGCCGGGGAGATCAGGGGCAACGGCACCGTTACTGATACCCGGGCGGTGAACAGCACAGTAACCGCCTCCGGTAATGAGACCTTGGTGGGTATTGCTGCAGGCCGGTTCAGGCGCGGGGCCGTGATTGCCAATACCACGCAGGTGAACAGTTTTGCCAGGAGCACAGGTTACTCTTCAGGCGTGGCCGGGGGACCATTACCGGCCACACCGGCACCGCCGGTAGCGAACACCACCATGAACTTTTCCGGCCTGCCGGGGGCCACCATGATGCTGCCCACCACGGCGGCACCGCTGGCGGCTACCCTGAGTACTGGCGCAGTAGCCGGTATCGCCCTGGGGGCTGCGGCCGCCTTTGTGGTGGCAGGGGTGGTGGCAGGGAGGTACATTTATCGTCATTATTGCCGCGGGTCATCCCCTGCCGCTGCCGATGACTCGCAGGAGTTGGTGGCCATCAATACTGTGGGGCAGGCAGAGGAGGCGGGTGCCCAGTCGATGATAGAAGCCGTCAGTAAAGAGGCAAGAGGAACCTGTCAGTGAACCACGCTCCGAAACCTCTCCTCCAAAGCCGCCCGGGCTGAAAAAACCGGCACGGTTACTGAACGGGGCAATTATGTTTTTTTGCCCCGGCCTTACGCAGTATTTTTATGATCGGCTGGTTGCCCTGATGACAGGCCAGATCAAGGGGGCTGGTGCCGTTGCGGTCGGCGAGGTTGGGGTTTGCGCCTTTTGTCAGCAATTCCAGCACGGAACTCTCAGACCCCTTGAGGACGGCACTGAGCAGGGGGGTCTTGCCACTCTGGCGGGCGATATTGGTATCCGCGCCGTTGTCCAGCAGAAATTTCACAATGGCCTTGTTCTCCGTTTCTACTGCCAGGTGCAGGGCCGTTGAGCCATCTTCAGTGGCCAGGTTGATGTTTGCCCAGCCATTGGACAGGCGGGTGACAATGGGCAGGTGGCCACGTTTTGCGGCAATATGCAGGGCTGCCCAGCCATCGCTACTGGTAAGGTCAAGTTCGGCCTTCTGCCTGATCAGGTATTGGACGATCTTGACTCTACCTTCCTGGGCCGCCAGGTAAAGGGGCGTTTCACCGGTGCTCAGTCGGGCATTGATGTCCGTATTGGCAGCAATCAGCGCTTCCACAATCCTCTCATGGCCAGCACTGGCGGCCAGATGCAAGGGTGTCAGGCCATTGTTGTGGGCAATGCCGGGATTAGCCCCGGCCTCGAGCAGGGCCTGGGCGATGGCCTCAAAGCCTTTAAGTGTGGCAATGTACAGCGCGGTTTTGCCATTGTTCAGGGCCGCATTGATAAAAGTATTTGCCCTGCTGTCTGCCAGCAGAACCTGCAGGACGCTCAGTTTGCCATGCCGGGCGGCCACATGCAGCGGCGTTAAGCCGTTGTCAGAAACTGCCCCGGGATCGGCACCTTTGGTTATCAGGGCCCCTGCGATATCCCGGAAGCCACCCTCTGCCGCGATGTGTAAAGGCGTCAAACCGTCCATGGCGGTAAAGTTAACTCTCGCCCCAATGGCAATCAGATGCTCGACGATCGGAAAAAGTCCCTGCTGGACGGCACTGAATAGCGGTGTTTCGCCGTTATTCCGGGCAACATGGATATCTGCCCCGGCCTTGATCAGGGTTACCAGGCACCGCAGGCTGCCATACTGGGCGGCGATGAATACGGGAGTTTCGCCGGTCACCAATCGGGCCTCAATATTCGCCTGCCTCTCCGCCAGGGCCATGACGATACTGGCGTGGCCGTACTGGGCAGCAAGGTGCAGGGCAGTAGTACCATCGTTACTGGCAGCATCAAGGTTTGCAGCATTGTTGATCAGGGCCAGCACAATCGCCAGGTGGCCAGCCCGTGCCGCCAAATGCAAGGCAGTATAGCCATCTTCACAGATCCCATTGAGCCGGGTCCGGGCATCCTCAGCCAACAGTTGCAAACAGGTTTCACAACCACTGCTGGCGGCCATGTGCAGTGCCGTCCAATCATCATCATGGGTGGCCGCATTTGGATCAGTCCGGGGATCGCCGAGCAGGGTCTGCAAACACAGCCTGTGGCCATGGCGAGCAGCAAGATGGAGTGGGGTGGTTCCGTCCTTCAGAGCCTTATTGGGATGAACCCCGGCATCCAGCAATAGTTGTGCGATGGTTGCATGTCCCTGGTGGGCAGAGATAAGCAGTGGGGTCCAGCCACTCTTGCTGGCCTGGCCAGGAGATCCGCCGTTAGCCAGCAGCACTTGTACACAGGCTTCCCGGCCTTCCCGGGCGGCAATATACAGGGGCGTTGAGCCATCCTTGCAGCAGGCATCGGGAACGGCCCCACACTCGAGCAACATGGCAACCACCTTTACATGGCCTGCGCGGGCGGCCAGAAACAGGGGCGTTTCTCCGCGCTTCAGGACGGCATTGAGATTTGCCCCACCCCTGGCGAGGGCGAATACCACCTCTTCATGCCCTTTTTCGGCGGCAATATGCAGTGCAGTTGAACGATACTGGAAGGCCGTGTTGGGGTCAGCCTCAAGACTGAGCAGGAGGCGGACCATAGGGGGATGGCCTTTCAGGGCGGCAACATAGAGCGGTGGAGCACAGTCCTCACCGGAGATATTGGGGTTTGCCCCAGCGGCCACCAGGGTTTTGACAATCTTCTCATGGCCATGGCTGACGGCGACAAACAGCAAGAACACGTTGTTACCGGTAACCTGCGACTTGAAGGACTGCTGCACAATATCCGGACAGGATTTCAGAAACGTCTGGAGGGTCTCGAGATCACCGATCGTGCAAGCCTGGACCGGCGCTGCCTCGCAATATTTGTTGGGCAACCGATATCCCACCGGAGCCTGACGAATCAGCGGTATTACCGGTTGCTGACAGACATAGCAGTGCCGTCCATGCAGTGGTTGTTCATCAAGCCAGTTGGTAATGCACCGCAAGTGAAAACGGTGATGACAGGCGGTGGTGACCATCTCCCTTGGTCCTGACTTGCCCATACTGCTTTCATGGCAAATCCTGCATACGGGGGGGGTAGTCGCTGGGGTGCTATCAATGGTTTTCATAGCATCAGAAGGTATTGAATCAGAAAATCAAGAGTTTGAGTAAAGGCATTAAATAAACTGGAAAGTTCCCGGGTACGAAATAAATAGAACGTAACTATTACCTCAAACTATATTCCCGGCTTTTTTCCTGTTTTATAAGATTTCTTGCCCATTGCCCGTTACCAATAATTCAAACGGTTCCTTGCATCGCCTGTGCCTTGTCTACCCTTGCCCTTATTTTGCGAGGGAATAACGTTGATATCTCAACCTACTGTTCAGTTAACAGGCGCAGCCACTGCCTCGGGCTCCATACCGGTTCAGCCAGGGGAGAAATGGGGCGTATGGGCAGGGATGAGGGTCGCTTTCTGGGATGGTTTTATTCCATTTTGGCAGTCCTGGGATCCTGATTATGTACCCCCCCAAGATGCAGTCGTCGGTGCAACCGGATAAAGGTCCGGCCTTCACTTTTGGCAGCCCCGGTGGGAAGGACAGTAGCTTTTTCGAGGGTGTTGCGCTGGGTGCCCGACTGGTGTCGCCTTATACGGTGCTGCCAGCGGAGATCGGCACGATGCTGCGGGGTTTTATCACGCTTTCCTCAGCGACCCGGCTCAGGGATCTTTTTGGTGCGACTAAAGGTTTGCCACCAGGGCAGAGCCAGGCAGACAGCCCGGTGGACGGCTCGCCAACAAACGACAAAGGCAGGAAAAAAAGAAACCGCAGCAAACACCACAACGCACCAGCCCACCGGCCAGCGCCTCCGTCGGCCTTGGCCAGCTACCGAACGCTGCCGTGGCACTGGGTGCCCTGTCTGGCCTGACCGCTGCGGCGGCTGCATCCCCATCCGGCAGTAAAACCGAAGGGTGGATTAAGGTGCCGAATGCCACAACCCTGGGCAAGATTGGCCGTGATCCGGACTATCCACTGAATGGCACTTACCGGCAGACGGCGGATATTGATGGTAGCCAGCTAAACCAGTCCATTGGTAATAAGAACGATCCGTTTACCGGGGAGTACGATGGGCAGTGCCGTACCATCAGCAACCTGTCTAAATGTTTTGTTGACACTCTGAAACAAGGCCGCATCCATCACCTTCACTTTACTGGTGCCAATATAAATTCCAAGGAGGTGGCTGGGTTAGCAGCCTGTGTTGTTGATGTTAATGGCACAGTCAGTGATATCTGGGCCGAAAATGTTCATATTTTCACCTTGGGTAAAAATGCAGACGCCGGCATCGGGGGGGGCAGGTTTCCGGAACGGTTGCCAACACCACGGCGGTGAACAGCACGGTCGAAACCTCGGGTTGGAATGCAGACGCCGGCATCGGGGGGGGTACCGTGGAGGAACGGTTGCCAACACCACGGCGGTGAACAGCTATGTCAATGGCATTAAAGAGGGGAATTCTTCTATCTCCAATGATCAGCTTCTTTGCCAAAAAGCAGACCTGCGTGTGTTAACAGCCGATTGCTCTTTGAGAACTGAATTTCTGGATGCGTTGGATTTTTCGTACGATGCGCTGGATGTTTCGTACAGTGATGCTTGCCCGGTAAATGCCGCTACAGCGACAACAGCCGCTACAGTGCCAACAGTCGCCACAAGGCGCGGGGCCGTGGTTGCCGATACTACGCAGATGAACAGTTTTGCCAGGAGCACAGGTTACTCTTCAGGCGTAGCCAGGGAGCCATTACCGGCCACACCGGCACCGACGGTAGCGGACTCCACCATGAACTTAACCGGCCTGCCGGGGGCCACCATGACGCTGCCCACCACGGCAGCACCACTGGCGGCTACCCTGAGTACCGGCGTAGTAGTCGGTATCGCCCTGGGGACTGCTGCCTTTGCGGTGGCAGGCGTGGAGTTAGGGAGGTACATTTATCGTCGTTATTGCCGCGGGTCATCCGCTGCCGATGACCCGCAGGAGTTGGTGGCCATCAATACTGTGGGGCAGGCATATGAAGAGATTGAAACTCGCAATCTCCGCAGAATAAGAACCGCTGTAAAGTAGATCATTTCAATGAGTTTGATATGCACAATCTCCGTTCACCCTGAGCGGAGTCGAAGGGTGCCAGGCACGATCTATCATGCTTCGGAGTTAACGCCCTTCGATGCTTCGACAAGCTCAGCACTCAGGACGAACGGAGTTTGGAGGCTCCGAAATGTGGAAATTATTCAAGGACTATTCCTTATTGCCATGGAAGCAACGGGTCGTTAACACTCATGCAAAACAGCAGCACAGGCTTTGACAGGCTCGCTTTGGCAGAGGTAGCAAAACTGGAGAATGGTGGCATAGATCGGCATTTTTTATGCCTGAACCACCATTTTTCCTATGACATGCCGATTAAACTGTTTATTACGCCAACATATCGATAAAAACAACTCTTGAGAGATGGCACATGGGGACTTTGATTCCATCAGATAAAAGACCAACACCTCCCACAACAACAGCACCACGCTCTGAACAGCCTGCCAAGAAGTCCCGATTCAATTTCAGCTTTCTACGATTTGGCCGAAAAATTGCCCGATCTAATAATAACCAGACCAGCAGTTTAACGACTCAAAAAAACAATAATCTATCAAGTCTTGAACCCAAAAACATTCAGCAGAAAAAGATTAAGATCCTCAAAGCCGATAAAACAATTAAATCATTGGATCAGCTGGGCGAGAAGGTTAAACAGCTTCACGAAAGTAACGCTCTTATCGGTGAGCAACGGGCATCATTAGCTCAGCAAAGAGCCAAATTGTTAAGCAAGGAGAAAATTCCCCATTATGATGCGGTAGTGGCCGGTGCCGGTCCGACAGGATTGATGGCAGCGGTAGAGCTGGCAAGGAAAGGTCACAAGGTTTGTCTGTGTGAAGGCCGCAATGAAGAGGAGTGGGATATCCGCTCAAGCGTTATGGCTTTAGGGCCAGAAGCAACTTATGCAATTAATCAGATGTTGGACGCTCTGGAAAGCACTCACGGCCCGGGATACGTTTTTTCTCACAGAAAGAAATCGGATATAACGCATCCAAAAAGCCTGGCAAACATTCGGGAACAAGTAAGGCGCAACAGCTATATCAACTTACAGACCGACGTTATCCAGCGTATCTATATAGAATACGCGAAAACAAAATATCCGGATTTGATAGATATCAAGCATCAAGCCAGAGCCGGTTCTTTTAACCCATGGATTCAAACCATGGATTTACAACCATCGGGGCGTATTGCTTTCGATTCAATTATTCATGCCGATGGCGTGCATGGAACATCGCGCCAATCGTTACAAGAATTGGGGGCCAGCCTGGAAAAAATAACGGTCAATACCCCTTTTAGCGGCAGATGCCAATGCGCCTATATCCATCATCCAAGCTGGGCAGAGATCAAAACCGGTGCCCTCCTCAAGGCCAAGGAAAAAATACCTGCTGACCTGCTGCCTGAATTCAAGAAGCTGGGATGGAGCAGCAACTATTACCCTCAGTGCTACATTTTCTTATCCCATGCCAACTCTGAGAAATTGTGGATTTCCGGACAGTGCCCCACAAACCTCAAACCCGAACAACAGCTTGAGTGGAATGCACTGATTTGTGCAGCGACAGTGACTCCGACGAGGCGGGCTTGCCTGATGGCACCAACCTACGTCGATACCGACAGCCATACCGCACGAGGGTCAAAAAAGGAGAACTTGAGCCATGCCATTTTCACTGTAGAGAAACAAAAGCTGGCACAACCTTCCGTGGCACTCCCTTTTGGCAAGAGTGAAGCTATTGGTGATGCAAAAGAGACACCCAATTTTTTCTTTGCCGAGGGTTTGAAAAACGCGGATAAGGATGTGAAAGATTTGGCAATTCCATTCACACCCAGAAAAGCCAGCTCATTTCCGCTGAACATACCCTTTTTAATCAAACAAATCATATCTCGTATTTTCTGACCAATTGGACAGTCACTCTGCGGCGTTACAACTCCGGTCACATAGCTAAGGCTATGCTCCCTTCTTTGTGCCTTGCAATGCAGGGAGTACCTTGAAGCTGCTAACGGCTACGGTTCTTGGCAGTGGCTTTGTTCTGTTTAAAGTTTCAACAAGGCTCTAAAATTTCCACTGATAATTCAAACGGTTCTTTTCACCGTCTGAGTCTTGCCTATTCTTGCCTTATTTTGCGAGGTAATCACTTTGATATCCCAAACTACCATTCAGCCAACGGGCACAGCCACCGTTCCCGGGTCCGTAGCGGTTCAGCCAGGGGAAGGGGGAAATGGGGGGCTATGGTCAAGGTTTAAGGTCGCCACCCAGTACGTTGTGATCCCGTTATTGCACTCTTTGCATCCTGATTATAACCCCCCCGGGGTGCTGCAGTCGGCGCAAGGGGATGAAGGTCCACTGTTCACCATTGGCAGTTCCGATGGGCAGAACAGTAGTTTTTTCCAGAGTGTTGCGCTGGGTGCCCGGCTGGTGTCGCCTTACACAGTGCTGCCAGAGGAGATCAGCACTCTGCTGGAGGGCTTTGTCACCCTTTCCACGGCGGCCCGGCTCAGGAATCTTTTTGGTGGGTCGGCTACCGCTTTGGCACCAGGGCAGAGCCGGGCGGACAGTACGGTGGACGGCTCCCCAACAAACGACAAAGGCAAGAAAAAAAAGAAATCACAGCAAACACCTCAGCCGACCAGCCCACCGGCCACCGCCTCTGCCCGGACTGGCCAGTTGCCAAACATGGCCCTGGCACTTGGAGCTCTGGCCAGCCTTTCCGCTGTCGGCGGGTCATCAGCAACAACACCTGCACACACCAAAACGCCCGCCCCAACCACAGAGCCTAAGGCAGCATGCGCTGATGGTGAGTTCCCCTGTGACAACGGCGAATGTATTCATGCCGGTCATCAATGCGATGGGGAGGTCGATTGCGCTGATGGTTCCGATGAGAACTGCACACTGGCTGACTGTGACAGGCTGGAACGTAACTTTTTCTGCGACGATAACAAAAGATGTGTCAGTGCCGATTTGCGATGTGATGGGAAGAAAAATTGCGGCGATGGCTCCGATGAGAACTGCACACAAACTGACTGTGATAAGCTGAACCGTACCTTTTTCTGCGACGACAGCCGCTGTATTAGAACCGGTTGGCTATGTGATGGGGAGGCAGAGTGTGAGGATGGCTCCGATGAGAACTGCACACTAGCTGACTGTATTAAGCTGGGACATAACTTTCTCTGCGATGATAACAAAAAATGTGTTAGTGACGCTTTGCAATGTGATGGGGATGCGGAGTGTGAGGATGGCTCCGATGAGAACTGCACACTAGCTGACTGTGATAGGCTGAACCGTACCTTTTTATGCGACGACAGCCGCTGTATTAGCGCCGGTTGGCAATGTGATGGGTATATTGATTGTGATGATGGCTCCGATGAGAACTGCACACTGGCTGACTGTATTGAGCGGGGACATAACTTTCTCTGCGATGATAACGAATGTGTTACCGCTTTGATATGTGATGGTATAGACAATTGCTACGATGGCTCGGATGAGCGGGTGGAGTTATGCAACCTTGTCTCTTCCGGCCTGTCGGGAACCACCATGGCACTGCCCACCAGTGCGGCACCGCAGGCGACGGTATCAAACCCCGCCATGAACGTTTCCGGCCTGTCGGGGACCAGCATCATGGCACTGCCCACCAGTGCGGCACCGCAGGCGACGGTATCAAACCCCGCCATGAACGTTTCCGGCCTGTCGGGGACCAGCATCATGGCACTGCCCACCAGTGCGGCACCGCAGGCGACGGTATCAAACCCCGCCATGAACGTTTCCGGCCTGTCGGGGACCAGCATCATGGCACTGCCCACCAGTGCGGCACCGCAGGCGACGGTATCAAACCCCGCCATGAACATTTCCGGCCTGTCGGGGGCCAGCATCATGACACTGCCCACCAGTGCGGCACCGCAGGCGACGGTATCAAACCCCGCCATGAACGTTTCCGGCCTGCTGGGGACCACTATGGCACTGCCCACCAGTGCGGCACCGCATGCGACGATATCAAGCCCCGCCATGAACTTTTCCGGCCTGTCGGGGACCACCATGGCAGTGCCCACCAGTACACCGCTGGCGGCTACCCTGAGTACCGGCGCAATAGCCGGTATCGCCCTGGGGGCTGCAGCCTTTGTGGTTGCTGGTGTGGCAGGGGTGTACATCTATCGTCATTATCACCGCAGGTCATCCCCCGCCGATGCGGATGACCTGCAGGAATTGGTGACAATCAATAATACTGCGGTACAGGAGGAGGTTGATAAACCGATGATAGAAACCTTCAGGGGAGAGGCAAGAGGGGAACCTGCCGGTGAACAACGATCCGGAAGGCCACCTCAAGAGCCGCTCGGACTGAAAAAACCACTACTACCGGAACAACCACCCATACGGGCAAGGGGCCCCGTTTTATGAGGAACTCCGGGAACAGGTGATGCCCTGTCATGAACACATAAATGAAGATGTTGGCGAATATGAAGATGTTGACTCTTGCAATCCCCGCAGAATGAGTACCGCTTTATAGCCTGATGATTAATGCAGCCAGGACAAGTGCGATTACACAAGCTGTTATAGCAACAAATCACTTCCTACTCCGGTAACCCGATTTTTCCGGGCTTTTTTGTCAGCGGGTTATATTTACAAAACTGATTGTATGGCCAATCGAAAATGACTGGGGCAGGCTTGCTTTATCCGGATGATTTTCAAACGGAAATCAGGCTTTTGAATAGTTATGGTTGAGTTAACAGGTAAAACCGTGTTAAGCGTTTAAGGGTTTCAGCCGTTACTGATTACCATGAAAATATGCTGGTTCGCATGGCTGGTTTGCATAAAAAAGTGATGGGTAAGTCAGGCAGCCTGATTTTGTTACAGGTGTTTGAGTGCTGAGTTGCCCGGAGGAAATGTGACCAGAATATTCGAGTCGGAAAGTGGCTTTAAGGTACTGGAAATAAGGCTCTGTACCGGATCATACAGGAAAATAACCCACTCCTTTACGGGAACGAGGTTGATGGTTTTCCTTGACCGATTATTGACTTCGCCTTATATATTGAAGCAATTTCTATCCCGGCTTTTCTTGTTCTGGCGAGTAGACTCTATTTCAGCAGGTCTGATTATTGAGTATGATGGGCGATTTATCTGCTCACAGATCTGACCAGCCAGAACATTGGAACAGATGACAGGACGTGTAAGGCAGCATGGGTAAATCGCTAGTTATTGTGGAGTCGCCTGCAAAGGCGAAAACGATCAACAAATATTTGGGCAAAGACTTTGTTGTCAAATCCAGTGTGGGTCACATTCGGGATTTGCCAACAGCGGGTGGGCCGAAGAAAACCGTGGATGCCAAGGCCAGGGCCAGGGCAGCTGCCGAGACTAAAAAGCTCTCACCTGAGGAGCGTGAGCGCCGCAAGAAAATCAAGGCCCGTGAGCAGTTGATCGACCGTATGGGGATCAACCCCGATAATGGCTGGGAAGCGCAATACCAGATTTTGCCGGGCAAGGAAAAAGTCGTTGACGAACTTGCCCGTCTGGCAGAAAACGCTGACACCATTTATCTGGCAACGGATTTGGACCGTGAGGGAGAAGCCATTGCCTGGCATTTGCAGCAGGCCATTGGTGGTAGCCCGGAGCGCTATCGCCGTGTTGTCTTTAACGAAATTACCAAGAAAGCCATCCAGTCTGCGTTTGAATCCCCCGGGCAGTTAAATCAGGATCGGGTTGACGCTCAACAGGCCCGCCGGTTTCTGGATCGGGTGGTTGGTTACATGGTTTCCCCGCTGCTTTGGGCAAAAATTGCCCGTGGGCTCTCTGCCGGGCGTGTTCAATCCGTTGCTGTCAAGCTGGTGGTGGAGCGTGAGCGGGAAATTCGCAGTTTTATTCCTGAAGAGTACTGGGAAGTTTATGCCGATCTCCAGGCTGCCGGGAGTGATGCCGTCCGTTTTCAGGTGGTGAAAGAGAACGGGGTAAATTTCAGGCCAACAGGCAAGGCGGAAACGGATAAAGCCCTGGCTCAGTTACAGCAGGGTCAATACGCTCTGACCAGCCGGGAAGATAAGCCAACCCAGAGCAAGCCTTCGGCACCTTTTATCACATCAACACTGCAGCAGTCGGCCAGCACGCGCCTGGGTTTCAGTGTCAAGAAAACCATGATGCTGGCGCAGCGCCTGTATGAGGCGGGTTACATCACCTACATGCGTACCGACTCCACCAATCTGAGTCAGGATGCGGTTGCCAGTGCCCGGTCCTTTATTGCCAAACAGTATGGTGATCAATACTGTCCGGAGCAGCCAAATCTGTACAGCAGCAAGCAAGGTGCCCAGGAAGCTCACGAAGCGATTCGACCATCCAGTGTTACGTTAAAGCCTGATGATCTGTCTGGAATGGAGCGGGATGCGGAGCGTTTGTACGATTTGATCTGGCGTCAGTTCGTTGCCTGTCAGATGACGCCTGCTGAGTATCTCAGTACGTCTCTGGTCGTCGACGTTAACGGCTATCAGCTCAAAGCCAGGGGACGGACATTGAAGTTTGATGGCTATACCCGGGTGCAAAAGCCTCTGGCCAGAAAAGGCGAAGATGTGATTCTGCCGGATCTGCAAAAAGGGGTAGCCCTGACCCTGGAAAAACTGGACCCCAAACAGCTGTTCACCCGCCCACCGGCCCGTTTCAGCGAAGCGGCACTGGTCAAGGAGTTGGAGAAACAGGGTATTGGTCGGCCGTCGACCTATGCGTCGATTATTTCCACCATTCAGGACCGTGGTTACGTTTCAGTGAAGAATCGCCGCTTTTATGCGGAAAAAATGGGCGATATTGTCACTGATCGTCTGAATGAGTCGTTTAATGAGCTCATGGACTTTCACTTCACGGCAAGAATGGAAGAGAAACTCGATGATATTGCTGAAGGTGAAAAAAACTGGAAGCAGGTTCTTGATGATTTTTATACCGACTTTACCCTTCAGTTAACCCAGGCTGAACAGAGTGAAGGAGGGATGCGCGCAAATGAACCCTCCCTGACCGATATAGAGTGTCCTACTTGCCATCGACCCATGATGATTCGTACTGCATCGACCGGGGTGTTTCTGGGTTGTTCCGGTTATTCACTGCCACCGAAGGAACGCTGTAAAACGACGATTAACCTGGTTCCCGGTGAAGAGGTGGAAGACGCCGATGATGAATACGCCGAGGTTAATGCCCTGCGAGCCATGCGTCGTTGTCCCAAGTGCTCTACCGCGATGGAAAGCTATCTGATTGATGAGCAGAGAAAGTTACACGTCTGTGGTAACAACCCTGATTGTTCCGGCTTTGAGGTGGAGAAGGGGAGTTACAAATTAAAAGGTTATGATGGCCCCGTACTTGACTGTGATAAGTGCGGCAGTGAAATGCAGTTGAAAACCGGGCGCTTTGGCAAATATTTTGGTTGTACCAACAGTGAATGCAAGAACACCAGAAAGTTGCTGAAAAGTGGTGAGCCTGCTCCACCCAAAATGGAGCCAGTGCCCATGCCTGAGTTAAAGTGCGTAAAAGTTGATGACCATTATGTGCTCAGGGATGGCGCGTCCGGATTGTTCCTTGCGGCCAGTCAATTTCCCAAGAACAGAGAGACCCGTGCTCCGCTGGTGGCGGAGCTATTGCCCCATCAGGCCATGATCGACCCTAAATACGGTTATCTGATGGATGCTCCCCGTCAGGACCCTGATGGCAATCCGGCAATTATTCGTTACAGCCGTAAGACCAAACAGCAGTACGTTATGTCCGAGCTTGATGGTAAGGCAACGGGCTGGAGTGCGGTATTTGAAGATGGCCGCTGGCATGAAAAGCAGTCTAAAAAGCGCCAGTCCGGTTAGATTGATCTCAAACCCCAGTTTCGTGAGACAGGGCTATGAAGCCCTGTTGTATTATGGCTGTTAAGTAGCTAACCATATGAAATCACATATTTCTGACTCCTTGTTCAGGCACTATGCTTCGTTACAACTCCGGTCACATAGCTACGGCTATGCTCCCTCCGTTGTGCCTCGCATAGCTCCTGCCCAAGTAGCCAGAAATATGTGATTTCATATGGCCAGCTACTTATAAACTTTGAGCTCGACAAAGCACAAGTTGTTCCCGAAAGATTGATGGAGTTGGTTATGACAAACAATTGGCAGGGATATACCAATAAAATGCTCTTTCACGCCCGTTTGTTGCTGGATGCCTGGGAAGATGCTGATGATCTTGCCAAGCCGGCATTTCGTGAGGCCTGTCTGAATGCAATGGTTCAGGCTTACCGGTCATTACTGGCTGAAATTATGACGAATTACCGTTTGCCGGTAAATCAACTACCCTCTCTTGACGAGGCAATGAACAGTGTTCATCACAAAGGAGAGGTGTCTACTGAGTTGCAGTACATTGAACGTCTTGAGCAACATGATTCCTGGTTGTCGGCGTTATTAAAAAGTCATCAGGACTGTGCCATGCCTATACAGCGTAAAAGTGTTGAGCGGAATGAAATTCCTCTGTTTAATGCCAATAGTGTGCGGTTTGATCAGTCAGAAGGCTTTCTTTCTGTGCTTGAGTCCTTGAAGGAGCTGGTTACCTATAGTCGGAACTTCAGCCTGGAGTGGTAGGTTTCTGATGTTTTCAGGTTTGTTCATTGCCAGCCATATTCAGCTCTTTAGGGCTGATATCTTGAAAGCCTCTGCTGGCTAATGCACAATGCTTCACCGCTAACCCTAAAATCCCGGTGTCACTATTTATGTCAGCGTCGTTTCTTGAAATTGTTGAACTGCCTTCCGGCGAAATCGTTTTGCGTCGCAGTGATGAGGAGAACGCCGAGCCCCTGGTTACCATGTCATTCTCCCGGGAGTTGCTTGACTTTCTCCAGGGAGATCAGGTGGAGGTAGCCAAGGCTATGCTGGATGCCTGCATAGAAGAAGTCGGGCGTAAAACAGAAGCTGACGCTGGAGAATACATCCCTGAAAACCGGGTTCTTCACTGACTGTCATACAAACCCTCCAGTTATCCTCTGTTCCTGATTGCCAGTCCCTGACATTGACCTGAGCGAGCGGCGGTCTCGAGTTCAGAGAGTGTGATGCTATCCATCTGCTCGATCCAGCTGACCACGGTGTGGCTGGTGCCTGAGGCCAGTGCCTTGCGAGTGAGTTTCAGTGGGTCTGCCACTGCGGAAGGGTTGAGAACCTGAAGGCGCTGCCTGCTGATGCCCGATGACTTCAGCCAGTTTATGGTGCTTTTTGCCTGTTCACTGGACAGTATCAGGGTAAGCCAGCGTTGATCCTGATGGTTAGCCAGCTCATACAGAACAGTCTTCAGAAAACGTCCTGATTGCCAGGGCGGGCCTGAGAGAATCAGCTCATCAATAAAGCTGACAGGTTCACTGTCAATGCAGGGAGCGTTACCGTTCTGACTGGATGATGGTGTTAATGCTTGCATGTCAGGTCCTCTACATCAGAGATCGTCAGGGTCTAGTGCTGCTAAGCGCTGTTGCCCATACCGTTCGTCCTGAAGCTTGTCGAAGGACCCATAGGGCCTAAAGGCGGAAACTCCGGACTCTGATAGATCGTGCCAAGCACCCTTCGACTCCGCTCAGGGTGAACGTGGTTTACGGGTAATAACGCTTAGCCGCACTAGTTCCTGATAACCCCCACACTCAGTCCTTCGATAGCAAAGGTATCAACGCTGAGGTCTACTTCGATTGTCTTGAATTCTTTGTTTTCCGGGTGCAGGTAAATTCTGTTTTTAACCTGTTCAAAACGTTTGACCGTTACTTCGTCGTCAATTCTGGCAACGACAATCTGGCCATTGGCTGCGGTTGATGTTTTATGGACAGCCAGAAGGTCCCCGTCAAGAATACCGATATCCTTCATGCTCATCCCTTTTACCCGAAGCATGAAGTTTGCTTTGGGGGAAAAGAAATCAGGGTTGATGGACAGGTGGTCTTCAATATGTTCCTGGGCAAGAATGGGGCTTCCTGCAGCAACCTGTCCTACAATAGGCAGGCCGGAAGATTCAGTGCCGGGGATTCGGATACCTCTTGAGGTTCCGGGGGTGATCTCGATAGCTCCCTTGCGGGCGAGGGCTCTGAGATGTTCTTCTGCTGCATTGGGTGATCGGAACCCGAAGGTCTGTGCGATTTCTGCACGAGTGGGGGGGAAACCGGTCTCTTCTATATGAGATTTGATCAGTTCAAGAATCTCAGTCTGGCGCTTGGTCAATTTATACATGATTAAATCTGTG
This sequence comes from Endozoicomonas sp. ALB091, assembly GCF_049310265.1. Taxonomy (NCBI): domain Bacteria; kingdom Pseudomonadati; phylum Pseudomonadota; class Gammaproteobacteria; order Oceanospirillales; family Endozoicomonadaceae; genus Endozoicomonas; species Endozoicomonas sp. ALB091. Next base: position 26,849 of record NZ_JBLYNQ010000007.1, on the reverse strand, counting down.
TTTTTATACAGTACATGTAATTATATACAGTATTTTGCTGACTGCAACCACCCCTGTCTTATTAATCTAACTTGATGTTTCAGTTGGCAAACGTTAGTTTTAAACAAATGTTTACATTGGAGGTTTTACAGACATGTCACAGTCAGCGACAGTAGACAGGATTCTGGACGCTGCCGAGAAGTTATTTGCTGAGCATGGGTTCGCAGAGACCTCGCTGCGTTCAATTACCAGTCAGGCGGGTGTTAACCTGGCCGCTGTTAATTACCACTTCGGCTCCAAAAAATCCCTGATCCAGGCGGTCTTTTCCCGTTTTCTTGATCCTTTTGTCAGCAATCTTTCCGGGGCTCTTGTGCGATATCAGGATAATAATGACGTTCTTGATCTGGAAGAAATACTTCATTTACTGGTGGATCAGATCATGGCGGTTAAACCCCGCAGCCCTGAAGATCTCTCTGTTTGTATGAGGATGATTGGCCTGGCCTACACACAGGGCCAGGGGCATCTGAAGAAATATTTGCGCGACGTCTACGGGGAAGTATTCCAGGCTTATCTGGAGTTGCTGGTAAAAGCGTGTCCTGAGTTGCCATTGAATGACCTGTTCTGGCGCGTCTATTTTATTCTGGGTTCCGCTGTGTTTACCCTTTCAGGAGCGGATGCACTGAGGGCTATTGCGGAAAGCGATTATGGGGTCAGGACTGAACTGGAAGATATCATGAGAAAGATGGTGCCTTTCATGGCGGCAGGTCTAAGATCGCACACCTGACGGATCATTTAACCATACAGAGCTTGATTTACCGATGCATCTTACTGTTCATATTGCCAGTCAGGAGATGGTGCTGCATGAGAAGGACGGCAAGCGCCGTGTTTATTCTGTGTCTACTGCCAGCAAGGGAGTCGGGCAGCAGGAGGGGAGCTGGCAAACACCTCTTGGTCAGCATGTTATCCGGGCGAAAATTGGTGCCGGTCTGCCGACTAATTCAGTATTTGTCGGACGTCGCTTTACCGGTGAGATTTATTCCCCCGGGCTTTGTCAGCAGTACCCTGAAAGAAAGGACTGGATATTAACCAGAATTTTATGGCTCAGTGGCCTGGAGCCCGGATATAACCGGCTGGGTAATGTTGATACCATGCGTCGCTATATCTATATCCACGGTTCGCCGGATACGGCAGTGATGGGTGAACCCGGCTCGCGGGGATGTATCCGAATGCATGGGGAAGATATTATCGATCTGTTTGACCGTGTAGATACCGGTACCAGGATAGATATACAGCTTAGCTGATACCGTTTTTTTTAGAGGATAGAGTCGTGCCAACAGGCCTGAACCGTGGTGTTCTTTTGATTGATCTCGAGGGAGTGCAGCTGACCGCCGAAGAACACCAGCTGCTTTCCCTGCCCGGTGTTGCGGGTATTGTCCTTTTTTCCAGGAACTATCAGAGTCGGGAACAGTTAATTGCCATGGTTCGTTCTGTCCGGAATGTTCGTCGGGATCTGTTAATTTGTGTGGATCAGGAAGGTGGGCGTGTGCAACGCTTCAAGGACGGATTTACCCGTCTACCCCCGGCGCAGGCTTATGGGGCATTTGACCCGGATCAGCAGTATCAGATGGCTTATCAGTCAGGCTGGCTGATGGCCTCTGAGTTGCTGGCCTGCGGGATAGATCTTTGCCTGGGGCCGGTGCTGGATATTGATCATGGTAAAACGTCGATCGTGGGAGATCGGGCTTTTGGGCGTTCGATTGAGCAGGTGAATCACCTGGCCTCATTGTGGATTGATGGGGTTCATGAAGCGGGAATGTCTGTGGTTATCAAGCACTTTCCGGGCCATGGGAATGTGGATGCTGATTCCCATGTGAGCCTTCCCCTGGATGATCGTACTTTTGATGAGATCTGTCAGTCGGACCTGGAGCCTTTCCGGGTAATGATTCAAAAGGGGGTTGAGGCATTAATGCCGGCCCATATCCTGTTTCCCGCTATTGACCGGCATCCGGTGGGTTATTCTTCAGAATGGCTGAAAGGGGTGTTACGCAATCAGCTGTCATTTGAGGGGCTGGTTATCAGCGATTGCCTGTCGATGGAGGGAGCGGCGAAAACCGGCAGTTATCCTGCCAGGGCCAGGGCAGCCCTGGATGCTGGTTGTGATCTCCTGATTATCTGTAATCGTCAGGGGGTTCGGGAGGTACTGGCTGAGATAGACGGCTCGGGTTTACAGGGTGTCGGTCCGGATGGTTTGATGCCTGACTCTTACACTGACTGGGCGTCTCTTGAACAGTCAGAGCGCTACAGGACAGCGCGTAAAATGCTGGCAGAGGCCTTCGGAACAGGCTGATTTTAATGGTGCCATGGCCATCACCGTCCGGGAATTCAGGGTAACTTTCTTTCTGAGCGGTTGTGGGAATGCTTGAAAGAGGATAGTAAACAAACTGGCTACAATTTATAAAAATAACCAACTGAAATCCCTGAATGATCTCGATTATGAACCCCGAATTTATCTCGTTCTATTCTCATTTGATGATTGCCTTTTTGCTGTCTGGTGCTTCATTTTATGGCATAAAGTGGTTGGCCCATGGTGAGCCAAAAGGGCCGGAACGGGTCTTCTGGTGCCTGGCTATCAACATACTGCACAGACCCTTGCTGACGCTGCCCTGGGTGTTGTTCATTCTCTATTCGGCGCATTACTGGCCGGGGCTTGAGCGGTCGGATGTCAACGAAACCCTGCAACTGATTCAAAAACTCATTCTGACCATCTATCCGGCCTGGTTTATCTGGGAAATCAGCCTGAATATGCCAGAGGTGCTGGATTCCATGGGTGAGCGGTGGCGCGAGCGCCTATCGCCTTCAGTGATTGCCCGTTCCGTGCAGCTGATTATCGTTGTTTCTACACTGCTGAGTCTTGCCCAGGCCTTCGGCTATAGCCTGTCAACCCTTCTGGCCTTTGGTGGTATTGGCGGTATTATTCTGGGTCTTGCTGCCAAGGACTGGCTGGCCAATTTTTTCGGTGGATTAATGCTGATGCTGGATCGCCCTTTTACCGAGGGTGACTGGATTCGCTCTCCGGACCGATCCATTGAAGGGCATATCGAAAAGGTTGGCTGGCGTCTGACAAAAATACGAACCTTTGATAGACGGCCTATTTATGTTCCAAACTCAATCTTTACCGGCATCGTGGTGGAGAATGCCACTCGAATGAAAAACCGCCGAATGATTGAAAATTTTGCTCTTCGTTACGAGGATATTGGCAAAATACCCCGCATTCTCAGTCGCATAGATGATCTTGTTCAACAGGTTCCCGAGGTTGACAGTCGTGAGCCTCATTATGCCGTTTTCATCCGTTATGATGATTCTGCCCTTTTATGTCAGGTTCGGGTGCATATCACAAGAACGGATCGTGTTGGTTTTTTAAAAGCTCAACAATCTATTTTGCTTCTGATTGCAGCGGTTGTTAACGAGGAAGGGGCGTTATTCGCTTATCCGACTCGAAGGATTCTTTCCGATGGGTCGATAACACAGTAGTTATATTCAATACGATGAAAATTAATAACAAGGCTAATGGATATACTGATTGTTGAAGATGCCCGTGACCAGAGAATGATTCTGTCTGTGGTTCTGAAAAAGCAGGGGCATCGTGTTTTTGAGGCATCAGACGGCTATGAAGCACTGAATGTTCTGGAAAACCATCCTGATATCCGGATTGTCATCAGCGACTGGATGATGCCCAATATGGATGGTATCGAGCTGTGTGAGGCGATCCGTAACAGTGATTTTGGGTACTATATCTATTTCATGCTGCTAACGGGTAACTCGGATCGTGAGGCCGTGGTGGAAGGAATTAACCGTGGTGCTGATGATTTTATCAATAAGCCAGTGGATTTTGATGAGCTTGGTGCGCGCCTGAATGCCGGCATTCGAATTATCGAATTAAAAGCGGCGCTTGAACATAAAATACATACCATAGAAAAAGACCTGGAGTCGGCGGCAGAAACACAGGCTCGTCTGCTCTCTGAGCCAGCGAAAATTCAGAGTGTGGATTTTAACTGGTATTTCAAACCAAGCCGCATTCTTGGTGGCGATATGTTTGGTTATCAGGCACTTGATGGAGAGACACTGGGCTTCTATCAACTGGATGTAGCCGGACATGGTATTCCTTCAGCACTGTTTTCTTTTTCATTGAACAATACCCTTCGTGAGGACGGGAGTGGATCGCTGGTTAAGGCGTCATTCAGCGAGCCACCTTTTTATCGGATAAAAGAACCCAATGAAGTGCTGGTGAGTCTGAATGAGCAGTTTCAGGCAAAACCTGAGTCGATGCTCTACTTCACCATTGCCTATGGGATAATCAACAGCCGCACCGGTTCTGTTACGTTGTCACAGGCTGGCCATCCATCATCACTGTGGCTGAAAAGCGGTTCAAAATCTGTCGAAAAAATTGCCTGTGGTGGCGTACCGATAGGTATGATGCCGGACATGACCTATAAAAATGTCACTATTGCACTGCAACCTGGTGACCGACTTTTTCTTTACTCCGACGGGGTGACGGAGTGTGAAAACAATGTCGGTGAAATGTTTGGTGAAGACCGGCTGGTAGCTTCTCTGGAAGATGCTTTTGATCACACCCTTGAAGCCATGATCAGCCGGGTTGAGCAGGACATCACTAACTGGACCGGAGCGGATGTTTTTGAGGATGATGTAACTTATCTGGTACTGGAGTGGCAGCCGTAACCAGGCTTGCCTTATTAATTACGCAACGTTTATAACGCAAGGAGAGCGACATGCCATTTGATTCTAAAAATGATGCTGGGCATACCATCGTATCAATCGACGAAACCCGGCTTGATGCATCTTTATCAGAGCCTCTGAGGATTTATCTGTTTGACCAGATCGACAATGGCTCCGATAACCTGGTGATTGATTTATCCCAGGTGCGTTTTATGGACAGCAGTGGTTTGGGGGCATTGGTGGCAGGTCTGAAAAAAATGGGGGGAGCCGGTTCCATGAAGCTGGCCAGTGCCCAGCCTGCGGTTATGGATCTTTTCAGTCTTACCTCTATGGACAAGCTGTTTACCATTCTCCCTACAGTGACCGAGGCCATTAAGGAGAAGTAATCATGACCGACGAAAAGGGGCAGGCTGTCAGGCTTGAGATTGACAGTGAGCTGGCGAATACCACCCTGGTTGCCATGGCTGTCCGGGGCCTTTGTGCCATGACAACACTGTCCCCGGTTGAGGTGAATCGTGTGGAGCTGTGTGTGGTTGAGATTGTGAATAATGCCATCGAGCACGCCTATGGTAATGAAAAGGGGCATAAGGTTGAGGTTGGGGTCAGTCTTTTGCAGGCTTGCTTAATGCTGACCATCAGTGATTGGGGTAAGCCAATGGATCAGGGTAAGCTGGGGAGCAGGGATATGTCAGTGGATCCTGACAATCCTGCGGCGTGGCTGTGCAGCGGTAGAGGGTTGCCGATCGTCCAGAGTTTGATGGATAACGTTGAGTATCAGACTGTTGGGGATAAAAACAGTTTTATCATGAGTAAGCAGATCAGGAGTTAGTACACAGTTTCAATACATTTGATGGGGTCATTTAGGAGCTGTCCTGAAATAATTTACACATTTCTGGGTTTCAAAACTCCGTTCGTCCTGAGCGGAGTCGAAGGACATAAAATCCATACCCTGAATAAAGACTGTGCCAGTCACCCTTCGACTCCGCTCAGGGTGAACGGAGATTGTCCACATGAAGCTTATTGAAATGATGAACTGTTCTGTTCACTCATTTTTAGCAACGTCAGCTGCTTTTTTCTGAAATGATCATTCCCGTTTCCACCAGCGCCTCAGGGCGATCATAGGGCGTAAGTTTGAACAGGACGCCAATCTCCGGACTGTCTATGTATTGAATTTCCTTTACATTCCGAACTCTTCTTCGCTGCTTTATCTGAAAATTATCGGTTATACGCAAAGGCGGGGAGCCATCATCCAGTCTCACCAGATTGTCAGATCCTATATCAGAAGCAGCCAGAACGTCAGATGTCTTTTGTTCGTAATTGTTTCCGGACAGGGCGGAGTACAGTGGTTCCGGACTTAATTTATTCAGCCACAGATCAATATCAACATGCAGAAAGCGCTCTTCACTGACGCTGACCGTGCCATTCAGCAACAGATTGTCCTGCCCGCTGATAGCAGCCCGGATTTCAATCGGTCGTTTACCCGATCTGGCGCTGACAGGCATTCGCCAGGCTTTATGGGTAATCACCTGATAATTGCGATTTCTCTCAAGTGCAGTTACCTGGCTGTTCAGAATCCTTTCATTGGCTGGCAGGTCGATGTAGGCATCACGCATAACATCAGGATGGCTCTGCTTTACAGGCTCAATAATGTCAAACAGAGGACTGCTATCATCAGGGTCGGCAGCGTGAGTTTGCAGTTTGATTACATTGCCAGGTGCCCGGTAACCGGCAACGGGAGGCCAGGCTTCGCCACTGTGATTGTTGAGGTAACGAAAAACCACAAGATCCACCTGATACCATGGGATATCAGGTCCTCCATCACTCGCGTTCTGTGCAGCAGAAAGCGGTACATTAACCAGTAGTGCTATCGACAATGCGATAAGCTGAAGTTTTTTCATACAGAATTTCCTTGGATCACCCAATCCGGAATCAGGGATTGTGGCTTTTGTGCAGCAGCTCCTGACTGTCTGAAAACCAGCCAGGTGGCTATTGTTAGATATCAGCTGTTAACCCGCAAGCCTGCCCAGCAACGTTTCCGTTGCCTTAAACCTCTGTTCCGAAGTTTCCATTGCGTCAATGTACTTTAAGATGCTGCTGCCTTCCAGCCTGAACTGCTGAGGGCTTGACTGGATAAGGTTAATAATCAGCATAGGATCGACATTGGGCTGCTCTTCAAACTCGACCCTTGCTTCTTTGCTGCTGGCATCCAGTTTCTTGATGCCCAGCTTCTGGGCACAGAGTTTTAACTTCATCTGACGGAACAGGTTTTTGGCCGGGTCGGGCAAGAGGCCAAACCGGTCAATCAGCTCAACCTGAAGGTTCTTTAACTTTTCCTCATTATCAGCGGCGGCAATTCTCTTATAGAGAATCAAGCGGCTATGGACATCGTGAATATAGTCTTCAGGCAACAGGGCCGGAAGCCGTAAGTTCACTTCTGTGCCATGGTTCAAGGGCTGATCCGGATTGGGCGTTTCGCCGTTGCGGATGGCGTTAACGGCACGCTCAAGCATCTCGGTGTAGAGCGTAAAGCCAACACTCTGTATCTGGCCGCTCTGGCCTTCGCCCAGCAGTTCACCCGCACCCCTGATCTCCAGGTCGTTCGAGGCCAGCATAAACCCGGCACCAAGGGTTTGTGCTTCCGATATGGCTTCAAGACGTTTCGCGGCATCAGTCGTCATCGATTTCGGTGCCGGTGTTAACAGATAAGCGTAAGCCTGGTGGTGTGAGCGACCAACCCTGCCTCTAAGCTGATGCAGTTGGGCCAGGCCAAACTTGTCAGCCCTGTTGATGATGATGGTATTGGCATTAGGGATATCGATGCCGGTTTCAATAATGGTTGTGCATACCAGAACGTTGTAGCGCTTGTGGTAAAAATCGGACATCACCTGTTCAAGCTGACGCTCACGCATCTGGCCATGACCGGTGATGACCCGTGCTTCAGGAATCAGTTCCTGAAGGTCGCTGGCTACTTTTTCAATGGATTCCACCTGGTTGTGAAGATAGTACACCTGCCCGCCACGCAGCAGCTCCCTGAGGATCGCTTCTTTCACCAGGGGTTGATCATATTGCCGGACAAAGGTTTTAACCGAGAGTCGCCGTGCCGGTGGTGTCGCGATAATGGACAGGTCGCGAATACCGGACATGGCCATATTGAGCGTTCTTGGAATGGGCGTTGCGGTCAGGGTCAGGATATCAACCTCGGACCTCAATGACTTGAGCTTTTCCTTGTGTCGGACCCCAAAGCGGTGTTCTTCATCAATAATGAGCAGGCCAAGATCTTTAAAGGTCAGGTCGCCCTGGAGAATTTTGTGGGTACCAATAATGATATCCAGTTTGCCCTCAGTGAGCCGCTCTTTTACCTGATCCACGGCTTTTTGTGACTTGAAGCGTGAAATAACATCAATTTCTACGGGCCAGTCCGCAAATCGATCGCGGAAACTTTCGTAGTGCTGTTGCGCCAGCAGCGTTGTGGGAACCAGAATGGCCACCTGTTTACCGCTATGGGCCGCAAGGAAAGCGGCCCGCATGGCAACTTCTGTTTTACCAAAGCCCACATCACCACAGACCAGGCGGTCCATGGGTTTTGGTGCGCACATATCACCAATAACGGCGGCAATGGTCTGTTGCTGATCGGGCGTTTCTTCAAACGGAAAGGCGGCAGCGAAAGCCAGATAGTTCTGCTCCGGCTCAGTGAAAGGAAACCCTTTTCGTGCTTCTCTGCGGGCATAAATATCCAGCAGTTCAACGGCCACGTCCCTGGCTTTTTCGGCGGCCTTACGCCGCACCTTGCTCCATTGCTCACTGCCCAGCCGGTGCAGCGGGGCAAGTTCATCATCGGCACCAGTGTATCGGGAAATCAGGTGGAGAGAAGCAACAGGTACATAGAGTTTGGCTTCGTTGGCATATTCCAGGGTCAGAAACTCCGTGGTCTGGCCATCCACTGCCAGTGTTTCCAGCCCTCTGTATCTGCCAACCCCATGGTCAATATGAACCACGGGGGCTCCGATTCTTAACTCGGTCAGGTTGCGAATCACCTGGTCGGCACTGTGTTCGTCTTCTGTCTTCCGCCGTCTGGTCTGTTGTACTCTCTGGCCGAGCAAAAGCGCTTCCGGGATAACAGCAATTTGTTCTTCCGGTAGATACAGTCCGTTGTCCAGTAGCCCGGTACTGACCGCCAGAGCGGGCTTTTCTTTGAGAAATGCGGACCAGCCATCACACAGGTCAGGCGTTATATTATTCTGGCTCAGCAGCTCCAGGAGTACTTCCCGCCGTCCGGCACTTTCGGCGACCAGCAGGACATGATGAATGCGATTTATAAAGGTTTTGAGGTGAGCCAGTGGTTGCTCAAGCCGGGCATTAATGGTCAGTTCCGGCAATTCCTCGCGATTTAAATTAAATCGACCGGCCCTGGGTGCAACAGGCTGCTCAAACAGTGTGACTCTGGGGAAGTCGTTCAGTCTGCTGTATAGCTCCTCCGAGGGCATCAGAACCCGGGATGGCGGAAGTATTGGCCTTTGCGGATCAACACGGCGGTTGTCGTAACGTGCATGAACATCCGAATAAAAATGATCCAGCGATGAACCCACGGTGTCGTAGATCAGTATTCGGGTGTTTTGTGGCATGTAGTCGAAAAGCGTTGACGTCTCCTCAAAGAAGAGAGGCAGGTAGTATTCAATGCCCGGGCTGGCAATACCTTTGTTGATATCCTGGTAAATCGGGCATTCACGATAGTTAACGTCAAAGGTTTCCTGAAAATTACTGCGAAATAACGCTATCCCTTGCCTATCCAGGGGGAACTCATGCCCCGGTAGCAGTTGTATCTCCTCAACCGTTTCAATGGAGCGTTGCGTTTCAGGATCAAACGTTCTCAGTGACTCTATCTCGTCATCAAACAGGTCGACCCGATAGGGCGTGTCAGCCCCCATGGGAAAAATATCAACAATCGAGCCACGGATAGCGAACTCGCCATGTTCCATCACTGAGTCCACACAGCGGTATCCGGCCTGTTCAAACTGGCCCCGGCGTTCATCAATGATAAACCGGGTGCCCGGTTGCAACGACAGGCAGCTGCCCAGCAGATAGTTCTTCGGACACAGGCGGTGCAACAGCGTCGTCACGGGCACAATCAGAATTTTTTTTCGGCCACGGTTGTCGGTCAGGGGAAGGTGGTAGAGCGTTGACAGTCGCTGGGAAATAATATCCTGATGGGGTGAAAAGGTATCGTAGGGCAGTATTTCCCAGTCCGGCATTTGCTGAACATGGATGTTGGCTTCTTCAGCAAGGAAGAAGGCCAGCTCTTCTTCCAGCCGGTTTGCTGATGAACTGTCCGGCGTAATAATCATCAGCGGCTGGTTGTCCGATACCGCAGCACAGGAAATGGTCAAGGCAGGCCCGGCTTTCGCGAGATTTCCCCACTGAAGCTTGTCGCCGGGGTGGGTTGGCAGAGGAATAGTGTGTTGAAACATGAAAATCCTGAAGGCTCTCCTGATTTACCCCAAATACAGATATAAGTGGTGGATTGTAGCGGTTGTGATCCTGTTCTCCCAGTATTGCCAGCGGGAAATGGTGGAATAAGGAGGAAAATCAAAGGCAGAAAGATTGGCGGTGTTAATGTTTGATAATCTTTGTTGCCTCGAACACCATCAACAAGGATAATACCAACAGAACATAAGTCCCAAATAAGGGATTGTATTTAAAACAGAAATAATAAACGGGAATTTATCGTGGTAGCAGATCGTTTTCAGGACTGGAAAGAGCGTGAAGCACTGGCTGAGTCAATGATCCCTCTGATCGGCAAGCTGTATAGAAATCACCATGTTGTCACGTCTGTGTTTGGGCATCCCGTCATTAACCGCTCCGTAATCAGCTTGCTGAAAGCGCACAAGTTTGTTCGACAGATTGAGGACAATGGTCTCTCTGTCCGTGAGACTTACCCTGTGCTGGAAATTCTGGCAGGCCTTGATCTGGGGCCATCCCGTATTGATATTGGCAAGCTGGCCGTTGGCTACCGGGCGGAAGCAGCAGGCCTGTCACTGGAAGAGTACGTTACCGGTCAAGTAGCGTCAGTGACTAATGGCCATAAACAGACCCTGGGCCCGGGTCAGGATGTCGTATTGTATGGCTTTGGCCGGATTGGCCGTTTGATGGCCAGAATCCTCATTGAGCGCGCGGGCAGTGGCTCTGGTATTAACCTGAGGGCCGTGGTTGTCAGGCCCGGCGGTGCAGGCAATGATCTTCAGAAGCGGGCAAGCCTGTTGCGTCGCGACTCGGTTCATGGCTCTTTCCAGGGCACTATATCTGTTGATGAAGAGAATAAGGTTATCTATGCCAACGGTGTGGCCATTCAGGTCATTTATTCCAGCAGCCCGGATTCCATCGATTACACCCGGTATGGCATTAACAATGCCGTGATTGTCGACAACACCGGTAAATGGCGTGATAAAGAGGGATTGAGCCTGCATTTGCAATCAAAGGGAGTATCCAGGGTCCTGCTGACAGCACCGGGAAAAGGGGATATCAAGAATATTGTTTATGGGGTAAATCATAACGATATTGAGCCGGAAGATCAGATTCTTTCCGCCGCCTCCTGTACCACTAACGCGATCACACCGGTGCTGAAGGCCATTAATGATGAGTTTGGTGTTGAACACGGTCATGTAGAGACGGTTCACTCTTACACCAATGACCAGAATCTGATTGATAATTACCACAAGGGTGAGCGTCGTGGACGCAGCGCTGCACTGAATATGGTCATTACCGAAACCGGGGCAGCGAAAGCCGTTGCCAAGGCGTTGCCTGAACTTGAAGGTAAGTTGACGGGGAATGCTATTCGGGTGCCGACCCCGAATGTTTCCCTGGCCATCCTTAACCTGTCCCTGGACAAGGCCACCACCGTTGAAGAGCTTAATCGCTTTATCAGGGAGACCTCACTGTATTCCAGCCTTCAGAAACAGGTGGATTACGTCACCTCTGTTGAAGCAGTTTCCAGTGATTTTGTGGGTAGCCGTCGAGCTGGCGTTGTGGATGGGCAAGCCACTATTGTTGACGGCAAACGCTGTGTGCTTTATGTCTGGTATGACAATGAGTTCGGTTACAGCTGTCAGGTCAACCGGATACTTCAGTTTATGTCTGGTGCGATGTACCCGTCGGTTCCATAAAACACTCGTTTGTCAGTAGTGATGAACACTTCACAGAGTGACTGATTAGTGGTTCGGCTAATCAGTCACTCTGTAGATCCTGCCTTTTTCATATCTTATCCCGATTTACCATTACGACCTGCGAACATTGATATGGGTCAACAATGAGTGAGATTGGTCGTCCTCTAAATTGTAACCATTCTCATTTGCGTATATATTCAGATCAATTGACATTTTGTCAGGCAGCAACCATTCCACACTAAAACCCCGACAAAAAACAGGTTCTGGCCCTGGCAGATGATTTAGGTGCAAATATCTGGGTCATTTTTGCGAGTTATTACCTGCTTTGCAGAAAAAACGCGTACAAAACTGACTTTATGATGCCTGTGGAGAAGATGTACATGAAGGTGACATTGGGTGAACTGAAAACCGGTGAATGTGGCCGGGTAACCGCTTTTGCGGATGCTGGCAGTGCTTACCGGCGGAAATTGCTGGCAATGGGCCTGACGCCCGGAACCCGGTTCACGGTTTGTCGTGTTGCGCCATTGGGGGACCCAATCCAGTTGGAAGTCAGGGGCTTTCAATTATCGATTCGAAAGGATGAAGCCGCTGTTGTAGAGGTTTCCAGAACATGAAAAAACACGTTGTTGCAATTGTCGGAAATCCTAACTGTGGTAAGACAACGCTGTTTAACGCGCTGACCGGTGCCCGGCAGCGGGTTGGTAACTGGCCAGGCGTTACTGTGGAAAAACGCAGTGGTTTTTATACCTTTGCTGATAACGCCATAGAAGTGGTTGATCTGCCAGGAACCTACTGTCTTGATGTGGTTGACAGTGACGTTTCTCTTGATGAAAAAGTGGCGCGGGATTATATCCTGAAGCGTGAAGCTGATTTAATTATCAATATTCTTGATGCTTCAAATATCGAAAGAAATCTGTACCTGACCACTCAACTGCTGGATATGGGTGCTCCGGTCATCGTTGTGCTCAATATGATGGACGTTGCCAGGGAAAAGGGCATGGACATTGATATTGACAAGCTGGCTGAGGAACTCGGCTGTCCGGTGCTGTCCCTGGTTGCCAGCAAGTCAGGCAATATCAAAGCCTTTTTACAAAATATTAATGATTTTCTGAATAATGGTATCTCCGTAGCCCCACCATTGAACCTTGGTGAACAGCTGGAACAGGCCATTGCCGTTATTGAAGCGACTCTTGAAGCGTCTGTGAATCTTGATAGTCCGCTGTCCCGACGCTGGTATGCCCTGAAGTTACTGGAAGGTGACACTGTGCCTCTGCCGGAACTGACCTGGCAGGTGGTCAATGAGGCTACCCGGCAGCGTCATATCATTGAGGCTGCCCTTGAGGAAGAGCTGGATATTATTCTGGCCAGTCGACGTTACGATGTGGTTGGTCAGCTTATGGAGTCAGTGATTCGTGAGCGGGGCGTGGTCAGTCACCGGCTGAGTGAATCCATTGATCGTGTGGTACTGAACCGGGTGCTTGGGTTCCCCATTTTCCTGGGTGTCATGTATCTGATGTTCATGTTCACCATTAACTTCGGCAGTGCCTTTATCGACTTTTTCGATATCTTTACCGGGACTCTGCTGGTGGACGGACTGGGCCACTGGCTGAACTCGGTTGGTGCTCCCGCCTGGGCAGTGACGTTACTGGCGGACGGTGTGGGTGGTGGTATCCAGACAGTGTCGACATTTATCCCGGTGATTGCTTTCCTGTTTCTGTTTCTTTCCATACTGGAAGACTCGGGATACATGGCCAGGGCTGCTTTTGTCATTGACCGACTCATGCGCTTTCTGGGGCTTCCGGGCAAAGCCTTTGTTCCCATGCTGGTGGGCTTTGGCTGCAACGTGCCTGCGATTATGGCAGCACGGACACTGGACAATGAAAAGGACCGGCTATTGACCATCTCCATGGCTCCCTTTATGTCCTGCGGTGCCCGATTGCCGGTGTACGCGCTGTTTGCCGCTGCCTTTTTCCCGGAGTCCGGCCAGAATGTGGTGTTTATTTTGTATCTGGTGGGTATCCTGGCGGCAATATTTACCGGGTTGATTCTCAAGCAGAGCATCCTTAGTGGCGACAGTTCGCCGTTTATTATGGAGTTGCCCAATTACCATTTGCCATCGGTGACTCAGGTCATGTTACGCACCTGGGATCGTCTCAAGGCTTTTATCCTGCGTGCAGGCAAAGCGATTGTGATGGTGGTGGTCGTGCTGAACACCCTGAATGCTATTGGTACCGATGGCTCTTTCGGTCACCAGAACACTCAGAGCTCCATGCTCAGCAAGATTGGCCAAACCATTACCCCGATATTTTCCCCCATGGGCATGACGGAAGAAAACTGGCCAGCGGCTGTGGGACTGTTTACAGGTATTCTGGCGAAAGAAGCCGTTGTGGGTACGCTTGACTCAATGTACGGTGCTATTGCCGCGTCTGAAAACGCTGACACCGAGAGTGAAACGACGTTTGACCTGTTGGCAGGCTTGCAGGAAGCCGTTGCCACTATTCCAGCCAATCTGAGTGGTTTAAGTGGCACACTGGCAGATCCTCTGGGTGTCGAAGTTGGCGATCTGACCGATCTGGAGGCGGTTGCCGAAGAGCAGGCAGTCAAGGTCAGCACGTTCTCTGTTATGGCTGGCCTGTTCCCCAGTCATGCTGCAGTCATTGCCTACTTATTGATGATCCTTCTTTATACTCCCTGCGTAGCAGCATTGGGTGCTATTTACCGGGAAACCACCCTGGGCTGGACGCTGTTCATTTCCGGATGGACTTTCTTCCTTGGCTATGCGGTTGCCACTATTTATTACCAGTTGTCCCTGGTATCTGTGCAGCCTGGCGAAACGCTACTTTGGGTGGTATCGATCATGCTGATGATGTTTATTGTGGTTACCTTGATGAAACGCATGGGAGCCTCAGTACTGCAAGGGCGGATGGATGTCAGCCCGCAATGACATCGTAAACGCAAAGCGTGGCCAAAAGCACCCTCAGTGCTTTTGGCCATTAACCGGAACCTGACAGGCGCTGACCATGCTGATCAAAATCCGCGATTATTTGAAACTGCAGAAAGTGTGCTCTCTGGCTGACCTCAGTGTGAAATTCAATACCACACCTGAGGCCATGAGAGGGATGCTCTCACACTGGCTAAGGAAAGGTCAGTTGAGCTGTGAACAGCCGGGTTGCTTTGTGGCCTGCAAAAAGGGGTGTGTTTCCTGTGACCCTGCCGAGTTGGAGATCTATCGCTGGCAGGGGAAGTCTCAACATATTCCATTGAGTCTCATCGGCTGACGGACTTTCACAGCATATTTGCTGTTCTGCATAAAAAACCTCTTTACCCCTGAGCTCCTTTACCATTACATCATCATGATATAGCTGGCGTTTTTTACATAACGCTTGCCTGCTTCTTTGCCATTTTAATAGTCAAACAGATGTTTAATTATTATTACCCGGTAACATGATGGAACTTTCGAAACAAACGATAGTCCAAATAACAAAATCCACAGATTTTTCAGTTTTCTGAAAAGTTTCTTATGGAGTAGGAAATAGACTATGAATATTGACGCTATACACGGAGCTCCCCCTGGGAATCAATTAGTTCCACCTGTTGTAAAGACCGGGCATGTATTTGGAATGACAGTTGCTGAGGAGGTTGGAGTCTCCCTTGAATTAGAAAATATAGATGAGGGTGAGCTTGATTCTATTCTTTTTGAAGGATCTGTGAAATCAGATACTGCTGATGAAGGTTTTGTTATGGTGGCAGGAAAAGGTACGCTTCTGACGCTGCGGGATAAAAACCCTAAAGTGTTTGCTGGATTATACAGTGCCACCCCCGTTCCTGAACCATCAGAGAGTGTCTTTTCAAGAGTATGTACCCTTGTAACTGATTTTATTTCTGCCTATCTGAACACAGGCAAAGATTAATTGATTAAGTCCTTTAAGATGAAGCTGGCTGAACTTGATAAAGAAAAACAGGTGTCTGGTAAAGATCGTTGGCCTTAAGCGTCTTTACCGGCACTCTGCCTGATAAACTGAAGGTGTGGGTAAGTAACCAGCAACCAGGTGGCATTTGAGGAATCAATTCTCTTTCAACACGTTCCATCGCTCCGGGATACAAATAGCAAACAACAAGGCCGACGTTACCAGGGGCTGCCTGGAAGAAATCCGCTCTTATAACATCGATCCCGTACCTTGCCTCAGTAAACAGGGCTGGAACCGGAGAACGTTCCCAGGCCTCAATTTTTTTGTCAGGGTATTTTTCTCTTAAAATGGGAATCAGGTGTCCCCAGCCACAACCAAGTTCCATAACATGACCGGACACGTCATCTGGAAGGATATCTCTGATCGCCGCCCTGACTTTTCGCGAGGTGGGAGTAGGGCCAATGCCCAGGCGCAGGGTCCAGAAGAGAACAGAGCCGGTGATCAGACCGGCTGCCACCAGAAACGCGGTGGTCATTATTAATGAGTTCAATTATGCGTTAATCTTCAACACGTTCCCAGGTTTGCGAACGGCCAATCAGCGCGAACCCGATATAACCACGGACTTCCAGTTTACTGCCATCTTCCAGCACTTTCATGTTAGCGCTGTAGACTTTCCCGGATTCAGGATCGACGATTTTTCCATCATCATATTTGCTGCCTTGCTTTTTCATGCCCCAGAGTATGGTCATGCCCTGAACTTTCTGATCCTTGAGCTCGCCCTGGCACTGGTCACAAATGCTGTCCTGTTTGGCAGGGTCAAGAATCTGTGTCACTTTGCCAGACAGTTTGCCATTCTCCTCGAAGATTGTGACATAACTTTTTGCTTTACCCGTGCTGTCATCAATGGTTTTCCATAGCCCCAGGGGCGAAGCCGCCAGGCTGAACGAGGACAGGCAGAGGGACAACAATCCAGCGCCCAGGGCGCGTTTTCTCGGGAACATGCGAGGGAGTCTCCAAAACCCCGGAATTTTCCGGCGTTTATTGTAATCATTCCATTGTGGTGTCATTCAGGTAGAACAGTTTGCCCCGGACACTTCTGCGAAATTCAGAAGGCGTGAGCTGGTAGCGACGTTTGAACAATCTGGAAAAATAATCAGCGTCGGCATATCCCACCTGCTGGGCAATTTCGGCAATGCCCAGGTTGGTATTCTTTAATAGATCGCTGGCCTGATCAAGCCTGATTTTGCGGACATACTCCATTGGCGGGGAACCGGTGGCCTGTTGAAAGCGACGATTCAGTGTCCGGGCATTCAAGCCCGACAGTCTGCCAAGGGCAGCCAGAGAGATTTCACTGGCGAAGTGATGGTGGATAAAGTCCTGCAGGGAGACGATCACTTCATCCTGGTGGGTTGTGGCATGATCTTCAGCAAAATAAGTGTCTTTGAAGGGCTTTCTGATTTCATGGGAAAACTGCTGTTCAACCTTTTGGGCGATGGACTCGCCAAACGCTACGCCAATCATGTGCACCATCAGGTCAGCGACCGAATTGACACTGCCAGCGCAATAAATACGACCTGCCCGGGTGATCAGGTGATTGGGTTTGAACTCAATATCCGGGAAAAAACGTTGCAGTTTTTCCATGTAAAACCAGTGGGTTGTGGCTGGTTTTTGATCCAGAAGCCCGGTTTCTGCCATAAACGCCACCCCGGTACCAGCTGCGGCAAATACGGCACCGGCATCGTGTTGGTGTTTTAACCATGCAATGATTTCCGGGTGTTTCCTGACCACCGGAATCGGGTTGCGCCAGAGCGCAGGAACCAGAATCAGATCACCATAGCCACTCTGTTTAAAGGTTCTGTCCGGTGTCAGTCTCAGGCCGCCAGTGGTGGTGATGGGGGCGGGCGTACTGGCACAGAAATGAACTTCAATACTTTTTTTATTGGCTGACAGTCGGGTGTAGGTCATTGCCGCTTCCAGCATCTCAAGGGGTAATGTCACACTGGTACTGATCATATGCTCCACCATAGGGATCAGTACCCGGTTTAACTGGATTGGGGGGGATTGTTGGAACATTGGCGTAAAACTGCTCAGTGATGTGTCTTTTTTGTCCGTATTCGTGTCTTTTTCATCCAGTTAAGTTTATCACGAAATCATTAAACTAGTGCCAACTTCATTTAATTCTTAATTTGCATTCATAACAACCTGATCGCTACTCAGAGTGGCGCATCATTCAGTTGTTATACAGGAGTGTGGTTTGTCCAGATTACCCGTTATTGTTGCTCAAGGTGGGGTCAGCCCAGCTGGAAGAACCTCTGGTTTTCATGGCTACCGTCGTTTGGTGCTGGAATGCCTGAGTGACCGGTCGCAGCACGAAACCCTTGCTGCGCTTCGCACGCTGAGAAATCTGCCACAAGACAGCAGTCGGGAAGATATTCTGTCGGGAACATTGATTCGCCGGCTGGAAAACAACCTGTTTAATCCGCAAGCCATTCCTTTTCATCAGGCCATTCAGGCGGAGTCCGGATCGGAAATTATTCTGAAGGGCCGTCGTTTACCCAATCCACTGCCGGATGGCTGGCAGTTAGAAAAACTGGAAGATGGCCAGATCAAGGTGAAAATCGAAGTCGGCCAGCCGTTAATGATTCCTTCCATCCGTGAATCACTGGTCAATGCCGCGGGTCAGCTGCCCAGCGGGTTTGCCCCGGAAAAGCTGTACCAGTCCCGGAACCACCCCAGGTCACTGACAATGACGGTGTTCGGTGCATCCGATGCGATTTATTCTTCCGGTATGGACTGGCCTGCGGTCAAGCAGAAGCTAAGCCCTGAACAGGTTGCGGTCTATTCCGGCAGTGCCATGAGCCAGCTGGATTTTAACGGCAATGGCGGTTTGCTTCAGTCCCGTTTGCTGGGAAAGCGGGTCACTTCCAAACAGTGTCCACTGGGTTTTGCCGAGATGTCGGCGGATTTTATCAATGCCTATATCCTTGGCTCTCTGGGTGGCACGGGTACCAGTATGGGAGCCTGTGCCACCATGCTTTACAACCTGGAACAGGCCGCTGCTGACATTCGCAGTGGCCGTCGTCGTCTGGTGATTGTGGGCAACAGTGAAGCGCCAATTACCCCGGAAGTCATGGAAGGTTATTCCACCATGGGGGCTTTGACCACGGATGCAGCACTGCGGAAACTGGATGGTTTGTCGGATTCTGACCATCCGGACTGGCGCAGAGCCTGTCGCCCATTTGCCGACAATGCCGGTTTCACCATTGCCGAATCCAGCCAGTTTCTGGTGTTGATGGATGACGAACTGGCCCTTGAATGTGGTGCACAGATCCTGGGATCGGTGGCGGATGTCTTTATTAATGCGGATGGTTTCAAGAAGTCTATTTCTGCCCCGGGAGCCGGTAATCATTTGACCGTGGCCCGGGCTGCCGCCCTGGGCAGAGCCATTGCTGGCGAAGACGCCCTTCGTTACCGGAGCTTTGTTCAGGCCCATGGCACAGGAACGCCGCAGAACCGGGTGACCGAGTCACAGATTCTCAGTGAAACCGCAAAAGTGTTTGGTATGGAAAGCTGGCCGGTGGCTGCGGTTAAAAGTTACCTTGGTCATTCCATCGGCGCAGCGGGTGGTGATCAGATTATGGCGACACTCGGCGTCTGGAAGCATGGATTTATTCCCGGTATCAGAACGATCAATGGCCTGGCTGAAGACGTCTACTCGGAAAAACTCAATATTCTGCTGAATCACCTGGAAACCGGAGCTGATCAGATGGATCTTGCCCTGATTAATGCCAAGGGTTTTGGTGGCAACAATGCCACAGCCCTGCTGCTCAGCCCGGAAATAACCCGAAAAATGCTCAAAGCCCGCCATGGCGATAAGGCCATGACGCAGTGGCAACAGAAAAATGAGACAGTCACCCAGCAGCAGCATGACTATGAACAGCGCTGCCAGAGCGGTGAAGCAAACCCCATTTATCAGTTTGGTGAGGGTGTGCTGGACGGTTCTGACCTGACGTTTTCGGAAAAACAGGTAAATGTTCCGGGCTATGGAAAGGCGCTAGATCTGGAGATGGAAAACCCGTTCTGGCAGTTTAATCGATAACATCCTGGGGGCTGCCCTCAGTGATTCGCTCATTTCTGTGAAGTTGCGAGACAACGCAATCTATTCGTTTTAAAGTGCTTGCAAACCTATCAATTCAGCGGCCTACAGGTGAGCCACTATGTTTAAGCACTTATTACTGATTCTGCTGTTGTCTGGGTTCGTGATAACCCGGGCATCAGGTGAATCTTTACCAGGCAGATTGAACGTTGAGCAACCACAGTCAACGGTAGTGACGCTCTACAGTGATAAAGCCCTGGTCAGCCAGAGGTTCGATACCCGACCCGATGGGCAGGGCAGCCTGAAGATTGCCGGTCTGCCGATCAACCGGCTTGATGGCAGTCTGAATCTTGAATACGTCGATGGTGATACCGTTTACCGGCCTGATGACGTTTTCTGGCATCAGGGCGGCCTGGATCGCGATAATTACTATCGGAATCAGCTTGGCAAAAACGTTGAATTGTTTGGTGGCGGTCTTAACGTTGCCATTCAGGGAAAACTGGTCAGCTACCAGCAGGGAATCGGGCTGGTGGAAGGCAACAATGGCCGTCAGTATTTGATTGATTATCATGATCCCCAGGGGTTGAGGATACTGTCACTGGCCGCTTCGGAGACTCAGGGAGAAAATCTCCAGTACGTAAAGGCGGATTTTGGCCAGCAGCCGGTGAGTGGTTCCCTGAAGCTCTCGTATATTACGCCTCAATTAAGCTATGACAGCCATTATCGGTTAACGCTTTTATCCCACAACCAGGGACGTCTGGAATTAAAAACGCTGCTAACCAACAGTGCCAATATCAACTTCGATCAGGCAACCATTCGCCTTGTGGCCGGTGGTGAAGGAGGCGTTGCCGAGTTTTACCAAAAGAACCGGATGCTTAAAGCCTCGGCGATGGCAGAAACCGTTGACTACGGGGAGCGTGTCGGTGAAGTGTTGCTGACCACCTTACCAAAGGACACCGTTCTTCCCGCCAATAGCAGACAGCTGGTGGATCTTTTCTCAGAACCACTGCATCTTGAAAAGCTGTATACCCTTGACGTATATGGCCGCTCCACCGGTGGCAGAACGGCCACGGTTGAACGACCCAGGCTGACCTGGAAATTTGCGGCCCCCCTGGATCTCCCACCTGCACAGGTTCGTCTGTATGAACAGGATCCGGAGGGTGGCTATATCATCAGTGGTCACTCATGGTTACCCAAAACTACCTCAGGAGATAGTGCCTGGTTGACCATGGGAGAAGCGCTGGCCGTTCGTGTTGAGCGTAACCGTCTTGATCTTGAACAGAAGAGTGATAAAGAGCTGGTGGTAAAATGGCAGGCAACGGTCTCTAATGACCAGCAAGACAGTATTACGCTGTTGTTAAGAGAGCGTGACAGCAACCTGATAAAGTTCGACAGTGTCAGGGGAGCCACGCTGGAAAAGCCGGATCAGCTTCGTGTTGAGGTGGCTGCCGGTACCCGCAAAACCATACATTATACGACTAAATACCGTCGTTGATGACAGGAGGTTGGTTTGCGCTATTCATCCATTGTTGTTCTGACCGGTGCGGGTATCTCCGCCGAGTCTGGAATCAGAACATTCCGGGCCAGTGACGGGCTCTGGGGGAATCATCCTGTTGACGATGTGGCAACCCCTGAAGGCTATGCCAGAAACCCCGCACTGGTACAACGCTTTTACAACGACCGAAGGCGGCAGCTGAAGTCAGTCAAACCAAACCGTGCTCACCAGGTACTTGCCGCGTTTGAACGTCATTTCTCCGGAAGTTTTCTTCTGGTGACGCAAAATGTTGATGATCTCCATGAGCGGGCAGGGAGCAACCGGCTGATTCACATGCATGGTGAGTTATTGAAAGTTCACTGCCAGGAGACAGGGCAGGTTTTTTATTGGGATCAGGATGTTACCGTCGACACTCCCTGTGAATGCTGCGGTGTTGCCGGTAATCTTCGCCCACATATTGTCTGGTTTGGTGAGATGCCTTTACGGATGGATGAGATTTATCAGGCACTGTCCGTCTGTGATCTCTTTGTTTCCATTGGTACGTCGGGAAACGTCTATCCCGCTGCCGGGTTCTTTCAGGAGGCGGCTGCTGCAGGAGCAAAGACGGTTGAATTGAACCTTGAGCCGGGCAATCACGGCTCTTTTTTTGATGAACAGTATTACGGTGCAGCTACCAAAGTGGTTGACCGTTTCTTCAGTTCGCTGTTGTGATATGGGTTTGGGAAACTTAATGCAGAAAAATTGGTCTGATGCAGAAATATATTTCTGCTTGAGAACCAGAAAATGTTACCTGACAATGTTGCTAATCTCTCTCTTGCTGAACTATCGACATATCGGCATAGACAGGATCCCGGGCTTGTGCAAGAACAAGCCCGTGAGGCGCGAGAAGCGCCTGCCTTTTTTAAATATCAAAGAGTTCTGGAAGCTGAAGATGTAGATACTCTTAAAACTTATATAATAAATTCAGGTGAGTCTGAAATAACCGGAACTGAATCACTGCAAGAATTATCAGCAAGAGTAATCAGAAGGGCATTACTTGATGTGTCAATGATTTCAATCGACGCCAAGAGCCTGGGGCTTCCTGTTTCATGTCACCGACAAATACAACCGAGCTTATTATCTGGTCATCATGGTAAGTTAGTTGATGATAAATTAAAAAGTCTATTACGTCTGTTTAGACCATTTCATAAAGAACCAGGCATAAATTTATCTTATATTGAATTCCTTTTTTATATTCGTTCACTTAGTCGGGAAATCTATGAAGATGATCCTATTGAGAATTTTTTCAGGGAGGTTGTATTTATGGGCCATACGGAAGCAGCAAAATGGGCGTTGAAGGCAGGTGGGCCGAAAGTTGAGAAAATAATTCCGGAAGTCCGCAGTGAAGCTGCTAAGTCAGCGGATTTTACTGTCGCACAGACGCTGTTAAAGCTAGGCATCAGCACGTTTACTCAAGAGGAAAAAGATCACTGTCTGAGACGTTCGATGGCTGTGGAGACTCCTGCTGAGAATATCAAAGCCTGGATTGAATTCGGTGGCCGAATAGACGACAAGTTTCTGGATGATAAGTTAAGGTACGCTGCAGAAAATAATCTTTTCCAGGTTGGGGAATACGATAAGGTATTGGCGCGGTTTTATCCTGAGGACAAACTTAACCAAAATTTAATGGCGGCAGTATCTGACGAGGATCTGACCCAGGCAAAACAATGGCAGCTGTTGGGAGGGAAAGCAGCCACATCAGAAATTGAAGAGCGTATTGAACACCATTACAAGAACAATCCATTACGGATACTGTCGTACAGGTGTTAATGGTTGTGCTACCTGTAAGTTGTATATCTGAGCTCGGCGGCACTCTTAGGGAAAACATTAAGCGCTTACTCCCAGCTTCGGGAGGTTGAAGACGAAGCCACGAAGAACACAAAGAAGAGATTTTCTTTTCCTTCGTGTTCTTTGCCGTGAAAGAAAATTGCCACGGAAGCACAGAGACACGGAGGAGAGAAAAAAGCTTTTCCTCTGTGTCTCCGTGACTCTGTGGCTAAAGCTTCCATGACAGAGGGTGAGAAACCATCGTCATGAAAATTTGTGTACTTCATGTTTCCATGTTTATTTTTTCGGACATTTTGTACAAATTATTAATGAATTCATATGAGAACATACCTTTACTAATACAATAGCGAATCAATGGGGTAATCGGTTTTAAATTTTGACAGAATTTGGTTACGATTGCATAACCATTTTTACATTCATAAGCTGAACTTGGTGTAGCTACATGCATGAGAGGCAACGCATCTTTGCATGATTGAAGCTTTTTCCCGAATAGCTCACCATCAAATGCAAAAGAAATTTTCCTTTCTATCTCATCTGATACAAAATAACCCTTAGGCGTATAAAGTTTTTTTTCCCAGAGATCCCATCTCCAATTATCGGGGTTGTCAGGATTTTTTGAAGCGGTACTGATCCTCGAATCTTGCGGTGCTGACAATGAATAATGCTTTATCAAATAATCACTCAATGGTTGGACAACTTGTTTGGGTGTGCAGCCTAATTCTAAAGCGGCATTTTCAATACCATCATCAGCCGTTTTGATAATTTTTGTTACAAAATCATTAAATTTCCCCTGATCCTCTTCACTTATTGCAGTTGCATAAGAGTTGAAATCTGGTGATTGTGGCAGGCGATAACTTCCTGGTGGGTTCAGCATTGAAAGACCTTCCTCGCTAATTAGAAGTAGATGTTAAGTAGCTAACCATATGAAATCATATATTTCTGACTACTTGTTCAGGCACTCTGCTTCGTTACAACTCCGGTCACATAGCTACGGCTATGCTCCCTCCGTTGTGCCTCGCATAGCACCTGCCCAAGTAGCCAGAAATATATGATTCCATATGGCCAGCTACTTAACATTCGAATGGTGAAGAGTAATGAATCATTCAGAAACTCTTACTGATACACTCTTACCTAATCGGACTGTTTGACACGAAAATCGTTCCCTCTTTAAAAAATTATTTATCCAGCAAGATAGCCCATTGCCTCTTCCAGGCCATTAATGGTCAGCGGGAACATTTTGCCTTCCATCTGCTCATCAATCAGTCGTGTTGATGAGGTATATTGCCAGGCATGTTCCGGGGAGGGGTTCAGCCATGCGACCCGGTCAAAGTGCGCTTTCAGCCGTGACATCCAGACCTGACCGGCCTCTTCATTGAAATGTTCGACACTGCCGCCGGGTGAGGTAATTTCATAGGGAGACATAGCGGCGTCGCCCACAAAAATCACCCGGTAATCCTTGCCGTAGCGGTGAATCACATCCCAGAGGCTGATGCGCTCCTGCTGGCGACGACGGTTATCCTGCCAGACACTTTCATAGAGATAGTTATGGAAGTAATAGAACTCAAGGTGTTTAAACTCGGTTCGGCAGCAGGCAAACAACTCCTCACACAGGCGAACGTAATCGTCCATTGAGCCGCCAATATCCATGAACAGCAGCACTTTCACGGCATTATGGCGTTCAGGCACCATCTTGATATCCAGCATACCCTTGCTGGCGGTTGAGCGGACGGTATCGTCAAGATCCAGCTGGTCTGCTGCCCCCTGGCGGGCAAAGCGGCGTAATCGGCGCAGTGCCATTTTCATATTGCGGCTGCCGAGTTGCTCGTTATCATCCAGGTTTTTAAACTCCCGCTTATCCCAGACTTTGGTGGCTTTACGGTGTCTGGATTGATCCTGACCAATCCGAATGCCGGAAGGGTTATAGCCATAAGCGCCAAACGGTGAGGTTCCGCCGGTGCCAATCCATTTATTACCGCCCTGGTGACGACTTTTCTGTTCCTCCATTCTCTGTCGGAATGTATCGAGTAATTCCTGGAGGTTTTTCATGCCCTGGATGTTTGCCTTGTCATCATCGGACAACTGTCGGATAAACGCCTGCCTTAACCATTCTTCAGGTATCAGTGCTTCCAGTATGTCATCCATGGCGTCAAGGTCGTTGAAAAAAGCCTGGCAGGCTTTATCAAACTTGTCGTAATGCCTTTCATCCTTGACCAGAATGGTTCGCGCTAACTGGTAAAAGCCTTCCTGATCGGCGTAGATCAGTTTTGCATCCAGTGCTGCCAGCAGGTCGAGATATTCCCGGGTGGTGGCAGGTACACCAAATGCCCGGACGGTTGCAAAAAAATTGGTCAGCATGGTGAGTCCTCAGGCCGGTTAACCGCGTCGGCTCATAAAGGCCAGCCGTTCCAGCAGATGGACATCCTGCTCATTTTTCACCAGCGCTCCATGCAGCGGGGGAATGGCACTTCTGGTATCATGGTTTTGAAGAATATCTGCCGGGATATCGTCGGAATTGAGCAGTTTCAGCCAGTCGATCAGCTCGGAAGTCGAGGGCTTCTTCTTGAGACCGGGGATCTCCCTGAGTTCGAAAAATACCTGAAGGGCCTCATCGACCAGTTTTTTCTGCAGGTCAGGAAAGTGTACCCGGACAATTTCCCTCATGGTTTCTGCATCAGGAAAGCTGATGTAATGAAAGAAGCAGCGTCTTAAAAACGCATCGGGCAGCTCTTTCTCGTTGTTACTGGTGATAATGACTATAGGGCGTTGTCGGGCTTTTATCTGTTGTTGGGTCTCGTAAACATTGAACTCCATCTTGTCCAGCTCTTGCAGCAGGTCATTGGGGAATTCAATATCTGCCTTGTCTATCTCATCGATCAGCAAAACCGACTGCTGGTCTGACTCAAAGGCTTCCCAGAGTTTGCCTTTGACAATGTAATTGCTGATATCGTGCACCCGCTCATCACCCAGTTGAGAGTCTCGAAGGCGGGATACCGCATCGTATTCGTAGAGCCCCTGCTGGGCCTTGGTGGTGGATTTGATATGCCATTGCAGCAGCTCTTTGCCCAGGGAGCGGGCCACCTGTTCTGCCAGCATGGTTTTGCCGGTGCCGGGTTCTCCTTTAATAAGGAGAGGGCGTTGTAACGTTACAGCAGCATTGACGGCCATTTTCAGGTCATCGGTAGCGATATACTGGTCGGTACTTTCAAAGCTCATAAGGCAGTTATCTTCTTTTTATTCGGAAATACGCAATACAACAGACGTGTTTCTCTTATTTATCGTGCATCAGGTTGTGGGTAAGGGTAACGCAAAAGGGAGGAGGATGGATAGTCATCGGCTGTTGTCAGGGGGGATCTTTTCAGTTGATGAATGCAAACAGTAATACCATCCTGGATGGCAGGTATTGAAAAGTTGGAAGCCCGCCTTCCCAGCAATGTGAAAACGGTTCTTGAGTCATGATGGAAGGGAAGAGGTTATTGGCCTTATTTTCTCTTCTTTTTTCTACTTTTTGGTTTACCTGTTTGCTTTACTGAATGTCCTTCGTTAGTTAAGTCACAGTGATCTTGCCATCCTTTATCGGCAGTAACATATCGCTCACCTGCCCCCCGCGTTTGAGTAAGTGATACAGAGCCATGCTGCTGTGCCAGGATGTCTAC
>NZ_JBLYNQ010000006.1:1135000-1211452 GCF_049310265.1 Endozoicomonas sp. ALB091 | reverse complement strand
ATCAGCGCAGCGCCTTTGTCCCACGCTTTGATGGTATTGCCAATGGCCAGATAGAGGCTGTCATCCTGAAGGTCGCGGTAACAGGCATCGGCATAAGTGCCGAGTTCGGTAAAGGTGCCGCTGTCGGGGCTGAATATAAATCCACCACCGTTTACTGAATCACCATAAAAGCCAAAGTACCGGCCATCATGGAAGCAGGCGTGGATGGTATCCGGCTGGAATCTGGCTCTCCAGTCTTCCGGGTTAATGATATTGCGGGTCATCAGGTCAGCCCGGCCGCCAGCAATTCGCACCAGACCATCGGGGGAGGCGTACAGAGCCATATCGCCCATATCCACCATACTGCGTTTGCTGATGCAGGCGTGTGCCGTATCGAGCCGTTCCAGGGTCATGGCACTGGGTTCGGTGCCAAAGGCCACATAGGGATAACCATCCGTGGCAATGATCACACTGTTGGCGGCCACTGCCAGTGACTGAATGTCATACTCCACCGCCAGCCGGTAGGCTGCTGGCCAGGCGTACAAATGGTAAGGCTCGCTGAACATCAACTCCTTGCCGGAGAATCCCGCCGCCACGCCACCGGGCAGCACCACCATGCCTTGCAGGTTGTTGGGTGGCGCTATCCAGCCGATGGTTTTCAGGATGCCGCCCCGTTGGTCCAACGGCGTTTCATCCACCACAGTGGTGACGCCTACGGGGGTATCGGTGGCCACCGTTCCGGCGTTGTTGATCTGGGTGCAAAGCTGATACACGCCGATCTGGGTGCTGGTGTAAATCCGGTAATGGGTGATATTCAGGTCCACGGCACCGGGACCGGCGCCTACGGTAATATCCACAGTCTCGCCGGGTTTAACCACAATCTCACCCGATGGCAGGGATGGTGGCCCTTCCCGACCGTTCTGATCCACCCAGGTGTAACTGTAGAAACGGGTTTCGGCATCCACTTCTTCCGCATCATCCAGCGGTGTACCACTGAGCGTCACTACGGGAGCCACGTCCGGTTCCGGCAGTCCAAGCTGATGATCATTAACCGGATAGTCACTGCCACCACTCAAGGCCAGGCCGTTATCGGTGTAGCGGGGCCCTTTCACCGTGCCGGTGTAGTAAACCCGGTTATTAGGGTCGTCGGCCACCGGGGAACGGATCACGTCCACGTCCGTGGTCCAGTCAAACCAGTACCGGCTGCCTTCGTTGCGATAGAGGTAGATGGACTGCGGCGTTGCGTTCAGGGCCTGTTCATCAGCAGGAGCGTAGTAGGCTCGCAGGCTGCCATTGGTCAACCGGCAGTCAATGGCGGCCTCTGCCTGGGTGTCTTCGAGCAGATGGCTGTCCAGCCAGGGGACTTCGCCGGTGAAGGAAGTGATGTCCAGTTTCATGGGCGTTTACTTTTTCAAGCCATACAGGGAAACCGAACCGGACAGCTTGTCAGCCACACTGGCAAACAGTTTTATTCCGTGCATGGTTCCGCCCCATTCCGCTGACATCGTGGCATACAAATAAGGGATGCCATTACCGGTTTGCAGATGACCGGTGATCGCGCCCAGTCCATTACCTCCTGGTGTGATGTTGATCTGACCAGAGATATTTATTGAGTCAAAGGTGTCGTCCATTAGTCGCAGGCCAAGATACTCTTTGGCCACTGGAGTCGTTGACCCGTCATTGGCCAGCACTTTCATTCTGAATGCACCATAACCATCCCAGAATCCCCCTCCGGCACTTTGCTGAATGGATAAGCCCATATACTTTCCAACAAAATCAGTGTCACTGATAGTGACATTGTTCAATATCAACAAGTATGAACCGTACACGGTGTCATCCATCAGGCTGTCAAAAATAAATTCCGTGCCGTTGGTGAGCGTTTCGGTACTCAGTAGTTTCATACCATCGGCGTTATTACCCTGACTTTCCAAAGCCGCTATGCGGGCAGTCAGGTCGCTAATGATGTTCTGAAGACCATCCACCGAGGCGATGCTCTGGGTATGGTCTGAAGGGGTGAAGGTAGCAGGTTTACCGGCAAGCTCGCCCCAATCCCGGAGGGTGAGTGATGTAACCACGCCACCTACCAGTGCATACAACTTGCCATCAGCGGTATTGATCGCCACCTCCCCCGACGCAAGGTCAGAGGCCAGTGGCACCTTGCCCGGCGTAGCCGAGCTTTTCAGTTTGATGGTGTTAGACACAGGCCCATTCCTTTTGTTGCTGCCGGATCAGAAGGTGCCGCCATCCAGGGTAACACCATCAATAGAACCGCCTGTGATACTGACACTGGCTGAGTTCTGAAGCGCTATGGTACCCAGCCCCAGATTGCTTCGGGCAGTGGTGGCGTTAGTCAGATCCGCCAGGTTCTGGCTTTTGGACATCTTGCCAGAGACCTGGGAAGTCAGACTGGTGACGGCATTGGCATCATCATTTAGCGCTTCGGCCAGTTCGTTAAGGGTATTCAGCGCGGCAGGAGCACCAGCAACAATAGAATCAACGCCAAGCTGAACCCGTGCATCCACCTCAGATTCCGTCAATCCTTGCGCACTGCCTCCCGTGGCCGACACCACACCACTGCCATCAATCGACAGGCCAGCGCCTATTTTTATCCCCCCAAACCGGGAAGCAGTGGCAGCAGGTAGGTAGTTGTGCATATTGGTGGTCAAATCGGTCACGGTATCGGTGAAATCCTTACCACCAATCGTGTCGATACCGGCACCGTCAACACCAATATACAGCTTTTCTGAAGCCTCCGAGTAAGCCAGCTCTCCGGGGGATAGAAAACTCGGTTTTGCAGTTGTTGTACTGCGCTTTATCTGGATTTTCGTTGCCATAATGGACACTCCTGTCTCAGGCGTTTAATAAAAGACAGTGGCTAAAAGCTGCCACCGTCCAGACTGGTGGGGGCATTCTGATTCACAGAGTCCTCCACCGATTGATGCAAGACCACCATTTCCTGTTTCAGGGTGGTCAGTTGCAACTTGTCGGCGTCGTGGGCATCGTGCCAGCTTTTGATCTCGTTATATCGCTGGGTAATGTCCGTGTTGATCTGCCGGTTTTCCGTGGTCATGCCCCACAACGAGCTGGACAATGTATCAGCCCGGTCTGAAGCACTATTGATCAGCGGTAGGCTACTGGCTACTGCCTGTTCAATGGCAAGCCGGTCTGCAACAATCTTTTGCTGCAAGGCTGCAACAACGGCCACATCATTGACGATGTTGGTCACAACGGTGGCTTCAGTGGTCATACCTGTTTCTCCTATCCAAGTGCGTGGGTAACCCCGGACTGAATCTCCACCTTACCGATAGCAATGGTCGATACGGCACTGCCATCCGGGGTAATTAACTGCAAATCGTATTCGTAGCGGTAAGGTGTCAGCTCGTTGGTGTCTTCCGGTGCCAGGTACATCACCGCCGTCGAACCGGATACCGTCATCCGTTTTTGCAGTACGGCATCGTCGTCCGGCTGCATCCGGTGAAATTTCAGGGTAAAGATCAGCTTCCAGCCGGTCAGGTCCTGAAGCTGGCCATCATCCCCCTCGAACGCTATCGGGATGGCATAACTGTCTCCCCGTAAAAAGGCGGGCAGTTGCTTTTCGGTTGGCATGGCCATCAGACAAATCTCCTTCTCGTCACCGATTGCTCGCCACCGCTGACTCCGACCAAACCACGGATACGCTTACGGTTCAGTTCCTTCTCATACTTCTGCCGGTTTACCTCACTGAGCTGCGGGTTCGTCCAGGGTTCATCGGGCATCATTTGCAGGTCGGCCAGTACACCCCAGCAGGCAAACTCAAGGGTCAGGTTGCCCACATCGTCCGGTATCTCTGTCGCTTCAAAGGCAGGCATCAGGGTCAGCTCGATGTCGTGCATGGCGTCCTTGTCCGGGATCGGGGCAACGTGCAGGGCAGTAGTTTCAACATGGCGGTAGTAGTAAGGGGTTCCGGCAGAAAGATAAGGGGGCAGCAGATCACGGCTTTCCAGCCGGGTGCCGTCTTCGCGCAGGATATTCTGCACTGTAGCGATGTCGCTGCCAGCAGGTGCGGTCAGGTCGTAATCCTTGATCCCCTTGACCATAAACAGCTTGTCATGGTGTCGCCAGATATTGGCTCGGTGGCAAATGTCCCGCAGGGTAATGATCAGGTAGTTCTTGATCACCTGATCCGGGCAGCCTTTGACATACGGGCGTATGCGGGAAAGGTAGGCATCCAGTTTCATGGGCTATGCTGTCCCTGGGAAACGTCCGAATAAAAATCAAAGGTGTAATTGGATGAACGATAAACAACGTGAAAATCTGGCAAAGCTCTGCCATGATCTAGTGAAACTGCCTTGTGGCCTCTGCCTGATAGGGCCTCTCATTAATACCCCGAACAATCTGGAAGAACTGCTATTTTTTGGAGCTTCAATAGCAATCGGACTTATCTACCTGGGGCACCGACTGGAGAGCACACTATGACCGTAGGCGATCAATATCTGTTAATGACTGCGTTGTTTGGTATCCCGCTACTCGCTTGCATCGTCTGGGTGGAATACCACATCAGAAAGCGGAAAAAGAATAAACATTAAGGAGTTATTCAATGTTTGACCTTGACCCACTATCTCTGACGATGGCTATTATGGCTGCGGTTATTTTCGGTGCGACAGTGACTTTCCAACTCTGGGACTACTGCCGAAAAAAGCACAACAAACATAAGCACTAACCCTCGATCTTACCCTGAAGCATCTGCCGGAACATTTGATCCACGTTCCATTTCAGCCCCAGATCATTGGCAAACATGGCCAGATAACTCTGGGCCTGCTGCCGGGTTATCCACAATATCCAGCAGCCGGTACGTGCCGGGGGGCAGCGACTGCACAGCCTGTGCCTGACAGGTAAAGGCCAGTAGCTGCGAGTTCACGTCTGGCCGGTTCTGCACCACGGCCAGTAGCGCTTCGTTATAAGCATCCTGCAGGTCACTGTTAGTCCAACGTGGCACAGCTGTGTTGTCCTGAAGCAGGTTGCGCACCCGCTGGATGATGGCGATAACCTTCATACCTTATAGCCGGTTACCCTGCTGGTCACAGAACTCCAGATCTACCCCCATTCGTTTCTTCAGCTTGGGGTTGTAGATAAAGACGCTATTGGTGTTCTTGTTCAGTACAAACTGCAGAGGCTTT
This sequence comes from Endozoicomonas sp. ALB091, assembly GCF_049310265.1. NCBI lineage: Bacteria > Pseudomonadati > Pseudomonadota > Gammaproteobacteria > Oceanospirillales > Endozoicomonadaceae > Endozoicomonas > Endozoicomonas sp. ALB091. The sequence continues at coordinate 1,206,317 of NZ_JBLYNQ010000006.1, read as the reverse complement.
TTCCCGGCCTTGGATGAAGTTGTCGGCTCCTCCGGCTCTTCTGGCTTTTCCAGCAGATCATCACCATTCATCAGTAAGCGAACTTCATCTTTTAGATCATCCAGCTTCTTGCGCTTGTCCAGCTCCACGTTAAACATCTGCCGGGCGACGGATTCAAGTTCATCCTTGCTGCGGCAGGTCTCCAGATCAAAGGCCATGTTTTAGTATCTCCATGAAAAACTTGTCACCACAATACCCATAGGGCACAAGAGACACGAAGACACAAAGAAAAGCTTTTTGTCTTTTCCTCCGTGTCTTTGTGACTTTGTGGTTCAAAAAAAAGTTAAGAGCGTTTGGCAGCCAGCAGCACACCTGCATCAGGCTTCAATACCTTATAGCCGTATACCTGCAGACCACGATGCCCCATGCCGAAGTGCTTCTCCAGCGTCAGGCTTTCATGCTTGATAAACTGCGAAGCAAATCCGGCGAAGTCCTTCACCCCAGCCATGCACTGGGTAACACCGGAAGCAGTGGCCAGGTTGTTGCTGCAATAAAGCGTGAACCGATCAATGATGCCCAGGCGGCCATTTCGCATGATGGAGGTACCATCTCCGGCCAGCGAAGCATCCTTCAGCTCGGACTTCTTGATCATGCCGCACACCCAGGGTGGCAGTACCAGCCAGCGGCCGGACTCGGGAATGTTCTTCTCGTCCAGCAGGGTGCCCATATCGACGATGTAATCCAGCACATTGGACTTATCCACAACCACGCCGGTACCACCGCCGTCGATCTTGTTATCTGGATGGACATCGGTATAGATATTCCCAAGTACATCGCCGTCTACTGCGATCTTCACGTTTTCTGCTGCATCAGCAGAAGACTCGTTGATCAGCTCGATATTGGACTGGACACTCTGGATATAGTCATCAATAAAGGCGTAGTACTTGGTCTTGTCGATGGGCATTTCCACCTTGGGTGGTTCCAGATCCTGATACTCAACCCCCACGGCACGGTCATAATCCGCTACCGTAATATCGGGGCGGGTACGGATCACTACCTTGGAGCCTTCCGACTGGATCTCACCTTCCCAGTTGGTGTTGCAGATAGCCGACAACACAGTTCGTTTATAGAACTTCGCGTTGAGCTTTTTGGAATAAATAACGGGCAGGGCATTTGCCATAGCCCCCGTTGGAAACGTGGTCGTTGCCATGATTCAGATCCCTTGAATCTCTTTCGAGAAACGATTAGAGCCTGCCTCCCTGCTTGATCCACTGGGCCAGAATTTCATCGAGTTTTTCTTCATTGTCGTTAAACTCTTTCTGCGGCATGGCCGCAATCTGGTCCAGTGTCATTGCCGGTTGGCGACCCTGAGTGGTCGGTTTCGAGCGGGACCGCACTGGCGGTTCGCTCATCTGTTTTGCCTGCTGCATTTTTTGCGCTGGATCAGGTGCAGGTTTGGGCGCAGGCTTATTCAGACCGGCAGCCTCTTTATAGAGACTCATGACCTGCGCTGCCCCTAATGGGCTGACACGACTCAGCTCCTGAACATCAGCCGTTTGTCGTGCAAACCAGCCTTTAAAGTCCTCACTGGCAGAGATCTGCTCCACATCAGGATGAAGACTGCGCAACTTGCTCCAGAATACCTGCCAGGCCTGCTTCGCCTCCTGCTCCTGCCGTGCCTTCTCAATAGCCACCAGCCGCTGCTCCAGTCTCCGGTTGAGCTGTTCTGACTCATCCAGCTTGTTAAACACCGGATCCAGTTCCTGGTAATCCTTACGGAGTTCCTGAAACTGATCAGACGGCTCTGGTTCGCTACTGGGTTGGTTCGGCTGACTCAGACTCTGCTGACTGAGCAGATCCACTTTGGCCTGCAGCAAAGCCATCTGTTGCTGAAGCTCCGTATTGCTGCGCTCCAGATCAGCGGCTTTTTGCGTCGCCCGGGTCATCAGGGCATGGGCATTCTTGCGGGACTCTTCCGCTTTGGTGTACTTGTCCTGCCAGTCTTCACCGCTCTCTTCACGAGATGTGGGGGCAGGCGGCTCTGACTCTTCGTCAGTCGCTTCCGGCTCCGGTGCAGGTAGCGGGGGTAACTTATCAGCGGGCGGGTTCTGGTCGGTCTGCTTGTCCTGCTCGTTCTCTTGTTGTGCAAAAGCGGCAGGGGCTTCCGTATTTAGACCCATAAGGGCTGCAAGTTCGGCGTCAGTTTCCTGATCCAACTGTTCGGCATCGATTGCCATCTTCACTCTCCCTGTGGGGCGCTGAGGCTTGTCCACATTTGGTTTAACCTGATCTTGTGGGGCCTGGGCTTATCCACATATTTCAGGCATTCACCGGTGACCGCTCCATGCGTTACCGGCATACCGCCCATCCCTGGGCATAAAAAAACCGCCGAAGCGGATTGGTTTTTACTGCTGTTTCAAATACGTCGCTGCCCTGAGCTGCAAGGCGATAATGTCATCCAACTCCTGCACTCTACCCTGCAGGACGCGCAAATTGGTTGAATCCTGGCACGTTGCCAGTTTCTCCAGCAGCAACTTGCGTCGGCGCAGAAGATACTCCTCCACCACTTCGTACTCCGGACGATTGCTCACCGTCAGAACGGCTTCCGCCTCCTGCGGCTTCAGGTGCATGGGATTGGGCATAGAGTTCTTCCTCGGGTCTCAGGGCTTTATCCGGATCAATATCCAGGGATTTCAGGTATTCGTTATACAGATAGCGATGGTCAGTCATGGGACCCAACACCGGATTCATACTGACGTTCAGGGCATTCATCATCCGTTCTGACTGCAGCTCTTTGGCAACCAGCGAAGCACTGCCCATGGCCACCACATCCAGATCACCCCGCTTGGCATCTTCGCTATCACTCCAACGCATAGCGAAATTAAACAGACTGTCGATCAGGGGAACGGTTGCGTAGTCGTCTATATTTTTCACCGCACTTTTCAGGGCCACGTTGGCCGCAGTCATCAGCATGCTCATACCGCTCGCGGTTTTGTTCAGGCTCTGGGTCTGTTCGCCATGGGTGTAACTGGGGAGTGACGTTTCTTCATCTGCAAATCTACGGAACATTTCAAAGATGCCGGACAGATCCTTCTGGTTACTTTGAATATTGATGGCCTGAATCATCGGCCCTTCACCAGCCTCGCCATCATAAAACCAGAGTCGATAGGGATAGATCTTCTTGGCATCTTCCAGGCTCATGCCTTCCGGAAATTTGCTTACATCCATTTGAAACATGGGACCAGCGGTCAGGGCTGCATTATCCAGCAGGGCTCTGCCGGTGGAGTTCATTACATCCTGACTGTCGTTCATCATGTAGGGGATGCCGATACCCCAGAACCGATGCAGTACACTTTCGTAGGGAACAAACTTGTAGGGGATCGCTTCCGGCTTCAGCGGATTGAGCCGTGCCATAATCATCCGGCCATCGCAGATCCAGATATTGGCCTGGTACTCTGCCTGCTCATCAATATCGGTAACGCCATACTCCATCAGCTGCTGGCCATCTACCGGCCCCCAGTACTCCAGCACATCAAAACGCTGGGGCGTAACGTACTGCTCATCATTGTTGTTAATGTTTCGCAGCTCTCGCTCATAATCTTCAGGAACATGATTACCCTGGGGAGACTCCATCAGAATGGCGTGAATGGTGTCCTGTTCAAACCCGGGGCTACCTGCTAATTCTCTGAACTCATGTTTGGTTAGAACATGGCGTCGAAACAGATCGTTCGGCTTGCCTGGATCATGGGAATAAGGATCCGGAAACAGATCAAAGACACTGGCCCATTCAATATCCGGCTCAATGCTCTGGTGCTCGTTGAGTTTCCATTCATCACCTTCACTTTCCCACTTCTCATGGTTCCGAATATTCAGAGTGGCTACCTTGATGCAACCGGTTCCCAGGGTTACCTGCTCACGAACCATTTTTTTGATTTCGGTAAGTACGTTGGCATTAATCAGATAGTCCTTGATCAAACGCTTCATCTTCATGGCAGCGGTATTGGCCTTTTCCAATGCTTCCGCCATCAGTTCCCGCTCCATTTCATCGTTACGTTCCTGGATGAGTTGGTTTCGGGTTCGGGGATCAAGTCGATATGGCAATAGTTCCTGAATAGCCATCATCCGGATCTGCTGCTTAATGGCGGCAGGAATATCAGACAGTGGACTGGGAACAATATCCCAAAAGGAATCCACATTCTGAAACAGCAGATCAATAAGTCGTGAGTAGGCAGCATTGACTTTGGTGGCAGTGATCTTGATAAACACCCGGCTCAAGGCCTGCTGCTGCTCCATCACCTTTTCTTGCTCGGGACCGTATTCACCCTTTACCGCCCGCAACGCATCCAGCCACTCATCTTCCACTTCCCGCCGGGCCTCCCGGTAACCCTGCCAGCGGCTATAGAGATCCGAGGCAAAAGCATCACGCACCGCTTGTTCGCGACGCTCCTTGTCCAGAGAAGAGTCCAGCTCCGCCTGAGTCACCTCATCCGGGGTGGCCACCATCACCAATCCGTGTTCCATTACCTGACCTTCTTGCCTCTGCGTCGCAGCCACTCAAAACGGTGTCCGGCCATAATGGCTGGCCAGTACCCCACCACCAGCTGAGTAAAGAGAATAATTGTCCGCTCCATTAGTAAGCAGATTTCCCTGGAGCCCGATACTTCAGCTCATTGATATTGATCTTGCGCCGTGGCAGCTTCAGCACCATTTGCTGGGCGATCGCATAACTGATCACTCGATCATCGAAGCAACCTTCCTGGGCATTAGTGGCTCCGTTGTCTTCAATGACGTAGGTCTGGCACTCCTTTACCGTCTCTACGTTGCAAATCCCCGCATCACCATCCCTGAGCAATGCAGCCAGGTGATCAATCATTAATGGTTTTGATTTGGTCGTGGTCAGCCAGCCGATCCGCTTGGTGCGTTTCTGGGTGCGCTGGTCCACCGTGGTTTCCATATAGAGATTGGGATACTTCAGGTCTTTCAGTTTGGTGATGGTGGTCAGGCCGTGGTTGTTTCTCTCCACACCAGTCAGGGCATTGTTGTAGTAACGCCCCAGATGGTTAAGCATCTTGCCCAGATCATCCGGTGCCACATGGCCAGACCAGTGGGCAACCTGATAACCGGAACGATCCAATACGTCGATGGATGAATAATCACCGTGCTTGTGTTTGTCATTGATGGGAGCTAATCACTCAGCAACATCGCAACCAATGACATACTGCTGACTTCCCTCCACTGGGTACCAGATGTTCAGTAATCCCGGTTTCTTCCGGTTCAAGCCATTGGGTGTTAACTCACACTGCCATTTGGATGAATAGCATTCCTGTTTAGCCGCTTCAGTATGTTTGGGATCAAAGACAGGGCGACCAGAGAACAGAAACGCTTCCTGAATATTGCAGGGGTATTCCTGCTTGAACTTGTCTTCGGATTTCAGCTCATAGATTTTCTGGCGTCGCCACTGCAGCTGCCCATCATCCAGATCGTAAGTCTGTTTCAGGTATCGTTCGTCGGCATCTGTCGTGAACTCCTGGGGGACTTCGGCACGGTATTCGTCCTGCCAGAACCAAGGTATAAACACCAGTTCAAAATCACCGCGCCCAGCATCAGCGTCCATAACATAATCATAAAACACACCACCGACGCCGTTAGCAGTGCTCTCCAGAATGACCTCAGTATTTTTTTCATACTGAAACTCAGTCAACAGCCGTTCCCGGGCTGGCTTTACCCGTCTTTTTCTTCCAGCCATTCGTCCAGCGTCGGTATCTTTTCCGCTACCACAGTCTGCTCATGGCGATCCCGCCAGTGGTAACGGTTTTTCATATACATAATCAACATGGCTGGTGAAACATCCTTGTTAAGCCCCAATGCTCCCTGCATGTATTTTTCTTCCCAAAATACTTCAGCCAGAACATCTGCCTGAGCCACGGCCTCAGCAAATTCCTCATACTTGTCCATATATGACAGAAACGTGTTATAGCTGATCCCCATTTCCGTAGCGGTAGCCTTTCGGCTTAAACCGGTGCTCATCAACTCCTTCACCTGATCACACATTTCCGGTTTGTATTTGCTGTGGTTGGCCATGGTTAGAATAGCTGTTTGATGGCAAAGGCTATGATGCCTGCGGTAGTGGTGGCAGCGATCCATTGAATCACACTGCTGATGGTCGAGTTTTTGAGTACGGCTTTCTCAATAGTGTCCAGCCGTTCTTCACTGCGCTTTTCCCTCAGAGCCAAGTTCACCATCCTTTCATCGTGTTTAGCCAAGGTCTGCAGGATCTGGGTGATGCCGTCCAGCTTCTGCTCAATGCGATTGAACCGTTCTTCATCACCCATGGCTATCTCCTTGCAACACCCTTTAGTTTCTCAATGGTTCGGGCACCACCCAATCCAAGTAGACAGAGCAACAAAGTAATCACCGTGCTGGTGTCTGTTGTGGGTAACTGTTGAACCACTTCAGACTTATCAACAAGCATCAGTCCGATGATCACCACATCACGAACAATCCAGGTCCAGGCAAGAATAAACACACAGAGCCAACCAAGAGCGGGTCGCCAACCGGAGACAAAGACGGAGGGATGTTTGGCTTCTTCGATATTGGCCAATGCCTGGAGAATATGAGGCTGTTGCAACTGGTGATTCAAAGACAGTTCAGCTTTGGCTCGCTCTTCATCAGACGTGAACAAGCCATCAAGCCCACCCATCAGCGCTTTGGCAATTCCAGCCATTGGGTTCAGGTTAATCATCGTCCACCAGCTCAAAGTGTGGGTAATCCCTAAACCGATGATCCTTTAACTGACCATCCTGATCCCAGTCACCACCCCAGCGCAGCTTGATGCCCATACCCTCAGCAACCCCCAACACATACCCGGCAAAGTGAGCAGACCGTTGATAATCAAACCAGTCCAAGGGATAAGCCATTACATCCACCGCCTTGCTGGGCAGCTGATTGTGGTTACTGTCTGGCCATTGCAACTGCGACTGACCATTTTCAAACGCCAGCATCTGGGCAGCTTTGCCCCGATGACCACAAATAATCGTGCAATCGTAATGCTCAATCACTTTTTTGAAGACACGCTGAAGCCGCTCATCACAAGTCGACAAATGTCGCCTGGACGAAGCGGAAAAGTGAAACATGAAGCCCCTTTTTTATAGTGGTTCAGTTTGGAGGGATAAAAAAAGAAAACCCGGCAACAAGGGCCGGGTTTCTTTGAAGGATTCAAGCAGTGGGAAATCAAGTTATCGGGAACTTTCCCAGCATGAGCTTTTACCGTACTTTTACTCTCACTCTGAGTCAAGGCTGATCTCATCAGCCTCTTTCTGATGCCATATCTTCAGAATCAAGACCTCACGGTCGTCAGCAAGATAGCGAATCTTGTAATCCCTAATGATCAGGTCACGCAAACGGGGATTCAGTTTATCCCCTACCAGAACGCCCATGTTCGGTTGATGACACAGGTTGTTAATTTTCCTGACCAGATACTCCGCCATTCGCTGTGCCGCAGGCGGATTTTTTTCTGCAATAAACTGTCTCAGTCGTTTCAGGTCATCAACGGCACTCCTGGAAAACCTGAGTTTCATTCAGGTGCCTCCAGCTCATTATCACTGCCCCAACTTTCCAGCCATTCCATCACGGCGTCACCATCTACGGTATCTCCCCTGCGCACCTGATCCAGTGCTTCCAGGGTCTCGTCCCACTCTTGCATTTCACGGGCGTGTTTCTTGATGTACTCCCTGACCGCTTCGTTAATAAGATAGTTCCGGCTACGGCTCAACACTTTGGCTAATTGGTTTAACGGTTCTTCAATATCCTGATTCAGACGAACGCTGGATACACTCATACATGACCTCCTTTTTAGTGTATTACATTGTAGTACACTTAAGTTTGGCCTGCCGTCAATAGGGTTCATGCCGGATAACCCCGGATTGCTCCAGCAGATCCTGAGCCTCATCCTCTGCCAGCCGGATCAGTTCATTGCAGACTTGGCGGCACTTCTGCTGCCAGCGGTAAACCGTGCTCTCCCCCTTGCCCTTGATCTGGATCTTACCTTTGTCCTGCCTCAGCCCCGGGTGCTGGAGTTCATACATCAGCCAGAGTCTTAGCAGTACCGGATTGCAGCGAAACGGTTTCGGCAACCGTTTATCACTGCGTAAATGGTGTTGAACCCGCTGCCATGCAATTGAACGATTTTCCTGATTATCGTCATACCGGATCGTCAGAATAGCAAAAAGTTCCGGCTGCATTTTTTCCCGCAGATCGCCCTTACGAATACCATCATCACCCAGTCGTTCATCCCGGGTACTTCGATGCTCTGGTGCAACCGCTGTCTTACGATAACCGGCGTTGATATCCCGCTGCCAGCTGGCGGTTTTTATCATCAGCTCCGGCGTTCCAAAGATCCGCATCAGAGCCGGTCCCAAAGCAAAGTACATGGCAGCCTCCTAATTCAGCGCGGTCTGGATACGATTTCCAATCCAGCGCATAACCGGAACGGCCATAGAGTTACCAAGAGCCTTATACCTCGGACCATCAGGACACTCTTCTGCCGGTTTGTTTTTCCAGGGAATAGCGCTGTACCCATCCGGGAAACCCTGCAAACGTTCACATTCGATGGGAGTCAATCGACGTATGGCTAACTCGGCTTCACCGCTGGAGGTACTGGCAACCGCGTGTTTATCACCGGCGGTTAATGTGTTCATCGGGTCACCAGGCTGTCCGATACCCAGACCATTTCCTTTCCCGTCCTGGTGCTCACCTCGCTTGCCAGAATGTCGGGTGGCCTGATCATGAATCGGTATCGCCACTGCAGCACTCAAACCGTTCCCCTGAGCCTGTAACGTCATGGCCACGGTTTCGGAATGAACCGGATCGTCCTTCGGATTGAAGGCAATGGTCGGATGGTTATCGCCCATATGGGCACGAAGACAGGGTGATAATTCCGATGACCAGTGGCCACCCAGTCGCGACATGGCACCGGGCTCGAACACCACCAGATCCGTGGCATCTTTGTAATCCCGCTGCTTCAATGTGGATGATGTTTTACCCGGACCGTACTGGCCGAAGGCCGTCATATCGTAAGCACTCAGTTTCCCCGTGAGGCCACTTGCTGCAACGCCTGCTCCAGCTTTGGCGGCAGGCTCTTCCCACGCTTCTGCGCCCGGTTCAGAATCCCGGAGCAGGCTCTCGGACTCAAATAGAATCGGTTCCCGACGGGTCCAGTCTCCAAAATCTGCCAGAGCAAAGACCCTTCGACGACGTTGGGGTACTCCATAAAATTGAGCATCACACACCCGCCATTCAACAAGCCCTTCCTTACCGAATGAAACTCCAGCGTACCGCCACTTTTTTGGGCCAGGCTGCTCGGGGCATGACTGGTCAGTGCCAGTAAGTAATCGCAGTACTTCAGCAAAGTCCTTGCCCTGGTTACTGCTGAAGGCGCCGGGTACGTTTTCCCACAGGGCGAAGCGGCAGTTGCCGTGTTTTCTGGCCCACCGAATAATCTGTATTGCTGCGAAGAAGAGTCCTGATCGTTCACCGTCAAATCCTTTTCGTTTGCCGGCCACCGACAGATCCTGACAAGGACTGCCAAACACCACCAGATCAATGGGGCCGAGTTTGCGGATCATGGCTTCCGTGATATCCGTCACGCTGCCAAGGTTGGGTACATCGGGGTAGTGGTGTTCCAGCACTGCACAGGGGAATGGTTCGATCTCGGTAAAACCCACCGGCTTCCATCCCAACGGATGCCAGGCAACAGTCGCCGCTTCAATCCCCGAAAATAACGACAGGTATCTCATGGACTCCTTCCCCCTACGCAAAATTGATAATTCGCTCCACCAGTGATTCCACCTTCAGCCGACTCCAACCCCGTCCCGGATGGAGCACAAACTGGAGCAACACATCCACCGCCGTGGAGTACAACTGTTCAAACGCCTCCTGACTCATGCTGGCAAACTTCAGGCTTCTGGCACGGACCCGAACGCCTCCATCCGGGTACCCGATCACATCGTAAAATCCAGCCTTAACCGTCACCCAGCGGCGGAACTCATCAAAATTTTTCTCCGGCGTGAACCACTGGTCGGTTCCTTCCATCCGGCACGGCTGGGGCTCAAAGTGATCAAAGCCCAACTTCAGCAGTGCAAAGAACTTGCGGTGAAAGTGCGGATTACGTGTCTTGCGAAACTCTGCCCGAATCACCTGCCCGGTCTTTAGCTGTCGTATAAACATCTGGTCATCGTCCGATACCGGCACCAGCATCTGCGCCGAGACCTTCTGCAATGACAGCTCCGCCATCAGATTGCCTCCACAAAGTGCCAGCAAAGCACCATCACCAGCACAACCCAGACCACCGCCAGCCAGATGCCATCCCTGAGCCCATTCATCAGAACATTCCCATCAGTTTCTGGCGCGCCCCCTGCCCATCCAGCGGATCAATGCCCTGCTCAGCCATACTCTCCCTCGCCAGCTGATTCGAGTGAATGGCAGGATCGAACTGGTGCTCGATGGACAACTGGTCTTCCAGCGGCTGGCCCTGGCATTCACGGTTGACCAAAGCCTGGTAAGCCGCACCGAACCGACGCTTCACCTCCCGGCACTCTTCCGCAGTACCGGCATTGCGCAGCTCATACCAACCTGCTGCCCGGCCTGCCAGGTATACCGCCCGATGGCTCCAGCCGTGATGAGCGGGTTGACTGGCATGCTCATTGGCTTCCCGCCAGGCTTTGGCCAGCGTGGGCAACCCAAGTTCTTCCGGCATCGGCTGGCACAGCTTGCGAAATTCTGGCGCAGTTGGTGGCCACTCACTACCAGCCAACCTTACACGGTTGAGCCCAATTTCCAGTTGGGCAGGGTGCAGCCCATTCAGGGTTTTCAGCCACTCACCATTGCGATCAGCCAGACCGTAGGCACTGGTCCACTTCTGGCCGAACAGGCCCGTCATGGTCGAGAACAGATTCACCAGATCCCTCTGGCTCAACGTCGTAGATGGCTCCCTCTGCGCTGAAGGCTCCCTGTTCGCTGAAGGCTCCGGGCTGGAGGATATGGGCGTTGGCCTGTTCGACCTGTTCAACAAGGCTGAGTTTTCCAGAATTTCGCTGCCGGGCTTCATAGTTCACCGTCCATGGATTGCTGGCGTTGTCGGGGTTATTCAGGTAGGCCGTGGTGGTCTTCACGTACTGGGTACCCGTCACCTGGGTCTCATCACAGTAACGGGCGTACTTCAGGATGTTGCCCAACAGGGCTTCAGGGGTATGACCTTCCCGGAGTCGTGTTTTGTAGTGACCAAAGGTTTTGGTTTTGTTGCCCTTGTCACCTTCCCGTTTGGGATACTGGCTCCACCACTGTTCGAAAGATTCAGAGAAATCAGCCTTGCCCGATTTGGCTTTTGGCACTTCCCCCATCCTGGGGGTCGCACCAGTCGTGCTCCCGGCACTTGATGGCACTTCCCCCATCCTGGGGGTCGCACCAGTCGTGCTCCCGGCACTTGATGGCACTTCCCCCGTCCTGGGGGTCGTGCGATCTTCAGATCGGACATATGTCTTGTAAATATTTCTCTTATTCTCTTATTCTCTTCTTCTCTATTTCTCTTATTCTCTGGGCGAGATTCTGCCGAGCACTTGCCGAGCATCTTCCGAGCGCTTTCCAACAACACTTCGGTTTACTTCGAGCCCTTGTAATCACTGGCTTTGGCAACCGCCCTTTCGATAACGGGTATCACTCCGGGCAATTCTTCCAGCAGTATCTGTGGCAGTTTGACCAGCAGCTTCAGGCGGGCATCAATCTGGGTGATATTGTCCACAGGATTGTGTTCCATGAACTGCGGAATGCAAATGTACTGGCACTGGTCAGAGGCCAACAGGAAGCCGCTCGCCGTTAGCTCGGCAATCGCTCGTTCAACGCTCGGCTCGTCCCAGTTAAGGTCTGCCGCCATATAGCCTTTTGGCATCCTGAAGATACCAATCAGATTCCCGTGACCGGTGGTCAACAGATAAAGCGCCAGCAGCCTGGCTTTATCTGACAGCGGCTGAATATCATCACTGATCCAGAACTGGCTGGAGACCTTGCCAAACTCTTTCATTGGTCACCTCCTGCCAGAGGTGCTTCTTTTGGAAAATACCTCGCCGCCTGCAGGGCATTCTTCTGATTCAGGCTCATCCACTTTTTCAGAAAGATCACCACGTTCTTTGCCTCACCCGGCTGGTCCCAACGATCGATCATGTAGTGAAACGCTTTCAACAACTGTTCGCCCACATCAATATCCGGATTTTCCCAGCACAACTCTTCATACAGTGATGCCGAGGTTGGCATGGCGGGCTGTCCTGCCAGTGGCCACAGAATGTCCTGCCAGCATTGTGGCTGGTCGGGGATGCCCAGTTCGTCGGTATGGATCATGGGGTACCTCCTGCGGTGCGAACGAAGAGGCTGGCTGATGCTCTGAACTGAGCATGAGGCTGAGATTGGCTCATCACATCTTTCCTTGAGGATTGGTTTTTATCGTTATACCTTTGCTTAAGCAAAGACTCTTAAGAGAATACGTTGCTTTTAGATTATTTGTAAATAGCCCGACTCATCAAAACGAACTCTCGCCCTTAATCAATGGCTCCCAGCCGTGTACTATTTTGCTTATGGATAATGAATAACAGTAATTGGAAAAGAACGTGACAAACTGGACAGACCGGGTCAAAAACAAAGCCCAAGAGCAAAATCTGAAAAATGTCGATATCGCCCGCGCCGTGGGTTGCACGGAAGGGACATACAGTTTGTGGATGAGTGGTGCCCGGAATCCAAAGCTGAATAACAAAATCGCCATCGCTGACGTTCTTGGCGTTTCCATTCACTGGCTGGAGACCGGCGAAGAGCTGCCGGACCCGAAAACCCTCCCCTACATCAGCCTGGATAAGGCGAGCGCTTTCTTTGATGAACTCGATGAAAGACGACAGCAGGTACTCTCGGAGTCGGCCATCTGCATTATTGAGTCGGACCACAAGAGCTTTCTGTTACGGATGGAAAACGACACCATGGTCAACCAGACCCCATCCGATACAGCGATCAGTATTCCCAAAGGTGCCAAAGTTCAGGTGGATACCGTAATTGCCCCTGAACCGGGGAAGATCCTGCTGATAGAACACGACGGTGAACTTTCGCTTCGCCTGTGGAACCCGATCAGCAAGTCGCAACACAGCCTGCGATTCATCAATCGGCTGTACGGCACTTTTGATCTTAACTATGCGGGGGATATCAAGGATATCTACAAGGGCACTGCCGTCGGTGTCAGCTTCCTGTTATAGCGGCCAGCCAATCACCAGCACACCAGGCTGCTGTCCATAGACCTTGATGCAGCGGCCATCGACAATTTGCCGGTCATCTTCCCAGAGAATCCCGTTCAGGGCATCACAATACAGCTTGGCGACATTGTCGAAGTCCGGCTTCACCGCCGGGCGGATGCCCCCTGCCTGCGCCTGACCGGCTTTCGTCCCTGACCAGCTTGATGGAATCGGAAAGACCGCCACCACCAAAACCCCCACGGGGCCAGCCAGCATTTTCTTCAGCTGCAGCCTTGCCAAACAACGAATTTCATTTTCTGCCTGCCGGGTAGCAGCCGGTGTGTAACATCGACCACTTCGGGTAAATCGCGGCCGCCCTTTGCTTTTGGGTATCGAGTTTACAAAAGCTATGACATTTCCGGCATTTCCCGTGTTATTTATCGCCATCTGCAAAGACTCTGGCAAACACTGAATCCACTGCTCTACGCTACCCATCCCTGAACCCGTGTCAGAAAACAAACCACAACCCCCGATATACCAAACCTAAACCATATATTTATAAAAACTATCAATAACAACAAATTAATATGAATATATTATCACTTATCATTTGCAAAGTATTACTTTGCAATTATATAAATATGAAAAACATTTAATTTACAAAAATAAGGAATCTTTAATGGACGCAGTCACCCGCGATCTCAACCGGCACCTCAATGCCATTGACGGCAGGGAAGCCCGTGAAGAGACCATCGAGTCCGAACTGGAACGGATTGAAACCCACATTCAGGCACAGATCGAAGATCACAAGTCCATCATCATTGCCGGTTTTGGCGTTCTGACCCCGGGCAACTTCCTGACCTTTCTTACCCTGGAAGAATTCCACCCCATGCAGGGCTACCGCTGGCTAGCCGTGAAACAGCTGGTGCATGACTGCAACAACGAACACTCCCGGCTCTCCGGCTGGGATGTCATTAACTACGCCAGCAAAAGAGGTTATTGCCGTGGCTAATCAAACCCAATTGGAAAAGAGTTTTCGGATGGAAATTGCCGACCAGGTGCTGGCCGTCAGAAACCGTATTCACCGGGACGAGGCCCTTCGCCATGCCAGCTAAAAAGAAGACCGAACTGATGGAATCTGCTGACGTGTTGCCTGTGGATAAGCCTGCACCTGCCCTGTCTGAAGTGGGCCAGATCATGCAGTCAGCCATCACCCAGAATGCCAGCATCGATACCCTGGAACGGGTGATGAGCCTGTACGAACAAAGCCAGGCCATTGTTGCACGACAGCAATTCAATGAAGCCTTTGCCCGGTTTCAGCAGGAAATGCCGGTAGTAAAGAAAAGCAAGAGTGCTGCTTTCAATACTAAAAGTGGTGGTCGTATGGAGTACTCCTACGCCTCCATTGATGATGTGGTCGCTGCAATTCAGCCAGTTCTTCACCGCTACGGCCTGAGCTACTGGTTTGAGCAGCAGCAGAACGGGCCACAGATCACCATCACCTGCAACCTGGCTCATGTATCCGGCCACTCTATCGGTAACACCGCCACTGGCCCTGTGGATAACACCGGCAACAAAAGCGCCCTGCAACAGATCGGTTCTACCGTGACTTATCTGAAGCGTCAGACTCTGGTCGGGATTCTTGGCGTCGCCTGCACCGATGATGATACCGATGGTTATGTGCCCGATATGAATGACTCGACCCAGTCACCGGTTCACAACCACTACTCCGATGAAGACTTCCAGCGTCTGTTACCAGAATGGCGGGCATCCATTGAGTCCGGCCAACAGAGTGCAGATCGCATCATCCGAAAAATCAATTCCAAAGCTCCAGCCACCCCACAACAAGTACAACAACTGAAAGCCATCCAACCCAGAGGCCACTAAATGGACATTCTCGATATCCAACAGGGGACGCCTGAATGGCTCGCCCTGCGCCAGAACTATTTCACCGCCAGCGAGGCACCGGCCATGATGGGCGACAGTCCCTACCTCAGCCGGGACCAGCTACTCCATCAGAAGAAAACAGGCAGCACCCCAGAGGTAAATGCATTTCAGCAGAAGAAATTCGATGCAGGGCATCGGGCCGAAGCAGAAGCTCGACCGTTGGCAGAGAAAATAGTCGGAGCGGATCTGTTCCCAGCCACCGGCGTCACCATCATTGACGGTTTACCTCTGCTGGCCAGCTTCGACGGGCTGACCATGGTGGAAGACCTGGTCTTCGAGCACAAGCTCTGGAATGAAAAGTTGGTTGCCCAGATCGAAGGAGAAGGTATTGAACCTGCCTATTACTGGCAGTTGGAACAACAACTATTGGTCAGTGGTGCCGAACGGGTTCTGTTTGTTTGCTCTGATGGTACCTCTGCCAACCTGCACCATGTTTACTACGAATCCCAAGACCATCGTCGTGAAGCTCTGATCGCTGGATGGAAACAGTTTCAGGAAGATCTGCACAACTTTGAACCTCCAGTGACCTCACAGGTGCTGGAAGGTGAGCTTATTCAGGATACTACCGCCCTGGTTATCCAACTTAACGGTCAGGTTAATCACTCCAATCTGCCCCAACTTGAAGAGCAGATCCATCACCGCATTGATTCAGCGAAATCCGAACTGGTCAGCGATCAGGATTTTGCCGATGCCGAATCGGCAGTGAAGTTTTTCAAAAAGACGGAAAAGAAACTGAAGGACGGCAAAGAAACCGCGCTTGCCCAGGTACCGGAAATCGCCGAACTATTTACCCGCATAGACCACCTCACCGATGCCATGGCCAGCAAACGCAAGTCGCTGGACAAGCTGGTCAAACATCAGAAGCAGCATATAAAAGACAGCATGGTTCTGAAAGCCGTCACCACCCTTGAAAAAGAACGTCAGGTGATCAATTCGGAACTCACTCCCGGCTGGATCGCCGCCGTGGTTACGCCTGCTGATTTTCAGGAAGTCATCAAGGGAAAAAAGAGTGTTGCCAGTATGCAGTCTTCGGTAAATGACCGGCTGGCACAGGCTCGGATCGAACAGAAGCAGCAGGCACAGGACGTAAAAAACAATCTGGCGATATACCGAAAAATGGCAGCTGATAAGGACTACCTGTTTCCGGATCTGGATGTGCTTCTTCATAAAGAGCAAACCGACCTGATGGCCATTATTGAAATACGCCTCAATCAGGAAGCCCGGCAGAAAGTAGCTGACAAACAGCCCGAACCGGTAACAGAAATCGAAAAAGGCGAAGATCAACCCGACTTGCTCTACTCCGATGGCGAAGTCACCGAAGAGATTCTGACCGACGATATCCACGCCATGGAAAAGTGGCTCGGCAAAGGCTCACTGGACTGCTACCGCTTTGACCGCCACGGCAACGAATACAGCATCGAACTGATCATCCGCCGTGCCGCACTGATCACCCCAGCTCAACAACTCTCTCTAAAACCAGAAGAAAAGGAGATCGCCTGATGGCCGCATCCATGAACCGCGTCACCCTGATTGGCAGGCTGGGCAAAGACCCGGACTGCAAAGCCACCGCCAATGGCAATGCCGTAACCCTTCTTTCCATCGCCACGGAAGAGAGCTGGAAAAAAGATGGCCAGAAACAGACCCGTACCGAATGGCACCGGGTAGTACTGTACGGCAAACCTGCTGAACTGGCCGCTCAGTATCTGGCCAAAGGCCACAGAGTCATGATCGAAGGTCAACTCCAGACCCGAAAATGGCAGGACCAGAATGGTCAGGATCGCTATCAGACCGAAGTCGTGTACAGCGGGTACAACGGCAAGCTGCTGTTTCTGGAAAAGAACCCCAATGGTCAGCAGGCTCAGCCCCAAAATTATCAGCCACAGCCAGGCACACATCAGAACCAGTACACCAACGCCCGGGATGGTGGTCATGCTCCCCAGCCCATGCAGACACAACAGTATGACTCCTACGACGACTCCATCCCATTTTAAAGGAGCTTGTTTTAATGAAAGCCGGAATGAGCCCACTCACACCCGATGATCTGGCCCTGGCCATAGAGATAAAACAGAAGCAGACCGCTGGTCTCTGCTCGGAAAAGGAGGAAAAGGAACTGGCAAAAAAAATCATGCTGGCAGATCGGATCGGTGACGAAATGGAAGGCCAGCTATTGGATGCAGAAACTGTACTGATTGAAATGACCACGCTGATTGTGGCCATTACTGTCGGCATCCACAGCCCCCGGGCGCGGGATCAGGCCATGCTGGTAACCGGACTGATCCTGCAACGCATCCGGGAAATTGATCAGCAAACGACAATACAAAAGATCACCAATATTCACTGAAAGCAATAACCCACACCCTGAGGAAAACCTGAACACCCAGGTTATCAACAAGCCAGCATCAAAGGACACTGACTATGGACAGCACAGTACCTGCCAATAACAACGCCAACCTGATCACCAGCCTGGATCAGGCCGAACTTAAAATCCGTCGTGCCGGAATTATTCGCCTCACTCCTGAGGGATATGAACAAGTGGAAGGCGAGGAGCTGCTGCAAAAAGTGTGCGGCTTTAACCTGGAGTCGAAAACCGTAGCTCAGGCGATTAAGCGACAGATTACAAAGCATGAGTTTACCGAGGGCCAAGACTTTACAACATTGATGTTGCAAAGTTCCGGAGGTCGACCCAGAAGGGTTTATCACTTTTCTGTGAATGCGGCGAACCATGTCCTGCTTTCTGCCATGACCCAGGAAGGCAAACAGGCAAGACAGGAAGCGATTGACGATAAGCGTGAAAAGCAGCTTGCCCGTCACGACACTATGCCTGCGTTGCACAAGCCCGGGATTTATCAACCAGAGTTATCCACACCCCAGGCTTTGCTGGAAATCAATATGGCCACCTCCCTGAAAGCCATTGCCTTTGCCGAGGCACTGGGCTTTACCGGTAATCAGAAACTGCTCTGCGCTGACCGGTTACTGAAAAGCCAGATCGGCTTTTCGCCACTGGAAGCCATGGGGCAGAAACAACTGGTGGCGCCTGTCCAGGCCATGACGTTTACGCCAACCCAGCTCGGGCAGATGATGACTCCAACCCAAGATCCCCGGCAGGTAAACAAACTATTGGAAGCGGCAGGACTTCAAATCAAAATCGATAACCAGTGGACACCTACCGATCAGGGTCAGCCACTCTGTGAAATCCTTGATACCGGAAAAGCCCATAACAGTGGTGCGCCAGTAAAGCAGGTGAAATGGTATCAGACCGTGCTGGACCGATTGCAACCGGCTCTCCCCGATAAATCCAAAACTGAATCGATCGATCAGGATTGCCGCTATGCTGATCCTGCGGTGGTTGGATCTGACAGCGATGACGAGCCTGTGCAAAGAAAACAAAAGCGCAAACGCAACCGCTACGAACTGGACGATTACTTCTCCCTGGTGGAGCTGGGCGAATTTATTGGTCGCAGCCGTCAGCATGTGGTGGAAGTACTGGAGAAGCACAGGATTATCAAATGGACGGGTCAGGGCAAGAGAGGCAAATACCTGCTCACCGATAAGGGCTGGCAGTACGGTCTGATGTATGACCCTTCCGAGATCTGCTTCCACAACCGGAACAGTAAACGACTGACCACCAGCAATGCCCAGCCGGTTCTGGGGTACGACATCCTGAAATTCTTTTAACCGGGTCGGCGATATGGATGCGCTTATTTCCCAGCCCGACCTGATGGAGTGGTCAGGCATTAAGCAAAAAACGGCACTGATCAAATGGATGATTCAAAACAGGATACCGTTTTACTACGGACGTAATGGCGAAGTAGTCACCACCTACGCCGCCATTAACCAGCCATTGATTGGCACCGAACCACAACCACCCAAAAAACAACCACTCAAATTCCTGTAGGAGATGTATTGATGGGAAGACCACGCAAAAAAGAGAATGCCCAGTTGCCGGATGGCGTCTATCGAAGTAAAGGACGCTTCATCTATAAGCCTTACCACGGGCGAGTTGGTAAAAAGAATGTATTCGGAGCCGAGATTGTATTGGGGCCAGAAACCATGGCCATGTCCAAACTCTATATGGCCATTGAGAACCTGGAGAAAAGTTCCGACCAGACATTGGGCTGGCTATTGGATGAATACCTGGAGTCAAAAAAGTTCAAAAGCCAAAGCAAAGACTGGCAGTACAATAAAAGGCTCTACACCCCCAAAGTAAAAAAATTCCCCGTCGAGGGATATGGTACTTTCGGTAATGTGCCCCTGACGCTGATCACCCCGCCATCACTTAACCGGTTCTATGAAAAGTATTCAGATAAACTCGGGGCCGTGGCCATTGTCCGCAAATTAATCTCCAGCGCCTGGAGTTGGGGCAGAAGCCACCTGGAAGGTGTGCCACCAAACCCATCTCTGGATTGCGAAGCCCTGCCAAGACCGAACCGTCAGGATGTGTACGTCAGCGATGAAGACTACGCCTGCGTTTACTATCTGGCCAATCCGTTCTGGAAAGCAATGATGGAGTTTGCCTATATCTGTCGTGCAAGACGTTCCGAGCTAATCAATATGCAGCGGGATCAATTACTGGAAAAAGGTGTACAACTGAAACGGGGTAAAGGATCGCTGGATGAAATCACCCTCTGGACACCGAGACTGAGAAAAGCACTCAAACTTCTTGAGGACTACAGCAATGGCGAGAAGTTCGAATACGTGTTTGGTGCACCTGAGGTAACCGGTAAAAAAGGCATTCCGATGAGACCGGGACAAAAAATGCACAAAAACACATTGGACAGCCAGTGGCAGAAACTGATCAACCGCGCCGTAGATGAAGGACTGATTAACGAGAAGTGGCACTTTCACGATCTGAAAGCCAAAGGTGTATCTGACCATGAAGGATTAGTATCCGGCCACAAAACACTGGAAGCGAAGAAAATCTATATCCGGAAAACCCAGGAAGTACAGGGTACAAGATAACAAAAAGGAAGAGAAATAAGAGAAGATATTACCGGGCAGTTGTCCGGTTTTTTTTGCCGATAATTACACGACATATCTTTGAGAATTGGTGCCCAGGAGAAGACTCGAACTTCCACGACCATACAGTCACTAGCACCTGAAGCTAGCGCGTCTACCAATTCCGCCACCTGGGCATATACGACAATTTACTACTTTTTAACGATGTTTGGTGCCCAGGAGAAGACTCGAACTTCCACGACCATACAGTCACTAGCACCTGAAGCTAGCGCGTCTACCAATTCCGCCACCTGGGCCTTGCCATCGCTGTCCAACATCTCAGCGATGCGGCGCATATTAGAGATCACTGGATGGACTGTCAACCACTTAACATCAGATTAACCAAAGATTATGGAAGCTACGTATCCAGCTATCGGTTATTCACCTCACACCCAATAGCAAGGCGTAAAGAGGGTGGAATTGACTATCTCTTCATGGCTCTGGTCATGGTTTGAAACCACATCACTTTACTGAGATCACCGGTTGCCACGATATTCTGCTCCTGGACACCACGCATAAAGGCTTCCTGGGTATTTTTTGCCGTCAGGATTTCAAAGCCTTTAGTGGCACTGGAGAAAGAAAGCTCAAATGTTGGCTCGGTGGTGGTTCCGGCAACCGGGTAAACCTGTTTGTCTTTGACAATATAGTGCCGGGCGACACCGTCTTTACTGCTGAGCTGAAAGGTCAGGTCCTGGCCTTCCAGCGTCTTTTGAAATGAGGGGTTCTTTCGACTGGCACGTTTCATCATGAAACCCAGTGCCCATAACAACAATTTGAATTTCACTACTTCAGTCCCGAACTCTATATAAAAAAACACTTCCCCATGGCGCAGCTTGCAAAAGCTGGCAATGGAAAAATGCTTTCTGAGAGGTTGTGCAAACAGTATTTATGAAGATGGTGAAACCGGTAGCCGGTTTATCTGGCACATCAATCGCAGCTGGCCAGATAGAGAGCTATCAGTTTACGGCTTCTTTCAGGGCTTTGCCCGGCTTGAAAGCCACTGTCTTACTGGCCTTAATCTGGATGGTTTCGCCGGTTTGGGGATTTTTACCGGTACGGGCAGCACGGCTGCGCTGTTCAAAAGTACCAAAGCCAACAAGGTTGACAGAGTCTGCTGATTTCATGGCACTGGTGATGGCTTCAAGAATGGCATTGAGCGCCAGGGAAGCCTTGTCCTTGCTGATATCCGCTTCGTCAGCGATGACATTGACCAGATCGGGTTTACGCATAGGAAATACACTCCGTTTTGTTTTTCTTGTTTCTTCCCTTGAATCAAGGGTTTCTCGCTTCCTGAGCAAGGACAGCAGCAGCTCTTGACTACAGGTGTATGGCTCACAGACAAAAACAGACTAAAACACAGCCGCTCTCAGGGCAATAGTCTGAACCAACTGTTTGTGGGATTTTTGTCAGAAATCCGGGTTTTTCGATCATTCAACCCACTTCCATCATCTCAAAGTCAGATTTGCTGGCTCCACAATCCGGGCAGAGCCAGTCCTCCGGAACATCCTCCCAGGCCGTTCCGGCAGGTATGCCATCGTCAGGCCAGCCGACAGACTCATCATAGACAAAACCACAGACAATACACTGCCACTTTTTCATCATTCTCTCCGGTTCATACATGCTAACTGTTGTTTGTTTCTGGTATGCTTTGTGCTTTTGAAATCACCCCAAATGCTCAACAGGTCAATCTGTAAACAAAGATTCACCAAGAAGAATAAATATACGTTATCAGAGATCATCATGCCCGCAAGTCACGAGCCGGAATCCAGCCGTTCACACCGCCTGGACAGCAAAGGCACTGTTTTTGACAACCGCAGCGGTGAAGAGCGCTGCTACCGTATTCGCTGTGCAGGAATCACCAAAGTGTATCCGGGTGTTGTTGCCAATGATCAGGTAAGCCTGGCCATCCGGCCTGGCGAAATCCATGCGCTGCTGGGCGAAAATGGTGCAGGCAAAAGTACCTTGATGAAAATCATCTATGGCGTGACGCAACCAGACAGCGGACATATCTGGTTTGATGGCCAGCAGCACACCCTGAAATCGCCAGCCCATGCAAGACGCCTTGGCATCGGCATGGTATTCCAGCACTTCTCATTGTTTGAAACCTTAACCGTGGTGGAAAACATTGCGCTCTCTTTTTACGGGAAGGCGATGGATAAAAGAGCAGCAGGCCAGCTGAAGGATCTGGCCCGACGCATCGAGGAAATCTCCAGCCATTACGGTATGCCCATTGACCCTCATCGTCATGTGCACAGTTTATCCACCGGAGAGCGCCAGCGGGTTGAGATCATCCGCTGCCTGGTACAAGACATTAGCCTGTTGATTCTGGATGAGCCCACCTCAGTGCTGACACCACAGGAAGTCAGCAGTTTGTTTGTCACCTTGAAAAAGCTGGCCGCTGAAGGCTGCAGTCTGCTGTTTATCAGCCATAAGCTTCAGGAAGTTAAAGCCCTGTGTGATAGCGCCACGGTACTGAGACACGGAAAGATTGCCGGAACCTGTGATCCGAAAACCACCAGCACTGAGGATATGGCCAGTATGATGGTGGGCAGCCAGACGACACTGGGTCAGCGCTACAGTTTTTCCACCAATAAGAATGACGATAAACGCCTCGTCGTCAGAGGGCTGACGGAAGCGGCACTGGGTGACTTTGGCACCCCATTGCATGACATCCATTTTTCGGTAAAACCCGGGGAAATTCTTGGCATCGCCGGTGTAGCGGGCAATGGCCAGAAAGAATTAATTCAGCTGCTCAGCGGGGAGAGACTGGCTACCTCACCGGACTTTATCACGCTGGATAACCAGCCCATTGGCCAGCTAACCCCCGGTAAACGACGACGCCTGGGCATGGCCGTCGTGCCGGAAGAGCGCCTGGGTCGGGGAGCGGTGCCCGACATGTCGCTGTCAGATAATGGCCTGCTCACTGGCTTTTTACAAAACCTGGTGTCCGGGGGATTTTTAAGACAGCGACGAATTCACGGATTTGCCAACAACGTTATCAGTCGCTTTCGTGTAAAAGCCCACGGCAACTCAGCGGATGCCAAAAGCCTGTCCGGCGGTAATTTGCAGAAGTTCATTATTGGCCGTGAAATTTTACAGAATCCCAAACTGCTGATCTGTGCCAGCCCTACCTGGGGCGTTGATGTTGGTGCCGCCAACCTGATCCATCAGTCCCTGATTGATCTGCGGGACAAGGGCACGGCCATCGTCGTGCTTTCTGAAGACCTGGATGAACTGTTCCAGATTTCGGACCGAATTGGTGCACTCTGCCACGGCAAACTGTCGCCGGTGAAACCGGTCAGGGAAACCTCCATTAACGAAGTGGGTCAATGGATGGCCGGTGTGTTTGGTCATCCGGAAAAATCAGCCTCAGCACCGATGGCAATGGAACCTGACAGACAGGCAAAGGAGTATACCCCCTGATGAAGATTGCCATTGAAAGAAGGCCGCAAGACTCCAGCCTGATGAAATATCTGTCCCCCGTTCTGGCGGTGTTGCTCACCCTGATGGCCGGGAGTGTGATTTTTGCCATGCAGGGGCAGAACCCGTGGACCGGCTTATATACCTTCTTCATTCTGCCCATCAGCGATAGCTATGGCCTGTCCGAGCTGGGTGTCAAAGCCGCCCCCATACTGCTCTGTGCCATGGGGCTGGCGGTGTGTTTTCGAGCCAATATCTGGAACATTGGCGCGGAAGGACAGTTACTGATGGGGGCTCTGATGGGCAGCTGGGCCGCCCTGAGCTGGATGGATTCGGAAGGCGTCTGGGTGCTCCCCGCGGTACTGATAACCGGCGCTGTGGCTGGTTTGCTCTGGGCATTGATCCCTGCGGTGCTGAGGAATCATTTCAATACCAATGAAATCCTCACCACTATTATGTTGAACTATATTGCCCTGAATCTGCTGCTCTATGCCGTGCACGGCCCCCTGAAAGATCCCCATGGTTTTAACTTCCCGGAATCCGCACTGTTTACCGATGTGGTCACGCTGCCACTGTTGCTGGAAGGAACCCGCCTGCATATTGGTCTGGCCTTCGGACTGCTGGCCGGGGTGTGCATTTGGGTCCTGATGACCAGGACCTTTCTGGGCTTTCAGCTGAAGGTCATTGGTCTGGATGCCAGTGCCGGGCACTTTGCCGGTTTCCGTGAGCGCCGTCTGGTGTATTTCAGCCTGTTGCTGTGCGGTGCTTTGGCCGGGCTTGCCGGTATCTCGGAAGTCAGTGGCCCGATTGGTCAGCTGGTGCCATCGGTCTCCCCCGGCTACGGTTATGCGGCCATTATTGTTGCCTTTCTTGGTCGCCTGCACCCTATTGGTATTTTACTGGCCAGCCTGCTGATGGCGCTGGTTTATATGGGGGGCGAGATGGGTCAGATTGACCTTGGCCTGCCGCTGGCCATGGGCAGTCTGTTTCAGGGGATGTTGCTGTTCTTTCTGCTGGCCTGTGATTTTCTGATCAGTTACCGCTTGAACATCTCTACTTATCAACCCCCGGCTCAGGGACATCATGTAGGAGTCAACGGCTAATGGATATGGACCTGATCACTAACATTCTGTTTGCCATGGTTCGAACCGGTACGCCACTGCTGCTGGTTGCCCTGGGGGAACTGGTGTGTGAAAAGAGCGGCGTGCTTAACCTGGGGCAGGAGGGCATGATGCTGATGGGCGCGGTGATCGGCTTTATTGCCGCACTCACCACAGGCAGCCTGATCTTCGGGGTGATAATGAGTCTGCTGGTTGGCATGGCCATGGCCATGTTGTTTGGCCTGCTGGCGATCCAGTTGCGGGCCAATCAGGTGGCTACCGGCCTGGCCCTGACCATTTTTGGTGCAGGCCTGAGTGCTTATGTGGGCACTGACTACATCGGTCAGGCTTTGGCAGGCTTCCAACCCATGTTGATCCCGCTGTTATCAGACATTCCGGTGCTGGGTAAAGCCCTGTTCAATCAGGACATTCTGGTTTACTGCTCTCTGGGTATCGCGTTGGCTATCTGGCTGTTCTTCCGCTTCAGCCGCCCCGGCCTGATGGTGAAAGCCATCGGGGAAAGCCCATACTCAGCCACGGCTGTAGGCTTACCGGTAATACGGACCCGGTGGCTGGCGTTACTGTTTGGTGGTGCCATGGCGGGCCTCGGGGGGGCTTATCTGTCACTGGCCTATACGCCGCTGTGGGCAGAAGGCATGACCGCAGGGCGTGGCTGGATTGCCCTGGCGCTGGTGGTATTTGCCAGCTGGAAGGTAGAACGGGTATTACTGGGGGCCTGGCTGTTTGGCTTGGCAAGCATTATGCATCTGGTACTGCAGGGGATGGGTGCCTCTATCTCATCCAACCTGCTGGCGACCCTGCCTTATCTGGCGACCATTGTGGTGCTGGTACTGCTATCAAGCAACCAGTCCAGAAGCCGGTTGCTGGCACCAATGTCCCTTGGCAAACCCTACCACCCGGCGGGGTAATCTTTAAAACGGTTCCAACCCGGCCTGACAGGGAACTCAGGCCATTAATCTAACGATAAAACAGACCTGTAAGGAGTGGATCATCCCATGAAATCCCTGATTAAAAAGGCCCTCGTCTCTGTGGCCACGGCCGGATTGATGACCCTGTCGACACTCTCGTCGGCGGTTGAAAAGCCGCTGAAAGTGGGCTTTGTCTATGTCGGCCCGGTGGGTGATGCTGGCTGGACCTATGGTCATGATGAAGGCCGACTGGAGATGGTTGAGAAGCTGGGCAAGAATATCGAAACCACTTATGTTGAGAGTGTCTCTGAAGGTGCCGATGCCGAGCGGGTCATCCGTAAACTGGCACAGCAGGGACACGACCTGATCTTTACCACCTCGTTTGGCTACATGAACCCAACTCTGAAAGTGGCCAAGCAATTTCCCAACGTTAAGTTCCAGCACGCCACGGGTTACAAGCGTGGCAAGAATGTTGGCACCTACTCCGCCCGCTTCTATGAAGGCCGTTACCTGACGGGCGTGATTGCCGGACATATGACCAAAAACAATGTGATTGGCTATGTGGGTTCATTCCCGATTCCTGAAGTGGTCCAGGGGATCAATGCCTTTACCCTCGGCCTGCGCAGTGTCAACCCGGATGCCACCGTGAAAGTGGTCTGGATCAACAGCTGGTACGACCCTGCCAAAGAGCGTGAGGCGGCTGAGTCACTGATTGCCCAGGGTGCCGACATCATCAACCAGCACACCGACTCACCCGCTCCGGTGCAGGCCGCCCAGGACAAAGGGGTATTTGCCTTTGGCTATGACACGGACATGACACGCTTTGGTCCCGATGCCCACCTGACCGGCAGCATGGTTCACTGGGGGGGCTTCTATACTGACACGGCCAAAGCAGTACTGGATAAGCAGTGGAAGGCAGAAGATGTATGGGGCGGCTTCTCCGCAGGCATGGTTGAAATGGCCCCTTATAACAAAGCCATTCCTGAAACCGTTGTTGCCCAGGTCGAAGCCTTCAAGACACAGATTGCCGATGGCACCTTCACCATTTTTGAAGGCCCCATCAAGGCACAGGATGGTTCCATTAAAGTTTCAGAGGGTACAAAGCTGAACGATGGTGATATTCTGTCCATGAACTGGTATGTGGAGGGCGTTGAAGGCTCTTTGCCTAACTGATCCCCACTTGATTGACAGATCCTGGAGTCATCGGCTCCAGGCAGGATGTACTGCCGATGCCCTTTGCTGACATGAACTGGCAACCCGCCCGGGATGCCAAAGCGATACCCAGCGCACTGCGTGAGATGATACTGGATCAACATTCGTTGACCCGACGGCTGAAACAAGCACACAACAACGATTTTTTTGTCCGGGTCATTTCCCATGATTGGCAGGAGCCGGATGCATCAGAGAAAGCCTTTCTTCATTGCGATGATCAGCGTGCCAGCATAAGAGAAGTCCTGCTGTTTGGCTCAGGTCAACCGGTGGTTTTTGCCCGCAGTGTGTTACCGGAGTCCAGTCTGTCCGGTGAGAATAGAGTACTTCTGGAACTGGAGGACAGGCCATTAGGTGAATATATTTTCAGTCAGCCCGGCCTGCGCCGTGGACCGATTGAAGTTGCCGATATCAAAGCCAGTGAATTTAACGCACACCTTGATGTGGAATTTACGGCAGAAATCGCCTGGGCCAGACGATCCCTGTTTTTTTTGCGGGATAAGCCTATTTCTGTTTGTGAGGTTTTTTTGCCTGAGCGTGAGAGCAGAGGGGCTGTCTGAGAATAGCGCCTGGTTACCTCCTGGTAGCATGTGAAGCGGCATTGCAGTATGCCAGTAAATTTTTTACTGCCAGCAAAAATATCGTTTCCCGCTTACTGCACAAGAATGGTTACCGGCGTCGGAAACCACAGAAAAAGCGAACCATGGGACAGCATGCCGAACTTCTGAGTTTGCCTGCGAAAGCGTTGAACTGTGGTGGAATGAAGAGGGGCAAAGGGGCTATCCGGGTCAGAATGAATTGCTCATGTTGTGTGACGGTGGTGGCAGTAACAGTGCGTCGGCATATATTTTCAAGGAAGATCTGCAGGCGCTGGCGAATCGTCTGGGTGTGGAGATCCGGATAGCGCACTATCCACCATACTGCTCTAAATACAACCCCGTTGAACACCGCTTGTTCCCACACGTGACACGCGCCTGTCAGGGCGTATCGCTGGAAAGCATTGAAACAGCGGCATACTACATGAGTAAAACAGAGACAACAGGACTTGCCGTAACTACCAGAATCATCGACAAGGTCTTTGAGGCTGGCCGGAAGTATGCGGCTGATTTCAAGGAGAAAATGACCATTCAGTTCGATAAAATTCTCCCAAAATGGAACTATAGAGCTATCCCTGAAGCTGGGTGAAATGAGGAAGTTATTTCGGGACTATTCCTTAATAAGCGCTTTGCTGATTATCTTACTTCTTACTGCCAGTTGGGAACGTGGCAGCAAGAAGTAAAAAAGGTTAATCAGCTCTTTCCGGGATGATTAATCTGGGCCATGCCAATAACCCTTGGGTCGTTGGAATTTTTATGGTTAATTATTGCCAGGTAGAATGGATGGTCAAATTTAAAGCGAAGAAGTTTTTCAGGAGGTATATGTAAATCGTATGAGAGTATAGATGACGCAGCAGCTACCGCCGCTCCATTTTCATCAACGTCCAATGCTGCTATATGTTTACCCTTGGCTTCAGCCTCTTCACATATTTTTGTAAATTGATAATTGAACTTGAACTTGGGCAGCGTTAGCACCGCGTGTTTACTTCCGGATTTGCCCAGGATAGTGGTGAGTCCACTTGACAAAACCTGGTTGAGATCTTCACTACCGGGATTAGTTTCCCCTTCTGGCGGTAAAACAAACACTGCTTTCATGCCCGATTCCATAACAGGAACAGCGACAAAGTCATAGTCTTTATTTTTTATGTGCTTAATGGGTTGTACACTTCCACTTTCCATCCACTGTATTTCTGAGTGGGTTGCATTTTCCCATGTCATTTCTGAACTCTCATTTTCATTCATCACTCTAAAAGGAAACTGCCATGAGACCTGTTGCAATAACCAGGTGACCAGTTGAAACGCCAGGTCTGGATTATCCAGGTCTTTTGCTTGCAGAAAATCAGTAATCAGGCCCTGGGTGTCTTTTGTTATTTGCTCATTGAGCTCTGCCGTGGCCTGTTCAGGTCCCTTGTGAAAAAAAGCTTCACTGGTTGTATGAGGAATCTGGGATTGTCTCAGAATTCCATCAATCTTTGGTCTTTTTGAAAAGACATGTATGCCTTCTTCGGTGCTTTTGATCAATGGTCGAGCTTGATGAAGCTCACCAATATCCCCTGCTTGATAAGGCTCACCAGTATCCCCTATAGAGTCCGCCATATATCTTAAATTGGTAGTGATCGCCTCTGATGTTGTGACCAGAGCAGGTGAGGTGACAATGTTAATTGATCGTTCGAATAATGTTAATTCTCTAACAAATTCCTGTACGTCATCGACAAGCCCCTTCAAATAGGGTTGGACATTGTTTGTTACTGATGTACCAGAATCTGGGGAATCAGCCGACTGTGTTGAGGATTGCGGGAGGGGTAAATCACTGTTGTCCCAGAACGTATTGGATGGAGCTCTGGGGTAGTCACTAGAGGGTAAATTATTCATATATATTCAAGCCTCCAATCGTAATATTTTTATCTGAACCAGCACATTATTTATAATCAAACATGGCAAGTTCTGACCGGTTAAATGATAGGAGGTATTTTTATTCTGTAAATAATTGTTTGAAAATTAAATGTCATTGTTATTTTTGCCAGATAGATGGTTGTTGTTGATTTTATTTGGCTATAGTGATCTCCAAATGATTTACTTAATTTTTCTTTCAGGGAAAAATTCTTTTCTGAAATCGAAGGCTTAACAGGATGGCTAAGAAAGCGTTTGCATCATCAAGAGATCTGGAACCCAAAAAAGAGACGCTTGAAGTGCTGGCAGAGGGTGTTTATGCCTTTACCGCTGAGGGGGATCCCAATGTCGGGGCCATTGAGGCAGAAGACTTCCTTATTGCTTTTGAGGCTCGGGCAACACCAAGGGCGGCGTCCGACTGGTTACGGGAACTCAGACGGCATACAACAAAGCCTGTTAAGTATCTGGTTTTGTCCCACTACCATGCAGTGCGTGTACTCGGTGCCGCCGCCTTCTCAGCCGAATCGATTATTGCCCATGAGAACACCCGGTTCCTGATTGAAGAGCGTGGTATGGAGGACTGGGACAGTGAGTTTCGTCGAATGCCCAGGTTGTTCCGGGAGCCTGAAGGAATCCAGGGGCTGACCCATCCTGATATTGTGTTTAATGATCGATTAGAAATCCCGCTGGGTGGGCTTCGGGGAAGCCTGGTGCTGGAATACTGTGGACGGGGTCATACCGCCGGGGATATCTGTGCCTGGCTGCCCCGGCATAACATTCTGTTTGCGGGAGATCTTGTTGAGGCCCAGGCTGCACTTTATACCGGTGATGCTTTCCATTTTGACTGGTCCACCACCACGTTGGACAAGGTTGAGGCTTACGGTGCTGAGACGTTGGTTGGTGGCCGGGGTGCAGTTGTACATGGTCGGGATCATGTTGATGCCGCTATCGAGCAAAGTCGCACTTTCCTCATGACCCTGATTGATCAGGTAGGGACCGTTTATAAAAACGGGGGAACGTTAACCGAAGCCTTTGCCGCATCCCATAAAAGCCTGGCCCCCCGGTATGGTAGCTGGCCCATTTTTGAGCACTGTTTGCCATTTGATGTTCAGCGCCTCTGGGATGAGTTTGCTGGTATCGACTGGCCGAGAATCTGGACTGCCGAGCGAGACCAGGAAGTTTGGGATCAACTGCATGGCGTATAGTAAAGTTGGTATCAATAGAGAAATGTACACGGTTAATAAACGACGGGTTGATGATCCCCGGCTTGCATACTCACCGACTGACCATAAAAATTTATATATGACTTGACTCTCCAGGGTGAAATCCGTTTAATACGCCTCGCACATCGTTTTCGTTGTTTGAACAGCGCCTGGGTAGCTCAGTTGGTAGAGCAGCGGATTGAAAATCCGCGTGTCGGTGGTTCGATTCCGCCCCTAGGCACCACACTTAAATGATAAAAAATACATGTGCCAGAATTTAGCCTGGGTAGCTCAGTTGGTAGAGCAGCGGATTGAAAATCCGCGTGTCGGTGGTTCGATTCCGCCCCTAGGCACCATATAAAAAGCCTTGAGCCCTTGCTCAAGGCTTTTTTGTTATTGGAGTTCAAAAAAGCAAGTACAGCCAAACCTGACGACAGGTTTTGCTGTGTCAGGCGCAATGGTTGCACTGTGCAGCTCAACAAATAAGCAACGATTGATAAGCATCCATCGTCTTCTACATACGCGTTATGTCTAGTACATGGTTTCAATGAGTTTGACGTGTACGATCTCCGTTCACCCTGAGCGGAGTCGAAGGGTGCTTGGCACGTTCTATCAGAGTCCGGAGTTTCCGCCTGTAGGCCCTATGGGTCCTTCGACAGCCTCAGGGCGAACGGAGTGCGGAGGCACGACAACCCGTCAAACTCATTGAAACCATGTACTAGAGTTATCTGAACAATAGACATAATCAAATATTTTCCCATCAACTGTTAAGGCATGCCAGCCCCTGAGGTTGGCTGAGAATAGCCCGCCGGAGGTTAGTTATCTTCCGGCACATAGCCTTCAGCGGCATCAATATCTTCGCCGGAGAAATATTTATCCATTTGTTCCATAAGATACTGCCGGGCTTCAGGTGCCAACAGGTTAAGATGCTTTTCATTGATCAGGCGGGTCTGGTGGGCCTGCCATTCAGTCCAGGCTTCCTGGGAAACATGCTCAAAGATCCACTGACCCTTTGGACCGGGTAATGGCGGAACAATGAGGCCTTCCGCTTCTTTTTTCAGTTTGACGCATTGAATCATTCTGGCCATTGTTATCTCACTGCTTCAGTTACTGTGGATTGAGGGTATCTTAACGGGAAAGCTACCTGATAAACATTCATTCCCTTCAGGAAGAGCAGCTGACTTCCAGTTTTTTGCCCCATTCAGGCGGTTGACCTGCATAGTGCTCAAAATCAGGGTGCTCATCGTAGGGCGAAACCAGTACGTTCATCAGGTTTTCAATTTCCTGGTAGTCCCCTTTCTCTGCCTTTTCGATCGCCTGTTGTGCCAGATAGTTTCTGAGAATGTATTTCGGGTTCACCTGTTTCATTCGTTTCTGGCGGTTCTGGTCATCCAGAGGGTTTCTCTTGAGCCTTTTCTTATAGCTATCCAGCCAGGGGGCGAGTGATGGGTGGTTAACTAACGGCTCCAGCTGGTTAACGGCTTGTTCTGAAGGAAAGCTGCTGAGGGTTCGGAAGAATAATGTGTAATCACAGTGACTGTCATGCAATAGCTGAAGGAGATCGCGAACCAGTTCTGCGTCTTCCTCCTCTTCTGCCACCAGCCCCAGTTTATCGAGCATCAGGCGGGTATAGGTTTGGGTGTAGATTTGTGGGTATTGATCCAGCGCTTTCTGGATTAACTCAACATCATCAAACAGGGGAACCAGTGCCTGGCCCAGCCTGCCACAGTTCCAGTAGCCAATGTCGGGTTGTTGGCTGAAGGCATAGCGACCGGAGTGGTCAGAGTGGTTGCAGATGTAGTGCCAGTTAAAATCGTCCATAAAACCATAGGGGCCATAATCAAACGTATCCCCGATAATGCTCATATTGTCGGTATTCATAACGCCGTGGGCAAAACCTGCAGCCTGCCACCGGGCAATTAAGGTTGCGGTACGATGAACGACTTCTGCATAAAACAGCTGATAGCCTTTGTCACTGCCCGCCACTGCTTTCATTCCTTCAAGATCATGAAAGTGGTGTTCAATGGTGTAATCAGCCAGCTCTTTTAAGGCTTCATATCGTTTGTTGTAAAAAAAATATTCAAAGTGGCCAAAGCGGATATGGCTTCTGGCCAGTCTGAGTAATGTTGAACCCGCTTCCCTGGTTTCCCGGTAAACCGGCGTATCACTGGTCACCACGCACAAAGCGCGGGTCGTCGGAATGCCCAGATGGTGGAGCGCTTCTGAGGCGAGATATTCCCGGATGCAGGAGCGCAGGACGGCTCTGCCATCACCAAATCGGGAGTAAGGGGTTGGCCCGGCCCCTTTAAGATGCAGGTCCCACTTTTCTCCCCGGGTATTGACCAGCTCTCCCAATAACAACCCTCTGCCATCACCCAGCTGGGGATTATAGGCACCAAACTGATGGCCGGAATACACCATGGCCAGTGGTTCTGAACCGGGCCATGCACGGTTTCCGGAACCGATTAATGTCAGTTTTTCCCGGGTTTTTCGGGTGTCTTCAAGGTTCAGCTGCTGGCCGGCTGATGGGCTGTAGGTCACTAGTCTCGGGTTCTCCAGGGGAGTTGGGCCCAGCCTTGTATAAAAGCATTCAGGCAGGCGTGAGAAGGTGTTGTTGAAGTGTCCGCCATCAAGGTTATTCATCCCTGTGGTGCTCCCGGGTGATTCACAGAGAATCAGTTTACTCTGTATCTGTGCGCTACACATTCATTCATATAAATGGCCAGTTTTTGAACTTATAGCCAGATTTTCTGTCTGAGAATACAAGTTGTTCAGAATAATAAAAGGAGAGAGGTATATGAGTTCAGTTGAATTGGGCGCTTTGAACGCCATGTCTTACTGTTGGAACAAGCATGATGACAGTTTCATCCTTGCTCGTGCGGTGAAAGCCATCGCGGTGGTGGTGAAAGCGATATTTACCAAATATACCGTCTCATTAATTGAAGCCGAGGCTGTGATGAAGCGTCATCCTGACGCCTGGTTTGCAAAGCCCGTCACACGGGCATTGGCTGAATACAAGATAACCCATGCAACGGATACTTCACAACAACCATCAACAGCTGGCAGTCCTCCTCCGTCATCAGCAACAGCAGGCAGTTCTCCCTCATTGCCCCAACCACCGGCGAATTCGCTATTCTCATTCTCTTTAAAAGAAACGGATACAGACCGGGTTCGATTTATAGACGGATTCCGGACAACAGCAGATGTAAGGGACGCTTATAAAGAGATGAGGATGGCCGCTGGTGATTCGTGGGTTGCAAACGCCAGGTTAACCTGCAAACAGGTGGCTAAAGATGCTGTAGATGACATCGCATTTAATAATAAAGATCATTACGCTATATCGAAATTCCTGGTAACTATCACTCACCCAGACCATAGAGGGGAATCGATTGAAGAAGTGCTTCATGTGATGGATAAAAGGACTGGGCAGCACAAGCTGGTGCGTATTGGTTCGTTCTGTGAAGTTGCAGACGGATCAACAGCCGGAGGGTGCGGTTTCCCCGGATATTCAAAGTTAAGCTCAACCAGGGCAGGCCTTTATTTAAAAAATCTCCAGGCTAAAGATCAAGATGGCAAAGATTACTATCCCTATGCCCAGACCAGGTTTGGTATTGGCGAATATGACAGTAATAATGTTGGCAGTATGTGGAGTTGCGGTTTTGACGTACTGAGAATGCAGCTTTTCCAGGCAACAGGTTATAAATTTTCTTTTCAGGTCCTGGTTGCTTATTTAGAAGAAATAATCAGCGCCAGAGGTGATGCTCAAGAGTTGAGACGTAGTTTGTCTAATGGCCATTACCCTATGACAATATGTGTAATGCACCTGCTTTTAACCGGCATCGCCTCATCATCAGGCTACTCGAATTT
This sequence comes from Endozoicomonas sp. ALB091, assembly GCF_049310265.1. NCBI lineage: Bacteria > Pseudomonadati > Pseudomonadota > Gammaproteobacteria > Oceanospirillales > Endozoicomonadaceae > Endozoicomonas > Endozoicomonas sp. ALB091. The sequence goes on along the minus strand of NZ_JBLYNQ010000006.1, from coordinate 1,171,924 downwards.
ACTGGTGGAAGAGGGGTCTGAAGGTGAGGGTCGAATCTCGCCAGACGAAAGAGAAGGTCTTGGTATCAAAACATGCACGCGTCAGGATATATTGGAAACCACAAACTGGGATTACTCATCAACAGCCATGATTTGCCAGCCTTTATACTCTTTTGGTATCTATCGAAACAAAAAAAGAGACGGTACGTTCGAATACACGGTCTACGATCCTCACAATTTCGAAGGTAGTCCAGACTTTTACGATTCAGGCAAGGGGCCGGGGCTAGAGAGTTTTGCATCCGCCGAAGCAGCGATTCATCATGTAACGAGCCGTAAAGGAGGTGCCAATGGCAAGATTGATGCTTTCTTTAGAGGCTCTGATGCTGGACTATGCTTCATGCGGGACAGAATGTTGAAAACGAAAGGTCGGCTGGAGTCTGAAGGAAAAGGCTTTTAGAAGCTATAGCGAACCCTGGCAATACACCCATCAACTTTGAAGTTATCTGCCCAATGGTGGGAGTAACGGAAGGTAATGGTGGTATTGCTTTGAATTTCCACACTCATGCTGGCATCAAATTGATAGCGGTTGTTATCTCTGTCGGCACCATTGATACGGAAGTGTTCACCCCCTGCGGCAAAGTGAGCAGTAATAGCAATCGGATCTTTTTTGAAATCGTGAAAGCCCATCAGCCCAAGCTCTGGTTTGATGACCATTGCCCGGGTATTCATTTCTCCCATCAACTTCAGGCCAGCACCCAGTTCCATGATGTCATATTTGCCATTTTTGACCTGATCGTATGATAAGTGTGTCTGGGCAGGATCTCTGGCGGACTCGGTATAATCGTCAGTTTTGATGGTGAAATAATTAAAGGCTACCTGAGGCTGCCAGCTCCACTCATCTCCCAGGGGATAGGCGTGGCCCGCAATCATGCCGACCCCCCAGCTCCGGGTATCATATTTTGCATCGTTCAGGTGGCCATCAACGTAGCGGTGTCCTTTATTCTTGCCGGAGGAGTAACTCATCCGACCATCAAAGAAAAAATCATTTTCCAGGTACGAGGAGTAAAGGCTGACAATATGAGTATCCGTGTCAATTTTGTTTCTTGAGCCATCTTTCCCTGCTACGTTTCCTTTTGCATAGGTGTAGGCAATGCCTGCTTCTATATTCTGATCCCTTTCCAGAGGGCTATCTGCCCCCATGGAGAAGCCAGTGATTCTGGCATGATAACCCGGTACATGGTCGTTGATATCCTGTGCTGCCTTGCTGTAGTCGTATTGAATCCAGGCCGCGCCAGCAGAGAAGATATCTCCGGTGTTGATGCCGGTTCGTTTGCCAGACATTCTGTCGTTAAGGGTTTTGCCCGCCGTTTTCAGTGCAAGGTTGGCATTATGCACCGCATGAGGCGACATGGCAGGGGCAAGCTCTGCGGCTTTTTTCATGTCTTTGCCGGGCTTTACATTTTTTACAACATGCCGGGTTAATTTGGCACTTTCACTGTCGTGTTCTTCTTTTTCGGAAGGTTTTGTGGCTGCCAGCATCATGGATCGAAACCGCCCCGGAACCTGAGATACCCGATGGTCAGCCTGATCCGTGCTGATCAGCAGCATTCTTTTTGCGTTATCCGGATCAATGATCGCGTCATAGTGGATATAGAGCTCATTGTCAGCATCCACATTAACCGGCTGGTTAATGTTGGAATCCTCTGCTTCCATCAACAGATATTGTTTGCCAATGGCCGGATCTTGAATGATAACGCTGTCAAACACAAAATCAGCAGCAGGACCCACGTGGATATTTTTGGCTGCCACCACCGGGGCTTGCGGTATCGTACCATCGGTTAACGGCTCAAACCCTGCCGCGTCCGGACTTTGTTCTGTCAGCACCAGGCGACCATCCTGTTGATAGTTACCGTCGATATTAAGTTCAGATGGAATGGTAACGACGGCTCCCTGACGAATATGCAATGCAGGTGATGATTCAGGCACCTCTGCACGACGACTGTCTGACGAGCCGGAAACGATAGCCATTCTATCTGCCAAAAAATGGAGATGGCCATTCACATCAATGAGCCCATTGGACCGAAGCAGGTTGCCTTTATAGTGGTTGATACCGTTAAAGGTAATGGAATCAATATCGGACAACTGTCCTTCTATTGACGTATTGTTGGCAATGAATTGATCATCTTTACCGTTGGCTCCTTTAAGTGAACCAATCTTGCCATCGGTTTGCTCTATGCTGAATGATGGGCGGCTCTGTAATGGTGACAGGTTGACCTCATCCAGCGTTCCTCTGGAATTTACGTATACCCTGCCACGGTCTTCTGTAAAGTGGGTTGCCAGTATTCCCTTGCCCTCTGGCACCTGATCAGAAACAAGAATATTGGCTGCACTGGCTGCTTCGTGGATGTTGATATGTTCAGGGTTTGTTAACTGAATGCTGTGCCAGTCAGCGCCAAAGATATCGATATTGGCAAATCCTGAGGCTGTTTTCAGTGGGCCATTCACCAGGGCCAGAGTGTCGTGTTTGTCCTGTCGGCCGATGACCCGATCGGTATTGCCGCCATGTTGCATAAAGTACAGGGGAGGGCGCTGGGTATCCGCCGAGAAATCCAGTACTTTCAGCTCTCCCCGGTGATCAGGTAATTCATTGATGCCAGCCTCACCGAGATTGGTGACGACAAATGCCTTATTCCAGTCATAGGGGGCATCACCGGAAAAAGAAAGATGCATCGACTGTTTTTGAGCGGCATCTTGCCCACTGGGCTGCGTTCCATCAGCAACAATAAGATCTGCTGCCCCATAAGGGGCAATAGTGAGTGTTTCGGGATTATTCACCAGCCCCTGGCTGTTCCAGCCTGAGCTATGAATCCAGATATTTTTCACAGAATCAACAGCACCAATATTGGCTCCGTCATTGAGATTGAGCCGCTGTATCTGCGGAGTCGGCTGGTTGCTTTTAATCGTCAAAGGGCATTCTGGTGATGTCTGTATATTCAGCTTGGCAGGGGTATCCGGCACATCGGCTGCGGGTTTGGAGCTGTCAGCAACATTGACTTCAGCAACAGGTGCATCAGCGACCAGCTCAATAGCACTGATCCTGCCTTCAGAAACAAAATCCGTGGTTGTGATAAACAGTCGTTCTACCGCCGGTATCTCACCTTTAAGCTTTGCTCCTTCCGTGAGCTGCAGGCTATCAATTTTTTTGCTGAAGACACTGACGGGTCTTGGAGTACTGAGTACCAGGTTGTTCCCAAAGGGACTTTGTTGCGGGTCACCACCAACCAGCACATTACCAAGCCCGGTTTCCGGAGAATAAACACCGTCGGCATTAGTAATTTTTCCCAGCTCCAGCGTCTTGTGGTCACCGGGCATGATGCTTACCACGCCACCCTGCAACGATAGATCACCAAGACTGGCCTGGTCATATACTTCCAGCAGGCCAAGTGCTCCACCCTCTGTTACCGTAACAGGCAACCGTTGTCCGGCAGCTGTTTTTATCTGAAGGGTCAGATCATTCTCTGTACGGTGAGGGATCTCCTGTGGTCCATAAACCCGCAGTAATGTCAGAATGCCATGCTTATCAACCAGCACTTCTCTGGTGTTATTGAGCGTTCCATGGGAACCCCAGTCATTACTGGCAACGGTAACTGACCGGAGGCTGTCAGTATCATCCTGAATGTGGCCTCCGTGAATAACCAGCTGGTCGTCCTTTTCCGGGTTACCTGTCAGAGTACCTATTTCACCATTAAGAATCTCAAAACGCATGTTGGGGCGTTCTTTAATGCTGAAATTTAGCCCCGGTGTTATGAGGTCAGTTTTTAATTTTGCACTTTCAGGCTTCCTGACTGAATACGACATAAACGTCGGATTAGGTATATCCTGGGCCTTGTCTGCTCTTTCTTTCTCCAGGTGATCAGCACTGACCGCATAAATATGCCCAATAGGCAGGGTGCTGGTGAGTGTCAATGACTCAAGATCAGCGGGAAGCTCCACCGGTGCTGCCACGCCATGAAGATTCAGGGTAGCAAAACCATGTTGTAGCGCTGAGCTTGAAACGGCTTGTACGGTTTCTGCAGAACCGCCCTTAACGGTTAGTTGGTCGTTTCTGGTGTTGTTGCCCCGCAGGTTTACCAGCGTGTCACTGTCGTGGACATAGTGAAGGTCTGGACGTTGATGGCCGTTGGACGCATCAATCTCATTAACAGTGCCGTAATTGGTGATCCTGATGGCATCACCGGATGCGCTGTCACTGAAAAGCAGCCCCAGGCTGCTATCGGTATGTGCCGGAGAGGCTCCCAGTGTAACCCCTTGTACCAGCGCAGAGGTTGAAACTTCAATATGTCTGGCATTACGAACAGGTCCGTAAGCGTGAAAAGGCTGGTCAGCGGAGGCCTTTACGATCAGTTTCTCCGGAGCAATCAGTTGGCCAAAACGCGCCCCGTTGGCGATGGTGACTTCTGCTTTACCCGCTGATCCATCGAATTCCGGGATCGGTTGACCCGAGCTGATGTCAGACTCTGAAGGCGTTGCAACCACCAGTGTATTGGCTTTTTCTGTCAGTCGGTTGTCTTGTAATGACTGTGCTGGGTTCCCGAGGACAATTGACGTCTGTTCAAAAGTGGGTGTCTCTTTATCACCAGCGAATTCAGTGACCAGATGTTTTACGCCACGGACCGGCGTTTTTACCTGCCAGTCACCATCGGTTTGTGCTCTGATTCGATTTACATCCTCAATGATATTGATGATTCCGCTTGCCAGAGATAGCTCATCACGGCCTTGCAGATGGCCTGTCATCTGGCTGATATTACCTCCCACCAGGGATATTCTGGCGGCAGGACGGTTATTGGTGTCCGATAAATCAATATGGGCTATTCCAGATTCGCTGACCTCGATATCAACGCCATTTTCTGATGGAAACGAATCCGTAAAACTGAGCTGCAGGGTTTGCGCCTGATCCTCACTGACAGGACTTAAGGTGACATTCACAGTGCCGGCAGCAATCAGTGATTTTGGGTTTATAATTGGCCGGGATGCAGTCCACCGGTCACCGGTTATATAAATGAATTCAAAGTCCCTGACTTCACCATTGACTGAAATCTTCTGGTTAATGTCTTCAGTCATGTTGTCTGCCGGGTTGATACGCAGAATATCCATCGGGCTGTTGCCGAGCAGATTTCCCTGTAGTGTGCCGCCACGAAGTTCAATCAGGTTCAGGTCATTACCGGAGCCTTCAAGCAGCACGGCAGCACGCTGTCCCCTGATATAGCTACCGGGCGTGAAGATGGCGATATTAAAGGGCCCTGTTCCCCGGATAGCGGCATCATCACTGATCACTGTTCCCGAATTCTTAAGCCCGCCTTTGTGCAGGTGAATGCCGCTGGCACCATCCGTAGCAGTTATGGTGCCGGTGTTGGCAATAAGTCCGAAACCGACATTTGGATTATCCGGGTCAATGGATTGTGCCCTGGCCCCGGTTGAGTGCGAACCCGATATCTGGATACTGCCGTGATTTTTGATCAGGCCATTGTTATAAGACAGCAGTCCGGTTCCCTGACCCTTAATAGAGCCATGGGGATAATTTATGGCACCTGCTTTGTAGTCATTACTGTGTTCATCCCACTCTTTGCCGATACCGGACCAGACAATGTTCTGTCCATTACTGACCATTCCTGTGCTTTCGGGGTGGTTTAGCAAAATGGTGCCGTGATTGGTGGCTGTCGTTTGATGGCTTGTATCTTCAGGGCTGGCTGTGGCCCTCATACCTGTTCCTGGTACATTGATTTCAATATTGCCGTGGTTCAGGATTTTTTCACCCTCAGCCTCCATTCCTGTCATCCCCATGGTGGCGATGTAGATAGTGCCGGGGTTTATATTGTTCGCATCGGAACCCGGTGGGGAGTTTTCCTGAGTTTCTTGCTGGTCATTGGATAAATTACCGGCATTTTCAGTTTCAACTCCAGCGTGATCACTTTGGCTTGATGTTGAGACTATTGCAGAAATGGCAATTACCAATATTTTTTTATGGAATGTCTCACATTTGCAACCAATCATTCTTCAGGTTCCTCAACCAATGGGTTAAACCATAGAGCTGAAACTTCTATACATAATGTATAAAAATAACCTCAGGGTAATTTCTTACAGTGCATTCTCTACTTTTTGTAAAAGTTTCTTTACCGGTGCTGCCAACCCCAATTCAGGCGATTGATCCAGGGCAAACCAATAATAATTGTCATGGTCTTTTATTACCGTATTGGTTTGCCCCGGATATTCAACAAGACTCAGTGCCGGGGTAATGTCCAGATGGTAGTGGCTGAAGGTATGACGAAAAGACGGCCATGTGTCGAAGTCTGTCAGTAACAGGCCCGTCTTCTCAAGTGCCTGCTCGATAATCTGATCAGGAGCTGAAATCTCGGGAAAGCTCCAGAGTCCTCCCCAAATGCCAGACGGTGGTCGTTTTTCAAGCAGAACTTCACCGTACTGATTCACTACCATCAGCATAATAACCGACTTTTCCGGTTTCTCCCGTTTTGGCTTTGATTCCGGAAACAGCCTCTGCTGGCCTGTTTTGTGCGCTATACAATCGGCTTCCAGTGGACAAACCTGGCAGGCAGGCTTACTTCTTGTGCAAACCGTTGCCCCCAGGTCCATCATCACCTGAGTGTAATCACCTGTGCGACACTCAGGTGTCAGCTGTTCAGCAATCTCCCATAGCGCATTGGCGACACGTGTCTGCCCGGGCCAGCCGGAGATGGCAAAGTAGCGGGTAAGCACTCTTTTTACATTGCCATCCATGATGGGAGCCCGGATCCCCATGCTAATGGAGGCAATGGCACCAGCAGTGGATCGGCCAATGCCCGGAAGTTCCATAAGCTGTTCAACTGAGTGGGGAAATGCCCCTGCGAAGTCACTCACCACTTTTTTTGCGGCTTTATGCAGGTTTCTTGCGCGACTGTAGTAACCGAGCCCACTCCAGAAATGGAGTACTTCATCTTCACTGGCTGCTGCAAGGTCAGTCACTTCTGGAAATCGCGCCATAAACTTCTGGTAGTAGGGGATGACGGTGGTTACCTGCGTCTGCTGCAGCATGATCTCGCTGATCCAGACACGATAAGGCGTTTTATTTTGCTGCCACGGCAGATGCTTACGGCCATGTACATCGAACCAGTCCAGAAGTCTCTGGCTGAAAGTATGGTCTTTATATGGGGCTTTTTGAGTCATTAAATTACAAAAACAGGTTTGCGATCAGCCTGTTGGCCGATCGCAGTATAGTCGTTATGGGCAGAAATTTTATTTGAAGAAGCCCTGGAGCAGATCTTTAACAGGTCCCTGCACCTTGTCTTCTATCTTCTGCTTAAGGCGGTTTTCAGCGATTTCGGCAATGGTTTCAGTCAGTCGTCTGAAATCTGCGCCGCATTTCAGGGCACCAAGATCACCGTGGCAACGGACAGGCCAGGTGACATTGACGTAATCCTTGTTGATCTGACAGGCAGGATCACTGTCCGGCGCTTCTTCGCCACGAATGTTGAGACCCATACGATAATCCAGCTGTCGATCCACAAGATTTACCTGGCCATCACCTTTCAGGTTCATATAGGCGAGCGCTGCAATCAGGTTGTCGTTTTTAGCAACACCGTTTTTGATGACGAAACTGCCGCTCAGGTCGGTAAACTCGGTAGATGTGCCCCAATCCGTCGCTCTCAGCTCTTTCTTACGCACTTTGGCAACGCCTTCACAGACCAATTTGTCAAAGTTGGCATCAGTGAATGCGCCTTTATCAATCTTGAATTCAATGTTGCCATTCAGGTTTTTGGTGAGAACACTGGCGTATTGACCCTGTGTATAAACCTTCATACCCGCATTCACATCGCCTTTCAGTGAGGCAAGATCAGGAATAGCGGTTGATAACGCTTCAAGGCTGATATTTTTCAGCTCTGCCGATGCTGCCATTTTTGGCTTGCCTGACCGACGTACATTCAGGTTAGACGTCATATCAATAGTGCCCTGATAAAAGCGGGAACCAATGGTAACTTCCTGCTTACCCCGGGCTGCTTTTATAGAAACAGACGGCTGTTCAAAAATGAATTTGGCCACGGTGAGAGAGGCCAGCTTCATTGACCCGTCAAGGTTAAGGCCACGCAGCATTCCTTCCGGAATCAGAGGATGCTCTTTACCTGATGTAGGTTGCTCTGAGCCCGATTGAGCGGGTTGCTCTTCATCAGGCGCTTCTGCGTTATCCGTGGCAGGGGGAAGATAGTTATCCAGATTAAGGTCGTTACCGGTAAAGCTGAACTGCATATCGCCCCGGTCAATGCTGTTCATCCTGAAATGGCCATCCAGGGTAAAACTGTCCAGCTGGAGTTGCAGCTTATCTGCGCTCAGGCTTTCACCATTGGTGCTGAAATGACTGTCAAAGGATAGCCGGTTCAAGGCTTTCGGGTCAGCCATGGGAGGGAGTTGTACCTTGATCTGGTTCAGCAGATTGGCAAGGTTAAACTCGGCAACGCCCAGGTTGCCCTTAACCAGCATGGGTGTTTGTTGATATTGAACATTACCCACAATACTCAGGCTTTCACCTTTTTCTACATCCGGTGTGGCACTGACTTTCAGGTTCTGGATGTCATAATGACCCGCTTCCAGATTAAACGTCATCTTGCCACTGATCAGTGAATTTACCACCAGGTCAGGAATGTTAATGTGGGCTGTTAATTGAAAATCAAAAGGCTGCTGATTGCGGATGGCACCAGTGGTTAAACTGGCCTGGTCAATCATGTATTTCTGCCCGGAAACCTGGTCTTCATAGCTGATCAGCAGTCCACTGACGTTGACACTGGCAATATCCAGCCTGACAGGCGAGGCTGGTTCTGACTCAGGCGTCGGGGATGGCTCCTGTCCCCTGGGCGTGGGTTGTTGTTCAGTGGGCGTTGGCGCACTGACCTGCCAGTTGCCCTTGCCTCTGGTATTTTTGACCAGCGTTAATTCCAGCCCTGTCAGCTCAAGGGTCTGCATTTCAATGCGTTTACTGATCAAGGGTATCAACTTCACACTGACTCCGGCGGAGCCCAGTTGCGCCAGGTGTGAATTATTGGCCCCTGCGACGGATACATCCTCAAGAGAAAGGCCAACCCAGGGGAATATTGACCAGCCAATGGGCCCGTTAATACTGACTTTCAGTCCCGACTGTTCATAAACAAGCCGGGTGATTTCATCGCGATACTGGTTGGGGTCGATAACGCGTGGCAGCAGTGCCGCACCGATAACACCCAGCAAAACCACCGCCGCCAGCAGCACGGCAATGAACTTGAGAATGCGGTTCATGGGAATCCTCAGGATCTATGGAAGAGTGATAATAAAAGACACCTATCTTACCCTGATACTTAACGTCATCAAGGGTAAAACAGGCTTGTTGCGGAAATGGGAACTGCGTCAGAGGCTGGCGATTTGCAGCTTTTTCAGTGATTCCACCGGACGGGTCCATGGATGAAGTATCAGGGCAATGTTTTTCATTGCCGGGGACTTCAGCGCCCTGATGGCTTCCTGACTGTTTCTGTATTTTCCCTGAACCAGAACATACCAGTCCTTCTGGTTGCGCTGAACATGAACAGTGACTGCTGAAGCCAGCTCCGGGAAACGCTGTTTCAACTTGTCAATTGTCTGCCGGTTACTGGCTGCGAACCACTGAATGGTATAGCTGTCATCAGGGCTGTTCAGCAGTTCATTCACAGGATTGTGAGGGTCCGGCTGTTCATAGTGTTGGTAGTTGTTGTCCGGCTGATAACCCGGGTGGAGAGGTTGTTCTCTGTTGGGCATCGTATGAACAACCGCTGGTCTGTGCATTGTCGGTGTACCAGCGTCGTTTGAACTCACTAACCTTGCCTTCACTGGCTGTCGGTTAAGGTCTTCACGATGGACAATATAGGTCTTGTCGCCGGGGTCTTCCTGACTAATCCATTGGCGTCTATCAATAGACGGCTCTGTCACGGGTCTGGCCCACGCATGGGTAGCCTGCGGGGTTGAACCGACCAGGGACTGCAAATAGGCGACCTGTCTGACTTTTGGCGAGAAACGTGCCGACACTCTTGACAGTGAAGGCGTGAGCAGAGCATCCAGAGCCTGGGAACGATTCACAAACAGCATACTGACCAGGGCATAGCGATTCCTGCTGTGTCTCTGGTAGTGGATGATCTGGGTATTTTTCAATTCGCTGTAACGAAGCCTTGCCCGTTCAAGTGATGCTTTTCTACTGGCATTCATCCATTCAATCGTATAACTCTTTGGATTGGCGGTCAGAACATTCATTGCCGGACGAGAGGGTTCCGACTCTTCATAACTCCGGGGTTGTCTGTATTCAGGGGCTGGTGCAACAGGCGCGTTTGGCGTGTTGTAGTCGACACGGCTCCCCTGAGTATGTTGCTGAGGAATTCTACTGCGATAGGCCGGTGAGATACTGACATACATTTCCTGCGGGTTAGCCTGCTCTGGCAGAATCCGGTAGTTTTGATCACTGGATAAGCCGGAGTAGGATTGGCCCTCGAACTCACTGCCATAAGACACAGTATTTATTTCAGGCGGCTGGCCAGTATCATAACCTGTCTCAGCCAATGGGTAGCTATTATCACGACGGATGACCGATGTTTCCGGTTGCTGAGTATAAGAGGGCTGCCGTTGATATTGTGAAGGTTGACGGCTTTGCTCTGTACTATAGGAAATATCGTAGTTAATAGGCGCATTGTTGCTGTCGCGCATGGACAGCTCTGGGGGATATTCTGGCTGATAGCGGTCGGCCAGCTGTTCCACCGGGTAATTCGGCCTGATAATATCCAGTTTATGAATACTGGCCAGCGATCTTGTCCAGGGGTAAAGTTCTCTGGCCATATGGGATCTGGGCGGTGAATCCAGTTCCGCCATGGCGGCAATATGGCTTGGATATGGGCCATCCAGAAGCACATACCAGACTGTGCCTGATCTTTTGTATTCAGCAATGGTCGCGTTTTTTAATACCGGGTAGCGCTGCTTTAGCGCCTCCAGCTGTTCACGCTCTTTTGCTGCCATCCATTGAAGCACGTAATGATCTCTCGGAGCATCCAGAATACTGACAAGTGATTCTGAGTTTCGAGCTTCAATAGATAATGAATTATAGGATTCAGCATAAAGCTGTTGTTCATCAGACTGTTTTTGCCTGGAGTATCCGGCATACTGTTGAGCAGGTTCGGTTTTATAAAACTGTCTGCTTATGCCGTTGCATAGCCAATCATTATTAATGCCTGACTGGCAGTTCCAGGAAATATTCGAAGCCAGAGGTTTTGGCGGCAATACTAGACTCTCTGCAACAGGTGCAGCAATTGACGTCAGAGCGGCCACGACACAAAGCCTGAGTTGTTTTTCCTTAAACAACAATCGACCGGACATGGTATCAGATCCTTCTTGGTTCAAATCAACAATACCTGACTAGTAAACAAAATCAACCCTTATAAAAATTAATTTTTTATTAAATATTTTTTTGTGAATATTTCGATTCTTATAAAGAGAGCTATTATGTTAACGGCGGAGTTGTTTTTTTCGGGAAAACAAAGGGTATTCACTTTTTGGTTTTTTTTGAGTCTGGAAAAAACGAGCTTATCCATTAATTGATTATTAGATTATCTAAAAAACCAGCCTTTAATAGTGTAAACAAAGGTTGGCGGTCTCCTCAGATTGAGTGAAAGGTTGTTGAGGAAAAAAAATGTCAAAAGTGAATTACCCTGCTTTCAAATTACCAGGCAATGTAATTTGGCTGATGGGGTTACTGAATATTTTATGCATAGCGCCTGTCATCAGCATGGCCAATGAGTGCTTCCCTGCGTTTGATAAGGCAAAGTCTCAGTACATTGTCGGTTATGGTAGCCTGCTTTATGAGCAGGCCAGGAAATCAGCCAATATCGGGTTTAAGCCTGAGGTTCCGGTCTGGGTTGATGGATTCAGAAGAGGGTGGCAGACCAGAACCCGGCAGGATAACACTATCAAGGTGACTGAACTGGGGGTTATACCGCTGGTTGGCGGACGATTTAATGGTGTGTTGATTTCCATGCCAACCAATAAGATCAAGTCCATAGATCGTCAGCAGCAACTGACCTGCCGCGTGCCGGTCAACCCCGGGCGATTAACCTCCATGAGTAACGGGAACATCCCGGAGAATAGCCAGTTCTGGCTCTATCAGACGCAGAATAAATACAGCAGCAAACCCGCAGGCAGCTATCCGATCCTGATGTCCGATGTGGATGAATTTCTCACGGGATGTCTTGAGCAGGCGGATCGGTTTGGTCTTGAATCCTTCGCCCGGGAGTGTGTGACTACGACCTGGAACTGGTCATCACACTGGGTGAATGACCGGTTACACCCATTGAAAGCAAAACCGGCTCAAATCCAGAGGCTGCAGGTGGATAAGCTTCTGGAAAGCCTGGAAGGTAATCTTTATGAACAGGTCCGGTCCCAATAAAGAATATCCTCTTACAGCCTCCTAGCGAGCAGTTAACAGTCTCTATATAATGCTCACCATAATATCCCGGCAAACAGAATAGATGACAATCCAACCGGAGAAGTTCATGGCTGAGCGCAAGGCGAGTGTTGAAAGAAACACCCTGGAAACCCAGATTCGTGTGGCCATCAATCTGGATGGTACTGGCAAGGCATCGTTTGATACAGGGGTGCCTTTTCTTGACCACATGATGGATCAGATTGCCCGCCATGGCCTTATTGACCTTGATATCAAGGCTGTTGGTGATAATGATATCGACGATCACCATACCGTTGAGGATATCGGCATTACCTTGGGTCAGGCCTTTGCCAGGGCCATTGGTGATAAAAAAGGGCTGTATCGTTACGGGCATGCTTATGTGCCCCTGGATGAGGCGCTTTCCAGAGTCGTTATCGATTTCTCCGGGCGACCCGGTCTGGAATTTAATGTTGAATTTACCCGTGCAATGATCGGCCGCTTTGACGTTGACCTGTTCTATGAATTCTTCCAGGGCTTCGTGAATCACGCCGGTGTCACCCTGCATATTGATAACCTGCGGGGACGCAACGCCCATCATCAGATAGAAACCGTCTTTAAAGCCTTTGGCCGCGCCTTACGGATGGCGGTTGCCCTGGATCCGCGCATGGCGGGCCAGATGCCTTCTACAAAAGGGTCGTTGTAACCATGAAGACGGTCGCTGTCATTGATTATGGGATGGGCAACCTTCACTCCGTCAGTAAAGCACTGGAACATGTTGCCGAGGCGAATACCCGAATCATTGTTACCTCCGATCCCGGGCAGATACTGGCTGCCGATAAGGCAGTGCTTCCCGGCGTAGGGGCAATCCGTGACTGTATGGCGGAGATACGGCGTCATGGTGTTGATGAAGTGGTTCGAGAGGTGGCAGCCAACCGCCCCTTGCTGGGTATTTGTGTGGGTATGCAGGTACTGCTCGATCATAGCGAAGAGAATGGCGGGGTTGAGTGCCTTGGCCTGTTTTCCGGTGAGGTAAAGTTCTTTGGGAAAGACCTTCGGGATAGCGAAGGCGCTCGATTGAAAGTTCCCCACATGGGCTGGAGCCCGGTCCGTCAGGCTGAACCCTCCCATCCTCTCTGGCAGGGAATCGTAGACAATGCCCGGTTCTATTTCGTGCACAGCTACTATGCCCGTGTTGCCAATGCCGCGATGGTGGTGGGTAGAAGTGACTACGGTCTTGGTTTCGATGTCGCCCTTGGTCATGACAATATTGTCGCTGTGCAGTTCCACCCTGAAAAAAGTGCCGCCAATGGACTGCAGCTGCTCGAAAACTTTTTAACATGGAAGCCATAACGATGTTAATCATTCCTGCAATCGATTTGAAAGATGGTGCCTGTGTCCGGCTGCGTCAGGGGGAAATGGCGGATGCCACGGTCTTTGGTGATGACCCGGTTGCCATGGCCAGCCGGTGGGTGGATGCCGGTTGCCGCAGGCTTCACCTGGTTGACCTGAACGGGGCGTTTGCCGGCAAGCCCCTGAACGCCGATGCGGTTCGTGGTATCACCGCAAAGTACCCTGATTTGCCCGTACAGATTGGTGGGGGTATTCGTGATCTGGCGACAATAGAAGCCTATCTGGAGTCTGGTGTTTCCTGGGTGATTATCGGTACCAAAGCAGTAACCGACCCTGACTTTGTCAGGCAAGCCTGCCAGACGTTTCCCGGCCATGTAATCGTGGGTATCGATGCCCGTGATGGCCGTGTCGCAACGGATGGTTGGGCAAAAGTCACCGACACCCAGGCTGTAGACCTTGCACGTCAGTTTGAGCAGGACGGTGTCTCTGCCATCGTCTATACCGATATAGCCCGGGATGGCATGATGCAGGGGGTCAATGTTGCCGCAACCCGGCAATTGGCCAACAGCATGGCGATTCCTGTGATTGCTTCCGGTGGTATCACTGATATGAACGATATACGTGCCCTGAAAGCCGTTGCCGGGGAAGGGGTTGCCGGTGCGATTACCGGTCGTGCCATTTACGAAGGGACACTCAATCTGAACGAAGCGCAACGTTACTGCGATGAATGATTATGGTATCCCTCCAATGAACAGGCCCGATATTAACCGGGACGATAAAAATATGGCCGTACTGGCACATCTTCTGCCTCTGTTCGGCTTTATGATTCCGGGGTTGAATATTGCCATACCGCTGGTGATCTGGCTGATGAAACGGGACAAGTCGCTCTATATTGAGCACCATGCCAGAGAGTCCCTGAACTTTCAGATCACCATCACACTGCTGGCGACTCTCTGGGTTATCCTCAAGTTCATGCTGGTTGGGTTTCTATTATTACCACTGGTGCCAGTGATCATCATAGTGGTTCTGGTGTTTATGGTCAGGGCAGCCATGAAGGCGGGCAGTGGAGAGTTTTACCGCTACCCGGTGTCGCTGCGTCTGGCCAATTAACAAGCGTTTGGAAAGGTTGAAGTCATGGGACTGGCTAAAAGAATAATTCCCTGTCTCGATGTCGAAAATGGGCGGGTGGTTAAAGGCGTTCAGTTTGTCGATATTCGGGATGCTGGTGACCCGGTGGAAGTTGCCCGGCGTTATAACGAAGCGGGCGCTGATGAGATAACCTTTCTTGATATTACCGCCAGCCATGAGGGGCGGGAGACAACGGTGCATACCGTTGAACGTATGGCCAGTGAAGTATTTATCCCGCTGACCGTTGGCGGTGGTATTCGCAAAGTGGAAGATATCCGCACCATGCTTAATGCGGGTGCGGATAAAGTCAGCATCAACACCGCGGCGGTTTTCAATCCTGAATTTGTTCAGGAAGCGGCTGACCGCTTTGGCTCGCAATGTATTGTCGTGGCTATTGATGCCAAAAAAGTGAGCCAGCCCGGTGAGCCAGACCGCTGGGAGATCTTTACCCATGGCGGGCGCAAGCCTACCGGCCTTGATGCTGTGCAGTGGGCACTGAAAATGGAGAGCCTCGGAGCCGGTGAAATACTGCTGACCAGTATGGATCAGGACGGTGTCAAAAATGGTTACGACCTGGGCGTCACCAGGGCTATCTCGGAGTCAGTGGGTATTCCGGTCATTGCCTCCGGCGGTGCGGGTAACCTGGATCATCTGGTGGCAGGCATCAAAGAGGGTAAAGCGGATGCGGTACTGGCCGCCAGTATTTTCCATTTCGGGCAATACTCTATTCCTGAAGCCAAGGAGTATATGGCTGCCCGGGGGATTGAGATGAGAATCTGACCAGGATTGCTTATCAGGGTGCCTCGCGGAGGGCTTCCATTTACCACTTACAGCGAGCTTCCATTTACACCTGGCCACGATTGTCAGAACCCAGTGGCTGAGAGGTAATTACTGCGACTGTTGTCGGCTTGTAAACCGGGCTGTCAACATAATAGCGATGGAACGGTTCACTTTTACAACAAGAAGGAAGCACGGACGGCATGGCTGATACCAGCCTGCCATAACAGAGGTATGTTCCAGAGCTTGATTTAGACTCCAGTAGATCTTGCGAAGAAGGGGCGGGCTGAACAGCTCCTGAACCAGTAACAGAGTTCATATATTCATTCTTAACGTAACTATTCCAAAACACCATAAACCTAGCAGACGGGAGTAGATCCTGCCGCAAAATATTTGAAATTTCTGTTAAACATTTGGTGGATAACCCGCAGGATGCTTAAGTCGTTTTAAAACAGCCTCTTAATTCCAGAATGGACTCCATCTCAAAAATCTGGCCTCTCAATTCATTGGCCAGCTCGTTTTTGATGCCTTTGATATTGATGACTTCACTGTCCAGGGCGGCAAAATCCGGAAGGTCTGAGGGAAGCCAGCTGGCTTCTGACCGGCGCATATAAATACCATCCATATCTGGCAGGTTAGCCAGAGTCAGTGCCTGGCTGGCGGCACTGTCACCCAGGGCCGGGTGTTGCTCTTCCGGGAACTCTGCCTGTTGATCACTGACGCTCAGGCCAATACCAATATGTGTTTTGGCAATATTGATTGCTCCGGCTTTTTCAGCCAGCACTTCGATCATCAGACAGCAGAATAGAGCATCTGAGGTAAATGCCGGGCTCTCTTTGCTGGAAAACCGCAGATAGGCATTCCCTTCTGGCGTATAGGTTACCTCGCCACCATAATAATCCGCAGCTTCGCTGATGATCTGGCTGTGAGTGCGGAGAATATCCTGCAAGTCTCTGGGGGCTAGCAATTGCTGAAGCCTGCCCAGGTTTTTGACTTTGATTGCGGCAATCATCGACGTTTCCTGCTGCTCTTCAACACTCTCTTCCGGCTCCGCCATTTTCTTTTCAAGCAGCTGCTGCTCGGCAAAGACAGAAAGCCGGGTGATTTCGCCAGTGATCGGCGGGATTGGGTTCCCTGTGGGCAGAATGGAACGTAACTGTCGTTCAATAAGGCGCAGCTGAGTCGCCAGGCCGGAGGCATAGAGGTGCAGAAAAATCAGCCCGGCCAGCAGCAGTATCAAGCTGATAGCAATAATCACGAACAGGGCTTCTTTGGGTTTCTGGCTGAGCAGACCTTCGTTGAGTGATAAGCGGGCGTAACCGGCAATTACATCCTGGTAATGAATGGGTGATGAATACACCGGATGCCTGATGCCTTCGTCCGCCGTTGTGGCAATGGCTTTGGCAATTCTCTGGTTATCGATGCTGTAGATACTGGCTTCGGCAACATAAGGGTTCTGCACCAGCTGACTGAGCAGAACATTGAGGCTGAGCCTGTCTCCGGTGACCAGCATATCGGTCGCGGCGCTGGCAGTCTGTTCACTCAATAATTGACCGATACTGTCCGCCTGGTGCTGGCTTGATGAATCAATCTCATTGCTGATAACCAGCGACATCCCAATCGTCAGCGTGGCCATCAATAGACCAAAGATGACCATTAACTGCGTTCGGATGGAAAAGCGGGATGTGAACTGCGCAAAAATATCTGGCGTGAAAATACGCTTCTTCAAAAGTTAAGCTCCTGAGAGGAAAGCCAATGATTGTGATGAATTATCAACAGGCCCTACTGTCAATGAGTAAATTCTGACAGCCTCGCCGGGGAAGAGCCAGACTAAAAAAAGTGGAGACAGGCTGCTCCACTTGTTGCAATGGCAGGATGATAGCAGACAAAACCTATTTCCCTTGCTATTTCAGAAATAGTAATGCAGGCGAGATTTCACCTTTAACATTGCGTTAATGGTTATTTCCTTTTTAAAAAGGCTTTAATAAGCTCCCTACACTCACTGTCACGGTCAGCAAGGCTTAGAGGTGTAGCGTCACATTTATTTTTCGCTTTGACCCGGATGCCGACAGCTTTCAGCAACTCCCTGACGATCTTTGCATCATCTCGTTTGGCAGCCAGGTGAAGAGCCGTATCACCATTGAAGTCCATTTGATTGAAATTGGTGCCTTTAACCGCCAGTAATTCCGTGACGACATCTGCACGGCCCTGTTTGACAGCAAGCAGGATGGCTGTATTGTTGAAAAGTCCAACCCTCTCATTGATCTTGATGCCGTCAGTGTTCAGTAACTTCCGGACGATATTTATGTTGGCATATTTGACAGCAAAGTGGAGAGCATTCCAGCGATTTTTATCCTTCTTATTGACGTTAATACCGTCAGTGGTCAGTAACCTCATGACGGTCTCAGTGCGATTATGTTGGACTGCCAGGTGGAGAGCCGTAAGGCCCGATTTATCAGCGATATTGATATTCACTCCATTGGTTTTAAGCAGCTTTTCCAGGCTTTTGCCATGGCCCATGACAGCGGCGATGTGCAGCGGTGTTCTGCCGTTCTCATCGGTAGCATTGATGTATGTCGAGATGACCCGGTCATTCAGATATTCCATGGAATCAGTTTTGGCAGCACTGTGCACTAAGGAAGTAATATCCGCACCATTAGCAATCAGAGCGTTCAGGACCTTATTGTTGTTCGCCAGGAAAGCGGGATACAAGGCTCCGTTAAGGTCTTTCGCTCCCTCCTTGATCAAGAGTAAAAGGGCCTGCTCTTTTCCCAGTTTGGCCGCAGTGCACAGGGCACCATCAAGATCTTTTGCTCCCTTATTGATCAGGGGTTTAAGGCACCAGGTTTGACCCTGCCCGGCGGCTTCACACAGGGCACCGTTAAGGTCTTTTGCTCCCATTTGGATCAGACGACTAAGACAGAGTATGTGCCCGTGCCCGGTGGCAGTAAGCAGGGCATCGTCAAGGTTGTTTGCTCCCGCTGCGACGAGAATTTCAAGGCAATGCAATTGCCCCCGTTTGGCAGCTTCGTGCAGGGCGCTATTAAGGGCAGGTCGGCCGGGGCGGGTGCTGATCAGGTAATTAAGGAGTTCAGTATTGCCCTTCTGGATAGCGGTGATCATGTCTGGACGAATCAATGGCAGTGTCGATTGCCCGTATGCACATTCGCGCAGGCCAAGACTTCTTAACTTCTGCGGTAAATCGTCAGGCGTTTCAATGATGCATGCCGGGTTGCACTGGGTTCTGACCAGTGAACGCCCATCCAGCTGTCCTCTATACCCGTCGTCATTCTTACCGATGCCACCAGTTAAGGGGACATTTGCTGTGTTGCCCCAGGCAGTATTCATGAAACCCTTCAAAACACTTTCCATTGCTTTGTCCAATTTTAGAGTTAAAGACTGTAGTTAGTTCTCGTCCAAAAACACAACCAATTGAAAATCCTGGAAATTCATCTTGAAAAATAATTGAAGCTTTGTTGTTTTTACAGCTAGAACATCAGGGAATGCTAAAAACAGAAGGCTTCGAATGCACAAGAAACGCAATCCGTAGGATAGTATGGAACTTCATTACGTTCCTCATGAAATCTGTACTCAGCTTTTCGGACTATCTCAGTGGCTTGATGCTTATCCGCAGTTGAATGACTGGGTTTATTGAAGACTTGAATTCTGGTGACAAACAGAACACTGACAGAAATGGGCTGTCAGCAAAACTGGCCCACCTGATGACCGTGTGGCAGTTTCATTGTGCGGGGTGACTTGGAAAAATCAGATTGCCAATTCTCATGAACGACTATTACGGTCATGAGAATTGGGTTCCAGAAAAGAATATAGACGACATTTAACATTTATTTGTTGTGTTTGTGGTTATTTGCTTTTTCAAAGGCTTTTAAGACTTCCTTGCACTCCCTTTTTTTAGCAAGGTCGATAGGCCTTATGCCTTTATTGGTTATCTCATTGATGTTGATGTCTTCAGAGGTCAGTAACGCCTCCATGGCGTCTTTGCGACCGAGGTAGGCAGCCATGTGGAGAGCTGTATAGCCAGTGTCATTCTTCTCATTGACATCGATGTGCTGCAGTAACAACTTGATGACGTCTGCATCAGCGTATTGGGCAGCCATGTGGAGAGCCGTCCTGTTATATCCACTCGTTGCATCGACCTCGATGCCGGCTTTTATTAACAACTCGACGATTTTTATATCAGCGTGCATGGCTGCTAAGTGGAGAGCCGTACAGTAATCTATGTGTTGATCCGTAAAGTAATGGAAACACCCCTTATTGACATTGATGCCGGCAGCCAGTAACAACTTGACGGCCGCTGCATCATTGTTTATGACAGCTATGTGGAGAGCCGACTGGCTCAATTTATTAGTGATATCGAGATTCACCCCATCGGTATGAATCAGCTTTTCCAGGCTTTCGATATGGCCCAGGATAGCGGCGATATGCAGTGGTGTTCTGCCGTTCTTATCGGTAGCATTAATGTCTACCAAGGTCAGGAAGGTCGAGTCATCCAGACATTCCATAGAATTTTTACGGGCAGCAGTATGCAGTAAGGAAGTCATATCTGCTCCCTTCGTCAGCAGCATCTCCTTTGACTCTTCGTTTTTCGCCAGAACGGCGTAATACAAGGCACTGTTAAAGTCTTTCGCCCCCTCATTGATCAGAATAAAAGGGAGTTCGTATGCCCCTGTTGGGCGGCAGCGCACAGGGCATCATCATAATTTCTTGCTCCCAAATTGATCAGGGGTTTAAGGCACTGCAATTTTCCCTGCGCGGCGGCTTCGCGCAGGGCTCCATCAAGATCTTCAGCTCCCAATTTTTTCAGGGGTTTAAGGCACATCGTTTGTCCCTGCGCGGCGGCTTTGCGCAGGGCACCGTCAAGATCTTTAGCCCCCAATTCTTTCAGGAGGGGGAGGCACTGCCCTTGCCCGGCGGCAGCACGCAGGGCATCGTCAAGGTTGTTTGCTCCCGCTTTGAACAGGATGTTAAGGTACTGCGTTTGCCCCTTTTTGGCAGCATTGAGCAGGGAGTCATTAAAGAGGCCGGCGGGTATAGCACTGAAATGGTGTCTAAGGAGTTCAGGATTGCCCTCCAGGGCAGCAACATGCAGGGGTGTCTCCCCATCTTGATTGGCAGTATTAAGTACCATGGTTGCATAATCAGGTGATTCGTCATCAGCGACGTCGCTCCTGCCCGGACCAATCAATGGCAGTGCCGATGCCCGCTTGCACATTCCCGTTGGTTAAGACTTGTTGACACCTGCTGTGCATCGTAAGGCTGCTCGGTGATGCGGGTGCAAGAGGTTTCGGACAGTAAACGCCCAGCAAGCTGCCCTGTGCCAGAATCGTTATCATTTTCAACGATACCATGATTTTCGAAGGCATTGGCTGTGTTGGCTGTGTTGGCCGTGGCACGATCTAACGTGTTGCTATTCATCGCTTTACTCTACTTTAAGATTAAACTCTGCAGCTTTGACAATAAGCAGCAGAGAAAATTCCTTAAAACAGAATTTTCCACAGTTCTTTTTGAATATGTAATGTGCAACAGATGATTTTTTGTTGAAAAAAAACCGAGCTCAATCAAATAGGGAGGTCTTGCAGAGTGACTCTTCACTTGGTAACGGTGACCGGAAAAAATCAGATTAAAAATACTCATGACCGGCTATGACGATCATGAGTATTTGGTTCCAGAAATAGTAATAATCCTGGATGAGATTTAACCTTTCATATTGCGTTAGTGTTTATTTGCTTTTAAAAAGTCTTTAAGCAGTTTCCTGCAATTATCGTCAGCAAGATCCAGAGCCGTTCGGCCGCTGTTATTTTTCTCTTTGACCTCAATGCCAACATCCGTGTCCAGCAATATCTCGACGATATTTGTATTACCTCTTTTAACAGCCAGGTGGAGAGCTGTATCGCCATGGTCATCCTTTTGATTGACCTTGATGTTTTTAATGGGCAGTAATTGCCTGACGGCGTCTGGAATATTCTTGTAGGCAGCAGCATGGAGAGGTGTCCAGCCCTCTTCACCCCCCTCATTTACCGCGATGTCACTAGTTTTCAGTAACTCCTCCACGATCGTACTGTTGTCTGCATCGATAGCATAGTGGAGAGCAGTAAAGTGATTGTTATCCTTCACATTGACATCGATGTTGTCAGCTTTCAGTAACATCATGGCAGTGTCTGTACGCATATTAAAGACAGCAAAGTGGAGAGGCGTATGGCCGGATTTATCAGTGGTATTGATTTTCACTCCATCGGTTTTAAGCAGCTTTTCCAAGCTTTTGGTATGGCCCATGGCAGCGCTGATATGCAGTGGTGTTCTGCCGTACTTATTGGGAGTATTGATGTAAGCCGATATGATCTGGTCATTCAGCCGTTCCACAGAATCTTTCTCGGCAGCGGTGTGCACTACGGTAGTAATATCCGCTCCGTTATCAATCAGATCTTCCCGGATCTCATCGTTTTCTTTCAGGACAGCGAAATACAAAGCATTGTTAAGGTCTTCCGCTCCCTCTTTGATCAAGAGTTGCAGGGACTTGCTTTGCCCCTGTTCGGCGGCAGCGCACAGGGCACCATTGAGATTATTTGCTCCCTGATTGATCAGGGGTTTGAGGCACTGGATTTGTCCATGCCCTGCGGCTTCGCACAGGGCCATGTTAAGGACTTTTACTTTATCATCCGTTCTGATCAGTGGGTGGAGGCAATGTGCTTGCCCCTGTGCGGCGGCAGCAAGCAGGGCCTCGTCAAGGTTTTTTGCTCCCGCTTTGACCAGGATTTCAAGGCAATGATTTTGCCCCGATTTGACGGCTTCTTGCAGGGCGTTGTTAAGGGTAGATTCGTCGGGTTTTTTGCTGATCAGGAATTGAAGATGTTTAGCATTGCCATCCCGGGCAGTGTTGACCATGCCTTCACTGAATTCGTCGTTCTTTTTCAGTATTTGCAATACATTGGTGCTGCGTTGCCGTTCAGCAGTGTGCAGGGGTGTCTCACTAGGGTGGTTGGGTTTTTGATCAATTGATTTGCCGTCAATGACGCTGCTACTGCCCCGATCAATCGGCAGTGCTGGTTGCTTGTCTGCACATCCGCGTTGGTCAAGACTGATTGACTTCTGCTGTCCATCGCCAGGCTCATTGGTAATGCATTTTTGGGGGGCAGAGGTTTTGACCAGTGAATGCCCATTAAATTTTCCTCCGTTATCCTCATCGTTACCACCGACATTTTCCAGGTTGAACCTGACGGTAGGCACCTTGCTCATATCAACATTATTCATTACTTTGCCCTACTTTAGGATTTAAGACTGTGGTTTTGACAACGAGCAGAAGGGAAAATTCCACAAAACAGAAATTTTTTTTTGCATTTTTTTTTGAATACGCAATTTTCAATAGAGGATCATTTGGTGAAAAAAACCGAGTTCAGGTAGTTCAGGTAGTTCAGGTCTTGCAGAGCAACTATCTGCTTAGCACCTTTTTGCCGTAAAAATCACCGGGTCAGGCATGAACCGGCTCGTATTGTGTTTTTTCTTTCAGAGTTTGTGCACTGGAAATGGCTGCCTGCTGTCATTATTCTTATCCTCAATTTTGTCCCGGCGCTATAAAAATACCCGCGATAATATGTACAATCGTACAAACTTTGATAACTATAAATGGCCTATTTATCAAAGTTTGAGTGGTTATAAAACGAGTACAAACGTGCAGAAAAAAGTGAGCAATATAATACTGATTAATGTGACTGGCCGGGACCAGCCGGGACTCACCTCATCCATAACCTCTATTATGGCCAACTACGGTCTGGAAATTCTGGATATTGGTCAATCGGTCATCCACGATACCCTGACCTGGGGCATTCTTGTCCGTCTGCCAGAACAGACTTCAGGTCATGGTGATTCCGCTGCTGTTGCCAACAGAATGCTAAAAGATCTTCTGTTCCATTTTCATGAAAGTGATTTGCAGTTCAGCTATCAACCGGTGTCTGAAGAAGACTACGAGCACTGGGTCTCTGAGCAAGGCAGAAATCGTTATATATTGACGCTGTTATCCCGTAATGTCACCGCAGAGCAAATCGCCAGAGTCTCTGGTATTACCGCCGCTCATGGACTGAACATTGACCATATTGCCCGGCTTTCCGGTCGACGGTCGCTGCGCAATGATAACAAGCGGGATAAAAAAAACAGCCGTCGTTCATCATGCCTGGAGTTTTCGGTTCGGGGTACGGCTCCTGATCAGGAAAAACTAAGGGCTGACTTTCTCAATCTTACCGCTGACCTGGACGCTGATGTGGCATTTCAGGAAGACAGTATTTATCGGCGTAACCGTCGGCTGGTTGTCTTTGATATGGATTCCACCTTGATCGAAGCGGAAGTTATCGACCTTCTTGCAGAAGCCGCTGGTGTGGGTGAGCAGGTGGCAATGATCACTGAGAGGGCCATGCAGGGTGAGCTGGATTTTAATGACAGCTTTCGTGAGCGCCTGGCGATGTTGAGGGGGCTGGATGAGTCTGTGCTGGGGGATATTGCCAGACAGCTGCCGTTAACCGAAGGTGCTGAAACGTTGATTCGTACCCTCCGTTCACTGGGCTATCGCACGGCTATTCTATCCGGTGGGTTTACCTATTTCGCCCGCTATCTTCAGGAAAAACTGGGGATAGACTATATCCACGCCAATGAACTGGACATGGTTGATGGCAAGGTTACCGGCCTGGTGAAAGGCGACATTGTCAATGGTGAGCGAAAAGCCACACTGCTGAAGCAGATTGCCGCTGAAGAGGGCATTTCCCTGAATCAGGTTATTGCGGTGGGTGATGGAGCCAATGATCTGCCAATGCTCAGTGTGGCCGGGCTGGGAATTGCCTTTCGGGCCAAGCCGATGGTGAAACAAAATGCCCGGCAGTCAATTTCCACCCTTGGGCTGGACAGTATTCTGTATCTGTTGGGCTTTAGTGAGAAAGATCTGGAGTCGCTTAATGCTCCTGACTGAGAAAAAGGTATTCGCGATGGATGAGTGGATAAGCTGGCAGGATCATTGCCCGTACTGTGGAGAGCCCATCGAACTGCTGTTGGATGCGGGTTTTACCGAGACGGATGAATCATTGCTTTACACTGAAGATTGTCAGGTGTGCTGTCGCCCCATCGTTGTGACGCTGGCCATCGACGAAGACGGTAACCATTATTGCCAATTAACGACAGAGTCTGGCTATTGAGATGAAAATGAATATGAACATCCTAAGGACATGGAGCAAGCAAGCCTCAGCTGCTTTGGTCATGGCTACCGTCGCTTTTATCAGCGGCGTCAGTGCCAGTGAAGCGAAAACCACTACCTGGCAAACAATAGTGGAGCAATCAAAAGGGCAGACGGTGTATTTCAATGCCTGGGGGGGAAGTGAGCAGATCAATGATTATATTGACTGGGCTACCGATCAGGTAGACAAACGTTACGGTATTGCACTGAAACATGTCAAAGTCAGTGACACATCAAATGTCGTAAGTCGTGTACTTGCGGAAAAAGCAGCAGGGCGAAACAGTAATGGCACCGTTGATCTGGTATGGATTAATGGTGAAAACTTTCGTTCCATGAAGCAAAACGGCCTGTTGTTTGGCCCTTTTGTCCAGGACTTACCCTCGTTTAAGGGAGTGAACCCGCAAGAGAACCCCTCCACGGTGCTTGACTTTGGTGAGCCTGTTGAAGGCCTTGAAGCGCCCTGGGGGATGGCACAACTGGTGTTTATTTATGACACCGATTCGTTTTCCCGAAAAGAAACAGTCCCGCCAGCCAATGCCTCAGAACTGCTTGAGTTTGCCAGAAAGCATAAAGGGCGTGTGACGTACCCCCTGCCACCCGATTTTGTCGGTACGACGTTTCTGAAGCAGTTGTTGAGTGAGTTGACGCCAGATCCCGGTGCGCTGTTAAAGCCTGTCTCTGCAGCGGATTTCGCTGCAGTAACTTCCCCTTTATGGCGATATCTTGATGAACTTCACCCTTTATTGTGGCGAGAAGGCGAGACGTTTCCAGCCAACAATCTGGCGCTGACCCCCATGCTGGACGACGGTGAAATTTTACTCTCCATGACCTTTAATCCCGCCTATGCCAGCTCTGCTATTGCCAATGGGGAGTTACCAGACACGGTGAGAACATACGTCCATGATGTGGGTACACTGGGAAATACCCATTTTCTGGCGATTCCTTTCAACAGTGATTCCACCGGGGCAGCACAGGTCGTCATTAATTTTCTGCTATCACCGGAGGCACAGGCACACAAAGCGAACCCGGATGTCTGGGGAGACCCTACGGTGCTCAGCATGAGCCAGTTAAAGGGGGTTGAGCGCAAACGCTTTTCAAGTTTGCCCCTGGGGCCGGCAACCCTGTCGCCTGAAGCGTTAGGTAAAGTGCTTCCGGAACCTGACAGCTCCTGGGTTGCTGAACTTGAGGATGCCTGGAAGGCAAGATACCGCCAGTGAGTTTATTGATAAAGTGTGAGCGGGTATCGGTCAGGTCTGTTTCACGGTTACTTGCTTTAGGGTTGGTGGCACTGTTTTTATTCCCGGTCCTGGCCGGGTTGGGCAGTATTATGCTGCCTGCCTTTGGGTATATGCCGGTCCTGGGGTTTGACACAGTCAGTTTATCTTCCTGGCAAATGCTGCTGGAAACACCTGCGCTGATCGAGATGCTGTTGCTCAGTCTCTGGACTTCTGTTTTAGCCACGTTGTTATCACTGTTCCTTGCTTTTGGTGTGCTCTGTTGCACCTGGGGCACGCCCCTTTGGCAGAAGGTTCAGCGGTGGTTGGCACCCTTGATGGCTGTGCCCCATGTGGCACTGGCTTTTGGGGTTATGTTTGTGTTGATGCCCAGTGGTTTGCTGGCCCGGCTTATTGCTGTTTTTGCCGGGTGGAGTTTTCCTCCTGACTGGCAGACGATCCAGGATCAATACGGCATAAGCCTGATACTGATTCTGATTATTAAAGAAACCCCTTTTTTGCTGTTTATGATGGCGGCGTCTGTCGTGCAGTTGCCCGTCGCCGATACGCTGAAACTGGGAGGCAGCCTGGGATATCAGCCAGCTGTTATCTGGCTTAAGCTGATCTGGCCGCGCCTCTACCCGATGATTCGTCTGCCGGTGTATACCGTATTGGCGTTCGCCATCTCTGTGGTGGATGTGGCGCTGGTGATTGGCCCTGCAAACCCTCCGACATTTGCCGTACAGATTTTTCAGTGGATAAATGATCCGGATTTGAGCAAAAGCCTGCTTGCCGCATCGGGCAGTGTGCTTTTATTGCTGCTGGTGGCCTCTGTTATTGGTGCTTTTCACCTGACGGAATGGACCATGAACAGACGGCTCAGACACTGGTTGATCAATGGGCATCGTGGTCGGTTCAGTGGTCTCTGGCTGTCGTTCAGCAGGAAAGCCTGGCAGGGTTTGGTGGTGCTGTTTCTGTCCGGCGGGGCTGCTCTGCTGATCTGGTCTTTTGTCTGGCGCTGGCGATTCCCTTCTCTCTGGCCAGACTGGTCTTTGCGAAGCTGGCAGCGCGCCTGGGAGGGTATCAGTGAGCCCATTGTGAACTCCCTGCTGATCGGCGTGACCGCCACGTTAGCGGCCAACATTATCTCGGTTATTTTGCTGGAGCTGAATGATCTCCAGCGACAAAACAGTGAATCAGCCGGAAAGTGGCTGGCCCTGCTGACCAGGGGGGCCATGTATATTCCGTTGCTTTTGCCGCAAATGACTTTTCTGTTTGGTGTTCAACTGCTTCTGCTGCAATGGGGAGCAGAGGGTCACTGGTTGACGGTTACCGGCCTGCATTTGCTGTTCGTATTGCCTTACTGCTTTCTGAGTTTGTCAGGCCCCTGGCAGCATTATGATCAGCGCCACAGTCTTCAGGGACTGTTATTATCCGGGTCCTGGCTGAAGACCTTTTTGCGGGTGAAGCTGGGCATAGTCTGGCGTCCGGTGATGGCCAGTCTGGCGTTGGGCTTTGCGGTGAGTATTGCCCAATATCTGCCAACCCTGTTTGCCAGTGCTGGCCGGGTGGAGACAGTGACAACCGAGGCCGTCAGTCTGGTTTCCGGCGGAAATCGACGTTTGTTTGGCGTCTACGGGCTTGTTCAAATGCTCCTGCCTTTCATTGCTTATGCCATGGCTTTTTTCCTGAGCTATTGGACAATCAGACATGGACGTTTTGCCAGGAGACTCAATTCTTGAGCCTGATTCTTGATCAAATTGATATTACGCTGAATGGCCAGAAGCTGTTGGATAACATCTGTTGTTGCGTGGACGACGGTGAAGTGCTTTCGGTATTGGGTCCCAGTGGTTGCGGTAAAAGCAGTTTGTTAAATCTGATTTGCGGGACGCTGCCAAACAGCTTTGGTTGCTCAGGGCAGGTGATTCTGAACGGGGTAGTGCTGAATAACCTGCCGCCCTGTAAACGACAGGTAGGCCTGCAGTTTCAGGATCACCTGTTGTTTCCCCATATGACGGTGGGTGAGAATCTGGCCTTTGCGCTGCCTGCGCACTACCGGAAATCCCAGCGCCGGGAAAGAGCAGAGCAGGCACTGGCTGACTGCGGAATGTCGGGCTTTTTCGAGCTGAATCCAGCCATGCTGTCCGGTGGCCAAAAAGCAAGAATCAGCCTGATGCGAACGCTGTTATCCGAACCCAAAGCCCTGCTGCTGGATGAGCCTTTTTCCAAGTTGGATGCAACACTGAGAAGCAGCTTTCGGCACTTCGTCTTTCAACAGATTCAGAGCCGAAGCATTCCTGCGCTTATGGTGACCCATGATGAACAGGATATTCCTGATAAAGGCTTATTGCTTAAGCTCTGATCATTGATTTTGAACCGGGTAAAAATAGATCGGTATTGGCAAAGAAATCAGAGGTGTCAGAGCCCGGGGGAAGCTCAGGGTAAGGTGATCTGAGAATCAGAGCCATGCTATTGTCAGTGTCGGTTAAATGGACTGCGTGCTCGAACTGGGTTGCATCCATTATGTAAAAATGGCCGGGTTTATTCGATTCAATGGTGGTCAGCTGATCATTGTTTCGTATGGTTAACGTTCGTTGACCGGCCAGATTGATACAAGCCACCAGCTGGCCTACCTTGCCCTTATCCACATGCCAGCCAAGACAGTGATTCGATGGTAGCATGGCGTTATTCTCAGGGGTTTCAGATCGGCGACAATAAAAATTAATAGACGTCAGTCGCAGGGCATTCTGGCCAAAATAGCGTTTAAGGTCAGGGTTGAGGGTGTGAAGATGATTCACCAGCTGAATAATGGTGGCATGGCTGGCCGCCAATATTGTGCGGTCCGGTTCTTCTACTGGCATCGGGATTGCCCATGAGCGTACAAGCCCGGCATCACCATGACACATGAACGTGGCTTGTGTACTCGGCAGTTTTGCCAGATAGGATTCCCACTTGGGAACGAGACTGCATGTAGCATTACCTTGTCGAGCTATTACTTCGTGGTACGGCAAGCCCATGGCCTCTATATCACGATTAATGCCTGCGATTAATGCCGGGTTAATATAGCCGGTCATGATCGTTGCCTGAGAGCCGCGAATATTAGGCGCATTAATTTTCTGGCATTTATAGGCAGAACGGCGTCCTTTGTTGAGAATTATGGGGCTGATTTCTTTTCCGTTGGTCTCCGGAAGGGGTAACTGAAGTAATCTGGCCGGCAATGGTCGTAACGAAATGGTTCTCTGTTTATTCTCTGGGGCAGTCGCTTTAGTGGTTGGGTTATCCATTGTGGATAAGCAAGACTGGCCGGGTTTGTCCTGGTTATTATTCTTTCTTATCTTTTTCCCCTTGAGGAACGCATCGGACAAAGGATGCGCAGAACCAAAGGTCTCAGTGCTTGTATGAGGCCTTTTGTGAGAACGAAGAATCATAAAGAGCAAAATCCGTAATATTTTTATTCGAACGATTAATATAGAAGAACGGTCAGAAATTGCTTAACTAACCCGGATATTTCATAAACTGCCCCGAATCTCGCGCGGGACTTTGTCGCTCTAATCCGGGTTAAACCAGACAGGACCGTTACACATCCTGTCTGTCATTTATTTTTGTCAGCCAAAGTCAAAGTCCATCGTTTCCATTGGCCCCTGAATATAATACCCCTGCGCGTAATCAACGCCCATTCGCCATAAGTGTGCCAGTGTCCGGGTACTTTCTACCTTTGGCACAATACTGCGAATATTATGTTCTTTGAGGATATCCAGCATTTTGATGATGTTCTCATCACTGTTTTCATCCAGCTTGCTGGTGAAGCTGCCGTCCAGGCGCACAAACTGGATATCAAGGTGTTTCAGTATCTTCATGGAACGAGAGTCACCCTGAAATCGGGTAATGGCCAGCTGGCAGCCAATATTGTGAATAGCTTCAGCAAAATCCACAATGCGTTTCAGCTGTTGCAGCACAATGGACTCTGGCAGTTGCAGGACAATACTGTCAGGCGGCAACTCTGTTGCTTTCAACAGGCCGGAAAGATACTGGGCTAACTCGGTTCCCTGGATGGACAGGTGACTCAGGTGAATCAGCAATCGAACGCTTTGCCCCTGTTTATGGACCTGTGCCAACTGGCGCACGCATTGACGAAGCACCCAGCGATCAATATGCGGCATCAGGCTGGAGGATTCTGCCGCCGCCATAAACGTGCCGGCTTCTACCACTTCACCCTGGTGAGAGTGCAGGCGCAGGAAGACTTCATACTGTTTTTCTTCGGAACCGGTAATGTTGATGACAGGCTGGAACAGCAGACGGAATGAGTCCTGGGACAGCGCCTGACGAATCATGGCCTGTACATCGCCATCCCTGGCTTTCTCATCGAGTTCTTCCGTTTTGGAGTAGCGGCAAAGACGTTCGGCATTTTTAATGGCGCGCTGGCAGGCACTTTCTGCATTATTTAACAGTATGGTGATGTCTTGTTTATGCTCTTTCACCGCAAAACCGATACTGACTGTCGCTGTGAGCGTTTCATCGTCACTGCCGAACAGGTGCTCATCAATGGCGCTTTGCAAGGTGATGAGGCGCTTATGGGTGTCATCCGGATTACCTGCTGTTTCAACCAGCAAAAAGCTGTCATCGGTATAATGGCAGATAGCGGCAGTGGGGAAGAGTTCCTCAGCCATCCGCACAATGGATCCCTGTATGGAGATAATGCCGTCGATACTGGCTTCTTGTTGTAAATTCTGAAAGTCATCCAGCTGTATCCAGGCCAGTGTTGCCTCTGTTGCTGCTGTGACCGCAGATGCGGCTTGCTCAAGAAACTGTTCTTTCGTTTCTGCACTGGCCTTATGGTTCACCGGCTGGCTGAGTACGGGAACCATTAGCGGTAACAGAATCAGCTGGATGCAGGGTTCATCATCGTATTGCGCAGCGGATAAGCGAAGGCTGACGGGGGTACTGTGGCCATCGGTATGAACCAGCTCACATTCAACCTGGTCAATCGTTTGGTTGGTCCCAAACTGCTTCAACATCTGCCTGATCTCAGCTTGATGTTGTGCGGCAATCATATCGATCAGGGGTATGCCCGCCAGGTCATCGGCATGGTCGTAGCCCGTGAGCTGAAGATACGCAGCATTGGCATCCACATGCATGCCATCGTGAATATAGGCGATGGCTTCAGAGGCATTGGCCAGTAACAGTTGGCAACGTTTGTTGGACTCATTCAGCTCCTGACGGACATTGCTGAGGTTTCGCCGGTCTTCCAGGCTGGTGAGCTCACGGAGAACGGCGTGCAGTATATGCTCTTCATGGGCACTGGGTATCGCGTCTCTGGCTCCGGCAGATAGCCAGGTAGAAGTACGCTGAGGATTGTATTCCGGCAGGGTGACAATAACCGGAATATCCTTCTGGTGTTTTTCAATGATGGTCAGTACCTGCTGTGCATTAAGCCTGGTGGTTTCTTCAGCGCTGAGCACGACATCCCATGGCTGCTCTGACAGGGCTTCCTCCATGGTTTCGATGGAAGCGATATGTTGCACCCGGGGAGGCAGGCCCGCATTGCGAAACAACTTTACCCAGCGTTCCACATCGTTAGGGGAGTCTTCCAGGGCAAGCAAGCGTAGAGTTTGTCGGCGGTAATTCATGGGAGATTGATCACTATTATTTTGAATGAGGCAGCTCTTACGTCAGCAGATGCTCCCTGAAACGGTATGAGCCTGTTTCAACATCTTACGACAAGCGCAATTCAAAGGTATAGAGTGCCTCCACGGAATTGTGACCGGCACCGGGAACTTGATTACCGGGATCAGGAACAATGACAGTTTACCCAAATAGCTTGAATTGGTACTGGCTCCAGGTTGGCGTTGTATTCATGCAGCTCATAAGTTGACCTTTCAGCAGGGTATCATTCTGAATCAACTCAAACTTGGCTCCCTCCCTGGCGGAGAGATTTGGTATGACCAGAGAGGGCTGGTTGGGGTCGGTTAACATCAGTGATCTCTGGAAGTGGCTGGCTGCCTGAGTTTTGTGTATCAGGGATATGGCCACTGGTTCTACTGATGGGCTGATAAGAATGACACCAAAAGTCACTTCATTCTGCGCTGAGATTCCCAGCCAGCGCACACTGTAAAGGGCCCAGGGTGACACTTTATCCAGGCGGATGCCAATAAGTTCACCGGCATGAAACTGTTTGGGTAACGTGCTGTTGATTTTCAGGCAGAACCCGGTGTTGCTGGTATTAATGATCTCGGCTGGCAAGACGGAGAGGTGGTTATTACCCGGGGTCTCTGTCGTATTAAAGGCAATTCTCTCGCCAGCTGAAGGGCTGTTTTGTTTATCTATGATTTCAGCATCATGGGCCTGTGACCAGACATCATCAGATACCTCAGAGAAGCTACTTTTGCCAGCAGTATCAGAATGAGCGGCAATGATATCCTCGAATCGTCGTTTACCTGAGAGATGATAATGAAGCGCGGTAAATCCAAAGCAGGTTTCACATGGGTCCGAAGCAGCTCTGCGCGGACTGGATCGCTTTTGGATCGGTCCCCAGCTTGATATGAGATGTTGGATCAATTCCGTTGGCAACACGTTTGCCGCTTTTGGATTTTCTTTTATTTTTGCCAGGTGCGCGGTCAGTACCCGGATATTCAGACCAATCACGCCGGGATGCACTTTATCAGGCTCTGGTAACGCATATTCAAGGCCTCCGTCACCGTTGAGACGCACTGAAAAATAGGTTTTCAGACCAGACTCGGGCTGAATTTTGCCGTGGCTGATCCAGAGGCTTAACATTTGCCAGACCTGCTGGATTTCACCGGGTGATAATTGATCGGTATTACTGCGTGACAGCATCAGGGCTCGTTTATAGAGGCTTTCCAGCGACATGGGGCTGGATTTGGGGTCATAAGGATCTTCCTGTTGGAAGCCCTGATGATTATGGCGTGCGGCAAGCTGGTATAACGTATGCAGTTCAAGCCACAGGCGTTCAGGCGCAGGGCGATAAAGCAGGCAATGGAATAAATACGCTGCAGCACTCTCCGAAATAGCCCGATGCAGTGCGGCTGCCAGTATACTGGCATGCTCTTTATTATCCAGACAGCACTGAACCACGGCTTTATAGACTTTTGCCAAGCCCATATACAGGCGTTTGCACAGATCAAACCAGCTTTGCTGGCTTGATGCAAAAGTAATGTATCGCTGCAGATGTCGTTGATAACTATTGGCGGCGTTTGACCGGGAAGGTGACCGGAGGGCTTCTGCAAGAGCAAATAGCTCATCAGGGGGGGCGTCAAGCCTGCTCAGTTCATCCAGAGCGTGAACCAGAAGTTCTCCACTTTGCTGATGATCCGTGAGAGGCAGTCCTTTCAGCCACTGTTCCAGCTTATTGCTGTTTGACGCTGTCCCGTCAGGACAAAATGAAAGAGAATTGAGGCTACGGCTGGGTAGCTCCAGGTGAGGAGTGTTTGCAGATTCCATTCTTTAATTCCAATAGCGGGGCTCTGACATCCTGTCAGTAACGGTTCTTGATCAATCTTTTTATTGAATCAATGTTGCGTTTCCGGGTGATAGCGTCGGTTGCCAGTGACACTCCACCCATCTGTTTCCAGTAGCGAACTCTGTATTGATGATAATTATGCTGAGACGAATATACCAGTCCAGTCTTTTATTATCACTTTTATTAAATTGTACGACCAATGTCTGACTTTTTAATGAAAAGTGTCAGAGTATCCATGTTTTGCCGGGTCTGCCGGGAATCTCCCGAACCAGTCTGGGCACCAGGTAGCCCGGACAGTGAGCCATAACCTCTTGTATCAGGCGAGTCGCTGTAACGTCCGGCACATCAAAATGAGCGGCACCATGCACCGGGTCTAACAGGTGCAGGTAGTAAGGGAGTACACCAGCTTTAAACAGCGCTTCGCCAAGCTGAATAAGCGCCGAAGCACTATCATTAACACCCTTAAGCAACACCGCCTGGTTCAATAGTGTTACGCCCGCCTGTTTGAGCCGGAACAAGGCTTCACGAACACTGTCATCAATCTCGTTGGCATGGTTGGCATGAATCACCATCACAGGTTGCAGGCGCTGTCTGGCAAACCAGTTGATCAGTTCATCGGTGACCCGGTCAGGAATCACCACGGGCAAACGGGTATGAATGCGCAGTGTGGCCACATGATCAATAGCGTTCAGCTCGGCAGCAATGTTCGCCAACCGACGGTCATTGTTGGCCAATGGGTCTCCGCCACTGAGAATCACCTCTTTTATACTGGTATCCGCGCGAATGTACTCTATGGCATTGTGCCAGCTGTCCCGGTCCAGCCGATTATCCTGGTACGGGAAATGGCGGCGAAAACAGAAGCGGCAGTTCACCGCACAGGCTCCGCCGACGATCAGCAACAGCCTGCCATGGTATTTATGGATAACCCCATCGGTTGGGTTCTGCGACTGCTCTGCCAGCGGATCCAGGCCATAACCCTCAATGTGTTGACACTCTTCGCCAACAGGCAGAACCTGCCTCAACAACGGGTCGTCAGGGTTCCCCGGCACCATTCGCTGGATATAGGCATGGGGTACTCTCAGAGGAAATTCCTGACAGGCTCTCAATGCCGGTGATAATAGCCCCGGACTCAACTGCAGCATGGCCAGCAACTGCTCCGGGGAAGTGATGGCCCCTGCCAGTTGCGTCTGCCAGCAGCCGAAATCGCTGATTGTCTGCGTACTTATCTGCGCCCTCGACTGCACACTGAGCTCCGAACGGGTTATCATAGGGGTTTTTGATCTCCTGGTAAGGTCCAATGGCTAGTTATAGTACCAATGAGTTTCGTTCAGGTCTTAAAGTAATGCTCGAGGGCGATCCCTGCTCGATCATTGAGAACGAATTTGTAAAACCTGGCAAAGGTCAGGCATTCAACCGGGTTAAATTCCGTAACCTGATGTCCGGTCGCGTCTGGGAACGTACGTTCAAATCCGGCGAAAGTCTGGAAGCGGCAGACGTTATGGACCTGGATATGGAATACCTATACACCGACGGTGAATTCTGGCACTTCATGATGACTGATGGTTCCTATGAACAGCATGCAGCCAGCCGTGAAGCCGTGGGTGACACCATCGATTGGCTCAAAGAGCAGGGAGTATACTCGGTTACTCTTTATAATGGTTCCCCTCTTTCGGTTTCTGCACCTAATTTTGTCGAACTCCAGGTGGTGGAAACCGATCCGGGCCTGAAGGGCGATACCGCCCAGGGCGGCTCCAAGCCAGCCAAGCTGAGCACCGGCGCGGTGGTTAAGGTGCCGCTGTTTATTGTTGAGGGTGAAGTCCTCAAAATTGATACCCGTACCGGCGAATATGTTGGTCGTGTGAAGTAATTGATCTCTTTTGCGGGGCGGCTTTCTGCCGCCTTGTCCTGCTTTTTTTGAAGCTATTCTGTGCCCACCACGGTGGTTACAATCCGTGCCCTTTCCGTAATGGTTTCATCTTCGCCGGGCATGAAGAGTTCATGCTGATGTCCGTAATGATCAGGGCAGTATGAAGACCTTCTTCAGTAACCTGCTGACCTGGCTGGTACCAAAGTATGACAATGGTACCCAGAGTATCGACGTAGCCAGCAATATTGAAAAAGGGCATGCGTTCCGTTTTGACGGTAGCCAAATGAAAGGCCAGATCTACGACTTCGTCGTGAATAAAAGCTATCGCCTGGATAATCTGACTTCTATCTCCAAAGGCGGCTTTGCGGGCCTTGATGCCAGAAGTACTCTGGTACTGTTGCGGCAATCCTTTGAGATCACCATTCACAATAATGATCAGGACTACGCATCACTGGTGGTACCGAGGTGACCAACAATATTCTTGCTCTCTAAATGTAGGAACAGCGTGAGGCTCTGCCGCAGATGGATCGCATTAGCAGTGATCTGCAAAAGGTGAAGCTGTGGCTGAGCATCCACCGTGGTCACGGCTGGAGTGAAGGTGACAATGGCATGCGTTTGGCCATGTTTGGTCAGCTGAAGCTTTGGGCTGAGGATCACTTCGATATCAGCAAATGGTATCCAGAGGGTAATCAGCCTGCCGTATTTGGTGATGACCGGGGTTGGAATATGTACAAGCTGGCCCATCGTAAAGCCCGGGGCGACCTGGTGGGTGATGAACTGAATGGTAACAAGGGTATCAATTACTGCTCTGCAAAAGACACCGACCTCAGCCAGGGTGACCTGCTGATGAGCTGTTTGTCTTACCTGAGCAATTATGATCTGTCGGACTACTTCAGACAGTGGAATCCGTCCGAGTCCAAAGCGGACCTGCCGGATGGCTCAGCGGATTACAGCGGAGGCCTGACTGATAAGGGTTTCAGTACAGTTGCCAGAATGGGACTTAAGAAACCTGAGAAATCACCACTGGATTACACCAGTATCAGCGGGTAAAGCACAGATGCTTACCCCCGGTCAGCCAACTCCGGCTGACAGGTACTGAAAAACAACAAACCCTGCCATAGTTGGCAGGGTTTGTTGTATTCAGCCCTACAACAACTGGCAGTATTCACTTACCTTAAATAATGAATATTACTCAGGAGCCACTTATGACCAATGACTTATGGCACCCATCGGCTTCCATGATGGCGCTCAAAGAACGAGCCCGATTGCTACGGAAGGCCCGGGCTTATTTTGATGCCCGGGGCGTCATGGAGGTGGAAACCCCGATGCTGTCCGGCAGCGCCACTGTGGATGTTTATATAGACAGCTTTGCCACAGAGTTCAGCCCCATTGGTCATGGCCAGTCACAGCTTTGCTACCTGCACACCTCGC
>NZ_JBLYNQ010000006.1:602500-1130000 GCF_049310265.1 Endozoicomonas sp. ALB091 | reverse complement strand
ATCACCGACAACAGACAACTGATCACTGGATTGGTAGAGGAGCGTTCTGTAAGCCGTTGAAGGTGTACCGGGAGGTATGCTGGAGGTATCAGAAGTGCGAATGCTGACATGAGTAACGACAAGGGGAGTGAGAAGCTCCCCCGCCGGAAGACCAAGGGTTCCTGCGCAACGCTAATCGGCGCAGGGTGAGTCGGCCCCTAAGGTGAGGTCGAAAGACGTAATCGATGGGAAACAGGTCAATATTCCTGTACCCCTTCTGACTGCGATGGAGTGACGGAGAAGGCTAGGTCAGCGCAGCGTTGGTTGTCTGCGTTTAAGATCGTAGGCTGGGGTTTTAGGCAAATCCGAAACCTCAAGGCCGAGAATTGATGACGAGGTTCTACGGAACTGAAGTGATTGATGCCATGCTTCCAGGAAAAACTTCTAAGCTTCAGGTCAGAAGGGACCGTACCCCAAACCGACACAGGTGGTCAGGTAGAGAATACCAAGGCGCTTGAGAGAACTCGGGTGAAGGAACTAGGCAAAATGGCACCGTAACTTCGGGAGAAGGTGCGCCGGCTTTGGTGATCGGACTTGCTCCGTAAGCTGAGGCTGGTCGAAGATACCAGGTGGCTGCGACTGTTTATTAAAAACACAGCACTGTGCAAACACGAAAGTGGACGTATACGGTGTGACGCCTGCCCGGTGCCGGAAGGTTAATTGATGCTGTTATCGCAAGAGAAGCGGTTGATCGAAGCCCCGGTAAACGGCGGCCGTAACTATAACGGTCCTAAGGTAGCGAAATTCCTTGTCGGGTAAGTTCCGACCTGCACGAATGGCGTAACGATGGCCACGCTGTCTCCACCCGAGACTCAGTGAAATTGAAATCGCTGTTAAGATGCAGCGTATCCGCGGCTAGACGGAAAGACCCCGTGAACCTTTACTACAGCTTCACAGTGGATCTTGATGTTGCTTGTGTAGGATAGGTGGGAGGCTTTGAAGCGGTGACGCCAGTCATCGTGGAGCCATCCTTGAAATACCACCCTGGCAATATTGAGGTTCTAACCCGGGTCCCGAAACGGGATCGGGGACATTGTGTGGTGGGTAGTTTGACTGGGGCGGTCTCCTCCCAAAGAGTAACGGAGGAGCACGAAGGTGTGCTAAGTACGGTCGGACATCGTACGGTTAGTGTAAAGGCACAAGCACGCTTGACTGCGAGAGGTACATCTCGAGCAGGTGCGAAAGCAGGTCTTAGTGATCCGGTGGTTCTGCATGGAAGGGCCATCGCTCAACGGATAAAAGGTACTCCGGGGATAACAGGCTGATACCGCCCAAGAGTTCACATCGACGGCGGTGTTTGGCACCTCGATGTCGGCTCATCACATCCTGGGGCTGAAGCCGGTCCCAAGGGTATGGCTGTTCGCCATTTAAAGTGGTACGCGAGCTGGGTTTAGAACGTCGTGAGACAGTTCGGTCCCTATCTGCCGTGGACGTTGGAAGTTTGAGAAGAGCTGCTCCTAGTACGAGAGGACCGGAGTGGACGGACCACTGGTGTTCGGGTTGTGTCGCCAGACGCATTGCCCGGTAGCTATGTTCGGACGGGATAACCGCTGAAAGCATCTAAGCGGGAAGCCCCCTTCAAGATGAAACTTCCCTGACTCCCAGAGAGTCCTGAAGAGCCGTTAAAGACTATGACGTTGATAGGTTGGGTGTGTAAGTGCTGTGAGGCATTGAGCTAACCAATACTAATGACTCGTGCGGCTTGACCATATAACGCCAAAGCGATTTGCGAATCAGTTGACAGTGGTCAGTGGCCAGTTGTCAGTTGGAGCCATACGCATAGAGTGTGAAGCAAGAAAGCAGCTTAATTAAAGGATTCCATCTAGAGACTGGTTTCTAGTCTCTAGTATCTAATTAGCCTGGCGACCATAGAAGGTTAGAACCACCTGATCCCATCCCGAACTCAGCAGTGAAATGACCGATCGCCGATGGTAGTGTGGGGTCTCCCCATGTGAGAGTAGGTCATCGCCAGGCACCATTTTTACCTTGAGTTCGCTCAAGGTTGCAAACCCCGATAGAGCAATCTGTCGGGGTTTTTGCATTGTAGCGAAAAAATATAAAGTGGATTAATTGCCCAACGGAGGCCACTGAAAAAGCCAGCTGTATTACCATTTGCCCAGCATTGGATTCCAGTTTGGCAGGCTGGTATGTCGTCCTGGCACATCATACTTGGCATGGAATATAGCTGAGTGATGTCCATATCGGAATAACCCGGGATGAAAAATGTTGCCATGGTATTGTCCCTGCATAGCAATAAAGCCTTTGATTTAAATTCCTCCTCCTAACCACTTCCCGGAACAGAAACTCTCAGCGGTCATTCAATTATCACGTCATAGCTGGCACTGCCACTGGCACCGGGTGCTAACTTCTCGCTGAATGACCAGATAATATCGCCACGATATCCTTGATAAGTTTCCTTACCATCGATGGTTCTGACTTTACATGTTTCGCGTAACGCTTCAGGGCACTGAACTTCACTGGCCAGCGATGTGAAGGGCGGCGTGCTGTCCCGAAGTGACAGCGATTGAATGGGCCCAGCCCCCGGATTACTGAAAAACAGGGTGTATCTCAGCATGTCACCGGGGCTGGCTTGATTGGCAGTGGATGGGCCTGTGCTTTCGCTCATATTTTGCACTTGTTTATTCAGTACCAGTCGTCCACTGCTGCCGGTGGTGACAGTAATGGTGTCGCGTATCCTTCGGGTAATTTTCTCTTCCTGGCCATGCTCTGCCATTATCCCGGCAGGCGCTTTGGTGAACTGTGCCGTGATCTCCAGCGTTGCCCTGAAACCGGACGGCGTTTCTGCAGGAACAAAAACCGAAGCATCAAAACAGATATTCTGACCGGCCTCCAGTCTAATGGGCTGAGATAGTTGGATATTGTCTTTTACTGCCTGATCACAGTCGGCTTCAAACAGCTGTACTGACCAGTTCAATGTCAGCGGCCGACCACTGCTATCGAGCCACTGGTAACTGAGCCTGGCATTACCCACCATAGAGCTGAAAAATGTATGGGTGAACCGGGTCGCCAGACCAGGTGCCACCGCCCGTTGATAATCCGGCGTCAGCGTCAACTCCGGAGTGCCCAGTACATAACCAAACATCGCTGGTGATTTCTGACTGGCTGCAACGGTCAGTTCAACAGGGTTGCCCTTCGCTCCGGGTTGCCAGTCTTTCAGCCCGGGCTGGTCTGGTAAAACTTCAACCTGGTAATTTCCCGGAAGAACATCAGCAAAGGTTAACAGTCTATTTGCGTCTGTTTTATCCTCTCGTTGCAACACAGGCATGCCAGACACTTTATCCAATTTAGTTAACCTGACATGA
Source organism: Endozoicomonas sp. ALB091 (assembly GCF_049310265.1). Classification (NCBI taxonomy): domain Bacteria; kingdom Pseudomonadati; phylum Pseudomonadota; class Gammaproteobacteria; order Oceanospirillales; family Endozoicomonadaceae; genus Endozoicomonas; species Endozoicomonas sp. ALB091. Next base: position 1,126,638 of record NZ_JBLYNQ010000006.1, on the reverse strand, counting down.
ATACCTTGAAAGCCGGTTTCATTGGCCTGTCTCTCGCCATCGCGGTTCTGGTCTTGCCATATATCGGTTTTGATAGAGCCCGGAACAGAGCCTGTAGTGCCCACACTGAACTCCGAGGTATTGCCATGATCATCAATAACAATAGCCGCTAATGATCCGGTGAGCGGCATATTGGGAATTGTGAATTGGAACTGTTCCTGGGTGATCAGCTTGCTGCCCTGAACCGGGTCTATATAAGTGGCTCTGCCGTTATCCTTATCGTCGTTGCTACCTTCGATCCTCTCAAACAAATAGCGATACTCGCCGTTTATGACGCTGTAAAACTCGAGTTTGACCTTCGGCATGGCAAACCCCTCCACAATCAAAACACCGTTTTCCTGTCGTACATGGTTGATATAGGGAGCATCAATGCCACGATAAAAAGCCTTGGGTGAAGGGGCACCAACCGGGTTTTTGCCAATCACGGTATTAACCACACTGCACCCTTCATTACAGGCACTGGATGCGATAATGCCGTTCATATTGCCGGTGTTGCCGGAACCATTGGTCAAGGCGATGTGCTGCACCTTCTGACCACTTCCCTGCAATTGCAAGATGGCTTCCTGCGATACTTTGGTTTCCAGGTGTAAATCCGGGGCTTGCCAAAATGGTAATGACTTCTGTTCGGCTCCTGCTTTAAGCCCATCCTTGATTTTCTGAGGATCGGGATTAACTCGCTCTTCCGGGTTTGTCAGGCTGAACGCTCTGCCATTAATAATAAGTTGGCTTCGCTTAATCGCAGGCAATGACGTCTGAAGATCAGTTTTCCAGGTTGTACCATTGTTCGGATGCACTGTCGGCACAAATAGCATCTCTCCCGTACCGACACCGGCATTGGCATTGGCAATAAATTGACGCAAACTACCCTGCCCGGTATCCCCTGGCTGGGTAACAACATCAAAGCTGAAACCAAAATTCAGACGGTTATAGTCGTGTAATCCAGCGGGTACTTCAATCAGGTGTTCTGCACTTTCAGGTGTATTCTGATTCTTGAGTTCGTCACTAAGACCACCGGTTTTCCCACCATAGCAATAACCGGCAGTTGTTAACGTCACATCGCTGTAGTTTTTGCCAATACACCGGCCACCACGACTGCTCCAGGTTTGTTCAGGATAATAAACATTAACATCGTGAGCAGCTTTCAGGGTGGCAGCATCAACGGCTATCTGGTAACGGCCCTGGTCTTTAACGATAAACCGGTACTCTCCCCTCGGCCCGGTTTTTGTTTCCATCTTATTCTTATGGGCATCAAACAAAACCACGCGGGCATTGCTAAAATAGTCAAACGCCTTTTCATCACCTTCGGCCAAACGGTCTTCATTAACACTGCCAAGCCGGTGATGAAATAGACGACCGCTAAACAATCGCTCGCTTTTAAATTGGCCGATAAAAACGCTGGAGTCATATACCCCGATCCCCCTCTCACCGAGGGCTATTTTAACCTGGTACCACTCACCTGGTATTACCGGAATTGAACGGTTAATTACTTTGGTAACCCCCCTCATAGCAACGTGCTTACCTCGATGATCCCCGTTATCGATGTAGTATTCGGAGTTTTTGTCTTGATTCACGTATTTTGTGGAGACGGGGTCACCATTATCCAGAGTAGCTAAATTCACTGCCCGGTTTGCAAAGCCACCCTGAATATCCGGCCCACTGATAAAAAAACCGTAAGCATCAATATTTCCCAAGTTTTCGAGCCAGCCCCCATATTCATCAGAGCCGAAAACAAAATCGATTGAAATATTGTTTGACTTTGGCTTGATTTCAAATGTGATGATGACAGGATCGTGCTGCCAAACTTCTCCATCGAAGAGCTTGGCCAAGTCTGGATCGCGACCAAATTTTATGAATGCTGTACCAAGTTTATCCTTATTATAATAGCCAAGTGTACCCGCCTTTCCTGTGGAAATTACCAGTCCTTTAGAAATACCAATATTGGGGGTGTAATTTTCAGTGCCATTGCTGAAAGTACCAACCTGGGAATAGCTGTCATCATCGTCATAAGCAGCCTTAACAATTTTGATGTTACTGATCTCAACACCGGGACCCTGCAGGTTAGCTTTAACAGCATTTATAATTGCCAACCAGCTGTTATGGCTTTCTATCTGGATCTTGGCTTGAAGGCTACAGGAAAAAAAACACATCAAAACAACAAAAAAACACCAGGCCAGCGTCTTAAATAAACGGCTATTAACTTTTAAATAGCAGCATGAAAAACCACTCATTGAATCTGAATCCCAAACTTCAGGCATACCGACTGCCCCGGCATTAGCCCCTGGCTCCAGGTAGCTTTGATCATTTGACCGGACACGCCATGCTCTCCTCCCTCACTCATTTCAGGAAGACCATGCAGATTATGCAGCCGGGTAAAATCCGTTGCCTTGTCATAAATCACCACATTATGAACCGGCTCACTGCCCTGGTTGGTAGCGGTCAGCTTATAAACGACACACTCACCCGGTTTGACCGGGAAAGTCTCGTTGGAAAAATGCGTTGGCAGCGAGCTGCTACAGTCCCATTCCGCCTGTATTTTGGTGATTACCACAATCGCATTGTTGGCCATTGATGAGTTCGTGACCGCCATAGACTGTTGCCCGCCAAACCGTGCGGTTAACGTGGTGATATTTTCACTACCCGGACTGGCACTGGCCGGGGCAAATACCTTGACGATCAGCTGGCGTGTTTCTTTGGCGGGCAGTGAGAATTCACCCTGAATCAACGGATCATCCCCATCTATCCGGCCATCGCTGTTTGTATCGTGGTAAACCAGTGACTGCCAACCCTCTCCACCCCGGGAATCTTCCAGATGCAGGGTAATCCCGGAGACCGTCTGGTTGCCGGGGTTACTTAACTGATGAATAAACGTGACAAAGCTGCCAGGGGATACCTGACTTCTGCCGTTATGTGTCAGGGTGATTTGCTGTTGCTCCTCAACGATCATGGCCAGGTGCAGCTGATCAGCAACACCCCGGTTAACCGGTGAAGCGGCCTTTACATAAAAGGACCAGGTGCCCGGTAGCAGATTATCGGGGAGTTCCACCAACAGGCTCAGCTTTTGCTGCTGACCGGCAACCAATACGCCGGTACCAGTGACCGTCTGATTAAACTCATTAACGAAGGACCAGCGAATACCATTCGGCAAAGTAACCCCTTCTTTGGGCAGCAGATCCAGCAAATAACTGTCGGCCCGGTTGCCTGTATTGTTGACGACAATATGTTCAAACCGCAGAGTCTCACCCGCATTGCCGGTCAGCGTAACCACCGCACTGTCTTCCGGCCCCTGACCAGCGCCATTACCGTTCTGGCAATTTTCACAGGTCAGGTCCACCGAATAGTCAGCGGAGCCTTCAATCTGTAGCAATATATTCTCAGTGGTATCCTCCACCTTATAGCTGGCAAGGATATCAGTGGCTTTTAATTGCAGAGAGAAATCAGCCTGCTGACCAGGGCTGTTCTCTGGTAATTTCACCAGCAACCTGATCTCACGGTAACTGCCTGACTCAATGTCGTTTACCAGCAGCTCCGGCTGATCAATAAAAGGAGAGCATCCGCTATCCGCTGTCGTTAAACAATATTGAGCACCTTCAGGAAAGTTACTGCTTTCCAGGGTAACTTTGTACTGACTATTTGTTGTTCCACGGTTCCACAGGTAGTTGGTAAATTCCGCGATGCCTCCTGCAGTAGCGGATACCACTATTTGCGGTTCTCCGATGTATGGTTCAGAACTGTAGGGGCTGCCATTCAGGGCAACACCAAACCCCTTGATGGTCAGAGGGACAGAGTTGGTATTCTGTTTGACATTATCCGGGCAGGGCTTATCTCCACCCTTCTCACAGAAGGTATATTCAGCCACATTGTAAAGCGTTTGATTGGTGCCGCTTTTCACCCGGGTTTCAAATACCAGCTTCCCGTCATGGCGATGCACCGGAACACCAGCCTGATTAACAGACTGCTCAAGGCGAAAACGTAGACCTTCCGGAGTGCGAATACCCTCATCGGAAATGTGTACCTTTTCAGTCCCGTCATCGCTATACAGCCATGTGGAACCGCCTACGTAGTCCAGTTCAGCTGGCAGGCGATACAGCATTTCCACAACGCTGTTATCGCTATGACTATCCCGACGGGCAAATGACAACGTAGTGGTCACCGTGTCATTAATGGTGGCTTCCGCTTTGTCTGCCCTCTGAGTCACCTCATAAACAACCCCGAGACTGTGAGACATGGTGTCATAATTTACGGCCTGAAAACGACCCTGGCTCTCATGCTCATTGACCCCACTGCACTCGGGCTTAATAACCCGGGCAGAAAGAGTAATCGTTGTTTCAGCACTATCCGGCACCCAGGCCTTGACCAACAGGCCTTTGCTGTCACCGGGGGGCAGCAGGACCGGGCCTGTTACCCTGTCTTCCTCTGTCGTCTGACCGTCGTTGTTTTTATCAAAATAAAGCAGTGCATTGTGGGTAACCGTCAGCTGGTAGCTGGCGGTTATATTGCCACTATTGATTAGCCGATGGGGAAACACCAGCTCATCACCCGGTTTTCCCAAAAGACGCTGGCTATTTTCCAAACGGACGCCAGTGACTTCCCGAATCAGGGTGGTCACCTCATTGGAGTTGACCATATAACTTTGCTGATACTCATCAAGAAAATACGCCTGTGCCTGGCTGCGGATCAGGGTTCCCGGTGGGGTGGCAGCCAGAACAGGGCCAGCGATCAGCAGACTGAGCAGACACAGGGCAATACTCTGCCAGCAGAGCCGGGCGTAGAAACAAGGGGTTACTAAACGGCTCATGATCTAAACCAGTCAAAAAGCGATTCATCGAACTTGAACTGCAGGCTGAGATGCACTCCCTCAGCATTGTATTTTTCGCTGTCCAGATCGTCGTCCCGGAAACCTTCGATATTGTAATGAACGCCCACCCGCAGGTTACTGGCGACCAGATAATTCAGGCCGACACCAGCTGACCAGCGTACACTGTCGTCACCATTCACACTGAGCAGGCCGCTGCGCAGGTCCATATCCCAGCGCCGGTTCAAATCCCAGGTGAGGCGACCGTCGAACACCGTCGTCTGACTGTCAAAGGGGTCTCCGTCAAATTCATCGGTGACCCATTTGCTACCCAGGCGGCCGGAGAGGGTCAGGCCCGGGCGGATTTTACGGTTCTGATGGGTAGAGAGCAGATGCACCCGGCGATCTTCCTCCCGGTCATCATTTTCATCCCGTTCTTCTTTCCATTGATACAGATAGAGACCGTGCTGGACATTGTTCAGTTTTGGCCGACGGGCAAGTCCTAGCGTAAAAGCATGTTCCAGTCGCTGATCACCCTCGCCATCTTTCGGGTTTTCCAGCCGGAACTGTTCACGGATCAGGCCAGCCCAGTCACGATTTAACCGTCGCGCAATGGCACCATCCAGTCCGTAATAATCCTGCAGCTGTCCGTAGCGATACTCTATTCGCCCCGTAGCCCGCTGATTACCATGGCGCTTGTCGTCAATACCCACAGAGATGGCCAGGCCGTCATTGCTGCTGTCGCCACTGAGGGTGTTAATCCACTCGACACTGGGGGAGAGTGACAAGCCTTCGGTCACTTCCAACCGGGTATCCGCACCGTTGACCCACTCCAGCTGGTTACCATCGGTAGCCCCCTGCATACGGTATTCGGAATAGGTGTCGGTATTGGGCAACCAGTCACTTTTGACCCCGAAGGAGAACTCATTGCGATCGCTGTCACCAGACACCGGACCCAGGTGGTGATCCCGTTCAAACCGACCATACACGGAGACTTTTTCAGCAACCTGCCAGTCACTTTCCACCGCAGCCCGCCAACGACTGTCGGTAAATGCCTGTTCATATTCTGCAGAGAGGGAGGCGTCCTTATCCAGCAGGGTGAAACGTTTTTCAACACCCGCCTGAACGGTCAGGTATTCATTATGGTCCTCATCACTGCGCTGACGAATGTACCGGCTACCGGCGGTTAACTGCCAGCCGTTGCCTACTCGTTTATCCAGATAAACACCGGCGTTGTCGCCGGAACCGTTGCTATTGTCTTCCGAGCGGCTGACTTCCGCTTCGGCTCTCAGGTCGAGGCTGTCAGTCAGTGACTGTTTGTGCTTAACACTGCTCTCTTCCCGGCCGACAGATACTCCGCCGCTGCTGTTGGTAAAGTGTTGATCCGCTTTCGCCCAGGTGATCTCGGTTTCTCCTTTACCTGACCATTGTAGTTTAATCTTGATACGGGTGGCGTTGCCGGTCTGCTCATTAATCAGCGAGGGGTTGTTATCGTCCACCGTTTTACCGGTCATCCTGGCACTGGAAATGGCGACTGTGGTTTTCTCCGTTGGCTGGTATTCAACCCAGACACCGGCAATCTCACTGCCTTCGGTACTGTGCTGATCCAGGGTGTAACTGATGCCTGCGGTGACCTGATCCCCCAGTTTCTGCTGCACACGACCACCGGCCACGGTATAGGCTTCGCCATCGTCCTCCACCTCGTAGCTCACCCGGATTTTCTGTGGGTTGCCCTCGTCATCCCGACGGTTGACCGGAGCAGTGAATTTCAGATAGCCACTGAATTCATCCAGGGTGTAGTCGCTGCCCCGGCCCAGGGTGGTGGAGCTGAGCATCAGGCCCGGATTATCCCTGCTCCACACTTCCAGAGTGATGGTTTCGCTGTGGCGGACAATGGGTGCACCTGCCAGCCGGTAGTTCATCGCTGTACCATTGGGTTCGATGATCTCGCTGCGCAAGCTGTTTTCCGGCCGGGCGGCAAAGGTCTGAATACGGGTGCTGCCATTGTCATAGATGGCGTTGATGCCAGTGAGATTGCGCTGGGTTTTGGCCAGATCGTATTCCGCACTTTGGCTGTTGGTCTGGTAATCCCCCCACATAATGCTATTCAGGCCGCGCTCAATTTTTGCATAGAGCTTGCTGCGGCTCTGGGCTTCGTATCCTTTCTCGCTGGCATCGCCGGTGATGGGGTAGTAATCATCCGGATCCACATCACGGAACAGTTCGGCATCGTCGTTTTTATCACTGTCGTAGGAGAGGGTCAGTTGGGTGTCTTTGGCGATATCCCCTTTGACAAACATCGCTGCACGGGTGCGGGTCACCTTTTCATCTTCCGTGGCCGAGAGCAGGTCAGGCATGGTGCCGCTGTTGATATCTACCAGGCCCACCGCCATTAACGGCCGGGAAGGGGCTACCTGGGTGATGGTCGCCTCACCGGACAGCTGCCCTGTGGTTGCCCTGAGGGTAACCGGGCCAGTCTCGTTTCCGGAGCGCAGGTTTACCGTGGCTGCACCGTGATCAATACGAATCTGATGCCCGGGTTCCTGATCCTGAATATCGGTTTCATGCCAGCGACCAGCGGTGCTTTCCAGGGTGATAAAGTAGATACCCCGGGCAGGCAGGCCGTGGTTATCCAGCAATTTGACCGTTACTGGCAGCAGGGTTTGACCATCGTCCGCTGGCAATACATTGGCAGAAGGCACCAGTTGTATAGAAGCAGCCGAACCGGCGTAGCTAAAGGTGTTACCCGCCAACAGTCGTTCATTGCCGAACATATCGGTGGCTTTTATCTCCACCCGGTTCTCACCTTCTTGCAGGGAGACACCGTACCAGGCCAGCAGCTGGGCCTGCTCACGGTTATTGAGCAGCTGCTCACCCAGGCGGTCATTCGCTACGGCTGCACCGTTGATATACAACGTTGGTTGTACTCCGGCACGCACTACCGCCATAAAGCGACCATCGGCCGTTTGTTGCAGCGGCCAGAGGAAGGTACCTTTTTCGGCCTGCTGGCGGGTGACGGTTTTTATGGCTTCTTTGGGTAGAGGAATTTTTGCGCTTGCTGTTTCCTTTTTTTTGCTGTCCGCAGGCAGTGCTTCGGTTGTCTGCTTTTGTTCAGCCTGCTGGTTGGCTTCGGGGGCGCGAATCACACCATTGGACAGGTCGCCACTGGCGTCGGCGGTTTCTGACGGTTTGCTGCGGTTATATTTTGCCGCATCGTCCAGCAGCCAGTCGCCGCTGATGCTTTCGTTGCGGGCTTTGATCTGTTCAACAATTGCGTCGGTGGCAGGGCATTGTGCGGCAAAGTCAGCCCGGTGCATTTCGCCGGGTGTCAGATCGACAAAACGACTGTTGCCGTCGGTACCGTGGCGGTTATCCAGCGGTTTCAGGGTCAGCCCGTCAGGCAGGGTGACCGGGTCTACCTTAAGTACATGGTTGCCGGGCTTCAGGCCCATCAGGCTGTACTGGCCGTATTCATCGGTAATGACCCAGGTGCCGTCTTCCATATAAAGGCGTACACCACCCACAGGCCAATCGTTACTGTCTTGCACCCCGTAGCCGGATTCTCCTGCACACTGGCTATCAAGAAACACTTTACCGAACAGAATGGCTTTATCGGAGAGCACGCCGGTCATGCGAACCGTCACCTCCGCTTTCCCTTCGTTGGAACTGATCCGCTGTCCGGTCACACCCTTGCTGGCGGTGGCCGTGGCACGGTTGATGCCATCGCTGTCGATGGCCCCGGCACCGGCCTGGAGAATATAGGTAATAAGCAGTTCATCATCGCTGGCGAGTGCCGCCTGAGGGCTAAAGCGCAATTGAGGCCCTGGTGCTCCCACCGGGTCTGATGCCGTAATACCATCGATCTTTGTGGTGCCAGCCACGTACTTAAAACCGTGGGGAAGGGTATCCACAACTGACAGGTTAAACAGATCATTGTTACCGGGGTTGTGCAACTTCAGCTCATAGCGGATCCGCTCTCCGGGGGCGATCTCATCCCGATCGGCATTTTTTTGCAGGGTCAGACTGCCGCCCGGGGCGACCATGGCATCCACGGGTACATCAAATACCTCAACACCGGCACTGCTCACCTCAAAAGTGCCCTGTGTATTGATGCCCCCCCGTGCTAAAGCAAAAGGCTGTGGTGCATTATCATCCTCAGGTATGCCACTGCGCCCATAAGAGGCATCATGAATCTTTTTCCCGGGCATCATGGCGGGTGCCATTTTCGACGGAAAAGCATAATTAACCGGAGGAGTGACCTGAATAAAGTAGCGCCCCTCGGGTAACCGGGGATAGATAAAATGACCATTGTACCGAAGCCACCAGCTGGTCATTGATCTGCGAGGCCAGATAACAGTTGCTGCCCGGCTGGCTGTAATCCGGTTGGGCCGCCAGGGCGATTTTGCTATTGGCTTTGGCAGAAAGGCACAGCCCATTATTGTCCTGCTGGTCGGTGGCTAATCGCAGTGGCGATACACTGCGAAACACACCGCTGTTGATGGCCGTTTCCTGCAACTTTACCCGAAGCGAATCACCACGGTTGGAGCGAACTATGACCGACTCAATGACATCTATAGTTTCTCTGGATTGGGCAAAGTTTCCCCCTTCCAGCTCCAGATAAACGTCACTGTTTGTTGTCGGGTTGTTGTTCAGGTAGTAAACAAAAGAAGAAGCAAATTCACCATAAAAGTCCGGAGCCCTGTTGGCACCGGAGGGCTCAATAAAACGGAGGATTGGTTCCGGGTTAATGGTTTCTGCGGCCTCTGTAACCAGGGTGTACGTCGGGTTACTGACAACCAGAGCCTTACGACCCTCAACGGTTTCGTAATCCAGTTTGTTATATAGGTGTGCCCGGTTTTCAATCAGCGTATCGTTGCTGATATTCGGGTTGATGCGTACGGCAAAACTTAACCGACCCGTCTGGCCGGGCTGCAGCTGGGCAGCGGGCACCATAAGGCCAATACGGGTGGGTTTCAGGCGGTGATTCCAGTTTTCGAATCTCTGCCAGTTGCCGTCTTCCATCCGCACCACCACCATGGCCTGGTAGGGGGCAAATTCCGGAAAGGTGTAATCCAGAGAGGTTTGTGGCGGCAGAATATCTTCCAGCAGAACACCATGGAACGGTTTGCTATCGATGGTGGTGGTGCCGTAGGGCAATGGCTTGTTGCCCAGGTTCTGATACCGGATCTCATAGTGCAGAGTATCTTTCGGCTCCGCCGTGTCTTTGCTGACGGTTTTATTCAGCCGAACCGCCACGTCGCTGATGGTTACCTGATCCGTGGCTTGTTGCTTAACTGTGTTGTCCTGTTCTGAGCGGGCTTCCAGAGTGATAAAAAGACGTTCGTCGTTGGCCGCGTCGGCTGGAATGGTGGCGAGGATGACCAGCTGCATGCTCTCACCGGGTTGCAGGGTACGGGTACGGGCCAGCGGTGGCGTGCCCGGTGCCGGTAAGGCACCCCGATATTCAAATACCTGCAGATTGGTCAGGCCGCTCGCCCTGGCTGAAATAAACGACAACTGATAACGGTCGGCGGTATTACCCAGATTGGTCAGCCTGTGCACAAAATAGACTTGCTGCCCGGCAATACCAGACCGGTTCTGGTCGTGTTTCAGTTCAAAGGCATGCACTGCCCCGACCATGACCCAGGACTGATTGGAAATAGCGATGGCCGGTGTGCCGTTCTGGGTATCAAAATAGCTGGCATTGGCCTGGGTAAGAATCATAGTGTCCGCCGGGGTAATCGCCCACGCCCCAAAGCCTGCCAGCAGGCAGAGCAGGGTGAGCAGGGCGATGGTCAGAAGGCGCTTCAACATGAATAACTGCGTAATATCCGGGTTGTTGTTTTTCTTGGGCTTTCGCTGGGCTCTGTTGGCAAAGCGCAGGGAGAGCCCTTCTGCGCGTGGGGAGCGCAGAAGAGAGTTAGAGCGGTTATGGATTTGATTGATCCAGAGTCACTTCAAAGGTCACGGTAACGTGTTGACCAGGACTCAGAGTACCGCCGGAAGTCGCTGTTGCTCCTTTACCCACGTAGAAGGTGATGCTGTTGTTTTCGTTAACAACTGCAACCCCTTCGCCCTCAGTAATTGTTGGGTTACCTGCTTTAGCTGATTTGCTGGTAGCTGAAGTCAGTTGGGTAAATGGAGGGGCAGCATCAGTGATCACCACATTGTGAGCATCTGCAGAACCTTGGACGACAGCGTTTACTTGCCAGATAACGGTTTCGCCAGGTTTAACATCTTTCAGTTGGGTCTGAAAGTCTGAGGAACCCTTTTTGGCTACCTTTTTGGTCAGTACAACCTGGCCCTTGATAACGGTGGTGGAGTTGGTCAGGAATACCTTTTCCATAACAGTTTCCCCTGATTTGCCCTCAGCACCCAAGGTCAGGTTGAAGACATAACCAGCCGGGGCGTTGGCAGGAGCAAACACTTTTACGGCAATGTTTTTTGTTTCACCAGGTGTCAATGTCATGGGTCCTGACACAGGTGCAGCGCTGAGTTCGTTGGTAGCATCCCGCGTGTAGATCAGGTAGATCCAGCCAGAGGGTGGAGTGACAGCAGGGAATCTGACCTCCAGATTGGTGTTACTCAGGTTTTTCAGCACATGGTCATAGAACGTAATACCGCCCGCTTCGACCTGATTGGCACCGCCAGGGCCGAATTCCAGCAACAGATCTTTTTTGATGGTGATCTTGTTGGTGGTGCTGTTGCTCAGACTGTGAATGTTGGAGTTTATGGTGAAAGTGATGTTGTAATCACCTGCTTTCGCGTTACTCACATCCGCCGGAATCTCAACCTGGGCAATGACCTTCATGAATGAATTGCCGGGCAGGCTGGGTGTTGAGGTGATTGGCCGATCAGTGGCGCGAATCAGTTCCTTGCCATCATCGGTGTTATTGTTCTCAAAAATACCTTTATGGATATAGGTCACTTTCCAGCCAGGATTCTTGTCAATCTCTGAGGAGAGACTGAAGCTGCTGGCCGTTGCCGACTCATTGGCAATATAGAGACCAAATTTGGCGACTTTGCCTGGCTTCAGGGAGATTGTGGATATAGCACCAGCAGTCGTAGGGTGTGCGTCGTCTATACCAAATAGTTTCTCAATCGTAATTTCAGATCCAGCAGGGAAATTAATCTCTACATCGCTCCCGTCCTGTTCGACTTTATAGTTAGCCAGATCGATCCTTTCTTTTGTGATTTTTTCCAGCGTATTGATCACAGAGTCAGAAAAAGTAGCATCACCGGCAGAGGTCACAGTGAGTGTGACAGTTGATGGTGTGTCTTTGCCACCCACAGGCAGCTGGGCCTTGACCATAATCGTGATTTTGCCGTCCTTACCCAGTGTGCCCGTATCTACAGTGCCATCACCATTGGTGTCGTTCAGAGGGGTTTTACCGGTTGAGTCCCAGAGGCTGAGTACTGTGCCCTCTGGGAACGAGTGGTTACTGAAAGTCAGGTTGAATGTATCTGCACCATTACCCAGGTTTACGATAGTGTTGGTAAACTCGGCAATGCCACCGGCCGGTTCTTCAGGCAAAGTCTTATTTTCACCAGCCTCGACGCCGTAGAACTGGGGCAGTGTTGTGGAGACAAGATTGGTTTCTGACACTTTGTCACCGAAAGTGACAAACGCTTTGTTCTGCAGTAAAGCGTTGGCATAAAACGTTAAGCTATTACCGTCTACATCCTTGTCTGGGTAAGTAGCAGTAAACTCAAAGGCAACTGTAGCCCCGGTATCCAGGTTTTTCAGATCCATGTATAAGGCTTTTGCATGGTGAGGAAAATAGGGAATTTCAATGTTGGCAGGCTTGTCTATGTTTGTGACAAAACCACTCAGACGCGCATCCTGGCCCTCTGGGTTTTCAATACTGCTCAAATCAAGCAGGTGGGGCAGGAAGTCATAAATGCCACCTTCATCCAACAGAGAACCATTATTGGTAATCTTAATGCGGTAGGTGACAGAACCTGTATTTGCTTTTGGGTTTCCGTCCGAGCCAAACTCAGCAGGAATATGTTTAACCACCTGCTTGCTTGCAACAATTACCGGGCCTGTGGTTACGGTGATGGTATTAGTGTTTGTTGCCTGATTTGCACCACCAAAAGAAGAGTTGTTTGGTGCTGCAACGTTCATAAGCAATGTATATTTATCATTGGTCTGAGCAGTGCCAGGCACCCGAGCAGACACCACCAGATTGGCTGTGGTACCAGCAGCGACTTTAAGATATTCATCCAGTTTGATCTCGGGTTCATTGTCATCGGGCTGACCGTTGCCGTTGGTATCCAGATAGACTTTTACTTCACTTAGGTCATGGCTGTTTGTTGCCTCCAGCTGGAAACGGTCTTGAGTATTACCATCGTTGATCAGCTGGTGCGGGAAGTAAACGATTTGCCCGGGAGCACCATCTTTAGTTTGCCCGTCTTTTTCCAGCCTGGCTGAAAAAACTTCCGCCACGGTAACAGAAGATTCGTTGGATTGCGCCGTATAACTGTTACCCAGACTATCTTGATAGGTCACCGTCGCCAGGTTCTTAATCACCGTCCCTGCCGGAGTAAAAGCATAAGCCGATGCCCCCCAAAGCATCGAAATGGCTAACAGGGCAAGGGTCCAGAACGCCATAATGGGCTGTCGATTACTGCTGTACATTGTCTTTATTTTGACCCCTCGACCAAGCATTGCTCTGTGCATCATTGTTGAATTGAAATTATTTTTGCTTTACCACTCTCTGTACGTTTGTTGATGACTTGCCTTTTTCTGTGGACAAAGCCGTCATCTCCCGGCACCAGGCCAAGGTGTCAAACAAGCGTTTCAAGAATTCCCCGGTGGGTGCACCCCGTGGAGAGGCTGCGCTGTTCTTCTTCTGATGGCAGTGGGCTGGTTGCGTAGAATCAGATCACTTGAATCCGATATGTAAACTGCTGAACCTCGCCCCCTTTCAATGGACGCTGAACCAGCCAGCGCAGGTTGGTGTATTCCGTGGCCGGAATCACCACCTCTTTCAGCTGGCCATTATTATCTTTACGCAGTCGTTTAACCGGTTCACCTTCCCAGGTTTTTCCGCCATCAATGCTTACTTCAAAGCGGCTGGGCACTACGGTAATGGCGGTTTTGTCCAGATAACGGGTGTTGGCCGGTACCGGCACCGCCACATTCAGGCCCGACATGGCCTCGGCTGAGGTGTTGGTATAGGCCAGCTGATACTCCAGTACGTTGCCCGGCTCGGCAGTGGCGGCTTTCTTCAGGGTCTCTTTACCATTCTCACTGGTGACCACATAGGCCAGCATCTGGGAGCGGACTTTTTCTGCAGCCTGTGCAGTAGACATCATAAACGAGGCCGCAAGCACAACGGCCATGAATACACTTATCATTCGGTTCACAAAAAATACCCTCACGGTATTCATTGATACTGCTTTAAACCGCTTAACTGTCGTTATGGGCAGCGGGCTCAAAACGTCTCAAGTTAAAGAAATTTTTCAAAAAAGAGCCGCAAGATATTAGTTGATGCAACAAGGTGCTTGTGGAATTCACTCTTGTTGAGGCTTTGCACTGCTTGTTTGAAGTGTAAATGCTCGGTATGCCGATGGCGGCTTGCGTAAAATACATACAGAGTCACATGTGTGGTAATTGACTTATATCAATGAAGTAACCTCTTTTCTTATTGTGTTTTTGAATCACATTTTGACACAGTTCTGAAATCAACGAATTTCATGAATTGGTCCATGTATATCTTTCCGGGCAATAGCAGACACCTGAAAAGTGATGTTAATGGATAAGGTGACATGAGAGTTTAATGGCGGTGTTGAATTTGCGGAGAGGTTTGGTATGTATTCCTACAGGGAAGAAGTTGTCGTAAAAGACAGATCAAAAAGCGTTTTCAGGAACCGCAAAGAGCACTAAGCCTATATAAATATACTTGGTGGTCTTTGTGGTTTCAGTGCTTGTGCAACTTTCGTGACAGCCCCGGAACACCGGGAACGACTCCGAAAGAGTATCACTCGGCATTAATTGCCCGAAGAAGGTGACCAAAGTAGCCGCCGGTATCACCGCCTGCCCAGCATTCAGTGTTCTCATCTTGGCAGGAGGGTATGTACTCCTGGCATATAGTGCTGGGTGTTGTATATACAGGGCTGATATCCATATCTAAATACCCTTCGGGATGAAAAATGCGTCCTTTGTACTGCCCCCCTTCCATAGAGACAAAGCCTTTTACGTAAATGTCTTCTTCTACGGGGTAAGATGGCATTTCCATGTCATGTGAATAACAGGCAATAAAGCCATTGATGTCTCCTTCTTCTGCCTGGATTACTGGTATTAGCAAGCCATACAACTTTATGTTCCCCGTTTTCCATGGTTGAGCAGGTTCCGCAAAGCTGAAAAAGCTAATACAGAGCAGTGTTGCAAAGAATATGCTTAAGTGTGTTTTTCCTGTCATGGGTATGATCCTCAATAGTTTGTTCAAAGAATTTGATAGGAAGATCGTACCTTTAGTTCCCTGCAAAGGTGATAACAGGCCGGTCAGTGGTGCTGACACAATCATGTCGGTTTGCAGTGATTTCCATGGTTATTTCAAATATGCTGCATTCACATAATTTTGTGATGGACAGGCAGTACATTGATGATAAGAACCGCCAAACCAGATGATTGTGCCCAGATAGCGGATATCTACAACACCTATGTTTTGCACAGTACGGTTACTTTTGAAGTTAATCCTGTGACCCCTGAAGAGATCGGGAAAAGGCTGGAGAAAGCACACTGTTTTCTGGTCTATGAACAAGAGGGTGAGGTGCTCGGCTATGCCTATGCTGCCCATTATCATGCTCGGGCCGCCTATCGGTATACGGCGGAAGGTTCCATATATTTGCGCGATGGTGCTGGTGGACGTGGCATCGGTACCTTGTTGTATCAGGCGTTATTCAGTGCGGCAAAAGCGTTGGGGATTCGGGAAATGATTGGTGTGATTGCCCTGCCCAATCAGCGCAGCGAGGCATTGCATCAGAAACTGGGGTATAGAAAGGTGGGAGTGATGGAGCGCTGTGGTGTTAAGTTTGATCAGGTTATTGATACATCCATCTGGCAGCGTTCATTAATAGAAGAGCATGGATAGGTGGTTGTGCAGCAGATAAATACCTGTTGCACCGTGTTATTCTCAGGCTGCTTCAATCCGTGGAAATGGTCAAGTGTGACAGAGAATTATCGTCCCCTCCCTGATGACCATGCATCTTTATGAGCAGGCGCATGTTATTGGAGGAGTCAGCATGCTGGATAGCTTGCTGGGCGGTGATTTTTCCAGCCTCAAACAGCTTGAAAATGGATTGGTCAATGGTTTGCATACCCGAGTCTTTGGAGCGCTCCATCAGGTCATGGATTTCATCCACTTTGCCTTTTTTGATGAGATCGGCCAGCGCCGGTGTATTTAACAGGATTTCATGGGAAGGATAGGCGGCCGTACCATCTTCAGAGCTGAGCAGCTGTTGCCCGAGGATTCCCTGCAAGCTCAGTGATAAATCCAGAAGAACCTCTTCATGTTGCTCCCGGGGGAAGAAGTGAATGATGCGTTCCAGCGCCTGATAGGCCGTGTTGGCATGCAGGGTTGCAATACAGAGGTGACCCGTTTGCACAAACTCAATGGTATGCCTCATCACCTCGGGGGTGCGGATCTCACCAATAACCACCAGGTCGGGTGCCTGACGCAGGGCGTTCGACAGACCTTCTTCATAAGATTGGGTGTCCAGTCCAACTTCTCGCTGGGTGACGATGCATTGCCTATGGCTGTGGATAAATTCAACAGGGTCTTCAATGGTGATGATATGCCCTTTACCCGTAGTGTTGCGATGGTTCACCAGGGATGCCATCGCGGTTGTTTTACCGGCACCTGCTGGCCCGGTAATCAGGATCAAACCTCTTTCCTGAAGAATCAGGTCGCAGAAAATCTCCGGCAGGTCAAGCTCCCGGGGGGACGGAATATGGTGGTGAATGCGCCGGATCACCATTCCGGGTTCCCCTCTTTGGAAGAACGCACTGATACGAAAACGACCGGACTCCGGGTTCTGTATCGCGTAATTGCTTTCACGGGTCTCACAGAATTCTTTAAAGCGCTCTTCGCCCATCATGTTGGCAAAAATATGGTGGGCCTGCTCGCTGGTCAGCGAGGTGTTGGCTATTGGTACCAATTGGTCATTGATTTTCAAACAGGGGGGGTAGCCGACCGTCAGAAACAGTTCTGAACCGTTGCGATCAGCCAGCAGGGAGAGTGCTTTGTTAATATCCACGGTATAAGAGTGTCAGGTTGTTGAGACTCTTAGTTTGTCGGCTCGCTCAGCTCTCTCTTAATGCTTTGCAGATGTCTTCTTCGATATCTTCCGGCTTGGTGGTGGGGGCATAGCGGTCAATGATCTCGCCCTTACGACCGACCAGGAACTTGGTAAAGTTCCATTTTATCTTCTGAGTACCCAGCAGTCCGGGCGCTTCGGATTTTAAATCTTTATAGAGTGGCGCGGCATGATCACCATTCACCTCAATTTTCTCAAACATCGGGAAGGTAACCCCGTAGTTCTTCTGACAGAAAGCACCAATCTCTTCACTGCCCCCGGGTTCCTGACGACCAAATTGATTACAGGGGAAGCCCAGGATGACCAGCCCCTGGTCCTTGTATTTGTTGTATAGCTCTTCAAGGGTTTGGTACTGGGGAGTGAAGCCACATTTACTGGCAGTATTGACGATTAAAATGACCTTGTTCTCATAGTCAGCGAGTTCTTTCATTTCCCCGCCAAGCAAGGGCATTTTGTACTTCTGTAGTTCCATCGGTAGCGGCTCTTTTTCTGATTAGACCAATGCAGCAGGGTTACCATCCGAAAGGTGCTTGATAGCCAATATCTTGCTGCACACGTAACATGCAATTTTTCAGCTTATCAATAATGGACAGGATCGGATCAGGAAACAACAAAAAAAAGGCCTGAAATTCAGGCCCTAAAGATGAGGATTTGCGAATCACTGGCATTTGCCAGTTAGTCAGGTCTGAAATTTCGTTCGATGGCAGTCCCTCCATAAGTCAACAGGTTAAGTGCTTGGGTGGCTCAACAAAGGCTTGGGGAGAGTCAGGTTGAGCCTGATATGAAACATCTTTAATCTTAATGATAACGATTCTCATTATAATGTTGGGTGTGTGGATAACGCAAGTTCTGGATGAAAAAAAATTTAATTATTTGTTCAAGCTTGTTATGGCCTCGGCGTGGGGGCAACTGATATCAGCTTTGTGATGTTGTAGAGGCAACCATGGTTTGTATAGCAGGCTCTGGGAGGTATGTTTGCTTTGTGTCCGCAATGGGCTTCTTGTCGATATAGACTGTACTAATGCAGAAGACAGGTTTCGGGGAAGCTGGCATTGAACAGACGACTGGGTATTTTATTGTGCGATGAACATCATCCAGACTCTATTAAGCGTTTTGGCACCTTTGATAATGATTACAAAATGATGGTTGACCGGGTGATGCCAGGTCAGTGGCAGTATTCTGTCTGGCGCTGTTATCAAGGCCGCTTTCCATCCTCCGTTGACCAATGTGACGCTTGGATTATCAGTGGCAGCAAGTCTTCTGCTTATGATTCAGAGCCGTGGATCCTGAAACTCAGGCTGTTGATTATCGACCTTGTCAGGTGTGATGCATTGCTGGTGGGCATCTGTTTTGGTCATCAGATTATTCATCAGTCCCTGGGAGGCAGTGTTCGTAAGTTTCCCGGAGGATGGGGGTTAGGTGCTTATCCGGTGAAAGCGCTGTGTGATTTCGGGTGTTTTAAGTCCGGTAGCATGATTCGCGTTCTGGCGGTACATCAGGATCAGGTGGATCAAGTGGCTCCGGGCTTTGCCGTGCTGGCAACCTCGGATTTCTGCGAGAACGCCATTACTCGACGGGGGTCTTCCATCCTGACCTGGCAGGCGCATCCTGAATTTGTCGACGGATTTTTTATGGATGTGTGCGATAGGCTGCGCACCATGGTGGGTGATCGATTAATTGATAAGGCGTTGGGAGCGGTTGGATTGCCTGATGACCGGGCTCAAGCAGGCGAGGCTATCGTTCATTTTCTTGCGGGAAATGGGCTTAACAATTCAAGCAGAGTCAGTTTACCGTAAGGGTCTTGGTAAAGTTCCGCTTGCCACTGTGTACCACTGCTCATTTGAAAAGCAAGCAGATAACAGGTGCCAAGGATATTCTGGCGTTTTGCTTCTGTTACTTTCAGTACCGAGTCGTTTTGTAAGTCCCTGGCCGCAAATTTTGCCATGTTCAGCATCTCAGGGTTTGGTGGTATTTCCAGCCAGCCGCTGACGCTCTTTTTGTCAGCATATTTATTGCCATGTACCGGACTTTCTGTGATGCAGGCAGATAATAAGGTAACCAATAACAGAGTAATAACGGGGAGCTTGCACATCGCTATTCAAACCGTGCAGTGCTGTTTACCTGACAAAATTTTAGTTTATCTTTATTGCCTCAGCTGGAACTTTTTATTTTTTTCCCGGCTCTCTGGCAGAGCGTATCCAGCAATAATCCACAGTTGCCTTCTGTAACCTGATCCCGGGGGATCATCTCCAGCCAGCCGCTTTTTCCTGCGATGACAATAATATTGTCTTCTACCGTGATCATCTTTACCTGCTTGTAGGGTCGAAAAGCCGGTTTCAGTAATGATGAATGGATGCTGATGCCATGTTCCTCAAGGCACAGAGTGCGGGTTTCCAGGTCAAGGTCCGGCTGGTAATGAAGACCAAAGCGTTTATGCACGGCATACCTGAGGCCAAGGTTCAGTATCAGGAAAGTAATTAAGGCAGAGCCAAAGAGTCCGGAAAGCAGAATGTTGCTCAGGCTGTTCCGAAAGACCAGCATCGGCATCAGTAAACAGGCCAGTGAGGCAACCCAGATGACCAGCGTATGCTTCGGACTGTATTTAATCATCAACGGATTGATGCGGTTCTGGGTTTGCCCGGTTATGTGATAAGTGACGTGCATCAGAGCGCTTCGGCCTTGCGGTATTTGCCATCGTAGTCGAACAGCTTATCAATGATTTTCCAGTAATGCTTTTCCTTCTGCGCTATCACAAAGTCAGGTTTGCGAAATTTCTTGCGGCTGTGGATAACATTATCCACCGTTGACGCCCGGAATGGCTCAGCACGATTAATCAGGGCATGCTTGCCAAAATGATGATAGAACGCACCTTGCTGTGAAGGGGTATCCAGCCTGAAGAACTCATTGACTTCGGCACCGTCTTCATCGTGGTAGGTGATCCGGATGCGCTGTTTGCCCTGAGTGTCTTTATCCGCATTCATTTCCATGCCAGAGCAGCGGATCACCAGGCAGTTTTTCAGGTTGAGAGCCTCTCGAAGTTTTTTATCCGGGTCAACCAGTCCGTGCTGGCAACTGTGACACTTTCTGGCGGCTATATCGTTTTCAGCACCGCACTGGTCACATTCCTTAAAGCGGTAGCGGAACTCACATTGTTCTTTCACTTCGCTGCCGTTGTCCGCCAAAAACGTTGCAAAGCCCTGACAGCGTCGACCGTAGTGTTCCACCAGATCGCCATCGCCATCGACCACTCCCCAGAAATGGTTCTCATGGCCACAGGCAGGACAGGGCACCGTGACGGGCACCGCTTTGGAATCCGGTTTGGGTTCGCCCACTTCCGGACTGTATAAATTGAAGCGGTTGCCCGCGTAATCAATAATCAGGCACTCTTTTTTGTCCGGTGCCAGGCGCAGCCCCCGGCCAGCGATCTGCTGATAAAGGCTGACGGACTCTGTTGGCCGCAGTATGGCGATCAGGTCTACATGGGGGGCATCAAAACCGGTGGTGAGCACTGACACATTCACCAGGAATTTAAGCTGCTGCTGTTTGAACGCGGCAATCAGACGGTCCCGCTCTTTTGCGGGCGTATCGCCAATAATCAGGGCGCTCTCATCGTCTGGCAGGTAACCCATAATCTCACGGGCATGGTCTACTGTTGAGGCAAACACCATGACACCTTTACGGGTAGCGGCTTCTTTTTTCACCTGATTGATGATTTCCCGGGTGGCCCGGGTTTTCCCTTTCAATAGCTGATTCAGTTCCTGCTCGCCATAACGTCCAAAGCTATCCCGGGATAGTTGGCTGAAGTCGTAGAACACAATGGGGGCATCAACCACCTCGGGTGTCGTGAGATAACCATTATCAACCATGTAAGACAGTGGCAGCTCAAACAGGCACTCTTGGAAAAAGCGAGGCTCTTCAGTTCTGACCGTCCCCTTATTTTCAGCGCTTTGATAATACTGGTACAGCCAGCCCATCCCCAGGCGATAGGGGGTTGCTGTCAGACCGAGAACCTTAAGGTTTGGATTCAGGCGTTTAAAGTGGTCAATGGCCTTGTGGTAACTGGAGGTTTTCTCCATGGATACCCGGTGACACTCATCAATAACCAGCAGGGTAAATGCTTTCTGGTCCGGTGCGTTCTGGAACTGTTCAAGATTTCTGATAACACTTTGCACACTGCCAAATATCACCTGTTCAGAGGCTTCTTTCTGCCCAAGTCCGGCACTGAAGATGGAGGCTTGCAATCCATAGCTTTGGTATTTGCCGTGGTTCTGTTCCACCAATTCTTTCACATGGGCCAGAACCAGAACGCGGCCACGGGCAATGCGGGCCAGCTCGGAGATAACCAGACTCTTGCCAGCACCTGTGGGCAGCACCAGCAGGGCCGGGTCATTGGATTTGCGGAAATGCCGTATCACACTGTGAACGGCATCTTTTTGATAGGGGCGGAGCTGGTAGACCATTTCGGGATTAGCCAAAGCTCTTTTGCAGATATTGGATAATATCGCCGGACTCATACATCCAGATATCGTCTTTGCCCGTTTCCTGAATACGTAAGCAAGGCACCTGAACCTTGCCGCCCATCTGTTGCAGCGCATTACGGGCCTGAGTATCGTTCATGGCATCCAGGGTCTGGATATTCAGGCCCAGTATGTGAATGGCCCTGCGGGTTTTGATACAGAAAGGGCAGGCCGTGAACTGGTAGAGCGTCATATCGGCTGTTTGTGCATCCACCCGGGCCTGCTGCTCCGGTGAACGTGCCATCGCTTTCGGGCGGGTCAGCTTATCCGCTGCCGCAATACCGTAGCCTAATACATTACGAATAATTTTTAATAACATAGGTTTGAGTACCAGTGAAAAGTCCCATTGTATCAGTTAAGCCAAAGCCTTTGACTGATGGCCATGGATTTATACGAAATCAAGTGCCCGATGTATGATGTGCCATGGATAAGAAATGACAATTATATTTTGCATGGTTTCAATGAGTGGTTATCGTGCCTCCGCACTCCGTTCGTCCTGAAGCCTGTCGAAGGACCCATAGGGCTTAAAGGCGGAAACTCCGGACTCTGATAGATCGTGCCAAGCACCCTTCGACTCCGCTCAGTGTGAACGGAGACTGTACACGTCAAACTCATTGAAACCATGAACTAGTTATAAACCTTATCCGGCAACCAGGTTGCCAGTTCTGGCCATATTGCTAACGCACAC
The DNA here is from genome assembly GCF_049310265.1 of Endozoicomonas sp. ALB091. Taxonomy (NCBI): domain Bacteria; kingdom Pseudomonadati; phylum Pseudomonadota; class Gammaproteobacteria; order Oceanospirillales; family Endozoicomonadaceae; genus Endozoicomonas; species Endozoicomonas sp. ALB091. The sequence goes on along the minus strand of NZ_JBLYNQ010000006.1, from coordinate 1,104,278 downwards.
AATACCATCAGTTGAATGATGATGAAGGGAATCACCCCTTTGTAGATATCGGCTGTCGCCAATTCTGGCGGTGCAACCCCCCGTAAATAGAAAAGGGCAAAACCAAAAGGTGGGGTCAGGAATGAGGTTTGCAGATTGACTGCAATCATAATCCCCAACCAAACCGGATCCAGCCCCATTGCCAGCAGCACCGGGGCAACCATGGGCACGACGACAAAGGTAATCTCGATAAAATCGAGAATAAAGCCCAGCAGAAACATCACCAGCATGACAATCAGTACGGCAGTAAACACCCCGCCGGGCATGGCTTCAAAATAGCTGTGAATCAACTCTTCACCATTGAAGCCACGAAATACCAGGGAAAAAATGGAAGCTCCAATCAGAATCATGAACACCATGCAGGTGACCTGTGTCGTTGAGCGAACCACTTCTCTCAGCGTTTTGATACTGAGTTGTCGGCGCAGAATCGCCAGCAGGATCGCACCAACCGCACCGACACTGGCCGCTTCGGTTGGTGTTGCGGCACCCGCCAGGATCGAGCCCAGAACCGCGACAATTAACACCAGCGGTGGCAACAGGCAGGATAACAGGGAACGGTTGCTGCCCATGGACGCCAGATCGTCGTCGGTCAGTGCCGGTGCAGCATCCGGTTTAACGCGGGCAACCACCACCAGATAGACGACATAACAGAAAACCAGCAGCAAGCCGGGAATGATGGCACCCACAAACAGATCGCCAACCGACACCGTATCCGGTGAGAAGACACCCATCTTTATCTGTGACTGCTGGTAGGCACTGGATAACACATCGCCCAGCAGCACCAGGGCAATGGAGGGGGGAATAATCTGCCCAAGGCTCCCCGTGGCACAGATCGTACCGGTTGCCAGTGCCGGGGAATAGCCCCGACGCAGCATGGTGGGCAGGGATAACAAACCCATAGTGACCACCGTGGCACCGACAATGCCAGTGCTGGCGGCCAGCAGCATGCCAACCACAATCACCGAGAGACCAAGGCCGCCCCGGGTTTTGCCAAACAGTCGGGCCATACTTTCCAGCAGGCTTTCTGCCACTTTGGATTTTTCCAGCATCACGCCCATAAAGACAAACAGCGGCACAGCAATCAGGGTCTGGTTGGTGATAACACCAAACAGTCGGCTGGGCAGGGCGTTCATCAGCGAGAAATCAAATACGCCAAACAGTGATCCGGCTCCGGCAAACAGCAAGGCGGTACCTGCCAGGGAAAACGCTACGGGATAACCAGCCAGCAGCACCAGGCAGACGGTGGCAAACATCAGAAAAGGAATGGCGTCCATCATGATCTGCCCTCCTGGCGGCTTGCACCGGTAAGGATCATCAGAGAACGCATCAGTTCGGCAACGCCCTGAAGCAGAAGGGTAACCACCATCACCAGGAGCAGGCTTTTCAGCAGATAGATAAAAGGCAGCCCTCCGGGATCCTGGGACTGTTCCAGAATGTGCCAGGAACGTGCGATGTAATCCCAGCTCATCACACCAATAAACAGACAGACCGGTAGCAACAGGAACACGGTGCCCAGACTGTTGACCAGTGCCTGCTTCCGTGGGCTCATGGTTCGATAGAAGACATCCACCCGGACATGGCCATTGTGCTTGAGTGTGTAGGCGCTGGCACCCAGGAAGACCATGGCGTGCAGATACATGGCCGATTCCTGCATGGCGATGGAGCCGATATTGAGCAAGTAGCGCAAAACCACCACGGTACAGACGACGAATACCAGCAGTAATGTCAGCCAGCTGATCAATCTTCCGGTGTGTTCTGTGAATTGGTCGATGGCGGCCACCACCGACCTGGCAAGTTTCCAGGTGGGATTCATACTGTCTTTCCCCCGACAGCCAACGCATTCAATGCTTGGCTGCTTGTTATTATCATTATTTTTCAGTGTTCCATTACCAGACCCTGAAAGGGGCATTTTTGATGCTTGATTAAAAAAGTGCAGTAAACAGAACACGTTAAGCGAGGCCATTATAGGCTTTCCCATGAGGGTTGAGCAATTTCACTATCTCACGACCGCTCATGAGCTTTGTGAAGGTTGATGTTTTCCATGCCGCGAAAGGTGTCCGGTGATGATTACCGGTATTGTGTTGGCAGAGGGGGGAGGGGGCGTCCTTTGGGGGCAGTCTATACTTGGTTGTTTATTGGATGACAGGTCAAGAAATTATGTCGGAATTTGGATTTTTGGGAGAACGTATAGAGTTTTATCTTGGGGCTGAATGGGACGAGGAACCAGTCACAGAAGAAGAAATGAAAACCGAGTTTGAATATATTAATGAACTTGAAGACTGGATAGAAGAAGCAATCAAATATGGCCGCACAAATGGATATGGCTATGATTTTACAGAAACGGAATACATGGTAAGAAAGGATAGATATGAGAAACTTTTCCCTGTAACAAAGAAGGCATGGAGAGACAGAGTTATAAAAGGTAAGGAGGAAGGTGTGGATATACTTGATTTTCCCAAATGGCATGAAAACATGATTAAAAAAGTCCGTCAGCGACAACACAGAGATACAAGAACAAACACAATGATCGCTATAAAAAAAAGGCTCGAAGGCCGGTGATAGGGCGTGGTTTCTGGGCGATGGTTATGTTGCTTATGCGAAATGAGTTTGCATAAGCAGAGTGTTATGTTCACCCGCGCAGGCCGCATTGTGCAACTGGTTCTTTGATACTGTTCTTTAATCTTGTTTGTATCAACTGGTTGATATTGAAATTCGCTCAATTTCGGTGGGGCTATCGACGGGTTGATAGGCTGGCACTCACTGCCCGATTGGGTGATGCTTTACGCAGATTTGCGTATAAGATAAAAAATTTATAAAAAAATCAATATTTTTTGTCTTTTATTGAGGCTCAACTATATTTGCTGCGCATAAGAAAAAACCCGGTCACAGGAGTTGGTCCTCCTACCGGGTTTTCCTCTCAAAATATGAGCTGTTGCTCGCGGAGCAGTATAGCATGGTTTCCTTTGCTTACGGGATTGGTTTGTTAAAAATGATTCGGGTCAAACTTAAAAATAAAGGGATGGAGGCGCTGACACCGACGCAAAGATACTTGCTGGTCGTACTGGTAACGTTTGCCAATACTGAAGGCGAATGCTGGCCAAGCCAGAAACTGTTGGCAGATATGGTCGGCACCAGTCAACCCACCATCAGCGCCGGATTAAAAAAGCTGGAAGAAGAAGGCTTTATAGAAAGTTGTTACCGTACTAACCAGAAAGGGGGCAACATCTCCAAGCTGTATCGAATGTTGTTCGAGCCGTTCGTGTTCAAGCAGATAAAAGAGGATCATTACAACTGCTTCGGCCAGCGAATCGACGATCCGAGAATAACCGATACGTCATGGGCAGAAAACCTGGAGTAAAGCAAACATAACAACAGCACCCAGCGGACGGCGCTAGACGCGCCGCCCCTTACGCAAGAGGTTATGAGCTTTTTCCGAGCCACCTTGATGGAACCGGGCGCAGTGGCCCGAAATATCGCTATGGACTGAATTCAACGTGCATAGTGTCGTCCAGAGACATGCCAGCAGCGACAAGACGCCAGATTTCCACGGTGTACTTGCCACTTAAGGTCACCACCTGCCTGCTATCAGCACTGAAGTCGGCGCACTGAACCGGGTCGGCATGCTTCAGAACAGTCTTCTTCTCCCAGTCGCCTTCGGGATTCCGGCCCAGGATGATTGCAGTGCCATCCGCGCTTGCGGTCACTAAAAGGCTGGCATTGGCGTTGAAGCGTGCGGAGTTGATCGGGCCGTTATGGGTGACAGTGGCTCTTGGTCGCCAATTGCCATGCTCATCGCGACCGTAGATTTCTGCCTCATATTCGGTATTCAAGTTCTCTTCGTAGCAACAGAAAGAGACAATATGACAGCTATCAGCACTGAAACTGGCCTCAATTTTTGGCAATTCCGAGTCATGGACATGTTTAGGGCTAATGGTGGCTTTTTTTATCCAGCTCGCGGCTCCGTCATAACCGTATATGCAGCAGCAGGCACCATAATCCGGCATGGTGACTGCCACATGGCTGCTGTCGGGACTGAAAAAAGCTTTTTTCATTTTTTGCTGCAAGAGAATAGATTTCTTTATCCAGTTGCCGTGTTCGTCATAGCTGAGGATGTCCAGGCTACGAAGATCTTCGGTAGCCATCACATGGCAGCTATCGGGGCTGAATTGGGGGGATAGGTCAGGATGATTGTCTTCAAAAATGGGAATATGGTCAGTTTTCCCAGTCCAGTTGTCGATGCCGTCATGACTGAAGATGGTTAGGGTTTTGCTCCTGGTTCCGGGTTTTTGGTTGACGGTAAAGACATGGCGACCATCGGGGCTGGCTGTAGCATGCATGATACTGTAGTCATTGTTATTGAGTCTGATGCTCTCCATCGTGTTGCCATCTTTTTTGTTCAGGCGAAGGATTTTTGCCATCTCCCTGGACCCAAACATCAGTAACGGGTTGCCATTGGGGTTAAACCTGACGCGTTTGGCACTGGGGTCGCCAATGGTTTCTGATGTCCAGCCACCCTCATCATTCTGACTGAGGATTTTGGCGCTCGGGCCGGGGGTCCAGGGGGACAATGGACGGGCCAGTACCTGGCTGCCATCGGAGTTGAAGCAGGCCTTCCAGCACATGCCATCGGCCATGTCCGCTGTTAACGTCCAGTGACCCGCGCCGTCCCAGCTGTGGATTTTGATACTGCCATCATCACAGGTAATGACTGCCTGATGACCATCGTAACTCAGGTCAGCTGATATGATCCTGTCTTCATAGACTGTAGTGAGTTGCTCTGTGCAGCTGTGATCGGGGTTGTAGGCAAAGATTTTCGCAGTATGGCCGTCATCCCAGGTCAATACATGACGGCCACGGGCGATGAAGCTGGTCATGAGGGTGGTTGAAGCCGGTTCTTCGGGGTTGCGCCAGGAGTGATAGCTGAAGCCAGCTTGTTCATGCCATTGGCCGTTACCTGTGCAGCCAAGGATTGTTGCGGTATTGCTGCTTCTGAAGATCACTAAATGGTTGCCATGGGTGCTAAAGCTGACGTCATTGACTTCCGGTTTTTCAAAAATGCGCTTTTCCAGCACCGGTTCGAATTGTTGACAGCCAGCCATGAGTTGACCCACCTTGTAAAACAGGGCATGGGGGAAGTATTTCTTTTTTTGTGGTTCACTGGTTTTAAGACCATCGTCTTTTATTTGCTCTGGAAGGAATTGGCTGAGGAGTTCATCGGCGACTGTTGTATTCGTGGTAAATTGTTCCAGCCAGTTCAGCAGGTCATGATCACTGATGCCCCGGGCGATCTCTTTGAACTGGTTTTGCTGGTGTTCTGCCAATGTTGCAAACCACCTTATGGCCAGCACATGTTCCCTGGTGATTACCTGATGAAAAAACTTACACGTTTTTGCGATGGCGATTATATCCCGGGAAGGCAAGCAGCGCAGCAGCGTGCACATGGGAATCTGTGGCAATTTCAGCAATGCACTCTGGTCTTCGTCGGGAACAATCGAGATACCGCTGCTGCTCCACACACAGCGGGACGCCTCAGGTGTTACTCCGGCACATTCCGGACTGCTGCCATAACGGCCGTTGTTGTTCTCGGTAATGGAAAGTGCCATGGTGAGTTGCCCTCGTCTGGTGATTGCCGGTCCGTTACCTTGGATGGAAAAGTTGGTCAAAAGTTCAAAAATTCAAGGTATTTGGAATGATCGTTTAGACAAGATCTGTTTGCTATCGTCACTGAAGAAGGCGGGATGGAGTTTCGGCTGGATTGTCCAGAACCATGCCAGCAGCAAAAAGGCACCAGATTTTCACATTGTTCGAGCCAGTTACGATCGCCACCTGTCTGCTATCGACACTGAAGAAGGCAGAATTGATCGGGTAGCCATGTCTCAGAATGACCTTATTCACCCAGCTGCCGTTGGCACAGCGGCCAGAGACTACTGCAGTACCATCCTGGCTTGCGGTTACCAGATGGGTGCTATCGGCGTTGAAACGTGCGGAATAGATCGGGCCGGCATGTCTTATAAGAGCTTTTGGCAGCCACTTGCCGTGCCCATCGTAACTGTAGATTTTTACCTTGAATTTGCCAGGAATGTTGTCGTTCCAAAGGCAAACCGGGTGCCAACAGAAAGTGGCAATATGTCTGCTATCAGGGCTGAAGCTGGCGTTATTGTCTGGCCCTTGAAAGTCATGGGGAATGGTGCCGCTTTCTGTCCAGCCTCTGGCTTCATCATAACTGTATATTCTGGTAGTGAGATAATCAGTGCTAATGATCGCCGCATGTCTGCTATCGGGACTGAAGAAGCCTCTTTTTCTCTCTTCCAGACAGGAAATAGAGGTTGGTATCCAGTTGCCGCGTTTGTCACAACTGAGGATTTCAAGGTTAGATGTATTTTTGCTAACCATCACATGACGGCTATCGGGGCTGAATTTGGGCCAATACCGGGCACCATTGTGGATAATAATCGGGATATTGCCGGTTTTCTCTGTCCAGTCGCTGTTGCTGTCACGACTGAGGATTTTCATGGTTATGCTGTCAGTTTCACCGTCTTTCCGGTTGAAGGTAATGACATGGCGACCATCGGGGCTGGCGATAACCCGTATGACCGAGCCTCCGTTGTCAGTGAGGGGTGCACTCTCCAGCCAGCCGCCATCTTTGTTCAGGCTGAGGATTTTTGCGATCTTTGCGTTGATCCCCTCATAATCACTGTACATCAGCACATGGCTGCCATCGGGACTGAAGGTGACTGATTCGGCATAGAAGTCACTGGTGGCCTCTAATGTCCAGCCACCCTCCTCGTTCCGCCTGTGGATTTTTGTGCACGAGTTTGAGTGGGTCAGTACCCGGCTGCCATCCGGGCTGAAGCGAGCCTTCAAGGGCCGCCTGAAATCGGTAATATCCGCTGCCAGCGTCCAGTGACCAGTGTCGTTCCAGCTGTGAATTCTGGCGCTGCCATCATCACAGATAATGACGGCATGATGACCATCGTAACTTAAATCAGCTGAGCAGATCCTGCCTCCATGGCAAATGTTGAGTTGCTCAGTACAGCTCTTGTCGGCGTTATATGCGAAGATTTTTGCGGTATGTTTTCTACAGGCGAGCACATGACGGCTGTTGCTCTCAAAGTTGTAGAGAGGACGATGTGTTTTGCGCTCGTAATCGAAGCTAAATCTGGCTTGTTTATGCCATGAGCTGTTCGCTGTGTAGCCAAAAATTAGCCCGGTACGGAAGTTTTTCAAGATCACTAACTGGTCGCCATGGGTGTTCAAGCTGAGGGTATTACCATCAACACCAAGAATTTTCGTTGCCAGAACCGGTTCGAATTGTCGACAGTCAGCCATCAGTTTGCTCACCGTGTAAAACAGGACCTGGGGGAAGTATTTCCTTCTTTGTGCTTTACATGTTTTAAGACCATCGTTTGTTGTCTGCTCTTCAGGGCATTGGCTGTAAAGTTTACCGACTACCGCTGTATCGGTGGTAAATTGCCTCAGCCAGTGCTGCAGGTCACGATCACTGATGGCACGGGCAATCTCCTTGAACTGGTTCTGCTGGTGTGTTGCCAATTTTGCAAACCACGATCTGGCCAGCAGATGTTCATCGGTGATTACCTGGTTTAAATACGTACACGTTTTTGCGGTGGCGAGTATCTCCCGGAAAGATAAATAGCCCAACAACCTGAGCAAGGGAGGCTCAGGCAAATGCAGTAATGAACATTGGTCCTGGCAGGGCACAACCGACATACCGTTGCTGTTCCACACATAACGGGATATCTCAGGTGTTACTCCGGCGCAGTCCGGGTTATCGCCATAATTGCCGCTGGTGTTCACGGTAACGGGAGGTTCCATTGTGAATTGTGATCTTCAGGTGGTTGCAAGTCAGGCATCTTGGATAGCATTGTCGGGCAAAAGTTCACAGCAATCGGAATGATCGTCTAGAGCTCAAGCTGGAAGCTTTGTCTGCAAAAACGACACAGGAAGCGCAGTATGTCTGAAGGTACTTTCCCGTTTTTCACAACTCCATCTATGGTACCAGCGAAGCCCTGATAGGGTTTCCCATGAGGGTTGGGCAATTTCACTATCTCTCACAACCGCTCATGATCTTTCTTGATGGAACCGGGCGCAGATTCCGGCCCGAAATATCGCTATGGACTGAATTCGGTTTGCATAGTTTCGTTCAAAGACCTGCCCGCATTGACAAGACGCCAGATATTCACAATGTGTTTGCCACTTACGGTGACCACATGCCTGCTATCAACACTGAAGATGGCAGATCGGACCGCAAAGCTATGCTTCAGAATGGACTTATTCACCCAGCTGCCGTCGGCATACCGGCCCAGGATTACTGCAGTACCATCCGCGCTTGCGGTTACTATATGGCTACCATCGGCGTTGAAGCGTGCTGAACGGATCGGGCCAGTATGGGTGATAATGGCTCTTTCTCGCCAATTACCGTTCCCAGTACGACCATAGATTTTTGCGTGATATTTGGCACTGCCATGGGCTCGGCAAGAACAGCCACAACAGAAAGTGACAATATGACGCCCATCAGCACTGAAGCTGGCGTCAATTTGTGGCCTGTTGTGGTCATGGAGAATGATGTTTTTTTCAATCCAGCCTCTGGCTGCGTTAAAGCCGTATATGCTGGCGGAGCGATGACCTGGGACGATTACCACCGCATGGCTGCTGTCGGGACTGAAGAAGGCTCTTTTAATTTTTCCCCTCAAGGGAATAGAGTTCTGCATCCAGTTGCCGTGTTTGTCACAGCTGAGGATTTCAAGGTTAGAAAGATCTTTGGCTGCCATCACATGGCAGCCATCGGGGCTGAACTTGGGGGGCAGGTCAGGGTCAAGGGGGTTAATAATGGGGATATTGCCGGTTTTCTCTGTCCAGTTGCGGTTGCTGTCACGACTGAAGATTTTTAGGGTTATGCTGTCAGTTTTAGCGTTTTGGTGGTTAACGGTAATGACATGGCAACCATCGGGGCTGATTGTAGCCCGTATGATCCAGTTTTTGTTGTTACCGAGGGTAGAGCTATCGAGCCTGCAGCCATTTTTGTTCAGGCTGAGGATTTTTGCCATCCCCCTGACACCGAACATCAGAACCTGGTTACCATCTGGGCTGAAGGTGACAGATTTGGCATCGAAGTTACTAGTGGCCTCCAATGTCCAGCCACCTTCCCCGTTCCGCCTGTGGATTTTTGTGCATGAGTCTGAGTGGGTCAGTACCCGACTGCCATCGGGACTGAAGCAAGCCTTCAAGCCCCGCCCGCCATCAGCGATGTCCGCAGCTAACGTCCAGCGACCAGCGACGTTCCAGCTGTGGATTTTGGCACTGCCATCATAACAGGCAATAACTACCTGATGACCATCGTCACTTAAGTCAGCTGATATGATCCTGTCTTTATGGACAATGGAGAGTTGTTCTGTGCAGCTGTTATCGGCGTTATAGCCGAAGATTTTTGCGACATGGTATCCATCCCAGGCCAAGACATGATGGCCGCTGGTCATGAAGCTGGTCTCGACGGTGGGGGAAGGAGGGTTGACCCAGGAATGATAGCTGAAACCCGCTTGTTCATTCCATTGGCAGTACGCTGTGAAGCCAAATATTGTCCAGGTATGATTGTTTCTGAAGATCACTAAATGGTCGCCATGGGTGCTAAAGCTGACGGTATTGACATCAGGGTTATTAAGAATGCTCTTTGTCAGAATCGGTTTGAATTGTCGACAGTTAGCCATCAGTTGACCCACCGTGTAAAACAGGACCTGGGGGAAGTATTTCCTTTTTTGTGCTTCACAGGTTTTAAGATCGTCGTCTGTTGTTTGCTTTCCAGGGCATTGGCTACAAAGCTTATCGGCTATCGTTGTATCCATGGTAAATTGTCCCAGCCAGTACTGCAGGTCAGGATCACTGATGTCCCGGGCAATCTCTTTGAACTGGTTTTGCTGGTGTGCTGCCAATGTTGCAAACCACCTTCTGGCCAGCAGATTTGCATTGGTGATTACCTGGTTTAAATACGTACACGTTTTTGCGGTGGCGAGTATCTCCCGGAAAGATAAGTAGCCCAGCAGCTTGAGTATGGGAAGCTGTGGCAAGTTCAGTAATGAGCATTGGTCTTTGGGCACAACCGACATACCGTTACTGCTCCGCGCACTCCCCACACAATGGGGTGCCTCAGGTGTAACTCCCACGCAGTCCTGGCTGCTGACATAACTGCCGCTGGTGTTCACGGTAACGGGAGGTTTCATTGTTAATTGTCATTGTCAGGTGACTGCCAATCAGATGTCTTGGATGGGGTTGCCGGGTAAAAGTTCAAGGCATTCGAATAAACCTGATTAATCTTCCCGTGGGTTCTGTGAATGGGTCGATAGAACGACCTGGCATGTTTCTCAATTCTGACTGTTTGCTTCCGGCTTTTGGTTGCCAGCATGCAGAACAACACCCTGGCCAGTTGCAGCCTGTGGAGTTCCGGGCGGATTGTCCAGAACCATGCCAGCAGCGACAAGACGCCAGATTTTTACGTTTTGCGAGGCACTTACGGTCACCACCTGTCTGCTATCGACACTGAAGAAGGCAGAATTGACCCGGTAGTTATGTTCCAGAATGACCTTAGTCACCCAGCTGCCGTCGGCACAGCGACCAAGGATTACTGCAGTACCATCCTCGCTTGCGGTTACCAGATGGGTACCATCGGCGTTGAAGCGTGCGGTATAGATCGGGCCGTTATGGCTGATAACGGCCTTTGGCAGCCACTTGCCGTTCCCATCGTGACCGTAGATTTTTGCCTGAAATTCGTTACTGGCGTTGCCTGGGGGCCAACAGTAAGCTGCGTGCCAACAGAAAGTGACAATATGGCTGCTATCAGCACTGAAGCTGGCGTCAATGTATGGCCCCTCACGGTTATGGGGAATGATGCCGCTTTTTATCCAGCCTCTGGCGGCGTTATAACTGTATATACTGGCGATGCTATAACCAGCGCCGATGATCGCCGCATGGTTGCTATTGGGACTGAAGACGGCTCTTTTGCCTTTTCTAAATAAGGGAATAGGGCTCTGCATCCAGTTGCCGCGTTTGTCACAGCTGAGGATTTCAAGGTTAGAATCACTCTTGCTAATCATTACATGACAGCCATCGGGGCTGAATTTGGGCCATAGTCGGGTATCATTGGGGAGAATAATTGGGATATTGTCAGTTGTCTCTGTCCAGTCGCTGTTGCTGTCACGACTGAGGATTTTCATGGTTATGCTGTTAGTTTCACGGTCTTTCTGGTTGATGGTAATGACATGGCGACCATCGGGGCTGGCGATAACCCGTATGACCGAGCCTTCCTTGTGAGTGAGGGGTGCACTCTCCAGCCAGCCGCCATCTTTGTTCAGGCTGAGGATTTTTGCGATCTTTGCGTTGATCCCCCGATAACAACTGTACATCAACACATGGCTGCCATCGGGACTGAAGGTGACTGATCGGGCATAGAAGTCACTGGTGACCTCTAATGTCCAGCCACCCTCCTCGTTCCGTCTGTGGATTTTTGTGCACGAGTTTGAGTGGGTCAGTACCCGGCTGCCATCCGGGCTGAAGCGAGCCTTCAAGTGCCGCCTGAAATCGGTAATATCCGCTGCCAGCGTCCAGTGACCAGTGTCGTTCCAGCTGTGGATTCTGGCGCTGCCATCATCACAGATAATGACTGCATGATGACCATCGTAACTTAAATCAGCTGAGCTGATCCTGCCTCCATGGAAAATGTCGAGCTGCTCCGTACAGCTCTTGTCGGCGTTATATGCGAAGATTTTTGCGGTACGTCCTCTACAGGCCAGCACATGATGGCCGTGGGTCTCAAAGTTGGCGAGAGGAAGACCTGTGCAGAGCTCGTCATCGAAGCTAAAACTGGCTTGTTTATGCCATGGGCGGTTCGCTGTGTAGCCAAAGATTGTCCCTCTATGATGGTTTCCCAAGATCATTAAATGGTCGCCATGGGTGTTCAGGCTGATAGTAGCGTCAGGAGCATCATTAATTTTCTTTGCCAGAACCGGTTTGAATTGTCGACAGTCAGCCATCAGTTTACTCACCGTGTAAAACAGTACCTGGGGGAAGTATTTCCTTTTTTGTGTTTCACCGGTTTTACGACCTTCGTCTGTTGTTTGTTCTGCAAGGTATTGGCCGCAAAGTTTACCGACTACCGTTGTATCCGTGGTAAATTGCCCCAGCCAGTGCTGCAGGTCACGATCACTGATGTCACGGGCAATCTCTTTGAACTGGTTCTGTTGGTGCGTTGCCAATTTTGCAAACCACGATCTGGCCAGCAGATGTTCATCGGTGATTATCTGGTTTAAATAAGTACACGTTTTTGCGGTGGCGAGTATCTCCCGGAAAGATAAATAGCCCAACAGCCTGAGCATGGGAGGCTCAGGCAAATACAGTAATGAACATTGGTCTTGGCAGGGCACAACCGACATACCGTTGCTGTTCCACACATAACGGGATACCTCAGGTGTTACTCCGGCGCAGTCCGGGTCATCGCCATAATTGCCGCTGGTGTTTACAGTAACGGGAGGTTCCATTGTGAATTGTGATCTTCAGATGGTTGCCATTCAGATATCTTGGATGGGGTTGCCGGGCAAAAGTTCACAGCAATCGGAATGTTCGTCTGGGAGGCTGACCGAAAACCGCTTTGGCAGTCTAGGAGCCTGTCCGAGAATAGACTGCCCTACTGCGGTTGCGATAAATTGGTCTAAAAATTCCTGCTTCTTCGTCAAATAGCCCCGCTATTCTCCTCAGAATCAGAAATTTTTATCCTCAATTTCTCGCAATCCTCGCTACGGGCGCTATTCTCGGACAGGCTCCTAGCCACAACCTTTCTTGCCCTGTGTACAACCTTTGCCTACGATAGTATTACTATTTCAATATAGTAATACAGAAAGAGGTGTGACGTGCATAAATTAACGACCAAAAGACAAGTGACTATTCCTCAAAGTATCTGCCAAAAGCTCGGGCTAAAACCAGGCGACTTTATACAGGTTTTCGAGCGCGATGGTGTGGCACATTTGGTAAAGATGACCTCCGACGACCTTTCTGGCACCATCAAATTACCTGGTGATACCCATCAACACATAACGCGAGAGGACACCAGGAAGGCCATCAAAAACAAAACCGCCAGAAAATTCGCGGGCGAATCATGATTGCTGTTGATACAAATGTGCTGTTGCGTTATCTGATAGCGCCAGTCGATGCCCGTAACCCGCCCTGGCAAGCGAGAGTGGCGGCTGAAACCATTAATTCTGCTGACTCCGTTTACCTCTCAGACATTGTCCTGGCCGAAACCGAGTGGGTGCTGGAAACCGTCTTTGAATTAACCAAAGCAGAAATACACTCCGTTCTCAAACAGCTCGCCAGTAACACCCGGTTCATTTTTGAAGACTGGAGTGCCCTGCAGAGCGCGCTTATGGATTACAGCGAAACTCCAAAAGTGGATTTCTCTGATTGTCTGATTGCCCGACGTGCCACCAGCAAAGGCTCCCAAACGCTCTACAGCTTTGAAAGCCGCAAAAAGCTGGGGGCTTTATCCATCGTCACCACGCTGGTAAAGGAGCAAGTTGGGAGTGACTGATGAACGCCTCCTGCTCCCCGTAAAGCCACCCTTTAAAAATGAAAGACCCGGCCACGGTTTGCTTCCTTTTTCTTTTCACAGAATTGTCATATTCAAGCTCTATATTTGATTCCCGGAAGTCAAGCAAGGAGGCTCACGCCTCAGATCAACCTTTGATAGCCCTTAAAGATGAGAAGGCGCTGTTATTCGAACAGGGCGCGTAAATCCTGGAGAGCAAATGATGAAAATAACAACACACGTAACGGCATTTAAGCGAGTCCTGGCTGTGTCTGCTACCGCAGCGCTGGCGTTGGCCAGTGGTGCTGCCATGGCCAGCCAGCTGGATCCATCCCTGCCAAAGTACAGTAAGTCCAGTGGCGTGTCCGGTAACCTGTCCTCCGTGGGTTCAGACACGCTGGCAAATCTGATGACGCTCTGGGCCGAAGATTTCAAGCGCATTTATCCCAATGTGAATGTTCAGATTCAGGCGGCGGGTTCTTCTACTGCACCTCCCGCTCTGACCGAAAGTACCTCAAACTTCGGCCCCATGAGCCGGAAAATGAAGGACAAGGAGCTGGAAGCATTTGAGAAAAGGCATGGTTACAAGCCAACGGCGATTCCTGTGGCGATTGATGCGCTGGCGGTCTTTGTTAACAAAGATAATCCCATCAAAGGCCTGACCATGGCCGAAGTGGATGCGATTTTCTCGTCAACCCGCAAGTGTGGCGCAGACAGTGAAGTGAAGACCTGGGGTGATATTGGCCTGAGTGGATCCTGGCAGAACCGCTCTGTGCAGCTGTATGGACGTAACTCGGTATCCGGCACTTATGGCTACTTCAAGAAGAAGGCCCTGTGTAAGGGGGATTTTAAAAACAGTGTGAATGAGCAGCCAGGTTCCGCCTCGGTGGTTCAGTCGGTTTCTGCATCGCTGAACGGTATTGGCTATTCTGGTATTGGTTACAAAACCTCCAGTGTGAGAACCGTTGCACTGGCGAAGAAAGAAGGCCAGTCCTTTGTCGAGGCGACGCCGCTGAATGCGGTTGATGGCAGCTATCCTCTGTCACGTTTTCTGTACGTGTATGTGAACAAGCAGCCTAACAAGCCACTGTCTCCCCTTGAGCGCGAATTTGTTAAGTTGCTGCTCTCGAAACAGGGGCAGGAAGTGGTTGTGAAGGATGGCTATATCCCACTGCCAGGCAAGGTGGTTGATAAATACCTGGCTAAGCTCGGACTGGATAATACGACGATTGCCAGCAAGTAATGTGATTGCTGAGTGGAGATAAAGCCACTGTCTTCAGTGGCTTTATTTTTTGGTTAGCCCTTCAAAGGATACGCATTAATTACAGAATCATTGCCGCGATCCAGGCAAACAGGATCATGGGAATGTTGTAGTGCATAAACGTTGGAATAACGGTGTCACGGATATGGTCGTGCTGGCCATCCACATCCAGCCCGGCGGTTGGGCCAATGGTGGAGTCGGAGGCTGGAGAGCCTGCATCACCCAGCGCGCCGGATGCACCAACAAGCGCTGCGGTTGCCAGAGGTGAAAAGCCGAGGGCCAGCGCCAGTGGGACATAGAGCGTGGCAATAATGGGAATGGTTGAGAAGGAAGAACCAATGCCCATGGTGATCATCAATCCAACAAGCAGCATCAGCAATGCGGCCAGTGCCTTGCTGCCATAAACCAGCTCTTCAACCATGGCCACCAGGGCAGGAATATCCCCGGTTGTCCTGAGTACTTCGGCAAAGCCAGAGGCAGAGATCATGATAAATCCACACAGGGCCATCATTCTTACACCCCGGGCAAAGACATCATCCGCTTCCCGCCAGTGCACAATGCCGCCGAGGATCATCATCATAAAGCCTGTGGCTGCACCCATGGCCATGGAGTCGGTGAACAGTTGCACGCCGAGTGCCGCCGCAATGGATACCAGGGTAATCAGCACGGCCTTTGGCTCCATGGATGGCTGCTCTTCCTTAGCGGTTTTCAGGGCGCTCTCTGCAATGTGGTAGTGGCGGGGTTTACGGTAAGTCCAGAACACAGCCACAAGCAGACCAATAAACATGCCGAGTACCGGTAGAGCCATGGCCGATGGCATCAGGTCAGGGTCAATGTTCAAGCCATTATCGTTGAGGTTGCCCGCCAGGATCTGGGTCAGGTAGATATTGCCGAAACCAATGGGAACCAGCATATAGGTGGCGATCAGACCAAACGACAGGGTGCTTGCTACCGCCCTGCGGTCCAGCTGTAAGGAGCTGAAAACACCCAGTAGCGGTGGGATCAGAATAGGAATAAAGGCGATATGCACAGGGACCACATTCTGGGAGGCAAAGGCCATCAGCAGAATGCTTCCCAGGATTGAGATCCTCAGGCCAGCTGTTTTGTGGGTCTTGGCTACCCTCTGAATAATTCGATCGGCCAGCCACTGGGGAATCCCGGATGCGGATATAGCCATGGCGAAGGCACCCAGCATACCGTAGCTGATGGCGATACTGGCACCACCCCCCAACCCTTCGGCAAAAGCGGACAGTGTGGCATCAAACCCCAGTCCACCGGCAAGACCTCCACCAATAGCCCCGAAAAAAAGGGCAAGTACAACGTTTACACGCAAGACACTCAAGGTCAGCATGATGGCAACAGCCAAAATGACAGCGTTCATAGTAATCCAGTTTTGTGTTCTTTTGAGTTATAAGCGGTTTGCGATACTTCAATCCACAGCATTATCCACAGCACGATCTATAACAGATCAGTCTATAGCAGATCAGTGCAGAGCTCGTCAGGAGCTGTCGCATTCCTTGATTGGTTGTGCCTTGAGCTCTTTTTTCTAGTTGTAAATTAATATATTACACATTGAGGCTAGAAGCTCAGGCGATAAAAGTAAATGTATTCGATCAGGGTCGAATCAGCCGTTCAATGGTGATGATGGTGTCGGTGGGCATGCAGGGAAGGGATCATGGAAAGGGCAGAGCTACACTGTTCTGATTGGGTGTCAATACCGGGTATTGTTAGCAGATTTCTGGGTAACATCGTTATTTTCTCTGATCATGATGCACTTTCAACAGGTCTGTAGGCTCGGTAATTCAGGCTTACAGCCGTTATTGGCAGCCACTAAATTACATTGATCTGTTGGCCCGGGCAATGATTTTTTCCCGGTGTCACATTACTGTCATATTGATTCTGTAAGTTACGGGCATGATTTAATCAGACTTGCGCCATGTATCAAAATTCGATGGATAACAGCCCGGGTATTGATTTCAATACACCGGCACTAAAAAAATATCGTTCCCTGCGCTTCTTGAAAGACCGTCTTGCCCGCTGGGGGGTTGCCTCCGGTGGTCTTGGCGTGATTGTGGCGATTCTCCTGATTTTCTTTTACCTCCTCTATGAGGTCCTGCCGCTATTTAACCGCGCTGAGATTACCCGGGTTGCTTCATACCCATCGGCCCTGACTTTTGTTGATGAGCCAGTTGCTACAAAAAAAGCGCCGATATTTCTCGCTGTTGAAGAGCAGGCCGAAGTGGCCATGCAAGCAGAGGCTTCCGGTAATCTGCGTTTTTTCTCCTCCCAGACCGGTGAATGGCTACAGAATGAGTTGCTGCCAATACCTGCGGGCAGTGAGGTGGTCAGGGTGGTCAGGGATGCTGCTGGTTCCAATCTGATGGCGGCCGGTCTTACCAAAGGTGAGGTCATACTGTTTGATCAGGGCTACAGGATTACCTGGCCAGATGACCGCCGGAAGATCACACCGGAAGTCAGCTACCCTTATGAGCGGCAGCCTTTTGCCATCAAGGACTTTTCGGCTCCGGTTGCACAACTGGCCATCAGTGACGGTGAGGAAAAGCTGTTGATGGCCGCCAGCAGCAATAACCAGCTGGTGATGGAGGTTGTCCATAAGGAAGCGGATTTTTTAACCGAGTCCATCACTGTTGAGCAGCAGTCCGTCGCCCTGCCGGTGATCAGCGGACTTTCTGCGCAGGGTGGCCTGGATATCCGCCAGTTGCTGATTGATCCGGAACAAACCTGGCTTTATGTCCTCAGCGGCAGCAATCAACTGACGGTGATCAATATCAGCGATATTGACCGTCCCTATATCCATGAGACGCTCAACCTGACCGCTAAGGGAGTGGAAGTTACCGCGATGACGTTTCTGTTGGGCGGGGTGTCCCTGCTGGTGGGTGACTCAGAAGGCAATATCGCCCAGTGGTTTATGGTTCGTGAAGATGGCCGTCTGAATTTGCACAATATTCGTTCTTTCAGCCTCGGCAGTGACCCCATCGACAAGATTGTTCCGGAGCATCGGCGCAAGGGCTTTCTGGCGTCGGATGTGAAGGGTCAGGTTGGTCTGTATTACACCACGGCAAACCGTTCTCTGCTGGTGGAGCCATTGGCTGCGGGTCGAATAGATCAAATGGCCGTAGCGCCAAGAGGCAATTATCTCATTCTGGCCAGCCAGGGTGAGACGCAATTCCTGAAAATCGACAATGAGCACCCGGAAATATCCTGGTCTGCCCTGTGGGGTAAAGTCTGGTATGAGTCTTACAATCAGCCGGATTACATCTGGCAGTCCTCGGCATCAAACAATGATTTCGAGCCCAAGCTGAGCCTGATGCCACTGTCGTTCGGGACGCTCAAGGCGGCGTTTTATGCCATGTTGCTGGCAGCGCCACTGGCCATTTGTGCGGCTATTTACACCGCCTACTTTATGGCTCCGGGCATGCGCAGAAAGGTAAAGCCGGTGATCGAGCTGATGGAGGCCCTGCCTACGGTCATTCTTGGTTTTCTTGCCGGGCTCTGGCTGGCCCCGCTGATTGAAAATCAGCTGGTGGGTATTTTTGCCCTGTTGCTCTTTGTGCCAGCGGGCATCCTGATGTTTGCTTTTGCCTGGGATGGCTTGCCTGCAACGATACGTCACCGGATTCCTGACGGTATGCAGGCCGGATTGCTGGTGCCCGTGGTATTACTCAGTGGTGCCCTGGCCATGTCGCTCAGTTCCAGTCTGGAACTCTGGCTGTTTGACGGTGATATGCGTACCTGGCTGACCACCGAGCTGGGCATTCCCTACGACCAGCGTAATGCCCTGGTGGTAGGACTGGCCATGGGTTTTGCCGTTATTCCAACCATATTTTCCATTGCGGAGGATGCGATATTCAGCGTACCCAGGCACCTGACCTATGGTTCCCTGGCGTTGGGAGCCACACCCTGGCAGACCCTGACCCGGGTGGTTCTTCTGACCGCCAGTCCGGGTATTTTCTCTGCGCTGATGATCGGTATGGGAAGGGCTGTGGGTGAAACCATGATCGTGCTGATGGCCACAGGGAATACGCCCATTATGGATGCCAATATCTTTGAGGGCATGCGGACGCTGGCGGCCAATATTGCGGTTGAGATGCCAGAGTCTGAAGTGGGCAGTAGCCATTACCGAATTCTCTTTCTGGCCGCACTGGTGCTGTTCCTGTTTACCTTTGTGGTGAACACGGCGGCGGAGATGGTGCGTCATCGACTTCGTAAGAAATACAGCTCGCTCTAAGAAGGGAAAGAGGATAAGAAATGACTATGAATAATTCCCTTCAAAGCCCCGGAAAACGCTCTGTTGGTGCATGGATTAACAGCGGTGCTCCCTGGGTCTGGCTAAATGCCGGTGCGGTTGCCATCAGTCTGGTTCTGGTGATCGGGCTGCTGGGGTTGATCGCTGTGCGCGGGCTGGGGCACTTCTGGCCGGGCCAGATTATGGTGGCTGATTACCAGCCTCCGGGGCAGGCCGTCCGAATGGTTGCCGGAGAGATTACTGACAGTGAAGAAGTCCCCGCAGCCCGTTTGGAGTCGTCCGGCCTTGAGGTGGTCAACGGCCAGGAGCTATATACCCGTGTTCTGTTGAAGCAGGGCAATCGGGACCTGAGTGGTGCTGACTTTGTCTGGATCGTCGATGAGTGGCTGAGTAATCGCCAGTACCCTGAAGACATCATGGTGCTTGAACGTCGTGAATGGGGCAATTTCTACGGCTTTCTGGAGTCTGTTCAGGAAGATGGTGTCACCGTTGCCAGTGGTGAATCGGCCTGGACCGTTTTCAATAAGCGTTTGGATCGGGCGCTCACGATTTATCAGGCAATCTACCAGATTGAAAAGCACGACATTGGCTCAATAAACGCCGCAATAGAACAGCTGCGTCTGGCCGAGCGTCGTCTGGAGCTGAGCGGTGATAGGGACCCTGTCCGTCAGGCAGAGATTCAGGCTGAGCGAAAACAGCTGAATCAGGAATATCAGCAACTGGAAAACCAGCTGGGCGATCTTTACCGGGCGTTCAACCGTGACAGCTTTGTGGCCAGAACCGTTGCTGGTCAAACCCTGGAACAGCCAATCAGTAAGGTGGTGCGTGCCTATCAGCCCAATGCCCTGTCACTGACCGATAAAATAGGTTTTTATTTTGACAAGGTCAGTGAGTTCATTCTTGATGATCCCAGGGAGGCCAATACCGAAGGCGGTGTCTTCCCCGCCATCTTTGGCACAGTGATGATGGTGATTCTGATGTCCATTATGGTGACCCCTTTCGGTGTTATCGCTGCCGTCTATCTGCGAGAGTACGCCAGTCAGGGCTGGATGACCCGGGCCATCCGGGTGGCAGTTAATAACCTGGCGGGGGTTCCCTCCATCGTTTACGGTGTGTTTGGTCTTGGTTTTTTCATCTACTTTGCCGGGGCAAAAATCGATAATCTGTTTTTTGCTGAGGCCCTGCCATCCCCCACCTTTGGTACTCCGGGGCTGCTGTGGGCATCCATCACTCTGGCTCTGTTGACCCTGCCGGTGGTGATTGTCGCCACGGAAGAGGGGCTGTCCCGTATTCCCCGCTCCGTTCGGGAAGGGAGTCTGGCCCTCGGTGCCACCAAGGCAGAAACGTTGTGGCGGGTTGTGCTGCCCATGGCCAGCCCGGCCATGATGACCGGTTTGATTCTGGCGGTTGCCCGTGCGGCAGGGGAAGTAGCACCACTGATGCTGGTGGGGGTTGTTAAGCTGGCTCCCAGCTTGCCGCTGGATGGCAACTACCCCTATCTGCATCTTGATCAGAAGTTCATGCATCTGGGCTTTCATATTTTTGATGTGGGTTTCCAGAGCCCGAACGTGGAAGCCGCCAGGCCGCTGGTGTATGCCACTGCGTTGCTGCTGGTGATGGTTATTGCCGTGCTGAATCTGTCCGCCGTTGCGATTCGCAACCGGTTACGTGAAAAATACAAGAGCCTTGAGGACTGAACACGATGTCTGCGGAAGAGCTTTATAACGTCATCGATAGAAAGCCGGAAGGGGATGAAAAAAAGGATGAAAGCCTGAACAAGACTTTGAGTGAGGCTCTTACTGTGAAAACCGCCATAACGTATCCTGAAAACAGCCCTGAGAAGTACGCCAGTGTTACCGCTGATGGTCGTGCTGAACCACCTTCCGCACTTCCCGGAGCTGTTAATCCTGAGTCTCTTGGGCGTGGTCGTTCTGTACTGAACCTTGAGCTTGAACCGACCAGTATGGAGGTGTCTGGCCTGAACTTGTTCTATGGCGAGAAACAGGCGCTGTTTGATGTCTCCATGAAGATACCGCAAAAGCGTGTAACGGCGTTTATCGGACCTTCGGGCTGTGGTAAGTCCACGCTGCTGCGCAGTATGAACCGGATGAATGATCTGGTGGATGGCTGTCGTGTGGATGGGCAGATACGGCTCACCAATGCTTCCGGTGGGCAGCAAAATATCTACGAGAAATCCGTCAATGTGGCTGATCTTCGTCGTCGGGTGGGGATGGTGTTCCAAAAGCCCAACCCATTCCCAAAAAGTATTTATGAAAATGTTGCCTATGGCCTGAGAATTCAGGGCATCAATAAAAAGCGGGTACTGGATGACGTTGTGGAGTGGGCGCTGAAAGGGGCTGCGCTCTGGAATGAAGTGAAGGATCGCCTCCATGAAAGCGCACTGGGCCTATCCGGTGGGCAGCAGCAGCGTCTGGTTATTGCCCGGACCATTGCGGTGGAACCCGAAGTATTGCTTCTGGATGAGCCTGCATCTGCACTCGACCCTATCTCCACTTTGAAGATTGAAGAGTTGATCAATGAGTTGAAGTCCAGATTTACCATTGTGATTGTCACCCATAACATGCAGCAGGCGGCCCGGGTGTCGGATTACACCGCATTTATGTATATGGGGCGGATGATTGAGTATGGCGACACCGACAGGCTGTTCACCAACCCCCGCAAGAAACAGACTGAAGACTACATTACTGGCCGTTATGGCTGAAGAGCTTTCCTGAATCTCAACAGTTTCTGGCAGCCTCCAAGGATTATCCATGCCTAACCAAAGCGATTTGCTGACCCACCACATTTCCCAGCAGTTCAACCATGAACTGGAAGAGCTGCGCAATAACCTGTTGTCCATGGGCGGCACGGTTGAGAAGCAGGTCAGTGATGCCATTGAGTCACTGATCAATGCCGACAGTGACCTGGCCATCGTTGTTTGTGAAAAAGACACCGACATCAACTTTATGGAAACGTCCATTGATCAGGAGTGTTCCAGAATTCTGGCCCGCCGCCAGCCTGCAGCCAGCGACTTACGCCTGGTTCTGGCATGCACCAAAGTGGCCACGGACCTGGAGCGCATTGGTGATGAAGCGGCCAAAATTGCCCGATTTGCCATAAAATTGTCAGAACAGGGGGAAGCACCCAAAGGCTATATTGAAACCCGTCATATTGGCAGTCATGTCCGCCAGATGACTCAGGATGCCCTGAATGCCTTTGCCCGGTTTGATGCAGAGCAGGCCCTTGCGGTGGCTAAAGAGGATAAAGCGGTGGATCGGGAATACAAAAGTGCCACCCGTGAACTGGTGACTTATATGATGGAAGATCCCCGCTCCATTACCCGGGTGTTGAATATTATGTGGGTATTACGCTCTCTGGAGCGGATTGGGGATCATGCCAGAAATATTGCCGAGCACGTTATTTACCTGGTCAAGGGTAAGGATGTCAGACACATTGGTCTTAAACGGATGCAGGAAGAGGTGTTTGATCAGCAGCTGGATGATTGAAGCAGTACTGTCTTTTAATTTAATTGAAATGGTTTTAGGGGAATTAAATTCCCCGGTTTTTTATTTCTGATATGAACACCATTTAAAAATGTGTTTTTCAATTTTTTATTTTTCAATTTTTTATTTTTCAATTAGCTGTTTGGTATTTTGCGCTAATCTTTAGTTATTAATACCTTTCAGGCAATCATGCTGTTTGTTTCTGAATCAATCTTTTGTAAAAAAACACGGATGAAACAATCAGCAGGTAGCTATGAATTACTCCAGTACCCTTCATGACGGCTGGGATATCCCTGATGAACACCCCGTCAGCAGCGATGACCTTCTTGAATGCCTCGCCTTGTTAACCCGCCATTATGGTAATCCGTATTCACGGGAATCTTTAAAAGCTGGAATGCCCCTTGAGAAAGGCAAATTTACTGCAGAAGTATTTATTCGATCGTCTGAAAGAGCGGGTCTGGCCTGTAAAGTTCATAAGCGGGAGATTGCCGAAATATCTTCACTGGTTGTTCCTGCCGTGTTGTTACTGAATAAACGCAAAGCCTGCATTTTGTCGGATATTGATCATGCAAAAGGCACTGCCCGGATTATTATGCCGGAAACCGGTGAGGGCACGACAACAATCAGTATTGAAGAATTAAATGAATTTTACAGTGGCTATGTTATCTATGTCCGTGAAAAGCATCGTTATGATCGTCGGACCCCGCAGAAATTAACGGTTAAATCCAGACATTGGTTCTGGGGAACTATTCTCGGTTCATGGAGAATTTACCGTGATGTTTTACTGGCATCACTGTTGATCAATATTTTTGTGGTTGCCAGCCCGCTGTTTGTGATGAATGTGTATGACCGGGTGGTTCCCAACCAGGCATTTGATACACTCTGGGTTCTGGCCGTTGGTGCGTTAATTGTTTTCAGTTTTGATTTTATTCTGAAAATGGTGCGCAGCTATTTTATTGATCTGGCCGGTAAAAAGTCCGATATTCTGCTCTCTTCTGCCATCATGGAGCAGGTTCTGGGGTTGAGCATGAAGGCCAGGCCCGCTTCAGTGGGTTCCTTCGCGAAAAACCTTCAGGACTTCGAAAGTATTCGGGAATTTATTACCTCTTCAACGGTCACTGCGCTGGTTGACCTGCCGTTCACCTGTATCATTCTTTTCGTGATATTTATGCTCGGTGGGCCTACGGCAGTTGTACCTCTGGTCGCCATGCTCATCATTGGCCTCTACAGTTTCTTTATTCAGGAGCCTCTCAAAAATTCCGTTGAAAAAACACTCCGTTCCAGTCAGCAGAAAAATGCCACATTGATTGAAAGCCTCTCAGGCATGGAAGCCCTGAAAATTGCCCAGGCCGAGAGTGATATTCAGTACCGTTGGGAAAAAGCCGTTAGCCATATTGCCACCTGGAGCATTAAAACCAAACTGCTCACTTCTTCTGCCACCAGTTTCAGTGCCTATGTTCAACAAATGGCCAATATAGGCATGGTTATTCTTGGGGTTTATCTGATCTCTGAAGGTGAGTTGAGCATGGGGGGACTGATTGCCTCGGTCATGCTGTCTGGCCGTTGTCTGGCACCCATGGCTCAGATTGCCGGGCTGGCAACCCGCTATAACCAGGCCAAATCGGCTCTGGATGGCCTGAATCAGATCATGGACATGCCAACCGAACGTCATGAAGACAGGGATTACGTTAATCGTCCGGACCTGAAAGGCAGTATTGACTTTGATGGGGTTAACTTTTCCTATCCCGAGCAGGAAATTCAGGCCTTAAGAGATGTCAGCCTGAGCATTAAAGCCGGTGAAAAGGTTGGGATTATCGGGCGAATTGGTTCCGGCAAGACAACCATCGAAAAGCTGATACTGGGACTTTATGAACCGG
Source organism: Endozoicomonas sp. ALB091 (assembly GCF_049310265.1). NCBI lineage: Bacteria > Pseudomonadati > Pseudomonadota > Gammaproteobacteria > Oceanospirillales > Endozoicomonadaceae > Endozoicomonas > Endozoicomonas sp. ALB091. The sequence continues at coordinate 1,079,746 of NZ_JBLYNQ010000006.1, read as the reverse complement.
GAGAAGGCGCAGTTCGGGTTGACGGTGTTGATTTACGACAGATCAATCCCACTGACCTGCGCTCCAGTATTGGCTGCGTTAGCCAGGATATCACACTGTTTTACGGCTCCATTAAAGACAATATCACCCTGGGGGCAAACCATGTTGACGACAGCCAGTTGCTTGAGGCTGCTGAGATTGCCGGAGTAACGGAGTTTGCCAATAAGCACCCTAACGGGCTGGATATGATCGTGGGTGAGCGCGGGCAAAACCTGTCCGGAGGGCAGCGACAAAGTATTGCCCTGGCCCGTGCCCTGCTGATGAATCCACCGATTCTGGTGATGGATGAGCCATCCAGTTCTATGGACAACACCACAGAGCTGCGAATGAAGGAACAGCTAAAGACCCGGTGCAGCGGCAAGACGTTGATATTGGTTACCCATAAGGCCTCAATGCTGGATCTGGTGGACCGACTGATCGTAATGGACAGTGGACGTATTGTTGCGGATGGACCCAAGGATCAGGTACATGCGGCGTTAAGGCAGGGCAAACTCAAAATAGGATAGGCTGGAATGAGTAGCAGCGATGATAAGGACGTAATAAAGGGCTCGACAGAGGCACCTGTGAATCAGACTGAACCGTCAGAAGGCCACATTACCAAGTCGGCTGAGTCAGAACAGTTGATGCCAAGCCTGGCATTTAGTGTTGCTGATGGCCAAGAGCAGAGTGCTTCTGAGGATGGCAAAGGAGAGGGTTCTTCGGAGAACTCTTTAGAGACTTCTTCAGAGAACGCTTCAGAGTCGGCTGAGTCAGAACAGGAAGTATCAGGCCAGGCAATTAATGTTGCTGATGGCCAGGAGCAGAGTACTTCTGAGGAGGGCAAAGGAGAGGATTCTTCGGAGAACTCCTTAGAGACTTCTTCAGAGAACTCTTTAGAAAAGATAGAAGACACAGTGCTACCAGATGATATGGAATATATCTCTGATACCAATGTCGCCATGCTGATAAGAACGCCAAAAGGTGGCCGTTTACTGATATACACTATGCTGCTGGCGCTGTTCTCCTCCATCGTCTGGGCCAGTGTTGCCCGGCTGGATGAAATTACCAGGGGCCTGGGGATCGTCATTCCATCCTCGCGGTTGCAGGTGGTGCAAAATCTGGAAGGTGGGATTCTGGAGCAGATTTTTGTTGCAGAAGGGCAACAGGTGCACTCAGGGCAACCGTTGATGCAGCTGGATGACACCCGTTTCTCTTCCACCTTTCGGGAAAGTGCCATTGAGTATTACAGCGAGCTTGCCAAAGCGGCCAGACTGAGAGCCGAGTTGTCGGGTGAAACATTGAACTTCCCGGCTGAGTTGGACGACTATCCGGCTTATATGGAGCGAGAGCGGGAAATTTTTTATCAGCGTGCCGACCGCTTCATTGCAGAGCTCAATGTTGCCCGGGAGCAGGCGGTCCAGGCTGAGCATGAGTTAGCCACCACAGAGGATCAGCTGATATTTTTGACCACCAGCTTTGAACTGGGACAGGATGAACTTGAATTGACCGTTCCTCTGGCAGAGCAGGGTGTTGTCTCCAGGGTTGAGCTGATTCAGTTAAGACAGCGGGTGAATGACCTTGAGTCACAAATGCGAAGAACTGAGCTGAGTATTCCAAAGTTACAGGCGGCCTATCAGGAGGCGCTGTCCCGTAAAGAAGAGGTTTTTCAGGACTACCGTGCTGATATTGTTCAGGAACTCAAGGAAACGGAAGTTCATCTGGATCAGTTAGGTGAGTCTAATCATGCCCTTGAAGACCAGGTAGACCGGACTCTGATCAAATCACCCATGGATGGCATTGTTAAGAAAATCCATGTCACTACGCTGGGTGGGGTCGTTCAGCCCGGCATGAGTCTGCTGGAGATTGTGCCACTGGAAGATAACCTGATGATTGAGGCACAAATTCAGCCCAAAGACATCGGTTTTCTGCGCCTGGGGATGAAAGCAGTGGTTAAGCTGACGGCCTATGACTTTGCGATTTATGGTGGGCTTGAAGGCGAGGTTGAGCACATCAGTGCTGATACCATCAAGGATGAGAAAGGCGAGAGCTTTTATATTGTCCGAATCCGGACCAAAAATAACTTCGTCGGCTCAGAAGATAAACCGCTTATGATTATTCCCGGTATGAGAACCAATGTGGACATTATCACCGGAGATAAGACATTGATGGCCTACCTGCTTAAGCCTATTCTCAGGGCCAAACAGAATGCGTTGACAGAAAGATAAACAGGATGAGGCTGGTTTCCGGTGTGATCATAGCCACTGAAGCAGCAGTATTTCCAGCCTTACTCAATCATTGTATCCGGTGCGATTCGGGTATTGTGCAGTTGCCACTGATCAATATCTGAGTCTTTGATAATGGTTCCGACAAAACAACTCTGGCTGAAGTGTGCATCGGTCAGGTCGGTATGCTCGATCAATAAATGATTCAGATGGCAGTGGGTAAAGGATGGCGCTTTTTCCACACTGAAGCAGTCGGTGAACACGCCTTCATTGAAGCTGACCTTGTTGAATACGGCATTATCCAATTGGGCGCTGGTTAAGCTGACACGTTCCCAGACACACTGAGATATTTCGGTATTGGCCAGACTGACAGACTGCAGTTCACAGTCAGCCATGGTCACTTCACTCATTGTTGCCCCGGAAAAAGAGGGGCCTTCATCAAAACTTTCACACCCTTTGAATGATGCGTTTTGGATCGCCGCATTGTTGAATGACGTTTTGGTCAGGGTACAGTGACGAAACTCCATATCCTGAATCTCTGCCTGTGAAAAATCGGTATTATCAAAGAATCCGTGGATGATATGACTGTTGTATAAACGTATTTTCCGGCAGGAGCTGTTGTGGAAGGTTTGTGCGGTCATATCACAGTTTTCAATCACCGCCTTATCCAGCACGGCATGATCAAAATTCGCTGCTGAGAGGTCGGAATCAATAACCCTGGCATTGGCCAGGTTGGCGTGACGAAGGTCGGCTCCATTCAAATTACAGCCATCCAGAATGCAGTCCCGCAGATCGGTATGGCGAAAATCGGCACCACGCAGGTCACAGTTTTTCCAATAAACGCCTCGCAGTTTGCCGGACCGGAATTTACAGCGCTGCATCAGGCTGTTTTTAAAACGCATGCGCTCCAGATCCCGATGGTTCAGAGATAGCCCGGTAAAGTCGGATTGATCCGGGGCGGTCCATCCGGGGTGGAGACTTTCCAGCAATGCCCGTTGCCGCGCAGCTTTCTCTTTTTCCTGCTCAAATTGAGAAGCCAGCCCTGATGTCTGTTGGACCTGATACTTGCCAACCTCTTTGTTGACCAGAATGCTGTTATTGGCTCTTAAGCCAGAGGTTTTGAGCCCATCGGTATCCAGAATGTTGTGGTTACCCGACGTTGTTGAAACTTTCTTTTTTGGTGAAGACTTCTGTTCTGAAGACTTCGATGATGGGCGTTGTTTCTGTGGCACAGGTGGAAATCTCCGGACAAACTCGTTTCATTCTGAGTCGCCCGGATAGGTTAAAGGTTTAGCCCGGATATTTCATATTAACAGGAGGTATAAATTACCTCCTTTATTTTCAATAAGTTATATATTTATCAAGTGGTTATAAATGCACTTTCGTTCAACCATTGATGGTTATTAATGGTTGTAGGCAGTTTTTTTCGACACCTGTCCACGCTAAAAGCGTCAGGAGTCATGCTCTTTCAAAGAATTTCTTGGCATTCCTTGAAGCAGAGGATAGTTTGTGTACCCACGCAAATTGGCAGCTATCCACTGCTTCTCAGAAATACCGTTTCTTCGGCTTGGATTCTTGCTTTACCTGAAGGTTCTGCCTGCAACGTCGAAAGTTACTACAGCCCCAAAACTGCGAACCGATTTTAGCGCCTTTCTTACTGGTACGCAGAACCATTTTTATATCGCAGGATGGACAGGTGGGTGTTTTATAATCACCGGCAATAGCGATTCTGGTTAACGATTCCTGCTGTTCTTTTGGGAGTTTAGAAATCGCGTAGATCAATTGTGCTCCAGAAATAAGCTTCAGCTTTTTTCCAGAAGCGAAGCTCTCAGCTTCTGTGGTAAAACTACTGGAAGGTAAGCGTTCAAGCAGGGAGCAGACTCCCCCTACTTGTCGAGATCGGCTTTTAATGGATTGGCCCCGAATTTCTCTTTCCAGAGTCGCGGTATCAGTTCCCTGATATCACGGGCCGGGTGGAGGCTGATGCGTTGGAGAACATCAACCAGGTATTTGTAGGGATCGATGCCCGCCAGCTGGCAGCTGGTGATCAGCGTCTGGAACACGGCAACATTGTCTGCGCCTTCTTCCGTCCAGCAGAACATCCAGTTCTTTCTTCCCATCGGGATGCAACGAAGGCCACGTTCAAGATGATTGGTGTCTATCGCTACCGTTGGATCGTTCAGGTAAACCTGAAGCTCTTTTTCCCGCTTGTGAACATAGCCCAGTGCCTTGCTCAGAGGGTTGCTGGGAACCAGGTCAAGCCGTCTCAGCTGCTCCCGGTTCCATTCAAAGAACTGGTCAACCAGGGGTTTGGCTTTTTGTTGGCGATAATCACGCAGTACGTCGCCTTCCAACCCCTGACGACGGATGTCATCTTCAACCTTGTACAGTGCGCCGATCTGTTTCAGGGCTTCTTTGGTCGCTTCGGGTTCCGCTTTTTCTGACTTGACGAAATAACGTCGGCTGTGTGTCCAGCACTCGGCATGAGTGATCTTTGGGTATTTCGAGCAAAGGCTAGCGTAGCCGGGGTAGCCATCTGTGAGTAATACCCCTTCAAATTCTTTCAGGTAAGGCTCAACCACATCACAGGAGCGGCTGTCGGAGTAGATAAAGGCTATTTCTTCGTGGTCGCCATAAAAGCACCAGAAGTAGCCTTTTTTCATTTTACCCTTACATTTCAGCCCAGCTTTTGAGGGTGTTTCATCCAGTGCCAGGGTGTGACTTTCAAGGCAGCTGTTCAGTACTTCATGGGCGACAGGTTGTAACAACTGGCCAGCACGCTGCTCCAGATTGGTCAGCGTGCCACGACTGACGGTGATACCGCTGGCTTCCAGTCTCTGATGTTGACGGTAAAGCGGCAGGTGGTAGCGGTATTTCTCAACCAGCAGGCCAGCTATAAAGCTCACATCGGCAAAGCTGCGGTCAAACAGGCCGGAGGGGGCTGCCGCCGTGCTCAGGGTTTGGTCTGCCTTATGGCGAACGACGTCCCTCTGGTATTTCAGAATAACGTAACTGCCCGGTCGCTGCGCCAGACGATGGGTATATTTATGATCAATGATTTCATACTGGTCGGCGTCTTCACCCTGCATTTCAGGAGCCGGAATATGAATCAGCTCAACAGGTACACCTTCCGTGAAGCGCAATCCCTGATCGGTAACACAGTCATCCGGCCTGTGCTTCTTTCTGCGCTCATAGGTGATGGTTTCTGTTTCCGGAACTTCTGGAGACTCAATGTTCTTGAGGATCTCCCCGAGAGCCAGCTGGTCCGGGTTTTCTATCAGTCTCTTTTCCGATTTTTCACCAAACAGCTGTTGTTTAAACCAGGCCAGCTGATGTTTGTAGTGGTCAAGTAAAAATGGACACCTGATTAAGCCGCTTTCCTGAATTCCTGTTGCTCAAAGTCCACAGGGCTCACGTAATCAAGATAGGAGTGAAGTCTGTGGTTGTTGTAGAACAAAATGTAATCAACAACCGCTGCTTCAACATCTGCTCTTGTTTCGAAAATATAATGGTCAGTCCTTTCCCTTTTCAGACTTCCAAAGAAACGTTCGGTCACCGCATTATCCCAGCAGTTTCCCTTACGGCTCATACTGCAGATCATGCCGTACTCTCTGAGCTGAGCCTGATAGTCCAGAGAAGCATACTGACTCCCCTGATCTGAATGGTGGAGTACTCCCGAGCCAGGCTTACGACTCCACCACGCCATTCTCAATGCCTCTAACGGCAGTTCTGTAGACATGCGACTGTTCATTGACCAGCCCACGATTTTCCTTGAATAGAGGTCCATAACCACTGCCAGATACAACCATCCCTCGCGAGTCCATAAATAAGTAATATCTGTCGTATAGACCTTATTCGCCTCCGTTACTGCAAACTCCCTGTTCAGGAGGTTTTCTGCAACTGGAAACTTGTGCCTGCTATTCGTCGTCACCTTGAATTTTTTCGCATACTTCACGACCAGCCCCAACCGCTTCATCAGTGTTGTTGCCTGATGACGACCTATGCTGTAACCCTTACTACGCAGTGCTTTTGCCATTCTTCGGCTGCCATATGAGCGATCAGAGTCGACAAAAATCTGCTGTGCATCAGCCTCCAGGCGGAACTGTTCAGCCCTGGAGTTCTCCTGCTGAGTCTGTTGTTTCTGCCAGCGGTAAAATCCGCTGCGCCCAACTTGCATTATTTTGCAGAGTACCTGCACCGGATAGGCCACCTTCTCCTGTTGTATGAATGCAAACCTTACAACAGTTCTTTCGCGAAGAAGGCCGTCGCTTTTTTTAGGATTTCCTGCTCCATTTTTAACTGGCGATTTTCAGCTTCCAGTTCTTTTATTCGCTGTTGATCAGGCGTCAGAGCTTGCTGCCCTTTGCCAGGAAAAGACCTTTCCTTTTTTTCATTCTGCTCCCGTATCCAGCGTCTCAGGTTGCCATCATGGATACCAAGACTTCTGGCCACTTCTGAAGCAGCCTGCCCCTGTTCAACTACCATAGCAATGGCTTTACGCTTAAATTCTGGAGAATAATTCTTACGCTGCTTTGTCACTTTCTACCTCGTCATCAACTGCACTATTGTGCTTAACGAGGTGTCCTAAGTCATTAAACCACTTCAATGTAGTCATGGCAGTTGTTTGTAACAAAGTTATAACCCTCTTTCCAATCGTTGGCTTTATTCGCCTCAGCCTGCCACATTATCTTGTCGTCATATCTTGTGTTACCACATTGATATTTATTGATGTTTTTTCGGTCATCAAATAACCCGGTTTTAGTAAAGCCGGTATTATCTCCCGTACCGTCCTCATAGAACGCATGCTCATGGAAAATGCCAAGATTTGTTCCAGTTGCCCCTGAACTCATATAATCACCAGCAAAAGACAGCGGGCGGCGACACACTTTTAGCAACCCCAACGGGTCAGTATCTATTATCGGGTTATCTCTTCTTCCAAATGCCATAAATAAGCATACAGCCATACATCAATATTCCTAACTCTATAACTATTAATACAGGATCCATTCTTTTCATCTTCTATTCATTTGGCAAGAGGCAACAACTCAGCAGGGAATGATACAAAGCGAAAATATAGAAGTAATGACCCTGCACCAATATATACAACAATAGATTGATAATAGTCGCTTTTTTCTTCTTTGACATTCCTTGTATACCAACGCCCAAACAAATATATTCGTCCTTTGATGATCCCGTAGCCGATCATAGTAAAATAAAGCACTATCCCCATATCCACTACAAAGACAACAAAATTAATTAATTCAGCTTTGCTCATAGCAACTATTTAACCCTGCAAAATTTACTTTCTGCAACACTCATTGCAGCCTTAGAAGAAAGCATAGCTGCATACATTATTACTATCGCTATTAAGGGGCCAGAAAAGAAAGCTAAAAGGCCTAACACTGTTACTAGAATAGACAAAGCTATCAAATAATTTAAACCCTCACACTTATGGTCAATTTTTGCGTAATCCATGATCATTTTCACATTCAGACCTAAAGCAATTATCGCAGAGAGACCTGTAAGAAGCGTTATTTTTAAAAATGGTAATGCAAAACCAATAAATCCAAGAATATCATCATAACCTTTTTTTTCGGGGTCAATAAAACCACCGTTACTACCACCACTTATTTTATAAGCTCCAGCTCCAGTTTCTGGATCTATGATCAAATACCCTGCACCAACCCAACCATTTAAGACAATATTTTCCTCATGTGCTGTCACCACTTTACCAGCTTCTACACTCTGACGAATTTCTTGCCTGATTCCTAAATCCAACTTTATGTTAGAGATTACTTCATCCAAATTACTGTTTGTGATGGTAAATATTTTCTGCCCTGCACCAGCAGCTACAGCTAGAGCTTTGACTGCACTGATTCCTTCAACAGGGGAATCACTTGAAGAAACAAGCTGTTCTGGCACAAGATGCTCCATTGCAGAAGTGCGTGAACCACTTGTTTGATTATTTTGCACCCAAGCTGCTAGGTCATTTCTTTTATGAATACTCATGGATGAATAATTATCCACATCCATAACTAAACCATTAGTTTGGACATCTCGTGCTATACCATACCAATACATAGGTATAACATTAGTCATAAACAAACCAAAACTTGGAGCCCGGTATTGCACAACATCATTACTTTCTGCGGCAATTTGATCCTGCAGATCATTTAATCCAAAGTAGCTAAAGATAGTGGAATACACGATATCTCCAAGCAAATCATGCTTGGACATGTCAGATATATCTGAAGACTCAATCTTGGATTTTGTATTTTCCATTCTTTGCTGCATTTGTTCTGCCTGTTTCGCAGATACCCCCTGCAAATCCAACCCAATAGCACGGTATTCACCCGCTACTGGTTTATTATTTGCCTGAGTCCAGCCATGGGTTGGAGAGTACAGACCAATAGTACTATACAGTTCCGTTCCCATAGTGCCTGCATCCTGAGCCAGCTGTACTTCGCCATCTACTGTAAACTCCGCGGTCATATTAATAAGGTAACCGGGTAATGTATCGGGCAGTTGGGACGGATCAATTGGGCTGCCATCTTCATTGGGTTGTGGCAAATAGCTTGCGATGATCTGTTCATCATCTTCAGTACTGGGCCGGAAGGACAGTGCGAGTTTCTTGCCAGCCACTTCAACGGTGGGCTGCTCAAAGGTAAAGAGGGTTGTACCTGGCTGACCATAAAGCTGGGCTTGCAGCTGGTATTTAAACTTATGACGCAATTTCTCAGGCACTTCTGCAAACCGTTCACTGGTAGCCAATACCCGGTAAGGCAGTCCTGCTGCCAGTGGCGCTGCAGGCTTGACCTTGACTTCCTGCAGTCCCAGCACTTCACCTACTGTGGCATCAGGGTTCTGATTAGCAATGTAGTCTTCCAGTTGCTGTTGGTATGCCTGTAATTGCTGTTCGATAGACTGCTGTGGCAGATTCTGTACCCAGCCCTGCTCTTCATTAATAGTTGCATTGGCCTGGATATCATCTACCAGAGCCTGGGCATCAAAAGGCACTTGTTCCTGCAGTGCCATACCATCGGTGAATTCATACTGTTTAAAGCTGGCATCCATTGGAATCCAGTTATCACCTGTACGGTTTTTGACACCCCGACTAGGCTCAAAATCTACCCAGGCTTCAGCCCAGGTGTGTTCCATTCGTATCTGAGTTACTTTACCGCCATAAAGTAAACCAGTATTGGGTATACCTCCTTGCCCCATTAAGTTCTGAGCGGCTGCAGGCACTTCCACACCACCTACCCAGTTCATCACTTTCTCTACGGGCACTTCTACCGTGCCATAAGCATAACGGGCAGGAATATTGGAGGCTCGTAACAAGCCAATCAACAAACTGGCTGTGTCGGTGGCATTACCCCGGCGAGTATCCAGGGTCATGGCAGCCCCCTGAATGGAGCCATAGCTGGGAATAAAACGGATGTTATTGTGTACCCAAGAATAGATTTCGGTTGGGTTATAGTTCAACTCAGCAGCCAGTGTTCGCATCTCATCTGTGATCACTATATCAGGTGTTTCCTGCAAAAAAGTATCGGCAGGCTGCCCTGAGTTTTTGGCGCTAAATAGTGCTGCAGTCACTGATGATGGCAAAGGCCCATTGCTGGCAACCTGTACACCTTTATAGGAATCAAGACCCAGAGCACTCTGCAAGTCAAAGTTTGTCACCTTGGGTTCCCGAACTTTGCTATTCGGATTACTAAAGGGGAGTTTATTGGGATCAAAGGGGCTGTGGGAACGTTTGAACTGCTGATTTTCCAGAACAGCCTTCAATTGTTGCCAGAGCTCATTGGCACGATCCAGGTCCTTCGTAGTTAACAGTTCTTTCAAAACGGCTTTAGTTTCAGAAAACTGTTGTTTGAAAGTGGCCATTGCTGCAGCCTGCCGTTTGGCAGCTACGGCTGGAAGCTTTTTATCAGAAATATGAGTCTGTATCTGATAAAAACCACCCATAGCATCAGCTTCTATTGCCAGAAGGTCTGTCAACAACCCTTGCAGTTGTTCTCGCTTATCAGAACTGAGTGGATCATCATCTTGCCAGAAAGCCAGGGTGGAAAATAAGCCCGGCTTTTCTCCACCCATAGACTGATTTACTACAGCATCCTGTAAGGATTGCAGGCGACGGGAAAGCTTCTGCTCAGGGGTCTTCTCACGAGCCACTGTAATCTGCGCCTGTCGTTGCTGTTCTTTTTCAATATTATCTGCAACAGCCTTACCACTGGGGGAAATATAAAACACAAAGGTAAACAGGCTCATACTGATTATCGATGTCAACTTACCTACGCAACCGCTTCTGAGCGATTCCATCCCTAGCCCTGTCATACCTAATTCCAACCACTTGTATTTATCTGTCTTGTGAAGGTTGACCCGCCATCAGGTCGGGTCAGTCCAGCGATTTCATTATTGTTTTTTCAACCTGCTCTTCAGGAACTTCCCTCAGAGACACTGCAGGGGAGGTTCAACTTTCAGAGTAAAGTACTGAATCGCAGTATCTCCACAACCGTCTGAAACTCGCACAATTACAGGGTATTCTCCGGGTATTGGGTAATCCCAGCTGAGCACGCCCTCATCACTGATACTCATCCCTTCGGGATATTGATCCAACTCAAAAACAGGCACTGCCTTTTTATCGTGGATCACATCGATCTTGTACTGGTAAGGTTCAATTTCCAGCACGCTGGTAACAGGATTAGAAGTAATCGTTAACTTAACGGGGTTCCTGACAAGACTGACTTCAATCAAGCCAATCGATCTGCCTGACTGATCGACAGCCTTAAAACCAAGTTCGGTACTATCACTGGAAGCAGTCACCTGATAGCGTTTGGTGACCCAGCCTTTGTCAGAGCCGTCCAGCGTAGCCAGTCGTTTTCCATCCCACCATACTTCAACCTGGTTCGTATCAGCCGTTTCACATTGCCCCCACATACATTTCTCCTTGTGATAAGGAGCCACCTTTGGTGTGTAGCTGAACTCAAGGGTATAACTGTCTCCTGCGTCCGTCTTAACAACATGTGTTAACTCAGAGTTCTCACGAGCGTCCAGAACCAGTCTTGCCCAGCCTTCTCTGGTGTACGTTCCTGCCTCTTTGTCAGACTGGGTTTCAAAGGGATTCTTACCATAACTCTTCCAGTCAGGCGTTTTATCAAAGAAATCAAAAAAGCCGTTTCGACTGGATGAATGATCCTCAAACGGTTCACTCGTAATCAGGTTTTCATTAGCACTGTCATCAAATGAACAGCTCAGGCTCACATTATCAATGAGTCCGCCCATAGCATCTGATGTACCTGCGGCTTTTAGGGTCAGTGCTGTTTTCGCATCGCTGGCTGTAACCTCATAATGTTTGCCCGTCCAGTGGTGATGCTCACCTGAAATCGTATCGATGTGTTCATTACCCCACCAAACTTCAATATCATTGGTATCATCTGGCCAGTGAACACTGGGTACGTAGCCAAGAGTCAGATTGTACTTCTGCCCAACCCGGGTCGTGATATCCTGGCTAATTGAACTGTTTTCATAACCATCCAGCTTCAGCGCCGCATCACCATGAACAGCCCAGCTCTTGTCAAAGAAGGTTTTGAGATCGTAGTCCTTATCCCAAATATAATTTTCAAAATATCTGTCTGTGTGCTTACGACCCCAAGCCTCATAGTCTATATGGTGGCTCTTTTCATTGATCCAATCTCTATGCTTCCATAGTTTATAATCACTCTCCGCAGACCATCCTTTACGTTTCCATGCGTTATATCTCCAGCCTGTCCGGGTTTCGAGGATCTTGAACTGCTCATGTCCGGTCGCTCTCCAACCGGGTATGCTTGAAAAGAGCCCCCAGTAAAACTGTTCGAGTACGCCGTGTTGCTCAAAGGAGCCATTTTTCACGAGGTTATTAAAACGGAATGAAGTGCATTTTAATTGAACATTATCAATCAACCCGCCTACACTGTCGCTTTCACCAACGGCATGGAAAGCCAATTTCGACAGATTATATTTCGCTGACAGTTCGAATTGCAGTGTTTTCCAGCCTACCTTATCGCCCTCAAGGGTCGTGATTTTTTCATGACCCCAATAAACGTCAATATTGTTAGTTGTTGGCTTACTATCGACTTCCACACGAGGAGAGTAATCAAGAATCAACAAGTACTGATCACCGGGTACTGTTTCAACCCATTGAGCAATCAACGCCTTACGATGAGCATCAAGCTCCAGTACAGCCTTACCATCCGTGGCCGCCTGGGAAACTCCGGAGGTTTGAATTTCAAATTTGTTCTTCAGAGCTACCCAGCCAGGTATGTGTCTGAAGACACCCCAGTCGCCATACTTGAGATATCCGTGGCGTTCAAATGAACCATTGACCAGTAAATTAGTACTGTATTGAGATGTTTTTACTTCTGCTACGGGCACCTTGGCAGGACAAGCAAGCGTATAACCTGCACTAGCCAAGGCAACTTGCTCACCATCAATCTCTGTTTGTAGTACGCAGGCATGTCCACCAGGGTTGAGGTTGCCGGTATCTATCAGATGAGTATATTCAGTTGCAGCCCCAGGGTTTAGAGTCACTGAAGATTCACCTAGTATGCCAGAACTTTGCCCTCCAACATCGACCATTGAACGACTCATCAGCAGATCATCAGAGGTTTTAGTACCACTGTTTTCAACAGTGAAATGGCAGATTTGAGGCTCACCTATCACCAGTTTACTTTCATCAGCCGTCACTTTTCCCTTAAGCGCAGCAAGTGCATTTTCCTGAACCAGGAATTCGGCCTGGGAAATGACAATTTCACCCCCCTCCTTGTTCACCAGCCTTGCTACAATTTGATAGTTGCCTTCCAAAGCCCCCTTGAGATCAATAGCACTGAATCTTTGCTGCAGACCACCAGACGCCAGTTCAAGTATATCCATTACTTCACTGAAAATGATGGTTCCATCCGGCGAAATGAATGTGACGTAAAGTTCAGAAGCTTCAGCTACAGCATTGACGGACAAGTTTTGAACCAGGTTTTCAGCCTTGACGTTATCGGTCGTGTGGTAGACCTGTCTGTCGGTTGTCGTTCGAATATTGATAACCGTGACATCTTCTCCACCTGAACCAGAAGCACTGATGGTAAATTTCTTGTTGGCAGTGGCTATTTGGCCAGTGAGATCGTCTTTAACATTTATACGGGCAATATATTGGCCATTCGCCGTATCTGAAGTGTTCCATAGACTTTGAAAGCTGACCGAGTCACCCGGCCCCATTCCGGATAACTTTTCACCTGAAACCTTCGCAACCTTACTTCCTTCAGAATCGAATATTGAAACATCCGCTACAGCTGTGCCAATGGTTGTACCCGTATTTTGAACGACTGCGGTGAGCATTACATCGGTATCCGCAGGATACTGGTTACTGTTCGTACCGATCGATGGCACATAACGTGATGACAGTACATCAATGACCTGTTGCCCCAGTGACTGATAAACATCATTACCGTTGATATCCCGGTAATATAAATCGAGCGCTTGTGTCACCACTCTTTTTTCGCCTGGCACAGGGTTCTTGAAAGTAATGTCGTAGCTCAGGTCCTCAATCTGATCAATCGTGATATCGTCAAATCGCCATTCAATAAGTGTACTTCCATCTTTTTGGCTGACGTTATCGGGTTGAATTGAAAAAGAACTACTGGCCAGATCGATATCTGCATTAGACAATTGACTGATGACCTGAACATTGGTCAGTCTTTTCTTGTTATCAAGACTGATCGCCCTCTTTACCTTGTTCCCAGCCCCATCGCTGATAACCAGCACACCTTTGCCCGGTAAGTCTTTATTAATGACATCAATATTGAACTGCACCTTTAACGCGCCAGGAACAAAGCTTTTAGTCTTGAGTGTCAGGTTTTCAGCGCCTTCTTCAAGCTCGACCCTGAAAATACCGGTATCGCGATCAATCACGCCATCGTCATTCAGGTCTTCGCCTTCATCGAGCTGGTTGTTTTCATTGATGTCTTCTGTACGTCTATCGAGTCTATTGTTTTTATTCAGATCTTCGCCTTCATCAATCAATGAGTTCAGGTTCAGATCTTCAAAATCACCTGCGATACCTTCGATGCTTCCATCAAGCTCAATGAGTTTAACGAATGGCGCAAAACTGTCACCTGTGGAGTTAATCAAATCAAAGTTCATCCCGCCCGGGTATCCGTATGAGTCATAACTGCCAAAACCATATACATAGATACCAAAGGGATTAGGGCTGGAAATGGTATGAGAGCCTTCAGACACCTTGATCTGTGCCCCACTGAATCCGCTATTACCAATGTCTTCAAACTGATCTGACGAGATGATCTCTCCATCAAGCACAATGGAATTTATATTATCTTTTGGAACGACAACATTGACATAGTTATTAACAAAACCAAGGCTCTCTTCGAGCGACGCAAATGTATAACTCTTTAAAAATTGCTCAGCAGGGGGTACCAACATCATAAAGGGGTCGGATATAATCCCGTCACTATTTTGCCCTTGAGAGTATTGAGCGACAAGAACAGGCTCGTTACTTTCTATTACAGAACGGGTCTTTAATATTTTTTCAACATACTTCCCTTTACTCAAGGTCTCAACAACTTCTCCGTTAATTTTAACCTCAGTATCATCAGAAAAAGCTAATATACGAAATACATCCCCACTTCGCCGAGTAGCCAGAGGAACCGTCACAAATGATCGACCCCACGTTGAAACAGGGGGCAGCATTTCGCTCAGGTGATCACACGCTCTTACTCCAACGGGTACGTTCGCACACTCAACACCACTGAAAACAGAAACAGGAGCAGAAGAGTTGATTAACGTACCTGTTAGATCACCACTACTGCAGTAATTCCCGATGAATCCTGAAGCACTACAGCCACGAGAGATACAGAAGAGGTAAAAAAATCATGCCCGCACAATTCTTCGACTAAAATTGCATATTACTCAATCATTGTCGTCGAGTCAGTCATGGGTACGGCTATTCAGAAAAATGTCAGGCAATTCAGTGCTTCTTACTTGATAAAAAAGGTATCAGAATGCTTCGACAGCATTCCAGATCATCGTCCAAATAAATGCGTGATACCCTTTCCTAACTTTCTGAAATCTGCTTTTGCGATGATGCATCAAAAGTTCGATTCACTATTAGGGTTTGATGAAGAGCGGCTTGATGAAATCTGCTGTCATAATCTTGAAAAGCTCTATCACGTAAAAGATGGCAAAGTTCCCTCCGATACCAGAATGAGAGAGGTTGTTGACCCGGTTAATCCACTCGGGTTGAAGACGCCGTTTAAAGAATTGTTTTCTGTCGTTCAGCGCAATGGTGCTCTGCAAGCTTATGCATTCGAATGTGGCAAGTTGAAAGATCTTTATCTGCTTCCTATTGATGGTACGGGTCTCTTTTATTCGGGAACCTGCCGCTGTGATGACTGCTGCATTAAAAACGAGGGCAAAAAAAGTGAAACCTTTTACCACAATATTATGGGGGGCTGTATTGTCCACCCTTCCAGAAAAACCGTCATTCCTTTAGCGCCGGAAGCAATTTGCCGACAGGATGGTTCCACAAAAAATGATTGTGAAAAAGCGGCAATAAGACGTTTTCTGGCGCAGACAAAACATGACCATCCACGCCTGAAACTGGTGATTCTTCTGGATGGTCTATATGCGGACAACCCTACCATTGCTCTGATCAGAGAGCATGGCTGGCACTATATTATCGTGGCCAAAGATGGTAACCATGTGTCGCTTATTGAGGCCATGAATGCCCTTTATGACGAAGGCCAGGTTCATCACCACAAAATCGTTGATGAGAAAAATAACACGACTCATAAATTCCGCTACGCCAATAACGTCCCCCTCAATCTTCAGGATGAAACAGAGCGGGTTAATGTTCTGGATTACATTGAAATCGACAAAAAAGGGATCCAGCATGTCTGGTGCTGGGTAACTGATCTTGAATTAACCGATGATACCGTTGAATCCGTGATGCGAGGAGGCCGTTGTAGATGGCGCATTGAAAATGAAACGTTTAATACCCTGAAAAATCAAGGCTATCAACTTGAACACAATTACGGTCATGGCGAAAAACATCTGGCTACGAATTTCGCCTACCTTACTTTTCTCGCATTCCTGGTTGATCAGATTCAGGAATTTTCTTGTCCAAAATTTCAGCAGGCTTTAAATAAACCAAAGAAGCCTACACGAAAGCGATTATGGAGGAAAATCACCAGCTTCTTTCTCACGTTAATGATTGATAGCTGGGACAGTTTGTTTAAAGCCATTGCCCATGGTGCTAAAGCACAAAAGATAGCTTTTGACACATCATGATTTGGCAAGATAGCCAGAATTTTTCAGGGTGATGATAGTTATTTTTCTTAGCAGCGAAAGTTGAGGGTTCTCTTGTGTTTTCAGAAATTATGAGTATGTCAGTTTTCTGGTTGTGGCAGCTGACGTGTATTCATCGGGAGTAGCTGCCACTACTGGGATCATTGAACAAAAAAACTTCATTAGCGTCCAACGTAACCGTAAACGGCTCTCCTTCTTGCCTGCCATGTGCGCTTAAAATAGGTGTAATGGTAACATCGGTACCATCGTAAACCCCGGTTACTGAAAACTCAGAGGGCAAGCTTCCTGAGAGCCCCTTGTAACCAAGTATCGAATATTCAGTCCCCAAAGTATCAACGGACAATCCATAAAAAGCATCTGTTGTATGTTGTTCTTGGCTTAAACCATACACAGCCACTTTAACGTCGCTTGTTACACGTATCCCAAGATTTGAAATACTATTTACGCTTGGCTCATCTGTTTTGGATGGAATTTCTATACGAGCAATAGAGTTTGGTTCAATCGAAAAATCTTTTACAAAATTAAGTCCTGGTATGAGTACAGTGCCACTTGCGCTCTGTTCACTGGATATAATGACAGATAAGCGAGCACTACCACTATGATTTGGCATAAATGACAGCACATAATTTTTACCACTATTGCCATTTGCATAAGCATTAGCAGCGACCAATGCAGTTATTAATATAAGGGCGAGAGCCATCACCAATGTAGAGGTGTCATTTTCCTTGATTCTCATTGCTCAACTCCCTTGATCTTTACTTCAATGGTGATTTTTCTATCCCCATCAGGAGTAATAACCTTCTCAGATATGCTTTGCTCAGCTTCAACTCGAACAGTAGGGGCAACCTCTACAGAGATTTCCTGAATTTCGGGCGATAACTGCGAATCACTCAATTCAACAGTAAACGGGTAGCGCCCGCTTTCTTTGAAGGAGTATTCCATATCCAGCAAATCGATTGATTTTTCTGTATCACTGCCAAGCAAGCTCAGCACTGTATCTGACTCTTTTATAATGTCAGTGCCAGCATCACGCCAAATCGTTTTAAAGGTGAAATCAGATGGCTGGTTTGAGCGATTAATTACATCAGCCATTAACAACACTCGCTCTGTTGCGCCAACATGAGTAAATGCTTTGTTTAACCTGAGATTGACCTGAGCCAATGCGCTAGTCTCAACAATCGTAATAGTGGAGTATTTCTCAGAAAGTAGTTGCTTTGTAAATTTGTCATAAGCAGACAGCTTAATGCGATATCTACCCGCCGGTTTATTCGCGGTAAACCAGTTAGCGTCTACAGAAACAGATTTTTCAGGTAGAATCACAATCGGATCGCCGGGTCCAATCCCCCCCGCCATACTACCAACAGGTGTTGCAAAGAGAACCCTGTCAGCACTATCCAGAACTTCTATATACAGTTGCGCAGTCTTCGGAACATCGCCTGCATTCTTAATAGTCGCTGTAATTGAAATGGGCTCATATGCTGAAAAGTCAGAACTTCCTGCCCCTAGCTCAGTAACGCTAAGACCACCCAAATCTGAGGGAGACAAAGAGACGTTGAACTGTAATCTTCCATGCGCATCCATATCGACTTCTGGCAGTTGACTCCAATACCCTGACGCACTTACCAACAATTTGAATTTCAGATCTTTTACTTCATCAAGAGTGTATGTTCCGTCAGACAGTGTTTTTGTTGATTGATCCGAACCATCAACTGCTATCGTAGCATTTTGAATCGGAAGTCCGCTGACAGCATCAATCACTTTACCAAACAAGGAACTATTGTCGTCTACCCCTTCAGACTTTTTAACAAGCAGCACATTCCCTACATTAACCTTATTTCCTGCACTTGCTATAAACTCAAGCGACCTTTCCTGATACCCCCCTTTTGACACAACCAGAGTGATCTTTCCAGCTTCCAGATCATCAAGAGCAAAACGGCCATCGCCATCAGTTAACACCGAGGCAGTAGAACTCTGTACTTCAACTCTGACACCCTCAATGACTTGACCTGAGTCTGAATCAACAACCACTCCTGCAACTGAAAGTTTTATGTCCTCAGGCTCCCCTTGTTTAACAAGAGATGGGGAAAAGAGCATTTTCTTTCCTGCTTCCAAATCTGCATCCACAAAAACTTCTCTATACCCAGGCACTGTCACTTTGATCTTGTATTTTCCCGGTTCTAATTCAGCTTGATACTGCCCTGAACTGTCGCTAATTATTGTGTATTTAACTTCACCTTTCTCGTCTACAAGCGATAGCGTAGCGCCACTTATGGGCACTTCAGAATTTGTTATGAGTATTTCACCGGTGATTACTACTACATTGGGGGCAGCTTGAAGCCTGACGAAGCCAAGGTTTACAACCTGGCTTTTTGTTACTTCAGCTGTCTGCTTAACTGCTTGGTAACCTGCAGTTGAATAGACTATTTCATGTTTTCCGGGCTCAACATTTTTAACAACAAAATAACCTTTGTCATCGGTTCTGGAGGCTCTATCCTCTTGACCCTTAACGCTAACAACAACATCACTCAACGGGAGGTTTTGGTTGACAGAGAACACCCTGCCACTGAATGTCCCAGCCGTTGGCTCTTCAGGGAAGGTGATATTACTCGCAAGATGAAGAGCCCGGAGAGATAAGGCTGTTACAAAAACATCTCCACCCCAAGATCCATCAGACAGCTGACTAGCTTTCAACTCATTTACCTGGGTGCTATACAGGCGGGAATCCCGAATCTCAGGAATGATTGCAAGCAAAGCAATGGATTTTTTCCAAACCCCATCCAAACCAGAATCAACCGGTGGATTTTCTAACAGGTAGTACCCTATTTCACGTAAAGCATCGGGAATATCTTTATATTTAAACCTGTAGGGTTGAAGCGCTGTATAGACAAGAGAAGTTACGGGAATGGAAGACTCATTAGAATCATAGACAGAATAAGCTCCGCTTTTATCCTGCCTGTCTAACAAGTACTGAATAGCGGCTGCTTCAGCCATTTGATCTTGTGAAACTTGTGATATCGCATAAAGCGCTACAGCCGTATCGAATACACTACTATCATATCCCTCATGGCTACCAAACCCGCCATCCTGATTTTGACGACTCAGGATCTCATCAAGTTCAGTAGCAACAGGAACGCCTTGTCTGATTTTATGAAATGTAATGGCTGACAGAGATTCAGTTTCAAGACTCTCCAGCTTAAAACTCTCCAAATATTTTAGCGCATTAGCCTGAATAGAGGGATCTACATTTCCCAGAAGCCTCAAAGTAAAGACAGCCTCAACCGTAGATCTTGAAACGCTGGTTAGATCAGAGTCACTAAAAATACTTCCATTGTCTGCTACATTTTTCTCAAGAAATTTCGTATTAAGAGCCCACAGACTTCCAATTTTTAGAAGACAAAACAGATTGATAGCAAAAATCAAACAACATGAATACTTGCTTTTCTTATGCACTCTACTATCCCTTGCATATTTTTATTATGTTGAATGAGCCGAGCTTCGCTTCAACTACATCTAGCCAACTATTACTACAAGTCGTGTAACCCATAATCACAACAAAGAATATTGACGCAATAGTATACGACATATGTTGTATAAATTATCCTGAGCAATACTACAGCACTTGTTTTAAAGCCTCAAGTAACACGGCAAAAACAGGCCCTTTCGCAGGTTGGCTGATCATTTTACTCGACTCTCAAGTTTCTAATGCACGAGTGTTTGATATTCAGGCAAACGATACTTGAGTGAAGCAGTTGGCATCATTCTCCCCAGCTCCCTGCCCGCCATATGCTTGCTGGATATTCTCACTGGCCGGTAGTCTTCCAGAGACTCCGTCAGCTTCTTGAACTGCTCCTGAGGATTTTCTGACTCCACAACTGTCCGGATGATATCCAGCAACGCATCGATTCTGAGCTTCTCGACCAGACAGCCAACGGTAAGCGCAGGCTGCTTGTGTTCCAGGCGGGCAGATTGTTCAGGATGAAGGAGCAACATATGGTCACACAGCACGCTCAGGATCACGCCACGCTCAGACCCTTCAATGCCTTGCTGCAAGGCTCTGTTGCACCAGCCTTCATGAAGTTTCCAGTCCTCAAAGAACACCTCGATCAACCACCTCAGCGTGTGAAGCCGGGCAATATCATCATGACGCCAGGAAACATCCGTGGCGGCCAGATAGCGATAGTCGTCCTCTCCCTCGTATTTCAAAGCAATAATAAATCGCTTCTGCCCATGGGCTTTGACCTTGAGACGGGCAGACAATACCGTCACCTTTTGCTCCTTTCCTCCTCGTATGACCAGCGTTTTTTTAACGCCAGGCCCGAGATAACTGTCAAAATAGGTCTTCAAATTAACTTCTTTGTTTTTGTAGATCACCGTCTGGTTCCAACGGAGCTGGCTAACCACCTGTGTTCCCGAGAAGACTGAGGAAGCTCCATCCATAAAATGGGCATCACCATAGAGAGCATCCGCCAGGATGCCGGTGACGTTTATATCAGGAAAGTGCCGTTGGAAAGCCTGAATCATATCCAGTGCCAGTAGCTGTTTTGTTGGGTACTCACTGTTGGGCTTTGGCTTGGGAGGCCGATCCTTTGGAGGAACTCCCTGTTTTTTCAACAAGTCTCTTTTCTTCCGCCATTCGGTCATCTTCGGGTCGGGCATGTAGAACCGGAAGTCAATGGGAATGGTCACCAGCGGAGTTTGTAAAACCAGAAAGACCAGCTCCTGACCGTTGACATAACCACTGGTCTTCTTCTCCCTGATCTTGTGGGTCTTGCCTATCTTTTTGGTTCGTTTGCATCGTGAGCGCCCGGTGTCGTCAATGAGAAGATTTCCCTCTGATAAACCATAGCGGTCAATAATGACGAGAACACTAATGCGTAGCAGTAGATGCCAGACAATTTCGGATCGGTAAAACATCCACCATAAGGCGGCTGATGTGTATTGGCCAAGGCTTCGACGTTCCATGGTTGCCCAACAGAGCTTCTGCGTCAGAATCATTGCCGAAATGACAAATGCTAGAAAATAGCGTTGCTTGATAGTCAGTCGCTGAGCTTGCGGATCACGACGTAAAGCTTGATCGAGATGATCAATAAATTGGGTAGCGCAGGGAAGAATACGTATGAGCATGGTTACATGAATGTTGCCAATACATTACTTTGCAACCAAGCTTGGTACAGTAGGCCTCCTGTTGCCACGATGAAGACTCTGCGCAGCTAAAGTCCGAGTAGCAGCAGTGAGACCTGCTCAAATTTGACCCAATAATCAGACTAAAACTTTAGAGTCGAGTGAAAGACATCGAATATGACTTGCCGCTCCTGCCAGAACCTGTCGAAAGCATTGCCATAGGTCTGGATGGAACCTGCATGTTGCTCTGTGAAAACGGCTGGAGAGAAGCGATGTGTGGAACCCTGAGTCTTTAATCGGCCAATGGTGATGATCGATTGCACACTATTTATACCGCCAGCTCACCTGAATATGGCAAGCATAGCTTTATGGGCAAACTGGACGAGGAGATTGCAAAACTAAAACGCCTTTACCCGCAAGCGACTTATGTGGGGGTCGCTGATGGTGCTAAAGAAAACTGGCGCTATCTGACGGAGCACACCTCGGCTCAGATACTCAATTTTTATCATGCCTCGGAATACTTGGCCGGGGCAGCAGAAGCATTATTTCCAGACAGTAAAGCCAGGAGAAAGCTCTGGTTAGAAGATAGGCTCCATAACCTGAAACACACGTTCGGTGCGGCCAGGAAAATACTTACTGATTTCCAACCATTATAGGTAACACTGCCTGCAAGCATATCTGGTGTCATGCAACCTGAAAAAACCTTTCACCACTTCAGGCATTTTTTGTAGTGCTCGCATCTTGCTACGAACAAAACTTGTGAACTCATCTTTGGTCTTCAAAGCGACTTTTCCCAGCTTTTCTTTGAGCTGATTCCAGACCTGTTCATCAGGATTTAACTCCGGAGAATAGCTTGGCAGTATGTGCAGCCCAAGCAGCTTCGGCTCTTGTTCTACATAAGCTTTCGTATATTTTGCCCGGTGTGCAGGATGACCATCTGTGATTATGATCACTGGCTTGTCAACACTTCGGACCAATGACTTCAGATAGTCAACAAACATAAAGCGATCCATTTTCCCGGTAAATGTCCGGTATCTCAGGATACCTTCTGAACTCACTACAGAAACAATGTTCAACCTGTGTCTGGAGCCTGTTGTTTTTACAACTGGAGTTAGTCCTTTTACGCCCCATGTCCTGCCACGATGGCACTCAGATTTTGCTGTAGATTCATCCAGAAAGAAGATGATTGCATCTTGTTCTTCTGCTTGCCGAAGTATCGCGGGATAACGCTCATCAAGCCATTCTTCTATTTTTTTTTATCCTGTTCCCAAGCCCCCCAGCGAGGCTTTTGGGGCGAGAAACCCAAGCGTTTTAACAGTTTGCGAACACCGCCAGGTACATACTTGACCTGAAAAGTCTTTTCAATGAGTGCTGCTATGATCTGGCATGTCCACAATGTAGTTTGGTAGCCATAATCAATAGGTGTTCGGGTTCTCAGAAGTAGCTTTAGCTGTTGCTCCTGAACGGCTGACAGTCTTGGCTTGGGGCCAGTTTTACCTGTACGGGTTTTCAGGCCGTCCCAGCCACGCTGTTTGTATCGGTCTATCCATTGATAGACTATTTTTCTTGAGGTTCCATACTTGTGAGCAAGATTTGTAGGACTCATACCTGCATTCCAGTCCTTTATTGCTTTGAATCGAATTTCTTCCCTGATGGAGTCTGAAAGCCTGCGACCGTCAATATTATTCATTACTGCCTCATTTATGGAGGTATGAAGGTATGAAGGCGAGAATAATATCATACGACGGTCGTTACCTATAATAGGTACAAATCAATAAGGAAATTGAATCAGCAGAACTCCCAAAAAAGACGACGGCACTGATAGAAAAGCGTTACAAAGCAGTGACCTACTTTACCAACAATCATCACTTAATGAAGTATCAAGAGGCTCTGGAGCAAAACTGGCCGATCGGTTCCGGAGTCACAGAAGCAGCATGTAAGACATTGGTCAAACAACGGCTATGCGGTTCACGAATGAGGTGGAAATTAGCCGGGGCAGAAGTACTTCTGGAAACAAGATCTCTTATCCATAGCAAGGGGCGCGGGGAACAACTGTGGTCTAACGTTATGTCAGGCAAAGTTCTATTTGATTGCTGAGTCAGCTATTAACCCGAGAGAGCACCCTTTCATTGTGCATGGGCTTAAATGAGTTCCTGAGCTAAGAGTACTGATGATAAAAAGTGTTTTAGTGGTTTTCAACAAAATGCAATCTATTTCCTTGAAGTTTAAAGTCATGGCCGTTCTTTTATTTATTAGCTTTAATAGCTGGTCAGTGAATATCAATAAACATGATGTTTACTATCAGGTTCGTTAATAGCTATGAAAATAACAAGATTGACTACAATGCAGTTTGCTCTAATTACAAGAGAGGTTCCGTAGAGAATCGTGGATGTCGCCGCCAGGCACAGCATTATTTCAGGGATCAATGTCATAAATATGGTTCATTTGACATAGAGAAGACTCGACATAATCTCACTAAAAAGAAAATGTACTGTTTAGCCAATAGCCAGTTTAATCCTATCAGATAGTGAAAAATCAGTGTCATGTGGTGCCTCGCTTCAGTTGGGCACCAATACCAAATTTGAACGAAGGTTCTGTGTAGCCAGAATGATGGTGATCTCTCACTCTCTCCCCCACCTATAAACTCTCCCTATAATATCACTCACTTATGAACTAACCATTCATCCAGACCGACAGAGTTTTGTCGTATATTTTATTCTCAGGTGTCGAAAAAAGCTGTCTGTAACCACTAACAACCATTAATGGTTGTACTAAAGTGCATTCTTAACCTATTGATATACATATAACTCATTGAAAGCAAAGGGGGTATCCTTACCCCGTTGTTAATATGAAATATCCGGGCTCGCTTTTTTATTTCGCAATAGCCTGAGGGCATTGGTGGTGACCAGGGCTGTGGCACCGGTGTCGGCAAGGACAGCAACCCAGAGTCCGGTTATGCCCAGCAGGGTGGTGACCAGGAAGAAGGCTTTACTGCCCACGGCCAGAAAAATGTTCTGGCGGATAATGGACATGGTGGCGCGGGAAAGGCCAATAAGGTCCGCAAGTTCTGCCACACGGTTATGGGTCAGCGCACAGTCTGCGGTTTCAAGAGCAACGTCGGCACCCGATCCCATGGCAATGCCGATATCTGCCGTCTTCAGTGCAGGGGCATCGTTGATGCCGTCACCGATCATGGCAACCCGGCCTTGTTTGCGTAGCGACTCTATTTCAGCAGATTTATCTCCGGGCAGGAGATCCGCACGATAGGCCATTCCCAATTGGCTGGCGACGGCTTTCGCAGCCCGTGGGTTGTCACCAGTGAGCATGATACTGTTGATACCCATGGCTTTAAGGGCTGCGATGGCATTCGGAGCCTCGGCTTTTGGTTCATCCCGCAGGGCAATAAAGCCCACCAAATGCCCTTCAACCGTCACCACCGCAATGGTATTACCCTGCTCTTCTAGCTGTTGGAGCTTCTGTTGAGCACCTGTGATCAGATCAATACTGTCCTGTAAGTGTCGTGGTGAGCCAACGACCACTGCTTTGCCTTCCACCTGACCCTGCACACCCAGTCCGGCTTTGGCCACAATGTCCGTGGCCGCAGGGATCCTCATATTCATCTCATCAGCTTTGACGACGATGGCTTTGGCCAGTGGATGTGTTGAACCTGACTCGACGGCTGCAGCCAGTCGCAGGATTTCCTGCTCTGGGTTGGGTTCTTGGTTGAATGTTGAGCGGTCAAACGATGCTATGTGAGTAACGGCAGGCTTTCCTTCCGTCAGTGTGCCGGTTTTATCAAAGGCGACCGTTGTGACCGAACCCAATAGTTCAAGGGCTGCACCACCCTTGACCAGTGCACCGTTGCGAGACGCTCTGGCCAGGGCCGAGGTAACAGCAGCAGGCGTTGAAATCACCAGAGCACATGGGCAGGCGATCAGTAACAGTGCCAGTGCCTTGTAGATCCATTCGACCCAGGACCCGGCAAACACCAGCGGAGGAACAACAGCCACCAGTGCCGCCAGAAACATCATTAATGGTGTGTACCAGCGGCTAAATGCATCAATAAAACGTTCCACTGGCGCTTTTCGCTCTTCTGCTTCTTCGATCAGACGGATGATACGGTCAACCGCACTCTCTCCGGGCTTTGAAATTACCCTGAGTCGGGCAACCCGATCCACAGATAACGAGCCAGCCATCACACTCTCACCGGGGTTATGTTCAACAGGGACGGATTCGCCGGTCAGTGCGCTTTCATCAAAGCTAACGTTAGGCGTTAAGAGTTCACCATCAACGGGCAGACGGCTGCCCGGTAATATTTCGATGATGTCTCCGGGCGTCAGCGTATGGGCAGAAACCTCTGTTTTATGCCCATCGCGGTCAATACGGTAAGCCGTTTCTGGTGTCAGCGCCATCAGTTTCTGGACACCCTGTCGAGCCCGCCCTGCCGCAAATGCCTCCAGATGCTCACCGATCATAAACAGCAGAAGCACCATGGCGGCTTCAACGGTTTCACCCAGAAACAGGGCACCAATGGCCGCGATGCTCATCAGGGTTTCGATGGAAAAGGGAGAGCCACTTCTGGCTAATTGCCATGCTTTGGTCGCAACAGGGTAGAGCCCCCAGAGTGTCGCCAGGTAAAAAAACACGTTGCCAGCAACGGGAAAGGTGCCCTGAATCAATACCGCGAACAGCATAAACGTAGCCAGTGACATAATGCGCCAGTATTTTTTCAGGACACTGCCAGCTGCCGTTTCTGAAGCGGCGTCGTCCTTAACTGAAAAGCCCAGTTCTTTGAGAGTTCTAAGGATGTCGTCATTGATGCCTGCTCGATTTTCAACCTCTACCAGCAGGCGCTCTGTTGCAAAGGTGACCCGAGCCTGAGTCACACCGTTCAGCCCCTTTACGGCATTCTCAATTTTGGCGGCACAGCCCGGGCAGTCCATGCCAGTGATGATCCAGCTTAGCTGCATACTGCCGGATACCGAAGAAGTCTGACTTTCTATTGAAGAAGCTTCTGATTGAGTGTTATTGCCGCAGCATGAAGATGCAGCACAGCTACTTTTCATTGTGTCACTCTGTGGGCTGTCACTGTCGGTTGCGGAGCAGGATGACATAGCTTCACTCGTCATAATATAAAAATATGTTTATATAAAAATAATTTTATATTTGTGGTGCGTCAAGCCATCAAAATGAATATTGTTAAGTGCATTGTGCAATTATCAAGCGTCTGTTCGATTAATACTTTCTTATTATGGACCGGAGCCTGCACCCGTGATCGATTTGCCAAGAGTATTGCTGTAACCACTCTGCGGAGAAATCCACTGCTAAGCTGAATGTCAGAAATAATGGATTTTTGAATCAGGCTGAATGGTTATCAGGAGAAAGAATAATGAGCGCTATCCCCGCAAGTCCTTCATCATCGCAACCAACTATTCCAAATAATGACATTGTGTCCGATTCCCCGGGTAAAACCGCTGACAATAAACAGGTGACTACCACTGAGGCCATCAAGCAGATACCTGAAGCCCCGGGGGATAACTCCAAACCATCAATCTCACTGGCGGAGCGAAAGATAGAGCATAGTGCAGACATTGCCACAGCGGATGATTTTCAGGCCAGAATTGACGAAATGATCCACTTAAAAACGATTGGCAAATTGATAGAGGATTCTGAGGCTTTCAGTTTGCATGGCGTACAAAACGGCGCGTCTAAAAAAAACCCTGCCACTGCTGCCAGCAGCTCGGTAACATCTGCCTTCAACTCATTACACCATGCCAGTGGTGAAAGAATGGTGGCATACGAATTTTATGGCTTACATTCCAGGGATACGACTCCTGCCGAGGGTGCAACTACCCATGGGGCAAAAGTCCACCTTGAAAATGCATTCGACCACATCAAAGAGATGCAAAATCAGGAAAACAAGCTCAGTGAGTTTTCCAAAGTGGATATTGCCTTATCTATGGCTTTACATGAAAACAGACCCATCCTTCGACCTCATATCGAAGCGGTTTTCAGCATCCAGGAAAATAAACTCAAGCAATAACCCGTACTATTTTATCAACGCTCCTTAACATGATTGGCCATATCGAGAATGACATGACGGATATGGTGGTCATCCAACTCATAGAGTACCTGCTTTCCTTTGCGGGTTGATCGCAGGATTCGGGCTTCCCGCAAACTGCGCAGATGATGGCTGGTTAAAGGTTGCGACATGCCCGAAATTTCCGATAGACAGCATACCGGCTGTGGCTCTTCAAGACAGGCAATGACCAGCTGCAGTCTTTTGGTGTCTCCCAGCAGCTGGAAAATTTTTGCCAGTCGACCCATGTCCTGTTCAGACAGCTCAGGCAGCAGAGAACAACAGGTTTGATGCATATCGACCATAGGCTTGTCCGAACCTTAAGAAAATAATTATTGGTAATGGTATTGCGCCATGAGGGCTTAGTCTATTTTCCCGGGTTTGCATCATCCGTCGATAAACACTTTTCGAGCCTTGCTGCTGGTGGCAAAATGCTCTCAGCAAAAAAGCAGGCGACAATGATAAGCCGCTGATAGCGGTATAAGCCTTCATCAATAATAATCGGGCCAGCCTGGCAAAAGGATGGCCACAACAAGCCGGGTTATGCACTGTGAAAACCAAAGCGCTTCGAGCAGATGTTTTACTACTGGGGGTGTCTGCAATATGGGGGTTTGCCTTTGTTGCCCAGATCAAAGGCATGGAGCATCTTGGACCATTTATGTTTAATGCCTGCCGTTTTGCTCTGGGCTTTATCTCGTTATTACCGGTTTATTTTCTATTGGAAAACATCTCCGGAAAGAACGTCTCCGGCCATAAAACGCAATACGACAGTCAATTGCTGCTGAAATGGGGGCCATTGACCGGTGTAGTACTTTTTCTTGCTTCATCCTTTCAACAGGTTGGTCTGTTGTATACCACAGCGGGTAACTCTGGCTTTATCACCGGTTTCTATATCATTTTGGTGCCAATACTGGGGATCTGGTTTGGGCACAGTACCCGCCCTGCAACCTGGCTGGGTGGAGCCATTGCGCTGGCGGGCCTGTATTTCCTGACCGTACAGGATGGCCTGAATTTCAATAAAGGTGACGTGCTGACGTTAGGCTCTGCCCTGATGTATGCCATTCAAATACTGCTTATTGGCTGGCTTTCCCGGCATGTTCATCCGCTGAGGCTGTCATTAATACAGTTTTTTATGACCGCTTTATGCAGCATGATGGTTGCTCTTTATCTGGAACCCATCAGCCTTGATGCCATTCTAAAAAGTGCAGGGCCTCTGCTGTTCGCCGGCGTTCTTTCTACCGGTGTCGCTTTTACGATTCAAATCATTGCCCAGAGAGATGCAGCTTCTTCTCATGCGGCTATCATTATGAGCCTGGAAGCTGTTTTTGCGGTGCTGGGAGGCTGGTTATTGCTGGACGAACAGCTTGGTCTGAGAGGTTTTCTAGGGTGCGGCTTGATGATGACCGGGATGCTACTGTCGCAGCTTAGGCGCTCCAAGGCTTAAAAGGAAAACAAACAGATGGGTTTGCAAGCTGTGTGGAAAATAGCTTTATTTAACTTCCATATTTCCAGTTTTGCCCGGCCGCCTTTCCGATATTACTCCGGATTTAGCTGATCTTCTAAGCGCTCTGGTATCCCTGTTGGTGCTGCGTCCGCAAAAAAGCACCTTGTAAACCCATCTGCTTGTTACTGCCGACTCTTTATTGTTCTTGTTATAAAACGCTCTGATGAGTCGGCACCAAACCCTGATATTGTTTTTATGGTGGGTGTTTTGTTCTTTTTGCTTTAACTAATACAACTGCTGTGCCAAAAATAGAGATAATTCCCTTATGCCTTGCTGTACGTGGTTTCCGAATGATGGCGTGTTTTTTTATGATTAAATATGTACAGTTCATCGGTTGTGATTTGTTACCTGGCCCCCACAAAATGTGACAATGCTCCCGCAAGGTAACAAATACCAGTTCCTGGCCTCAGGGCAAAATCCATCAAATTGTTGAGACAGTCTGTTTTTCAGACAGTTGCTGCCGACGTTATACATGTTTGATTATTTCGGTTATTCCGTTTGTTCTACTCCTGCACTAAGGATTATCCTTTGTGCCCCTGCTGACACTGACTGTTATATCAGCAGTTCCGGTTACACTTTTGTTGAAAAAACGGCTGACACATCGGCTGAAAAAACGTAGGAAAACAATGAGCGAACACGACCATAGCATCCATACTGGCCTCACAGGCCGTTTGTTGCTGGAAAACTCCCTTTTGAACAAAGGGACCGCTTTTTCTATGGAGGAGCGGAGTGAGCTGGACCTTCATGGTCTTCTGCCGCCAAGGGTAGAGTCGATGGAGGAACAATGTCGTCGAGCTTATAAGTCTTTCTCCGTCAAGCCTACGCCGATGCTGAAGCACATCTACCTGCGTGCATTGCAGGATACCAACGAAACACTGTTTTATGCTCTCCTGCAACGTCATCTTCAGGAAATGCTGCCTATCATCTACACGCCGGTTGTAGGGCAGGCCTGTCAGCGCTTCAGTGACCTCTACCGTCGACCAAGAGGCATCTACATTTCCTATCCCCAGCGTGAACATATCTCAGCCATGCTGGCCAACTTCAAGCGCAATATTGAAGTGATTGTTGTCACGGATGGTGAGCGTATTCTGGGCCTGGGTGACCAGGGTATTGGCGGTATGGGGATCTGCATTGGCAAGCTGTCTCTCTATAGTGCGGTGGGTGGCATCGCACCGAACAAAACACTGCCTATCGTCCTGGATTGCGGCACCAATAACCGACAGTTGCTGAATGACCCGAATTACCTGGGCTGGCGTCATGAGCGCATTGCAGACGATGAATACTATGCGTTCGTGGACGACTTTATTCGTGCACTGAAACGTCGCTGGCCAAAAGCACTGTTACAGTTTGAAGACTTTGCCATCGACCATGCAACACCACTGCTGGAAAAATACCGGGATGAACTCTGCTCTTTCAATGATGATATTCAGGGCACAGCCGGTGTGACTGCCGCATCACTGCTGGCAGCGGCCAAAGCCGCAGGCAAGTCCATTGAGGAGATGACCATTGCCTTCCTTGGTGCCGGCTCCGCCGGTTGCGGTATTGCCGAGCAGCTGATCCGCCTGATGGTTGGCCGGGGACTCAGTGAAGAAGAAGCCCGTCAGCGAATCTTCATGGTTGACCGCCATGGCGTGCTGAATGACCAGATGGCAGACCTGCGGCCATTCCAGCAGCGGCTGGTAAAACGTTGTGAAGAGCTCCGTCAATGGGGGTGTGATGAGAATCCCGGATTGTCAGACGTCGTCACCCATGCCAGACCAGACGCTATCATCGGGGTATCAGGTCAGCCTGGTCTGTTCACCCGGGAAGTCATTGAAAAAATGGCTGAGAACCATGAGCGCCCCATTGTCTTCCCACTGTCCAACCCCATCAGCCAGGTTGAAGCCACGCCAGAAGATATTATTCAGTGGAGTAAGGGGCGGGCGTTGATTGCTACTGGTAGCCCATTCGATCCGGTTGAGTACAATGGTAACCGTTACCCTGTCGCCCAATGTAACAATATCTATATCTTCCCGGGGCTGGGTCTTGGTGTCTTGGCCAGTGACGCTGAAAGAGTATCCGACGGCATGCTGGATGCAGCGGTGGAAACACTGGCCATGGCCTCGCCAACGGTTATGAATCCGGACGCTGCTCTTCTGCCCGAATTGAACCGTATTCATCAGGTGACTTGTGATATAGCGATTGCCGTAGCCAGAAAAGCGCAGGAAGAGGGGCTGGCACCTAAATGTGAACAAACTACTCTGGAAGCCAGAGTCAGAGGCAAGCGCTGGAGCCCTGAATATTGCAGAGTCCATCTGTCTGATTCTTGAAAGTAGTACCCGGATTTACGTTACAGCGTAGAAAAGGATAAGCAGATAAGTTTACAAACTACCAGGCATCTTTATTGTTGTTATTGACTGACAGGTGTCTGGTATGTCCCGTTGCCTTCCTGGCGGTGCAGTCTTTAAAAAAGCTGCGGCAATCTTATTAACATTCCAGCAATTTGCCAGTTGATGTCCTTCAGTATCCTGCAAACTTATCTGCTTTAATCACTGACCTGTTGTTTTTGTTATTGGTGGTCAGGATTTGCCATGTAGTTGTTATTATTTGGCATTTTTTGGTTTGCGACTGGTCATATACAAAGGGTGTGCCAATAACCTCTGTCATTAATTAACGTATTGATATTTAAGAAGATAATTTTTTCTGCACCGTTCAGTCCATGCCATGGGAAAAGGGTAAACTGTTACTTGTTGAGTACTGGGTTGTGAAGAGTGTAACCCGGGTAACAGACGAACATGGTTCAGGGTTTATGCACTTCTATACGACTGATCAAACCTTCTTTGGAGAAAAAAATCCTTTCTACCCCTGGTACGTTCACAGATTCATCTGACGCAATATCAGTACCCGATCTGACAAACTCAAGTTCTACACAACAGCCATCCAGGCTGCGGTAGCTGTTAACATGCCAGTTCACATCAGGGATTTTTGAAAAAAAAGCCGTCATCATATCAAGAATGGCGGCCTTTCCCTGGAAGTCACCAAGAAAGGCAGAGTAGTAGCTGGCGCTTTCATCAAACATTTGAGATACCCAGTCCAGCCTGTGCGCATTGGACAGAGCAATATAGGCTCTGGCGGCTTCGATTTGTTCATCGTTGGTCATAATTTGAGATGCCAATGGTTTGTGAGTAGATACCCAAACCCACAACATAGCACTAACTCGACATATTGACCTGCTTCAAGTTGTCACAGGCTGGATTCCGGGGAGTAAAGAAGAGATTTAAATAAGAAAGGGGAGGGGGAGAAGTTTATAGAATGAAAAAATAAACAAACAGACAGGTTTACAGATACTCAGAAGCTCTTTATTTCTTCCCTGTCGAATGCCGGCGCTGCCTTTTGCCGCCTGTTACCAGACTCAGTCAGTCTTCTCGGCTTTCTTATCCCTGCTTGTCGGCTACCTTAAGGTACCGTGCAAACCTGTCTGCTTGAGTGGCCCGGCCTGATATTATTATTTTTGTAGGCTGGGAGTCGTCGTTGTTATTGTTGTTATGTTCTGACGATTTTTGTTCTCTCCTGACATAATACAAGTGGCGTGCCAGCTTTTATAAATGTCTCTGCAGGCCTTGGTAAATAAGGGGTAAACAGGCCATTCATATTGTATCGCCAGATGTCTGGCGCAGTTTTTCTGTTACTGCGTTTACCCCCTGGATGTAACCTTCGGAATAGATGTAACAAATATGATTTCATTTGGTCAGCTATCAAATGCACATTGATACTTTAAATCGGGCAGTTTGACCTTATAGTAATCAGAGACTTTCTCAGGGCAGGCTTATGTCGGCTCTGCAATGATCAGGACAATAAAATGACGACATCAAACCACTTTGATTATCTGGTAATCGGCGGCGGAAGCGGTGGTATCGCTTCCGCAAATCGTGCAGCTATGTACGGTAAAAAAGTGGCGCTGGTAGAGGCTAAGCATCTGGGAGGAACCTGCGTAAACGTAGGGTGTGTTCCCAAGAAAGCCATGTGGTTTGCCGGGCAAATTGCTGATGCCTGTCGTTATGGACCTGACTACGGCTTTGATATCAACATTGACCAGCAGTTGAAGTCATTTAGCTGGAGCAAGCTCGTCGACAGCCGGGAGGCTTACATCCGTCGTATACATGCTTCTTATGAACGGGTTCTGGGCAATAATAAAATTACCGTAATAAACGGCTATGGACGATTTGTTGACGCCAGAACAGTAGAAGTAAATGGTGAGCATTACACAGCGGACCATATCACCATTGCAACCGGTGGTGAGCCCCTGATCCCAGATGTTCCCGGAGCCGAATACGGTATCGACTCGGATGGCTTCTTTGAGTTGACTGAGCGTCCTGGCCGGGTGGCTGTATTGGGTGCGGGTTACATAGCTGTTGAACTGGCCGGTGTGCTACATGCCCTGGGCAGTGAAACGCATTTGCTGGTTCGTAAACACAAGCCATTGCGTAATTTTGAAGCGATGCTGTCTGATACGCTGGTAGAAGTAATGGCGTCTGAAGGTCCTCAGCTTCATACCCATTCAGTACCAAAAGAAGTGGTAAAAGAAGACGATGGAAGTCTGACCGTTCATTTGGAAAACGGTAACTTATTAAATGTTGATACGGTGATCTGGGCCGTAGGCCGTAAGCCACATACTGCAGGTATTAATCTTGATGCAGCAGGTGTTACGGTGGACGCCCGGGGTTACATTCCGGTTGATAAATACCAGAATACTAATGTCGCTGGCATTTATGCCGTGGGTGACAACATCGGCAAGGTTGAATTGACCCCGGTTGCTGTTGCTGCGGGTCGTCGCCTGTCAGAGCGCCTGTTCAATAATAAACCGGATGAGCATTTGAACTACGACAATGTGGCCACGGTTGTCTTTAGCCACCCGCCGATCGGTACAGTGGGTTTAACGGAATTGGCTGCTCGTGAAGCTTATGGTGATGATAATGTCAAAGTGTATACCAGCCAGTTTACGGCCATGTACAGCGCATTGACCAGTCATCGCCAGCCATCACGAATGAAGCTGATAACTGTCGGAGCAGAAGAAAAAATCGTCGGTATCCATGCGATTGGACACGGTGCGGATGAAATGCTTCAGGGTTTTGCCGTGGCTTTAAAGATGGGAGCTACCAAGGCTCAGTTTGATGACACCGTTGCTATTCACCCAACCTCTGCTGAGGAGTTTGTTACTATGCGGTGAGCCAAATTGGTGGAGGAGGATAATTGTTTTGACAACTCATAAATGTTTTGGCAACTCATAATTATTCTGGCAACTTCCTGAAACTCAACCATACTCTGACCCACAACACGATGCGGAGAGGAGTATGGTTTTTTTATGTCTTTGAGACCACGCTGGAGTTGTGACGATTGGCTAGCCCGCATATTGCATGACAGATAAAAAAGGCGAGATAGTTTTCTGTTATCATTCAGACGCTTACCCTGATAGTAACAACCAAATCGTCCATGACCCAAGAGATAGCTCCCGCTGCCAGCATCAGACAACAACAATCTTTCGTCAGCGAATTTATGGATTGGCACTGGGTTATGAAGACCTGAACGATCATCAACAACTGAGATACGACCTTGCCTTGCAAACGGCGACTGACGTCGATAAACCACTGGCAAGTCAATCAACGCTTTGCCGTTTTGAACAGCAGGCGAATCGCCAACAGGTCGTCCGAATGCACGAAGTAATCATTGAGAGCTTTATTGCTTCGTTCATGAACCACCGAAACGTCTAAAGCTCGACTTCGACACAACAGACGACCCGGTTCATGGCAACCAGATTGGACGACACTTTTCAGGCTATTATGATCATTACTGCTTCCTGCCACTTTATTTCTTCTGCGAGCAGAAGTTACTATCAGCTATTTGAGACCTGCCAGTGTGGATGCAGCAAAACATGCTTGGGCGATTTTATCGCTGCTGGTCAAACGCCTTAGACAAGAATGGCCGCAGGTAAAGATACTGTTTCGGGGAGACAGCGGCTTTTGTCCCCCACGGCTGACTTTACATGAGTCTTGCCAGAAAGCTTTCTCCTGGATAATGAAATAGTGCTGTCCCGGCACGTTATAAATAATGGGGTTAGGGGAAGTTGTGCCTGAAAAAGCCCAATCGGTCACAATCGCTTTAGAATCAGCTGTTCCAGCCCTGTCAAATTTCGCATAGCTCTTTTTAGCTTGCTAATAATTGGGGTTATGCAATATGCGGGTTGGAAGGGCAAATAAATAAACCAAAAAAGAGAAAAAAAGCCAGTAAAAACTAATGCCTGTTGGTGCCGTAGATTAGTCTACATTTTATATTTCCCATGAATTAATGAAATATAATTATGGACAGAGGCGGTGCTGGTATAAGTTGGACATGCACAACATCAGGTAATGATTATAATCAACCGGATGATCGTACCGGTGCCTCAGGGAGTGTGCGATACAGGTATGGCACAGTGAGGCGGACGAATACACCACTTTCCTATATCCCAGAGCGTCATGAATTTTATCCTGCTTCTGACGCCCGCTCTGCTAACCATCCACCAGGACATTCAATAAAACCTGTTCAGGATTTTAATGCTCTCATCACACAAGCAAAAATGGATGACCTGGTGAGGACATCCACTCAATATGGTGATCGCTGTAATGGGAGAAAACACAGTCAATTTGCCTGTTCAATCAAACAATACACATCAAGGTCAAAAAGACCATTAAATCGTAGTGAACAATGCCAACTGATACCATTGTTGCACGCTTTTAAAGCGACACCCGGATGGCTCTGGAGAAGCCTGATGACAACGGTTCATTCATTTACGTCAGCGGGTGTTTTTACCCCTCATAAATACATGAATGAGAAAAGTAAGGAAGCTCAGGCAGCTTTATTGTCAACGTTACTTGATGCAGTAATCGTTAAGTGCAAGCAAAAACCTGAAGCCAGGGATATTGATGCCCAAGGTACCGCCAACCTGCTGTGGGCCCTGGCAAAAATGGTTGGTAACGGGCTGGAGCTGGAGAAAACACCGAAGCTCAAAGAGGCCGTGGCCGCGCTGTTGCCCTGGGTGAGAATCAAAGCCGAATCAAAAGAGGGGAAAGACCGCTTTATTCCTCGGCATATCGCCAACCTGCTGTGGGCAGTGGCAAAACTGGTAGACAACGGGCTGGAGCTGGAGAAGACACCGAAGCTCAAAGAAGTTGTGGCCGCGCTGTTGCTCCATGTGAAAACGAAAGCCGAATCAAAAGAAGAAAAAGACCACTTCTGCTCTCAAGGTACCGCCAACCTGCTGTGGGCTCTGGCGAAACTGGTCGAAAACGGGCTGGATCTGGAGAAGACAGCGCAGCTAAAAGAGGCCATAGCCGCGCTGTTGCCCCATGTGAAAATCAAAGCTGAATCAAAAGAAGAGAAAGACCACTGCAAGCCACAGGAAGTCGCCAACCTGCTTTGGGCCATGGCGAAATTGTTGGACAATGGTCTGAAGAAGACTCCGAAGTTCAGAGAGGCCATGGCCGCGCTGCTGGCCAATGTGACAACCAAAGCCAAATCAAAAGAAGAGAAAGACCACTTTATTCCTCAGCATATCAGCAACCTGCTGTGGGCCATGGCAAGATTGGTGGACAACGGGCTGGAACTGGAGAAAACACCAAAGCTCAAAGAGGTTGTAGTCGCACTGTTGCCCCATGTGAAGGCCAAAGCCGAATCAAAAGAAGAGAAAGACCGCTTCAACACTCAAGCTACCATCAACCTGCTGTGGGCTCTGGCAAAACTGGTGGACAAGGGGCTGGAGCTTGAGAAGACAGGGCCGCTAAACGAGGCCTTGGCCACGCTGTTGCCCCATGTGAAAACCAAAGCCGAATCAAAAGAAAAGAAAGACTACTTCAACACTCAAGGGATTGCCAACCTGCTGTGGGCTGTGGCGAAACTGGTGGACAATGGGCTGGAGTCAGAGCAGGTACCAAAGCTCACCGAGGTGGTAGACGCGCTGTTACCCCATGTGAAAACCAAAGCCCAAGAACAGAAAAACCACCTTATTCTTCAGCATATCGTCAATCTGCTGTGGGCCTTGGCAAAACTGGTGGACAGTGGTCTGGAGCTGGAGCAGACAGCGATCCTCAAAGAGGCTCTGGCCGCGCTTTTGTACCATGTGAAAACCAAAGCCGAATCAAAAGACGAGAGAGACCACTTCAATGCTCAAGGTCTCGCCAACCTGGTGTGGGCCCTGGCGAAACTGGGGGACATCGGGCTGGAGCTGGAGAAGACAGCGAAGCTCAAAGAGACCCTGACCGCGCTGTTGTACCGTGTAAAAACCAAAGCCGAATCAAAAGAAGAGAGAGACCGCTTCATTCCTCAAGGTATCGGCAACCTGCTGTGGGCCTTGGCAAAACTGGGTGAGGCCATTGAGCTGAACCTGATTAAATCTACGTTCGATGCTCTGGTCGCCAGAATCAGTGAAACCCCTCAGCTTTCCCAGCAAAATATATGGATGCCTCTCTGGGGAGTCATGGTATTCTGTGCCAGGTTTTATCTGTGCTTTGGTAGAAATAATAAAAACCCGCTTGAAAAGCACATAGGTGAACTATTTTCTCGCCTGGAAAGTACATTCCCGGACAATTTAGAGGCGCAAACCGTCATGGTCATGGCCGCCAGTTGGCTTGGGAGACCGTGTGCGATGGCCCCCTATTACCAGAGAAACATTTCACAATCTCAAACCACCTTGCGCGAACAACTCCAATCAAGCCTTCCGTCGTTGCAGATTGAAGAAGAGAAGAGTCTGAACTCATTACCTCCGGTTGACTTGCTACTGCCAGATTACAACATGGTGATTGATGTTCAGGGACCTTATCATTATGTGAGCGGTGATTTCAAAACCAGGAACGGTGCAACGTTGCTGAAAATCGCGCTGCTGCAAAAATTAGGATTCGAAGTCATTGAAATCCCGGTGCACAAGCTTTGGAATAAGGATTCAATGAAAAGAGTTATTGAGCAAATAACGACAAAATTAGCCGTTCAGCCGGAGGCTCATGGTTCTGTATTAGACAGTAGCGAGGGAGTGGCCGATGAGGCTTATGTTACTGCTGACGAAGGAGGGCTATTTTCAGATGGCGGTTATGCTACCGCCGAAGAATATTCAGGAGAGCAAATAAAGAAACCCAAAAAGAGAAAAAGGAAGAGAAAAAGAGCCAATAAACGGCTCTCTTCCAGCATGACTTAAGAACCAGTTTGACATTCTGGTGAAGGTGTACTTTCTTTATCTGCCGTATTAATACATGGCAGCTGTTTAGTACGTTTTTGTTAAAGAGGGATTTAAAATGGATAAGGCAATAAGCATTGTGCTCAGGGGGATAACTGCCCCCTCAAAGGAGCGAATGCCTGCGGAAGTTCAAAAACGAGACCCGCTGCATTTCGGAGATCGCCAGGTTAAAGCGTTGAATGCCTATATTAATGGTATGCATGCCCCAAAATTTACTACTTATGTCGGACGTGGTGTTGAAAATTTCAATTCACGTCGAGAAGCATTAGATTCCGGCAAACAGTTAACCTCCGGACAAATCCGCTCTATCACGAAGACAATGAAGAATGCTATCAGGCATTTAGAGCATTATCTTTCCAAGGATTACATTGAACCCAACTATGATCTTAATGAAACAACTAATGAAGAAGTGAAAGAATTTGTAGCATCTGCGATGGAGGAGGTTGCTGCTGATATTAACAGACTTAAAGCTCTTAAAAAGAGATAAGTAGCTAACCATATGAAATCATATATTTCTGACTCCTTGTTCAGGCACTCCCGGCAACTGCTCCTGCGTTGCTCTAGCTCCTGCATCCATGCAGTCGTGCTTCGTTACAACTCCGGTCACATAGCTACGGCTATGCTCCCTCCGTTGTGCCTCACATAGCACCTGCCCAAGTAGCCAGAAATATATGATTCCATATGGTCAGCTACTTAAGTTTAGTATTATTTCGAAATATCCAATCCAGTCATTTTTTGATTCATTAATAGAATATATAATTCTTCTCCCCGGCTCTGTCTGCCGTGGGTTTCTATTCTGTGAGCAACAATGAGCAACAATCTTTCAGCTTTTGCCCGCTATCGCGGCGAACTTGGTGAATTAATGTATTTGGCCGGGCCTATCATGGGGGCCCAACTGGCAACCACCGGTATGACATTTGTCGACACCAGTATGGCCGGGCAATATTCAGCCCTGGATCTGGCCTCTATTGCCATTGGCTCCAGTACCTGGGTGCCGGTCTACCTGTTAATCCGTGGCATATTAATGGCCATTACGCCCACGGTTGCCCATCTGTACGGTGCAGGTCAAACCGGAGAGATTGCTGGTCAGGTGCGTCAGGGGTTATGGATTGCCCTGCTGATGAGCCTGTTGGCCCTGGGTTTTATTTACCAATCCGATGTCGTATTGCAATGGTTGCAGGTTGGGCCTGCGATGGCGGGTAAAACGCTGGAGTATCTGAAAGCGCTGGCCTGGGGTATTCCGGCGATTTGTTTGTTCCAGGCGCTTAACTGCTACTGCGAAGGAATGGGTAAAACCAAGCCCGGCATGGTGTTCAGTTTTATTGCCCTGGCTCTGAATATTCCGCTGAACTATGTACTGATTTATGGCAAGTTCGGGTTCCCGGAGCTGGGCGGCGTTGGCTGTGGTTATGCAACAGCCGTTTGCTTCTGGGCCATGTTCCTGATGATGGCGGCATACACGATGCTGGCTCAGCAACATCGTAAAATTGGCCTGTTTGACCAGTGGGACTGGCCTGGTCTGAGCATTATTTCCGGCCTGCTAACGCTGGGTGTGCCTATCGGTCTGGCCATTTTCTTTGAAGCCAGTATCTTTTCGGTGGTGGCTCTGCTGATCGGGAAATTAGGTGCCATCGTGGTAGCAGGGCATCAGATTGCCCTTAATTTTACTTCACTGACCTTTATGGTGCCGTTGAGTCTTTCCATGGGGCTGACCATTCGTGTCGGGCAGGCACTGGGTGCCGGTAAAACTGCGCAGGCCGCCTACTCCAGCTATGCGGGTATTGTCACGACGCTGGTCAGTGCCACCCTCAGTGCTGCCGTGATGTTGTTTCTGCCAGGGGTGGTGACCTCAATCTATACACAGAACACAGAGGTGGCCATTCTGGCTGCTCAGCTGCTGGTTTATGCGGCACTGTTCCAATACGCTGATGGTATTCAGATTGCGGCTATTGGTGCGCTTCGTGGCTATAAAGATACCCGGGTTCCCATGGCGATGATTCTGTTTGCCTGTTGGGGCGTAGCGTTACCTGTGGGCTATATTCTCGGGCTGACCGACTGGATTGTGGCACCAATGGGGCCTCATGGCTTATGGATTGGTCTGGTGAGTGCATTGACCATGAGTGCCATCCTTTTGACCTTGCGTCTGCGTGCCATTATTGGTCGGCATCGGGTGTCTGCTGCTAAAAACATGTCTATGTCACCATGAGAATCAGGTGTCTATTGTGAGAGAGGGCGGCGCTCTTTTATAATGCTGCCCTTTTCTAACCTTCTTTCTGGTCTGCGCGTCAGGCCAGGTTAAATCGTCGCTGTGCGAGTGAACTCATGAGTAAAACGAAAGTACTGACAGGTATTACAACTACTGGAACACCACACCTGGGTAACTACGTAGGGGCTATCAAGCCTGCCATTGAGGAAAGCTGGCGTGACGATATTGCTTCATACTACTTTCTGGCGGACTATCATGCCCTGATCAAAGGCCGTGACCCCAGGCGAATCCACCAGTCTACCCTGGAGATTGCCGCTACCTGGCTGGCACTGGGTCTGGATACGGACCGTGTCACCTTCTACCGTCAGTCAGACATCCCGGAAATTGCCGAGCTGAACTGGATTCTGGGCTGCATGACCGGCAAAGGCCTGATGAACCGCGCCCATGCTTATAAGGCAGCGGTTCAGGCTAATGAAGAAGCCGGAGAGCAGGACCCGGACAAGGGCGTGACCATGGGGCTGTTCTGCTATCCGGTGCTGATGGCGGCGGATATTCTTATGTTCAATGCCCATAAGGTGCCGGTGGGGCGTGATCAGGTCCAGCATATTGAGATGGCCCGGGATATTGCCGGTCGTATGAATCATCATTACCAGACCCGGTTCGTTTTGCCGGAAGCGGTGGTGGGTGAAACCACGGCTGTGCTGAATGGTCTTGATGGTCGTAAAATGAGCAAAAGCTACGATAATACCATCCCGCTTTTTGTCCCTGAAAAGAAGCTGCTGAAGCTGGTTCGCAAGATCAAAACCAACTCACTGGAGCCGGGTGAGCCGAAAGACCCGGATACCTGCACACTTTTCCAGATCTACTCGGCATTTGCCGATGCCACTCAGATTGAGGTAAAACGTCAGCAATACGCCGATGGTGCTGGCTGGGGCGATCTGAAAAATGAGTTGTTTGAATTTCTGAATGCTCACTTGCAAGCTCCCCGGGAACGTTACAATGCGCTGATTGAAGATCCTGCATTTATCGAAAAAGAGCTGCTGAAAGGGGCTGAAAAGGCCCGGGCCGAAGCTGCTTCTGTGCTGACGCCTATTCGTCAAGCCGTAGGCCTCAAGCCGCTGGCATAATATTCTGCAGTCGTGTTAACGTTTGGCTTTCCTTTGGGAAAGCCATTCTTAATAATAAAAGTAATAATGACAGGCACCATCGCTCGACTGGAAATCCCATGAACATATCAAAGCTATTTGCCATTGTGCTGAGTGCGCTTTTACTATCGGCCTGTAGTTATGTGGACGGTGTTCTCAGAGAAAAGATTCAGCCCAAGATAGAGTTTGACTTGACCCGCCTGGATGCCGATGGCCTTTATGGCCCAGCGGGTGGCAAGCGATCCCTGAGCTATGAGTTCTGTATTCCAGCCAATGTGAATACCGCACGGCAGGTGATGTACATTGACCCAACCGCAATTGTCTACGAAGAATCCCCCGGACGTTTACAATGTGATCAGCAGCAGTATCTGGTGGTGGGTGATACTCATCAGCCCAATTTTCTGGTGACTCTGGAAAACCTGGCTGAACTGCCCTATGTCACCAAAATTCAAGAGGCATTTTTTGAGTAAAGC
Source organism: Endozoicomonas sp. ALB091 (assembly GCF_049310265.1). NCBI lineage: Bacteria > Pseudomonadati > Pseudomonadota > Gammaproteobacteria > Oceanospirillales > Endozoicomonadaceae > Endozoicomonas > Endozoicomonas sp. ALB091. Next base: position 1,037,391 of record NZ_JBLYNQ010000006.1, on the reverse strand, counting down.
GTACCCGCAGAATCGACTTTCGATAACCATGAACTCAAGAGATAAAACCTCGCCCCTCCAATCCCCCGGTATTCTAATCCGCAACCCGGTACTCTGGTACGCCTTTAAAGCCTGCGCCCTGCTCTGTGTTGCACTGGGTTGTATCGGCATTTTCCTGCCACTACTACCCACCACCCCCTTTCTATTATTAGCCGTTTTTTTCAGCCTGCGTTCATCTCCAACCATTCACGCCCGGCTCTTGAACCACCCAACACTGGACCCCCCACTACGCCAATATCTTAATCAACGCAGCATTTCCACCAGAGTATATATCCGCGCAGTCATTTTCCTCTGGCTAACCATAAGCCTCTCCATTTGGCTACTCACCCTGCCATGGCTCAAATACCTGCTACTGACCATAGCCATCACCGTAACGCTATACCTGACAAAATTAAAAAGAAGGGAAAAACGCCCCTGAAGACCTACCCTAAAACCAACTACCAACTGCCCACTGCCCACTACCAATTCGATTCCAACAAAACCCCTAACCCAAAACAACATTTGCATTACACTTGATTAAGTTGTCAGCCTGATTTTCACCGGTGGTGATATGAGTAAGCAGATTCTCGTGCTAGGCAGTATTAATGTTGACCATGTTCTGAGGGTTGATTGTTTTCCCAAACCAGGCCAGACCATCACCGCTTCATCTTACGACATTATGGCAGGGGGCAAAGGTGCTAATCAGGCGGTAGCCTGTGCCCGCCTTGGCGGCAATACACTTATGATGGCAGCGATCGGGCAGGATGATCCGGGGCGGGAAATAGTACAGCAACTGAGTGCTGAAGGTATTGATACATCCGCAATTACTGAAATAGTGGATGCCCAAACAGGGGTGGCCCTGATGTTCGTGAATGCCAAAGGCGAAAATATGGTTGGCATCTCTGCTGGCGCTAATGGCTGCCTGAGTGAAGAGTATATTGAGCAGAAACATAGTTTGATCGCTGGTGCAGATTATCTGCTCTTGCAGCAGGGGATTCCTGAATCTGTCATGCGACAGGCTGCTCATATTGCCGGGGGAAGCCATACTAAAGTTGTCTTGAGCCCCGCATCTGTCAAACCGTGTTCCGGGGATGACTTACCGACTGTGGATTTGATTACGCCTGATCAGACGGAGGCAGACCTTCTTACCGGTATTAAAGTGCTGGATGAAACGTCGGCAACCCAGGCTGCTACCCTATTGCATGAGAAAGGTATTACTGACGTAGTGATCACCATGGGGCAGTATGGGGCCTATGCATCATCAATGACTTCAGGCCATCCTGAAGGGCTGATGGTTCCCGGGTTTCCGGTTAAGGCGGTTGATACAACGGCGGCTGACGATACATTTAACGGTGCACTGCTGGTGGCCCTGGCGGAAGGAAAATCGCTTGGGGAAGCAGCCTTCTTTGCCAATGCCAGTGCTGGCCTTTCGGTCATGAGTGCTGGTTCTCAGTCGTCTATTCCCTATCGGTTTGAGGTTGAGGAATTTATTCAGTGCGATCAGGAAATTGCCGATGCTGCGGCAACCCCGGATACCTCATGATGCTGGTATTTCTTTGATATAAAAGGTGAATACGGATACCCTCGTTGATTAAAGACGAAAACATTGATGGTAAACTTTTAAAGCGCTTATCAGGCTCCATGCACCCAGCTGTTTGCTTGGCTGGAAGAAGGTACAGTATGCAAAATCAGCTCGACCAATTAAAAAAAATGACCAAGGTTGTGGCCGATACCGGTGATATCGAAGCCATTCGTCGCTACCAGCCGGTTGATGCGACGACCAATCCTTCACTGATTTTAAAAGCCGCGCAGCTACCGGCGTATAAAAAGCTGGTTGATGAAGCCATTGCCTTTGGGCGCAACCATTCTACAGAAAAAGCGGTCAGTGCCCGTTATGCCTGTGACTGGTTGACGGTCGGTATTGGCAAAGAGATTCAGCAGGTAGTGCCGGGCTTTGTGTCAACGGAAGTGGATGCACGACTGTCGTTTAATACGGACGCGACGATTCAAAAGGCCAGACAGCTGATTGATCTCTATAAAGAGCAGGGCGCTGACAGTGAGCGGGTGCTGATCAAAATAGCGTCTACCTGGGAAGGTATCAAAGCGGCGGAGGTTCTGGAAAAAGAAGGTTTTCGTTGTAATCTGACCTTGCTGTTCAGTTTTGCCCAGGCTCAAGCCTGTGCCGAAGCCGGTGCTTATTTGATCTCCCCGTTTGTTGGCCGGATTCTCGACTGGTACAAAAAAGCAGAAGGCCGGAATTTTACTGCTTCACAAGACCCTGGCGTTCAGTCGGTCACCCGTATCTACAACTACTTCAAACAACATGGCTACAACACCGTGGTGATGGGAGCCAGCTTCCGAAATACCGGTGAGATTACTGAGTTAGCCGGTTGTGACTGCCTGACGATTGGTCCGGACCTTCTCGATCAGCTGGAATCATCCGAGCAACTGCTTGAACAAAAGTTGTTTGCCGACTCGCCAGTGTGTAGTGATGAAAAAGTGGTTCTGGATGAGGCTGCATTTCGCTGGGCGATGAACGACGATGCCATGGCAACGGAAAAGCTGGCTGAGGGTATCAGAAAGTTTGCTGAAGATCAGATTAAGCTGGAAAAGCAATTGCTTGATGCACTTCGGGAGGATGTTGTAAAAGCCAAATGAATTTTGCACCACAGAGACACAATGGCACAAAGAAGTCTTTTGCTGACTATGCGCAGCTCCCAGAAAAACTTTGTGTCTCTGTGCCTTTATGGTTCCTTCTTATTGATTATATTTTCTTGGTTGCCATGGTAATACGGGATATACAGGTGGGCCTGCCCTGGTCATCCTCAATCTTGATTTCCCACACCTGGGTACTGCGGCCGATATGAATGGGGCGGGTTGTGCCGGTCACTTTTCCGGACGTGGCTGACCGAAGATGATTGGCGTTGATTTCCAAGCCTACACAGTAGGCTCCGTCTTCACAGCACAGGTTGGCGGCAATACTGCCCAGTGTTTCAGCGAGAACCACCGAGGCACCACCATGCAGCAGTCCCATGGGCTGAATGGTTCTGCGGTCAACTGGCATGGTGCCCCGGAGAAAGTCGTCTCCTACTTCGGTAATCTCAATACCCAAATGGTCACACATGTTTTCCTTGAATGCTGCGGTTTCAGTACTGTAAGGCCTTTTCCAGATGGACATCTTTTTTCCTTTTTCTTTTATTGGCACTGCTCATCAGATCCGGTTGCGCAAGCCCAGCTGATCCGGGTGAGGTGTCAGGTAGGTTTGTCGTTGAATATATACACTACCATGATTGTCTATGAAATGCCGTAGCATGGTCATCGGGGCAATAAGGGGGATCATTTCCTGACGGTACTCTTCAATCAGCGTCAGCAGCTGCTTTCTCTCTTTGCCATCGACGCTCTTTTTCACATATCCGAGGATATGCATCATGGCATTGGTGTGAGATTTTCGATTGGCCCGTCGTTTCAGGGCGCTCATAAAGCTGCGCAGGTACTCCTCCAGCAGTTCATGCAGATTCGCTTTGCTGCCTTTGGCCACGATTTGGCCAAGTAACTCATACCCCTGGGGATAATGGGCCATGATCATGTACTTGTGAGTAGAATGAAAGTCGACCAGGGCGGCATAAGATGGCTCTGCCATCACGGTTTTCTGCCAACGGTCATAGGCGTAAACCCGGGTGAAAAAATTTTCACAGAGTATCGGGTCGTGCAGCCTGCCTTCTTCTTCTATTGGCAGCAGCGGGTTGCTCTCCATAAATGCCCTGGCATAGGCTCCGGGTGAACTTTCGCCCAGCGGGTGGCCATTTTCATGGTACACCTTGACCCTTGCCATGCCACAGCTGGGGGACTTCTGCATCAGAATATAGCCGCAAATGTGTGATAGCTGATCAGACATATCATGACCATACTGCGTCAGAGCATCCGTTACATCCAGACTGGAATTTTCAGTGCCGACTACCCGGATTTGCAACTGTTTATCGGGTGCAGACGATGAACTTTGGCCGGTAGTTTGTGATGCTTCAGCCAGTTGGCCGACCAGCCGGATGGGCTCTCTGGGGGTTCCCAGCCCGATAGCCATCTCAGGACAGACCGGCTCAAAGTGGAAGAATTTATCCAGCGTGTTGACACAAAAAGACGAGCGTTTGTGCCCACCGTTATAGCGCACTTTATGGCCCAAAAGGCAGGAGCTGATGCCCAGTGTGATCTGTTTTTCAGGCTCAGGTATGGAAACGATAGCCACTTGTTATTCTCCACTTTACATTCGAAATACACGCCCTGGTTAATATCGCCAGTTACTGGCAGTTCCTTTGCCTGTCAGCGGTTGAAAACAGGTATAACTCTACATTGCTGTTAAGGCAAGAGTGATGTGCCTATAACTCTTTCTATCATCTAACTGCCTGTGCAGTAAGGCTTTTTTAATGGATTGCAGTGTCTCATTGGCGAGTCGGTTTTGCCGGTATACAGCACAGATTTTTCCTGCATAAGACGACATTATTATCACAGTCGTACAGGAATTAACCCGACCCGGATCATTCCGAAAGGCCCTGCCCCGAAATTGCAAAACATCACCAGCAGGATATTAACGGTATTGGAATGCCTGATTTGAGGTGGGCATAGGCTGCTTTCGATAGCGGAGGCATGGAGCCCGGATTTAGCCATCCGTTTCCGGTTTATAGAATCAGGGAACTTTTGACAATCTGCGCACACTAATATAGGGAAAGAAGTTGCACAGCCTGTGAAATCAACATCTGCTCGTAAAAGGTTGCAGTTTCAGGCTCTCTTCGCTTTTGCCTGATCATCAGGTGGTCTGGGTTCAGGTTTTGCCTGATGATCTATTGGCATTCTCTGGTCTGACGAAGGCAGTTGTTTTTCTTGATATTAGTATCAATAAATCAGTCAGTTGTATTCATCGGGTCATCTGATTAATGAGAACTTTCAGATCATCTAACTGTCCAAATGGCGGAGTAATTATTTTGTTGGAGCAAAGTTTCTGGAGACTATTTTACCGTGCTGATTGTTACTGATACGCCCCGTCTGATACTTCGTACCTGGCAGTTACAGGATATCGATGCGTACTCCGCCTTACTGGGCGAAACACCTCCCGGTGCCTCAGATGCCATGGCCACAGAGCCCGCAAGCCTTGCAGAAACCGAGTTGTGGCGCTACCAGGCGGAACTGGATAAATGGGGGTGGTCGCGCTGGGCGGTGGTATTCAAAGAGAATAACCAGCTAATTGGCTATTGTGGCTTTTCTCCCTATGGCAAGCATATTGAGATGAGCTGGCGCTTTTTACCCGCTTACCGCGGACAGGGGCTGGTGCTGGAAGCTGTTGAGGCAGTGACTCAATTCGGCTTTAACCAGCTGGGTATGGAAGAGATTATTTCTTATACAACCCCCACTAATGAGTTTGCCCAGGGCGTTATGCAACAACTGGGGATGACACTTGATCGCTTTGAGGGGTGGAGTACCTGTACGGTTGCCCGTTACCGCATACAGTCACCGATATAAATCATGCGCTGAAAATATTCCGCAGCCACAGTACAATCACTTTAAATAATTTCATTCATTTAAATTTATCCCTCCACTTACAGTCTTTTTGAACTCATGAGCAATAGCAGCAGCGACACCCTGAGTACCTGGGAGCAGAAAATTATCGTCTGGCTACAATCCATGCACCACGACCATGATGACCACTCCCATGACTTTTCCCATTTTCAGCGGGTCTGGAAAACGGCGCAGCAGATCATGGATCTGGAGCAGGTGTCTGTGAATCCACTGGTGGTTCTCGCTGCCTGCTACTTTCACGATATTGTGGTGTTGCCAAAAGATCATCCTGAGAGGTCCAGGGCCTCTTCGCTGGCTGCCATAAAGACCAGAACCTGCCTTGAGGATATGGGGTTTCCTGCTGAGTTGATTGATAACGTCTGTCACTCGGTGGCCAGTCACAGCTATTCTGCGGGCATTGCGCCCGAAACCATTGAAGCCAAAGTGGTTCAGGATGCTGATCGGATGGAGGCTCTGGGAGCTATCGGGCTGGCCCGGGTTTTTTATACATCGGGCCTGCTGCGGCGAAAAATGTTCGACCCCGAAGACCCACTGGCTGAGCACCGGGCCCTTGATGATCGTGAATACGCGCTGGATCATTTCCAGGTGAAGTTGCTGAAGCTGTCTGACACCATGCAGACGTCCGCCGGACGCAGAATGGCAGAGCGGAATTCGGATTACCTCAGGGAATATATGGGCAAGTTGCTTAAAGAGCTGGAAGGGGATTATTCCTGACCCGGTACTACTTTTTCAGTGAGGGTGCCTTTATAATCTTCCCATCTTGTCGGAGTGCGAAAGCTGAGATCGCTGCATTTTATCGGATATATGTGCAGCAAATTCGTTGAACCTGCTCAGGGTAATACCTGCGAAGGGAACAAGAGAAGAGAGTACCGGGTTGCTATCTGGTGGATGGCTGATCACGCTTTTGGCCAATCATGCCTTTAATATCTCAAAGCATTGTTTTGCTTTAAATCAAGCAGCTTCTTGCTAACCTTGACGAGTCAAGCTAGCAAAAACCGTCTATTCCTTTTCTCTGGCCTGAGACACCGGCAAGCCATACCAATAACAATAGATAAGGGATATTCATGGTCGGTAACTCTCAACTTCAGGGTATTCAGATGCGTGCTCCAATTGCTGACAGTCAGTCACTTCTGGTAGAAGCCTGTCGTTCATTTCCTGCTTCACGGAAAATTTACCTTCCCGGCAGCCGCCATGATATTCGTGTGGGCCTGCGGGAAATAACCATTGGGCAGAGACACGGAGAGTACAGTAAGTTATCCACTGAATCTGCCGTTCGGGTGTACGACACATCCGGTCCTTATACTGATCCGGAATACTGCCTGGATCTGCTTAAGGGCCTGCCGCCTATCCGTTCAGAATGGATACGGGCACGAGAAGACTCAGAAGAGTTGAGTGCCCAGTCTTCAACCTATGCATTGCGACGAAAACAGGATATTCAGGTTGAGCCGGTGCGCTTTCAGTCATCTGCCCCCGTCAGATGTGCCCTGTCTGGAAGAAATGTGACTCAGCTCCATTATGCCAGGCAGGGAATAATCACACCGGAGATGGAATATATCGCCATCAGGGAAAACATGGGAAGGCCTGAAGCAAAGATAACCCCCGAATTTGTTCGTCAGGAGGTGGCATCCGGTCGTGCGGTGATACCCGCGAATATTAACCATCCCGAAGCAGAGCCAATGATTATCGGCCGTAACTTTCTGGTGAAGGTTAATGCCAATATTGGTAATTCACCGGTGACGTCTACCATAGAGGAAGAAGTTGAAAAACTGCTCTGGGCAACCCGCTGGGGGGCCGATACGGTGATGGATCTTTCCACCGGTAAACATATCCATGAAACCCGGGAGTGGATTATCAGAAACTCACCGGTACCGATTGGCACCGTGCCTATTTATCAAACACTGGAGAAAGTAAACGGCAAGGTAGCGGATCTTAATTGGGAGGTGATGAAGGACACCTTGATTGAGCAGGCAGAGCAGGGGGTAGATTATTTCACCATTCATGCCGGAACGCTGAGAGACCATGTGAAACTGACCACTGATCGGGTGACCGGTATTGTTTCCAGGGGCGGTGGGATTCTCGGGCAGTGGTGTGAAATGCATGACAGCGAAAACTTCCTCTATGAACACTTTGATGAGATCTGCGAGATATGCAAGGCATACGACATTACGCTTTCATTAGGGGATGGGCTGCGCCCGGGATCGGTGGCTGATGCCAACGATGCGGCACAGTTTGCCGAACTGAAAACGTTGGGTGAACTGACAAAGAAAGCCTGGGCACATGATGTGCAGGTGATGATTGAAGGCCCCGGGCATATACCGATGCACCTGATTCAGGAAAATATGGATAAACAGCTGGAGTATTGCCACGAGGCACCCTTTTACACGCTGGGTCCACTGACGACGGATATCGCCCCCGGCTATGACCATATTACTTCCGGGATCGGTGCAGCGATGATTGGCTGGTTTGGTTGTGCAATGCTCTGTTATGTGACACCAAAAGAGCACCTTGGCCTGCCCAATCGTGAGGATGTGAAACAGGGATTGATCGCCTACAAAATTGCTGCCCATGCGGCAGATGTCGCCAAAGGTCATCCGGGGGCACAACTAAGGGATGATGCGCTGTCCCGTGCCCGTTTTGAGTTCCGCTGGGAGGACCAGTTTAACCTGGCCCTGGATCCGGATACCGCAAAAGCCTACCACGACGAAACCCTCCCTCAGGACAGCGCCAAGGATGCGGGTTTCTGTTCCATGTGCGGACCAAACTTCTGCCCAATGCGCATGACGCATGATGTGCGGGAGTTGGAAGAGCCTTCAGCCAATAAAGAGCCCTTAGCCAGTAAAGCGCCCTTAGCCAGTCAAGCGGCTCCGGCAATGGAAAGCCCCTCCTGAATCCTCTCGATCAGCTGCCGGGTCTGGGCAATATCACCCAGTGTTATTCTCAGACCCTTTCGCCCAGTCTGGTCAGACTTTGGGCGAACAAGGATGCCATGGCTGCGCAGGTGCAGCTCAATGACCTCAGGATTATCCGGAAATGCCCAGATGAAATTGGCCGCACTGGGCCAATAGGGAATGGCCTGTTGATCAAGGAAATGCTCAAACAAGGGCTTGGATGACTCCATAACTTCCCTGACGTACTGACGGGTATACTCCGGATGGTCCAGGGCGGCATTGATGGCCACGGCAGCAAACTGGTTAACATCATAAGGGCCACGGATATTCAGCAGCGCCCGGATGTTGTCAGGGTGGCTGATCACATAGCCCAGGCGAATGGAAGGCAGGCCCCAGGTTTTAGAGAAGGTGCGTGTGACCAGAATATTCGGGTATGCCATAACCGCATCCGCCACGGTGGCCTGAGAGTATTCAAAGTAGCATTCATCAACCAGCAGGGCGGTATTGGGTGCGGACCTGGCAATGGTCAGAATATCTTCACGCTGGATTTGCGTGCCGCTGGGGTTGTTCGGGTTGGCGATGACAATCAGCCGGGTTTTTGCGGTGATGGCGTCCAATACTGCGTTAACCGGAAAGCCGGTTTCCCGCGTATAGTCAGGCTCAATAATGTTCAGCTTTTCAATATTGGCGCACTGGTGGTACATCGCGAAGGTTGGGCCGGGGATGATGATGTCATCACCTTCTGTACAGGCCGCACGGATAATAATATCAATGCCCTGGTCAGAACCATTAGTGATCATGACCTGGGGTTCATCGACGCCTGCATAGTCAGCGATTTTCCGGGTCAGGTCGCCATAGGATGGGTACACCTGCAGACGATCATCATTGATATAGTCAATCAGTGCCTGTTTGACATGCTCACTGACGGGCAGCGTTCTCTCATTAAAGTCCAACAGCAGATTGTGATGAGGGTTTCTGCCTTCAAGTGGCGGAGAATAGGCGCTCATCCGGGTGATGTGGGACTTGAAAATGCTCATCGGCGGTTTCCCTGATCCATCTGTTTTGTTGGAGAAAGTGCAGTATAGAGCAGAGTTCCCGGGAGAAGCTATCAGGCATTGGGTCCGCTTAATGCTCTGGCCTGATATAATATTCAGTTTCCTGACAGGTATGTGGATTTCCTATAAATGGAAAAGGTATTAGAACTTCTGGCTGATGGCGGTTTCCACTCCGGTGAAGCGCTGGGCAGGGCGCTGGGGATCAGTCGCGCTGCGATCTGGAAAAAACTGAAAATGCTGGAAACGCTCGGCCTGCAAATTGATTCAGTCAAAGGCCGGGGGTACCGGCTGCACCCGGGAGTTGAGTTGCTGGATAGTGAACGTATTCTCAATGCCCTGGCCCCATCCGCCAGAGAGTCGGTGGCGGTCCACACCTGTTTGAAAACAGCATCCACCAATGATCTGGTCAGAGAGATTCCTGTTGCCAGCCCGTTAATAAAAGGGGTGTGTCTGGCAGAATATCAGACCAGCGGCCGTGGTCGGCGGGGCAGAGCCTGGGATAACCCCTTTGGTTCGACCATCAGCATGTCTGTACGTTGGTTTTACAGTGCTGGTATGGCATCCCTGGAAGGGCTGAGCCTGGCGGTCGGTCTGGCTGTACTGAAAGCGCTTGAACGCAGCGGTGGCGGTGATCTCAAACTGAAGTGGCCTAATGATCTGCTGTGGAACTCCCCCGACGGTTTTCGCAAGCTGAGTGGCATCCTGCTGGAAGTGCACGGAGACCCCACCGGAGACTGCGAGGTGATCATCGGTATTGGCGTCAATATTGCCCTGAGCCAGCAACAGATCAACAGTATCAGCCAGCCCGCAGTGGATATGCAGCGGGTGTGTGGTACCACAGTGAGCCGAAATCAGGTAGCCAGTGAGTTGATCAACGAGTTGTGCCGTACCCTGGATATTTTCAGTCATCAGGGCTTCAGCCATTTCAAAGACCAGTGGGAGCGCTATGATGCTTTTGCCGGGCAGGAGGTTGTCCTGGACGCTTCCGGTAAAACGTTGTCTGGCGTAGCTTCCGGGGTGAATGGTCATGGTGGACTGTTATTGCAGACCCGTGAAGGTATGATGACTTTCAATGGCGGTGAGGTTTCATTAAAGGCCGCGTCACCCACAAAGAGCAAGTCATCATGAGAATTCTGGAACTGGATGCAGGCAATAGCCGATTAAAATGGCGGCTACTGAATAGCGGCCACATCACTTCCCATGGCTTTCTTGCCAACAGCGAAGACTGGCAACACGAATTGCCAAAGCTGCTGGATCAAATTGGGCCGGTCGATTCGGCCAGGGCGGCCATCGTCTCCGGTGATGAGCGTTTTGCGCAGTTGAGTACTGCGGTTAATCAGCACTTTAATGTATCCCTGTTAAAGGCCGAGGTTAAAGAGCAGTGCCGGGGCGTGAAAGCTGCCTATCCTGGTCTGGGCGTTGATCGCTGGCTGGCTATGCTGGCGGCCCATCATCTGGACAGGGCAGAGAATAAAGAGCCCTGCAAAAAAATGGTGGTGAGCTGTGGTACTGCCATTACCATTGACTTGTTGAGTGACGGCGGGAACCACCTGGGCGGCTATATTGTACCGGGTGTCGGCCTGATGAAGAGCATGCTGCACACCAGGACAGCACAACTTCCCATGGTAGCAGCAGAAGCATCAACGATAATGCCCGGAACAAGCACTGCCGGGTGCATTAACAACGGTATTCTGGCCATGGCCGTAGCCATGATTAATACACAACAGGCGCAGTATAAAACGGCTTGCGGCAAAGACTGCCCGGTTTATCTCACCGGAGGTGACGCTACCTTGATTCAGCCGTATCTGGGTGAGTGTTACCATCATCCCGCGCTGGTGATGGATGGTCTGGCGCTTGCTTTCGAACAGGAGGGGAGTAACTCCGTTATATAAAATGCGTTTGACAGTAATTTTTCTTGTGTTTGCCAATATCAGTTACTTTGCCTGGGGCTCATGGCAGGAGTCCAGGGTGGGTTACTGGCTGCCTGAGAGTGATAGTGCCTATACCGAAGCCGCAGGTGAGCGACTGGTTCTGTTGACTGAGACGGAAGATTATCTTCAGTCTCTGCGAAATGAGACTGAAGTTCAGCCAACGTTGGAAACCTCGCTGTATTCCGGTGATACCGTCCAGGAATGTCTGATCGTCGGGCCTTTGGCCAATGTGATCGAGGTGGATGAGTTGCAGCAGCGCCTGTTTGCCGTAGGTGTTAGCAGCAAAGAGCGTGCAGACGAAAGCAGTCAGCAGCAGGATTACTGGGTTCATATACCGCCACTGGCCAGCAGGGATGCGGCAATACGGCTGTTAAGGGAACTTCAGGCCCAGAGAATCGACAGCTTTGTGATTACCCAGGGCGAACTGACCAATGGGATCTCGTTGGGGCTTTTTTCCCGCAGTGAATTTGCAAAAGCCGTAAGTCGTCGCTTAATGGATGCGGGCTATGAGGTCGCGATCAAGTCCCTGCCCAGAGTTCCTGAGCAATGGTGGCTTGAGATGGATGCCGCAGTAGAAGAAAAGCTGAGTACGTCATTCTGGGATGAGGCTACTGACCAGTTTCCTGAATTGAAAACCTTAAGAACGGCCTGCAAGAAGAATGATGCACTGAAAAAAGTGATGTAAAAGCATTGCAACGGACCAAGAGTTTCTCTAGTATACGCCTCGCTGCTCAGGGAGACAGTTAGCCAGGACGACAAACGGAGGTGACCAATTAACATGGTTGCTGAAGAGGAAAAGCCGGGTTGACAAAGAAAACTTCCTGAATAAAATAGCGCAGCATCTGGTGGGGTTCCCGAGTGGCCAAAGGGATCAGACTGTAAATCTGACGCGAAAGCTTCGCTGGTTCGAATCCAGCCCCCACCACCAGATTTCACTTCCTTGTGTTAAGTAAATCGAAAAACTGATTCTTGATGCTTGGAGACTGCTGGCTTCTCTTGTATTCTTTGTTGGATGTATTGAAGCTTCTGCATAAATAAGGTTTGTTTGTGCGGGTATAGTTCAATGGTAGAACCTCAGCCTTCCAAGCTGATGATGCGGGTTCGATTCCCGCTACCCGCTCCAGATTGCATCTCTTTCGTTCTTTTTTGAGATTCATGCTCTTATAGCTCAGTCGGTAGAGCGCATCCTTGGTAAGGATGAGGTCACCGGTTCAATTCCGGTTAAGAGCTCCATATAACCTATGTAATTCGCTTGCGAGCCAAGTATTACAAGTTGGCAGTTGACAGTAGCCAGTTGGCAGAAAAAGCGTTCACTGCCCACTGCCCACTGCCCACTGCCCACTGCCCACTGCCCACTGCCCACTGCCCACTGCCCACTGCCCACTGCCCACTGCCCACTGCCCACTGCCCACTGCCCACTGCCCACTGCCCACTGCCTCTTGCAGAAGCACTCCGGTTGAACTAGCTTGAGAAGTACAAAGATTTTGTACAAGGAATAAAGAGTGGAACAGGTCAATATCAGCGAACTGAGAGCTAACCTGCTTGATTACCTGAAAAAAGCCCAACAAGGCCAACCCTTTATCGTGACTTCTAATGGTCAAACACTGGCGACCATCTGCGCCCCCGATGCGTTAAAGAAGTATTCAAGAAAAACCCTGAAGGAAGTGGGTAAAAATGCCATTGCCAACGATATTATCGATCCATTGGATGAACCCTGGGAAAACCGGCAATGATTTTATTGGATACCTGTGCCTTTATCTGGGATGCCCTGCAACACGACAAACTCAGCAAACAGGCAAAGCAAATCATCCAACAGGGTGATCGCAAAGGCCAGCTGATGATTTGCGATATCACCCTCTGGGAAGTAGCCATGCTGATAAAACGTAGACGGCTGCAACTGGAATTGAGCGCCGAGAGTTTTTGCCAATTGGCATTACAGGCAAGAGCAATCGACGTTATCCCTATTAACCCAATCATTGCAGAGCTCTCCGTGAACCTGGACAGCAGTATTAATAATGATCCGGCGGACCGTTTGATTGCCGCCACCGCGATTCATCTCGGTGCAACACTTGTTACTGCAGATCGTAATTTGAGAGAGAGCCCGTTGGTGACAAGCGTTTGGTAAGACCTACTACCGTCAATAGTTTTAACCCGAATTGAGGAAAAACTATTTTTAATGGTCTAACCTCCTGATCTAAACGCATAGGGTGGTTATTTATGGGCGTTATATCGTCAAATTTATCGCCTTTTATATCTTCATTGGCACCAGCGGTAAATTCATCCATTAAAGCTTTTGCTGGCAATCGATCCATAGAAGTATTACAAGATCAAGTTAAAAAAATTTTCTTGGGGACGGGTATGAGGCTAACATACACCCCTGTGCAGTTATTATTAGCAAGGCCTTTATTAATGGTGGAGAAAAAGTTAACAGGACGAACAGATTTTAACCCCTATGAAGAAGGTTTTATAGAAAAATTGTCTACAAAGGAAATATTCAAAAATGCCTTCATTGAAGAGGCATTATTCAGGGTTATTTGCCCACAACTTATAAAATCAAACCTACCTTTTGGTGTAGGGTATATCCCGGAGATCATTAGTGCTTTTCTATTTGGAATTGCACATCTTTGCACTGCAAAACCATCTTTCACCCATATATTTATTGAAGCTATAGCAGGTTTTAAATATAACAATATATATAAAAACCATGGATTATTATCAGCAGCTATTGCCCATACAGCTCACAATCTCAGTGTGATTAAACTTCACTGTTTTACAGAAAACGAAGATAGATTAGAACAAATGAAACTAACCTTGAATAGAAACGAAACAAGATTAAAACAAATGAAGGTAAAATTAAATAATCGTAAGCATGCTGTAAAACAAACCAAAAACAATAGCAATTCAATTAAATCTGAAAACTGTCTAAAACTAAGAAGTGGCAGAGTGATCAAGCGATCCAATCTGGCAGGTGTCAACTCCATGAAAGCCCCAGCGTCGTATATTGGAAAATAATAAATCATGCAATGAGATGGTTTCGCCATGGAGTGTTAATATTTCTTCAGCTTGACGACAGAAGTTCGGAGGGGGTAATTCGGTCAAAGTAGCATAGGAGGGCTCAACTACGGGCTGTATGTTATCCTTGTTTTTTGTTTGTTTGCGCGTGATGGGTAAATGCGTGCCATTACCGGACGACTCATGAGCAATAAAATCAACAGTTTCATCGACAACCTGCTGTTGAGTGTCTTTATGCAACCGATTAATAAAAGCAACTGAAGTGATGATGGCTGAAAAAAATTAAAAGCGGATCAGTGGTCTTTATCTGCCCACTGATGACTATCACTTAAAGAACCCCCACCACATCCTCATAAAGCTCCCGAAGCGTAACTGAAAACCCGATGGAATGAAGCTGCAAGGTATCGGTCTCCTGCTTCAGGCGGATGATCTCCCAGCCGCTGTCGGTACTCTGGTAGAGATCCACGGCAATCTTATCCTGATGGATCAGTACATACTCCTTCAACCCCTTGATGGCGGTGTAGGCTGCAAGCTTTTCCATCCGGTCTCTTGCCTCGGTGGTGGGGGATAGCACTTCGGCAATCACGGTTGGCTGATCTTCAACATAGGCGTTCTGGTCAGAATCGTTACAGGCCACCATCACATCCGGATAATAAAAAACATCATTCCCTTTATGGCTGGCATTCACTTTCATATCACTGGAGTAAGCTCTGCAGGGGCTGCCCTGCAGGTGAGCACGCAGCAGGGAGGCAAACGCCAGGGTAAGCAGATTGTGCCTGCGGCTGGCACCCGCCATGGCGATGATCAGCCCGTTAACGTACTCATGCCGCTGGTCTGCCTGCTGTTCAAACGCCAGATAGGCTTCCGGTGTCATAAATTGTAACTGCTCGGCCTGAGCCATTCGCTTCTTCCCGTTCTGTTTATGATCCTTACAGAATAATACACATCAGGGAGTAGTTGGCAGTTTTCAGAAAAAGAAAGTGGGCAGAAAAGGAGGTAGAGTTGAGTTTCGGCGGCCCATGACCTGAAGCCAGAGCACGAATAGTTGGTAATTGCCGACGACTTATTGCTCACGACAAACATCAGGATGCCGAGCAATCGTCGGATAAGTGATTAAACTAGTCTTGTTAGCGCTGTAGATTTTAGCGCCATTGGAGTAAATAAAGATGGAATCTTCTCAGTGGTGGAAGGAGACCTCAATAGCGAACTGATAAAAAATACTTGCCTTGCGGATGTTATTAACATTAACAGAATCAGGAGTAGCAAAATGTTCAACTCAGTCGGCTTACCCCCAATACCAACTGTTCCTACACGTGCATCGATTGAAACAACAACCTGTAATCAGCAAGAACATCAGGATCGAGCTAAAAAGATAGTTAGCGCATGTATTCGTGATCTGGCATTTGAAATATTAAAACCTGCAGGTCAGTCCAGCACTGCTTTGTCCGATTCAAGCCTGGCCGCGTCACTGGGTATGTTACTGGCAACCATGGATAACAACGATAAGGAAATGATCCTCGACATACCTCAAGGAGAACTGACACCACAGCTTGATTCGGCGATCCATAATGAACTGGGGCGTTTCAGCAGAAAGCATCCTTTCCGAAAGGACCAGATGCTTTCTATATTGAACTTCATGGCATCCGTATATAATCCGGGCCACGAAAAGGGTTTTGTTGATAACCTCTCTGAGCACTATAAAGCAGAGCTGCTAACCTCTGATGGCAATAAAAACATAGCTGATGTGACGGATCAATACGTCGAACAAGTTACCGGGGGTGAAATTCCTGGATTGCTGGCAAATCATCCCCTTCGGGATTCGATTGACACCACCATAAACAATGTCGTGTCACTCAAGGCAAAATGGGCTCATGCGTTTAATGCAAGTAACACTAAGTCTCGTCCATTCAGGTGTGCAGGCGGGTCCACAATTAACGTCAAAATGATGAGTATAAAGGATCAGATAGGTTACTCTGATGAGCGTAGCCGAAAATTTGAAGCCATTGCCAAACCATTCAGGCAAGGAGAGAATGAGCTTTACCTGGTGGCGATAGCACCGCGTCAAGATTCACCTGATGCCATTGGCAGTATTACTAAAGAGACCATTGATTATCTGATTGACAAATCAATTAACCGCACACCCAGAGAAGTTAAACTGACGTTCCCCGTAATGAAAATAAACAGTACGAACAGCGATCTGTTGGATCAGATTGGTTCTTTCCGGGGTATAAAAATAACGCCGGACAAATTAAAGAAATTAGGCGGACCGACACCTGACTCTCTCAGTACAAAACAAACAATCGTGGCCAAAATAGATGAGGAAGGTGCCCGTGTTTCAGTTGCTACTACGACAGCAATAACCACCAGGTCCGTGGGCTCCGAGAGCAATGCTATTGAATTTGATTTTGATAGCCCCGGGCTGGTTTTTATTGTCGATAAGCAAGGCAATCGTGTGCTTGCAGCAGCGGTTAAAAATGGTGATTTTCTGGTTGCTTCGGGTGAAGCAGAAATTTCTGATGGTGCCAGCTCGAATAGCTTTTCTCATAAAAAGAAAAGAAAGAAATTTACCGATTACTGCATTAGGTGTGGAGAGGAATTTCATGGTATGTGCTTCAAAGGATCTGAAGCGTTGAAACCAAAGTTGATAAAACATTTAAAAGACCTGGCAGTGGCGAAAAATAAAAACCCAGTTAAGAAAGATCCTTCCCCATCCACGCAGTCTTTTGTAACTGTCCCAAATTTGGTTGGAAATATTACAGAGACATCTCTACAGCCTGTTAAAACCAATAAAGAGCTTCCAAAAAATTACTTTTTACCACCAAAGGTTGAGCAGTCACAGTATTTTGACAAGCTGAGAAAAGAAGAAAAAGAGAGTCAATTACTAATGGCCTTACAAGAAAAACTCAACGATATTCCTATCAAAGAAGTCATATGGAATGATATCGGTATCGATATTATGGTTAACGACCTGGAAGAAGCAGAAAAAATTAAAGAAAAATTAATTGAAATTATTGGAAAAGAATATCAATATTGTGGAGGTGTTCATGACTTTTCCAATTCTGGTTACAAACCCAGAATCTATGTAGACGCAATGTTTAAGTCAAGAGATATCCTGCTAAATAAGCTATTCCCTGACTACCCAAAAACACCGGAATAGTTCAACCCGTTTGGCAATAACTGAATAGACTGATGACACGGATATTGTCTATACCGGTCGATCACTTATATGAGTTAGTGGAGAGATTTAATGTATAATTCCGGTTTATCTACAAACTTACCCCCAGCTAAAGAACAGTACATAGTTTCAGATGATATGGGAGAAAAATATATTTTAAAGTATGAAGAGGTTAGTTCAGGGGATGGTGGTTCCAGGCAATCAATTTGGTCCAAGTGCTCTTTTCCTGATGGTCATTTGATTACTAAGTTTGGAGATGATTCTGAATTTTATTTACATTATTTAAAGTTCAAGGGAACACCTGTTGGAGAAAGGGATAGTGTTACACTTACCATAATAAAAAATATATTTAACGATGTACTTATTTGAAAATTGTTTCGATTGCTACCGTGTTTATTTTATTCATGATGCAAGATGAAGCCGAGTAATAAATCAAGCCGTCCTTTGCGCCATCAAAAAAACCTTTTGTAATATATGAAGTATCACAATCAGGGGATAGATATACGGTTATACCTGCACCAAGCAGTGACATTATACCGGGCACTATGCATACAAGCCTCTTATCAAGAGTTCTAAGCCATTGCTCCTCATTTGGAAGGAGGCCTAAAAGTAACAGGCTAGTCCCTAACTTGACCTCTTCATAAACGGCTTGATTTTCATTAGAAATATTTTCATTAATCAGCTTGGTAAGTCCGGAAATAGCATGCTGACCCCCATAATAAACTTGAATATCCATTGTCATAGCAAAAAAATCGACTAACAGTAGTAATAATTTTTCAGGCCAAATGTAACACTCTGGATGACCCTATCTGGACCATCAGTTTTTAGTCGGACAACTTGACCTATAGAGGCTTTCATTTTTTACCATCCGCAGGGAAATACAGAATTGGTAATCTTTGGACAACTGAATGTTACTGTAGTTCCGATATAAAAAATCACTTAAATTGAAACTTTAGTACTTAAATACTCTTTGTGACGTCCCCACCCTGCCGGACGAGGGTTCCTGATCGCTCAAGAATGTTTATAATTCCTTGCGATAGCCGGAGTATTTTAGGGAAAATGTCGGTAATAAATAATAAAAGCGAAGCTGGAAAAAATTGCTCCCTGATGTCGGCTTTTTAATTTATTTAAACATGACCGGGTTTTCGTGTCATACAAAGTCTTAAGTCGAGCTGGTTATTACTGCCATCATCTATTACAAGTGAGCTTTGAGCAGATTGCCAGAAAATCAGGGGCACTTACTAATCATCAACAAGAGGATTCATCCCACGGGTAAACAGCTCAGCCTGACTCTGTCGCATATCATCGACATTACGGGCAATCACGGTGCAATTATGGACTAAACCCGTCACTGCATTAATCCATCAATAGCCGGTATTGGGGGGGGTGCCTGTTCGGCTTCGGTTTGAATTGAGCCCCATTTAAGGGCCGAACTTATGTCCACTGGCAGGATTCGATGCCTGAATCTGTCTTTCAGGTCAAATTCCAGCCAGTTGCGTAATTTCTCTACGCCGGGCAGGATCTTGATTTTTTTTGACCCCTTTTCAATCTCTCCCAGTATCAATACACTCAGGTAAAGACTCTGTTCATCTACATTTCCCAACCAATCTATCAACGTCAAGACGCAATAAAAGTTGGCGGTGGGCAGAAAATAAAGTTGCTTTCGCTTTTTCTTTATCTGTCCACTGCCAACTTTTCTTTCCTCTATTCTTGCTTTTTTCTTTCGATTGCTGTTTTATATGCGGCGGTTCGAGGCCCTTGAGCTTGTCACTGGTGATTTGTCGTTTATTTTGTGGTTGCATGGTTTGTGTGTGTCCACAGGCGGCATGAGTGGGAAGGTTGAAGGGGCTTGAAAAGACCGGCTGATGTGATAAGATACTGAAACGAAAGGGGTTTTTATCTTTTCTTCCCTTTCGGGTGTTTGTTGAAATGTTTTGTTTTTGAGAGATGCGTGTCTCTTTTCTCGGGTACTGATTGGTTTTTGTGCTCGATAAGTCGAAAGGCTTTTCAGGTCGGTTAATCATGATTATAATTCACCGGCACTGCAATCCAGAGTGATAGCGATTTAGGCCAGTAGTTCAATTGGTAGAGCACCGGTCTCCAAAACCGGGGGTTGGGGGTTCGATTCCCTCCTGGCCTGCCATTTCCAATGATCAAGCTCCTGGGGTGCTTGTTCTCAGAGGTCTTTTTAAAGATCTTTTCAAGAAAGCCTGGATAGAGAAAATCAAGCTGATGAGTGGAAATTCTGAAATTGCGACTTCGGGTCGTCTGGATGGTCTCAAATGGGGCCTTGTGGCGGTTCTGGTCGCTGTTGGTGTTTACGGTAATTATTACTTCTCTGCTGAGTCGCTCCTTCTCAGGGTTGTCGGTTTGCTGGTGATTGCGGCGGTTGCCGGGTTTGTTGCTCTGCAGACGATAAAGGGTGGTGCCTTCTGGACGTTGCTGAAGGATGCCAAAACCGAGATTCGCAAGGTTGTCTGGCCTACTCGTCAGGAGACGGTGCAAACTACTCTGGTGGTGGTTGCCGTCGTGTTAGTGATGGGCCTTATTTTGTGGGGGCTCGATTCTCTGCTAGGCTGGATGATCAGCAGCCTGATTTGATAGGGGCAGGACATGGCGAAACGATGGTATGTGGTTCATGCCTACTCTGGATACGAGAAGCAGGTGTTGCGCTCTTTGAATGAGCGTATCAAGCGTCTTGCTATGGAAGAGTATTTTGGCGAAATTCTGGTGCCTACCGAGGAAGTGGTAGAGATTAAAAACGGCCAGAAGCGCAAGAGCGAAAGAAAATTCTTTCCGGGCTATGTGTTAGTCCAGATGGAAATGAACGAAGACTCGTGGCATCTGATTAAAGATACGCCACGGGTGATGGGCTTTATCGGTGGTACGGCCGACAAGCCTGCGCCGATCACTGAAAAAGAAGCGGATGCGATTCTTCGTCGTGTGCACGAAGGTGCTGAGGCTCCAAGGCCCAAGACTCTGTTTGAGCCGGGTGAGATGGTTCGTGTTATTGAAGGTCCTTTTGCCGACTTTAACGGTGTGGTGGAAGGTGTTAACTACGAGAAGAGTCGTCTCCAGGTGGCGGTAATGATCTTTGGTCGCTCAACGCCGGTCGAGCTTGAGTTTGGCCAGGTTGAAAAAGTGTAAGCTGATCAAATTGATCCCATAACCCCGTTTGCCAGTTCAGGCCGCGGGGTTTTGTGTTTTTGGGGGTTGGGCTTGCATCCTCCCTTATTATTCGGGCTGAAAACGATAATTGTGTAAATTGCAATTATCTTACGTGTTTTTGCGCTGGTGCTTTCGGGATGATTTCTGTAAACTACCGCGCTTTGTAGACGGGTAGCCGTGGAATTTGATGTTTTTTCGGGATTTCTTGTTAAGGAGCCCGGGATAGAGCGTCAAATGAGGCAGTGACCCACGTAGAGGTTAACAATGGCCAAGAAAGTACAAGCTTATATTAAGCTTCAAGTGCCTGCTGGACAGGCGAACCCATCCCCACCTGTTGGTCCTGCCCTGGGTCAGCACGGTGTTAACATCATGGAATTCTGTAAGGCGTTCAACGCAAGCACCCAGAAAATGGATGCTGGCATGCCGATTCCTGTTGTTATTACTGTATACAGCGATCGCAGTTTCACTTTCGAAACCAAGACTCCGCCTGCTTCTGTTCTGCTGATGAAAACTCTGAAGCTGAAGAAGGGTTCTGGCCGTCCAAATACCGAGAAAGTCGGTACTGTGACTCGCGAGCAACTGCTTGAAGTTGCCAAGATCAAAGAGCCTGATCTGACTGCTGCTGACGAAGACGCAGCGGTACGTACCATTGCTGGTTCAGCTCGTTCCATGGGTCTGATCGTGGAGGGTGTTGAGTAATGGCTAAGATGTCAAAGCGTGCCAAGCTGATTGCTGAAAAGATCGACTCTACCAAGTCTTACGGCTTTGAAGAAGCCGCCAGTCTGCTGAAAGAGATCTCCAGCGTCAAGTTCAAGGAAACGATCGAAGTTTCTGTCAACCTGGGTGTGGATCCTCGTAAATCTGACCAGGTAGTTCGTGGTTCTACCGTACTGCCTAACGGTACCGGTAAAGACGTCCGTGTTGCTGTGTTCACCCAGGGTGCTAACGCTGAAGCCGCTAAAGAAGCAGGTGCTGAAGTGGTTGGTATGGAAGACCTGGCTGAGCAGGTTAAAGCGGGTCAGATGGACTTCGACGTAGTGATCGCCTCTCCTGATGCGATGCGCGTTGTTGGTCAGCTGGGTCAGATTCTCGGTCCACGCGGCCTGATGCCTAACCCTAAGGTTGGTACTGTAACACCTAACGTTGCTGAAGCGGTTAAGAACGCTAAGGCTGGTCAGGTTCGTTTCCGTACTGACAAGAACGGTATCATCCACGCTGGCGTTGGTAAGATCGACTTCGAAGCGGCTGCCCTGAAGCAGAACGTTGAAGCTCTGCTGGTTGATCTGAAGAAGCTGAAGCCTTCTTCCAGCAAAGGCGTTTACATGAAGAAAGTTACCCTGTCCTCTACCATGGGTCCGGGTCTGACTATCGACATGTCTTCTCTGTCTGCGTAAGCGATAGAAAGAATGACTGAAATCTGGATTGTCAGATTTCTGGCTGGTGCAAGCCAGCCGCAACCCTCTTTGGGGTCCCTGCTTTCGTGGCGGGGGTCGTCAAAGATCGCAGGTGTCCAATGCCGTGCCTGTTCAGTCAGGGGCCTTTCTTCGGAAAGGGTTATAGGTGGAGGGCTTAATGTCCTGCGTAGACGGTGAGTATGCGTTTTATCCAAAACGATATACACCCATCACCGTATTGTAAGCGCTTAATGATTTATCTTGGATAAATCATAAGTGAAACTTCATAAATTTGGAGTAAAGCCCATGGCGTTAGGACTCGAAGACAAGAAGGCTATTGTGGCCGAAGTCAGCGAGGCTGCACAAAGCGCTCTGTCGGCTGTAATCGCGGACTACCGTGGTCTTACTGTTAGTCAAATGACTGCTCTGCGTAAGCAGGCTCGTGAAGGTGGCGTCTACCTGAAGGTAGTTCGTAACACCCTGGCCAAGCGCGCTGTAGAAGGTACTGAGCTTCAGTGCCTGCAGGAAGTTCTGGTAGGCCCTACTGTGCTTGCTTTCTCTATGGAAGATCCGGGTGCCGCTGCGCGTCTGATGAAGGATTTTGCCAAAGAGAACAAAGAGCTGGACATCAAAGCCCTGTCTATTTCCGGACAGTTGCTGGGTGCAGAACAGATCGATGTTCTGGCCAAGATGCCTACTCTGGATCAGGCTCGCGCAATGCTGATGAGCGTAATGATCGCACCGGTAACCAAGCTGGCAAGAACTCTGAACGAGATTCCTGCAAGCATTACCCGTGTTGTGGCAGCTGTTGCCGACGAGAAGAAGAAAGCCGCTTAATCCTTGCCGGATTGGTTTTCTTGCTTTTTTGCTTAAACAAATTCCGGGGTTGACTGTTTGTTTGCCCCAACCAAGATTTTTGGAGATATAGAGATGGCTCTGTCCAAAGAAGATATCCTGAATGCAATCGCTGAAATGTCTGTAATGGACGTTGTTGAACTGGTTTCCGCTATGGAAGAAAAGTTCGGCGTTTCTGCTGCTGCTGCTGTTGCTGTTGCTGCTGCTCCTGCTGAAGCTGCTGCCGCTGCTGAAGAAAAAACTGAGTTCGACGTAATCCTGGCTGACGCTGGCGAGAAGAAAGTTAACGTCATCAAGGTAGTACGTGCTGCTACTGGTCTGGGTCTGAAAGAAGCCAAGGCTGTTGTAGACGGCGCTCCAGCTCCTCTGAAAGAAGGCGCTTCTAAAGAAGAAGCTGAAGAGCTGAAGAAGCAGCTGGAAGAAGCTGGTGCTAAAGTAGAAATCAAGTAATTTCTACAAAAGCATTGCATAATCCCGGGTCTGTTGCATAATAGATTCAGGTGGCTGGTGCCTGCGAGGGTGCCGGCCTTTTTTCCGTTGTATGAGCTATATCGTCTGAGTAACTGTATTTGCACGTAGATCCTGTTCTATATCATGAAACTTCCCATTCTTTTCAGTCTTTGTGGCTGAACGGGAATCTTCGTGATGTTGATCGGGGTATTGCTGTTTTGGCAGATCGTTGTGGCAGAGATATGGACCTGGAAAAGTCGTCACAGAAACTGATCAATCTGGAGAAGGCTTTTTGTGATGGTGTAAAACGTTTAAATACAGGGGTTTTCCAGTAATTGCAGTACCACTTCAGATCAAGCTGTGAGATGATGGTAGATTGCTGTAGAGAATTCATGACCTGACCGTTTTGCCCAGCCTGACATTATATAAGCTGCCCAATAATCCATTGGGCAGATTTGAATACCGCTTCCGTTGCCTTGCGCGATGTAAGCGGTATTGCCGTGAAAGCAGGGTAGTAAATCTGAATAATAGTATCAGGTTGCTTTCTGTTCAGGCGCTAAAGCTCATACAACGGTTGATGTCTATCACGACATGAAGCGTCTACAACGATGCACAGTGTCTGTAACGGCATTAAGAGTATCTGCAACACCTCAGGGGTGTCTGTGATACAGGTCAGTAGATGACCATAAAAGTTGAAAATTTATTGGTTTTGACAGGGAGCCACCCGCTCTCGAAATAACCTACTATGGCCAGGCGACGCCGCCTGAAGTCAAAAACAGGTAACCAAGCTGGGGAACGCTGATGGCATACTCGTATACAGAGAAAAAACGCATCCGCAAGGACTTCGGCAAGCTGCCGAGTGTCATGAATGTGCCGTATCTGCTGGCGATTCAGCTTGATTCATATCACAAGCTGTTGCAGTCAGATAAAGAACCGGCAGCCAGAGAAGATATCGGGCTGCACGCAGCCTTCAAATCCGTCTTTCCAATCGTAAGCTATTCCGGCAATGCCGCCCTTGAATATGTTAGCTACAGACTGGGTGCTCCTGCGTTTGATGTCAAGGAATGCCAGCTCAGGGGTGTCACTTACGCAGTACCTCTACGGGTCAAGGTGCGCCTGATTATCTACGATAAAGACTCCGCTAACAAGGCAATCAAGGATATCAAAGAGCAGGAAGTGTACATGGGCGAAATTCCGCTCATGACCGATAACGGTACCTTTGTTATCAATGGTACAGAGCGTGTTATCGTATCCCAGCTGCATCGCTCTCCGGGCGTATTCTTTGATAATGACCGGGGTAAGACACACTCCTCCGGTAAGCTGCTGTATTCTGCCCGTGTTATTCCTTACCGTGGTTCATGGCTGGACTTTGAGTTTGATCCAAAGGATCTGCTGTATGTCCGTATCGACCGTCGTCGTAAGCTGCCTGCCACCATTCTGCTGAGAGCCATCGGGCTTTCCAATGAAGAAATTCTTGATAATTTCTTTGATTTTGTTGAATTCAACATTGGCGCTGAAAATGTCAGCACCGAGTTTGTTGCCGATCGTCTGAGAGGCGAGGCAGCCAGCTTTGATATCTACGATAACGACGGTAACGTTGTTGTAGAGCAGGGCCGTCGTGTCACTGCACGACACCTCCGTGACCTGCAAAAAGCCAACATCAAGAACCTGGAAGCGCCGGTAGATTATATCTATGGCCGTGTTCTGGCGAAGACTGTTATTCACAAATCTACTGGTGAAATCATTGTTGAGTGCAACACTGAGATCACCCCTGACGTTTATGAAAAACTGCTGTCTGCCGGTATCAAAACCGTAGAAACGCTGTACATCAATGAGCTGGAGTGTGGTCCGTTCATGTCTGACACCCTGCGTGCAGATACCACCACCAACCGTCTGGAAGCGCTCGTTGAAATCTACCGCATGATGCGTCCTGGCGAGCCGCCAACGCAGGATGCTGCTGAAGCCCTGTTCCAGAACCTGTTCTTCTCCACCGAGCGTTATGATCTGTCTGCCGTCGGTCGAATGAAGTTCAACCGTCGTCTGGGACGTGATGAAGATACCGGTTCCGGTGTTCTGGATAACTCCGACATTATTGATGTCCTGCGCATCCTCGTTGATATCCGCAACGGTAAAGGGATCTGTGACGATATCGATCACCTGGGTAACCGTCGTGTACGTTCCGTGGGCGAAATGGCTGAGAACCAGTTCCGTGTCGGTCTGGTACGTGTTGAGCGTGCCGTTAAGGAACGTCTGAGCCTGGCGGAGTCCGAAGGCCTGATGCCTCAGGATCTGATCAACGCCAAACCGGTAGCGGCGGCAATCAAGGAATTCTTCGGTTCCAGCCAGCTGTCCCAGTTTATGGACCAGAACAACCCGCTGTCCGAGATTACTCACAAGCGTCGTGTATCTGCGTTGGGCCCGGGCGGTCTGACCCGTGAGCGTGCCGGCTTCGAGGTGCGTGACGTACACGCGACTCACTACGGTCGTGTATGCCCCATCGAGACGCCTGAAGGTCCAAACATCGGTCTGATCAACTCGCTGGCTACCTATGCCCGTACCAACGACTATGGCTTCCTGGAAGCGCCATATCGTCGCGTTGTTGATGGCCAGGTCACTGATGACGTGGATTACCTGTCTGCTATCGAAGAAGGTGAATACGTTATCGCCCAGGCTTCTGCGGCCATGGACAAAAAACGACAACTGACGGAAGAGCTGGTTGTTGTCCGTTACCGTGGTGAAGCCACCCTGATGAGCCCGGATAAAGTCCAGTACATGGACGTATCCACCAAGCAGATGGTGTCGGTTGCAGCCTCTCTGATTCCATTCCTTGAGCACGACGACGCTAACCGTGCCTTGATGGGATCGAACATGCAACGTCAGGCCGTACCAACCCTGAGAGCAGAGAAGCCTCTGGTGGGTACCGGTATGGAGCGTAACGTGGCTTCCGACTCCGGTGTCTGTGTGGTTGCCCGTCGTGGCGGTGTGATCGATACCGTTGACGCAGCCCGTATCGTGGTGCGTGTGAACGATGATGAAGTGCAGCCAGGTGAGGCCGGTGTTGATATCTACAACCTGACCAAATACACCCGTTCTAACCAGAATACCTGTATTAACCAGCGTTCCCTGGTGAAGGCGGGCGATCAGATTGCCCGTGGCGACATCATGGCGGACGGTCCGTCGGTGGACATGGGTGAACTGGCGCTGGGTCAGAACATGCGCGTCGCGTTCATGCCCTGGAACGGTTACAACTTTGAGGACTCCATCCTCATCTCTGAGCGTGTTGTTCAGGAAGACCGCTTTACCACCATCCACATCCAGGAACTGACCTGTGTGGCCCGTGACACCAAGCTGGGTGCCGAAGAGATCACTGGCGATATTCCCAACGTTGGTGAGTCTGCCCTGAACAAGCTGGATGAAGCCGGTATCGTTTATGTGGGTGCAGAAGTAGGCGCGGGTGACATTCTGGTGGGTAAGGTGACGCCAAAAGGTGAAACCCAGCTGACGCCGGAAGAAAAACTGCTGCGTGCCATCTTCGGTGAGAAGGCATCCGATGTTAAGGATACCTCTCTGCGTGTACCGACCAGTGTCAAGGGTACCGTTATTGACGTTCAGGTCTTTACCCGTGATGGCGTAGAGAAGGACTCCCGTGCACTTTCTATTGAAAAGGCGCAACTGGATGAATACCGCAAGGACCTGAATGAAGAGTTCCGTGTGGTTGAGCATGACACCTTCGCCCGTCTGCGTGGTGCCCTGCGTGATCAGCCTGCGGTTCGCGCACCGGGTCTTGGCAAGGGTGACCGGATCAGCGACGGCTATCTGGATGGCCTGGAACACGAGCAGTGGTTCAAACTGTCCATGGAAGACGAAGCACTCAATGAGATGCTGGATCTGTCCAGAGAACAGCTGAAAGAGC
Organism: Endozoicomonas sp. ALB091; assembly: GCF_049310265.1. Taxonomy (NCBI): domain Bacteria; kingdom Pseudomonadati; phylum Pseudomonadota; class Gammaproteobacteria; order Oceanospirillales; family Endozoicomonadaceae; genus Endozoicomonas; species Endozoicomonas sp. ALB091. The sequence goes on along the minus strand of NZ_JBLYNQ010000006.1, from coordinate 1,009,967 downwards.
GTCGTGCCCAGCTGGATGAGCGCTTCGAAGACAAGAAGAAGAAGCTCCAGACTGGCGATGACATGGCCCCTGGCGTACTGAAGATTGTCAAGGTCTACCTGGCCATCAAGCGTCGTATCCAGCCTGGTGACAAGATGGCGGGTCGTCACGGTAACAAGGGTGTTATCTCCGTCATCATGCCGGTAGAAGACATGCCGCACGATGAAGAGGGTAATCCGGTTGATATCGTACTGAACCCTCTGGGTGTACCATCGCGAATGAACGTTGGTCAGGTGCTGGAGACTCACCTGGGTGCTGCGGCCAAGGGCCTTGGCGTCAAGATCAACCGCATGCTGGAAGCTCAGCAGAGCATGGCGGAACTGCGCAAGTTCCTGGACGAGGTTTACAACGGTATTCCTGGTTCCAGCCCGGTGGAAGTTGACTCCTTCAGCGATACCGAAGTGCTGGAACTGGCCCGCAACCTGCGTGGCGGTGTCCCGATGGCAACGGCGGTATTTGACGGTGCCAAAGAGACCGAGATCAAGCGCCTGCTGCGCCTGGCGGACATGAACGACAGTGGCCAGGTCAAGCTGTTTGACGGTCGTACCGGCGAATCCTTTGAGCGTCCGGTCACCGTTGGCTACATGTACATGCTCAAGCTGAACCACTTGGTAGACGACAAGATGCACGCTCGTTCTACTGGTTCTTACTCTCTGGTTACCCAGCAGCCTCTGGGTGGTAAGGCACAATTCGGTGGCCAGCGTTTCGGGGAGATGGAGGTCTGGGCACTGGAAGCTTACGGTGCTGCCTACACTCTGCAGGAAATGCTGACTGTGAAGTCCGATGACGTCACCGGCCGTACCAAGATGTACAAAAACATCGTGGATGGCGACCACAGAATGGAAGCCGGTATGCCGGAATCCTTCAACGTACTGTTGAAGGAAATCCGCTCACTGGGCATCGACATCGAACTGGAAACCGAATAACGAACGTGTGGCCAGGGTGCCTGCTCTCTGATAGAACAGCAGGCACCTTGCACCGCGAGGAGATACGATCTTGAAAGACTTATTGAATCTGCTCAAGACACAGGGCCAGACGGACGAATTCGACGCTATTCGGATTGCGCTGGCTTCACCGGACATGATCCGGTCCTGGTCATACGGCGAAGTGAAAAAGCCGGAAACCATCAATTACCGTACGTTCAAGCCTGAGCGTGACGGTCTGTTCTGTGCCAAGATTTTTGGCCCGGTCAAAGACTACGAGTGCCTCTGTGGCAAGTACAAGCGACTGAAGCACCGTGGTGTTATCTGTGAGAAGTGTGGTGTTGAGGTTGCCCTGGCCAAGGTGCGTCGTGAGCGCATGGGTCATATTGAGCTGGCCAGCCCGGTGGCCCACATCTGGTTCCTGAAATCCCTGCCATCCCGTATCGGTCTGTTGCTGGACATGACCCTGCGTGATATCGAGCGGGTACTGTACTTTGAATCTTACGTTGTTGTTGATCCGGGCATGACCACGCTGGAGAAAAACCAGCTGCTGTCGGATGAGCAATACTACGAAGCCCTGGAAGAGTTCGGTGATGACTTTGATGCCCGCATGGGGGCCGAAGCCATCAAAGGTCTGCTGGCGGATATCGACATCGAAGACGAAGTCAACACGCTGCGTGAAGAGATTCCACAGACCAACTCTGAAACCAAGCTGAAGAAGCTGAGCAAGCGTCTGAAGCTGCTGGAAGCGTTCCATAACTCAGGCAACAACCCTGAGTGGATGATCCTGACCGTTCTGCCGGTTCTGCCGCCAGATCTGCGCCCTCTGGTGCCGCTGGACGGTGGCCGTTTTGCCACGTCTGACCTGAACGATCTGTATCGCCGGGTGATCAACCGTAACAACCGTCTGAAGCGTCTGCTGGACCTGAACGCGCCGGACATCATCGTCCGTAACGAAAAGCGGATGCTGCAGGAGTCCGTTGACGCGCTGCTGGACAACGGCCGTCGTGGTCGTGCCATCACCGGTTCCAACAAGCGTCCCCTGAAGTCCCTGGCCGACATGATCAAGGGTAAGCAGGGTCGTTTCCGTCAGAACCTGCTGGGTAAGCGTGTAGACTACTCTGGTCGTTCGGTTATTACCGTAGGTCCTACCCTGCGTCTGCATCAGTGCGGTCTGCCCAAGAAGATGGCGCTGGAACTGTTCAAGCCATTTATCTTCGGTAAGCTGGAAGCCAAAGGTCTGGCTACCACCATTAAAGCCGCCAAGAAGATGGTTGAGCGGGAAACCCCTGAGGTGTGGGACGTTCTGGCGGATGTCATCCGCGAACACCCGGTCATGCTGAACCGTGCGCCAACCCTGCACCGTCTGGGTATTCAGGCGTTCGAACCGGTACTGATCGAAGGTAAGGCGATTCAGTTGCACCCACTGGTGTGTGCCGCCTATAACGCCGACTTCGACGGTGACCAGATGGCGGTGCACGTACCGCTGACGCTGGAAGCCCAGCTGGAAGCCCGTGCCCTGATGATGTCCACCAACAACATCCTGGCACCCGCTAATGGTGAGCCGATCATCGTACCTTCCCAGGACGTGGTACTGGGTCTGTACTACATCACCCGTGAGCGCATCAATGCCAAGGGTGAAGGCATGGCCTTCGTTGATATCGACGAAGTCATGCGAGCCTACCGCACCAAGGCGGTTGATCTGCATGCCCGCATCAAGGTTCGTGTCCATGAGAAATACCGGGACGGTGAAGGTGTCGAGCACGACAACAAGTTCCTGGCGGATACCACCGTTGGTCGAATGATCCTGTGGGATATCGTGCCTAAAGGTCTGCCTTTTGCCCTGGTTAACCAGGCCATGAAGAAGAAGGCGATCTCCGGCCTGTTGAATGCCTGTTACCGTAACGTTGGTCTGAAAGAAACCGTTATCTTCGCTGACCAGATGATGTATCTGGGCTTCCAGTATGCAACCATTTCCGGAACCTCCATCGGTGTTAACGATTTCGTTATTCCTCCTGAGAAGGCGCGCATCATTGATGACGCCAACGAAGAGGTTAAGGAGATCGAAAACCAGTTTGCTTCTGGTCTGGTCACTGCCGGCGAGAAGTACAACAAGGTTATCGACATCTGGTCCCGTGCCAACGAAATGCTGGCCAAGCGGATGATGGATAACCTGAAGTCCGACACGGTGATCAACAAGCAGGGCGAGGAAGAAGAGCAGGAATCCTTCAACAGCGTCTACATGATGGCGGACTCCGGAGCCCGGGGTAGTGCGGCACAGATTCGTCAGCTGGCCGGTATGCGTGGTCTGATGGCCAAGCCAGACGGCTCTATCATCGAAACGCCGATTACCGCCAACTTCCGTGAAGGTCTGAACGTACTCCAGTACTTCATCTCCACCCACGGTGCTCGTAAGGGTCTGGCGGATACCGCGCTGAAAACAGCGAACTCCGGTTACCTGACCCGTCGTCTGGTTGATGTTGCCCAGGATCTGGTGGTCACTGAAGACGACTGTGGTACCAGCGACGGCCTGCTGATGACGCCGCACATTGAAGGCGGTGATATCGTTGAGCCATTGGGTGAGCGTATTCTGGGCCGTGTGGTGGCAGAAGACGTACTCAAGCCAGGCAGCGACAGTGAAATTGCTGTACCCGCCGGCACCCTGATTGATGAAATGTGGGTGAAGCGTCTCGAAACCATGAATGTTGACGAGATGCGCGTACGGTCCCCAATTACCTGTGAAACCCGTCACGGTATCTGTTCCAAGTGTTATGGCCGTGACCTGGGTCGTGGTCACCTGGTGAACAAGGGTGAGGCAGTGGGTGTTATCGCTGCCCAGTCCATCGGTGAGCCGGGCACACAGCTGACGATGCGTACCTTCCACATCGGTGGTGCGGCATCGAGAAACGCAGCGGCAGACAGCGTAACGGTGAAGAACAAAGGTTCTATCCGTCTGCTGAACCTGAAGTCGGTTGAACGTAAGGACGGCACTCTGGTAGCGGTCAGCCGTTCCGGACAGCTGGCCATTGCTGACGAATTTGGCCGTGAGCGTGAGCGTTACAAGCTGCCTTACGGTGCAATGATTTCAGTGAAGGACGGCGACCTGGTGGAAGCGGGTCAGACGGTGGCCAAGTGGGATCCACACACTCACCCGATCATCACGGAAACCGCCGGTATTGTTGAATTCCAGGGTATGGATGAAAACATCACCGTGAAGACTCAGACTGACGAACTGACCGGTCTGTCCAATATGGAAGTGATGGATCCGAAGGATCGTCCGTCCGCCGGTAAGGATATTCGTCCAGCCATTCAGCTGAAAGACGCCAATGGTAATGAACTGAAGCTGCCAGGTACTGACGTTCCTGCCCAGTACTTCCTGCCAGCGAACGCCCTGGTGAACCTGGTGGATGGTGCCACGGTGGAAGTGGGTGCGGTACTTGCCCGTATTCCTCAGCAGTCTTCCGGTAACCGGGACATCACCGGTGGTCTGCCAAGGGTTGCTGACCTCTTTGAGGCCCGTAAGCCAAAAGAGCACTCGATCCTGGCGGAAATCTCCGGAACCATCGGCTTCGGTAAGGAGACCAAAGGTAAGAAGCGTCTGGTGATTACACCGACTGACGGTACTGATCCTTATGAAGAACTGATTCCGAAATGGCGTCACCTCAACGTGTTTGAGGGTGAGCAGGTAACCCGCGGTGAAGTTATCTCCGACGGCCCGACCAATCCACACGACGTGCTGCGTCTGCTGGGTGTTGGTGAACTGGCTCGCTACATCGTTAACGAAATCCAGGACGTATACCGTCTGCAGGGTGTAAAGATTAACGATAAGCACATTGAGACCATTCTGCGTCAGATGCTGCGTAAGGTAGAAATCACCGATACCGGTGACTCGACCTTTATCCGTGGTGACCAGCTGGAGTACACACGCCTGCTGGAAGAGAATGACCGTGTTAACCGTGAAAACGGCTTCCCGGCCAAGTTCGAGCGCGTGCTGCTGGGTATTACCAAGGCATCTCTGGCAACAGAATCCTTCATCTCTGCGGCTTCCTTCCAGGAGACCACCCGTGTCCTGACCGAAGCGGCAGTAACCGGCAAGCGCGATTACCTGCGCGGCCTGAAGGAGAACGTGGTCGTTGGTCGTCTGATCCCGGCAGGTACCGGTCTGACTTACCACGCTGAGCGTCGTAAGGGACGTGAAGAAGTTGAGTTTGAGACTCCGGCCAAGGTATCGGCTTCTGAAGTCGAGCAGGCACTGTCTGATGCTTTGAACTTCGGTGAAGTTTAATTGCTGATCCGTTAAAGGCCTGCCTTTAACATCCAAAAAAAGCCACCTGACCGGTGGCTTTTTTTTGTCTGTTGAAAAAAAACAATAAATGTTTTGGGACTAGTACATGGTTTCAATGAGTTTGAGGGGTTATTGTGACTCCGCACTCCGTTCGTCCTGAGCCTGTCGAAGGGCGGAAACTCCGGACTCTGATAGATCGTGCCAAGCACCCTTCGACTCCGCTCAGGGTGAACGGAGATTGTACACGTTAAACTCATTGAAACCATGTACTGGTACAGAAAAGCGTTAATACCCGTACACCCCGTTCATCCTGAGCTTGCCGAAGGATGGTGCCACCGCACTTCAACAAGCTTTCACGAATGGTATGGGTATCAGCGCTTAACTGCACTAGACGGACGCTTAAGTCCGACAGGCTCCTGGTGACTTTATTGCTGATCAGCTTCCTGAGTTAGCCAACGAATATTTTACGCATACTTGACGGTGTGTGTAGTTATACAGGGGAACTGGTGTTTCTTCCTAGCACTCTAAATACCCGGTTTGTGTCTGTTATTCCAATAATGGTTGGACTCATCCAGCCACTATGGTTTTCAGGGGATTGAGGTGTGGAAGCGTTAGCTGTCAAAACAGCTGGTTCACGGAATCTGACTCAGCCCGGTCCTGCAGGGGAGGGCGGCCGTTTACAGAGGGCAAGAGCCTGGGTGTGGGATGTCTGTGTTCCTGTGACCAAAAAGCTGTTGCCTGTTGTTGGAAACACTTACCGGGAGAACAAAACCTGGTGTGAACGATTGGGAGGGGTGGGGGTGGTCGCCGGTATTGGTCTCTACACCGGTATGATTTCCCTTCCTACGATTTTTTACCTTGGGGGTGGGTTTGCGGCGGGGGCGCTTTACTATCGTGGCCCAATGAAAGAAGAAAGTCATCATAATGTGACGTCTAATGATCCTCCGCCCACTTTGCCCGGGCCATCAGGAGATGGCCGATGCTCAAAACACGACATTGTCGCATTAATGAAAGTCCTTGATGATCTGCTGATGAACTTTTCAGATTTGAATGCCAGGGTGGATGCCTTGACAGCAGAGAGGACAATGGCTGCGGTTAATCGATTGAATCAAGAGGCATCCAGAAAGAAGGGAGCAATAGAGAAAGGCCTGCCGGATGATGTCAGCCTGAAAGAAGCCTTACAGATCGCCTGTGTAATAAGACCTCGCATCTTTCTTACCTTGCTGCATGAGTTATCAGGAGTGAGTTCAGCTGGAGATGATGTGGGTAAAATTGTCAATAAGATTCTGGGGGAGACTTTTCACAACCCATGCCCTGAAATACGTCGGACGCGTCGAGCGGATTATGAACAATTGGCAGACGCTTTTCTTGAGTCAGGCAAAGCGGGTTCCCAGGGTAAAAGAGGGCGGCCTGTGTCTCAAAAAGTGCAGGTTGATATTCTTCACGGGATAACTGCTCCGTGGACCATAGCGGATGAAGGCAGGGCGCAGGAAGTGATGCATAAAATAGATAAAGTCGCCAGTTTGGCACTTTATCAGTGGAAAGCGGCCCGTAAAGATGCCGATGAAGCGCGCTTTCGTTAATTCTTCCAGTATCCGTGCCTGTGATTATTTCCCTGACAGGCTTCAGTTAAATCACCCTCGGTGAGTATGGCCATTGCAATACCTGAAGTGATTTGCGACTGGTGTATAATGCTGGATCAGTTGTCGTTTCTATTTAAAGTTTATTTATGCGCAGACTCGATCTTATTCTTGTGGATCAGGGTAAAGTGTCTTCCCGAAGTCGGGCCCAGCGATTAATCAGTGAAGGCAGGGTGAAAGTCCGGCAGTCAGGAGGCTGGGAAACGCCGGGCAAAGCGGGTCAGAAATACCCTGACTGGGTTGAGATTGATATCTGTCAGGATGAAGCCGATCAATTTGTCTCCCGGGGTGGAATGAAACTGGCCGGAGCACTGGCGGTGTCTGGTATATCCCTGACCGGTGCGACCGTGATTGATGTTGGCCAGTCTACCGGTGGGTTTACAGATTGTGCATTGCAGGCCGGGGCGTCCAGAGTCATAGGGGTTGAGGTGGGTCATGGCCAGCTGGTCGAGTCGCTGCGTCAGGATCCCAGGGTGATCTGTCTTGAAGGGATGAATGCCCGTGCATTGCCTGCTGCACTCCTTGACCATACGGATCAGCAACAGGGATTTGATCTTGCGGTTATGGATGTGTCGTTTATTTCCCAAACCAGAATTTTGCCATCGCTGGTGCCTCTGCTAAAGCAGGGAGGGCAGCTGCTGAGCCTGGTGAAACCCCAGTTTGAGGTGGGGCCTGGCGGTCTGGGTAAGGGAGGAATTGTCAAGGATTCCCGGTTGTATCCAGAGGTTGAGCAATCAATCAAAGCCTGCTGCATTGAGCTTGATTTACAGGTTCGTGGTTATTTTGACAGCCCGATTACCGGTGGTGATGGCAATCGTGAGTTTTTTATCTGGGCTCAGCGCCAATGATCATGGACCCAGTTTCCATACTTTGATGGGCAGTGTGTAGTGTTTGATAACGGTCTTCAGTCGCTGCCAGTGGGAATGCTCCTCTGCCGTTTTGAGAATCAGAACAATCCCCGCTTTTTTCCCGGTCAGCATGCTGTAGTTTAATGACTGACCGATTGCCTCCGGCCACTTTCGGGCAAATTCAATCTCAATGGCGTATTGATCCGTAAGGCAGTCAATACGTCGGCCGTCTTTTAGCCGGTGTTCCACTTTACCATCCATCCCTTCACACCAGACTTGCTGATACCAGGACTCTGATGGCTGTGCCCTGCTCACTGCGGCTGATGCCGAAATGGTCAACGCTAAAATGGAGCCGGTCATTCTGTTGAGTGCTGTGGTCATCGAGTTTTCTGAGGCCTTTTCAGACTGTTTGCATCGGCAGGACCGGGAAAAAAAGGAGATGGCTTTGTGGTTGGAAGGATTTGGTTTTCAGGCAATCAGCCAATTAGAAAAAAAACAACGTTGTGCTAGTTTTAACCACACCCTGTCAAGTAATGATTGAGGTTAGTGCAATGTACTTTGTCAAACTTTGCCGGTTCTGGGTCCCTTCCTTGTTTTTCGTGGCTCTCAATATGTTTTCACCTGGTGCCCTTGCCGACCATGAGGAAGCTTGTGACTGGGGACAGAACAGAGTCACGGCCTATGAATCCGGTTTTCGTGGAGTCCTGCCGCCAACAGCTGATGAATGGAACCATCAGAGTTATGAGGTGCTTGGCAAGAGAGATGGCCTGAAAACCTGGCTGATTCGTTATGACGATCACTTCTACCGGGGAGGTGAGCTGGAAAGTGCTGAAGGTGCCCACAGTCTTGCCAACCTTGGCATAAAAACCGTTTTTGCCATCACCTCGGCTGATAAAGAGCGTGAATGGCTGGAAAGTGAGGGTATTAAAGTTGTTGATTTATCCTTTGACAAGAATGCCAGCCTTGACCAGAGCCAAATCCGGCATATTGCGGAACAATTGAGTGCTCATCCTGCTCCGGTGTATGTGCACTGCGTGGGAGGCACCCAGCGTGGCGGTGTGGTGGGTATTATCTATCGTCTTTCCCACGGCTGGAAACCTGACCAGTCGCTGCTGGAATTTGCCTACCTGGGTGGCTCTTTGAAAGCTAATGATAATACCCTCAAGGCTGTTCTGAAGACATTGTCTTCAGGTGTGCAGCACTGACCTCTCAATAGTCGGCGCGTTCCCTGGTCATTTACAGCCACGGGCCTTGAGAAGCGCTTCCTTAAAATCGACCTCAACATCTTTGGCGAGGCCCGGAATCATCGCATCCGGAGCCTCGCCTTTCATTTTCAGATGATACATCAGCAGGTCATCCGTTACTTCGTGAAGAGGCCCTTTATGGCCAGCTTCTGTGGCCAGGGCCTCAATAATCTGTACCAGATTCAGGTGATCCTGTTTTTGCCACTGTGGGGAGAGGAGCTCGATCAATTCGTTAATTCTGTGACTGCTCATATTTCAGTACTCAAGGTGAAGGTTTGGAGGTGCTTCGCCGGTGTGGCAAGAGCACGAATCATCTGGAACTTTTCACTAGTTCCAAGTGTCTGACAGCAGTCTATCGAACAATTTTTTTTAAGCAAAACGGAATTATTATCTATGAATATTGGGGATGCAGCAGCACATCTTGCCATGTTTGGCCTTAAAACAATGACCACCAATGAAAGCTCGCTTTTCGGCTTCTCTCAGCCAAAATGGCAGAGTTATTCAGTGACGTTCGTTACCGGGACTTTTGGTAGTATCCTGGGCCTGTCGCAATGCGCTCTGGAGGGCTGGAGCCCATCAAGGCGCACAAAGCTTATGCTGGCAGTGAATGTGGCCACTGTGGCCTACAGCTTTAGGGCTATCCAACAAGAGATTGCTTTTCGTGCTGCCTGTTTGGGAGAGTTCAGGGAAACGGGTGTTATTAACCCGAATTGTGACTCCCCTTGTGAGTTGCTTGGTATGTCCAAAGATCACTGTGTAGTGGATTCATAGATGTGTAGTGGTCAAGTACAAATGGATACCTGATTAAGCCGCTTTCCTGAATTCCTGTTGTTCAAAGTCCTCAGGGCTCACGTAATCAAGATAGGAGTGAAGTCTGTGGTTGTTGTAGAACAAAATGTAATCAATAACCGCTGCTTCAACATCTGCTCTTGTTTCGAAAATATAATGATCAGTCCTTTCCCTTTTCAGGCTTCCAAAGAAGCGTTCGGTCACTGCATTATCCCAGCAATTTCCCTTACGGCTCATACTGCAGATCATGCCGTACTCCATGAGCTGAGCCTGATAGTCCAGAGAAGCATACTGACTCCCCTGATCCGAATGGTGGAGTACTGCCGGGCCAGGCCTACGGCGGCTCCCCCACGCCATTCTCAACGCCTATAAAGGTAATTCTGTCGTCATGCGACATTGACCAGCCCACGATTTTCCTTGAAGTTCTTTTATTCGCTGTTGATCAGGCGTCAGAGCTTGCTGCCCTTTGCCAGGAAAAGACATTTCCTTTTTTTCATTCTGCTCCCGTACCCAGCGTCTCAGGTTGCCATCATGGATACCAAGACTTCTGGCCACTTCTGTAGCAGCCTGCCCCTGTTCAACTACCATAGCAATGGCTTTACGCTTAAATTCCGGAGAATAATTCTTACGCTGCTTTGTCACTTTCTACCTCGTCATCAACTGCACTATTGTGATTAACGAGGTGTCCTAAGTCATTAAACCACTTCAGTTGTGGGACTCTGTCCTATCCCGATTAAGCACTCTGCACCTCATGCATCGTGCAAGCATACAATCACACCTCTATGTTTCATGTTGTATTTCATTAAATATCATTGATTTACAGCAGTGCAGAAATATAAAATCGATAGCAATTAATAAGTTAGCGCGCTTCATTTTTTTTCTTGAGATACAGGGCAAAATACTTATATGATTCCCTTGCGACAAAAAAAGGATTAAAAAATGCAAGCTTCAACAACTACAAAAAACAAATTCGCACCAAGCAACTCAGCCAGTCCTGTTCTAGCCCGCCTTATGGAGGAAGTTAGAAATAGTAAGACTACCATGTCTAGATACGATAGAACTCATAATCGCCATAACAGAGGTCAGTAACCGTAGTGGAAGTACCTTTAGCTGCCTTTCACCACCCCGATTGATATTTTCCTGAAATCTGTTGTCAAAGGATTGATCAGATATTCAGGAACGTCGACATGTTGCCAGTTCAATACCAGTTTAAGAACCTGAACCACCTTGGCTTGGTTGCCGCTATGTGTCGGGAGCTAAGGATAGCCGAATACATCGATGCGCGTATAACTAATGACTCCGATGTGCGTCATGTCACTATAGGACAAGCGGTGGTCGCAATGATCATCAATGGGTTGGGGTTTACAGGGCAAACTCTGTATATGTTCCCTGAGTTTTTTGAGGACAAGCCGATTGATCGCCTCATCGGGGAAGGCATACAGCCCGAACACTTGAACGACAAGGTACTTGGTCGGGCCCTTGATAGCCTGTACGACGCTGGCGTCAGTGACTTGTACCTGAACCTTGCCGTTAAGGTTGTCAATCATCTGAAGCTGCCCTGCAAGGCATTGAATCTGGATGGCACCAGCTTTCATGTGGATGGAATCTATAACAGTCATGAAAATCCTGATGACTTGAATTGTATCCATATCTGCCGCGGTTACAGCCGTGACCACCGACCTGACCTGAATCAGGTGGTCTTGCAGTTAATGACCGAAAATGAGGCAGGTATTCCAGTGTTTATGGCACCTGCGAGCGGTAATGTAAACGACAAAACTTGTTTTCAGGAAATTATCAAAAATCATCTGTCGTGTTTCAAGGAGACTTTGAATAGCCGCTATCTGGTCGCTGATGCCGCCATGTACGTTGCTGAAACCCTTCAGTTGCTTGACGAGCAAAAGCAGCTGTTTATCTCCCGTGTGCCCCTGAATATCAAGGGTGCAAAGGAGCTGGTCGGCAAAGCGCCAGCCATGTCATTGGAGCCGGTTGAAGGCTATGAAGATTATTACTCTGCTGAAGTGCCTTCCTGCTATGGAGATGTTAAACAACGATGGTTCTTGTTTCTCAACAAAAAGCGCAGGCTGGTTGAACAGAAAACACTGACCCGAAAGATGCAGAAGCAGTCACTGAAAGAAGCCCGTGATCTGGAAAAGCTGGGAAAAAAGGCCTTTCTGTGTCGGGACGATGCATTGAAGGCTTTTGCCTTATGGCAGAAACAATCGAAACTCTGCCAGAGTGCAACGGAGCCTGAGGTTACCGGTAAACCCTGTTATTCGGGCAGGGGACGGCCATCGCCGGATAGCAAGCCTGATCACTTCGAGTACTTTGTGCAGGCTGAATGCTTTGTTCCCTGTCAGAAAAGGGAGAATGCACAGGCCTCACTGGGTTGCTTTATCCTGGGCACCAATGAATTGGATCAGAATTGCATGAGTGCGACGGAGCTATTGTCTACCTACAAGTCACAACAACAGGTTGAGGGCGGCTTTCGATTCCTGAAAAGCCCGGACTTTCTGGTCTCTTCACTCTATCTGAAGAAAGCTGAGCGCATTGAAGCTCTGTTAATGGTGATGACACTGTGCCTGATGGTCTATGCTGCTATCCAGCACAAAATAAGGCACGAGCTGAAGAAACAGAGCCGAGTATTTCCAAACCAGAAAAAGAAGCCCTGCCAGAACCCAACGGCGAGATGGGTGTTTTTCTGTTTCCAGGGAATAAATGTCTTAACGGTCAATAATCAGGAGGAACATGTGATCGGTTTGAAGGAAAGACAATGGACGATCATGCAGATTTTGGGCAATTTTTACGAGTCGGTGTATTCCTGATAGGGGTGGTGAAAGGCAGCTTTAGACACAGTATTAATTAAAGCTGCAAGCCGGTGTAATTTAGACTGCTCTTATTGCTATGTTTACCAAGGCAAAGACACTAGTTGGGAGCAACAACCTAAACGAATGTCAGTTGAGACTATAAAGGTACTTTCCAACCGCTTAATAGAGCAGTCTTTAAAACAAAAGCAAGGTTTTGCTATAGTCTTGCATGGTGGCGAGCCATTATTATTAGGATATGATCGTCTGAAATTGTTGCTAACATTGCTGCGTGAAAAATTAGATGAACATCTTTACCCTATAAGCTTACAAACCAATGGTGGCCTTCTTACCAATAAGCTGCTTGATTTATTCTCCTCCAAAAGAGTTAGTGTATCTGTTAGTATTGACGGTAACAAATACGCGAATGATATTGCAAGAGTTGGACACAACGGAAAAAGTACATTTGCAAGTACGATCCAAGGAATTAAAAAATTAAGTAGTCACAAGGATAGCAGCTTCCTTTTTGCTGGAACTTTATCAGTAATCCAGCCATCAGTATCACCATCTGTTACATACAAATTCCTTAAAAGTCTAAATACACCAAGCATGGACTTCTTATTTCAAGATGGTAATCATGATTATCTCCCGAAAGGAAAGCTTTCTTTCGACTCCCTAGAATACGGAACATGGATGACGGAGCTTTTGGGAACGTACTTATCAGACCCAGAACCACCTAAAATTCCTAGCATTGATGACATTATAAAGTTGTCACTTGGTGGAGAGTCTTCAAAAGAAGGTCGAGGTGAGGAATCCTTTGGAATCCTTATTGTCGAAACTGATGGTGAGATAAGAAAAAATGATACTTTACGATTATCATTTGATGGTGCAGACTTCTTTTCTACCAGAAAAAATATTTCTAACACCCCATTGTCGGTGATACTAGATTCTCCCGAATTCATTGAGGCTTCAAAGCTACAACAACCTACAGCTAAAGAATGTGCTGAATGCCCTGTCTTGAAAGTATGTGGAGGAGGGATGCCCCTGTATAGATGGAGCGCAGCAAATGGTTATAATAACCCATCAGTATTTTGCAAAGATCATCGATTTTTCATTGAAAATATTAGCTCGCGTTTAGAAAGCTTGAATATAGAAAATGTAGAGTAATGGTATGTTTCCACAAATTGACAGCTATGAGCTAAAAACAAAACCATTTAAGTATTTTTTTGGAACTTCAAGTTCTCGTAAAGAAAATATTTTATCATGGATAGAATGGTTTGAAGATAGTGCACCATGGGAGCTTGTAGAGACAGATTTTTATGAACAGTATGAATTTAGCCTTTTACATACAGACTTACCTGAAAAAATATCCCATCTTTCAAGTGATGAAACACTTGCCCAACTGACCAATACTATCGAAAGCATATTTAAAGTGAAGCTTTCAGATAAAGTCGATGTTATCGCTCACAAGCTAGTAGCCGGGCAAACAATCCGCGTCCATAATGATTTTATTGACAAAGAAGGAAGAGAAACTCATAGAATTCTTTTTCAATTAAACAGAAACTACACTAAACACAGTGGTGGTCTTTTGATATTTTTTGAAGACCCAGAAAATGATAAATGGTCTGATATAATAGAACCAATATCCGCCTCGGTTCAGGGCTTTGAGATTTCGAAAAATTCACATCATGCTGTTAGCACTGTTCATGATGGTGAAAGATATACAATTGTCTATTCCTTTAGAGAAACATCTCCAAAAGAAATCATTTAATCCTCTCTTCACGGATTTGATACCTAATAAAAGGCGCATAAACGAATAAGGATAGATTGCGCCCGGCCGCAATCTTATCCTGTTGTAAGCGTTTAAACAGGGGGCAGACTCCAATGGCATTGACTTAAGGCCTCAGCCCTTGATAATTCAAGGCTTACTCGGAAAGAAGCGACTATAAAAAGTCACAAGCCTAAATATTTCCCTTCCGAGCAAGCCATGAACAAGTGTAGCCAAGAGTTTCTGTCCCTTGCAGATGAATGCCTTCACCAATTTGCACAGACTGAAAGTGATGAATTTTCATCAATCCTTACCTCTGATGGCCTTAACTCTTTTCAGAATTGTTACCCCGGCTGCAGGGAAAGCGATTTTCCACCCATCAAAACATTAACCTTGTTCATGCGGCAGGTGGCCAGTGACACCAAATCATGTCGCCACACCCTCATTGATGAAGCGAGAGAGCAGGTCGTCAGGGGCAACAAGAAGAAAGTGCCCAACACTGACACCAGCGCATATTGCAAAGCGAGGCAACGGTTGAGTGAAGCATCCCTAGGAGGTTTGTTGCGCATATCTGGCAATAGTCTTGATCACGCCTCACCAGAATCATGGCTATGGCATCAACGTCGTGTACTGCTTACTGATGGTTCAACATTGTTGATGCCTGACACCGAGAAAAATCAGAAAGAATATCCTCAGCCTGGCACACAAAAAAAGGGCTTGGTTTCCCGAACATAGGACAGCATATTGTTGGAAATCGGCCCGGTCGGTCGGAGCCAAGGGCCGTTAAGAAGCGGCCAAAACCCCATAAAAGGCTCCAGCATTAAAGGTCGCAGGCACGCAGACTCAAGAAATACCAAGGGAAGTGAGCTTAAGTCAGTGCCATTGGTACCCGGGCCTCTTTCCACTCAGCGTATTGATAACGCTCTGCAGGTAAAGGCTTGAGTGCCGGTTTGTCCAGCTCCTCAAACAGTGAACGACGACTACCTTGTATTTTCTGGAACGGTTTGTTATTCAGCTCATCCAGCAGGCTGCGAATCGCTTTGTTCAGTGCCGACAGGGTAAAGAATGTCTGGTTACGCAGGCTGGCCAGTATCCAGCGTTCGACCACCTGTACGGCAGATTCAACCTTGGCCTTATCCTGAGGTTTCCTGACCCGGGCGGGAACAACGGCTACCTGATAATGCTCAGCCAGATCCTGATAGGTGGGGTTGATCACCGGTTCATACCGATGGGGCTGTTTTACGCCTGATTTCAAATTATCAGGGACCAGTATGCAGGGAGTGCCTCCAAAATAGTCAAAGGCACGTACATGAGAGCCGACCCAGTCCGGAAGCGATTGGCTCCAGGTGGCTTCAGCATAGGTGTAGTTGGAAGCTCCCAGTGTGGCGACAAAAATCTGTGTTTGTCGTACTTCACCAGTGTACTGGTCAACGACAGGCATCGTTTGACCTGCATAGTCAATAAAGAGTTTATCTCCGGCTATATGGTTTTGCCGCATGACCACATCCACCTGGTTCTTCCATGAGCGATATTGGTCACTGAACCAGCTGTACTGATAACCATCCGGATGACAGGCTTTGTACTCCTGCCAAAGTCGATCAGGGTCATACCGGGATGCCGCAGTTCCTGATGAATTTGGCTTCAGTCAGGCTGAGCCTGCTTGTTCCTGCCTGATGATGGTTTGACGGGGAACAATTGCTGCTCCAGCGTATGCTCATCAATGGAGTCAGGCAGTGGCCAGGTCAGAAACCGAAAGCCGGGCCAGATAATCTTTAACGGTTGAGCGGGAGATATTGCAGCTTTGGGCGATCTTTCGCTCACTGAGGTTGTGCTCAAATTTGAGCCTGAAAACTTCACGAATTTTGCGCATGGGCAGTCTCTTCATGATGCAATCCCGTCATCCTTGAAAGGGTCTCAAGAACGAGGGTAACGGTTATTGAAAAAGACTGCGTCGCTGGCTGGAAAAGGGTGGCCGGATGTTACCGGAATAGGTGGCCGAATGTTTCCGGAATCAGTGGCCGGATGTTACCGGAATGGGTGGCCGAATGCCTCCGGAATACCCACAACGGAGCAATCCGCTGTGATCGCAGTGCAGAAGACCGAAAATTGCTCCTGCATTTTCGGCATACGGGCTATCCATAGCCCTATCAGCAGACGGCATAGTAGGTGGTCTCCGGCCACTGAAGGCCAGAACAAATCTTGGAAAGTAATCATCGGGGAAGTGATTTCGGATGGCATCTGTTAAACAACTGTCGTTGTCTCGGGATAAAACAGAGGGTGAACCGGAAACGGGAGACCCGATTAAACCGCTCTTCACTGTAAAAAAGCATCTTTTGTTCATCTTTGATGGTGCGGGTACTGGACAGGAATAATCTGGTACGTGCACTGAAACAGGTTCAACGTAATAAACGAGCCACAGGTATTGATGGCATGACCGTTGATGAACTTCCAGACTTCCTGAAACAACACTGGCCAAAGATTCGGCAGTAACTGGCAGAAGGAGCCTGCCAATCCAGGCCCGTGCTGCGGGTGGAAATCCCAAAACCGGATGGCCGCAAACGCAAGCTGGGTATTCCTACCGTACTTGACCGACTGATACAGCAGGCTGTTGCCCATATTATGCAGGAAGAGTGGGACAGCAAATTCCATAACAACAGTTACGGTTTTCGCCCTCACCGGAATGCACATCGAGCCATACGTCACGCACAATCAGTCATACGAGACGGAAACAGCTGGGTGGTGGGCGGCGACCTTGAGGCATTCTTTGATAATGTCAATCATGATTTATTGATGACACAACTCAAAGCTCACCATAAGGATGCCACTCTGCTTCGGTTAATCAACCGTTATCTGAAAACGGGTGTTTGCATTAATGGAACAAAGCAAGCCAGTGTGAAAGGTGTACCACAAGGTGGCCCTTTGTTGCCTGTTCTTTCAAACATAGTGCTGAATAATCTGGACTGGGAACTGGAAAAGCGGAACCTTCGGTTTGCTCGTTATGCCGATGACAGCGTAATTTTCGTCAGAAGCAAAACAGTGGGTGAGCGCGTGATGAAAAGCCTGCAACGTTATCTTGGAGAATCACTGCGACTCACAGTGAATACCCAGGAAAGCGCAGCAGGCCGACCTTGGGAGCGCAGATTCCTTGGATTTACGTTCAGTCGACGGGTGTTAAAAGTAAAAGTCAGTGATAAAGCGTTGACCACACTGAAAACGACCGTTAAACAACTGAGCCGTCGAACGAGAGGCCATTCAATCATCCGGATTATTGCAGAGCTTAGAAAATCCCTGCTTGGTTGGGCTGGTTTTTGCTCCTGCAAAACCAGGCTTCCCATCGTCCGTGGTGGTCAAAGCGTATTTCGACATTGCCGAAATACTGAGTCCTCTGCGAGATTTGGACAAATGGATTCGACGACGATTACGGTGTTATATCCTGAAGCAATGGGGCAGCAAAGGCTACCGAATGTTGAGGCTTCTGGGAGTAAGTCGTTTCCTTGCGTGGAATACGGCAAAATCAGCTCATGGACCTATGCGGTTGAGTGGTAGTCGGCACTAACTCAAGCATTGCCGAATAGATATTTCAAGAACCTCGGGCTGCCAGAATTGGCGGCAAGATGAATACAGAGTAGATTTGAAACGCCGTGCTACGTGATCCGTATGGCCGGTGTTGTGGGAGGAGCAGAGTTGTGAGACTCTGCACTATCCCGATTGCTCTTGTACATGGTTTCAATTAGTTTGACAGGTTGTGGTGCCTTCGCACTCCGTTCGTCCTGAGCCTGTCGAAGGGCGGAAACTTAGATCGTGCCAAGCACCCTTCGACTCCGCTCAGGGTGAACGGAGATTGTACGCCTCAAACCCATTGAAATGGTTTACCAGACGGGAGCTATTCCCAGACATCCTCCTGGTGGATTAAAGAATGATGTTCTTAATATCATCATCCTTGCGATCCAGATAGTGTGTGGACTGGATGCGGCGGATGGTTCGGGATTTACCGCGAACCACCAGGGTTTCGGTAGTGGCGATATTGCCGGTGCGCATAATGCCCTGGAGCAAATCACCCTTGGTAATGCCGGTGGCTGAAAAGACGACGTTATCGGAACTGGCCATATCATCCAGGCGCAGTACTTTACCCGGCTCTACTCCCATTTCCCGGCAGCGTTCCGCTTCCAGTCGGCCTGCTTCAATGTTTTCCGGCGTTTCCCCCTTGGCTTTGTCACGGGTTACCAGACGGCCGTGCATATCACCACCCAGTGCCCGGATAACGGCTGCAGAAACTACGCCTTCCGGTGCTCCGCCCACGCAGTACATCAGGTCAACTTCGCTGTCGGGAATGCAGGTAAGAATGGAAGCAGCAACATCCCCGTCGGGAATGGCAAAGACGCGAACACCCATGCTCTGCATCATGGCAATGGCGGCATCATGGCGTGGTTTGGCGAGGGTGATGACCACCAGACTCTCGACGGGTTTGTGCAGGGCGCGGGCGACATTACGGATATTCTCACGCAGCCCCAGATTCAGGTCGATCACGCCTTTGGCGCCCGGTCCACAGACCAGCTTCTCCATATACATGTCCGGCGCTTTCAAAAAGGAGCCTTTTTCACCGGCAGCCAGAACGGCGATGGCGTTATTCTGGCCCATGGCCGTCATGCGTGTGCCTTCAATCGGGTCGACAGCAATATCAATGCTTTCACCATTGCCGGTGCCGACTTTTTCACCAATATACAGCATGGGTGCTTCGTCGATTTCTCCTTCACCGATCACAATCTCACCGTGCATATCGACTTTATTCAGCATGGTGCGCATGGCTTCGACGGCAGCACCGTCAGCGGCATTTTTATCGCCTCGTCCCAGCCATTTATAACCTGCCAGGGCGGCGGCTTCGGTGACCCGTGAAAATTCGATTGCCAGTTCGCGTTTCATTGAGTTTTAAACTTTGAAGGTGTGTGGGGTGGCGACTTTAGCATATCTGGTAATGCTCTGGCAGCGCTTATCACTTGTTCGGGGAAGTGATTGCCGGATAAGGGGTATTTATTAAAGAATATATAAATCATTAGGTTATCTGTTTTTTCTGGCTTTCCTGCGTTAACTTTTTTGCCCGTAAATTATCTTCCCTGTCTTTGGTTAGCCCTCCTTAAAACAGTAAGAATCCCCTGTTAAACACGCTTCTGTGCCAGAGTATGGGATATTTCTCGCTTTATATGGCTGAATCCCCTACTTGACGTTGCTTTTGTCGATCCGTAGAATTTCTGCGCTTTATTTTGCCCGTGGTTCGCTTCTTGTGAGTTAGTCGTGGACCGGGTCGTATAAGCCGGTTTCTGCCGGCTTTTGCTGTTTAAAGCAGGAGTCTGGACTGCTCTTTCCTCTGACGGTTCAGACTCAACACTTAGAAACGGTTCTCGAATAGAGATTGGAGTTTGCTGAATGGCAACAATTAACCAGCTGGTGCGCAAGCCCCGGAAGCGTAAGGTTAGAAAGACGGACGTGCCTGCGCTGCAGGCCTGTCCTCAGCGTCGCGGGGTTTGTACCCGTGTTTATACTACTACCCCTAAAAAGCCTAACTCTGCGCTGCGTAAAGTATGTCGTGTGCGTTTGACCAACGGCTTTGAAGTGACTTCCTACATCGGTGGTGAAGGTCACAACCTGCAAGAGCACAGTGTTGTTCTGATCCGTGGCGGTCGTGTAAAGGACTTGCCAGGTGTTCGTTACCACACCGTTCGCGGTAGCCTGGATACCCAGGGTGTTAACGACCGTAAGAAGGGCCGTTCCAAGTACGGTACCAAGAGACCTAAGGGCTAGAAACTAGTTGCAAGAGACTAGTGTCAAGCCGGGTAAAAATTTTTTTAATATCAGGTTGATGAGAGTAAGGCCAGGTCACTGCTTTTTTGTATCGAAAAAGTCATTGATTGATCCTGGATTACCTGAAGACCGACGTAGAGGGCTTATCAATGCCAAGAAGACGCGTAGTCGCTAAGCGCGACGTGCTGCCAGATCCTAAGTTTGGCAACAAAACACTCACTAAATTCATCAACCACGTGATGGTCAGCGGTAAGAAATCTGTCGCTGAAAAGATCGTATATGGTGCCCTGGACATCGTTCTGGAGCGTACCAATAAGGAGCCTCTGGAGCTGTTCGAAAAAGCTCTGGAAACCATCGCTCCTATGGTAGAGGTTAAGTCTCGCCGTGTTGGTGGTGCCACTTACCAGGTACCCGTTGAAGTTCGCCCTGCCCGTCGTACTGCCCTGGCCATGCGCTGGCTGGTAGACGCTGCGCGCAAGCGTGGTGAAAAGTCCATGAAACTCCGCCTGGCTGGAGAGCTGCTGGACGCTGCCGAAAGCAAGGGTGCTGCCGTTAAGAAGCGTGAAGACGTGCATCGTATGGCTGAAGCCAACAAGGCATTCTCCCACTACCGTTTCTAAGTATCAGAGGATTGAGTCGTGGCCCGTAAAACCCCGATCAACCGCTATCGCAACATTGGTATCTGTGCCCATGTTGACGCGGGTAAGACAACGACCACAGAACGTGTTTTGTTTTACACCGGTCTGAGCCATAAAATCGGTGAAGTTCATGATGGCGCTGCCACCATGGACTGGATGGAGCAGGAGCAGGAGCGTGGTATCACCATTACCTCTGCTGCTACTACCTGTTTCTGGCGTGGTATGGATGCTCAATTTGACGAGCACCGTATCAATATCATCGACACTCCAGGACACGTTGACTTTACCATCGAGGTAGAGCGTTCCCTGCGTGTACTCGACGGTGCTGTCGTCGTACTGTGTGGTTCTTCCGGTGTTCAGCCTCAGACTGAAACCGTCTGGCGTCAGGCTGACAAGTACGAAGTTCCCCGTATGGTCTTCGTCAACAAGATGGACCGCACCGGTGCTGATTTCGAAATGGTGATCAGCCAGCTGCGTGACCGTCTGAATGCCAACGCTGTACCCATGCAGATGACCATCGGTGCCGAAGACGAGTTCAAGGGCGTGGTTGACCTCGTTAAGATGAAATCCATCATCTGGAGCGAAGAAGACCAGGGTATGAGCTTCACTTACGAAGACATTCCTGCCGACATGGAAGCGCTGTGCGCAGAAATGCGTGAGTACATGGTCGAAGCTGCTGCTGAAGCCACTGAAGAACTGATGGAAAAATACCTGGAAGAGGGTGATCTGTCAGAAGAAGAGATCAAGGCCGGTATCCGTGCCCGTACTCTGGCCAATGAAATCATCCCGGTGTTTGGCGGCTCTGCCTTCAAGAACAAGGGTGTACAGGCTGTTCTGGACGCCGTTATCGAGCTGATGCCTTCGCCAAAAGAAGTGAAGGCAATCGAAGGTATCCTGGACGACGCAGAAGGTACGGTTGCTACCCGTGAAGCGGATGACAACGCGCCTTTTTCCGCTCTGGCGTTCAAGATTGCCACCGACCCGTTCGTGGGTACTCTGACCTTCGTTCGTAACTACTCCGGCGTTCTGAACTCTGGTGACACGGTATACAACCCGGTTAAGCACAAGAAAGAGCGTGTTGGCCGAATGGTACAGATGCACGCTAACAACCGTGAAGAGCTGAAAGAGTGCGTCGCTGGTGACATTGTAGCGCTGATCGGCATGAAAGATGTCACTACTGGTGACACTCTGTGTGCCATGGACAGCATTATCACTCTGGAACGTATGGAGTTCCCGGAGCCGGTAATCTCTGTTGCGGTTGAGCCCAAAACCAAGGCTGACCAGGAAAAAATGGGTATCGCTCTGGGCAAACTGGCCCAGGAAGATCCATCTTTCCGCGTACACACTGACGAAGAGAGTGGCCAGACCATTATCTCCGGTATGGGTGAGCTGCACCTGGACATCATCGTTGACCGTATGCGTCGCGAGTTCAAGGTAGAAGCGAACATTGGTAAGCCACAGGTTGCCTACCGTGAGAAGCTGAAAGGCTCTGTTGACGCTAACCACAAGTTTGCCAAGCAGTCTGGTGGTCGCGGTCAGTACGGTCACGTTGTTGTTGAGTTCTCGCCTGCTTCCGACGGTGAAGAAGGTCTGGAATTCATCAACGAAATCGTGGGTGGTGTGATTCCGAAGGAATACATCCCGGCTATCCAGAAAGGTATCGAAGAACAGATGAAGAACGGCGTTATCGCCGGCTACCCGCTGCTGGGTCTGAAAGCTCGTCTGTACGATGGTTCATTCCACGATGTTGACTCTAACGAAATGGCGTTTAAAATCGCTGCTTCGCAGGCTCTGAAGAAATACGCGCCTCAGGCCAAGCCTGTCCTGATGGAGCCTATGATGAAGGTCGAGGTGGTAACACCAGAAGACTACATGGGTGACGTTATGGGCGACCTGAACCGTCGTCGCGGTATTGTTCAGGGGATGGAAGATACACCTTCTGGCAAGGTGATTAATGCTCAGGTGCCGCTGGGTGAAATGTTCGGCTACGCTACCGATCTGCGTTCAGCAACTCAGGGGCGTGCAACATACTCCATGGAATTCCATGAGTATGCCGAAGCGCCCGCCAGCATTGCTGAAGCGGTCATCAAAAACCAGGGTTGATATTAACTAAGGGGTTCTGACCGTCGGCTTCCCGGGAATAACCGTTTTTTTTATGTTTTTTTAACATGAGAAATTCTTTCCGGTGACAATGGCTGTTAGAATGCCCTGCTTGATATTGCTACCCTCGAACTATCTATAGCTAAAGGTTAAGAGACATGGCTAAGGAAAAATTTGAACGCTCGAAGCCGCACGTAAACGTCGGCACCATCGGTCACGTTGACCACGGTAAAACCACTCTGACTGCAGCGCTGACTCGTGTATGTGCTGAAATCTGGGGCGGCACCATGCGTGCATTCGACCAGATCGACAACGCTCCAGAAGAGCGTGAGCGTGGTATCACCATCTCTACTGCACACGTAGAGTACGACTCTCCAAACCGTCACTACGCGCACGTAGACTGCCCAGGACACGCTGACTATGTTAAGAACATGATCACCGGTGCTGCCCAGATGGACGGCGCTATTCTGGTATGTTCCGCTGCCGATGGCCCCATGCCACAGACTCGTGAGCACATCCTGCTGTCTCGTCAGGTAGGTGTACCCTACATCGTGGTATTCCTGAACAAAGCCGACATGGTTGACGACGAAGAGCTGCTGGAACTGGTCGAGATGGAAGTTCGTGAACTTCTGGACACCTACGACTTCCCGGGTGACGACACGCCAATCATCATCGGTTCTGCCCTGATGGCCCTGAACGGCGAAGACACCAACGAAATGGGTACTTCTGCTGTACGTAAGCTGGTAGAAACTCTGGACGAGTACATCCCAGAGCCAGAGCGTGCGATCGATCAGCCATTCCTGATGCCGATCGAAGACGTATTCTCCATTGCTGGCCGTGGTACCGTAGTAACTGGCCGTGTTGAGCGTGGTATCATCAACGTTGGTAACGAAGTAGAAATCATTGGTATCAAAGAGACGACCAAGACTACCGTTACTGGTGTTGAAATGTTCCGTAAGCTGCTGGACGAAGGTCGTGCAGGCGAGAACATCGGTGCCCTGCTGCGTGGTACCAAGCGTGAAGACGTTGAGCGTGGTCAGTGTCTGATTAAGCCAGGAACCGTTACTCCGCACACCAAGTTCGAAGCTGAAGTGTACATCCTGTCCAAAGAAGAAGGCGGTCGTCACACGCCATTCTTCAAGGGCTACCGTCCACAGTTCTACTTCCGTACTACTGACGTAACCGGTGCTGTAGAACTGAACGAAGGCGTTGAAATGGTCATGCCTGGTGACAACATCAACTTCGTTGCTACCCTGATCAACCCGGTAGCGATGGAAGAAGGTCTGCGCTTCGCGATCCGTGAAGGTGGCCGTACTGTTGGTGCTGGCGTTGTTGCCAAAATCATGGAGTAATACATTTTCTAACGAAAATGTATTCCCAAACCCCATAGAAACCCCGGCTTAGGCCGGGGTTTCTCGTTTTGGGTAGGGAAAAATATGTGTTGCCAGAAGTTCAAAGGGCAGGAAAGAAGCTGCTCGCCCAGGACTTAACCGGGAATTAAACACGAATCAATTTAAGCGGTTCCAGCTTCAATTTGCCGACAATCGGTGGAGCAACGTCATCATACAGTTCTTCCAGTTCCCGCTGTTCATTAGCGAGCAGTGCTTTCTGTTTTGCGGCCCGGCCAAGCCAATCTTTGGTTTTACTGATTTCTTGCTCCAGTTCCTCAATTTTGAACGCGTAAAACTCATACCAATCTCTCAGGTGTTCGCGCTGTTTAGATTCAAACCATGTCTCTTTTTTAGCGCCAGGATTCAACTTTGCAATCTCCTTTCTGGCACGCTCTTCGGCCTTAATCTCTGCGTTTCCTCTGTCACAATTTCTTAACGTTCTGGCCAGCTTTGCATCAATAAGCTTGGTTTGCAGTACGCACAGAGACTCCTCCATTCGTTGATATTTTTTTAAAAACCTCTCTTCTGGTGACGTAAAGGCGGTCATTTCGGCTAATTTTTCACGGGTATCCACCGATGCTGCCACGGTTGACGTCAACAGGCGAGAAATTCCCTGGGAGAGCAGCCAGCCAATACCAAAAGCCCCAAAAATTACGATTGTGGCGATAAGATCAATAATAATCAGTCCGAGAAAATTGACTGAAGATCTAAGACTCTCATGGGAACCTAAATAATCTATAAACCCTTTCAGGATTATTGCCCCGGTTAGTATGTCCAACAATTTAGTGGACACGGTGAAAACCCGACTACGTATGGTTTCCACCCGGGCACTCCGATCAGTCTCTGGATTATTGAAATCAGACATTGTTTTAAAGCTTTTCGAAAAGATTTTAATCGCCAGGGCAAGCTTTTTTATTTTGCCGGGTGGTTGCCTGAACTCCGGATCATTAATGGTAATATCAGCCTTAAATGGTGAATGCATCTGGTCAATGGCTGTTTGTTTTGGTGACGAAGTTGCCGTTAGCTTAAGTTTTTCGGATGCTTTAAGTCCTGGTGATTGCTCGGTTAAAGAGACTGCCCTGTGAGAGAGTGACTGATCTGGCCTTGTATGGCTGTTGGACTCGACAGCTTTATCGTCCCTTGGCTGCTCTGTCGCTTTTTTTGCTTGAGTTGAGGGGTTCGCAGATGCCGATAATGTCGCCGGACCAGTTGTGTTAATCATGGGACACTCCTTGTCTTAATTGCTGGTATTTAGAGATCGCCTGCAAATTCTGGCAGGGAATTGATAAAACATTTCCGTCTGTTTCTCATCAATTGAAAATATTAAATGATTTTTTATTCAATAAAGCACTAACCAGCTGGTAAGCATAGCTAACCCCTGGCTGTAGAATGAAATGTTTAAGGTTCTTCTGAAAGGTGCTATGCCCATCCTGTCCAGAGAAGCGGTCTTCACAGCGATTTTTAAAAGGCTAACGTCTACAACCGTACACGCTGCCCATTACCTTCGAATTACATAGGAGCCCGGTGAGCCGGGTTTTCGTCAGCAACCACAGCATTCAGTTTTTGTAGTTCCTGTTCATTACAGAGCCGTTCTTTCTGTTTTGCTGCCCTGTTAAGCCAATCTTCGGTTTTACGGATTTCCTCCTTTAGTTCCTCACTACTGAACTGATAGAACTCAGCCCACTCTCTCAGGTAATAACGCTGTAAAGAATCATACCATTTATCCTTGGCAGCGCCTGGATTCAAAGCTTGAGTATCAAGTTTGGCCTGCTCTCTGGCTTCACGCTCTGCTTCACTGGATTGACAATGTCTTAAAGTACTGGACAGCTCAGCATCAATAAGCTTGGTTTTCAATACGGTGAGAGACTCCTGCGTTCTTTGATATTTGTTTAAAAATCTCTCTTCTGGTGATGTAAAGCCGGTCATCTCGGCTAATTTTTCACGGGTATCCACCGACGCTGCCACGGTTGAGGTCACCAGGCGAGAGATTCCCTGAGAGAGCAGCCAGCCAATACCAAAAGTCCCAAACATTACGGTTATGGCGATAGCCGCAACAAGAAAATCCAGGAGTATAGTGTCTGACTCTCCACGTTGACGACAAGAACCCATAAAGTCTATAAACCCTTTTAAGATGATTGCCCCGGTCAGTATGTCTAACACTGCAGCGGTTCCGGTGAAAACCCGGTTACGTATTTTTTCTACCCGTGCACTCCTGTCAGTCTCTGGATTATTGAAACAAGACATTGTTTTAAAGCTTTTAGAAAAGATTTTAATCGCCAGGGCCAGCTTTTTTATTTTTCCGGGTGGCCGCTTAAATTCCGGATTATCAATGGTAATCTCATCAGCTATAAGCGGCTGCATCTGGTGAAATGCAGTTGTTTGCCCGGGCAGAGGTTCCATCAATAACCTGAGGTTCTCGGGCTCCCGGGGCTCAGGATGATTGATCGGCGATATGGCCCTGTGGTGGATTGGTTGCCCCTGGTTTTCGGAACTTTTTGTAACAGGTTTATCGTTACCATGCGGATCGGTCAAATCCACAGTTAGGGGTATCGCAAATTCAGATGCGGCTATGCAAGTCATTGGACAATCCTTGTGTTAATTATTTGTATTAAAATGGCTCGTGCAAGTTTTGCTACGAACTCAATAGAGCTTTACCAACGGGGTCATTGTTAAAAAACGTTGCAATTTAACCATTTTGTTTTCCACAAATAACTAACCAGTCGGTTAGTAATGCTAATGCCTGGCTTTTTGCGGTTGGCTTTATAATTAAGGTCACTCAATTATTAAGATGCTTTTTTAATTTTCTTATGAAAAATGCGAAACGAGAGCACCCTGCACGGGGTGGTTGTTCAGGGCGTACAAGATTAAGCCTTTTCGGGGTGGTTGGGACTTAATGTCTACCCTGAGAAGGTGCTATTGGTAAATACCAAAAATTACTGGATTGATTAGTTGTTGTCAGTATGGGAACTAAATTCTGAAATTTTACTCTAAAGGGGAAGCTTTTATAACAGTGTGTTAAGGGATGTCCTTAATTAATAATGTGATAAGGAATTTTAATGGAAACTACAAGTCGACCTTTTAGCATCCTATGTTGCTGCACTGATTTTAAAGAATGCCCAAATCCCCCCGGCAGTTCCGAGCGAAATGAATGCAGAAGCGCAGGATACCGGAAAATACAGATTACAGAATACGTCAATAATCTTAGTATCGGTGAACGTTACAGTGAACGGTACGATAAACGTTACGGTGAACTTTACGGTGAACGTATCAGTAAACGTTACGTTGAACGTAACAGTAAACGTTTCGGTAAACGTATCAGTAAACATAGCCTCGACATGAACCCAGAGGAAAATAATCATCATCATGTTCCTCATATTCGGGTACCCAGCGATTTACATGATGAATTTATTTTAAGACAAAGCACCAGAGAAGTTAAGAATCTGCAACGTTTTCATGAGGCTGTCAATTTGAATACAGGGTTTTGGGGTGTTGAACCAAAAAGAAAACAAAAAATAATAGAAGAACTGTTGAAAGAATATCGTAGTTCTTACTGGGTGAATATGGCAATCATGTATGGCTACCTTGATGTACTTAAGTATTTTATCAACAAAGGAGAAGAAATTGATAAAGTTGGCTCCTCCTCCCATATTTGGAAAGCCGTTTCTTATGGACAATTAGAAATCGTGGCATATCTGATTGATCTCGGACTCAAAGACAAAGACAAGTCTTTCTTCATCTTTGGTGAAGGAACTGAAAATGAGGGACTTATCCACGATGCAGTTCTATCATCAAATATGGATGAGGATACAGCCTGCAGAATGATCGAGTTTCTTCTGAGTAAGGGAGAAGATCCTGATGGTTGTGATGTGGTTACTCCTCTCAATAGGGCAGTGGAGTTAAATAAATTACGCATAGCCAGACTTTTGAGGAATAGAAGTAACCTTAAGAGATATGGCTTATTGTCCGTGAGTGAGAAAAAAGAGTTTGACTGTTTAATTGAATTGCAAAACGCAATTGAAACCAAAAAGGAATCAGGCATCAAATCACTATGTAAGAAATTAAGTTTAGACTCTGCTACAGCGATGCAAATGGCATCCAGGCACGGATTCCTTGAAGTTCTCAATTATTTTGTTGGTCAAGGAATAAAAGTTTGCATAAAATCTTTCGAGGCTCCTATCTGGTCAGCGGTTTCTCATGGACACTTTGATATTGTGAAATATCTGACTGACCCAAAGCTCAACGAAAAGAAAAAAAAATATTACAAACCTGTTCAGAAAAGCGGTATCGATGCACTTATTAATGCTGCAGTTCAATCAAGATGGATGGATGAGCAGGCAGCCTGTAGGATAATCCTTCTTCTCTTGCATAGAGGGCAGCCTATCAATGGCCATGGCAAATGCACCCCTCTGGACCAGGCAGAGGAGCTTAATAAAACAGTGATTGTTGATTTTTTAAAGAAAGAAGGCGGTCTTAATATACAGCAGCCTGAAGGAAAAATTTGTGACGATATGCCTGCACCGCCTCATGATGATCCTGCTGAGCCTGAGGGAGCTTGTGGCTATTCTCCAATACCGTCAGCCCCTCCTGCTGATCCTGAGAGAGAATATGGCTATTTCCCAACACCATCATCTCCTCCTGCTGATCCTGAGGGAGATGGCTATTTTTCAATGCCGTCAGCTCCTCCTGCGTATGGTTCTTTAGAGTATTGGTTAAGCCCTCCGGGTACACAGACTTTTGATGAACCACCTCCAAGTTATGAGGAGTCAATGAAAACGGAAAAGAACCCCAATTAAAAATTGTCTCGTTCCCAGGCTGGAGAGGTTGTCGCAAAAGACAGATTAAAAAGACTTTCGCGACAGCCTCTGCGGTGTGGGAACGAGTAACTCTCTGTGCTCATTATTCTTAAGTAGCTGGCCATATGGAATCATATATTTCTGGCTACTTGGGCAGGTGCTATGCGAGGCACAACGGAGGGAGCATAGCCGTAGCTATGTGACCGGAGTTGTAACGAAGCAGAGTGCCTGAACAAGGAGTCAGAAATATATGATTTCATATGG
This sequence comes from Endozoicomonas sp. ALB091, assembly GCF_049310265.1. NCBI lineage: Bacteria > Pseudomonadati > Pseudomonadota > Gammaproteobacteria > Oceanospirillales > Endozoicomonadaceae > Endozoicomonas > Endozoicomonas sp. ALB091. The sequence continues at coordinate 980,648 of NZ_JBLYNQ010000006.1, read as the reverse complement.
TTAGCTACTTAACGCTTGATGGCAATGGTAAGCCCATCGGAAACAGGCAATATCATCATATCCACACGATCATCGTCGTGAATTTTCCGGTTTAATGCTTTCAGGGCAGCAGTGTCATCATCACTTGCTTCTGCATCTGCTACTCTCCCGCTCCACAGCACGTTATCGATAAGAATCAGCCCACCAGGGCGAATAAGCTGCAGGCATTGTTCGTAATAAACGTCATACCCCGTTTTATCCGCATCAATAAAAGCCATATCAAACTGATTCAGTTCACCATTTCTGATCAGTTGATTCAGGGTTTCAGACGCCGGAGCCAGGTGAAGTTTGATCCGCTCAGAGACACCGGCTTTTTCCCAGAAGGGTTTGGCTATGTCGGTATACTCACTGCTGATATCACAGGCAATCAGCTCCCCATCATCGGGCAGTGCCAGGGCAACAGAGAGCGCACTGTAACCGGTGAAAACACCAATTTCGATGGTTCTGCGGGCATTGGATAGTTTGGCCAGCATGGCCATAAGCTGCCCTTGCTCGGCAGAGATTTGCATCATTCGGTAGGGATGGTGGCTGGTCAATTCTCTGAGCTCTTTTAATGCCGGGTGCTCACGCAGACCAACGTTATAAATATATTGATAGAGCGTATCATTGAGTTGCAGGGTTTCAGTGGACATTGGTGGGGACTCCGTTTAATTCCTGAGAAAAAATAAATCAAAGATATGGTTGTTATTACTGACTATTAAGTCAGGAATGAAGCCTGAAAATGAGTGGTTTTTATTCATTGTCATCATTCTTCTGCAGCAATCGCTTACTCTTCACAATCATATAACATTTTATTCGTTGATACCTTTAATGTGCTATGTAAAAATTTTAAGCTCAGGTCAGCTTAAAAATGTCAAAATAACTATTTTTAGAAGTGGTTTTATATCCAGACAAAACAAGAGAGGCGGCCCCTGATTATGGCAACATTACTGTTTTACAATGAGCCGACATTTCTCAACCGGGAAGTGCATAAGACCCTTAAGTTCAAGGCATCTGACGACTACTCTTTCACCGAAGAGGTAAACTCTGTACCACTGACCGGTATCGAGTTTTTTGAAGCCAGCCGTGATATGCCAGTGCTCTTCAGTAAGGATGAGCAGGGCAACTTTTTCCCCCTTGCCCTGCTTTCGCTGATGGATGCAGGGCATAAGCACCTGGGTGAGGCGGGCAGCTGGAGTGACAGCTATATTCCTGCTTTTATCCGCCGTTATCCTTTCGCCCTGACCGATGAAGGCTCTGTTTGCTTTGATCAGAAAGCCAGTCAGTTTGCTGGTGAAGAAGGTGAAGCACTTTTCAGTGATGACGGTGAAAATACAGAAACCCTGAATAACATTATTCAATTTCTTAATAACTATGATCAGCAGTATAAGAATACCCTTGATTATTGTCATGAATTAAAAGCGCTTGATCTGTTATCTCCGTTCAATCTCCAAATTCTCTTGGAGAAGGATAAGCCCCTAAGGCTCGAAGGGTTATTAGTTATTGATGAGAAAAAACTGAATTCCATTCCCGAAGAAAAAGTGAAAAGCTGGTTTGATTCCGGTTGGCTGGCGTGGACCTATGCACACTTACACTCTCTGGGTGCATTAAACCGTCTTGTTAAACGACAGAAAACACAACTGTAATATCCATGACCTCTTTGTGATTTTAACATTGAAAGGGACTTCAATAGTGAAAAAACTCCTGCAGATGGCCGTGTTGGCATTAAGTCAATTAGTTTTAGTATTTGCTGTAAGCGTCAGTGCGCATCCTGAAAAGACGAGTAACTATTCAGGAATAAAAATTGTTGGTGGTGATGAGCTTTCTCCATTTTCCCGTCCTTATATGGCGTCATTAAGAGTATTGAGAGAGGTGCATTTTTGTGGCGGGGCCTACATTGGTGGCAAGTATGTCCTGACGGCTGCCCATTGCGTCGAAGACATTCAGGATTATGCCGAATTTATTTCCGTCTGGTTGGGGGGGCATAAACTCAGTGAGCCGGGTGCTGGCCGTTTCTACCGGGTGGCAAGGCTTTATATACATCCAGACTATAACGAAGAAACCATCGATAGCGATATTGCCATTATTGAATTAGAGCAGGACGTTGAGGGTATTGAACCTGTTCGTCTGATTTCTGAAGAACACTTTGCAGACATTAATAAAGGTTCAGTATTTGAGGTGATGGGCTGGGGAACCCTGGGGTATGAGAAGGGACAACCAGACACGCTACATGTGGTTCAGGTGCCCTATGTGGAGAGAGAGCTTTGCAACTCCGGGCAACATTATGACGGAGCGATTACCAAAAATATGCTGTGTGCTGGTTTTGATGAAGGAGGCAAAGACTCCTGTCAGGGCGATAGTGGTGGTCCCATGGTTTATAACCACCAGGGTACCTGGTACCAGCTGGGTGTCGTAAGTTGGGGCTACGGCTGCGCTGAGCCGGGTTACCCGGGAGTCTATACCAACATCGTTGAACTGTTGGGTTGGGTAAGGCAGACAGTGCCTGATATTTGATTCAGTACTCCTCACGTTGAAGCACAGAAAGTCAGTGGTTTAGGAACAGATTAACAAGAATAATTAGCGGCAGCTCACGCTCAGTAAGCTGCCAAAACCACCTGATTATTTACTATTCCAAACCTTCTCAGCATAGTCAGCAATAGACCGGTCCGAAGAGAATCGACCCAGTCGTGCGGTATTCAGCACTGCTTTGCGCCACCAGAGCCTTGGCTTACGGAAAGTGTCGGACACTTTCTGCTGAGCTTCACGATAGCTGTCAAAGTCAGCCAGAGCCATAAACTGGTCACGATGCATCAGATCTTCCGCAACGGGTTTCAGCAGGTCGGGCTTGTGCTGGCAGAAGGAACCATTCATCAGGGCGTCAATGGCCCGCTTCAGTACCGGATTACTCTCATAATAAGGGTATGGGTTGTAACCCTGCTGCTGCAGTTCGGCAATCTCATCGACGGTTTTTCCGAAGATAAAGATGTTCTCATCGCCCACCGCTTCGGCAATTTCCACGTTGGCTCCGTCCAGTGTCCCAATGGTCAGTGCACCATTCAGGCCCAGCTTCATATTGCCGGTACCGGAGGCTTCAAAACCGGCAGTGGAGATCTGCTCGGAAAGATCGGCGGCAGGAATGATCTGTTCCGCCAGGGTGACGCGATAATCCGGCAGGAATACCACTTTCAGGCGGTCATCCAAACGACGATCGTTGTTAATAACCTGGGCGACCTTGTTGATGGCCAGAATAATCTGTTTGGCCATTACATAACCTGGTGCAGCTTTAGCGCCAAAAATAAATACCCGTGGGGTATGTTCGGCATCCGGGTTATCGAGCATTTCGTGGTACAGGCTGATGATGTGCAACAGGTTTAACTGCTGACGCTTGTACTCGTGCAGTCGCTTAATCTGAACATCGAACAACGCATTGGGGTTAACATTGACCTTGCACTCTTTTTCAATCAACCGCGCCAGTCGCTCCTTGTTTTTGAAACGGACATTGGCAAAGGCATCGAGAAAATCGGGAGATTCCGACAGTGGTGTCAGTTTTTCCAGCTGGTCCAGGTCAGTACGCCACTCTTTGCCGATATTTCGATCCAGCAGTCGTGCCAGGCCCGGGTTACAGTGAGCCAGCCAGCGTCTTGGGGTAACACCGTTGGTGACGTTGACCAGCTTGCCGGGATACAGGGCGTCAAACTCGGGGAACAGATTGGCTTTAACCAGACCACTGTGCAGCGCGGCAACACCATTGACCCGGTGACTGCCAATCACCGACAGGTTAGCCATGCGGATCATGCGATCACCGTTGTCCAGCTCTTCGAAGATGCTGACTTTCTTGATGATCTCTACATTGTCGCCCCATTGTTCTTTAGCCTCTCCGTTCAGGAAGACGTAGTTGATCATTTCAATGATCTGCAAGTGTCTTGGAAGCACACGGTCCAGCAGGGAGGCAGACCATTTCTCCAGGGCTTCTGGCAACAGGGTGTGATTGGTGTAGTGGCACATTTCCTGAGTGATGGCCCAGGCCTGATTCCAGACCATGCCTTCTTCATCCATCAGCAGGCGCATCAATTCCGGAATGGCAATAGCCGGGTGGGTGTCGTTCAATTGCAGTGCGTAGTGTTTTGCCAGACTGCTTAATGGCAGGCCACGCTGCTTATGCTGGCGGATAATGTCTTTGAGGGAGCAGGCCGTGAAGAAGTACTGCTGGATCAGTCGCAGATCTTTACCCTGAGGCGTTGAGTCTTCAGGGTACAAGACACCGGAAATGGTATCACCATCCACCAGGTTACGGCAGGCTTCCAGATATTCACCCTGGTTGTATTTATCCAGATCAATAGGATAGGCACCCACCAGGCTTTCCCAGAGACGGAGGCGGTTTACATAGTTTCCGCCAAAGGATGGAATGGTGATGTCCCAGGGCACACCGAAAAGCTTCTTGCCAGGCACCCAGTGGTTATTGCCATCGTTGTCCATTTCCATATGACCGAACAGGCCAATCTCCACGGTCTCGGATGGACGACAGGTTTCCCACGGGCTGCCAAATTCACGCCAGACATCCGGCTTCTCTTTCTGGTAACCATCCACAAAAATCTGACGAAACAGACCATAGCGGTAGTTGATGCCGTACCCGGTGGCTGGAATATGCTGGTTGGCCAGAGAATCCATAAAACAGGCGGCCAGACGACCCAGACCACCGTTGCCCAGGGACATGTCCCGCTCCTGATCCAGAACATCAGAAATGCGTACGCCGTGGGATTGCAGCAGGGTGGCTGCGGTTTCGTAAAGTCCAAGGTTCATCAGGGCGTCACCCAGCAGGCGTCCCATCAGAAATTCCATGGAGAGGTAGCAGACATGTCGTTGCGGCTTTGTCTCTTTGGTGACGCCCAGGCTACTTTCCTGAAGCTGGTCCAGATTAATGTCACGGAGTACCAGAGAGAGGGCCTGCCACCAGTCGCGATGTGTGGCTTGCTTCGGGGTAGTGCCCAGTTCACGACGCAGGTTTTTTTCAAGCTCTGTGGTAAATGCTTTCTGATCCATGTGATGCGTATCACTCTTGTTGTGCTATCAGGTTGGCTTTTTCGCTGATGATCTGTTTCAGCGGCTTTGCAAAAGAATCCTAGTGTAATGGAAAAAGATGGTTTGTTGTTTTGTAAACGCTTTCAGTCTTTGTGCTGATTGAAATGTTTTAAAAGATAGGATTGCACACCACCAACCATGTGTTGTTATTTAATAAGTAAACATCAATGTGTCAAAGTGAAAAACAGGCGTCAAGTAAATTAATTTCACCTTTTGCGCATTGTTGTAAACCTCTGAAAACGATTACAACTATTTTGAATAGAAAATAAAAATGCTTTAAATCAATGCATTGAAGCTACTCAAAGCGATAATGGCGGGCGGCGCATGACCTGTGTCGTTATACAACTTTGGGGAAACAGCCACTAATATTTTGCATCTCTTTCCCATCCTCTTTTCAGCAATGTAATGTGACCAATCGGAGGACCCAATGACGAAGCCAAAAGCATTGGCTGTGGCCATCTCTGCGCTTTCTGCCTTGCTGGTGACTGGCTGTGCCAGTCAGTCACCTGATACAGCGTCTAAGGCCAGCACCAGCCTGACACCGGCTTATGACTGCAGCGCCAGCACCCGGGCAAAAGCCAACGATCTGAGAATTTATCAGATTATGGTCGAAAGCTTTGTGGATGGAGAAAAGGGAACCGGTCACGGCACCGGCTACGGTACCAGTCATCACCAGGGGGATTTGCAGGGTATAATTGATTCGCTGGACTACATCCAGTCACTGGGTATGAATGCCATCTGGATGACACCAGTCTTCAACTCGGAACCCGTTGCAGGCCAATCACACTGGGATGACCGGCTGGATGCCACTGGCTATTTTGCGACGGATTATTTTGCCATTGACCCACGCTTCGGGACCCTGGAGCAGGCAAAAGAACTGGTGGAAAGAGCCCATGCCAAAGGGCTGTATGTATTTTTTGATGGTGTATTCGGCCATCATAAGCAGTCCGGTGTCGTGCCATCGCCATCTGGTTTGCTGCCATCTGGCAGTCACAATCCTGTTGACTATCCCGAGAGCCTGCCATTTTACCGGGAGGTAGCAACCTGGTGGGTGAGGGAACTGAAAATAGACGGCTGGCGTCTGGATCAGGCCTATCAGGTGCCCACCGAAGCCTGGACAGAAATTCGCAAAGCCGTGGATGAAGCTTCTCAGTCAGTGACTTACCAGAACCACAAGGGTGAAACTGTCAATCCATTGGGCTATATGGTGGCGGAGATCTGGAAAGAAGAAAACACCATTCAGAGGGTCGGCTACGGTACCGGGGAGAATCCGGCGTTGTGTTCTGCATTTGACTTCCCCATGCGTTATCGCCTGGTGGAAACCTTTGCAGTGAATGAAAACGGTATGGGTGGTAAAGGCGGAGACTGGTTGGACGAAGGCATGAGCCTGCACTCACTCTATCCGAACCATGCGCAACCTAACCTGATGCTGGGTAATCACGATGTAGTGCGCTTTGGTGACCTTCTGCAGCGTGGCGGCATTGCCAATCCGGACGATGCACAATACTGGTTGCGGCATAAAGCGGCCCTGTCATTTATGGCTGCCTACACGGGCCCCATCACCTTGTATTACGGCGATGAAATTGGTGATGAAACGCCAGACTTTGCTGAAAAGCAGCCGGATAATAACTGCGCCATTCGTGGTATGTGTGATGACCACTCGGGACGTACCAGTGCCAAAATTGATGGGATAACCGCTGTGTTGAATGCACAGCAGCGTGATCTTAAAGCCTATGTATCGTCATTGATGACGTTGCGGGATAAACACCCGGCGTTGTCTGAAGGTGAACGCATTAACATCCGTGCAGAGAAAGAGGTCTACGTCGATCACAAGCAAAGTGGCGATGATGCCCTGCTTTATATGGTCAGCACCGACAGCGCTTTCCAAATGGTCACTTTGACAACGGCAGAAGCCGGTTCCGAAGGGAGGCTGGTGGATCTGCTCACGGGAGAGGTGTTTTTCCCGAAAAACAATGAATATTCCATTCGCATGAAAGGCTTTGAATCACGATTCCTGCGCATTGCCAGGCCTGTTGCAGCCGGACCAAAGGTCAACAAACGAGATGCCAGCTCGATGACCGGCGAAGGATTCCTGGCCCAGTGCAATAACCCAACAGTGAATGAAGCAGGCCCGGCACAAGATACTCTGTTTGTAGTGGGCAGCTTTCCGGACTCTAACTGGATGCACAAGCCAGCCCGGGCTTTTCAGTATAAAGGCAACGGCGTGTATCAAACCGTCACCAATGAGCGCAAAGGCAGCTATCGCTTCCAGTACGCCACAGCCAGCTGGAGCCCGCAATACACGGCTGCTGATCTGTCACAAAAGCCGGGGCAGGCAACTGCCGGGAAAAACGGTGGGTATGGTACCGATACCTCGGTGATGATACCGGAGGCGGGACGCTATGTATGGAGCTTAACGTTCAAAGACAGTGGTGAGATTGATCAGGTGATGGTTTCCCGCTGTGCGGAGTAATTGTGTAGATTAACCGGTCGGCAACCCATCTTCGGAGTTGCCGGCCTGCCTGTTAATTCATCTCTTTAAGCATGATCAGGCTGTGCGGCTGAACTTCATAGCTGCACTGATCAACAGACGGTTCGTGAATAAAAGAAGACTCTTTGTCAGTATTCACCACAACCGTCCGGTGTTTGAATTGACCGGTTTCAGGAATCAATACTCTGCCTACATGTTTGCCAGCGTTCAGGATGACCCAGATAGCACCTTTTTCAGCATCATTCGGGTCATGAATTTTAACCGTCAGGGTGTAACAGTGGCGCTCACTGAAATAAAGAGGGTCAACGACGTCACCCTTCGGGGAATGTAACTGGTATTCTATGTGGCCCAGACCATCGGTCAACAGTGGTTCATTGCGACGAAAATGCATCATTTGTCGGGTAAAATCGTGCATTTGTGCACCGTCAGAGTCGGTGTTGTGCAGCCAGTCCCAGTGTAGCCAGGCGATGGGGGAGTCCTGACAATAGGCATTATTATTACCATCCTGAGAGTTGCTGAACTCATCGCCAGCTAACAGCATGGGTGAGCCTTTGGCCAGCATTAACATGCCCACCAGATTCTTCCGGCTGCGCAGGCGGGCTTTATTGATGTCCGGGTTGTCAGTGACGCCTTCTTCACCGTGATTCCAGGAGTAATTGTGCTCGTCACCATCCCGCCCGTCTTCACCATTGGCCAGATTGTGGCGCTGATTGTAAGAAACCAGATCCATCAAGTTAAAGCCATCGTGACTGCAGATATAGTTGACGGTGGCAAGATAACTTTGTTCGCTGAACAGGTCTTCTGAACCAGAAAAACGCCAGGCCATTTCAGTTTGTACCCCTTTGCTGCCTTTCCAGAACTTCCGGCAAGTATCGCGGTAACGGTCATTCCAGGACTGCCAGTCAGAGGGGAAGTCGGTCATATGATAACCATCCGGCCCAATATCCCAGGGCTCGGCAATCATTTTTACCTGGCTCAGAATCGGGTCCTGGCTCACGGCATAAAAGAAAGGCGCATCTTTACTGTAATTACGGTGCTGACGAGCCATGGTGGGGGCCAGGTCAAAACGGAAACCGTCGATCTGATACTCCACTACCCAGTGACGCAGTGCGTCCATAGTCAGGCGCAGAGTCTGGTGGCTGTCGAAGTTGATGGTGTTGCCGCAACCACTGTAATTCTCCGAGGAAATTCCACCGTCGTGTTTGTTCATATGGTAGTAGTCGGTTTCAGCCAGACCGCGCATGCTCAGGAATGGACCACCATGGCCACCTTCGCAGGTATGGTTGAACACCACATCCATAATCACTTCAATGCCGGTGCGGTGCAGCTCCCGTACCATGGTTTTCATTTCAATCACCGGGTCGGAAATGGCATAAGGTGTGTGCGGTGCCATCATGCACAGCGGGTTGTAACCCCAGTAATTGGATAACCCAAGGTGAGTTAGTCGCTCTTCACTGGTACTGTAGGTAACCGGCAGCAGTTCAACGGCAGTAATGCCAAGGTTTTTCAGATATTCAATGGTAATGGGGTGGCACATGCCCAGATAGGTACCACGAATATTCTCCGGAATATCCGGGTGGGTTTTGGTGAATCCCTTGAGGTGGGTTTCGTAATAAATGCTCTGCTGGTCCGGAGTGTGTGGATGGGTTACGCCTTGCCAGTCAAAGGTGGCATCACGCACAACACTGCGGGGCATTTTGGTGGCGCTGTCCTGCTCGTTGAATAGCCATTGATCATTGTCGTCTGAAATATAGTCAAAAATGTCCTGGCACCATTGCACATCGCCACTGATTTCCCGGGCATAGGGATCCATCAGCAGTTTGTTCTTGTTAAAGCGGGGCGTGGTATTGGGTGACCAGTAACCGTCTGCCCGGAATCCATAGTGCTGACCTTCGATAATACCTTCAATATAAAGGTGCCAGACGCCCTCAGCGGAAGGAAACATTTTCAGTTGTTCTTCATTTCCCCGTGCATCAAATAACGATAAAAACAGTTGTTCTGCTTTAGGGGCGTACACAGAAAAGTTAACCCCTGTCGCCTGATTACCCGGTACTGCCACAAGATCGGCATTAACCAAAGTGGCACCCTGTGGGAAGGTTTTTCCGGGAGAGGGGCAATAGGTCTGGGTGGCAGACGGTGTATCCATAGCGTGTGAAGCTCTATATAGCGTGATCAGAAAAAACGGCGTGTATTATTAGTTTTCAGGAACAAACAGAAAAGCACGCCGGTTATGTAAACGATTACAGACTTTTATAAAGAATTGACTTAATTAAAAACATGTTGAACAGAAAATCTGTATAAAGGACTCTCCTCAGGGATCGGCTCCTGAAGGAGTCAACACCCCAACCGGCCGCCATGCACCATGATATCAGGGTTTCATAGTGCATAGCGGTTGGGGTAAGAAGTATGATTCGGCTTTTGTGCACTATGGGTACGCATGCGAACCGACCACATCAGACTTTCTAACGGATTCCATTCGATGGTCACATCACATCATGGTGGTGGCCGCAAGCAGCGCAACTGGCTAATTCAGGAATTTAACATCTGAGAAGTCTGCAAATACTTCAGATGTACCCTCTGGATTGACGCCAAAAAGACAGCAAAACGCACCTGTGTAGTATCTGGATAACATCGAATCAATCGGGATGCTGTTTATCACTGGTACTTTTTGTCCATTGGTTATATAACCACAGTCGTACCCGTTTTCAGCACAATGAACGAATAATTCCAACGCTGTTGTTTTGTCAGCAATGGTCGCTGATGCAAGCACCACATCATTGAGTTTGACGATTAAATCAAGACCATTATCATTTTGCGAGACACCCAGTAACAGATGATGGTTGTCTTTTTGCAATATCCCTATACCAATCTCACTACTGCCCATGGTATCCGATATATGCAGGGTGGCCTGATAATTGAAATAGCTGTGTGATTGTCGAAAGCCAATAACGGTGGATTGGCTACGCTCCCGGACAGGTTGCCCCGGCCAGATTCTCAAGCGCTGTTGTTCTGGCAGAATCTGAAAGTGACTGGCTTCTGGCAGTCGCCGAAAACTCCACTCTTTTTTCAGAGTCTGGCCAGAAAAATCATCATAAAAGTTACCATTACCAGGCTGACTTGATCCCGGAAACGGTAACGGCAGGTGTTTTTCCACTTTGCCGGTATCAGGAGCACACACTGGCCAGAGCATATCCAGGTTGTCCGGGTTTTCTGCTTCCCAAACCACAGGAAGCAGATGGGTTTCTCTGCCCATGTTGGAACGGCTGGCAATGTCATTACGAATCCCCAGGCAGACCATATACCAACGGCCATCAGCCAGCTCAACCAGGTCACCGTGGCCGGTGCTGTTTACCCAGTAATTGTGGGTCAGGTGACGTGAGGTTAATATCGGGTTTCTTGGATTACTGCTATACGGTCCGGTAATAGCGTCACTGCAGGCAACCGTCACGGCATGGTAAAACCCCGTTCCCCCTTCTGCTGTCATTAAATAGTAGCGACCATTGTATTTATACATATGAGGGCCTTCCACCCAGTCTCCGCCGGTGCCCCGCCATAGAAAGTAACGCTCACCAATCAGGGCGGTATTGTCCAGGTCAAGCTCCTGCAACCAGATTTCACCTTCACTGGGGTAGGCTGGATCACTCGGGCTATGGGTTCCCACGTACCACACCTTGCCGTCATCGTCGAAAAAAATATCGGGGTCGATGCCCGGTGCGCCGCTGATCACCTTAGGCTCAGACCAGGGACCAGCAGGATTTGTCGCTGTCAGAATAAAATTCACACAGGGATTGAAATCTGCTGGTGCCTCCAGTGGTATATAGACATTAGTGGTTATCAGATAAAAGACACCGTCTTTATATCGAATAGTCGGCGCATGAATACCGCCATCGGACTGTACATCGGTCAGAAACACCGGCCCCTGACACTGTTCCGGTCGATCCAGGGCGTGACCAATCAGTTCCCAGTTGACCAGGTCACGGCTGTGGTGAATGGGCAGCCCCGGAAAATACTCGAACGAGGAGTTAACCATATAGAAATCATCACCGACGCGACAAATGGACGGATCAGGAAAGCTGCCGGGTAAAACAGGATTGGTCATTTCAGTCATGGGGGTTGGGTTCGTGATTAAATTGCAGATAACAGGGAGTGGCAAAGGAGCTTATAGTGCCTGTCGTTCATGGTTGGTATTGATGGCGATGTTCACCAGGTCAAGGGGCTTATCCCCTAATAATCCCGATAGATAGATATCGCTGTGAACATGCTCGGAGATGATTCTTACCAGAGTTTTCTCATTGGTGTAGATGCCCTGAGCCTCAGTCAAATTGGAAAATACCAGTGTTTCCAGTGTGTCGCGGACCAGCATGAACCGGGTAGAGGGGAAGTCATGCTCTGGAATATGGGAACGTGAAAAGAACTCAATGCCTTCAACCGGAGAGTGCATCTGGTTAAATGAAAAGCAAATCACCCGGACTCCTCGAGTAATAGCCTCTTGCAGCTCACGCTGGAACAGAGTGATATCAAAGTCAGTATTAATATAAAGCTCGTTTTTACTGTCGTTTATAAGTTCTTTAATTTTCAGTATCAGGCTCTCATACCCTGACAGATTGAAAAAAAAGGGTTTTTCCTCTGAACGGGATAAAACGGCCAGCTCTTTTTTCAGGACTGTAATATCGTCAATGGTTTTTTCCCGGATTTGCGCCAGAATCACGTCAGGTGATTTAGCTTCGTACTCCTTTACACTGCCGGAAATCATGTAGAGATAGCCTTGCAGGTACAGGTTGTCTATGGATGAATAAATGGTTGAGCGGGTCATGCCTAACGATTTGGCAATCTGATAACCGTTGGTCCTGCCATTTTTCAGCACATCAAGATAAACCAGTGCATCCGTTTTACTGAAACCAAAAGTCGTCAAACGTTGAACAATATCATTATATTTTTGTAAATCTGTTGTAGTGCTCATCGTGCAAAACCATACATCAAAAATGTTATATTCCTGACCCAGCTGCGCCCCAGTTAAGGGGCGCAGGCTTTGGTCTGTTTATTGACTCTTGCTCATCCTGTAGCCATAGGGGGCTAGCTGGACAGTCTCACCTTGCAGGTTGACCGATTGGGCAACAGCAGAGTTATTCATCACGATTTGCCACTGGCCACGTTGATAGGCAATACAATGATCACTGTCAACATCAAGCCAATGCACGGTCGGAATATTGAAATCAGGCTCACTTTTGCGCAGGACAATCAACTCCTGGATAAATTGTCTGAACTCAAGGTCCTGCTTTTCTTCCTCCCAAACCATACAACGGCGATTGGCTTCGCTGCCCATTCCCCGCCCGCCACTGAGGGCAACTTCACCGCCATAATAAATGCAGGGCGTACCTACCTGGGTAAACATAAACAGGTAGGCCAGCCTGGCTCTTGCTTTATTCTCTCCACACAAACTTAAAATACGAGAAGTGTCGTGGCTATCCAGCAGGTTGAACATCGCCTGGTTGGCGGTGTGAGAGTAAGCACAGTAGGAACGGTTCACATCCCAGATGAAGTCCTGCTTGTTACTCAGATCCAGGGCAAAAAAGTCCAGCACTGCCTGGGTCATCGGATAGTTCATTACCGAATCATACTGGTCGCCACCAAGCCAGGCTGAGGCATCGTGCCAGATTTCCCCGAGAATATAGCAGTCAGGTTTGATTGATTTGACCACCCGGCGGAAATCACGCCAGAAGTCGTGGTCAATTTCATTACCCACATCCAGGCGCCAGCCATCAATATCAAAATCCTCAACCCAGCGTCTGGCAACGTCCAGCAGATACGCACGACACTGCTCGTTCTCGGTGTTCAGTTTGGGCATGGATGCCACATTGCCAAAGGTTTCATAACGCAGGTTCTGGTAGTCCCACTGTTCACGGGGCTTGTCTTCATACACCGGGAACTCGCGAATCCAGAACCAGTCATGGTAGGGCGACGCCTTGCCATTGGCGACAACATCCAGCCACAACGGATGTTGATCACCCACATGGTTAAACACAGCATCGAGCATCACTCTCATCCCACGACGGTGGGCTTCTTTTACCAATACGGTAAAAGCTTCATTGCCACCCAGGGAAGGGTCAACATTGAAGTAGTCCACTGTGTCATAACGATGACTGGCGTTGGCGGTGAACACCGGGCAGAAATATAAGCCATTGATGCCCAGGTCCTGAAGGTAATCCAGTTTATCGATTACCCCCCAGAGATCCCCGCCCATAAAGTTATCCTGCGTTGGTTCTGTGCCCCAGGGCATCGTACCAGCGGGGGATATGTCCGGTCGGCCATTGGCAAAACGGTCCGGAAAAATATGATACCAGATGGTTTTCTGTACCCATTCCGGCGTTGCCAGGACATCACGGGGGTTGATATAGGGGAAGCAGAAGAAATTACTGAGATTACTCAGTTCCACTTCTGCCACTTTGGTATCGGTAATATCAACACTTTTTCGCTCGCCAAACAGTATCTTCTGGCCAGTGCTTTTCGAATGCAGAATAAAACCGTAGCGTGCCCGACGCCTGGGTGGGGTGAACTCAGCCAGCCAGCAGGTTTGATGTTGCGTTTCGGCCTCGACGGTCATGGGGATTTCACGTCCGCCGGTCCAGCCGTGGGCATCGCTGCCTCCAAGGTTACCGCCGTCCAGGCCTCCGACTGCCCACTCATAGGGGTCACCGATCCAGAGGGTCACTTTTTCGATTTCATCCTTGGCTGAACGCAGGCGAACATGCAGGGTGCTATTATCGCGGGCGTAGCACATGGCGCTTTTCGGGTTATGGACCAGAGCACTCAAGGTAATCATTTTCAGGGGTTACTCCTTAACCGCGCCACTGACCAGGCCAACAGTAATGTGCTTCTGGGTGGCGACAAACAACAGGGTGATAGGAATGGCCACTAACAGTGCACCGGCCGAAAACAGGGTATAATTTTCTGCGGAGTTAGAGGCGATCCATTGGAAAATGCCCACGGCCAGCGTCATTTTTTCTTCGCTGCGCAGAATCAGTGTGGGCAGAATAAAGTCCATCCAGGGGGCTGTGAATGAGGTCAGCCCGACAAAGACCAGTATCGGTTTGGCCAATGGCAAAATGATTTCAAAGAAAATGGTCAAATGACCGGCGCCGTCTATTTTGGCCGCCTCATCCAGCGACGTTGGGATCGCGTCAAAATAGCCCTTCACCAGCCAGGTCATAAAGGGTAATGAGCCGGTGACGTAGACAAACAGCAGCCCGGTAAAGGTGTCGATCAGGTTCAGCTTGGACAGCAATACATAAATCGCGGTGATAGAGAGGAACGCCGGGAACATCTGGATAACCAGAATCCCCATCATGACATTGCGTTTACCTTTGAACCGGTATCGGGAGAAGATAAATGCCGTCATCGTCACCACAATGATGGAGATGGCCATATTGCTGAAGGCCAGGACAAAAGTGTTGGCATACCATTGCAGATATGGGGTATCGGTAAACAGGGCCCGATAGTGATCCAGGGTAAAGGAAAAGTCGGTAAACGAACTGCTAAACAGGTTTACCCCCGGCTTGAACGACGCCATCACGGTCCAGGTAATGGGGCCAAGCACCAGGATAGCGTTGATGGCCAGCAACAGGTATACGGCGAAAACACCGGCTTTATGCGTCAGTTTGTTCATTACCGCATACTCACATCGGTCTTGAAGGAGTTCATCCTTCTAAACTGCCAAATGGCAATCAGTGACAAGAACAGGAAGATGATGATGGAAACCACGGCAGCGATATTGTACTGCTGGAAGTCCAGGGTCAGCTTGTAAATCCAGGTAATGAGAATATCGGTGTGGCCGGCAAAGCGATATTCCGGATTAATGGGTCCACCCTCCGTCAACAGATAAACCGCACCGAAATTGTTGAAGTTGAACGCAAAGGTCATGACCAGAGAAGGGGCTACCTGATGCAGGATCATGGGCAGGGTAATCTCTTTGAACTGCTGGAACCGGCTGGCACCATCAACTTCACTGGCTTCATAGAGTTCTTTGGGGATATTGGTCAGGGCACCGGCAATCAGGAGCATGAAGTAAGGGGCTCCAGTCCAGACACCGATGGCAATGACCGTCACTTTCGCCAACACGGGGTCCGATAAAAAAGGAATGGACTCAATGCCAAAACCATTAATGATTGAATTTACCGGACCAATGCCGTTTAACAGCAGGCGGAAGATCAACAGGCTGACAAATGCCGGAATGGCGTAAGGCAGCATGAATATAACGCGCCATACCTTTTTACCGGCGATGTCCCGATTCGCCAGGGCAAGCGCCAGAACAAAGCCAAAGCCAAAGGTGAATATTGTTGAGCAAACCGCCCATATCGCCGTCCAGCTGCCGACACCGAGCAAAGTGCTTGACCAGATTTTCAGCTCAAACAGGGACAGAAAATTTCTAAACCCAACCCAGTCCACCAGGTTTTTTGGTGGAATATGTGCTGGTGCTGCGTAGTTGGTGAGAGAAACCAGTACGGTAATCAGTATTGGCAAAATAATGAATGCCAGTGCAGCAATCCCCGCCGGGGTTAACATGATGAGGGCAAAATGCTCATCATAAAAGGCCCGCAACTGCTGTTTGAAGCTGATGGTGCAAGAGGTAATGTTAACGGCATCTTTAATGTTCAGCAGGTACGCAGCAAGAAACGCCACGGTCAGAAAGATGGCAAGTACCCCTTCAACCAGCATATGAATAGAGTGGTCGCCGTGGATGATTTTGAAACCCACGCGATGTTGTGCGGTATCACCAAGGGTGATAAAGCCTTCCAGGGCTGTTAGTAAATCAGCAGCAAAAAGTACCAACACTATCTGCACTGAAAGATAGAAACACCCTTTTATATAATGTCGGTTTAACAGCTGGGTCCCCCCCATCAGAAAAACCGACAGAGGTGGTAGCTTGTTAGCCACCCTGGGCTGATCCATGGCTGTATCCATAGCCCCTCCTAAACAGTATTAATCAGTTGCCGTCAATAATGATGTCGTCAATCCCACCATGCCCGGGAGTTATTCCGAAATAATGTCCCTGATCAGGGTGGGGTGTTTGTTATTCCTGGAAAGCAATCTGCTCTTTGATCACCATTAAGGCGTTATCCAATGATTTTTCCGGTGTTTCGCCATTGACCCAGCTTGCGGTAATGGCGTTAGCCATGGGAGACCAGACATAACCCATTTCCGGAATGGAGGGCATGGCATCGGCATAAAAACCCTGGGCAATAAAGGCTTTGGTTGCTTCATCAGCCGTTGCACTGTTGGCGATTTCTGCCATCAGATGATTCAGTGGCGGGATGGATCTGGTCATCTCGAACCGTTTTTTCAACATGGCTTCTGACGCCAGAAAGTCAGCAAACAGCTGTGCGGCAACGGGATACTCTGTGTAAGAGGAGACCACTGCCAGCCTTACTGTGGAGAATGTGCGCGGATGCTTTCCTTCCAGTGTTGGCATCGCCACGACGCCAACATTAACTCCCGATTCCAGGTGGCTTTTTGTTGCCCATGGACCGTCAACAATGGCGGCAACTTTACCTTCAGTGAACAGGCCTCGACGCACCTGGGTGTTGCGCATATCCACAGGGTTTGAGTCATTGGCTGTTTTCAATTTAAGCATGGCGGCAAGGCCGCGTTTGGTCGCTTCGGAATTCACCCCGATATCATCTGCATCGGATCCTGCCTTGCCAAATTCATAGCCGCCGTACATGGACATAAACATTCGGGATTCATAGTAATTTTGTACGTCCCACAGCAGGGCATAACGGTTTTCAGTTCGATTGTTAAATGTGGTGGAGAACGCAATCAAATCTTCAAAGGTCTCTGGTGCCTCGGCCAGGATGTCTTTGTTATAAAACAGGGCAGTTGTCGCATAGCTGACGGGAAAACCATAGCCTTTGCCATCGGCTTTGGCTGCTGAGGCAGCGCTGGTAATAAACTCTTTATCAACACGATCGGCACTGACCAGGTTTTCCATAACCGCGCCACTGACGACTAATTTGCCCAGCATATCGTGTTCAATCTCGGCAACATCAGCAACCCGGGCGGTGCCACCGTCCTGAATCAGGCGTCCGGCACTGTTCATTGGCGCCAGTTGCCGGAACCGGAACTGAACATCGTAGCCAAAGGTTTCGTTAAACGCCTCAGTGGCATAGTCCATATAATCCATGGCCAGCTCATCGGTCCAGATGAGCAGTTGTGCATTCTTTTCAGGTATCAACTGTTCAGCGGACCCAATGCTGGCAGACAGTAACGAAAGCGTGAACGCCAGATTTTTATAAAGAGGTTTCATACTGTTGGCTACTCAATCACAATTCACAGGGTAGTACATGGTGGAATACCACATTTTTAATCAAAAGAAAAAATGGCGCAATGGTTAATCATTCATTTTGTTGCTGATTTTGTTTATAAATAAATTTTATTTGAGAAAAAATGATTAAATTGATTCAGATCAATATTTTCATATTGTAAAAGCTGAACTAAAGGCGTTTAATCACACCACAAAAACACATTGTTGAACATACTGCAGGTTATATGTTTTCAGACTCAAATTGTTGAATTACAGGGTTGTCATTCTATGACTTCCGATTGTTTTCGATCTCTGACCTTGTTGCAGTTGTTCGTATTTTTTCACTGAAGAGTTGTAAGTAACTAAAGGTTACATTATTAGCTGTCCGTTATTTTTGGATTGCATTACTTCAATTGAATAATTGCCAGATTATTTGCCACTTGGGGATTCCTGATGAGAAAAAAGTTACTATCAGTTGTTATTGCTAATGTTATCGGTTTATCGGGTGCTGCATCAGCCGATGAATTTACTGATTTCCTGCGTCAGGCAAATAATGGAGATAATTTATCTGCCAGCAATGAAGGCATAAACCTGTCTGGTCACTTTGGTTCATCAATCGAGTATGAGACAAAAACAACCACAAACTGGGGCTACGGTGAAATCAAGGAAAAAATCATTACCAATGAAATTGGTAATGTGTTTTTAAATATTCAGGATCTGGGCCTGCGCGCTAACTACTCATTAAAAACCATGAGCCGGGAGCAGAAAAATTACGATACTTCCGGTGCCAAAGGTTACTATGAGAATGAAGATTCTCTAAAGCACCTGATCTTACTTGATCGGCCCTTTGCCCTGAGTGGTGGCTGGGGAACGGGTTTGGGCTATGAAGCGGAATACATTACCAGTGAAGTTGTATCAAGCTCTGCTAATCACCACGAAAAAAACTCTCTTGAGCAAATCATTCGACCATACCTGACTTATTGGAATAATAACTACAACGCTGGTTTCTATGCATCGGCTGAATACCTGGACCTGAGTTTTGACAATGGTAGTTGGGGGACAACCGATGAGGGGGGCTACAGCTTAATGTTCAAGCCCTATAAGAATTACGGCAACTTTCAGTTCGAGCTGGAGCTGTTCTACCAGGTCAAAGATGATAATGAGACCGTTCATGCCGGCGGGGTCAAGAAGTATGAGTTTACTGAGAAATACATCCAACCGACTATTCGTTACAGCATAGATAATGCTGGTCTGGTTTACCTGACAACCCGGTTCACAAAAAACGAAACCACCGACAAAGGCGCTGGTCCGGATTACTTTAAGGACGTCGTCAAAACCTCTATTGGTTACGAGACCGATCTGGGTGAGAACTGGATGGTTAAGGCCGAGTATGAATATACCTATGAAAAAGAGACCACTAATGACCCCAGGGAAGCAGGCTTGAGCAAGAAAGTGGATAACCACAAATTTTACGCCCATGCTCTTTACAGGTTTTAATCTGGTGTAAATCCCATGCTTAACGCCCTTGATATTGCTCAACAACTCCACGGTCGTCTGTTTGGTGATGGCAACATCACAGTAGACAGTATCTGCCCGGTATCGGCCAGCAGGCCAGATGCCCTGGCTATTGTGCTCTCCAGGCATGACCTCAAGTTTATTGATCATTGCCAGGCAGCCATTGTGGTTGGACCTGCAGCCATAGGCAATATCAAGGCACCGGCAAAAATAGTGATTGATGCATTGGATGTTACTTTGCTTAACCATCTATTGCGTTACTACAAAGCTGAAAAATACCACCTGTTGGATCAGGAGAATGTGTCCACTATTCCGGGTGTATTCATTGGCAAACATGCCCGCATCGGCAAAGGTTGCCATTTTATGCCGGGAGTTCGCATACATAATGGCGCAGTGATTGGCGATAATGTTGCCATACATGCCAATACCGTCATTAAGGAAGGGACGGTGATTGGCAATAATGTGACCATTGATTCCAATAATTCCATCGGTAATTTCAGCTTTGAATACATGC
This sequence comes from Endozoicomonas sp. ALB091, assembly GCF_049310265.1. Lineage (NCBI taxonomy): Bacteria > Pseudomonadati > Pseudomonadota > Gammaproteobacteria > Oceanospirillales > Endozoicomonadaceae > Endozoicomonas > Endozoicomonas sp. ALB091. Next base: position 960,734 of record NZ_JBLYNQ010000006.1, on the reverse strand, counting down.
TCAATAGTTCTGGCGAATATGAACGGCTGGAAAGTATTGGTCGGGTCATTATTGAAGATAATGTGGACATTGGCTGCAACAACACCATTGATCGGGGTACTCTCGGAGACACGGTTATTGGCCGGGGCAGCAAAATTGATAACCTTTGCCAGATTGGCCACGACTGTCGTATAGGCCAGCACTGCCTGATCATTTCACAATCCGGTGTTGCCGGTCATACCATCCTTGGTAATCGGGTTACGGTGCATGGGCAGAGTGCCATTGCCGGTCATCTGCATATTGGCGATGGTACGGTGATTCAGGGCAAGTCAGGCGTCAGCCGTTCCTGCCCACCACGAAGCAAGCTGTTTGGTTATCCTGCCAGAGATGCACAACAATATATGAAATCAATGGCTACGCTTAATGCCCTGTCAAAGGGTAAAGCCCCAATGATTTCAACCCGGAACGTTAAATCGCAAAAACCGGAGCGTGAAGCCCACGGCGAAGCGAGCTGGTTCGGAAAAATACGGCAGAAACTTTATTTTAAATAAAAAACACACGTCTTTATTATTTATCTACGTTGGCGACTGGTCATTGTCGCTATGGAGTTAATATGAAAATCAAAGTCCTGGCAACCCTTACCCTTGCTGCCACTCTGGCTGGTTGTGCCGGAAATCCTGCTAATGATACGGCTGCTGCATCAGCGGTCAGCACCAGCCCCGTTGCCAGCTGTAATTTGCCTGATGTTGCCGGTAGTGGCCCTGTTCGTCCGCCCATGTACGTTACTGGCACTTTCTCCGATGGGCAGTGGATGCACCAGGAGCATCGTCGTATGTCTTACAAGGGGGATGGCATTTATCAGGTCATCATGGAGAATGAGGCGGGCCCGGTGAACTTCCAGTTTGCCAGTATGGGTTGGAAACCACAATTCACCGTGAGTGGTCGGGCATTGACCGTCGGACAGGAAGGTAAGTTAATTCGTGGTGGGTTTATGAAAGATACCCGCATCAACTTCACCGAATCCGGCCTTTATGTCTGGGGCTTCCAGGTTGATGCTGAAGGCAAGCCGAAACTGGCTGCGATTGCCCAGTGTGCTGAATAACCCTGTTACCTGAAAGATTATCTGTGGAATGACCGGATGGCTAACGTAAGCTTAAAAAGCGTTGAAAAAAAATATGACAATGAATTTCAGGCGGTTCATGGTATTGACCTTGATATCCATGACGGCGAGTTTATGGTGTTCGTTGGTCCGTCCGGCTGTGCAAAATCCACCACGCTACGCATGATTGCAGGGCTGGAAAGCATCACCGACGGCGAAATCCGGATCGGTGAACGCGTGGTGAATGACTTGCCTCCCAAGGACCGGGGTATTGCCATGGTCTTTCAGAACTATGCGCTTTACCCCCATAAAACCGTTTTTGACAATATGGCCTTTGGCCTGAAAATGCAGAAAAAGTCGAAAGAGGAGATTCGCCAGGCGGTTGAAGAGGCAGCAGAAAAACTGGAAATTACCGATCTTCTGGACCGCAAGCCAAAAGAGATGTCCGGAGGTCAGCGACAGCGGGTTGCTGTTGGCCGTGCCATTGTGCGCAAGCCTGATGTGTTTTTGTTCGATGAACCGTTATCAAACCTGGACGCCAAGCTTCGTGTTTCCATGCGGGTAAAAATTGCCCAGCTGCACCAGCGTCTGAAGGAGGAAGGTAACCCTGCCACCATGATTTATGTTACTCATGATCAGACAGAAGCACTGACACTGGGTGACCGAATCTGCGTACTTAATAAGGGTGAAATCATGCAAGTGGATACCCCTGCCAACTTGTACAATTTCCCGGCTAACAAATTTGTCGCTGGTTTCATTGGTTCTCCCTCCATGAACCTGGTAAAAACGGTTATTCATAAATCGGATGCGGGACTTTTTGTAGAACTTGCACCGGGGGTGAAGTGCTTTATCCCAAGAGCCAAACAGGTATTGCTGCAGGAGCAGATTGATCAGGCGGTTTACTTTGGTATTCGCCCTGAGCATATCTCCCTGGCAAATGACAGTGATGCTGTTAATACGGTTGAAGGCATGTTGACGGTTGTCGAGAATATGGGTAATGAGAAATATCTGTATTTCAAAGTAGGCGATAATGAGCTGATTGCTCGAGTGAACGACCATACCATTACCACAGCTGATATTGGTCGCACAATGCGCTTCAATTTGAATACCGAAGCTTGTCATATTTTTGATGTGGAAAATGAAAAAAACCTGACGATCATTAAAGGGTAAGCGGCAAAGTAAACCACGTACAACCACTCTATTGCAGACAAGCTCTATTATACAGCCACCTTGTTCCCACGGCCCCCGTGGGAATGCATATCGAACCGCTGCGCAAGTTACTGGGAAGATACACTTTTCAGCGTTCATCACAATCAGTCTGACGTTTGTTGGCAGGCTGCCGGTTCCGATTTTACTGTCAGACATCAGACGGCTGCAAAGAAACCAGTTCCAGGCTATCCGCTTTTGGGTGACAGCAAATCGCATCTCTGATCCGGGTCATGGGCCGCAGGGCTAACGCTTTGCCCGTTAACCCTTGCTGATAGCCCTGGTACCACTGGTAGCAGGCATACAGCAAAATGCCACCCGTGAGAATCCCCGCTGCTACCCATCCGGCCAGGGCAGGAACCGGAATACCTGCATCCACTTCGTCGTTGTTCAGGGGTGAAATAGTGTGGTCGTTGGTTCCATTAACCAATGAAGAAGACACAGTGGCAGATGGTAGTGGCTGACGTGGTGCAGCCGTTACTGTTTTGAGCGACAGATGTCGATCAACAGTGGTTGGCTGATCTCTGCCTGAGAACAGAGCTGTTGGTGAAGTTGCTGAACTGGCCAGTTGTGATGTTGTTGATGTTGAGAAAATCGAGGGCGCAACAGTTGAGCTCGACAATTCTGAAGTTGTAGTGCTGCTGGCCGGTGTTTCAAGAGGTGAGGATAAGGCGTCAGTTGTTGCTTGATAACTGCCAGCGGTGGTGGTCGTGTTGAGTTGTGTGGGAGGAGCGTCAGTACTTTCCTTCGGACAGTTTGCCTCAGCGCAACCAGAATTTTCCAGCCGGGTGTTGAGTGTGGTTTTACAGGCAAGGGTGCGAGTAAATGGATGGTTAGTGTCGCCAGCGGCTATGCCTGCGTGAGTACCCTTGATGTTACTGTTGCAGACAGTGGTATCGCTGATGGTTACATAACCCCTGCCTCGATAGGCAGCTCCCACTGCGGCATAACCATTTGTTCCTTGAGCTGATATCTGACAATCGATAGCGGTTGTCTGGCTAATCTTATTGTTGTAGAACGCTTTTGTTCCAAAGCTGGCCGCAGCAATCGCCGCAGCAGATTGATCGTTGTCACCTTGTCTGGCTTCAATCTTGATATTTCTGGCAGTGGTATTACGGATCTCGCATTTATCTTCAATATAGGCGGTGGCAACGGCTACCTTGCCTACGGAGAACAATTCATTATGTTCGGCCAGAGTATTTTTGATCGTACTTTGATCACAACTTGCTGTTACGATTCCCGTAGCGGGTGCACTTTCCCATGAAGTTTCCCCATAACCTTCTTTTAATTCAAGGCGGTTATTGATAGCGGTGGTATCGCTAATACGGCATTTAACTGCATTGGCAACCACTACCGCAATCTTTGGGTCTGGTGCGAACCATATCTGCGAAAGCATGCTGTTATTGATGGCATGGGTACCCTCTATAGTTGTGCCGGACGCCCACCCTGCGACACCTCCGGCGTTGACCAATCGCGTATTATCTACCAGCCGGTTATTGGTGAGTCTCGAGTTACTGACAGTGACGTTATCGTCCATGCTCCCAGCTATCAGGCCAGTGAACGTTTCACTCTCACTCCAGAAAATGCTCTCTTTGTGGCTTGCTGTGATATTGCAATGGTCAATCGAGTTGCTGTCCAGGGAAGCAGATCCTCTGGCCCTTCCGGTTAATATTCCTGCAGAGGCAGAACGTAGCCCTATTGTATTTACATTCATCGCCGAGTTCTTGACCTGGTTACTTTCCAGTTTTGAGTTGTTCCTGATCTCTCCCGCCAGCATCCCCATCATCATACCCTGGCCGCCTCTCACTAACTTGAAATCAGAATGTTCCACTGTGTTATTTTTCAACAGTGAGTGTCCGCTGGCTTCGCAGGCGATAATGCCCTTATTACCGTAAGATCGCCGGTCATTTATGCTTATACTGGCATTTTTGACCACCACATCACGTACTACTCCCCCATCTTTCACCAGCAAGAACAGGCAGTTGTTCAGGTTGCTAATGCTCTTGCCGTTACCGTTGTACTCACCAGTGAAGCCCGGGATGGGCGAGTGGTTTTCGACATCAATATCAGCAATCTGTTCGTACTTGCCATTGGGGGGATAGCATGGCTTATTCCCGATTTTGGCCAGGTCAGCATTGCTCTGGACAGGAATCTGCTCGTCTCTGCAGCCCGGCGGGACGGTTGAGGCAGCAGTGCCAGGTGGTTCTTTACTGGTTCCAGGATTGCTGTCTTCTGGCGTCTGGCCCCCACAAACCGGCAGGCTGGCCAGCGCCAGACAGGCCATGGCCACCTGGTTAATGGTGTTCAGGTAGCTATCGACGGGGATGGCTTTCTGGACCAGACGCAGGGCCAGCTCTTTAGGTTGAATCTTCAGTTGTATCCATGGGCTACCGGGCTGATCAGTCCGTTGCCCGGGATCAAAGTCAGGATGAAGGGATTGAGCCACTGACTTGCTGACACTCCAGAAGCCCGGCCAGGACGAACCCCGTTCCGGGCCATGGCCGCTATCAGTAGCAGCCAAATCAGACGGTGGCGTCATGGTTACGCATGAGGTGAGCACGGGGGTCATTTCAGAGCTTCCGAGTTTACAAAATTCAGAATACAAATGTAGATGTAAATAAGGATGATTATTTTATTTTTGTCAGTACCGGAATTACTGTGAGTTCTTGCTACAAATGTTCCAGGCTGCCAGCCAGGTGGGAAGGGAATGTATACCGAACTTCTCCGAAAATGTAGAACCCCCATTAAACTCTGGTGATTCCGGGCAGAAACAGGTTGTTCCATACTGCAGGCTCCGGTATGCATTCCCACGCAGGACCCAAAGGGCCTAAAAGCATGGGAAAGATACTTACGGAGGATTGAGCGATTTCTGTAATACACACGGGATCGAAGGAATCAGTATGTGTCGGGAGCTTTTTCTCGCTATGGGCTTTATTCCCGGTCAACGGTCAGCATAATAGTCGCCAGTGGCGGCAAAGTCAGTCTGATGCTTTGGGGTTGGTTATGCCACTCTCCTGGCCGGGTTGAGACGGTACCGTTGACAATATGACTGCCACCAAAGCGCTGGTCATCGCTGTTAAAGATTTCCTGCCATTGTCCACTTGCCGGAACGCCAATGGTGTAATCATGCCTTACAAATGGTGTCATATTGCTGATAACGACAATGGTTTTACCTGCGCTGTCTGTTCGGTAAAAGGCAAAAACACTTTGACCATGGTCGTCCAGTATCAGCCAGCGAAAACCGTTGCGATCAAAATCAAGCTCATGCAGTGCCGGGTAACGCTGATACAGGGTATTCAGCTCACTGATCATCGTCAGCATGCCCTGGTGGTAAGGGCCCTGCTCCAACAGGTTCCAGTTCAGGCTTTCTGCCGGGTTCCACTCGTTGGTGGCACCAAACTCGGAGCCCATAAACATCAGCTTTTTACCGGGGTGCCCGAACATAAATCCGTAATAGGCCCGAAGGTTGGCAAAGCGCTGCCAGTCATCCCCGGGCATACGGGTGAGGATCGTGCCTTTACCATGAACCACTTCATCGTGGGAGAGGGAGAGCACAAAGTTCTCGTTATAGGCGTACACCATACTGAAGGTCATTTCATGGTGGTGATGCTGACGATAAATCGGGTCCCGCTTCATATAGGCCAGAGTGTCGTGCATCCAGCCCATATTCCATTTGTAATCAAAGCCGAGGCTCTGTGGGTGTCCGGGGCGTGATACACAGGGCCAGCTGGTGGACTCCTCGGCGATCATCATGCAGTGTGGATGCAGCCGGTGAACTTCAGTGTTCAGGCGCTGCAAAAAGGCGACGGCCTCAAGGTGTTCATTGCCGCCCAGATGGTTGGGTGTCCACTCGCCCTGTTTTCTGGAGTAGTCCAGGTAGAGCATGGAGGCCACGGCATCCACCCTCAGGCCATCAATATGAAACTCATCCAGCCAGTACAGGGCATTACTGATCAGAAAATCCTGTACCCATGGCGAACCGTAATTGTAGATACAGGACTTCCAGTCCGGATGCCAGCCCCGTTGCGGGTCTTCATATTCATAAATAGCGGTCCCGTCAAAACGGAACAGGCCGTGTTCATCCTGTGGAAAGTGGGCGGGAACCCAATCCAGAATCACACCAATATTGTGCTGGTGGCACTGGTCAACCAGGTAGCGGAAGTCGTCCGGTGTGCCATAGCGGCTGGTGGGGGCAAACAGCCCAACCGGCTGATAGCCCCAGGATTCGTAGAGAGGATGTTCGGAAATGGGCAGTAATTCGATATGGGTAAAGCCCGTTTTCCGGATATAGGGGATCAGTTCGTCGGCCAGCTCCCGGTAATTTTTAAAACCATCGTCGTTCGATTTTTTCCATGAGCCCAGGTGGACCTCATAAACCGACATGGGTTTGTTATGGTTCAGCTGACGTTTGTTCAGCCATTGGCTGTCGGACCAGGTAAAGGTACTTTCCGTTTGTACAATGGAGGCGAGGCCCGGCCACTGTTCCACTTTATGGCCAAAGGGGTCGGTTTTTTCCGGCAGCAGCTGACCATTCTGATCGTGCAGCTCATATTTATACAGGGCACCGACCATCCCACCGGTTGAAATCACCGATCACGCTGACGGAACGGGCATGGGGGGCATAGACCTTGAACAACACGCCTGAAACACTGCGCTGACGGGTAATGGCGTGTTCCACTTTCAGAGCACCCAGATGTCGGTACAGATGGAGCGGGTCGATATCCTGCTGGCAAAGGGTGTACTCGCCAAACTGGTAAGGGTCAAAGCGGAGTTCTTCTGTCCCGTCCTTCAGGGTGATGTTGAGCAGATAGTAAAAGACTTTTTTCCGTTGGGGAAAACTCAGCTCAAAAAGACCATTGGCCAGTCGGTTCATTCTGCCCAGTGATTTACCCGTACTTTCCTGCACAACCTCGATGCACTCGGCATCGGGGTGCCAGGCGCGGATGGTGAGACCACTACCGGACTGCCCGGGGTGAATTCCCAGGATGGAAAAAGGTGAGGCATGCATCACCTGGCTCAGGCTTTGGGTTACCGGTGGCAGGTCCGCATCCATTAACTTTTTTTTGGGCATTTCAAATCACTGCGAAAGAGGTAGTTTATTTTTGCGCGGGCATTATTGTCATGAAATGAGATGGTGGGAAGTTGTAAACGTTTTACAGGGTAAAAGCTCTAAAAGAGTCGAACTCCCATGGCAGGCATGGGAGAGCGGAGTTATTGCATCTTTTGCATCGAGGCTTTTTTCGTAGTGCTGCCCTGGTATTCACCGTCGCAAAAAACATCACAGTTCACTGCGATTGTTTAATCATGGTCTGAAAAATTTCGCCAAAGCGTTTTGCCCAGGCGGTTTCGTCATGGACGCCATCGGTAATCACCCGGTGTTGCAGCGGTATACCGGCATTGTTTAATGCGGCCACCATGGCATGGTGACCTTGCAGCCATTCATCAGGCCCCCAGGGACCAACTGTCTCCTGGCCGCCCATATCGAGATAGAGGCTGGCATTGCGGGCAAAACCGTTTTTCCGGAAGTACTGCCGTAACTGTTTGCCACCATAGTGATCGCTGGTGGCGTGGGACAGGGCCAGGCCGGTGCCAAACACACCGGGGCGATGGCTCATGGCGTAGAGGGTAATATAGCCGCCCATGGAGGAACCCATTAACGTGCGATCGGCTGGGTTGTTGCTGATATTGTATTCCCTTTCCAGCCTCGGGATCAGTGTGTCCACGACAAAATCCACTGTTTCACGGCCCCGGGCCTTTACCTTGCCGACGGTTGGATGGGTCCAGTCAAGGCCGCTGTATTCAACATAGCGGGGCAGGGCCTCACGGGGGCTGTCAAAGCCGATGACCACATACTCCTCCTCCAACGCTGTCAGGGTTTCATCGAGTTGCCACTCCATGCCGAAGCCGGCGGTCTGTTTATCAAACAGGTTCTGGCCATCCCAGGCGTAGATGACCGGGTAGGGTTTTGGTCGGTTTTTGTCGTAGGTTTCCGGTAGCCATATACGAATAGTTCGATTACCGTCGTTTATTGGAAAGTACGTTATGGCGGTATGGAGTGAACCAATCAGTGTTGAATATTGATTTTGAAAGGGTGTTGTCTGATCGGCTTGAAACTTTAGAGCTGGCATAAGCTGCAACAGAGATGGTTTTTGGGGGTAAAAAAAGCGGAGTAAACTCCGCCAAAATAAAAACACAATCACAGGAGCGAGAAATTCTTCCCGCCATCAGCACAGAACACTGATATTCACGGCACCAACCGCATTGCACCGCTTTGCGGTTGGTCAGATTAAGCGCCCCATGCTGTGCATGGGGATTCAACAACAGATAGCTGGCGGAATTAGAACCAGATTTCTGCTTCTACACCGAACTGGAAGGTTTTGTCATCGTTGTCGAACTCATCACCCCAGCCTTTTTGATCTTCATACTTATTGTCCGCATCCCGAACCATGTAGGTGATGAAAGGCTTGATTTGTGGACGACCAAAGTAGTCTGAGTTAACGGTGAATACGGCTGCAATTTCAGCAGCGTAGAAGGTTGTTTCAGCTTTTGCACCACCTTCTACAAGATTCCCGTCTACCTCACGATGACCCCAATAATCTTTCTCGTAGCCGTATGAACCGGTGAATTCCCAGCGGAAATTTTCGTTAACTTTGTAAGTTGGACGTGCAGCTATGAGAAGGCGATCGACAGTGTCACCCTCTGATTTGTAATAAATTTCGTCATTGGCTATTTCCTTATCTGGATCGAATTTGGTATCAGAACCTAACCCCCAGATTTTTTCGCCACGAAGATACGTAATTTCAGTAGCTAACTGCCAATGATCATTAATGTTCATGACACCGTAGGATGTGAAGAAGATACTGTTGCCCTTATCACTATCAACCGTTGATGTGCCACCACTCCATTGGCCAAAGTTTACACCTCGGTTGGCGGCCAAACCGTTCCCATAGGCCAGAGCAGTCGCAGTCCAGCCATCCAGTCCGTAGTAGTCGCGCTTATAGGTGAGAGCAAGGCCGATACCGTCAGTGGCTTCGTTATCTGCGTATTTGTCTTTATCTCCAGCCATCATGAATTTGGCATCAAAGTTAAAGCTGCCGCCCAGCGCTTCGTGGTTGTAGCTATACAGATCTAAAGAGTGGATGGTTTTGCCTTCTGGTTTTTCAGACTTTTCACCCGGATCTACAGATACAACAGCGATACCGTTGCCGCTCTGCTCATAACCAAACCCAACACCGGAAGACTGCTTCCAGAATTCACCAGAGAGCAAACCCTGTTCACGATTCAGGAAGCGACGACCAGCCCAGATTTCTGCGTTTTCTGGCAAATAGCTAAAGCCGCCCAAGCGCATAAAGGCTTCTTTGATTTCAAAGCTACCTTCGCCATCGTTGTTGCTGTCTTCGCTGCCTGTGGAAGAATAGAAGCTGGAGTCACCATTACCGTACTCAGCACGCACACCCAGCTGCGACCACACACCATTCTGGAAAGTGGTGTTTTTGCTGACGTTGAATTCAACCTGGTTAGCATTCTTGCCAGTTGTACCTGCTACATTGTAGTCAGGTTTGCCATATTCATTACCGGTAGATGTACCGTTTTCATTCACCCGCCAGCCAGCACGGATATAACCGTTTACCTGCCAGCCATCGGTCAGGATATCAGTCGGCTTCAGATTCAGAGTTTCAGTGGTGGTTTCACTGGCCATTGCCGTACCGGAAAGCAGTACGGCAGCGATAGCACCAGCCAGTGGCAGAAGTCTTGCTTTGGTCACAACCAAATTCCTTCAAATGTGTTGTCGTGTGTTCGCCATCTTGCATGCTGCAGTCCCCCCTGAAACGAAATAAATCGTCCAGACTCTGTCAGCAGGCATTACAACGTGTTGACGTTTTTTTGGCTGTGAAATTCTTTGGCATTTGTGGGGTGAAGAGCAATATGAAAAGGTTTTTAGAAGAACTTGGCTAAATATTGATCTGTGTCTTTTTGTGAACACTGTAAACAAAATATATTACCAAGGTTGGTGATATTTCGAATCAATGTCAGTTATTTGATATAGGGATAAATCCCTTGGGGAAGGAATCAAGTGTCTGGGCAATCAACCATTCTCCAGGTGGCGGCGCTGGCAGGATTATCCATTGCAACCGTCAGTCGGGTGCTCAATGGCGGAAAATACGTTTCAGACAGTACCCGCAAGAAGGTATTGGACGCGGCCCATGAGCTTAACTATCAACCCAATTATATGGCCCGGCAGTTGCACGGGCAGAATGCCTTTGTAGTGGGGGTTGTGCTGGGGCTGGATCTGGGAACCATATCGCCGTTTGCATTAAAAGTGTATGAAGCGCTGAAGATTGAGCTGGAGCGGCAGGGGTACCGGGTCAAGCGGGTGAAGTTTTCTCCGGAGGGTGAGCTGATGACGTCGGCCAAGGCCTATGTTGGCATTGGGTTGCACCATGAAGATCCCCGCTATCAGAAGGTTCAGGAGCAGGAAGCCCCCTATGTGAGTATTGGTGATGTGCGGGAGGGGCATTTCTGGGTCGCTTCCAATGATGAACAGGGTGGTTTTCTGGCAACCACACACCTGCTCGGGAATGGCTGTCGTACTATTTATTACGTCTGCCTGCACAGTGATCATGCGGTTTCGTGCATGCGTTACCAGGGCTATCGCAGGGCGATGCTGGAAGCAGGGCTTATTCCCTCGGAAGCCATAGAAATTTCAGTGGATACCGGTCTGCCTGCATTAGACAGTTATCGCCGTATACGTGGCTTGCTGGAATCGGGGATTAAGCCCGATGCATTTGTCGCCTTTTCTGACATTGTCGCCACAGGTATTTCCATGGCACTGGCGGATACCGGTAAGCGGGTACCGGATGATGTGCAGGTGGTGGGTTACGATGGCATTGATGATGATCGTTATCATTCACTGACCACTGTACGACAGGATATAGACAGTATTGCCGTTCAGGGGGCTGAGCTGGCGATAGAGGCAATCAAATCCTGTGAGCCTCGTGGGTGCTGGCTGGATGTGTTTGTCCGTAAAGGGCAGACCTCCTGTGTTATGACTTGAGGCTAGTCCATGGTTTCAATGAGTTTGACGGGTTGCCGTTATCATAAGCCTCTGCACTGCGTTCGTCCTGACCCTGTCGAAGGGCGCAAACTCCGGCCCATGATAGATCGTGCCAAACACCCTTCGACTCCGCTCAGGATGAACGGAGATGGTGTACGGTTTCAATGCGATTGATGGGTTCCTTTATTGACTTCCAGACTCCGTTCGTCTTGAGCGGAGTCGAAAGGCGTAAACTCCATACCCTGCATATTGTGCCAATCACCCTTCGACTCCGCTCAGGGTGAACGGAGATTGTACACATCAAACTCATCGAAATAATGTACTAAAGCAGCTAAGCGTTGTTACCCATATCGTTCGTCCTGAACGGAGATTGCACACATCAAACATATTGAAATGGTGTGCTAGCCCGTCATTTTCCTGAAAATGCACAAAATAGGTTGATTTGTATCAAATACTCACGGATTACCCCAGAAAGTAGGCATTCTGTAAACGTTTTACGATTTCTTTCAGATACCAATTCATTGATGATAACGCCCGCTTTTCAGGTCTCTTGTCTCGACAGTGCGAATTTGAATGCTAGTGTTCACTCCGATCTAAACGACAACAGGCTGAAAATTTCAATGATCACCCTGAGGGCTTCAGGGAAATACAGAAGTAGGTAGAGAGATGATGAAAAAAACGGTTGCCGCAGCGATTGCTTCTGCGCTGGCTATCTCCATGGGGGCCAACACAGCCATGGCATTCTCTGACGACGAGCTGGTTGTGTGGATTGGTGGTGACAAAGCCTATAACGGTATGGAAGTTGTAGGTAAGCGTTTTGAAGAAGAGCTGGGCGTTAAGGTAAAGGTTGAGATTCCCGAGAATCTGACCGACCGTTTCCAGCAGGCTGCTGCTACCGGCAAAGGTCCGGATATTGTGATGTGGGCACACGATCGTTTCGGTGAGTGGGCTGAATCCGGTCTGCTGGCACCTGTTAAGCCTTCTGACAGTGTAAAGGCGGATATCGAAGCCAAAGGCTGGCAGGCCACGTCTCACAATGGCAACGTTTACGGCTATCCGGTAGCCATGGAAGCCATCGGCTTGATTTACAACAAGGACATCATCAAAACGGCACCTGCCTCTTATGAAGAGATGTTCGCACTGAAAAAAGAGCTGGATAAGAAAGATATCACCACCATTATGTGGGACCAGGTTCAGCCTTACTTCACTACGCCGATGCTGGCCTCCAACGGTGGTTATGTCTTCAGGGAAGTACCTGCTGGCTATGACGTTTCTGATATCGGTGTAAACAGCGCCGGTGCCATCAAAGGTGGCAAGATGCTGGCGAAAATCATCGACGAGGGCGTGATGCCACGGGGTGTTGACTACGGTGTGATGGAAGCCAGCTTCAACAAGGGTGAAGTGGCGATGATGATCTCCGGTCCATGGGCCTGGGCCAACCTGGAAAAGAGCAAGATCAACTACGGTGTTGCGCCACTGCCTTCTATCGACGGTAGTCCATCCCGTGCGTTTGTTGGCGTCTGGGCCGCTGCTCTGAACAACGCTTCGCCAAACCAGGGTTTGGCTAAAGAGTTTATCGAGAACTATGTCCTCACCGAAGAAGGCCTGACCACGCTGAACAACGACAAGCCACTGGGTGCCGTTGCTCACAAGGCGTACATGAAGAAGCTGGCGGCGGACCCACGCATCGAAGCCACTTACCAGAACGTCATGAATGGTCTGCTGATGCCTAACGTTCCGGAAATGGGCAAGTTCTGGTCGGCTACCCAGACTGCCCTGACCAATATCACCACCGGTCAGGAAACCGTTGAAGTGGCACTGAACAACGCTGCCAAGCTGATTGCCAACTAAACACTGCGCAACGGGGTGTAGCGCAGGCTTACATTGACGTGACCCGTTACATCTGCCGATCGTCGTTTTGACGATCGGCTCAAAACCCTCCCGGAGAGACAAACACCATGACCATTCCCGCCAATGTCAGATCATTGTTGTCTGGCAACGGGCCAAAGTGGGCGCTCGTTGCCCTGATTGATCTAGCCCTGCTTTACGTCATTGCCCTGCTCTATTTCCAGGGTGAAGTGCTTTTCCCATTAACCCTGCTGGTTCTGGGCAGCCTGGGCACATGGATTTTTACCAGCAAGCGTGGTTACAGCTATCGCTACGTGTACCCATGTTTGCTGGGCATTATGATGTTTATCGTTTTTCCGCTGGTGTACACCTTTAGTATTTCGTTCACCAATTACGGCTCTGCCAATATTCTGAGTCTTGAGCGGGTCAAAGAGATTCACCTGAACAAGCAGGTAAAGAACGGCGAACACACCTACACACTGGCGCTTTTTCAGCAAAACGATCAGTTTCAGTTACAGCTGACTGATAAAAACGACAAAGATAGTATTTATACCTCCGACGCTTTCGTACTGAATGGTGATCCGGTAGAGGTTAATGCTCGCTCTGGAGCTGATGCAGAGGGTGACAAACTGTCCATGCGGGAGGTGGTCCGGCAGCGCTCGGCGCTGGGATCAGTGGCTGTTACTCTGGCAGACGATACTCGTCTGGTGATGTCGTCCCTGCGTGAGTTTTCTGCCATGGCACCACAGTATCGGGAAGAGAAAAACGACAGTCTGGTTGAGATTAAGACCGGTAAAGTCATACGCCCGGATATGACCACGGGGTTCTATGTGACCGACAGTGGTGAGCGGGTTGCCCCCGGTTTCTCTGTGTATGTGGGTGGAGAAAACTACGAACGTCTGGTTAATGACAAAGGTATTCGTGAGCCGTTTTTCAAGATTTTTGTCTGGACCGTTGTCTTTTCTGCGGGCAGTGTTCTGTTCTGTCTGGTGATTGGTCTGTTGCTGGCTAACCTGATGCAGTGGGAACCACTGAAAGAGCGGGCGATTTACCGGGTGCTGCTGATCCTTCCTTATGCGGTGCCAGCGTTTATTTCCATTCTGATTTTCAAGGGCTTGTTTAACCAGAACTTCGGTGAGATCAATATGATCCTGGAAGGGCTGTTTGGCATCAGTCCTGAGTGGATGACCGATCCGACTTTTGCCAGAACCATGATTCTGATCGTCAACACCTGGCTGGGTTACCCCTATATGATGATCGTCTGTATGGGTCTGCTGAAAGCGATTCCGGACGATCTCTATGAAGCGTCTGCCATTGATGGTGCCAACCCGATCCATAACCTGTTGTATATAACACTGCCCAATATTGCCAAACCGCTGGCACCGATTCTGATTGCCAGCTTTGCCTTTAACTTCAATAACTTCGTGCTGATTGACCTGTTGACAGCGGGCGGCCCGATGATGGCCGGAACGACAACGGAAGCAGGCTTCACGGATTTGCTGGTGAACTTCACCTTCCGTACGGCATTTGTCGCGGGTCAGGACTTTGGTCTGGCGTCTGCTATTGCCACGATGATCTTCCTGATCGTCGGATTTATCTCCTGGGTTAACCTCAGGGCCACCCGCAGTTCACAGGAGTATTGATCATGGCGATGGTACAACCACGAAACCTGCACTATCGGGTATGGGCAGCCCGGATCGTGATGATTCTGCTGCTTTGTCTGGTGATGTTTCCATTTTTGATGATTATTTCGGTGTCATTCCGGACCGGTAACTTCGCGACCGGCAGTTTGATTCCGGATAATCCCAGCCTGGAACACTGGGCAATGGTGTTGGGTTTTGAGTACACCACTGCCGATGGCACGGTGATTAAGCCCACTTTCCCGGTACTGACCTGGCTGTGGAACTCCCTGAAAGTGAGCTTTACCACCTCGGCGCTGATCCTGATGCTGTCCACCACCGGTGCTTATGCGTTTGCCCGGCTGCGTTTCCGTTTCAAGAACCACTTGCTCACCAGCATGATGATTCTGCAGATGTTCCCGGCGGTGCTGGCCCTGGTGGCTTTCCATGCCTTCTTTAATAAGTTGGGCGGTGTGGTGCCATGGCTGGGGTTGAATACTCACAGTGCCCTGGTGATGTCCTATCTGGGCGGTATCACCATGCACATCTGGCTGATTAAAGGTTATTTCGAAAGCATTGATGTGGCTCTGGAAGAGTCTGCCTATATCGACGGAGCCACCCCCTGGCAGGCATTCAGGCATATTCTGCTGCCACTGTCTGTACCTATTCTCGCGGTTGTATTTGTACTGTCGTTTATTGGGGTGATTGGTGAGTACCCGATTGCGTCTGTCCTGCTCCAGGGCGTTGAACAGCTGACTCTGGCCGTGGGTATGAAACAGTTCCTCTATGCCCAGAACTACCTCTGGGGTGATTTTGCCGCTGCCGCAATTTTGACCGGCATGCCCATTACTGTCGTCTTCCTGATGGCCCAGCGTTATCTGGTCAATGGTCTGACGGCCGGTGGTGTGAAAGGTTAACGGATTTACCGTTTATAAAGGTTTAGACAAGAGAAAGACAATGGCTGAAGTAAAGCTGACCCAACTGGACAAAAGCTACGACGGTGGCAAGACATTTGTTCTGAAGAACATCAATCTGCACATTGAAGATGGTGAATTTGTCGCCTTCGTTGGCCCTTCCGGTTGCGGTAAGTCCACGTTGTTGCGGATGATCTGTGGCCTGGAAGACATTTCCGGCGGTTTGTTAGAGCTGGACGGTGAGCGATCCAACGATATGCCGCCCAACGAGCGTCGTGTTGGTATGGTGTTCCAGTCTTATGCCCTCTATCCCCATATGACGGTGCGGGAAAATATGGAGTTTGGCCTGAAGCTGGCAAAAGCGGACAAGGCCGAGATCAATCGTCGTGTGGATGAAGCAGCCAGAATTTTGCAGCTGGAAAAGCTGTTGGATCGTAAGCCAAAAGCGATGTCAGGTGGTCAGCGCCAGCGGGTGGCGATTGGTCGCTCCATTGTGCAGGAACCGAGGCTGTTTCTGTTTGATGAGCCGCTGTCCAACCTGGATGTTTCCCTGCGGGTACAGATGCGTCAGGAGTTGTCCCGTCTGCATAATAAACTGAAGACAACGGCCATCTATGTAACCCACGACCAGGTAGAGGCCATGACGCTGGCCGATCGTATCGTGGTACTCAGCCCATTGGCAGACGGTGCCGAAAGCAATCTGGAGCAGGTGGGGGCACCGCTGGAACTTTATCACAACCCGTGCAACCTGTTTGTGGCCAGCTTTATCGGTTCACCGAAGATGAATTTCTTCCGTGCCACGATAGTGGAGCCCGGTCAGAAAGAGACTAGAGTTAAGCTGGAGTGTGGTACTGAGTTGCGTGTTTGCAACGACACCCGCAATGCCAAATCTGGTGATAAGGTAACGCTGGGGATTCGGCCACAGGATGTGCTGAATCATGAAGAGGCGGATGGCGCAGAAAACTGCATTACCGGCACTATCGAAACCATTGAGCGCCTGGGTAATGAGTCATTTATCTACCTGAACCATCCGGATATTCACGAAGCGTTTATTGCCCGGGTGGAAGACTCCCTGCGTCGTCAGCCTGGTGCTGAATTCCATGTGGGTGTTCCGGCGGAAAACTGTCATCTGTTTGATGCCAGCGGTGTCGCGTTTTCACGAACCAGGTCACCAGTATTTGACTGATATTGCTGACAGCTGATTGCTCCCGTGGAAGACCGTTGGAACAACCCGTATTCCATACGACAAATTTTGTGCAATCTCCGGCAGCCTCCCTGGTTGCCGGTCTACTTATGAAGAAACTCAATGCTTGACCACCAATTAATCGACAGTCTGGGTGACCTGTGTGGCATGGCCAGCGGCTATAAGGACTGGGATGGTACTCCGGTAGCTATTAACACTGAGAACAAAATTCCCCTGCTGGCTGCCATGGGTTTTGACGCTAGCAGTAATGTGGCGCTGAAACAGGCGATAGCCACTGAACAGTTAAAGCTGTGGCAATCTCCTTTATCACCAGTGACGGTTGTGCATCAGGGGCAAAGCTTCTCTTTCGTACTGCGTTGCTCCAGGAGTAAACGTCCATCGTCTGTTGCAGTGCAGATAACTCTGGAAAACGGTGACCAGGTTACCCATCATGCCGATCTGACCACGGCTGTTGTGTCCGAAACCGTGAAGCTGGAGCGCAAAGAGTATATTGCCCTTGAGGTTTCAGTACCTGAATACCTGCCACTGGGTTATCACACGATGGCGGTTCAGGAGAAAGCGTTCACGGCAGAAGCCGGATTGATTGTGGTGCCGGACGTTTGTTATGAGCCGGAAGCCATGAAACAGGGCGCTAAAATCTGGGGTTCCGGTATTCAGCTGTATACCGTTCGCTCTGAGCGTAACTGGGGGATGGGTGATCTCACCGACCTGGGTGCGCTGGCTGCAGGTATGGGTGAGCAGGGGGCTGATTTTGTTGGCCTGAATCCGGTGCATGCCCTGTACCCGTCCAATCCACTGCACTGTTCGCCTTACAGCCCATCGACCCGTCTGTTTGATAATGTGCTGTACATTGATCCTGAACAAGTGGCGGAGTACGCAGACAGTGCATCAGCCCGGGAGATTGTTGCACACCACCAGGGATTGATTGATCAATTACGCAGCACCGACCTTGTGGAATACGACAAGGTTGCACCATTGAAAATGTCGGTATTGGAACTGTTGTTTAATGAGTTTGCCGAACAGCATCTGGGCAAGGGAACAGACCGGGATCAGGCGTTCACGGCTTTCTGTCAGTCAAGGGGCGCGCGGTTAGATCAGTTTGCCCTGTATGAAGCACTGTATGAGCATTTCCGGAAAACCGATATTAATAGCTGGGGATGGCGCTGCTGGCCAGAAGCGTACCAGACGCCAGACAGTAAAGAGGTCAGGGCTTTTGCCAGGACAAATCAGGCACGGATTACGTTCTTTAAATACCTGCAGTGGCAGATGGATGAACAGCTGCACGCAGCCCAGGAAAAAGCCAAAAACGCCGGTATGATGGTTGGCCTTTACCGTGACCTGGCGGTGGGTGTAGACAGCAACGGTGCCGATGTCTGGACGGATCGTAATTTATTCGTTCTCGAAGCCAGCACCGGTGCGCCGCCCGATGGTTTGGGGCCGATGGGTCAGGACTGGGGTCTGCCACCGTTCAACCCGGTGGTCTTGAAAGAGGAACGTTACCAGCCTTTCGTTGAGCTGATCCGGAACAATATGCGTAACTGCGGTGCGTTGCGTATTGATCATGCCATGGGGCTGTTCCGTCTGTGGTGGTGCCCGAACGGCAACACAGACAACAAAGGTGCCCGTTATGGCTGTTACGTCCATTATCCGCTGCAGGATTTGCTGGGTATTATCAAACTGGAAAGTCATCGCCAACAGTGTCTGGTGTTTGGTGAAGACCTGGGTGTGGTTCCTCAGGAAATCACCGACAGTCTGCCTCCGGCAAGAATGTACGGCAGTGTGATGGGGATCTTCCAGCAGGATAAGGATCGTTATACGGCACCCGACAAGTACCGTGAAAAAGCCCTGGCGATGCTGGTATGCCATGACACTCCCACCATGAAAGGCTGGTGGGATTGCAAAGACATCGACCTGATGGAATCCCTGGGCTTTTTCTCCGAAGAGCGTGCCGCCGCTGACCACGATGCCCGTGAACAGACCCGTAAGGCAGTACTGAATACCCTGGCTGACCTCGGTGAATTACCAGAAGGCGTTGACCTTCAGGCAAGCACGGCACCGGCATTCAGTCGTACCATCATGGAGAGATTCAGCTATTACCTGGCTTTGTCGGCTTCGCAAATAGCTGGCTTCCAGCTGGAAGATGTCATGATGATTGACTCTCCGGTGAATGTACCTGGCACCTGTAGTGAATATCCAAACTGGCGTCGTCGTCTGCCTCAGAGTATTTCTGCAATGCTGGCCAGCAAAGAGAATCAGCAGTTCTTTGCCAACCTGAGTGGCTGTCGTAAGGCGAAATAGCGTCTGACCATCGGTAACCTGTTGCCGGTCAGCCTCCTGGTGCAAAAAAGTGTTAATACCCATGCACCCCGTTCATCCTGAGGCTTGTCGAAGGATGGTGCCACCGTACTTCGACAAGCTCAGCACGAACGGTATTGGTATCAACGCTTAGTTGCACTAGTACATGGTTTCAATGAGTTTGACGTGTACAATCTCCGTTCACCCTGAGCGTCCTTCGGCTCCGCTCAGGATGCACGGACGAAGGGTGCTTGGCACGATCTATCAGAGTCCGTAGTTTCCGCCTTTAGGCCCTATGGGTCCTTCGATGCTTCGTCAAGCTCAGCACTCAGGACGAACGGAGTGCGGAGACACGACAACCCGTCAAACCCACTGAAACCATGTACTATGCCTGAGTCTGTAATCGTTTACAGACTCGCGCTCTGATGAATACCGCTAGAATTGCAGACAATTGATTTATCCCGTTGAGTAGTCCGATGAAAAAAACAGCGCTCTGCCTGGCACTTGGCTTACTGGCTGGCTGTGCAACCCATGATTCTGCGATAGCCCCGACGACTAAAGAGCCTGTGGCTGTTTACCACTCTTTACCGACCCTGAAATATCAACCACTGCGGATATACGACGAAGCCATTCAGCAGACCATTGGGCTGACGCAACAGTCTGCAACGCTGAAAACGACTAACAGCGATTCTGCAGTGATAGGCTGGCAGCTACCCGGATATGGTGCCTACCGGTTCAAAATCAGCAGTCAGATAAAACGTGGGAAATTTGGCCGGGAAGCTTCGGCGTTTATGCCGGAAGTACAACTGCTCGATAAGCATTACCAGGTGGTTAAAACCGTGCCAGTGACGGCTTTGCATTACCAGAAGCCGGGCCTGCTTGGTCAGGAGTATTTTTATCACAGCTTTGTGGTAGACAATCGTGACCCGCTGCTGACGCCAGTCGAATACATTGTCGTTTATATGAGTGACGATGGTCGCAACCATAAGCTTCAGGTTGTCGATATGGAGAAGGAGTATGCAAAGGCCCGGGGCTTTATGCCACCGGCTACCAAGGATGTGCTGGCGACGGCCAGTGATCTTGGGGTGATTACCCTGGAAGCCATGTCACTGACCGAAGCGTATAGCGCCAGTTCTGCGCAAGGGCCTGCTTATACACCGCCGGTTCCTACAGGAAGAGAGGCTGAGGCAGCTGTTGGTTTCGACACTATTGCTTTAAGTAAAGAGTTTCGAGAGACCGTTCTTCAGTTGCTGGCCGATGGCAAGGTTCAGGAGGCTTTGGCGCTGCGGGAGAGTGCGGGTCAGATGCATGCTGATCTGCAGGAGGCATTTTCTGTGCTTTATAGACGTGAATCCGCAGGTAATGCCATTGAAAGCACCGCTTCAGATTCGCAGGCAATCGATAAACGCTTGTCCCATGCTTATCAGCAGCAGTTAATAATGCATTTGCAACAAGGTGAAACCCGGGCTGCCCTGGGGGTGATTGATCAGTCCAGAATGCTGCTCAGCCATATAGATGCGCTGTTCTGAAAGTGATTCGAGCTACCAACTCGTTTTCTTGTTCCCGGGGAGGACTCTGGGAACGAGTTCAAAACAGCAGGCCATTGTCTTCAATCTGGCGTATCAGCATTTCTTATTTCCCAAACTTGTAGAGTGTAATTGGTCATATCGCCTTCCCCGGTACGGCTCAAGACCACCACTTCATGCTCTGACATGGGATTGAAGCATGCTTTTATGATACCGTCTTGCTCGATCTTTCCCTTGAGTGACCAGTGCTTTTGATCGTTGAGCCCCAGGATTCCTACCATGTGAGAGTTGCGAGTCAGTGCATGAAGGCCTGACAAGCTAAAGCCGGTGGTGGCTGGGGTGTGCTCCCTGATGAGGGTTTGAATTGACCATGTCCCTGCCTGGCTCTTCTCCCAGATACAAATTGTACCGGTCCCTCTACAGCTGCTATAGCTGGTGGTCAGCAAGTGACTGTCAGACGGGCTGAATCGCGCCTGATACACTGCGCCATCGTGTTTGAGCCTTATTGCTGATTCAAGCCTTGACGCGGAACTCGACTCCGGCGAGAGACGCGGGTTCAGCGACCAGTCAGACCAATTTGCCGGTCTGTGCCATAGCAGCAAATCCTCGCAAGGCATCGGACCACTAATTGCATCAGATATAGCGAACAGGTATTGACCGCTAGAGCTGAATTGCAGCGGAAAGAATGTCGGGAAGATCACCGTCTCTTGCCATTTCCCCGATGGATCCGGGCTGTGAATTGAGACCCGTCCGGGACTGTAGGGTTTGCGATCAATACCCACCAGAAGCTGATCTGCCACTGGGCTGAAGCAGGCATAACTCCAATCCTCTGCTATTAATATTGAATGCTGTGCTGACCAGACTCCACAATCATCCAGAGATAAAATGGTTCTTTTATCCAGCGTGTGCAGTGACAGATACCGCTCCGATGGACTGAACTGAACTGTACCAATAAACCCTTCGGGGGAGAGGCCGGAAACCTTCATTTTCAGCCAATTATTATTATTTTCGTCCATGCACCAGAGGAGTACCTGATCGTCCTCATTACAGGTCACCATATATTTCCCGGAAGGGCTGAATTGGACCTTCTGGATCGGCAAAGTTTCCTTGCCGACTTCCTCCCAACAGCTGTTAGCAGACCGTAAGGTATTCACATAACCCTCACTGCTGCGGGTTAACAGGCGGTTCGTGCAAGCACTGAAATTTGCCGCGGTAATCACCCGGCTGCCGCTGTTATCGGGCCAATTGACGTGCTCTTCTGCCCATTGTCCCCGGTCATCCCTGGTTAGAATTCGGTGGTCATTCAAATAACGGCCATAAAACAACAGATGACGACTGGACTGGCTGAGGCAAAAATCAAGAATAGCTTCGGTCTGATTATATGGTTCATCTGGATCACGCTGGGGGAGAGTGACTTTGTGTCGCGGAACCAGGCGGTAAGCCGGGCATGATTCCATCCTCCTCAGGGTGCCAAGGCATAGTAGTGCGGACATCTGCGGGAGGTCCTTTATTATCCTGTCCCTGAACGATGTCCCTCTGTTGTTGCGTGATGCAGGAATGGCAAATGGATGAGAGTGCCGGGATTTTTTCTGCCACGGGGCTATTTTCCGGTACTGTTCCCGGAAGCGTTGCGGAAGTCGGGCAAAATAAGACAGTTCCTGAATATATTTGTGTTCCTTCACCACTTCCCGGAAAGTCTGGCAGGTTGCATTCACTTGCGGGATGTCATCGAATTCAAGGTGGTCAAAAATCATGACCAAAAGTTCAGGGGGGAGTTCAGTAATCCTTCTTTGCCACAACGGCCGTTTTTGCGGAAATTGTTGCGGGAACTGTGTCTGCGGGCTTGCCTCCGGGAGCGCAATAGCGGAGCTGGGGGGTGTCGTTTTAGCTGGCTCATTTACAGGCCAGTCCGGTGCAATCGAAGTGCCGACAGTCCCTGGAAACAGAGGGTCGCTCATTGACTTACTCCATTCTTAACGATTTATTACCGGCACTGCGCGAACCTTCACTACCGATTCATGATGTTAATGGACAGCCCTGAGGGCAGGAAGTTCCAGGGCAGAAACTGGTTGTTTCACATTGTGCAGGCTCCGGTATCTCATCGTTCCCACGTTCTGCGATACCGGATTTGCCAACTGTGAAACAAACTCTTATTGCGCGGAATCGTGGTGGTTTAATCAGGATTTTGTCTTTATGGTGAGGTTTGGTATGCATTCCCACGGAGGACCGTGGGAACGAGTTCAAAACAGCAGGCCATTGTCTTCAATCCGGCGTATCAGCGTCTCTTATTTCCCAAACTTGTAGAGTGAAATTGGTCATATCGCCTCCATCGGTACGGCTCAAGACCACCACTTCATGCTCTGACATGGGATTGAAGCATGCTTTTATGATAGCGTCTTGCTCGATCTTCCCCTTGAGTGACCAGTGCTTTTGATCGTTGAGCCCCAGGATTACTAACATGTGAGAGTTGCGAGTCAGTGCATGAAGGCCTGACAGGCTAAAGCCGGTGATGACTGGGGTGTACTCTCTGATGATGGTTTGAATTGACCATGTCTCTGCCTGACTCTTCTCCCAGATACAGATTGTGCCGCACCCACTATAGCTGGTGGTCAGCAAGTGACTGTCAGACGGGCTGAATCGCGCCTTATACAATCCGCCATCGTGTTTGAGCCTTATTGCTGATTCAAGCCTTGACGCGGAACTCAACTCCGGCGAGAGACGCGGGTTCAGCGACCAGTCAGACCAATTTTCCGGTCTGTGCCATAGCAGCAAATCCTCACAAGGCATCGGACCACGAATTGCATCAGATATAGCGAACAGGTATTTACCGCTAGGGCTGAATTGAAGCGGAAAGAATGTCGGGAAGATCACCGTCTCTTGCCATTTCCCCGATGGATCCGGGCTGTGAATGGCAACCCGTCCGGGACTGTAGGGATTGCGATCAATACCCACCAGAAGCTGATCTGCCACTGGGCTGAAGCGGGCATAACCCCAACCCTCTGCTATCAATATTGAATGCTGTGCTGACCAGACTCCACAATCATCCAGAGATAAAATGGTTCTTTTATCCAGCGTGTGCAGTGACAGATACCGCTCCGATGGACTGAACTGAACTTTACCAATAAACCCTTCGTGGGAGAGGCCGGAAACCTTCATTTTCAGCCAATCATTATTATTTTCGTCCATGCACCAGAGGAGTACCTGATTGTCCTCATTGCAGGTCACCATATATTTCCCGGAAGGGCTGAACTGGACCTTCTGGTTCGGCAAAATTTTCTTGCCGACTTCTTCCCAACCGCTGTTAGCAGACCGTAAGGTATTCACATAACCTTCACGGCTGCGGGTTAACAGGCGGTTCGTGCAAGCACTGAAATTTGCCGCGGTAATCACCCGGCTGCCGCTGTTATCGGGCCAATTGACGTGCTCTTCTGCCCATTGTCCCCGGTCATCCCTGGTCAGAATTCGGTGGTCATTCAAACAGTGGCCATAAAACAACAGATGACGGCTGGACTGGCTGAGGCAAAAATCAAGAATGGCTTCGGTCTGATTATATGGATCACCTGGATCACGCTGGGGGAGAGTGACTTTGTGTCGCGGAACCAGGCGGTAAGCCGGGCATGATTCCATCCTCCCCAGGGTGCCAAGGCATAGTAGTGCGGACATCTGCGGGAGGTTCTTTATTATCCTGTCCCTGAACGATGTCCCTCTGTTGTTGCGTGATGCAGGAATGGTAAATGGATGAGAGTGCCGGGATTTTTTCTGCCACGGGGCTATTTTCCGGTACTGTTCCCGGAAGCGTTGCGGAAGTCGGGCAAAATAAGACAGTTCCTGAATATATTTGTACTCTTTCACCACTTCCCGGAAAGTCTGGCAGGTTGCATTAACTTGCGGGATGTCATCGAATTCAAGGTGGTCAAAAATCATGACCAAAAGTTCGGGGGGGAGTTCAGTAATCCTTCTTTGCCACAACGGCTGTTGTTGCGGAAATTGTTGCGGGAACTGTGTCTGCGGGCTTGCCTCCAGGAGCGCAATAGCGGAGCTGGGGGGTGTCGTTTTAGCTGGCTCATTTACAGGCCAATCCGGTGCAATCGAAGCGCCGACAGTCCCTGGAAACAGAGGGTCGCTCATTGACTTACTCCATTCTTAATGAGTTATTACCGGCACTGCGCGAACCTTCACTACCGATTCATGATGTTAATGGACAGCCCTGAGGGCAGGAAGTTCCAGTGCAGAAACAGGTTGTTCCACATTGTGCAGGCTCCGGTATCTCATCGTTCCCACGTTCTGCGATACCGGATTTGCCAACTGTGAAACAAACTCTTATTGCGCGGAATCGTGGTGGTTTAATCGGGATTTTGTCTTTATGGTGAGGTTTGGTATGCATTCCCACGGAGGACCGTGGGAACGAGTTCGAAACAGCAGACCATTGTCTTCAATCCGGCGCATCAGCATCTCTTATTTCCCAAACTTGTAGAGTGAAATTGGTCATATCGCCTTCCCCGGTATAGCTCAAGACCACCACTTCATGCTCTGACATGGGATTGAAGCGTGCATTGATGATACCGTCTTGCTCGATCTTCCCCTTGAGTGACCAGTACTTTTGATCGTTGAGCTCCAGGATTCCTACCATGTGAGAGGTGTGAATCAGCGCATGAAGGCCCGACAGGCTAAAGCCGGTGATGATTGGGGAGTTCTTCCTGGTGATGGTTTGAATTGACCATGTCCCTGCCTGGTTCTTCTCCCAGATACAGATTGTGCCGACCCCACCAATATAGCTGGTGGTCAGCAAGTGACTGTCAGACGGGCTGAATACTGCCTGATGCACTGCGCCATCATGTTTGAGCCTTATGGCTGATTCAAGCCTTGACGCGGAACTCAACTCCGGTGAAAGACACTGGTTCAGCGACCAGTCAGACCAATTTTCCGGTCTGTGCCATAGCAGCAAATCCTCGCAAGGCGTCGGACCACCAATTTTATCAGATATAGCGAACAGGTATTTACCGGTAGAGCTGAATTGCAGCGGAAAGTATGTCGGGAAGATCACCGTCTCTTGCCATTTCCCCGATGGATCCGGGCTGTGAATGGCAACCCGTCCGGGATTGTAGGGTTTGTAGGGTTTGCGATCAATACACACCAGAAGCTGATCTGCCACTGGGCTGAAGCGGTCATAACTCCAACCGAAACCCTCTGCTATAAATAATATTGAATGCTGTGCTGACCAGACTCCACAATCATCCAGAGATAAAATGGTTCTTTTATCCTGCGTGTGCAGTGACAGATACCGCTCCGATGGACTGAACTGAACTTCACCAATCAACCTTTCGGGGGAGAGGCCGGAAACCTTCATTTTCAGCCAATTATTATTATTTTTGTTCATGCGCCAGAGGCGTACCTTATGGTCCTCATTACAGGTCACCATATATTTCCCGGAAGGGCTGAATTGGACCTTCTGGTTCGGCAAAATTTTCTTGCCGACTTCTTCCCAACCGCTGTTAGCAGACCGTAAGGTATTCACATAACCCTCACGGCTGCGGGTTAACAAGCGATTCGTGCAAGCACTGAAATTTGCCGCGGTAATCACCCGGCTGCCGCTGTTACCGGACCAATTGACGTGCTCTTCTGCCCATTGTCCCCGGTCATCCCTGGTCAGAATTCGGGAGTCATGCAAAAAACGGCCATAAAACAACAGATGACGACTGGACTGGCTGAGGCAAAAATCAATCCTGGCTTCGATCCGGCTATATCGTTCACTTGGATTACGCTGCGGGAGAGTGACTTTGTGTCGCGGCACCAGGCGGTAAGCCGGGCATGATTCCATCCTCCGCAAGGTGTCAAGGCATAGTAGTGCGGACATCTGCGGGAGGTTCTTTATTATCCTGTCCCTGAACGATATCCCTCTGTTGTTGCGTGATGCTGGAGTGGCAAATGGATGAAAGCACCAGGATTTTTTCTGCTCAAGGGCATGTTGCTGGAACTGTTCCCGGAAACATCGGGGAAGCCGGGCAAAATAAGACAGTTCCTGAATATATTTGTATTGTGTGACCACATCCCGAAATGCAAGACAGGTTGCGTTTACCTGCCGGATATCATCGAATTCAAGGTGGTCAAAAATCGTGGCCAACAGTTCGCGAGGGAGTTCAGTAATCTTTCTTTGCCACAGCGGCTTTTGCGGAAACTGTGTCTGCGGGCTTGCCTCCGGGAGCGCGATAGCGGAGCTGGGGGGTGTCGTTTTAGCAGGCTCATTTGCAGGCCAATCCGCTGCAATCGAAGCGCCAACAGGCCCTGGAGCCAGAGGGTCGCTCATTGACTTACTCCATTCTTAATGAGTTATTACCGGCACTGCGCGAACCTTCACTACCGATCCATGATGTGAATGGACAGCCCTGCGGGCAGGAAGTTCCAGGGCAGAAACTGGTTGTTTCACATTGTGCAGGCTCCGGTATCTCATCGTTCCCACGTTCTGCGATACCGGATTTGCCAACTGTGAAACAAACTCTTATTGCGCGAAATCGTGGTGGTTTAATCGGGATTTTGTATTTAAGGTGAGGTTTGGTATGCATTCCCACGGAGGACCGTGGGAACGGTGTGCCGCAGCACACCAATGGAGTCTGAAGGATAATTCTCCTGACGTGTCGAAGCTGTAGGAAAGATGGCGGTAGGCCCGCCGAAGTCGGCTGTCGGAAGCAGGCTTCAAACCACCTCAAGCGGCTGTCATTAAGAGTGGTGGTCGTGAGCGTTGGGGAAAAGGCGAACAATGAGTCGTCAGGTATGGTACAGAGAGATGCGTAAACCCGAATCTTCGTTGAAGCGTTCGAAAGGTCCATTGTTGACATCAAAAGCTGGGGCTCGTTCCTCTCCAGTGATCAGCTTGCAGGTTAATTCCGAATGCTGTGCAGGCGGTGTCCGGCGTATAGATTGAACTTTTTATTTTCCTAACTGTCTAATTAGAAATTAAGTGCAAAAAAATTCTCATTTACAGGAGTAAATTATGCTTACCGGAAGTATTAATAACAATGGCCATCAATACAATTACCAACAAGTAAACCCTGAAGACCCATTTCAAGCCATAAGAATTACATGCTTTTTCAATATAAAAGGAGTAGGCAAAGTAGAACTGAAAGCACAAGATATAAAAATGAACGAACCAGGAGAATATTATCGTCTTTGCTTTCATGCTGCCCATGGCATTTACTCTGATTTGAAAAATAAAGGTAAACAGCTTAACAAAAATCCCTTTGGTAGATTGGATCAATTTCAATTTTTTAGTGAACACGCTGATTTCATTTATAACAAGGTTGTCAAAAAAGCATATCTCCACGAAGCGTTATTATTGCCAGGCTTATCTCCAAAAATGTCTCCCAATGGTGATCATTAGGCTGAACCAGGTTTAGCCTCAACTCCGGACTTGAAAGACGATCAACTGGAATTGTAAAACCTGGCCACTATCCAGCTATCACTGCGACTCTGTCTGTAACCGAAACTGGATTAAGGCTCCAAAATCATTGTTGCTCATTCTATAAGCCTGTCTGGCTGTATCCAGGGCGTCCAAGGCATGACTCTGTACTGGGCTTTCCTATGGAACTGTGGGAACCAGTCGTGCGGATGTTAAGGGAGACTCCCAAGTGGGGGACCTGCAAGGGCTTGAGTACCGATGCTGCGCACTGGGGCGGAGCCGTTCGTACGATTACATGGACGTAATCGGTAGACAATGCAGGAGCATATTGTCGAGTAGTGTTGAAGCTTCTGTAATGGGAGTGGAGCGAAGGGGCGGCGTCAGAGAGGTTCACGTACCGTTTTACGAGGGGCTGGCGGGGAAGTTCCGTCGGTCTACTCACCAGTTCGAAACAGCAGGCCATTGTCTTCAATCCGGCGTATCAGCATCTCTTATTTCCCAAACTTGTAGAGTGAAATTTGTTATATTGCCTTCCCTGGAATGGCTCAAGACCGCCACTTCATGCTCTGACATGGGATTGAAGCATGCTGTCATGATATCGTCTTGCTCGATCTTCCCCTTGAGTGACCAGTGTTTTTGATCGTTGCGCCCCAGGATTCCTACCATGTGACGGTTACAAGTCAGCGCATGAATGCCTGACAGGCTAAAGAGGGTGATGGCTGGGGTATACTCCCTGGTGATGATTTGTTTTGACCATGTCCCTGCCTGGCTCTCCTCCCAGATACAGATTGTGCTGTCCGCATCATAGCTGGTGGTCAGCACGTGACTGTCAGACGGGCTGAATAGTGTCTGATACACTGCGAAATCATGCTTGAGCCTTATGGCTGATTCAAGCCTTGACGCGGAATTCAACTCCGGCGAGAGACACGGGTTCAGCGACCAGTCAGACCAATTTTCCGGTCTGTGCCATAGCAGCAAATCCTGGCAAGGCGTCGGACCACCAATGGTATTAGATTTAGCGAACAGGTATTTACCGGTAGAGCTGAATTGAAGCGGAAAGAATGTCGGGAATATCACCGTCTCTTGCCATTTCCCCGATGGATCCGGGCTGTGAATTGCGACCCGTCCGGGACTCAAGGGGTTGTGTTCAATACATACCAGAAGCTGATCTTCCACTGGGCTGAAGCAGGCATAACCGCTATATTCACTTATTAATATTGAATGCTGGGCTGACCAGACTCCACAATCATCCAGAGATAAAATGGTCCTTTTATCCAGCGTGTGCAGTAACAGATACCGCTCCGATGGACTGAACTGAACTTGACCAATCAACGCTCTGGGGGAGAGGCCGGAAACCTCCATTTTCAGCCAATCATTATTATTTTCGTCCATGCACCAGACGAGTACCTGATTGTCCTCATCACAGGTCACCATATATTTCCCGGAAGGGCTGAATTGGACAGTCTGATTCGGCAAAGTTTCCTTGCCGACTTCCTCCCAACAGCTGTTAGCAGACCGTAAGGTATTAACGTAACCCTCACTGCTGCGGGTTAACAGGCGATTTGCGCAAGCACTGAAATTTGCCTTGGTAATCACCCGACTGCCGCTGTTATCGGACCAATTGACGTGCTCTTCTGCCCATTGCCCCTGGTCATCCCTGGCCAGAATTCGGGAGCCATTCAAAAAACGGCCATAGAACAACAGATGACGACTGGACTGGCTTAAGCAAAAATCAACAATAGCTTCGGTCTGTTTATATGGTTCACCCGCTTCACGCAGCGGGAGAGTGACTTTGTGTCGCGGAACCAGGCGGTAAGCCGGGCATGATTCCATCCTCCGCAAGGTGTCAAGGCTTAGTAGTGCGGACATCTGAGGGAGGCTCTTTATTATCCTGTTCCTGAACGATATCCCTCTATCAGGTGATGCTGGAGTGGCAAATGGATGAAAGCACCAGGATTTTTTCTGCCACGGGGCTGTTTGCCGGTATTGTTCCCGGAAGGATTGCGGAAGTCGGGCAAAATAAGACAGTTCCTGAATATAATTGTATTCTTTCACCACTTCCCGGAAAGCCTGGCAGGTTGCATTAACTTGCGGGATGTCATCGAATTCAAGGTGGTCAAAAATCATGACCAAAAGTTCGGGGGGGAGTTCAGTAATCCTTCTTTGCCACAACGGCTGTTTTTGCGGAAATTGTTGCGGAAACTGTGTCTGCGGGCTTGCCTCCGGGAGCGCGGTAGCGGAGCTGGAGGGTGTCGTTTCAGCAGGCTCACTGGCAGGCCAATCCGGTGCAATTGAAGCACCGACAGCCCCTGGAAACAGAGGGTCGCTCATTGACATGCTCCATTCTTAATGAGTTATGTACCAGAACCTTCATAACCATGGATTTATGGTGATATTGGACAGACCTGAGGGCAGGAAGTTTCCGGACAGAAACAGGTTGTTTGACATCTTGCAGGCTCCGCTATCTCCTCATTTCTACGCTCTGCGTGGTAATGCATACCGGATTTGCCTTCAATCCGGCGTACCAGCATCTCTTATTTCCCAGACTTGTAAACTGATATTGGTAACGTCGCCATTCTTAGTTTGGCTCAGGACCACCACCTCATACTCTGATAGCGGATTGAAGTAGGCTTGCAGAATACCGTCTTGCTTGATAACCCCTTTGAGTGACCAGTGCTGTTGACCGTTGCGCCCCAGGATTCCTACCATTGAAGAGTTACAAGTCAGCGCATGAATGCCGGACAGGCTAAAGCAGGGGGTGGTGGTCGGGGCGCACTCCCTGGTGGTGGTTTGAATTGACCATTCTCCTGCCTGGTTCTTCCCCCAGATATGGACTGTATCTGGCCTGCAGCAGACCAGTAAGTGGCTGTCAGACGGATTGAACAGCACCGTATCCACACGGGAGTCATGTTTGAGCATGATAGCTGAGTCAAGCCTCGCTCTTGATGCTTCATCCAACTGAGGAAAACGACAGTGGTCAAGAGACCAGTCAGATAATTTTTCCGGTCTGCGCCATAGCAACGCATGACGGCCACTGGTGCTGCATTCACTGAATACGTATTTACCGGCAGGGCTGAAGCGAAGCGGATACAAGTATGGGAAGATTATTGTCTCCTCCCATTTCCCCGATGGTTCCGGGCTGTAAATTGAGACCCGCCCGCATTTGACAGGAAGTTCGCTAATACCCATCAGAAGCTGATCCGCCACTTGGCTGAAGTGGGAAAAAGCAACAATACCTTTGCTTAATAAATTTAACGGCTGTACTGACCAGGCGTCGGGACCATCCAGCGATAACATAGCCATTTGCCCACCCTCTCCCTGTGGAGCCGACCAGCGCAACATCAAATGCTGCTCCGATGGACTGAACCGGACGTCATCAGCGAATACTCCGGTGGGTAGGCCACGAATCTTCATTTTCAGCCACTTGTTATTTTCACCCATGCGCCAGGTGATCACATGATTGTACCTGCCGTAGGTCACCATATATTTCCCTGAAAGGCTGAATTCGACAGTCTGATCCGGCAACGTTACCATGCTGGCATCGTTCCAGCAGCGGTGTGCAGGTAGCCAGGTATTAATGTTGCCCTCAGCGCTCCGGGTTAACAGGTGATTTGTGCAAGCACTGAAGCTTGCCCTGGTAATCACCCGACTGCCGCTGTTATCGGACCAATTGAGGTGCTCTTCTGCCCATTGCCCCTGGTCATCCCTGGCCAGAATTCGGGAGCCATTCAAACAACGGCCATAAAACAGCAGATGACGACCGGACGGGCTGAAGCAAACATCATAAACGGGATCGGGATGAAGCTCTTGACACCTTGCTTCAGACAGAGGCAGAGTGACTTTGCGTTGCGGAACCAGACGGTAAGCCGGACATCTTTCCATCCTCTCCAGGGTTTCAAGGCATAGTATTGCGGACATCTGCGGGAGGTTCTTTATTATCCTGTCCCTGAACGATATCCCTCTGTTGTTGCGTGATGCCGGAGTGGCAAATGGATGAAAGCACCGGGATTTTTTCTGCCCAAAGACTTGTTGCTGGAACTGTTCCCGGAAACATCGGGGAAGTCGGGCAAAATAAGACAGTTCCTGAATATAATTGTATTCTTTCACCACTTCCCGGAAAGCCAGGCAGGTTGCATTAACTTGCCGGATGTCATCGAATTCAAGGTGGTCAAAAATTATGGCCAAAAGTTCGGGAGGGAGTTCAGTAATCCTTCTTTGCCACAACGGCTGTTGTTGCGGAAACTGTGTCTGCGGACTTGCCTCCGGGAGTGCGATAGCGCGTGGGGAGCCGGGGAGGGGCGTTTTAGCAGGCTCATTTGCAGGCCAATCCGGTGCAATCGAAGCGCCGACAGCCCCTGGAAACAGAGGGTCGCTCATTGACTTACTACATTCTTAATGAGTTATTACCGGCATTACTGGTAGTACATGGTTTCAATGAGTTTGACGGGTTGTCATGCCTCCGCACTCCGTTCGTCCTGAGCCTGTCGAAGGGCGGAAGCTCCGGACTCTGATAGATCGTGCCAAGCACCCTTCGACTCCGCTCAGGGTGAACGGGGATTGTACACGTCAAGCTCATTGAAACCATGTACTATAAACCTTCATAACCAAGGATTTATGGTGATATTGGACAGACCTGAGGGCAGGAAGTTTCCGGACAGAAACAGGTTGTTCGACATCCAGCAGGCTCCGGTATCTCGTCATTTCCACGCTCTGCGTGGTAATGCATACCGCATTTGTCTTCAATCCGGCGTACCTGCATCTCTTATTTCCCAGACTTGTAAATGGATATTGGTAACGTCGCCATTCTGAGTTTGGCTCAGGACCATCACCTCATGCTCTGATAGTGGATTGAAGTAGGCTTCCAGAATACCGTCTTGCTTGATATCCCCTTTGAGTGACCAGTGCTGTTGACCGCTGCGCCCGAGGATTCCTACCATTGAAGGGTTCCAGGTCAGCACATGAAGGCCGGACGGGCTAAACCAGGGTACGGTGATTGGGGCACATTCTTCGGTGATGGTTTCAATTGCCCATTGTCCAGTCTGGCTCTTTCCCCAGATGTAGACTGTACCCGACTCGCAGCTGACCACTAAGTGGTTGTCAGACGGACTGAACCGCGCCACTTTCACCAGAGAATTGTGTCTGAGCGTTATTTCTGAATCAAGAATCGCTCTTGATACGGCATCCGGCTGCAGCAAGCGACCGTCGTCCAGCGACCCGGCAGACAAATTTTCCGGTATGCGCCATAGCTGCACATCACGGTCTCTGACCCTGTCTTGCAGCATATCTTGCAGCATGCCAAGGCCCACGAAGCCCGTGAATGAGGCCTTATTGAACAGATATTGACCGGTAGAACTCAAGAAAACCGGACAAAAGTATGGGAAGATCATCGTCTCTTCCCATTTCCCCGATGGTTCCAGGCTGTATATTGAGACCCGCCCGGGAATGCCATAATGATTTTCAAAACCCACCAGAAACTGATCCGCGACCGGGCTAAATTGGGCATGAGTAACATAATCATCTTTACATTTTTCCAACCTCTGTGATTTCCAGACTTTAGCACTACAATCATTCAGAGATAGCACCGTTATTTCACTCGCACAAAATGGTAGATGCGACCAGAGGAGTGCCAAATATCGCTCCGATGGACTGAACAGGGCGTGTTTAATCAACTCTCCGGAGAGGCCGTTAACCTTCACTTTCCGCCATTGATTATTGTTGTCCATGCGACAGACGATGAAAGGTTCGTGCTTGTAGGCCGCCATATATTTCCCCGAGGGGCTGAACACGACCGCATGACCTGACAACTTTAGCGTGTCGTCCTCGTTCCAGCGGTTGTCGGCAGGTTGCAACATATTCGCGCGATTCTTACCGTTCCAGGTAAACAGGCGATTTTCACAAGGACTGAAATTTGCCCCGGAAACCACCCGGGAGCGGCTGTTATCGGACCAATTCAGGTGCTCTTCTGCCCATTGCCCCTGGTCATCCCTGGCCAGAATTCGGGAGTCATTCAAGCAACGGCCATAAAACAACAGATGATGACTGGACCGGCTGAAGCAAACCTCAAGAGCGGCACCGGTCTGTGGCTGTGAATTCCATGCTGCACGCTGAGGGAGCGTAACTTTAAATAGCTTGACCATACGATAAGCCGGACATGATTCCATCCTCCCCAAGGTGTCAAGGCATAATAGTGCGGACATCTGCGGGAGGTTCTTTATTACCCTGTCCCTGAACGATATCCCTCTGTTGTAGCGTGATGCTGGAGTGGCAAATGGATGAAAGCACCGGGATTTTTTCTGCCCAAAGACATGTTGCTGGAACTGTTCCCGGAAACATTGGGGAAGCCGGGCAAAATAAGACAGTTCCTGAATGTATTTGTATTCTGTGACCACGTCCCGAAATGCAAGGCAGGTTGCATTGATACGTCGGATATCACCGAATTCAAGGTAGTCAAAAATCTTGACCAACAGTTCGGGAGGAAGTTCAGTAATCCTCCTTTGCCACAAAGTTTGCCATAAAGGTTGTTTCTGCGAGGGCTGTTTCTGAGGACTTATCTCCGCAAGCGCGATATTGGACGGGGAGTCAGAGGGTGAGGTTTTTGTCGGCAGATGTGCAGGCCAATCCGGTGCCATCGGGACACCGGCGGCACCTGAAGACAAAGGGTCACTCATTGATTTGCCCCATTATTAATGAGTTATTACCGGCACTGCGAGACACATCGCAACCATTGATTCACGGTTTTAATGGACAGGCCAAAGGTCGGGAAGTTCACGGGCAGCCTGATTGTCCTTTGATTAATTAACTCAGATAAACGGCTGGAGCCTGCAGGAGGTGGAACGGCCTGTTTCTGCCCGGAATAATAAGAGTTTTATGGGAGGCTAATTTACGGAGAGATTTGGTATGCATTCCCACGGGGGACCGTGGGAAGAAGGTATCATCAAGCGCTTCCTTTCTAGTCAGGTAGTACTCACCAAGGTTCGACGCCATAGATTTTCCTGCCTGTATCCGTCAGGTTTTCCCGGTTCACCCGTAATGATTCAATCTGAGAACCTGCCGTTTTTCGCAATCCTGCTTCATGATCGTATTGGCCTACGCCACTTTCCAGGGCGTGCACCCTTTTTTCCCTTAGCGCCTCATCGGCAGAGGCGGGGAGAAAGCTGATCATCGCCAGCATACGGTCGCGCCTGTCGTCGGTGCAGTCCGGGTCTGGATTAAATCGTGAGTGGGTCAGGCGA
This sequence comes from Endozoicomonas sp. ALB091, assembly GCF_049310265.1. Taxonomy (NCBI): domain Bacteria; kingdom Pseudomonadati; phylum Pseudomonadota; class Gammaproteobacteria; order Oceanospirillales; family Endozoicomonadaceae; genus Endozoicomonas; species Endozoicomonas sp. ALB091. Next base: position 925,364 of record NZ_JBLYNQ010000006.1, on the reverse strand, counting down.
GAATCCCAAACCACCATCTCCCCCTCTTTCAATTGCACAGCCCGGAGTGCCTGCCAACGGTCTTGTACATCCTCGCCCTGATATTCAATCCAGCCCTGTTTTTTATCTGACCACGATTTATATTGCCCGAAGTCATGATGGGAGCCGGGGATAATACCCAGCATGCCGGTGGTTTTATCACAATCCCTGAGCGCCAGTAAGCCTTGAACCGCACTGAAACCGGGCTGGGTATGAGGGTTTTGATCCACATGAAGGGGGAGAAAGCTGTTATGGTCTGTTTCTGGCCGCATATAAATGCATCGGTCAAATACCACCCATAGTTTTTTATTATCCCAAAGGGTTTCAAACAGCTTGACCATGGTAGGGTTCTGCCTCAGCTGGGCCAGGGCATCATCATGGTACAGTTCAAAAAAACCATTGATGCTGGCTTCCGGATGATGCTTGACCTGACGCTGCAACAGGCTGGCGGCACTGTTACGATCCGCTTCAGTGGAAACATTCCCGGCAACGATGTAGCCATGCTCCACAAAGGCTTCTTTGATGACTTTCGGGTCAGCCCGCTGTCCATCGTAAACTTTATGATCGGTATAACTGATCTCTTTAAAGGTATTGTTACTGCAATTGGGGCGTGCCAGTGGGTTCATTGTTTTTCCTCCTCCTTCAGGGTGTTTTGTTTATGTAGTCTTTGCAGAATCTGATCAGCAATGACTTTCCCTCCGCCATGGGAAAATCGTCGGTCAAGTTCACTCAATGATGACTCGTCGGTATGGGACAATTGCTGGTGAGCAATAGCCATGAGATGGCTGAGTGTTGTGATTGCTCCGGGTTCCGTCGTTAACCTTTCGATAAGATGAGTGATGGATTCCATAACCTCTTCCTGACTTTTGAAGTAGTCAATGGGAGCGGTCCCGGGAAAGATGTCATGCCAGTCAATGCTGGCATCCACCATGTGATTTTGCTTGAGCAGTGTTAACTGCTGGCCCTGGCTGTCATTGGCCGGAGGCAGCCAGATAATTTTTTTCCCCAGGGCGGCCGCCTCAAATATGTTGCCAAGTCCCGGGGTCATCAGGGCCACTGTTGATTGCTGCAAAACATCCTGCACTTGATCAGGTGTCAGTGTCTGGACCTCAAACTGGTCCCCTGTGGCCTCTGCCAGGGTGCGGCTGCCCAGAAATTGGAGCTGGTCGTAGTGACTGCCAAGGGTCTGGTTGATGCAGTTCATGATGATTTTTGCGTAGTTCACCATGATGGAAGAAGTCACCAGGGGATTCATCAGCCCACCGGTATTGACCAGCAACAGACTGGCCGTATTGGTTTGGGGGTGCCTATCCTGAGGACGCTGCAGGCCGGAAACAATGGAAGGTACGACGATGGTTTCCGGCAGTTTATTCCTGTTTTCCTGTAACCGCTCCTGCACGGTGAGAAAGTTCTGTACCAGATAGAGGTCGGCATGGGTAATGGCTGGAGACACCTCTTTCCAGTACCAGGACAGTGGATCATATACGATGACCTCAAGGCCTGCTTCTTTGGCCCACCCGGCAACCTCCAGATCACAGGCGGTGATAAACAGATCGTATTCACGCAGGTGGCGGAGGTACTTTTCTTTTCGGTCGGTGGCAGAGCCCTGTCCGGTGCAGTCAATGATTCGGTTATAGGGGTACTTGGACTGAATATCGAGGGTGTGCTTTTCGCCGATATAGGCGAGGTGTCTGGCCTGTTTGCGCACGTAAGGAAATATTTCCCCGATGGCAGCAGAAGGGCCAAAACCGAAGGGTTCTGCATTAAACAGTATCTTTTTTTCTGCCCCTGAATCCGTGCTGGAAAATGTGATCTCCTGGCAGGGGGAGGGCTCCTGAACAGGGCGCTGGTTTTCCTGCAGCGTCTGCTCAACGATCTGGATAACCTGGTCTTTGCCATTGCCCCGCAAAAGCACGGTATTATCTTTGCCGATGTTGTCGGAATAAAAAGCCAGGTTGGCAATAAACGTTTTCAGTTTTTCTGCACTCAGCTCCCCCGAGTTTATCCCAAACTGGTTGTCGCCAATCACTTTGGCATTGATCTGCTGTTCATACAGATTTTTCAGGGGTATGGCATAGACGGGCTTGTTCAGGTACATGGCTTCTGACAGCAGTGTGTGTCCTGCGGTGGAGATCACCCCGGTGCAGGCCGCGAGTAATGAAACAAATTGGGCGTCGCCATGGTGATAAAACCGACAACACTCACTATCAGCAGGAAGCAGACACTGTATGGGTAAAAATATATGTACTGTGATGTCGTCTGGTACATTCTCCTGGACGGTCTGTAGCCATTGATCAATAGGCAGAGAGGTCCACGACTGGGCAGTAATGTACATCAGTAACGAGGCCGTTGTGCCATGGCCTTGTTCTTTGGCAGCAATGATTTCCGGACGAATCACCGGTGGCAGCAGGGTTACATTGGCAATATCCCTGCGCTGTTGCTCTTGAATATCAGGTTGAACGTTGAAGAAAGAGATTGCCAAACGCCTGTCGGCACGGGGAAAGAAAAGTGACAGCCGCTCCCGTTCATCCCGAAATGACGTACCCGCCAGATCAGGTATGAAGCTGCCGGTTAAAAACTTGCTTTGCTGGTCGCTGGTGATCAGCGGAGCCTGCTTGCTGTAGGCATACTGGGCGGACACCTGCTCGTAATCACTGATCACCAGATCCGGAGTACCCAGTTTTTGGTTCGCTACTGCCATGGCCCGGAAGTTGATTTGGTTGAAGTTCATGCGGTTGTTTTGTGGCAGCTTACTGGTGGCCTCAAAATCCAGCCCGGTCAGACAGCCAGCAATGTAGGGATTGTTCACCTCACATACGCGAATCCCCGGATACTCCTTCTGATGGTTGTGGAAATACTCCAGCGCCTGCCCATAAGTGAACAGGACGATCTGATGATCTCTGTCCCTGAGGTAATTGAGGCAGGGCAACTGACGGTTCAGATGGCCGTTGCCAATGCCACAGATGCCAATCACTATCTTTTTTTTTTCTCCGTTGGCAGCACCTCCATGGACAGCGTGGGCATGATGGATTGGTAAACGTCCTGCAGTGGACCGCTGATCTGTCGTGTTTGCCGCCCGTCCTCGCGAAGATAATCACTGAGCTTCTGCGCCAGGTAGTCTTTGACCTCGCGAGGAACGGTTCCATCAAGGACGGCATCATAATCACCAATCAGAATATCCTCGCGCTGCTTGTCGAGGAACAGGTTAAACAGCTGATGTCTTGCGCTTTCAGGGGTCAGGGTTTTTTCCATGAAATCGTCGGTTAACTTGACCAGCACAATGTCCCGTATCGGGACTTCCGATTCCGGGTCACTGTAGTAATCCGAAGGCAGCTGAAAATGCGTCCGGTCGCCAACACTGGTGAGGGACTGTTCAGATTTTCCTGCTTCAGCAACTCCGGCACTGACCACGGGCTCCCATTTGGGCATATCATGGTTACGCACCGAAATGGTCTTGGTGCCCGCAACGGCTTTGAGTTGCCCGTCATCGGTAAACCTGACGAGGGTTTTGTCTGCCGAGATGATTTTTCGTTCTGGCAGTTTGAGATGCCGCAGGGCATGCTTCAGTACCAGTGTGGTTTTGCCAGAGCCAGAGGCACCGGCAAGCAGGTAACAGCCCGAGGCATCGCCGATACAGGCCGCATGGACCGGGAACAGTTTTTTTCGTAACCACTCAACCCGACAGGCCCCGTAAAGAAGGTGTGGCAGGGTATCCGGCATGATGTCGTTATCGGGAGCCATAACCTGAACGGCTCCTTCACGTTGCACGATGACCGGGCGGTCGTTGGTCTGGACGTGTTCCACGGTCACCAGGCTCTGGTCACCATTCCCGGGCTGTGGCTTAAATCCGGGCAGATGGGCTGACAGGTGTTGGATATCCCGCTGGGTCAGTGAAATGTCTCCGGTTGAGGTGAAATCGAAACAGTGCTGTTGTCCGATGTGACATTTAACGGAAACCTTGCCCTGGGGCTTATTGACAGGATCCTGGCCATGGTCAGTGTTGTGTATGGCTCCTTTCCTTGCAGCTTCAGAAGAAGAGCCGGGTAAAACGGGTAGTGAGTTCATCATTTAAGGTTGTAATCATTTTTGCCTTGAGAACTCCCAAGTCAGGCAATAATGACCTGAGCAATGTGGAATTTTCATTGTGCAGGGTGACTGAAAAATCAGATCACAAATTATCAGGACCGACTATGGCGGCCATAAGAATTTGGTTTGATCAATGGCTCTTTTGTTAAGTGGACAGTCGCTGTCCAGTGATTTTTAAGACCATCTAATCAAGAGAAAGTTCATTGTCCTAGGAGCCTGTCCGAGAATAGACTGCCCTACGCGGCAACTGCTCCTGCGTTGCTCTAGCTCCTGCATCCATGCAGTCGTGCGGTGGCAGCAAATTGGTCTAAAAATTCCGTTTTGTTCGGCAAATAGCCCCGCTATTCACCTCACAAAACGAAATTTTTATCCTCAATTTTCTGCCATCCTCGCTGTGGGCGCTATTCTCGGACAGGCTCCTAGATTTGTGCTCAAGTTTGAGCAACCACGAAAACACAAAACAGCAATCTATTTCTTGCTGGCTCGGGGACTGTTGGAAAATTCCAGTACTTGAATCTTGTTTATCAAGTCAGTGCGGCAGAAATCATCAAAGACAGGGAAAGCAAAAAAAACTGAAACAAGTGAGGAAAATGTCAGGATAAAAGGGGGGAGTCGTTTTAGCAGGTTCATTTGCAAACTGATTGTTCTTAAATAATTTCCCCATGATCCCTGAAGCGGCGTCGAAAAGAAGAGGCACCGAAGTGAAAAAAGGCCCGAAGTTTCAGGCCTGCTTCAGAAGGGAAGAGTTAATCCTGCTGATGACCACGCCACATCTGGTAATTATTCATCAACAGCGATTTACCCATCAGGTGTGCTGCAACGGGGGCGGTCATCAGAATGAAGGCGATAATCCCGACGGCCCGGGAACTGATGGAAACCCCCTGAAAGTGCAGGGCCACAGCCACCATAATTAAACCAACCCCGATGGTGCCCGCTTTGGTGGATGAGTGCATGCGAATGTAAGCATCCGGCATCCGTAAAATACCCAGCGCAGAGAAAAAGCTGAACAGTACTCCGACAATTAAACAGCTGGCGACGACCCAATCCATCATGATTTTTCTCCTGAACTTAAGCCCGCATCAGCGCGAGACTGACTCAGTGGCACGCGCATAATAAAGCGGGCAAAGGCAATGGTGCTGAGAAACGCCACCAGGGCCAGGGTGATGGCAATATCCATAAACGCGGTGGCGTTGCTGTAAATGGTGAATACACCAATAAAGCCGATGGTGATAAAGGCGATGAGATCCAGGGCGATCACCCGATCCGCCAGCGAAGGGCCTTTGCACAGTCGGATAAATGCCAGGACCAGGCTGGCTAACAAACCGACAAAGGCGAAATGAGTGGCAAAAACCATCATGTCAGTCACGGGTCACCTCCAGAATACGACGCTCCAATGATGTTTTGATATCGTCGATCACCGATTGTTCGTTCTTGCTGAACATGGCATGTACGATCAAATACCGGCGATCTTCACTGACATCCAGCGTCAGTGAGCCCGGCGTTAGCGACACCATATTGGCCAGCAACATAATCTCCATGTCAGATTCAACCGCCAGCGGCACTTTGATAATGGCCGGATGGCTCAGGTGGGTGGGGGTGATGACGTCCCACACCACTTGCAGGCTACTGGTCAGCAGTTTGTACAGGAACACCGCCAGCAGCTTCAGGGCTGCCAGGAATTTGCGGCCGTAGTGGGGTTTATTACGAAAAGGTTCGGTCAGCAACAGGGCAAAAAAACCGACCACAAAACCAATGGTAAAATCGGTGCTGCCATAGTCGCCGTTCAGCAGCATCCAGCCAAACGCCAGCAGGATGTTTAACAAAAACAGGTTCATGGTTGCGTTCCTCCAGCGGGTCCTGGTATGGAGAGATGCGCTGAGTAGGCCGTGCTGTCGCTGCCAAGCACGGCATCAATATAAGGCTGTGGATTGAGCAGGTTGGTTGCAGAGGTTTCTGCCAGCTGATAAATGGGTTCGACCAGCAAACCAATCAGAATGGTCAATACGGCCAGTGCTGCAATAGGGACGATATACAGGCAGTTTTCCCGCCGGGTCAGGGGGGGCGGTGCAGCGGCATTATCCGGCAGCGGTTTCCAGAACGCTTCGGCCCAGATTTTGGTCATTGAGTAAATGGTCATCAGGCTAACAAACAGAGCGGTGGCCGCCAGCAGATAGGCGTCAGTTTGCAGGCTTGCCTTGATCACCAGAAACTTGCCCCAGAATCCGGACAGTGGTGGAAAGCCCGCCAGAGAGAACGCCGGAATCAGAAACAACAGGGCCAGCCACGGCATGCTTTGATAAGCGCCACCCAGCTCACGCAGGTTATCACTGCCCTGTCTGCGCTGCAGGAAGCCGCCGATCAGGAACAAATTGGCCTTAACAATAATGTGGTGGATGATGTAGAAAATCGCACCGGTAATGGCCAGTGGTGTATAGATGGCCAGCCCCATCAGCATATAGCCAATCTGACTGATAATATGAAACGACAGAATACGTTTAATATGGAATTGACTGGCCGCACCAAGAACGCCGGTGAGCATTGTCAGGCCGGCAATCACTATCAGCAATGGCTGGTAGCCGCTATCGACCAGGTCAAACACAATAGTGAAGACGCGGAGCAACGCATAAACCCCCACTTTGGTCAGCAGTGCGGCGTACAGGGCAACGATGGCGCTGGGCAGATGATGATAGGACGCTGGCAGCCAGGAGAAGACCGGGAACGCCGATGCCTTGATGGCGAAACCAAAGAGAAACAACCCGGAAATCAGCATCATGGTGGTGTCCGGCAGTAACGGAACTTTGGCGTGCAGGTCGGCCATATTCAAGGTGCCGGTAGCGCCATACAGCAGCCCGATGGCCAACAGGAAAACCATGGTGGAGATCAGGTTGAGCACCACGTATTTAACCGCCGCATCCACCTGCTGTTTATTGGCATTGAGCACCATCAGGCCAAATGAGGTAATGAGCATGACCTCAAAAAACACATAGAGATTGAAAATGTCGCCGGTTAAAAAGCTGCCCATCACACCGGCCAGCAGCGCATGAATCAAACTGTGATAGATCCCATAGAACGGTTTGCAGCGCAAATCGGTGGTGCTGTAGAGCACAATCGCGACACCGATTATGGCGGTAATCAGCACCATGCTGGCCGATACCAGGTCGGCGACAAAGACAATGCCGAAGGGGGCTTGCCAGTCACCAAAGGCGGTTACCTGCAGGCCCTGGGAAATGACCTGTTGAATCAGCCACAGGGCGATACACAGGTTGGCGAGGGCTCCGGACCAGCTGATCACCGATGACAGAGTGCGGGCGCGAAAGCTGAAAGCGCAGGCGGTAGCGGTCAGCAGTGGAATAAAAACAGGCATAACCAGTAGCCAATGGGTCATTGCTCTGTCTCCGCATGTTGCATTTTGTCCATATCAGCGGTGCCAAATTCTTTAATGGCGCGGTAGGCCAGTAGTAAGGTGAACAATAACAGACCGAAACCGATCACAATGGCGGTCAGAATCAGCGCCTGTGGCAGCGGGTTGGCGTAACCAGCAGCCGGGAGCAGGGCATCACTGGCAATCAGTGGCGGATTGCCCCGGGTTAAGCGGCCAGCGACAAAAATGGCCAGGTTGATGGCGTTACTGACCAGGATCATACCGAACAGAAAGCGCACGATATGACGCTCCAGCATCAGGAAAACGCCGCAGGCAGTCATCAGGCCGACGACCAGACACCAGAGAAACTCCATCAACTTAACTCCTCTTCAACATTGAGCAGGATCATCAGTACCGATCCGATGACAGCGAGGTATACGCCAACGTCGAATAACAGTGGGCTGCCGACTTTGCCCAGCCACAGGCCAGAGAGAAAAGGCTGCCCGAAAAACAGCGGCAGCAGACCGGCGAACAGCGCTATGGCCACACCAGAACCCGCAAAGGTGGCCGGTGAATAGACCAGGCGCTCTCGGACATAGGCCGGGGTTTCGGCCAGCATTAGCAGGGCAAAGGCAATGACGGCAATCAGGCCGGCAATAAACCCGCCGCCGGGATTGTTATGGCCACGCAACAGCAGGTAAACAGAAAACACCAGCATCAGCACCGTGACGATATGGGCGCTGGTACGAAAGATAATCGATGACATTAACGGTGCTCCTTGGGGGTTTCAGAGACCATCTGGTTAATCCGTTTGCCAGCCAGTACCGCGACGGTTGCCAATCCGGCAATCACCACCACAACGGCTTCGCCGAGGGTGTCAAACGCACGGAAATCCACCAGGATAACGTTGACGATATTGCGCCCTCGGCCACCGCTGACACTGGTTTGGGCATAGAACTCGGAGATTGCCTGATTCATGGGTTCGGCGGTAATAATCCACAGAGCCAGGGTGATGCTGATGCCGATGCCTGCGGCAACGCCGGCGTGTACCAGGCGGCGAACCGCTGAATGCCGGGGAGCCGTGTTGGCAGCCGATAGATGGCGTAACACGATGGCGATAAAGACCACCAACAGGGTCTCTACCAGCAACTGCGTTTTGGCCACATCCGGCGCGCTGTACACCAGGAAAACCAGTGTGGTCAGAAAGCCAATGGTGCCCAGTGCGGTCACCGCCAACAGCAGGGTGCGGGCCATGACCACCACCACCGCGGCGATGACCAGAAACAGTGCCAGCAGAATATCGTAGTACTTCAGATCCCAATCAATCGGTGGCAGGGGGTGTATTTGCCAGAGTACGGTGCCGAGAAAGGCCAGTAGTACCAAGAAAAACTGCAGGCTGTATTGGGTGAGCTGACCGTGCTGTAACAGCCGGGTTTGCCAGTTTGCCAGCTTGACCACCGCATCCAGCAGGGACTGATAAACAGCAGGGCCAGACGGTAGGCCGGACATAAGCTGGTCGAGCCGGGGTTTCAGGCGTGGATAGCCAACATAGAGCAAGATACCCAGTAACAACGTGAGTGCACTTAACAGCAGTGGCAGGTTTAACCCTTCCCAGAGCTTCACTGTTTTCGGGGTAGCCAGCATCACCGTGGCAGCGGGATCAATCACCAGGCCCTGATACCAGTTCAGCAGAGCCAGCGGCACAATGATCGACAACAGTGCCAGAACGATGGGGGGCAACCAGAGCAGCTGATTATGCTCAACGGCTTTCATCGATGCGGCCTTGGCGTGGTGGGGCCGTAAAAAGGGTTTGATGACGATCAGCAATGCCAGTGCCACCATAATGGCATTGGCCAGCAGCATGGAGCCGGAAAGTACCCAGCCAAATTCCAGTCCTGCTTTATAGAGATATTCCTTGGACAGGAAACCAAACGACGGTGGCAGACCCGCCTTGGACGCAGCAGTCACCAAAGCGGCGGTAAAGCTGATGGCCAGCACCGCACGCAGGCCCGCCAGTTCATGGTATTCCCGGGTGCCGGTGGCCTTATCGATATTGCCGACCACCATAAACAGTCCGGCCTTATAAAAGGAGTGCGCGGCAATCAACAGTAACGCGGCAGTGATGGCATAGCTGCTGCCGATGCCGATCAGCATCACCAGCTGGCCAAGAATCACATTGGTACTGAAGGCAAGCATCAGCTTTAAGTCGGTTTGACGGTAAGCCTGTAGGGCGCACCACAGGGCAGTAAAGGCACCGGCACTGCACAGCAGCGTGAACCATAACGTGCTGTCACCGTACACCGGCAGCAGTCGTGCCAGCAGGTAAACACCGGCTTTGACCATGGTGGACGAGTGCAGATAGGCACTGACGGGGGTTGGAGCGGCCATGGCACCGGGCAACCAGAAATGAAAGGGAAACTGTGCCGACTTGGTGAATGCCCCCAGCAGAACAAGCAACAGTGATGGTGTAAACCAGGCGTGCTGAGACAGCGAAGCACCCTGGGTAATGATGGCGCTGAGGCTGTAGGTGCCCGCCATTTCCCCCAGCATAATCAGGCCCGCCAACAGTGCCAGACCGCCGCTGCCGGTGACCAGCATGGCTTGCAGGGCGTTCTTGCGGGATTTTTCCTGTTCGTGGTTAAAGCCAATCAGCAGATAGGAGGTGAGGGTGGTTAATTCCCAGAATACGAACAGCAACAGCAGGTTATCGGCCAGCACCAGACCCAGCATGGCCAGCATAAACAGGGTCAGATAGAGGTGAAACGCACCGCGGCCTTTATAGGGTTTCATATAAGCGATGGCGTAGAGCTGAACCAGAAACCCGACGCCACTGATTAAACTGGCAAACAGGACGCTGAGGCCATCAAGGCGGAGTGAAAAATCGATACCCAGTGACGGAATCCAGGGCCAATGCAGCAGAGACTCCGGTGGTTGATAGCTGGCGCTGATCAGCAGAAAAATCCCCAGCGGCAGCAGTGCGCAGAACGCCAACCAGAGTTTAAGTGTTGGATTTTGCATGAAATAAGGCCGTAAATATCGTTTGGATGAGAAAGCCGTAATTAAGGTGGGACATTATAATGGCACTTTCGCTTTACTATATAGACAAAAGTTATGTCACCTATAAGGGCTGTGTGTGCGAGGTGGTATTGGAGTGATCTGTTTTTTCATTAACAGCTTTTTACTTTGATAGTAAAGATATAACGCGTGAATAATGATCAAGAATGACGGGTTCATGGGGATTACAAAATTCAGGGGGGGAGTCAAAATAAATGTGGCCATGCGAAACTCATAAATGCCCTGTAAATAATGAAATGTCGGGGCGGTGCACTAACCTGCCGTGACGACTACTCAGCCCGACTTCATATTGTCCCTATTCAGCGAACCCCCTCCGGCCATGTATCATGCCCGCCTGATAAAATGACCCTCTGCTCTTCCATATAACAAAAACTTGTTTGGAAGCTTGTGTTGACAGCAAGTTTTGTGGTTAGTAGAATTTTGCGTCCTTTTGTCTAGGTGACATAGTTCATCAGACTTTGTTCTTTATAGATGCCATGGTTAGAACAAAATGAGCCAACAATCAAAGCAGTCCTCACAGGCGCAGCAAATTCGTATTCGCCTGAAGGCTTTTGACCATCGCCTGATTGACCAGTCTACGCAGGAAATCGTTGATACTGCAAAAAGAACTGGTGCGCAGGTTCGTGGTCCAATCCCTCTGCCAACACGAAAAGAACGCTTTACCGTACTGATTTCTCCACACGTCAACAAAGACGCTCGTGACCAGTATGAAATCCGTACCCATAAGCGTCTTCTCGACATTATCGAGCCCACCGAAAAAACTGTAGACGCACTGATGAAACTGGATCTGGCAGCCGGTGTCGAAGTGCAGATCAGTCTCGGTTAATGAGGCCATGGGCTCTCCATCAAAGTGTGCACACTTTTGTGTAACAGCTCTGAAGTGAGCGGCCATAGTGGGTAATAGCCCCGTACACGAGAGAGGTTGAAATGACTATTGGATTAGTCGGCAAGAAACGCGGTATGACCCGTGTTTTCACCGAAGACGGTGTTTCCATACCGGTTACCGTAATTGAGGTAGATCCAAACCGCGTTACCCAGGTGAAAACCCTGGAAACCGACGGATATACTGCAATTCAGGTAACTTCCGGAAGCAAGAAAAGCAGCCGTCTGAGCAAGCCGGAAGCTGGCCACTTCGCCAAAGCAGGCGTTGAAGCTGGTTCTGGTCTCTGGGAATTCCGTATCGACGCTGACGCTGAATACCAAGCGGGCGACGTTATCGGTGTAGACCTGTTTGAGCAAGGTCAGAAAGTAGACGTTACCGGTCAGTCCAAGGGTAAGGGCTTCCAGGGTGCTATCAAGCGCTGGAACTTCCGTATGCAGGACGCTACCCACGGTAACTCTCTGTCTCACCGTGCACCTGGCTCTATCGGCCAGTGTCAGACTCCTGGTCGTGTCTTCAAAGGCAAGAAAATGGCTGGACATATGGGCGCTGAAAACGTGACCGTACAGTCCCTGGAACTCGTTCGCGTTGATAGCGAGCGTAACCTGCTGCTGGTCAAAGGCGCAGTACCTGGTGCAACCGGTGCTGACGTTATTGTTCGTCCAGCAGTTAAAGCACGTGCTCACGCCTGAGGGGATTAGACGATGGAACTGAAGGTAAACGGTGCAGATGCCGTTCAGGTCTCAGACGTGACTTTTGGCACTGAATTCAACGAAACCCTGGTTCACCAGGCGGTTGTTGCATTCATGGCCGGTGCGCGTCAAGGCACCAGAGCTCAGAAAAACCGCAGCGACGTAAGTGGCGGTGGTCGTAAGCCCTGGCGTCAGAAAGGTTCCGGTCGTGCACGCGCCGGTACTATCCGCAGCCCACTGTGGCGCGGGGGCGGCAAGACATTTGCTGCCAAACCACAGAATCACGCTCAAAAGCTGAACAAGAAGATGTATCGCGCAGCGCTGCGTTCCATCTTGTCCGAGCTGGTTCGTCAAGAGCGTCTTATTGTGGTTGAACAGTTCGCTGTTGAATCACCAAAGACCAAACTGGTTGTAGCCAAGCTGAATGAACTGAACGCTAACGGCGCGTTGATCGTTGCTGATGAAGTGGATCAGAACATTTATCTGGCCGCTCGCAACATTCCTCATGTGGATGTTCGTGACGTTCAGGGTATTGATCCGGTTAGCCTGGTTGCTCACGAGAAAGTCGTGATGACCGTGTCTGCCATCAAGAAGTTCGAGGAGATGCTGGGATGAACCAGGAACGTATTTTTAAAGTTCTGCTTGGTCCGCACATTTCCGAGAAGACCACTGTCGTTGCTGAAGAGCACAATCAGTACGTCTTCAAGGTAGCCAGGGACGCAACCAAGCTCGAAATCAAAAAAGCTGTTGAGCAGCTGTTTGACGTCAGCGTTAAAGCTGTCAGGACTGCCGTTGTTAAGGGCAAGACCAAGCGTACTCGTTTCGGTATGGGCCAGCGCTCAGACTGGAAAAAGGCGTACGTCAGCCTGGAGCAAGGTCAGGAAATTGACTTCGCGGACGCGGAATAAGGAGCTAGAGAATGGCAGTAATCAAATGCAAGCCGACTTCTCCAGGTCGCCGCTTCGTTGTCAAGGTAGTTAACCCTGACCTCCACAAGGGCCGCCCATACGCGCCTCTGGTGGAAAAGAAAGGCAAAACTGGTGGTCGCAACAATGCTGGTCGTATCACTACCCGTCATCGCGGGGGTGGTCACAAGCAGCACTACCGTATCGTAGACTTTCGTCGCAACAAGGACGGCATTCCAGCTGTTGTTGAGCGTCTGGAATACGATCCAAACCGTACTGCGCACATCGCCCTGTTGAAATACATGGATGGTGAGCGTCGTTACATTATCGCACCTAAAGGTGTGAAAGCCGGTGATGAGCTGTTCTCCGGTGTCGATGCCCCGATCAAAGCTGGTAATACTCTGCCTCTGCGCAATATTCCACAGGGTTCCATCGTACACTGTGTAGAAATGAAGCCTGGTAAAGGCGCTCAGATGATTCGCAGTGCTGGTGCTTCTGCCCAGCTGGTCGCTCGTGACGGTGCTTATGTTACCCTGCGTCTGCGTTCCGGTGAAATGCGTAAAGTATTGGCTGACTGTCGCGCCACTCTGGGCGAAGTCTCTAACAGTGAGCACAACCTGCGCTCTCTGGGTAAAGCGGGTGCTAAGCGCTGGCGTGGTGTGCGTCCGACCGTTCGTGGTGTTGCCATGAACCCGGTAGATCACCCACATGGTGGTGGTGAAGGTCGTACTTCCGGTGGTCGTCATCCTGTGACGCCATGGGGTATTCCGACCAAGGGTCGCAAGACTCGTTCCAACAAGCGTACGGACAAAATGATCGTACGTCGTCGCAGCGCGAAGTAAGCCTAGAGAGAGGATACGATAGTGCCACGTTCATTGAAAAAAGGCCCATTTATCGACCTTCACCTGCTGAAGAAAGTCGAAGAAGCGGCTGAAAGCGGCAACAAGCGTCCGATCAAGACCTGGTCTCGCCGCTCCATGATTATCCCAACCATGGTTGGTCTGACTCTGGCTGTGCACAACGGTCGTCAGCACGTTCCTGTCTTCGTTACCGAAGATATGGTTGGCCACAAGCTGGGTGAGTTTGCTGCAACCCGTACTTATCGCGGTCACGCAGCAGACAAGAAGGCCAAGAAGCGCTAAGAGGGTATAGAAATGAAAGAAGTTGCTGCTATGCATAAAGGCGCTCGCATTTCTGCCCAGAAAGCGCGTCTGGTCGCTGACCAGATCCGCGGCAAGGCAGTTGGCGAAGCCCTGGATCTCCTGAGCTACAGCCCGAAAAAAGCTGCAGTTCTGGTTAAGAAAGTGCTTGAGTCTGCTATTGCAAACGCTGAGCACAATGACGGCATGGACATCGATGAGCTGAAAGTCTCTACTGTCTTCGTTGACGAAGGCATGACGATGAAGCGCATTCGCCCACGTGCCAAGGGTCGTGCTGATCGCATTCTGAAGCGGTCTTGCCATATTACGGTTAAGGTTGCAGAGGTCTAAGGAGCGGTCAGATGGGTCAGAAAGTACATCCTAATGGAATTCGCCTGGGCATCGTTAAGCCCCACCGTTCAGTCTGGTTTGCAGATGGCAGCGATTACGCTGACAAACTGAATGCTGACCTGGCGGTGCGCAGTTTCATTGAAGAGAAGCTGAAAAACGCTTCTGTAAGCCATGTTGAAATCCAGCGTCCAGCGCAAAGCGCCCGCGTGACCATTCACACTGCCCGTCCGGGTATCGTGATTGGCAAGAAGGGTGAAGACGTTGAGAAGCTGCGTCAGGCGGTGTCCAAAATGATGGGCGTGCCTGTGCACATCAACATTGAAGAAATCCGCAAGCCTGAACTGAACGCCATGCTGGTGGCTCAGAGCATCGCTGGCCAGCTGGAGCGTCGTGTGATGTTCCGTCGTGCCATGAAGCGCTCTGTCCAGAACGCCATGCGTCTGGGTGCCAAGGGTATCAAGGTTCAACTGAGTGGCCGTCTTGGCGGTGCTGAAATTGCGCGTACTGAATGGTACCGCGAAGGTCGTGTGCCACTGCACACCCTGCGTGCTGACATCGATTATGCACATTATGAAGCACTGACCACTTACGGTATTCTGGGTGTCAAGGTCTGGATCTTTAAGGGTGAGGTTATCGGTGGCATGGCGCCTGCTGTTGAGCCTTCCAAAGATAAAGAACAGCCAGCTCGTCGCCCTAAGAAGCGTCAGGCTAAGAGTTAAGGAGCGCGGAAATGTTACAGCCCAAGCGTACGAAATTTCGTAAGCAGCAAAAAGGCCGCAATCGTGGTCTGGCACTCCGCGGCTCCAAGGTTAGCTTCGGCGAATACGCATTGAAAGCAATCGGTCGTGGACGTATAACAGCTCGCCAGATTGAGGCGGCTCGTCGTGCCATGACCCGTCACATTAAACGTGGCGGTAAAATCTGGATCCGCGTCTTCCCTGACAAGCCGATCACCGGTAAGCCTCTTGAGGTGCGTCAGGGTAAAGGTAAGGGTAACGTGGAATACTGGGTGTGCCAGATTCAACCAGGCCGCGTTCTCTATGAGATGGAAGGTGTGTCCGAAGAGCTGGCTCGTGAAGCCTTTGCTCTTGCAGCAGCCAAGCTGCCGCTGGAAACTGCCTTCGTTAAGCGGAGCGTAATGTGATGAAAGCTGCTGAACTGCGTGAAAAGTCTGTAGAGGAGCTCAATACTGAGCTGCTCTCTCTGCTGCGGGATCAGTTTAACTTCCGTATGCAGAAAGCTACTGGCCAGCTGGGTCAGAGCCATCTGCTGAAGCAGGTTAAGCGCGACATCGCTCGTGTGAAAACCATCCTGAACCAAAAGGCAGGAGCATAAGATGGCTGAAGAACTGGTTGGTCAAAAAAAGATCCGTACACTGTCCGGCAAGGTCGTGAGCGACAAGATGGATAAAACCATCACTGTTCTCATCGAGCGCCGGGTAAAACATCCGCTTCTGGGTAAAATCGTGAAGCGGTCCACCAAGTTGCACGCTCATGATGAAAACAACGACTGCCGTATGGGCGACGTTGTTACCATCAAAGAGACGCGTCCTCTGTCAAAGAGCAAGACGTTTACGCTTGTATCCATTGACGAGCGTGCTACTCAGATCTAAGGCTACGGTGCTTTGGGCTTGAGTGACTAATGGCCGTTCCGACAGGCTCTTAAAAGTTCTGTCGGAATGGTTGTTTTTGTGAAAGCCGGCGAGTACCCGTCTGCAGTTTGGGCTTGGAGAATAAGCAATGATCCAGACAGAAAGTCAACTCGAAGTCGCTGATAACAGCGGCGCCCGTCGAGTTCAGTGTATCAAGGTGCTGGGTGGATCCCACCGCCGCTACGCTGGCATTGGCGACATCATCAAAGTATCCGTGAAGGAAGCGATTCCCCGCGGTAAGGTCAAAAAAGGCCAGGTGATGAACGCTGTTGTCGTGCGTACCAAAAAAGGTGTTCGTCGTCCAGACGGTTCCCTGATCAAATTCGATGGCAATGCAGCCGTTCTTCTGAACGCCAACCTGCAGCCGATCGGTACCCGTATCTTTGGACCAGTGACTCGTGAGCTGCGCGGTGAGCAGTTCATGAAGATCATCTCACTGGCCCCAGAAGTACTGTAACGGGAGCAGGTAATGAAAAAGATCCGTCGTGATGACGAAGTCATCGTAATTGCCGGCAAGGACAAAGGTAAGCGCGGTAAAGTGCAAACCGTTCGTGCTGACGGCAAGCTGATTGTTTCTGGCATCAATATGATCAAGAAACATCAGAAGCCTAACCCGATGCTGGGCACTCCTGGTGGAATCGTAGAAAAAGAAGCGGCTATCGAAGCTTCTAACGTTGCGATTCTGAACCCTGAAACCAACAAGGCTGATCGTGTTGGCTTTGCTATCGAAGATGGCAAAAAGCAGCGCGTATTCAAGTCTGACGGCAAGCCTGTTGACGCGTAAGGGGAGAGTGATGGCAAATTTTAAAACCAAATATCGTGAAGAAATTCTGCCCATGCTCAAAGAAGAGCTGGGTGTGAAAAACGTTCATGAAGTGCCACGCATCACCAAAATTACCCTGAACATGGGTGTTGGTGAAGCGATTGGTGACAAGAAAGTCATCGAGCATGCGGTTGCTGACCTGGAAAAAATCGCCGGTCAGAAAGCTGTCGTGACCAAGGCCCGCAAATCCGTTGCTGGCTTTAAAGTCCGTGAAGGCTGGCCAATCGGTGTTAAGGTGACTCTGCGTCGTGAGCGCATGTATGAGTTCCTGGAGCGTCTGGTTGACATCGCTCTGCCACGTGTCCGTGACTTCCGTGGTCTGAGCCCCAAGTCTTTCGACGGCCGTGGTAACTACAGCATGGGTGTTAAAGAGCAGATCATCTTCCCTGAAGTTGATTACGACAAAATCGACACTCTGCGCGGTCTGGACATCACTCTGACCACTACCGCCAAGAATGACGAAGAAGGCCGTGCTCTGCTGAAGGCTTTCAACTTCCCATTCCGTAACTGATACAGGTACGAGTTTTATGGCAAAAGTATCCATGAAGCAGCGGGAACTGAAGCGTCAGCGCACCGTTGCCAAGTATGCTGAAAAGCGTGCACAGCTCAAAGCTGTGATTAACAATCCTAACAGCACTGAAGATGAGCGTTGGGATGCCCTGGTAGCTCTGCAGAAGCAGCCTCGCAATGCCAGCAAGGCGCGTCTGCGTAACCGCTGCCGCATCACTGGCCGTCCACACGGCGTACTGCGCAAATTCGGCCTGAGCCGTATCAAGCTGCGTGAAGCAGCGATGCGTGGTGATGTTCCAGGTCTGGTTAAAGCCAGCTGGTAAGCGCATTTCATCTTCGGGAGATATAGATAATGAGTATGCAGGACCCGTTAGCAGATATGCTAACTCGTATCCGTAATGCCCAGATGGCAGAGCACGCCTCTGTCACCATGCCGTCCTCCAAAATCAAGGTTGCTGTAGCCCGGGTTTTGAAAGACGAAGGTTTCATCGCTGACTACAAAGTCGCTGGCGAAGCCAAGGCTGAACTGGCCATCGAACTGAAGTATTTCGAAGGCAAGCCAGTTATTGAAAGCCTGAAGCGTACCAGCCGTCCTGGCCTGCGTTCTTACGCTGGCAAGGAAGCGCTGCCTAAAGTGAACGGCGGTCTGGGTATCGCTATCGTTTCCACCAACAAAGGTGTTATGACCGATCGTGCTGCCCGTGCAGCCGGTGTTGGTGGCGAAATTCTCTGCACTGTGTTCTAAGGGAGGGGTATTATGTCTCGAGTAGCCAAAAGCCCTGTTGCTGTCCCTGCTGGTGTAGAGATCAAGCGCAATGGCCAGATCCTGGTGATCAAAGGTTCCAAGGGTCAACTGGAACTTGTTGTTCACAACAATGTCGAAGTTGGACAGGAAGAAAACGTTCTGACGTTTGCTCCACGTGATGGTGCCAAGCACTCCCGTGCTCTGGCCGGCACTACCCGTGCCCTGGTTAACAACATGGTAACCGGCGTAACCGCTGGCTTCGAGAAGAAGCTGCAGCTGGTTGGTGTTGGTTATCGTGCAGCGGCCAAAGGTAATAGCCTGACTTTGAACCTGGGCTTCTCCCATCCGGTTGAATACGAACTGCCACAAGGCGTGACTTGTGAAACTCCGACCCAGACTGAAATTCTGGTTCGCGGTATCGACAAGCAGCTGGTTGGACAGGTTGCTGCGGAAATTCGTGAATTCCGTCGTCCTGAGCCTTATAAAGGCAAGGGTGTTCGCTATGCTGACGAACGCGTTCGTCGCAAAGAAGCCAAGAAAAAGTAAGGTAGGGTGAGATCATGATGGACAAGAAATCTTCTCGCCTGCGTCGTGCCCTTCGTGCAAGGGTTAAGATGCGTGAGCTGGGTGCCATTCGTCTGAGCATCCATCGTACGCCTCGCCACATCTATGCGCAGGTTATCGCCGCTGACGGCGACAAAGTGCTGGCATCTGCCTCCACTGTTGAAAAAGAACTGCGTGGCGACGCTACCGGTAACGTAGAAGCGGCCAAGAAAGTTGGTGCCCTGGTTGCTGAGCGTGCCAAGGCAGCGGGTGTGACCAAGGTGGCGTTTGACCGCTCTGGTTTCAAATATCACGGTCGTGTCAAGGCGCTTGCCGATGCAGCCCGTGAAGGCGGACTGGAATTCTAAGGGTAGAACGTCATGGCAAGAGAAAGAGATGAGCGTAAGCCTAACAACGACGAAGGCTTGATTGAGAAGCTGGTACAGGTTAACCGTGTCGCCAAAGTGGTGAAAGGTGGCCGTATCTTTGGCTTCACAGCGCTGACAGTCGTTGGTGATGGCAAGGGTAAGGTTGGTTTTGGTCGCGGTAAAGCCCGTGAAGTGCCAATCGCTATCCAGAAAGCTATGGAAGCTGCCCGTCGCAACATGATTCATGTTGACCTGAACGGTGACACCCTGCAGTACCCGGTTAAAGCCCGTCACGGTGCTTCCAAGGTTTACATGCAGCCAGCATCTGCTGGTACCGGTGTTATCGCCGGTGGTGCAATGCGTGCCGTTCTTGAAGTGGCTGGCGTACACAACGTACTGGCCAAGTGCTACGGTTCTACCAATCCGGTGAACGTGGTTCGTGCTACTTTTAACGGTCTGCGCGACATGCGTTCTCCTGAAGGCGTTGCTGCCAAGCGTGGCAAGTCTGTTGAGGATATCCTGGGGTAAGTCATGGCTGAGAAGATGATCAAAGTGACGCTCGTGAAGAGCACTAACGGTCGCCTCGAAAGCCACAAGGCTTGCGTACGGGGTCTGGGCCTGCGTCGTATCAACCACACTGTTGAAGTGGAAGACACTCCTTCAGTTCGTGGCATGATCAACAAGGTATCCTACCTTGTCCGGGTAGAAGGAGAATAACATGCGTTTGAATACTCTGAGCCCGGCTGAAGGTAGCCGCAAAGAGGGTAAGCGCGTAGGTCGTGGCATTGGCTCCGGCCTGGGCAAGACCTGTGGCCGTGGCCACAAGGGTCAGAAGTCCCGTTCCGGTGGTTCTGTCAAGCCAGGTTTCGAAGGCGGTCAGCAGCCACTGCAGCGTCGTCTGCCAAAGTTTGGCTTTACTTCACGCAAAGCGCGTTTTACTGCTGAGATTCGTCTGCACGAACTGAACAAGGTTGAAGCAGACGTGATCGATCTGGCAGCGCTGAAAGCAGCTGACCTGGTCAGCGGTAGCATCCAGCGCGCCAAAGTGGTACTGTCTGGCGAATTGGCTAAAGCAGTCACCATCAAAGGTCTGGCTGTTACCAAAGGCGCCCGTGCTGCGATTGAAGCTGCCGGTGGTAAGATCGAGGACTAAATGGCTAAGACATTACCTGTTGGGAATCAAAGCGGCTTAAACGAGCTGTGGTCTCGCGTTAAGTTCGTGTTTCTGGCGATCCTGGTTTACAGGATCGGTGCGCACATCCCTGTGCCGGGCATCAACCCTGATGCGCTGGCTCGGATGTTTCAACAAAATGAAGGCACCATTCTGGGTCTGTTCAACATGTTCTCTGGCGGTGCGCTGGAGAGAATGTCGGTACTGGCCCTGGGTATCATGCCTTATATTTCGGCGTCCATTATCGTTCAGTTGATGAGCGTGGTGAGCCCGCAGTTGGAGCAGCTCAAGAAGGAAGGTGAGTCCGGACGTCGCAAGATCAGCCAGTACACCCGCTACCTGACCGTTGCCCTGGCCCTGGTCCAGGGTACTGGCATGACTGTCGGTCTGGCCAATCAGGGTGTTGCCTTCAGCACTGACCTCAGCTTCTATATTGTCGCTGTTGTCACGTTCGTCACCGGTGCCGTCTTTATGATGTGGCTGGGCGAACAGGTGACTGAACGGGGAATCGGCAATGGTATTTCGATTCTCATTTTTGCAGGTATTGTCGCTGGTCTTCCAAGTGCGATTGTGCGGTCTTTCGAGTCCGCACGTCAGGGTGATATCAACATCCTGATGTTGCTCGCCGTTGCCCTTCTGGCAATTGCGATCATCGCATTTGTAGTCTTTATCGAACGGGGTCAGCGCCGGATAACCGTAAACTATGCCAAGCGTCAACAAGGGCGCAAGGTGTTTGCGGCCCAGAGCAGCCATCTGCCATTGAAGGTGAATATGGCCGGCGTTATTCCAGCTATTTTCGCTTCCAGCCTGCTGCTGTTCCCTGCGTCCATCGCGCAGTGGTTCGGCCAGGGTGAAGGCATGGGATGGCTGCAGGACATCGCTCTGGCGCTGGGTCCGGGTCAGCCACTGAACATCATACTGTTCTCGGCAGGCATCATCTTCTTCTGCTTCTTCTACACTGCCCTGGTCTTTAATCCAAAAGACGTGGCAGATAACCTGAAGAAGTCGGGTGCATTCATCCCCGGTATTCGTCCGGGCGAGCAGTCTGCACGTTATATTGATGGTGTCCTGACTCGCCTGACCATGTTCGGTGCTCTCTATATGACAGCAGTGTGTCTGTTGCCTCAGTTCCTGGTCGTGTCGGCTAACGTGCCGTTCTATCTGGGAGGCACCAGCCTGTTGATCGTGGTGGTCGTGGTGATGGACACCATGGCTCAGGTGCAGTCGCATCTCATGTCGCATCAGTATGAGTCGCTGCTGAAGAAATCCAATCTTAAGGGCTATGGCTCTGGCGGTCTGATCCGCTAAGCCACTCTCATTGAGAATAGTTCTGCAACGGTTGTGGAGTTAGTTATGAAAGTACGCGCGTCGGTTAAAAAAATCTGCCGCAACTGCAAGATCATCAAGCGTAAGGGTAATGTACGTGTGATCTGTCAGGAGCCGCGTCACAAACAGCGTCAGGGCTAATAATTGTCGGGAATCTACGGATTCTCGCGATAGCAGGACTCTGGTCTAATGTGACCTCAGGCAAAGCCAACCGCTCATGAAATTGTTCATGAGCGGTTGTGTTTTATCGAAAGGGGGATTACAATTTCCGCCTTTCGACCTGTTGGAAATGCCTTTTGCTGCGTGAGTGTTTTAGCCTTGCTTGATCGCTCCCAGGTGTTTTCTTCAGGATGAAAGCAGCCATTTCTGAAACAAAGGTTCTTTCCGGCGTTTCAATATGGTGACGTGTTTCAGTTTAATTTGGTTTTGCTGAGCAATCAGGAATGATCAACTGAATAGCTGTTACACGGTTAAATGTAATAACGGAGACGATTGAATGGCCCGTATTGCTGGCGTCAACATTCCAGATAACAAACATGCCGTTATCTCGTTGACCTACATTTTTGGTATCGGTAAGACTTCAGCTCAGCAGCTGTGTGCTGCCACTGGTGTTAACCCGTCTGCCAAAGTATCTGAATTGAGCGAAGATCAGCTGGAATCCCTGCGTACTGAAGTTGCAAAACTCAACGTAGAAGGTGACCTGCGTCGCGAAATCAGCATGAACATCAAGCGCCTGATGGACCTGGGTTGCTACCGTGGCCTTCGCCACCGTCGCAGTCTGCCGGTTCGTGGTCAGCGCTCAAAGACCAATGCCCGTACTCGTAAGGGTCCGCGCAAACCGATTCGTAAATAAGATCGTTTCATTTCTCTGAAGAAACGCTTTGCATAGACCTTTTCTTTTAAAGGCTTTTCTTTACAGGGAATAACGAACTTTTAAATACAGGATTTGTTCTGATATGGCAAAGCCAGGTACTCGTACACGTAAGAAAGTTAAAAAGTCGGTTGTGGATGGCATCGCCCATATTCACGCCTCTTTTAACAACACTATCGTGACAATTACCGACCGCCAGGGTAATGCACTCTCCTGGGCAACTGCAGGTGGCTCCGGCTTCCGTGGTTCCCGTAAGAGCACGCCATTTGCTGCACAGGTTGCAGCTGAGCGTGCCGGACGTGCCGCCGCTGAGTTCGGTCTGAAGAATTTGGACGTGAATGTTAAAGGGCCTGGTCCAGGCCGTGAATCCGCTGTACGCGCGCTCAACGCTTGTGGTTTCAAGATCAATAACATCACTGATGTTACCCCGATCCCACACAATGGTTGTCGTCCGCCCAAGAAGCGTCGTGTATAAGCAGGAGACCGGTAAATGGCTAGATATATAGGTCCTAAGTGCAAACTGTCTCGTCGTGAAGGCACTGATCTCTTCCTGAAGAGTGGTGTTCGTGCGCTCGAGTCAAAGTGCAAGGCAGAAAATGCTCCTGGCCAGCATGGCCAGCGTCGTGGTCGTCTTTCCGACTACGGTGTTCAGCTTCGTGAGAAGCAGAAAGTTCGTCGTATCTACGGTGTACTGGAAAAGCAGTTCCGTAACTACTACAAGGAAGCTGACCGTCTGAAGGGTGCAACCGGTTCAAACCTGTTGCAACTTCTGGAGTCTCGCCTTGATAATGTGGTTTACCGCATGGGATTCGGTTCTACCCGTGCAGAAGCACGCCAGCTGGTCAGCCACAAAGCTGTCATGGTTAATGGCAAGACTGTAAACATCCCGTCTTATCAGGTTAAGCCTGGTGACGTTGTTGCTATCCGTGAAAAGGCAAAGAACCAGCTGCGCATCAATGCAGCGCTTGAACTTGCTGCCCAGCGTGGTTTCTCCATCTGGGTAGAAGTGGACGCCAGCAAAAAAGAAGGTGTCTTCAAGACGCTGCCCGAGCGGAGTGATCTGGCGGCCGACATCAACGAGAGCTTGATCGTCGAGCTGTACTCCAAGTAAGGGATAGACAGTTAGGTGGGGTGTAACATCCATGCAGAATTCGGTTACTGAATTTCTAACTCCTCGACACATTGATGTCGAGGAAATCAGTCTGACACAGGCAAAGGTCACCCTGGAGCCGCTGGAACGTGGTTTTGGGCATACCTTAGGCAATGCCCTGCGTCGCATTCTTCTTTCCTCTATGCCCGGTTGTGCCGTGACTGAGGTAGAGATTGATGGCGTGCAGCATGAATACAGTGCTATTGAAGGTGTTCAGGAAGACGTTATTGAAATCCTGCTCAACCTCAAAGGCCTGGCTATTCGCATGACTGGCCGTGACAGCGTTACTCTGACTCTGAGCAAAAAAGGCGAGGGTGTCGTCACTGCTGCTGACATCCAGCTGGACCACGATGTTGAAATCGTGAATCCTGATCATGTTATTGCCCACATGAATAACAAGGGCAATCTCAACATGAAGCTGAAGGTTGCTCGTGGTCGTGGGTATGAATCAGCCGACAGCCGTCGTCAGGATGAAGAGGAAACTCGCGCTATCGGCCGTCTGCAGCTGGATGCCACCTATAGCCCTGTATACCGTGTTTCCTATGTCGTAGAAAGTGCTCGTGTAGAACAGCGTACTGACCTCGACAAGCTGGTTATCGATCTGGAAACCAATGGTACTCTGGATCCTGATGAAGCCATCCGTCGTGCTGCTACTATTCTGCAGCAGCAGCTGGCGGTATTCGTGGATCTGGAAGGTGAGTCCGAGCCAGAGCCTGTGAAGGAAGAAGACGAGGTTGATCCGATTCTTCTTCGTCCGGTTGATGATCTCGAACTGACCGTACGTAGTGCTAACTGCCTGAAGGCAGAGAACATCTACTACATTGGTGACCTGATCCAGCGCACTGAAGTTGAGTTGCTCAAGACCCCGAACCTGGGTAAGAAGTCCCTGACTGAAATCAAGGACGTTCTGGCCTCCCGTGGTCTGAGCTTGGGTATGCGTCTTGATAACTGGCCACCTGCCAGTTTGAAGAGCGACGATAAGGTTTCTGCTTAATTGCAGCCAGGAGCCGCCACTGTTGCAGAAACAGAAGCGGTTCCTGGTAAGAAGAGGAAGTTTGTGCCATGCGTCATCGTAAGAGTGGCCGCAAGCTTAACCGGAACAGTTCTCATCGCAAAGCGATGTTCAAGAATATGGCTGCTTCCCTGGTTGAGCACGAAGTAATCAAGACAACACTGCCAAAAGCGAAAGAGCTGCGCCGTGTTGCTGAACCGCTGATCACCCTGGCTAAGGAAGACAGCGTTGCTAACCGTCGGCTGGCGTTCGATCGTCTCCGTAACAAGGCTGCGGTAGGCAAACTGTTCACTGATCTGGGTCCGCGTTTCAAAGAGCGTCCAGGCGGTTACATCCGTATCATCAAGTGCGGATTCCGTCATGGTGACAACGCGCCTATGGCTTATGTCGAGTTGCTGGACCGTCCTGCTGTTGCAGCAGTAGAGTCCGCTGACGAAGAATAAGTCAGAAAAAAGCCGGGTTATCCCGGCTTTTTTGTTTTCACCCTGCCATGAAGTTCTTTTACTGTTTCTCTGTGTGTCCTTAGCATCTTGCCCTTCATAATCAGTTAACCAACTGTCATCGAATATTTTCTATCCATTGGCCATTCTACTTCAGAAGATGAGTCGGGATGTTATAAACGCTAACCAACTGGTTAGTGATTTATATGAAAACAAATGGAAAATAAGGAGTATCTCGAATCTCTTTATGGAGCTTTGATTTGACTTTCTGTCAGGTTAATTAACAACGATAAAGAACTAATTAAACTTTTAATGATCAAATCTTCATAATCAAATTTTTAATTGCAGGAATGAGTTATGCATTACCCTCCATCCATTGCAACCAAGCCACCACTGCATCAGATGGACTCAGTCCGTGGCAAACAACGCAATGCCCCTGAGATTAAGTTCATTCGGCAATTGTCCCCCCGGGAAGCCAGAATGGCTGAAGAATTATATGGTCAGCTTAAAGCACATCATCACAGCAGTTCAGATCGCTCCTGTCATTGTTTAGTGAAGTCCGGTTATTTTGATCGACTGGTTGGCTTTAAAAGGGCTGGGGAGAAACCTTTCATTATCCAGGTTCACGATATAACCAATCCATATATAGGCAAAGGTGCTTTTGGAGAAGTCTATGAAAGTAGTCTTTTGGTCCGAAAGTCAGAGAAATGTTGGGGAGTTCCTCAAGGGCAGCAATATAACAGAATTATGAAGATCCAGAAAAACACTGAAGTTGCCAGGAGTGAAATGGACTTTCATTCGGTTCAGCCCGGATCGTTAGGTGCTGGAAAATTTAAAGATTACCAATATCTGGATCAACTACGCATTCCCGGAGAATGTTTGCAGAAGTATTTTGAAGATAAAAAATGGCCACTGAAAGACAGGTTTGACTGTGCTGTGGCTATGTTGATTTGTGCCAAGACTTTCGTGGCTGGGGGGTTAGTTCATCCCGATCTTAAACCGTCCAACATGATGTATGATGTAGTTAATAAAGAGATTTTTTTTATTGACAATGCCCATGTATTCGATCTTGAAAATCCATCAGCGCCCAAGCCCCAGAATCTAGTGGGGACACCGTTGTTTATTGAGCCTGACCAATACCGGAAATCAGAAATTACAGATAAGTCGATGGTGTTTTCCCTTGGAATTATTTTGTTGAATCTGTTTTCTGATAAACCTGATCGATATAAAGTTGCCGAGTCTCGGGTTTCTCAGGGCAAGGACTTAAAGCTAAATCTGGCGGAATTTCTTCCAAAACTCAGGATAGACAGTAATGATTTCGTCAAGCAGCTGTCCGGTTTCTTAACTCAGATGGTTTCTACAAGCAGCGCCTCTCGTCCCGACTTAGACGAGTGCCTGGGGAAAATGACCGCTTTTTCCAGTGGATACAAAATCATTGAAGAAGCTGCTAGTGAATTGAAGTTAGCCAAAAGTAGCGTTGAAAATTTGAAATATGAACTAACGATGTTAAAACAAAGCCAAAGGTTAGCTAAAAGAAGTGGGATAACAGAAGAGGAATTTAAACAACTAAAAGAAGAGGGAGCAGCAAAAGAATATAAAATGAATATGAAGTTGCAAGTGCAGCAGATTGCAATCGAAAAGATGGAAGAAGAGCAGAAGCAAAAATTGGAAAAGTTAATGCAGGTACAACAGCTGAAGTTGGAAAAACAGAAGCAAGAAACCGAATCGCTGGAAAAACAAACTGCTTATTATAAAGCTGCGGCAGAACGTGCGCAAAGTGATGTCGAGCAGACATCTCGTATACTGGCAGCGCAGAGAGCAGAAGTAGAAGAGATGGAAGGAGCCCTTTTTAGTCAAGAAAAAGAATTGAGGAGGTTGACAGAAAAGGTTGCCAAGGCAGAGGAGCAGAATCGGGAGGCGGATACAGCGCATAACGAGGCGGTGGCAGCGCGTATAGAGGCTGAGCAGGCGCTCACAGAGGCACAAAATAGAAATTCTCAATATGAACAAAAGCTGACAATAGCGAAAAATGATCAAAAGCGTGCAACGTCTAAATTGGAAGAATTTGAAGTCAATGAGAAAAAACTACTGGCTGAGAAAGCTTCTGAAGAGACGAAAGTAAAGGAACTTTCGAGTAAGCTGTCTAAAAATCTAAAGGCACCTTTGGATAGGTTGAAAAAGGTAGCAAGTAATCGGGATGATATAGATAAAGCTGATTTTTGTAGGATATTGCCTGGTATTATAGAAGCCCTGCCATCCAAGTCTGAGCAGATCAGATTACTGGAAGAGATTGGAGTATTTATTCTTTGGAATATTGGAGCCACCTATACCCATAAGTCCAATTTAAGGCCTTTTTCCTTATTATATCCCCGTCGGCAGTCTGATTTCACGAAGACTCAACGAATGCATTTGGAGGCAGTTTCATCCCAGGCTAAAGCGCTGGCAGAAAAAATGTTAAAAGGTAATGAAGAAAGTAAGCGGCTGGCGTGCAATTTTTTAAGCAAAGGTTTTGTTACACGTGTTCAGGTCACAGATGCTTTAACAGCAGACAGTGGCTGGGCTGAATCACTGCTGGCCTCCACTCCCGGAATTTCAAAATATCAATTTACGTCAGAAGATGTGGCAAAGTTTAAGAAATCTCACCTCTGTCATTATTTTCAAGATGGCAGGGAAGGTGACCCCGGTAAAAGCAAACAACTCGCAGCTTATATGGCGGATTTGGAAAACGTGGATGAAGTCAGTGCGGCAAGAAGTTTGCTGGCTATGCTTGCAGCTAAAGAACCTGTGGAAAATTTTACTGCTTTAGAGAATGAGTTTTTGTCTATTCTCACCAGACCGGACGCATATACCAGAGGGGCGCAGGACACTGTCACCTGGTTTGCTGAATATGTGTGTGAAAGTGTCGTTGGAGAGAAACTGATTCGTCAGGATATTGATTCGCCATCGGCAACCAAAATGAAGCATATTGCTTTGCTGCGATCTTCTTATGCTGAGGTTTTAAAGCCATTAATAGGGCAGAAACTGGATTCGCTGACCGTCCAAAAATTAGCGGAGAGTCGCCTGGTGAACTTTTCTCCCGTTCAATACCAGCATGAACTTCAAGGTTTTCAAAATGATCTGAAGTATAAAGTGACAGCACTTTTGGAGTCCGAGGAAAATATTGCAGTGTACAAGGATTACTTGCATAAAAAGTTCGCGGCAGATTTTTCTGTTTCATAGTGTCAGTTACCCGGCTCTGGCTGTGCTATTGCCACGTGCGCCAGCCTTTCGGGTTGAGTTTATCTCCCTGATTGGCACATTCTGAATGGAACCTAATAATAATTTTATGGTCAAACGGCGTTATTTATGAGTGCAGGGTATTATTCTGAAAGCTGCCGCATCAACCAGCGCCCACCCAAAGTCTGCTCGCTGGGTTGATCAACAAGCCAGTTCAAGCAGGCTTCCTTACCCTTCCATAAGTGCATTTTACGGTAAAAGTGTCTCAAACCTTAGTCCCCATAGAGTCACAGGCATCGCTCTGTATAACGGCAAGTGTGTTGAGGATGCTTTTTGGGAAAAAAAACCATTACAAGGACGTCAAGTCACTTCGGCTGATGTGCTTACAGCCTATGGAAATGATACATCCTCTATCAGAAGCGGCTTTTTCCTGCAAAAACTGTGCTTACAGAACATTTTGCATGGCAATAGAGTCGTTACCCCGATTCAGGTCATTGAAGAGTTCTCCCGACAGCCAGATCAAAATCATAAGTTCAAATTAGCGATAGCACGCTTCATGGCGGAATGTTGCCTGATGGGCCTGAACTTGAATGGTCATCCGGTCACTCCGGATTCGGTGGTCATGGCTTATCACGCCATCGGGGCAACACTGGAGCTGGCGCGCTTCAAGTCGGAGTGTTGCCTTAGGTATCTGCTGTTGAATGGCCGACAGGTTACACCGGATGAGGTGGTTAGGGATTACCCGGATAGTCCGGGAGGCAAACTGGGGATAGCCCGCTTTAAAACGGAATGTTGCCTGAAGTGCCTGCCGTTGAATGGTCGGCTGATCTCACCGGAGGAAGTGGTTAAGGATTACCCGGATAGTCCGGATGGCAGACTGGGTATAGCGCGCTTTATAGAAGAATGTTGTCTGAGGGGCTGGCTGCTGAATGGTCAGCAGGTGACACCGGATGAAGTGGTTAAGTATTTCCCGGATAGTCCGGTAGGCAAACTGGGTATAGTGCGCTTTAAAGCAGAATGTTGCCTGAACAGCCTGCCATTGCACGGCCAGCAGGTCACAGCGGATGAGGTGGTTAAGGAATATCAGGTGGTCGGGGCACCACTGTCGCTGGCACGCTTCAAAGCGGAATGTTGTCTGAGGAGCTTGCTATTGCATGGTCGGCAGGTGACACCGGAAACGGTGGTCAAGGATTATCAGGCCGCCGAAGCCCCGCTGGAGCTGGCACGCTTCAAAGCAGAATGTTGCCAGCGGGGGCTGCTGTTGAATGGCCAGCGGGTTACGCCGGATGCGGTGGTTAAGGATTATCAGGCCATTAACGCGACACTGCCGCTGGCACGCTTCAAAGCACAATGTTGCCTGCGGGGGCTGCCGTTGAATGGCCAACGGGTTCTACCGGATGCGGTGGCGAGGGATTATCGGGCCGTTAAAGCGACACTTGAGCTGGCGCACTTTAAGGAACAATGTTGCTTTAGAGGGAAGCTGTTGAATGGTCAGCAGGTTACACCGGATGAGGTGGTTAAGGAGTATCGGGCTGCCAGGGCAACACTGGGGCTTGCCCGTTTCAAAGCGGAATGTTGCCTGAGGGGTATGTTGCTGAATGGCAGACAGGTTACAACGGCTGCGGTGGTTAATGATTTTCCGGCAAGCCCGGAAGGCAAACTGGGCGCAGCGCGATTCAAAATGGAGTGTTGCCTGCGGGGCCTGGCGTTGAATGACCGACAGATCGAACCGGATATGGTGGTTAAGGATTTACCGAAGTGTTCGGACAGTAAACTGGCGATAGCGCACTTCAAAGCGCAGTGTTGCCTGAGGAGCATCTCACTGAATGGTCAGCAGGTCACACCGCATGAGGTGGTTAAGGGTTTTCAGGCAATCAGGGCAAAACTGGCGCTGGCATGTTTCAAAGCGGAATGTTGCCTGAAGGGCATGTTGCTCAATGGCCAGCAGGTCACAGCGGCTGAGGTGATCAAGGATTTTCCGGTGAGTCCGGAAGGCAAACTGGGGCTAGGGCGCTTCAAAGCGGAATGTTGCCTGAGGGGCTTGCCGTTAAAGGATCGGCCGGTGACACCGGATACGGTGGTTGAGGCGTTTCCGGACAGTCCGGAAGGCAAACTGGGGATTGTGCGTTTCAAAGCAGAATGCTGCTTCAGGGGCTTGTTGTTGAATGGTCAGCAGGTCAACCCGGATGAGGTGGCTAAAGACTATGTCCGTGGTGGTTGGCTGCTGGAAAGAGCTATTTTTTATTCCCAGCTGGCATTGAATGCAAGAATAGTGCATGGCTCCGATCTGGATAACCAGAGAGTATTGGCAGCGTTTAACACAGTGCCCGGGGATCATTCTTCAAGACAAACCAGGTTTCTGATTCAACGGCTGGAACAATTTCAGCCCTATGATGAAGCCAGCGAGGTTCAGGCTATTTTTCAAGAAGCCTGTCAAACCTTAAACAACTTATCGGTCAATGACGATGAGCAGCATCGAGTGCAATGTATCCTGAAATTCATGGCTTTGCAGCATGAGCTGCCAATGAATCATCAGAGCGTATCAGCACAACAGGTATTGCAATCCATCAATACACTGAGGCGCTCATTTCAGAATTTACGCCTGCATTTCTTCTTCCTGGCTCATTGCTACAGTAAGAGACTGCCTATTGATGGACGACAAATCCATAAGGATCAGGTGCTGGAGTGCCTTAATAGTTTCCCTGAAGGAAGTAAGCAGCGCCATGCGTTGGGCTGCTGGTTTGAACAATACAGCACCAAAGCCAGGATACTTGATCAGCGGCTGTTTCAACCGGTTATCCCCGTAAGTGATATTGACAACTCTGGCCGGGTAGCAAAACCGTTAGAGGTATCCAATGGCAATCTCGGCCAGGAAGACCTTTCCCCTCCTCAGGTTAGGGAGTTCAGGAATGCACCAGATAATGCATCGGTTGCTCAGGCATTATTTTCCACCCTTGTGGCTCAAACCCGGAAGCAATGGCCAAAAACAGGGGCACCGGGTTTCCCGGACAAGCAAGCTCAGCGGTTAGATGCGCTGACACTAAAAGCACTGGAAATTATTCAGGACATCAATCGCTCTTATGCCAATCCCCCCATTCTGATTACCGGTTCATACGCCCGTTTTTTGCAGAACCTCTGCCCGGCATTTAATGATATTGACATTATCTGTACGACAGAAAAATCGGCCACCATACTCTTTGAGAAGTTGCAGGCACTGAACACCGATGAGGATTCAGAAATCACACAAAACATTACCTTCAGGCCGGTCCCGGGCTGTCAGGCGATTAAATTGCCACAGGCCTGCAATATTGATCTTAGATACGGTGATTTGGGTATCAAAACGATGGGGCTGCAAGTCAGTGTGGACTCCAGAGTCATTGATACGAATGGAGCACGACTGGCCGTTCACGTTCCTGGTGTTGAAAGGCCGGTATGGTGTTTGTCGTTTACTGAAGAAACCCGATTATTGAACGATGCGCTGGCATACCTTGTTGATAACCTTGATCCGCTGACAAGAAAATTGCAAAGAGGGGTTGTATTTGACATACCTCGAACCCTTCTTTTTAACAAGCCCCAAAATGCCCATGAGCGCATTTATGGCTTGCTGATACGCTCACTGCTTACCCTGAATAAAGGCCGGCAGTTTATCGCCCTGCACTGTGAGGAAGAACCCGAAACATCAAACTGCCGGACTGACCGGCTTCAACAGGAACAACATCGCCTTCATGTACTGACTGGGAATCTTCAAATAAAATTGGCCAGCCATGTGTGCCGTGATGATTTTGAGCGCAGGGTTAACGGCTGGCTGGCGACAGCTCAGCTCGTCAATGATTACCAGGTCAAGAGGAAGGATTTTGTCAAAGAGCTGCTGACGATGATGAATCCTGAATAATACCAATTCCACCTTCTAAATATGATAACGAGCAAGTCATTTTGGACCGCTGGGCAAGGCGGAATGACGAGTAATAGCAGGGCTATTGCGAGGAATTCCAACGAAGATCCAGCGGTTCAAAATGGCTGCGCAGTTCATATTTAGAAGGTGGAGTTGGTATCAGATCCGGTAGACTCGACGCATTGAACATGAACATCGGTAACAAGTTCAATTGCGGTATCCCCGAAAAATGATGCTTGCTGATAACCTGTGAAAAATTAAGGAGAAATGCTATGGGTCTGTTTGATGCCTTACTGGGCAATGCAGGTGAGATGAGCAATACGGAAGCAATGGAGGATCTGGCAACCATTCTTAATCCGTCGGAGTCCATAGAGCTGGCCTATAAGCTGGTGCGGGATATGGTGGTTTTGACCAATCACCGGTTGATTTTGATCGACAAGCAGGGGCTTACCGGACGCAAGGTTGAATATCGCTCAATACCTTATAAGTCGATCACTATGTTTACTGTTGAGTCTGTAGGCCATTTTGATCTGGATGCTGAACTGAAACTATGGATTTCCGGCCAGCCAGAGTCAATGCAGATGGAATTTAACAGCAAAACCAATATTTATAAGCTTCAGGCACTCCTGGCGGCAAAAGTGGCAGGGCAGTAATTGCTTGCCAGCCAGTCGTTGATAAAGGCCACCATCGTGGCCTGTTCGGTTTAGCCCTGGACTCTCAGCAGGTTTGAGAGTGCCGGATTGGGTTTGTCGGCGGCTTTGAAAATCAGTGCGATTTTGCCAATGGTTTGAATGAGATCAGAGTTTGTGGCGCTGATCAGTTCGCTGACCAGTTGCTGGCGGGTTTCCCGGTCGCCAATGGCGAATTTCACCTTGATCAGTTCATGGTCATTCAGTGCGCGTAATGTTTCTTCAACCACGCCATCTGTCAGCCCCTTGTCTGCCACAATGACGACAGGGTTCAGGTTGTGGCCGATGGTACGGAAATGCTTCTTTTTGGCTGCATTCAAGCTCATGTTTGCTATTCCTGATAATTTCTTTAATAACGAATCGTCATACACGATATCTGATGATGGGTATGACCGTATTTTTCCAGAGAAGTTTTCGTTAATGCAGGTTGGGGACAGAAAAGTACTGTTCATGGAGCGCTTAACGGTCATTGACTGGGTGTCGAAGAGAGCGAATTAATGTCCAGCGCCGTGGACTGCGGAATGGGTCTCAGGCTGGCAGCATTTAAGTCACTCGACAGCATATGCAAGCTTCTGGTGGCGCATGCTATCGCTTTCTGGCTGCTGAGGGAAGTGTGCCTGCTGTTCGAGGCTGCCCGTATAAGTGGTGACCTGTCTCTTCGGCAGTGGTTGAACAATACGTATTATGCTGATGGTGTTACAGCGGTTAGTGATTACTGACTCCACAATAATAAACATTCCAAAGCGTTTGATCAGCACAAGTGTGTGGAAAGTGTTGGCTTGTGGTGCGTAATAACCCCTAATCATCCGCTTAATCTTTTATTGTCTTCTGCTGTCACAGCCATGCTGTATAAGATATTATCACCATGACTTTTACTTTAAGTAGTTAACCAAATGAAATCGTATTTTCTGACTAAGTGGGCAGTCACTCCCGGCAACTGCTCCTGCGTTGCTCTAGCTCCTGCATCCATGCAGTCGTGCGGCGTTACAACTACGGTCACATAGCTACGGCTATGCTCCCTACGTTGTGCCTTGCATAGTAACTGCCCACTTAGCCAGAAATATACGATTCCATTTGGCCAACTACTTACCGGCTGATGGAAATCTCAGCTTTTGTCAGGTGTAAACTTTTACCCCTTTCAGTTTTCGGTTTGATGTTGCTCAAATATTTTTCAGGCAACGTCTAGGAGCCTGTCCGAGAATAGACTGCCCTACTGCGGTGGCAGCAAATTGGTCTAAAAATTCCGTTTTGTTCGGCAAATAGCCCCGCTATTCACCTCACAAAACGGAATTTTTATCCTCAATTTTCTGCCATCCTCGCTACGGGGTCGCCTAGACGGGCGCTATTCTCGGACAGGCTCCCAAGCTTAATTTACAGGCAGTTTGCAAAAAGATTATGGCGAGATCCAAAAGTAGTGGTCGCTGGTTAAAAGAGCACTTTGATGACCACTATGTAAAGCAGTCGCAAAAAGATGGCTGGCGATCCAGGGCCAGTTATAAACTTCTGGAAATTCAGGAGAAGGATAAACTCTTTCGCCCGGGTATCCGGGTGGTTGATCTGGGTGCGGCACCCGGTGGCTGGTCTCAGGTAGCGGTTGAGCTGGTGGGTGATCAGGGGCGGGTGGTTGCTTCTGATATTTTGCCAATGGATCCTATCGCCGGGGTTGACTTTGTTCAGGGTGACTTCACAGAAGACACGGTGCTGGAACAAATACTGGAAACCATCGGTTCGGACCGGGTAGACCTTGTAATTTCCGATATGGCCCCCAATATGAGTGGAGCACTCTCTGTTGATCAGCCCAATGCCATGTACCTTGTGGAACTGGCACTGGATCTGTCCAGGCAGGTGTTGCGTACAGGAGGTGTGTTTCTGGTTAAGGTGTTTCAGGGTGAAGGCTTTGATGCCTATCTGAAAGATATGAAAACCAGCTTTGACAAAGTGCAGACCCGCAAGCCAACGGCTTCCAGGGCGCGCTCAAGAGAAGTATATCTGCTGGCCTCTGGCTTCAGGGGATAATACCGGGCGTTGAATAATAGGATGCATTAATCAGCATGATAGAAGACAATCACTGTCACACCGTCCGCTGATCGTGTATCGTTGCAGATAAGCATTAATACATAATCACAGCGAGCCAGGGGAACGTGCTCAATATAAACGATTACCTGAGGCTTAAGTACGCTCAAGAGAGGTTAGCCCCTTGAATGATATGGCAAAAAATTTGATTCTCTGGGTCATAATCGCCTTGGTGCTATTGACCGTCTTTAAAAACTTTGATGGCATGCAGTCGTCTACCCAGAAGGTTGCCTATTCTGACTTCATCAGCATGGTAGAAAATCGCCAGGTCAGTAAGGTTGTCATTGATGGTTTTACCATCACCGGCATGTTAAACAACAGTGAACGTTTTGAAACCAATCTGCCGCCCACGGTGCCAGACAACAAACTGATGGATGAACTCCTGCTGGGCAAGGTACAGGTTGAGTCCAAGCCTATTGAAAAGCAGAGTATCTGGACACAGCTATTGGTGGCCAGCTTCCCGATTCTGGTGATTCTTGCGGTATTCATGTTCTTCATGCGTCAGATGCAGGGCGGCGGCGGAGGCCGGGGTGGCCCGATGAGCTTTGGCAAAAGCAAGGCCCGCCTGCTGTCTGAAGATCAGATCAAAACCACGTTTGCCGATGTAGCCGGTGTTGAAGAAGCCAAGGAAGATGTTCAGGAGCTGGTAGACTTCCTGAAGGATCCCGGTAAATTCCAGCGTCTGGGTGGTCGTATTCCCCGGGGCGTTCTGATGGTGGGTCCTCCGGGTACCGGTAAAACCCTGATTGCCAAAGCGATTGCCGGTGAGGCCAAGGTTCCGTTCTTTACCATCTCCGGTTCTGACTTTGTTGAGATGTTTGTAGGTGTTGGTGCCTCCCGTGTCCGTGACATGTTTGAGCAGGCCAAGAAGCAGGCACCGTGCATCATCTTTATTGACGAGATTGATGCGGTCGGTCGTCACCGTGGTGCCGGTATGGGCGGTGGTCACGATGAACGTGAACAGACCCTTAACCAGCTGCTGGTTGAGATGGACGGTTTTGAAGCGAACGACGGTATTATTGTAATTGCTGCTACCAACCGTCCTGATGTCCTTGACCCTGCGTTATTGCGCCCTGGTCGTTTTGACCGTCAGGTGGTGGTTGGCTTGCCGGATATCCGTGGTCGTGAGCAGATCCTTAAAGTGCATATGCGCAAGGTTCCGGTTTCTGACAATGTGCAGCCTTCGGTTATTGCACGTGGTACTCCGGGATTCTCCGGTGCCGACCTGGCCAACCTGGTTAATGAGGCGGCGCTCTTTGCAGCACGGGCTAACCAACGTACGGTGGGTCAGAAAGAGTTTGATCTGGCGAAAGACAAAATCATGATGGGCGCTGAGCGCAAGTCCATGGTCATGAGTGATAAGGAAAAGAGCAATACGGCTTATCATGAAGCCGGTCATGCCATCGTTGGTCGATTGGTTCCGGACCATGATCCAGTCTACAAAGTGAGTATTATTCCGCGAGGTCGGGCGCTTGGGGTGACCATGTTCCTGCCTGAAGAGGACCGCTACAGCCAGAGCCGCCAGGCACTACTGAGCCAGATATGCTCACTGTTTGGTGGCCGTATCGCCGAAGAAATGACGTTGGGCAAAGATGGGGTTACAACCGGTGCCTCCAATGATATCCAGCGTGCTACCCAGATTGCCAGAAGCATGGTGACCAAGTGGGGCCTTTCTGAAAAGCTCGGTCCACTGCTCTACGATGAGGATGAGGGTGAGGTTTTCCTGGGTAAAAACTACGGTAGCGGTGGTTCCAGGATGAACGTTTCCGGTGAAACGGCGAAGATCATTGATGAGGAAGTTCGTCGGGTTGTTGATGAATGTTACTCCCGCGCCAACCAGATTCTCGTCGATAACCGCGACAAGCTGGATCAAATGGCTGAGGCGCTGATTCAGTACGAAACCATTGATAGTGATCAGATTGATGACATCATGGCTGGCCGTGAAGTTCGCCCTCCCAAGGATTCTGGTGATAACGATGACAGCGGTGTAAAGACTGCTGCTGATGAGTCTGAAGTAAAGGCGGAAGATGGTGATAAAAAAGATTCAGGTGGTTCGATTGGTGGCCCAGCTGGGGAGCACTGATCGTCAGTCAGGTCTATGATGATGAAGGGCAGGTTTATCCTGCCCTTTTTTGTATCTGCCAATTTGTCGATGAATCATGGTTATCGGTTTTTTGGCCACGGTTGGTAAGTAGTTGGCCAAATGGAATCGTATATTTCTGGCTAAGTGGGCAGTTGCTATGCAAGGCGCAACGTAGGGAGCATAGCCGTAGCTATGTGACCGGAGTTGCAACGCCGCACGACTGCATGGATGCAGGAGATAGAGCAACGCAGGAGCAGTTGCCGGGAGTGACTGACAACTTAGTCAGAAATATATGATTTCATTTGGTTAACTACTTATACCCGCTCAGGGGGAGTGATTGGTCAGGGTGGCCATCAGAAAAAATGACTGAACGGGATCTGAGGAGTATTCATGAGCAACGAATTCAAGTTGAACTGTGCAGGGAAAATGCTGGATCTGAACAGGCCCAGGGTGATGGGGGTTTTGAACGTTACACCGGACTCTTTTTATCAAGGGAGCCGCTGTGCTGATAACTGGCTGAATGTTGCCGAGCAGATGATCAAGGACGGGGCGGATATTCTGGATATTGGTGGCGAGTCGACACGCCCCGGTGCTTCCGGTGCGCCAGCCCAGGAGCAGGAGTTAGAGCGGGTTCTGCCAGTTATTGAAGGTTTGGCGTCGCGCTTCAACGTCATTATTTCCATTGATACCAGCTCTCTTCTGGTGATGAAAGAGGCGGTAAAAGCGGGCGCGGGGATTATTAATGATGTCCGGGCGTTGCACCGTGAGGGGGCGTTGGAAGCAGCAGCGGAAACGACAGTTCCCATTATTCTGATGCACTCTCTTGTTGATCAACCTGAGCCCGGGGTTGTACCGGTCTATGGTGATGTGGTTAAAGAGGTCAGCCAGTATTTGATGGCTTGTGTGGAGCGCTGCGAGAAGGCCGGAATTGCCAGGGAGCGCTTGATACTGGACCCGGGCTTTGGGGGCGGTATGTTTGGTAAAACGCCAGTGTACGATCTTGAAATGCTGAAGGGTTTTCGCCGCTTCCATGAAGCGGGTCTGCCGGTATTGGCGGGTATGTCCAGAAAGTCGTTTATTGGGGCAACCCTGGATCGGGATACCGAAGACCGGCTTCCGGGCAGTTTGGCAGCAGCTGCGCTGGCGGCACAGGCAGGTGCTCATATCATCCGTGTGCATGATGTCAGGGAAACGGTTGACGTCCTGCGTTTGCTTCAGGCCGTTGACGAAGCTTAACGTTTTCATTTCAAAAAATAATGATGCCTGCCAGTCTGGAGATCGAGCTTCCGCAGTGGTGGGTAGTCTTCACTGTCATTAAGTCATCAATGTCGCCTATTCCTTAAACCCTCTTCGTTTCAAGATAACCTGATGGTACTGGTGGTTCACTTGAATGAGTGAGATGATTACCAGATATTGCTTTCAGAAATTCTTGGTAAACGGCTATGGCTCGAAAATATTTTGGTACCGACGGAATTCGAGGGAAGGTGGGTGACTTTCCAATTACTCCGGATTTTGTCCTGAAGCTGGGCTGGGCAGCGGGTCGTGTGCTGGCGGAACAGGGTGAAGGGAAAGTCATTATTGGCAAGGACACCCGAATCTCCGGGTATATGTTTGAGTCCGCGCTTGAGGCCGGTCTGTCTGCCGCCGGTATCGATGTTGTCCTGACCGGGCCAATGCCGACCCCTGCCATTGCCTATCTGACCCGAACCTTTAATGGGCAGGCGGGTATTGTTATCAGCGCCTCCCATAACCCGTTTTACGACAATGGTATAAAGTTTTTTGCAGGCGACGGCACCAAGCTATCCGATGAGGTTGAGCTGAAGATTGAAGCATTGCTTGAGTCAGAGATTGAGGTAGTGGATTCCCAGAGTCTGGGTAAAGTGACTCGGATGAATGATGCTGCAGGCCGGTACATTGAGTACTGCAAGGGCAGCACTTCCCAGCAGCTGGATCTGCGTGGCATGAAAATTGTGATTGATGCCGGCCACGGTGCAACCTATCAGGTTGGTCCTGCGGTCTTTCGAGAGCTGGGTGCGGAAGTGATACCGATGTGCATCCATCCGGATGGTGTCAACATTAACGAGAACGCAGGCGCTACCAGCCCGGAAGGCATGGCTGCCAGAGTCAGGGAAACCGGTGCGGATCTGGGAATTGCCTTGGACGGTGATGGTGACCGGGTCATTATGGTGGATGATCAGGGTGAGGTCGTCGATGGCGACCAGCTGCTGTTTATTATTGCCATGGATCGCCATTCCAGGGGGATCTTGAAGGGTGGTGTCGTGGGCACGTTGATGACCAACCTGGGAATGGAGAAAGCATTGGAAGCTGCCGGCATTCCCTTTGCCAGGGCCAATGTCGGTGACCGTTATGTCAATGAACTGCTGATAGCCAATGACTG
Source organism: Endozoicomonas sp. ALB091 (assembly GCF_049310265.1). Lineage (NCBI taxonomy): Bacteria > Pseudomonadati > Pseudomonadota > Gammaproteobacteria > Oceanospirillales > Endozoicomonadaceae > Endozoicomonas > Endozoicomonas sp. ALB091. The sequence continues at coordinate 885,896 of NZ_JBLYNQ010000006.1, read as the reverse complement.
GCAGCTCGGCGGTGAGTCTTCAGGCCATATTATCTGTCGTGATGCATCGACCACGGGTGATGGCATTGTCTCGGCCTTGAAAGTGTTAAAAGCCATGCAGGCAGCAGGTAAGTCACTGTCTGAAATGGTGGCTGCGATCACTCTTTATCCACAAGTTATGATCAATGTCCGGGTGCAGAATAAGCGGGACACCGACACCATTGCGGGTATTGTTGAGGCGGTAAAAAAAGCAGAAGAAGAGATGGCTGGAAAAGGTCGCGTTCTTCTGAGAGCTTCAGGAACTGAGCCAGTCATTCGGGTGATGGTAGAAGGTGAAGACGGCGTTCAGGTAAAGGCTCAGGCGGAAAAGCTGGCAAAAGTGGTTGAACAGGAAATGTGCTGAATGTCACCCGGTGCAGGTATCGGCTTGCACCGGAGCTGTGTTGCCTTGATTTCAATAGCTTCGCAGGGCTTGACTTATTGTATGTTGGTGTCTTTCGGGTTAGTATTCCGGCCTCGCGATCAAAGAGGTAAGCGGTATGCGTCAGCCACTGGTAGCCGGAAACTGGAAGATGAATGGTTCTTCTGACAGTATCCGTGAGCTTGTTGATGGAATCCTTTCGGGACTTGAAACCAAGGCTGAGGTGCTCGTTTTTCCACCTAGCGTATACGTTCAGCAGGTACGCGACTTGCTGAAGGGTTCTGCGGTTAAATTTGGTGTGCAAAATGCCTCTGATAACCTGTCAGGAGCCTACACGGGTGAAATCTCTCCTCTGATGGCCAAAGACCTTGGCTGTGAATATGTACTTATTGGTCACTCTGAGCGTCGTTCCCTCTATGGCGAAACCGATGCCGATGTGGCTGCAAAATTCTGTGCTCTGGTTGATCAGGGTCTGGTACCAGTCCTTTGTGTTGGTGAGACTCTGTCTGAGCGCGAAGCTGGTGACACTATGAAAGTAGTGGCTCATCAGATCAATACTGTGCTTCGGGCTGCTGGTCCGGAGCGTCTGGCTAATTATGTAATTGCCTATGAACCAGTTTGGGCTATTGGAACCGGTCTGACTGCAACCCCTGAACAGGCGCAGGAAGTTCATGCTGAAATTCGTGCGCTGCTGGCAGAAAACGATCCGTCCATGGCGGACAGAACCCGTGTTCTGTATGGTGGAAGCATGAAGGCTGACAACGCGGCAGAACTGATGAGCCAGCCTGATGTTGATGGTGGTCTGATCGGTGGTGCTTCGCTGGTAGCTGCTGATTTCAAGGTGATTTGTCACGCTGCGGGATAGTAATGGAAACCATTATTCTTCTTGTGCACGTGCTGGTAGCTGTTGGCGTGATCGCTATGATCATGCTGCAGCAGGGCAAAGGTGCAGAAACAGGAGCCAGTTTTGGCTCGGGGGCTTCACAAACGGTGTTTGGAAGCCAGGGCTCAGCGAACTTTCTGAGCCGTACAACCGCTATTCTGGCAACGATCTTTTTCGTCACCAGTATCGGTCTGGCGATGATGGCCAGGCAGAAAGCTGATAGTGTTGCTGATGCTGGTTTACCATCTGTTCAGATTGAACAGAGTGTGCCGGTCAATGATGCGCCTTTTTCGGTTGATTCATTAGAAAACACTATCGAAAGCGATGCGCCTGTGTTAGAGTCTCAGCCCGTTGAGAGCAGCGGCTCCAGCAGCTCTGAAAACCCTCAGTAAGATTTAAAATCTTATTGATTTATAAAGAGTTTTCAGAAATAATTTTGCTGTCGCCGAGAGCGACAGTTAAGGCCGAAGTGGTGGAATTGGTAGACACGCTGTCTTGAGGGGGCAGTGCCCGTATGGGCGTACGAGTTCGAGTCTCGTCTTCGGCACCAATAGAATCAAGGGTTTACGGGGATTTAGGAATAGACTAATATGGTCGTTTATCAAAAAAATTCCCAAAAAAAAGCGGCCAAAAATAGCCTCTTAATAGTATTTTGGTTCATGACTATTGTTTGACAATAGTCGCATAAAAAAAAGGCCTGAGATGGCCTTTTTTTGTACCTTCGTTTTCTTCATCTCGTTCCTTTGACTTCCTGTGTTTTACGGATGTAAACCTTCTTGGCTTCCAGGGTTTGTGTCCGGATACCAGTCCTTCATGATCCGATACTCCTTTTGCTTTCAGGTCATGGAAGTGCCACTTTCCTGCAATCAACTTTTCTTTGGCGGCGCTATTAATCAGATTCTGCCACTGGGTGTCCAGCGTGTTCTTGACCATTTTTTTCCCCGGCTCCATCTGGACACCCTTTTGAGCTTTGACGTTAGGTGCACCAAAGACGTACTCGAACTTTTCCCCCTGGTTAAATTCATCCAGCATGGCCAGTGCTTTTTTCAGCCGTGGTGTCCAGAGCGTGATTTCATCCAGTGAGCCTTTTGCCCTTCCGGGTGTAAGCTCTCAAAAACTGCTGGTGGAAGCTACCGGTGTCTTCAGCCACTGGCTGGGCATCGGCATCGGTGACCCTTACGACCCGGAGCCTGAAACCACCAAAGAGCCACTGGCCCACCCAGCCATGTTGACTCACGTCACTGTGGTACCATCGGAAGGGGATTGATATTATGAAGTGGCGGCTCGAGTGCCGGATGTTTTTGCCAGCCAGCAATACAAGTTCCGGGGTAAGAAACTCTACGAGTATTACTATGTGACGGAAACTCTACGAGTATTACTATGTGACGGAAACCGTCGAGTGCTTTACCGGTTTCACCCTGTTGGTGGTAGAACGGGAGTTACGACCAGGGCCTGGTATGTTTCTGGCCCTGCGTGAAGAGAATGGTAAAAAACAGTTGTGCAGCTTTCTGATCAGTTATAAAGGTCTGGCCAGACCAATACCCGTACGCCGGATATGCAGACCATTGGCCGGGTGCGAATTATGGATTACTGGGAATTGGAAACAAAACGATAGGATGACAGGCAGCTGATGGAAGTAGTTGAATCCGGTTTTACGCCTGAAAAAACAGTCGCAGAAGCATCCCCGAAGCCCAGATTGCTGGTGCTTCAGGATCTTCAGCAAATGGACTGGAAACGGTTTGAGGAGCTGTCTCAGAGATATTTCCAAAAGAAGGGATATAACGCCCGTCTGACTGGTTCCGGTGCGGACGGGGGTGTTGATGTTATTCTGGAAAAAACGACACAGGAAGGAAGATCCGTTAAGGTTTACGTTCAGTGCAAAGCCTGGTCATACCAGAGGATAGGGGTTAAGGCGGTTCGTGAACTGTATGGGGTGATGGCTGCTGACGGCGTTCCGGTGGGCGTGTTTATCACCGCCAGTGATTTTACCGAAGATGCACAGGCCTTTGCCAAAGGTAAAAAGCTGCAACTGATTTCTGGCAACAGGCTTCTGACACTGATCAGCCAGTTGCCGGAAGTGCAGCAGAAAGAGCTGGCAACGGATAGCCTGTCTGGTGATTACGGGACTCCAACCTGCCCGCAATGTGATATCAAGATGGTGCTCAGAACTGTCTCAAAGGGAAAGAATAAGGGCAATCAATTCTGGGGCTGCAGAAACTTTCCGGGCTGTCATCAAAAGCTGTATTTGAAAAGGGATGAGAAGAACAGCAGCGTTTCATTAACCAGTGTTTTAGGTATTCCGCCAAAAGTAACAGGTGACTCTGTTGTCATTAACCGTCGTCGTGTTTCTGACCCTTCGAATGCTTATGACAGTGAGCCAATGGTTGCCAGAAAAACACGACGACCGAAGGTTTCCGGTAAGACCTCAAACGGGAATAGCCACAAACCATTGCTGATCAGTGGTGTTTTTGTATTTGTGGTTATGGCGTTGGTGATCAAGGGAATCTCAGCCGTATTGGCGTTCCTGTCAGAGTCCACCAATAGCCATGGGGCGAAAGTCCATCAGCAGGCACAACAGACCTATTTGGAAAAGGGAAACAGGCCAGAATCGTTATTTGTGGAAAATACAAACCGGACTTCTGAACCGATAAACCCGCCTGTTCAGCAATTATCGACTGCCTATGACCAGCAAGTGGCGATGATGGAGCAACAGGCTGTCCTGGCCAGTGATCAGAAAATACTACTTGAGATACAGGCCAACCGGGAGCAGGAACAAGCCAGGGCGAATGCCTGGAAAGCCTGGTATCAAATGCCCCGGGGTTGTGATGACTGGCTCTCTGAAGAACATATGATTGAATGCATTAACCAAAAGATGAGAGCCAAAAGGGAATTTGAACAGCTTTGGGCGGAAGGTAAGATCTAATCTCTCAAATCTCCGGAACCAATCGCCCCGCCTCCGCATACTGGTATTTTTTCTCCAGTATCTTCACCCCCCAATCATGATATGGTCCCGACTAAGAGCATCCTCTGGGTCTCAGGACAGGTTGCCAGCCAACCTTACTGTGCCAGCACCTTCTTCAATTTTGCTCAAGTGTCTTCCGACATAAACGAGACCCGCTCAAACAGTAAGTCCCGGTCCGGGTGTAATTCCAACAGGCTCATGCCACGGTCGGTATGTTTAGCGATAAAGGCCGACACCCGTCACTTTTTGCATAACGGCCTGCCAGGTTTCTCAGCTCTGCCAGTTTTATCGCTGTATTGCACAAACCACTCAATGTAGAGTCGTTCATTGGTGATGGCTGGGGCTTCGGGGATGGTGTCAGTGGTCCTCATATAGTGATTCGCTAAATCATTAAGGTCAGGCTTCAGCAGGTTGTAGCTCTTCCAGATAGGAAACAGGAAATGAAATCCAGGCATCCTGGCCCTGGATAATCATACCTGTGATCGATTTCACGCCAAGAAACATTTTGTACGCTTTGTCCCCTTTCATCTGGCCAATACGATATTCAGGCTGGATACGGTCAATGGCTGTTGACTTATGAGTGTACAGGACGGCATTGTGAAGGTCGTTTAAATAAACGGTGGGAATGTTCACAGGGCGCTTTTTGCTGATGAACACCAGCTCTTCAATCCCTTCGCCATCCACAAAGCTGCCATCATCAATGACATAAAAATAAACCCACTTGTCCCGCAGGAGCTGACACAATGATCTTAGGGCACTGGTACTATTGGTTGCGGTGATATTCTCAAGGGTTTGTTCGGTATCCATAAACGTTCGTTCATCCATACTCTACGATTGATTCTCGGTCAGCCTCCTGGTGCAGCTAGGCGTTGATACCCACAACGTTCGTGCTGAGGCTGTCGAAGGGTGGAAACTTCGGACTCTAATAGATCGTGCCAGGCACCCTTCGACTCCGCTCAGGGTGAGCGGAGCTTGTACACGTCAAACTCATTGAAACCATGTATTAGGGCAAAAAACAGGGCTCATGAGCAATCAGCTCAAAGCACTGCTCTATATCCTGATCATAGAAGACTTCGTGCCACTTATCGGTGTGCCGCATATAAGACAGCGCATAGGTATTATTACCGCTGTAGGTCATTCTGGCAAACTTCCGTTCAAAGGACGGGCTGATGGCAACGGGAGATGGGCAGTGGTAAGTGGCGCAGAAATAGAAAAAACTGCCATGCCATTTGGTAAAGATATCCATCAGATAGTTGAACCTCGGGTTCTCCGGCGGAGGCTGGACATTTGCCGGTTTCAGGTATTCCTCTACCCATCGGTCGGCCCGGGCTTTCAGGGCCGCTTTGGTCTCGGGTGATACTTTGGGGTTGGATGCCCGTTTTGCGGGCATCCACATATAACTGCTCATAAATCTCTCTGCTGCCAGATACTGCTCTGATACATTGCATACAATCCAAGGTGGCCCCAAATTCCTACGCCATTGGCCAGGATATCCCCGTTCTCTTTTCAAGAGCGCTGCCCGCAAAAGAAAAGCTGCCTTTTCGGGGAGCGGGCAGCGGGAAGCGATCTCTAAAGGGCATAAAGCGTATCGTAGCAATGTGGTCGCTTCGATAAAACCTTCAATACTGGCACAGTCAAAACGTCTGCCCTTGAATTTATAAGCCAGCACACAACCACGCAGAGATTGCTTCTTCATTAGCACCCGAAAGGTACACTGGCAAAGCTTCCTGCTCAGACATGGCAATCAATTGATGAAAAAGGTCAACCCCGGCAATTCACTCGGTAATATCCTGAGATAGGTATTAGAAATAGTGGAAATAAGTAAGTTCTTCCGGGACAAACACTCTCAGCCTGTTTAAACGCTATCCTTATACAAAAATAGCGACAAGAGACAGGATGAGTACCCGTGAACATTGACGATGTTATCAACCGGTTATCAAACCATGTGATGGGTGAGCTGCCCAGAGAAACCCTGCTGGCGGCCAGTGAGCAGCGGACGGAATTGATTCCGCGCCTGCTGGACTATCTCGAAGGCGTTGCCGGGCAGGGGGATGAGATACCCGAAAGCCAGCGTGTGGATCTGGTCTTTTTTGCCTTTTACCTGCTGGCTCAGTTCCGGGAATCAAAGGCATTGCCGGTGATGCTCCGGATAGTGTCGGCCAAACCCCGGACGGTCAATCGACTGCTTGGTTATGTGGTCAGTGAGAGCCTGGCTCGAATACTGGCATCGGTGATCGCTGGTGAAGTAAGCAGCGAAAGTGACACCAGTAACGGATGTAACGTGGAACCACTGAAGCAGTTGGTTGAAAACACAGCGGTTCATCCTTGCGTTCGATCTTCCTGTTTGACCTGCCTGACGATTCTGGTTTTCCATGGGTTTCTACCCCGAGAGGTGCTGTTCAGCTACTTTCAGCAGCTGTTTAGTGATGGGCTTGAGCAGGAGCGGAGTCCGGTCTGGGACGGATTGGTCTCTAACTGCATCATTGCCGGAGCCGCCGAGCTGGAAACTTCTGTTTTGGACGTGTTTGACCGGGGACTGCTGACCGATTCATTTATGGGCAGGGAGCGGTTAGGTACGATGTTACAGGAGCATTCCGGCGAGGTAAGCTTTCCATCCTATGAAAGCTCTGCCCTGATTGATGATTGTGTGGCTGAGTTGCAAGGTTGGGCCAGCTTTAACAGCACGCGGCCGCAGGAGAAGCCCGCTGAAAGAGCACCTGTCGGAAGCAACGCGGAGCCAGAGGGCGCTCAGCGTGTGATGCGGCCCTGGCCAGCCAGAAAGCCACCGGTTCGCACGCGAGCGGGGGCTCAGCGGTTGCCAGGTCAGCAACGGCCCTTTCCACCTTCCTCTCCCGGAAAGCCCGCACAGCCGCTGGTCAGACAACACCCGAAGGTGGGAAGAAATGATCCCTGCCCCTGCGGTAGCGGGCGCAAGTATAAGAAGTGTTGCGGCTGATGGGTGAGAAAAGGCCGTTTCCCACGGGATGAACCGTGGGAGTGCAATACCAGTGATATTCAATGCTTTTGAACTGAATCCGCCATTTACCAAAACCTGCGTAAAGCATCGCCCAATGCGGGCGGTGATAATAAGCAACAAGCCCGTAGAGGGCTTGCAGAACCGGAAGTCTTAAGTATTTACAGGTGTTTAGTATTTCTGTAATATTTGCGACATGAAAACAAAACGTGCTTTTAAAGAAAGATTCTACCCAACACCTGAACAGGAAGCACTCCTTGCTCAGTCGTTTGGTTGTGGCCGTTTTGTTTATAACAACACCCTCCGTTTTCGCACTGATGCCTACTACAAAAATGGGCAATCTATCTCCCATTCCAAGGCAGAAAAGCGGCTTGTGTCGCTCAAGACAGAGTTCCCATTTCTGGCTGATGTATCCAGCGTCATCCTGCAACAAACACTCAGGGATCAGCAGGAAGCCTTCAAGAACTTTTGGGCTGGCAGGGCGAAATACCCCAAATTCAAAAAGAGACATTCGAGGCAAAGTATACGGCTGACAAAGGCCGCTTTCAGCATGAAAAAAGGCCAACTGTTCATCGCCAAAAGCAAAGAACCGCTGAATATCCGCTGGAGCCGAGAACTTTGTTCTGAGCCTTCCAGCATCACCATCAGCAAAGATCGGGCGGGCCGGTACTTTGTTTCCATGCTTTGCGAGTTTGAAGCTAAACCAATGTCTATCAGCAACAAGACAGTAGGTATTGATTTAGGTTTAACCGATCTGTTCATCACATCGGACGGTAAAAAATCCGGCAATCCCCGTCACACCCGACGCTATGAGCAAAGGCTCGCCTACCTTCAGCGTCAACTGGCTAAAAAGCAGAAAGGCAGTAACAATCGAGCCAAAGCAAGGCTCAAGGTTGCCCGTGTCCATGCCAAAATAGCCGACTGCCGGATGGATGCTACCCACAAGGCATCCCGTACACTCATTAACGAAAACCAAGTTGTGTGCGTTGAATCGTTGGATGTGAAGGGCATGACGGAAGGCCGCCCCATCAAAAATCCAAAGCTGGCAAAACATATCGCAGATGCCAACTGGGGAGAGTTTGTCCGACAACTGAAGTACAAGTCTGAATGGGCTGATCGTACTGTGGTTGAGATAGACCGTTTCTTTCCCAGTTCCAAGCGGTGCTCCTGCTGTGGGTTTGTCCATGAAAGTCTGCCGTTGTCTATTCGTGAATGGGATTGCCCTGAGTGCAATACCCATCACGACAGGGACATAAACGCAGCAAAGAATATAAGAACCGCCGGACTGGCGGGGTTAGCCTGTGGAGCGACTGGAACGGGGATAGCGGCTTAAAAACCGCTATCTAGGGAAGGCGTGTTGAAGCAGGAAGGTTCTTGGAGCGATCTAAGAACCCTCGCCCGATAGGGCGGGGAGTGTCAGATGTTGCTATCATCGACATAATGAGGGTTTGATTGACCATACCAGCTGCAAAGTCCCTTGTGGTTACGCCCATCGTGTAATGGCTTAATATTTGCGTAAGATGGCTGATCGTCTGGTAATGGAAAGCTTAAAGATTTAGCGAAGTCTTCTACTTCTTTAATTTGTTCTCTAATTAACTTTCCTCTACTTAACTTTTTTCTAATTATAGGAGTTAGTGCGTCAGTACCGCCCCCTAACATTCTTGAGACAATACAATGCCTGGCAGTTAAAAGACCCTGTTGTTTAGCTACTGCATGTTCTGTGGATTTCAAAGCTGGAACTAAATTATCTTTTACTTGAGATGCCAAAGAGTTTAAAGCTTCTTCAGTTATATCAGGATATGCAATTCTGTATGCATTTTTAGTAAGTTCAATAGATGCTTTGATATAATATTCTTCCTTGCATTGCCATAATCGCATTGCATCGTGTAAAGACAGGGTCTTTTTAAACTCACTTTTATTTGAGTTTTCTATTAGTATATCTTTCAGCTTATTCTCTAGATTAAGCATATGTTTAATCATGGAAAGAACAATCTGATTGTTTTTTTGGGAAGCGATGAGGGAGTTATCCCAATGGGGAATTGTCCCGTCAGATCCAGCAAATGGCATATCAATAGTGCGTATTAGTAGACCATTCTTTCCCCTAAGTGGAATGAGTGGATATTGTAATGCACTTGCCGATGAGTCAAGTTCCTTTAAAGGTATATTTATATCACTATGAATGCCGCCGTATGTATAGAGGAGCGCTAGCCGATAATAATCACTTCGTAATGCTTGATTTTCCAGTCCTACGTTGTGTAGTTGCGTAATGTTAACAAAGTCTTTATAGAGCTTATCGCAGTCAGGCTCATTAGAATCTTTTAATGCTTTATAAAAGTCTTCATTCAGTTTGTCGACGGTGATGATTTCCACCGTCCCGGATATACCATCACATTTTGATTCTGCAGCAATAAATTTCATTGGTTTATCAGTCAGAACGCAAACATGAAAATCATTGAACTTTCCAAGGCTCTTAAAATGGTGAACTATTTGTACCTGTCTCTCAGGGAGAGTTTTCTTACCAACCCATTCAAAAAAATGGTTTCTTGGAATTAATTCTCCATGTGTTTGACTTGTAAATTCTTGATATGCACTCTTTATTTCAGAATCTTTTAGTATTAACTCTTCGATAAAGTTTTTTGTAGGTAAAGCTTGAGTGGAAGAAATGTTCATAAAACTCCGTTTAACTAATTAAATCCTTTGATCACAAAGAATTAAAATTGTTAAATTCTAACTAGTAATCAGCTTAGAGTGTGTGGTCAAGAAAAAGTTCCATAAGTTCGAATGAGAAAAGAGCACTACCCGCAAAACCTGTTCTGGTTGTGCGGGTAACGTACAGCAGATCACAGGCGATAAAACACCTATCCGGAGATAAGTTCCTCACTTTGGATGTCCAGCCGGGACTTCACCCGGCGTTCTTCCAGTTCTTTCTCTGCCTGTTCTTGCAGTTTTCCAATGTACTCACAATAGGCCGTCAGATTTTGCCTGCGGTTCTGGTCGAATTGTTCAAAACGATGTTTAAAGATCAGCTGATCCTCTTTGCTCAGGTTCATCCAGCTTGGTCTGAAACCCAGGTCTTCCGGGTTTAACAGGTCGTGCACAGCGACCCATTCCTCGCCTTGGCGAAGTTTCATGCCGGGGTTGATAATGTAATGGCCTCGACGGATGCGTTTGAATAGCCTGCGGTTATAGGGTGCATCCCGATCGACCTCATTGCCGGAGAGAATACTGCTGATGTAGCTCTGCTTTTTCCGACGTTCCGGTAAGACCTCGTCCGGCAGGGTTTGCACCCATTCGGTAATGTCTTTGGCCGAGAAACCCTCGCCTCTGCCTGCCAGTTCGCCCAGTTTGCGATAAAACATGGCAAACATCAGGTTCAGTACAAACAGTCCCATCAGGCGCTTGTCCAGCTTGATCAAACGGCCTTGGGTCTGGATGGACAGGCTGTCCGGTTCCAGGTTGCTGTAGACCGGTGCCAGTTTATGGCGGGCATAGCGCTCATCCATCAGTGCCTGTTCCAGTGCCATCTGCAGGGCGTTGAGACCATGGCTGCCAGACAGATCCGGGTTGGCACCGCGCTCCATCAGTTCCCTGACCAGGCCAGCATTGCCAAGACGGGCGGCAACCATCAACGGGGTCAGGTTGAAGATGGTGCGGTGGTCGATGCCGTATTTCTCTGTGTCGCGCAGTACACTGCCGGGGTTATTGAGGTCGTAGGTCATGTAGTGCTTTTGGTGCAGTTGTTTGACCGCTTTTTCTTCCGTCTGTGTGGCGGGTTTAAAGCCGCTGGTGAGCAACTGGTTGAGCATGGGGCGATGCCAGTGGATCAGGGCGTATTCCAGAGCCAGCAGCTGCTTTTTCCTGTTATTGCCGCTTGTGGCTTCTTTCTGCAGTTCCATGAAGGCGGTGCGATCGAGTACCGGCCAGGGTACCGGCTTTTGCTGCAGTATCCGGCTGCGGATCTCATCGGCCTGTTCCTGCTTGCCCTGCAGTTCCAGCTTGCGGGCCTCTTTCTGCCACTCATCCAGGCTGGAGTCCTGCTTATCCATCTGCAGGTCACCGGTAAATCGTTCCAGGTCCAGTAGCCGCATTAACGGATGCTTCTGGTTGGCTTCGATAATGTAGAGGTTGCTCACCGCCCGGGTAATGGCAACGTAGAGGGCGTTGATATAAAACTTGTAGACTTCCAGGGATTTGTCCTGTTTGTTTTTCGCCCTGGCATATTCCAGTGTCTCTTTTTCCAACGCGGCGGGGTCTACACCCGAAGCAATATCCCGGAAGCTCTTTTCTTCATCGCTGATAAAGTTGTAAAGAATGATATTGTCGTATTCCAGCCCCTTGGCCTCCTGGATGGAGAAGACCAGCGGCGTATTAAACCACTGCCGGGCGGCGGCTTTCTGGTCCGGGTGCATCACCAGCACGGCAAAGCGGGTGGAACGGGCGGTTTTGCTGTCCAGATCCTGTTTGACCTTTTGGCTGTTGGCCAGCAACTGCAACTGTCCCCGGTGTTCGCCAATGCTGTCGACCAGGTAGTTGCTCTCTTTGTCGATGGAGCCAAAGCGGGCGTGCTTCAGTTTCAGAATCCGGTTGGCAATATGGGTGATCACCGGCGCATTACGGTAATTGGATTGGAGTATCCGGATTATCTCACCCTCACCGGTCAGGCCCTGCTGCTCGAAAAACAGGGTCTTGACCTTGGACCAGGAGAAAAAGTTCGGGTGGACAATCTGGTTGGAGTCACCACAGAGGATAAAGTGGCCCGGATACCTGAGGGTCTTCAGTATCAGGTAGAGCTGAATGTTGGTAATGTCCTGCACCTCGTCCACCACGATAAAGTCGTATTGGGGTTCGGCGCTGGCCAGGTAGCGGTGGCTGATAATGTTAGTGTCGTATAACTGTTCCTTTTCCAGGAACTGCCGGTATTTATCGAACAGGTCGTAAACGCCCGAACGCTCTTCTTCACTGAAGATGGATTGTTTCACCCCCAGCTTCAGGTACTCATCACGGGAGAGCCAGGGTGATTCGGTAGAAGGGCCGGTCAGCACGCCCCGGAACTCCTCAAAGAGTTTATGAGGGTCTTTCTGTTTGCTGTTGCCCTTATGGCGCTGGAACCAGCCTTCAAAGTCTTTCAGCGTTACTTCCCGACCGGCGGGTACCCGAATGCTTTCCAGGAACTCCCGAAAGGAGAGAAATTCCACATTCTGTTCTTCATTATCGTACTGGTGAGCGTAGTAAAGATTACGGGCGCTTTGTACCAGAAAGGGGGAGTGACTGACGTATAGTACGTCGCCCGTCGCTTGCTTCATTTTCTCCAGGGTCAGGGCGGTTTTGCCGCTACCGGCGCTGCCGATAATCACCAGGGGCGGTGGTAGCTGGTAAACGGACTGCTGTTCACCGTCGAAGGAGATTATCTTGTCCAGCAGGTTAAAGCGGTCGTGGTCGGTATTGAGATAAGTCAGGTCTGGTGAGGACTCAGTTTCCGCAGCATCAATCGGCGGAATTTTTTCCTCATCAATGGTTACGCCCCGTTCCAGGAATCGGGACTTTTCATAGGCGTGATTGCGGATATACTCCAGAATCAGGCAGTAGGGCTCGCCATTGTACCGGTGCAGGGAGAATAACAGCCGATCGTTACGGTTCAGCCGTGCGCGGTAAAGGTTATCCCCGATCTTGCGCACATCCGCCTGCTGGAAATTATTGTTCTCAAGGGCTTTGCGAACTTTGGCAAAGCCGGGTATCTGGTCTGCATTGAGATCGTTGTATAAAAGTATATTCATGGGCAATAGGGTAGAAAACCTGCTGTGCTTTTGCGAGCGTCGAATGCTCTGATGATGCCAGTATTATGAATGGGTGGCCGTTGGCCAGCAATTGTTCAGAGATGTCTAATTCGATTGGTGTTGGTGGTAAATCAGAAATCCTGTCGGGGTTTTATGCGGTTGACGGAATTGACCGTTCAGGGCAGGGCCATTCTTTCGGGTTTTCCGTTATTGGCAAACGGGGTGGCTTTACCGGGTTTGCAATTGCGCGTTATAAAGGGCGTGGCCGGTCTCTGGCGCTTCCTGCCAGGCAGGGTGAGCAGGATAACAATAGGGAACTGCCCGGGCAGAATGAGATTGTTCACCGGTCATTAAGGTCTCGTCGTATATATCCTCTGCAGAGTGTTATTCGCCCTTTTTTATTTCATCCTTTTTTATTCCGTCCTCATAAGCTTCGCAGGCGCTACTGGCCGAACAGTTACCCGGCTCATCGACCACCATTCAACAGCCACTATCCTCAAACGATGGGTGGTCTGGTTGTTTTTGGGCAGACTGGCAGGATCATGCAAGGGTTCCCGGCAGTTGCCAGAAAAAGGCGGTTCTGGAAAGCCACAAAAAAAACAGTCAGGAAAGAGAGAGCCTGGCAAGTTGGTCACAGTAAGATTGTCGGCGGTAAAGCCATTTTTCCGGACAGTGATCTGGTCTTTTTTCAGTTGTGTCTTGACTACTATGCCAACTGCGGCAATCACCCAGCCCGGCATGGGGCACACTCCCAGTATGATCCGCTACACCGACCATACTGTGACCTGTCCTGTGGTGATCATGTATATGGTCAGGTAATGGACTGCCCTGAGGGATGCTCTGGCCGATGCTTGCCAGAGGGGCCGGGAAGGCAGTGCGAGAGCCCGGGGAAGCATCCCTGCTTTTTCAATGGCACTTGCTTTTATGGCAAAGGCAGCGATTCCGGAGGTGTTATGTTCAGAAAATTCCGGATCGGACTTTGGAGCATCAAGCTGTTAACCGCTTTGTTTTTATTCTTTCTTCTTATTACCGTTCTGGACGCCTTTACAGGTCTTCGTGGCTCCGTCTCTTTCGCCAGCCCTTCGGCTTCGGAACTTTTGTCCGGATTAATCGTTGCCCTGGGGATGATGGCAATGGCCCTATTGGTTTTGTGTGTACTGATAAAGTAAGTAGCTGGCCATATGGAATCACATATTTCTGGCTACTTGGGCAGGTGCTATGCGAGGCACAACGGAGGGAGCATAGCCGTAGCTATGTGACCGGAGTTGTAACGAAGCACGATTGCATGGATGCAGGAGCTAGAGCAACGCAGGAGCGGTTGCCGGGAGTGCCTGAACAAGGAGTCAGAAATATGTGATTTCATATGGTTAGCTACTTAATACCAACTCCGCCTTCTGAAGAGCGTTTTGAGCAAGCTGTTTTGGATTGTCGCTATTGGTTTCTGACCATTTGGTCATGATATATGTTTACCGTCGGGAACTTTATGTAGCAATTGTTGACTAATGCTTTATTCGCTAATTCGAAGATGGCTCCTGTGGACAGGTTATTCGCAGGAATATCTTTGATCTGTCCAACCTCCTCCTTTTGCTGGCAATCACCCGGTTAAAGTAGTTGTTTATATGTGTAGTAGTTAAAACGATGGATCCAGTAAATGTGTATGCCGGTTGTAATTTGAACGATTTGAATAACCCGGCAAGACCTCAGCGCCCCGATAGTCCTGATGAAAACAACGCCTCTGGCACATTCTCCCGGATGTGCAGGCAGGTGGCTTCTCTCCAGCCAGGAGTGGTTGGCCCTGTTGTGCAACCCCGGGAGACTGATAGTGAGTCATTTATCCCCAATATACCTGGCCCTGCTGCTCATTTTTCAGGCTCCGGCACTTTTGATTTTGTTTCTCAAACCAGCCTTGCTTCGGCAGGTAAAGTTACCTCGGAGTGGGATAAACCGTCAATTGAAGATCACTGGTATCAAAAAGGTAAAATTGAGTATCTCAAAGATAATCTTATGCCAGACAAATACTGGAACTACTTATATCAGGAGGATGTTATTAAGGAGGATGAAATGCAGGAATTAAGAGCAATACGTACACGCAAACGTAGAGCCGAGACATTAGTTCAGATGTTAGAAAAAAAATACAAAAATCCTGACCATTTTGGTTTGACTAAGGAAAAAATTCTGGGAACAATTTTTACAACCCTCGGTGAACACCAGTCATTCTTGCAGGGTTGTCTCAATAAGGAATATCTGGAAACCCATCCCGGCAGTCTTAAATCCAATACTTCACTTGGTAATCAACGATCAGTGTCTGTGGACAGGCGTAATGCAGAGTATGCAGCCGCAGGACGGGGGGGGGCCTACAGCGGTGAAACAAGACAAGGCTGTGAGCATGATGATCAAGGGTTAATGAAGAAAGGCGGTAAAGGTCCAAAAGATGATACAAACAACAAATTTTCCAATGTGAAAGACAGTTTTCCTGTTCAGGAAAGTTCAGTACCACAACAACCACAACCATCATTGCGGGCACCGCTCCGGTTTTACCCCTGATCAGCGATAATCTGATGAATCGGTAAAATTCTCCAGCCATGGCAGGGAGTGCTTCGGGCAAGTTGACAGCACTGGGAAAAGGTAGATAATAGAGCGGTTTTTTGTGGTGTAGAGCTTTACCATTACTGTTTTGTAGCCAGCTTTTGTAACGATTAGTGAGTCAAATTCAGTGCTGATTCTTTGCTTCAGGGTCAGTGTATTTGATATTGGGGAGAGGTTGTCAGCTGGCTCTTGCCGAAGTATACTGATGAACAATTTGATGCGGGGTGGAGCAGCCTGGTAGCTCGTCGGGCTCATAACCCGAAGGTCGTTGGTTCGAATCCAGCCCCCGCTACCAAATCCTGAAAAACCCCCTTTGCGGGGTTTTTTGTTAGGTAGCGAGTAATTGATGTGTGATGGCCGTTCTGGTCATTGTGCGAATATATGGGGCTTTATAGCCCTTTTTTTGTTTTTTTGGCAGGTATTCAGTCGTGGCAGGTAAGCAGTCGCAGCTGGAGACACTTATCGAGCCGATCGTGGAGTCGCTTGATTACCGTCTCTGGGGTATTGAGTTTGTTTCCCGTGGGCGGAATTCGCTGCTTCGGGTCTATATCGACGCAGAAGATGGCATCACCCTGGAAGATTGCGAAAAGGTCAGCCGTCAGGTGAGTGCCGTTATGGATGTAGAAGACCCAATTGCGGACGAATATACCCTGGAAGTATCTTCTCCGGGATTGGACAGGCCGCTGTTCCGGCTTGAGCAGTACGAGATGATGACTGGCCATACGGTCAGTATACGCCTGAGGGTGCCTTTTGAAGGGCGCAGAAAGTATCGGGGCATCATCAAGGGAATTGAAGATCAGGATGTCGTTATAGAGGCCGATGGCCATGAGCTTCTGTTGCCAATCGAAAGCATCGATAAGGCGCAGGTGATACCACAGTTCGACTGAATTATCCTTCAGGCCGGGCGGATATCCCGGTTTAGCAGCCAGGGATGTGTTGGCAGGAGCCTGTCGGACTTGGCTGACCAGAGCGAGAAAAGCCTGATTTGAGACATTTTTCATGCTGATTTGAGGAGAATAGCAGGGCTATTTGACCAAAAGCAGCATGGGTCGTGACCAGATCAGGCTTTTCGCCGCAGGTCAGAAGTGAGTTCGGCAGGCTCCATAGGCATGGACTGGTTCAGCATAGGCGAGGCAGAGCATGAGTAAAGAGATTCTGTTGGTCGTAGAGTCCGTATCCAATGAGAAGGGAGTACCGCCCGAGGTCATCTTTGAGGCGTTGGAAACCGCTCTGGCGACAGCGACCAAGAAACGGTACGAAACCGAAGTGGATATCCGGGTTGCGATCAACCGGGCTAATGGGGAATACGATACATTCCGTCGCTGGACTGTGGTCGCTGACGAGGATTTTGAGTTTCCCGGCATGCATCTGACTCTGGATGAAGGCAAGGAGCACGACGAGTCTCTTGAAATTGGTGGTATCTGGGAAGAACCGGTTGAGTCGGTAGGCTTTGGCCGTATTGCCGCTCAGACAGCCAAACAGGTGATTGTCCAGAAGGTACGTGAAGCCGAGCGCCTGCAGATGGTTGAGCAGTACCGTGACAAAATGGGCACCCTGATTTCCGGTACCGTCAAGAAGACAACCCGTGACAGCATTATTGTTGATCTTGGCAATAACGCTGAGGCGGTTTTAAAGAAAGATCAGGTATTGCCCCGCGAGAACTTCAGAATGAGCGCCCATGTTCGGGCCCTGCTCCATGAAGTGTCCACTGAGGGGCGTGGTCCGCAGTTGATGCTGTCAAGAACAGCGCCCGCGATGCTGATTGAGCTGTTCCGTATTGAAGTTCCTGAAATTTCAGAAGAAGTGATTGAGATCAAAGGTGCTGCCAGAGATCCGGGTTCACGGGCCAAGATTGCCGTGAAAACCAATGATGGCCGGATTGATCCGGTCGGTGCCTGTGTCGGTATGCGTGGTGCCCGTGTTCAGGCGGTCTCCGGTGAACTGGGCAATGAGCGTGTTGATATCGTGCTTTACGATGACAACCCGGTGCAGTACGTGATTAATGCCATGCAGCCGGCCGAAGTGGCTTCAATCGTTGTCGATGAAGACAAGGGCACGATGGATATTGCGGTCAGTGAAGATAATCTGGCTCAGGCTATTGGCCGTGGTGGCCAGAATGTCCGCCTTGCCAGTGAACTGACGGGCTGGATCCTGAACGTCATGACCGAAGAGGACGCCGCTGCCAAACAGCAGCAGGAAGCGGGTCGTGTGGTTCAGACCTTCAGGGAAAAGCTGGATGTTGATGATGATCTGGCTGGACTGCTTGTGGCAGAAGGTTTTACCTCCATGGATGAGATTGCATACGTCCCTCTTGAGGAGATGTTGGCCATTGAAGGCTTTGATGAAGATATCGTTGAACAGTTGCGCTCAAGGGCCAAGGATCAGTTATTGACTCAGGCCATTGCCCAGGAAGAAAAGCTCGATGGTACCCAGCCTGCTGATGACCTTCTGAATATGGAAGGTATGGAGCAGCAACTGGCCTATGAGCTGGCCAGTCGCGGTGTCGTTACGATGGAAGACCTGGCTGAACAATCGATCGATGACCTTCTGGATATTGACGGAATGGATGAAGATCGGGCTGGTGAGCTGATCATGACGGCGCGGAAACCGTGGTTTGAAGAAGCGGGTAACTGAGCGGGCCACTGAGAGGAGAAGTGTGAATGGCAGATGTAACCGTAGAGCAACTCGCAGCAGTGGTCGGCGCTCCAGTGGAGCGGTTGTTGCAGCAGATGAAAGACGCTGGTCTCACCAAAAGCAGCGCCAAAGAGTCTGTGTCCGATGCAGAAAAACAGCAGCTGCTGGCCCACCTGAAGCGAACTCATGGTGATGCCGGTACCGGTTCTGAGCCGACCAGGATTACGCTGAAGCGTAAGACGGTCAGCCGCATGAAAGTGTCTGGTGGCAGTTCCGGCAAAAACAAAGTGGTTAACGTAGAAGTACGTAAAAAGCGCACTTACGTCAAGCGCGAAGCCGCTGAAGAAACACCAAAAGCGGATGAAGCGGCGGCCCGTCCTGAAAAGCAGGAAGAGCGTGGCCAGCGTCGGGATGACCGTGGTCAGCGTAAAGATGATCGCAGCCCACGCCGGGATGATCGTGGCCAGAAAGATGAACGCGGCGCGCGCAGCGATGACCGTGGCTCCCGTTCCGGTGAGCGCGGCACTCGTCAGGGCGGTGAGCGTTCTGGCGGTGACCGTGGCCCGCGTCCGGGTGGTGACCGTGGCCCACGTCCGGGTGGCGATCGTGGTCAGCGCACTGGTGGCGCTCCGGCACCTTCTTTCGGTGATGCACCGCCGCCGGCAGATGACCGCAAGTCCCGCAACAAGCGTGGCAGCAAGGGTAAAGATCGTCGTAATGACAATGACGATCTGCCACGCCGTGGTAAAGGTGGTCGCAACGAGCGTGATGATCGCCGTGGCGGCAGTCGCAAGTTTGCCCGTACCATGGCACCTGAGTCCATGGCGGCTCACGGCTTTACCAAGCCGACAGCGCCGGTTGTTCGTGAAGTTTCCATCCCGGAAACCATCACGGTTGCAGAGCTGGCCAGCAAGATGGCCATCAAAGCGGCGGACGTTATCAAGGCCATGTTCAAAATGGGCTCCATGGTAACCATCAACCAGGTTATCGATCAGGATACTGCCAGTATCGTGGTTGAAGAAATGGGCCACAAATACAAGCTGACCAAGGCAGACGCCATCGAAGACACCCTGGTGGATGATCAGCTGGAAGACGTTGCTTACGAAGCCAGGCCCCGTGCGCCTGTAGTGACCGTTATGGGTCACGTTGACCACGGCAAGACCTCGCTGCTGGACTACATTCGTAAGAGTCGCGTTCAGGCTGGCGAAGCCGGTGGTATTACCCAGCACATTGGTGCCTACCACGTAGAAACGGATCGTGGCATGGTGTCCTTCCTGGATACGCCTGGACACGCGGCCTTTACCGCCATGCGTGCCCGTGGTGCCAAGGCGACGGATATCGTTATCCTGGTTGTTGCTGCTGACGATGGTGTCATGCCGCAGACCGAAGAAGCGGTGCAACACGCGAAAGCGGCTGGCGTACCTATCGTGGTTGCCGTGAACAAGATGGATAAGCCGGAAGCAGATCCGGATCGGGTGAAAAACGAGCTGTCTGCCCGTGACGTTATTCCTGAGGAGTGGGGTGGCGATACGCAGTTTATGCCAGTATCCGCCCTGACCGGTGAAGGTGTTGAAGATCTGCTGGAAGCAGTTATTCTTCAGGCCGAAGTGCTTGAGCTGACTGCTCCGGATGAAGGTCCTGCCCGTGGCGTCGTTGTTGAGTCCCGACTGGATAAAGGTCGTGGTCCTGTGGCCACCGTTCTGGTGCAGGGCGGTAAGCTGAATCAGGGTGATAATATCCTGGTGGGACAGCAGTACGGTCGTGTACGTGCGATGCTGGATGAGAACGGCCAGCCCATCAAAGAAGCAGGCCCTTCTATCCCGGTAGAGATTCTGGGTCTGGATGGTACGCCGGATGCCGGTGACGAAATGCTGGTGGTTCGCGATGAGCGTAAAGCCCGTGAAATCGCCCTGTTTCGTCAAGGCAAGTTCCGCGAAGTCAAGCTGGCTCGTCAACAGGCTTCCAAACTGGAGAATATGTTCTCCAGAATGGGAACTGAAGATAAGAAGACGCTCAACATCGTCCTCAAGGCAGACGTACGAGGCTCCCTGGAGGCGCTGACCGCTTCTCTGGAAGAGCAGGGTAACGATGAGGTCGAAGTAAGGGTTATCTCTGGTGGTGTTGGTGGTATTACCGAAACCGACGCCAACCTGGCCCTGGCTTCCAACGCCGTTATCGTTGGCTTTAACGTTCGTGCCGATGCTTCTGCCCGTAAAGTGGTAGAGACTGAAGAGCTGGATCTGCGTTACTACAGTGTTATCTACGACATCATTGATGACGTTAAGAAAGCGCTGACCGGTATGCTGGGCTCCGATACCCGTGAACAGATCGTGGGTACCGCTGAAGTTCGTGAAGTATTCCGTTCACCGAAGTTTGGCGCTGTGGCTGGCTGTATGGTTATTGAAGGTACCGTGTACCGCAACGACCGTATCCGCGTACTGCGTGATAACGTGGTGATCTACGAAGGTGAGCTGGAGTCTCTGCGTCGTTACAAGGATGATGTCAACGAAGTTCGTAACGGTATGGAGTGTGGTATCGCCGTTAAGAGCTACAACGACGTTAAGCCTGGTGACAAGATCGAGGTTTACAAGACGATTGAAGTACAGCGTACGCTTTAATTCGTTATGCGTGTGAATGTGAAATAGACGCCAGAGCCTGCGGTTTTTCCCGCAGGCTTTTTTAACCACAAAGGCACAAAGTCACAAAGGGAAGGATTGCTTTGTGTCTCTGTGCCTTTTGTGCCTTTTGGGTATTGTGGTTTACGGAGTGAGTATTCAATGGCTAAAGAGTACAGTCGTACCCAGCGAGTAGCCGACCAGATTCAGAAAGAACTGGCTCAGCTGATTCAGCTGGAAATGAAAGATCCTCGTCTTGGCATGGTCACGGTCAGTGTGGTCGAAGTAAGTCGGGATCTCGCTTTTGCAGATGTTTATGTCTCGTTTCTTGGGGTGGATGATCAGGAAAAAATTGATCAATCCCTGGAGATATTGAGTCAGGCCGCGGGGTTCCTGCGTTCTCAGCTGGCCAGGGCCATCAAGCTGAGGTTTACCCCGCGACTCCGCTTTTACTATGACAACAGTCTGCGGCGCGGGGCTTACCTGTCCTCGCTGATCGATCAGGCGGTTGCCAAAGACGCTAAAGCGGATAAAGGCTCAGAAGAAGGTACCGAGGAGTAAGTCATGGCCAGAAGAGGTCGACGCGCTAATCGTGGCCGTCCGGTGGACGGTATTATTGTGGTTGATAAAGTCTATGGCGCTTCTTCCAACGAGGTGCTCCAGCGGGTGAAGCGGTTGTTTAATGCCGCCAAGGCGGGCCATACCGGCAGCCTTGATCCGCTGGCAACGGGCGTTTTACCCATCTGTCTGGGGGAGGCCACCAAGTTTTCCCAGTATTTGCTGGATTCTGATAAATCCTACCGCACCACCATGAAAATGGGGGTGAGAACCACCACAGGTGATCGTGAGGGGGAGATTGTCGAAGAGCGTCCGGTGACGGTCACCCGTTCCGATGTGGAGGCCATTCTGCACCAGTTCCGGGGTGATGTTGAGCAGGTGCCCAGCATGTTCTCTGCGCTCAAGCACAACGGTAGGCCATTGTACGAATATGCCCGGGAAGGGATTGAAATTGAGCGCCCTTCGCGCACCATTACCATTCATCGTCTGGAGCTGCTGGACTTTGATGGGGATGAGTGTGTTTTCGAGGTGGATTGCACCAAGGGAACCTATATCCGCACGCTGGTTGAAGATATTGGTGAGGCCCTGGGCTGCCTTGGTCATGTTGCTGAGCTGAAGCGCCTCAAGGCAGGCCCTTACACTGAGCATCAGGCGCACTCCCTGGATGAGCTGGCGGCCATGCGGGATGAAGCCCGTGAGTCGGCCCTGGATGTCGACCAGCGTATAGAGTTTGCCGAGCTGTCCGCTCTGGCAGAGGAGCTGGGCCGTGACAAGCTGGAACCAGCGCAGTCAGAGCGCCTGAGGGAGTTGTCGAAAATCCGCAATAAGGCCGGTGATCGTGTTATTGATGACCTGTTGTTGCCTCAGGACAGCGCTGTCAGTGACTGGCCGCAGGTCAAACTGGGTGCAACCAGCAGTTATTATGTTTCCCAGGGGAATCCGGTCCAGGTGCCTCAGGCACCGACATCCGGCAATGTCCGCATCTATGGCGTTGCTGAAGGGGCCGAAGGCGTGCTGTTCCTGGGTATCGGCGAAATTACCGATGATGGTCTGGTAGCACCCAAGCGTCTGGTCAAAGGCTGATTCAGCCTGAAATACGCGATTCCATTTGCCCAACTGCTTATATAGTTTTTTTGGACGCGTTCACAACATAGTGATAGAATTCGTCGCTTGTTTGAATGGCTGGCTGTAAATATGCACGGTCATGCCGGTTATCTGTATTGCATATTATCTGGAGATTGAACAATGGCTTTGACTGCTGAACAGAAAGCTGAAATCCTGAAGAAATTCGCTCGCACTGAAGGCGACACCGGTTCCCCTGAAGTTCAGGTGGCTCTGCTGACCGCTAACATCGAAGGTCTGCAGGGACACTTCAAGGCGAATCACAAGGATCATCACTCTCGTCGTGGTCTGATTCGCATGGTAAACCAGCGTCGTAACCTGCTGGACTACCTGAAGCGTAAGGATGTTGAACGTTACCGCAGCCTGATCCAGCTTCTGGGTCTGCGTCGCTGATCGTTTGATACAGTCATATTGGGTGGTGGTGTCTTGATATCACCTCCCTCAGTCAAGGCACCGCGAGCTGCACTATCTGTGGCTGGCGGTGTTTTGTTATTTGCGGGTTGAGAATGTTGTCAGCCCGGGCATTATCTCTCTGCGGGTTGCGACTGCCGGGCTCTGTTTTCTCTGGTAGTCTTGGACAAGAATTACCCATGCCTGCACTCTGTCTGCATGGGGTGCAATTCAGAGACTTCGATTCAGAGGTCTCTGAATTGCATCCATCTCTATGACAGTGTGGATGCAGGTGGGGTGATATCGTTTGGTAATAAAGGAAAATAACGTGAGTATTGCTCCAAAAGCATTGACAAAGACTTTCCAGTTCGGTGAACACACCGTGACCCTGGAAACTGGACGGGTTGCCCGTCAGGCCACCGGTGCCGTGCTGGCAACCATGGGTGAGCTGCAGGTTCTGGCGACGGTAGTGGGTGCTAAAAGTGCCCGTGATGGTCAGGACTTTTTCCCATTATCCGTTCACTACCAGGAAAAGGTTTACGCGGCGGGTAAAATTCCCGGCGGTTTCCTGAAACGTGAAGGTAAGGCCAGCGAAAAAGAGACGCTGACTTCCCGTCTGATTGACCGTCCTATCCGTCCGCTGTTCCCGAAAGGTTTCATGAACGAAGTTCAGGTCATCATCACGGTAATGTCGGTGGATAAGAAGAACGATCCTGACATTCTGGGCATGATTGCCACGTCTGCGGCCCTGGCTATCTCCGGTATTCCCTTTGCCGGTCCTGTGGGTGCTGCCCGTGTTGGTTTCACTGAAGACGACGGTTACCTTCTCAACCCATCTTTCGAGCAGATGAAAAAGTCTGAGCTTGACATGGTGGTTGCCGGTACCAGCGACGCTGTGCTGATGGTTGAGTCCGAAGCGCAGGAACTGACAGAAGATGAAATGCTGGGTGCGGTTCTGTTTGCCCAGCAGGAGTACCAGGCGGTTATTGCTGCCATTAAAGAGTTTGCGGCAGAAGCCGGTAAGCCAACCTGGGACTGGCAGCCAGAGCCAGAAAAAACGGCAGTGAAAGAAGCCGTTGCTGCTGGCTTTGAGCAGAAAATTCGTGAGGCCTATGGCATCACCATCAAGCAGGAGCGCAGCAACAAGCTGGCGGAGCTGCGCGCTGAAGCTGAAGCTGAGCTGGTTGGCGAAGACGAAGGCAAGTTCAGTGCGGATGATGTTCAGACCTACTTCAGCAAACTGGAAAAGTCCGTCGTCCGTGGCAACATCATTAACGGTCAGCCGCGTATCGATGGTCGTGATACCAAAACCGTTCGCCCGATCACGGTAGAAGTTGGCGTTCTGAAAAAGACCCACGGTTCCGCCCTGTTCACCCGTGGTGAAACTCAGGCTATCGTCACCACAACGCTGGGTACTGCCCGTGATGCGCAGTTTGTCGACGCCCTGGAAGGTGAAAGCCGTGACCCGTTCATGCTGCATTACAACTTCCCTCCCTACTCTGTAGGCGAGGCTGGTCGTATGGGTCCTCCGGGACGCCGTGAAATCGGCCATGGTCGTCTTGCCCGTCGTGGTATTCAGGCAGTACTGCCCGGTGAGGAAGAGTTCCCTTATACCATCCGTGTGGTGTCTGAAATTACCGAATCCAATGGTTCCAGCTCCATGGCTTCCGTCTGTGGCTCTTCCCTGGCGCTGATGGATGCCGGTGTGCCTCTGAAGGCACCGGTTGCCGGTATCGCCATGGGTCTGGTTAAGGAAGGCGAGCAGTTTGCAGTCCTGACCGATATTCTGGGTGATGAAGATCACCTGGGTGATATGGACTTTAAAGTGGCTGGAACGGCCCACGGTGTTACGGCGTTGCAGATGGACATCAAGATTGCCGGTATCACTGAAGAGATCATGGATATCGCCCTTGACCAGGCTCTGCATGCGCGTCTGCATATCCTGGCCGAGATGAATAAAGTCATCGCCCGTTCCCGCAGTGAACTGTCGCCAAACGCACCAATGACCATGACCCTGAAGATTGATCAGGACAAGATTCGTGATGTTATTGGTAAAGGTGGTGCCACTATCCGTTCTATCTGTGAAGATACCGGTGCATCGGTTGATATTGCTGACGACGGCACCGTTAAAATTTATGGTGAGACCCGCGAAGCCTGTCAGGCAGCTTATGACCGTGTCTACGGCGTCACTGCTGAAGCGGAAATCGGCAAGATATACAACGGTACGGTAACTCGCATTGTTGAGTTTGGTGCTTTTGTTAATATCCTGCCAGGTCAGGATGGTCTGGTGCATATTTCCCAGATTGCTGATCATCGGGTTGAGAACGTTGCTGACTACGTCAAGATGGGACAGAAGCTTGAAGTGGTTGTGATGGATCTGGACAACCGTGGTCGTATTAAGCTGAGCATGAAAGAAGTTGCTCGTATTAAAGAGCAGCAGGCTGCAGCGGCTGAATAATCACCGCTTCAAAGAGGCTGGCCTCAGTGCCAGTCTCTCTCAATATCTTGTTGTGCATTAGAATTTTCTGCTACTCCCTGACGGAGTTATTCTGTGACCCGCAAGAAAAATGAGAGTCACTTTTTTCACGAGGAGGCTGTCCGAGAATAGCGCCCGTAGCGAGGATTGCGAGAAATTGAGGATAAAAATTTCTGCTTCTGAGGAGAATAGCGGGGCTATTTGACGAAGAAGCAGGAATTTTTAGACCAATTTATCGCAACCGCAGTAGGGCAGTCTATTCTCGGACAGCCTCCTAGTCTGACTGTGTTTAACCCACATGGCAGTGGAACCTAATAATCCTCTTGAGGTCAAACTTCGGTATTCATAGTCCAGGCGTGCAGGGCTTTATTCTGAAGGCATCATCAACCGACTCCCATCGAAAGCCTGCTAGAGTTGACCGGCAAGTCAGTTCAAGCGGTATTCCTGACAGCTCCAGAAACAGATTTAACGGTAAAAGAGTCTATCAGACTCATAAAGATACAGCCTCAGCGCTGAATGATGGCAAGGATATTGAGGATGCCTTTTGGCAAAAAAAACTATTGCAGGGACGTCAAATCACCCCGGCTGATGTGCTCTCAGCTTATAGAAATGATACAACGTCTCTCAGGAGTGGTTTATTCCTTGAGAGGCTTTGCTTAAAGAACATTCTTTATAACAATCAAAAAGTATTCCCGGATCAGGTCATTCAGGAATTCAATCGGAAGCCAAATCAAAATAAGTACAAATTAGCGATAGCGCGCTTCAAATCGCAATGTTGTATAAGGGGGCGGCTGTTGCATGGTCAGCAGGTCACGCCGGATGTGGTGGTAAAAGAATATCAGGCAGCCAAAGCATCACTGGAACTGGCCCGTTTCAAGCAACTCTGTTGCCTGAGGGGTTTGCTATTGAATGGTCACCAGGTCAGACCGGATGCAGTGGTTAAGGATTTTCCGGGTAGTCCCGAAGGCAAAATGGCACTGGCGCGCTTCAAAGCAGAATGTTGCCTGAGGGGCCTGTTATTGAATGGCCAGCAAGTCACTCCCGATGCGGTGATTAAGGCTTATCAGGCAGTCAGTGCAACACTTGAGTTGGCGCGCTTTAAGGCGGCATGTTGCTTTAGGGGGCTGCCGTTGAATGGCCAGCAAGTCACACCGGATGCAGTGATTAAGGCTTTCCCGTGTAGCCCGCAAGGCAATCTGGGGATAGGGCGCTTTAAGGTGGAATGTTGCCTGAGGGGGTTGCCATTGAATGACCGACCGGTCACACCGGAGGCGGTGGTTAAGGATTATCAGGCAATCAAGGCAACACTGGAGCTGGCCCGCTTTAAATCGGAGTGTTGCCTGAGAGGCCTGCGATTGAATGGCAAGCGGATCTCACCGGATGTGGTGTTTAAGGGTTATCAGGATGCCAGTGCAATATTGGAACAGGCGCGCTTCAAAGAGGCATGTTGCCTGAAGGGTCTGCTGTTGGAAGGCCAGCAGGTCAAACCTGAGGCGGTCGTTAAGGGTTATCAGGCAGCCAGGGCAGTATTGGATTTGACGCGCTTCAAAGAGCGATGTTGCTTGAACGGCGTGCCGTTAATGGGGCAGCAGGTCACACCCGATGAGGTGGTTAAGGGTTATGAGGAGGCCAAAGCAACACTGGAGCTGCCGCGCTTCAAACAGGAATGTTGTCTGAGAGGGCTGTCGTTGAATGGCCAGCCGGTTACACCGGATACGGTGATTAAGGATTTCCCGGACAATTCGAAAGGCAGGCTGGGGATGACGCGCTTCAAACAGGAATGTTGCCTCAGGGGAGTGGCGTTGAATGGTCGGCTGGTCGAAGCGGATGCAGTGGTTAAGGATTATGAAGGCGGTGGCTGGTTAATGGAAAGGGCTTATTTTTATGTACAGCTGGCATTAACGGCAAGAGAATTGAACGGTGCCTGTCTGGATAACCGGCAAGTGTTAGAAGTATTTAATGAAGTACCCGGCGATCATGCTGTAAAGCAAGCCGGGTATCTGATTCAAAAGTTGAAACAACCCATGCATTATGATGAAAACAATGCAGCTCAGGAGATACTTCAAGAGGCCTGGCAAATCTTAAACAACGCATCCCATAAAGACGACGAGCAACAACGACTGCAATGTCAATTGCAATTCATGGCTATGCACTATGGGCTGTCCATTGATCATCAGAGAGTGTCAGCAGAGCAGGTATTGCAATCCATCAAAGGACTGAGAAACTCGTTTCAGAGTTCACGTATCCATTTCTTCTTCCTGGCGCATTGCTGTATCACAAGACAGTTGGTTAATGGACGACACGTTCATAAGAATCAGGTTCTGGAGTGTCTTCAACGCTTTTCTGAAGGAAGCAAGATGCGCCATGCTCTGGGCTTCTGGTTTGAACAATGCAGCTGTGAAGCCAATATAATGGATAATATGCTGTTTAAACGAGAAAATACCGTTGTCCGTGGGAGTGATAGTCATCAAGAATGCTCAGCCTGTGACAGTCAAGCTGAGGCTTCTGTTGCGGTCAGTAGAGAGCACCCCGGATCACCTGAACAGTTTACTGACAACGCCTGGTTTGGCTGTTTTTCCACAGATGTAAACGGGTGTTCAGCCAATCTTGACAAAGGAGGCCCACTTTCTTGTCAGGTTACTTATTTAAATTCAATAACGCTGAAAACACTGGAGATTATTCAGGAAATTAATAATTCTTATACCGACCCTCCCATTCTGGTTACCGGTTCATACGCACGCTTTTTACAGAACCTCCACTCATCATTTGATGAGATTGACATTATCTGCACGAAAGAAGCATCTGTCAGAACCCTTTTTGACAAGCTGCAGGCACTGAATACCGACAGTGAGTCAGACATCCCTCAAAGTGTCATCATCTGGCCTGTCCCGGAATGTCAGGCGATGAAATTGCCAAAGGCCTACAGTATTGATCTTAAAGACGGTGATCTGGGGGTAAAGGCAATGGGTTTTCAGGTTTATGTTGACGCCAGAGTAACCGATGGAAAGGCATCACGATTGCCCGTTCTCGTTCCTGGCGTTGAGAGGCCGGTATGGTGTTTGTTGTTTGCAGAAGAAACCAGATTGCTGAACGATACGCTGCAATATCTCACGGATAACCTTGATCAGCTGACAGAGCAATTGCACAAAGGCGCAGCATTCGACCTGCCTCAAACCATTCTGTTTCACAACCCCCAAAACACCGGGGAGCGTATTTATGGTTTGCTGATAGGCTGTCTGCTTATCCTGAATAAAGCCAAACAGTTTATTGCCCTGCACTCTGAAGGAAAACCTGGCTGCCGACCTAACCAGCTTCAGGAAGAATATCAACGCCTTCATGCGCTGACTGAGAGTCTTCAAATGAAATTGACTCACCATGTTTGCCGTCATGATTTTGAGTTCAGAGTTAACGACTGGTTATCAAAAACCCGGCCTTTGAATGAGTGTGAGGTTAAGAGTAGGGAGGCTGTCGAGGAACTGCTTGCGCTGATGAAGCCTGCATAAGAGCGGGTAGATTCCACTCATTGAGCATTTGGTCACACTTGGTGCAAGCCATAAAAAAAGCACCGTGTGGTGCTTTTTTTATGGTTGATGATTACTCATCAAGGAAGCTGCGGAGGTGATCTGAGCGCGTTGGATGACGCAGTTTTCTCAGGGCCTTCGCTTCAATCTGACGAATACGCTCACGGGTAACGTCGAACTGCTTGCCCACTTCTTCCAGCGTGTGGTCGGTGTTCATATCGATACCGAAGCGCATTCTCAGTACCTTGGCTTCACGAGCGGTGAGGCCAGCCAGAACCATGCGGGTAGATTCCTTCAGGCCTTCACCGGTTGCCCGGTCGATAGGCGACTGCATGGTAGCATCTTCAATAAAGTCACCCAGGTGCGAATCTTCATCATCACCAATGGGTGTCTCCATGGAGATAGGCTCTTTGGAGATCTTCAGTACCTTACGAATCTTGTCTTCTGGCATATCCATGCGCACAGCCAGTTCGTCCGGTGTGGGTTCCCGGCCCATCTCCTGCAACATCTGTCGTGAGATCCGGTTCAGCTTGTTGATGGTTTCAATCATGTGAACCGGAATACGGATGGTGCGAGCCTGATCTGCGATCGATCGGGTAATCGCCTGACGAATCCACCAGGTGGCATAGGTCGAAAACTTGTAACCACGGCGATATTCGAACTTGTCCACCGCCTTCATCAGACCGATGTTGCCTTCCTGAATCAGGTCAAGGAACTGCAGGCCTCGGTTGGTGTATTTCTTGGCAATAGAAATAACCAGACGAAGGTTGGCCTCAACCATCTCTTTTTTGGCGCGGCGGGCACGGGCTTCGCCAAGGGACATTTTACGGTTGATGTCTTTTATCTGGACCAGGGAAAGATCAAACTCTTTCTCGATATTGGCCAGCTTTTTCTGGGCGCGAACAATCTCTTCGCGATAGTTCTGCAAAGCATCTATGTAACCACCGCTGCCAGCGGCCAGTTCATCGATCCAGCCAAGGTTGGTTTCGTTGCCCGGAAATGCCTTAAGGAAAATCTTGCGGGGCATTTTGGATTTGCGAACACACAGCTGCATGACCGCGCGCTCGTTATCACGGATGCGCTCCACGGCATTGCGGATTCGGAACACCAGCATGTCGAAGATGCGTGGAACCAGCTTCAGCGGCATGAAAGCTGCGGCCAGTTCTTCAAGTGCCGCCCGGCTGTTATCACGGCCATGAGTGGCAATAGCCGTGGTGGCTTTTTCCAGGGCATCTCTCAGAAGGGTGAAGCGCTCTCTGGCCTCTTCCGGGTCGAGTCCGCTATCGCCCTCTTCTTCGCTGTCTTCATCATCACCATCGTCGTCATCGTCATCAAGTGAATCGTCGATTTCGATATCGTTATCATCGGTATTGGTGATCTCAGTATCATCGTCGGGATCTATATAGCCGCTGATAACGTCGGTGAGGCGGCCTTCTTCTTCAGTAAGGCGGTCATACTCGTCGAGGACAATCTGGGCAGAACCGGGGAATTGAGCCAGTGCCGACATGACTTCACGCCAGCCTTCCTCGATGCGCTTGGCAATCTGGATTTCGCCCTCACGGGTTAACAGCTCTACGGTACCCATTTCCCGCATGTACATGCGGACAGGATCAGTGGTTCTTCCTGCTTCCTGTTCGACGGCGGCAAGCGCTGCGGCTGCTTCTTCGGCGGCAGCTTCATCGGTGTCGGCTTCAGCCATGAGCAGGGTATCGGCGTCGGGAGCGGTCTCGTAGACGCTGATACCCATGTCATTGATCATGCGGATAATATCTTCCACCTGATCAGGATCGGAAATATCTTCCGGAAGATGGTCATTAACCTCCGCGTAAGTCAGGTACCCCTGTTCCTTACCACGGGCGATAAGCTCTTTTAATCTGGATTGTTGTTGCGAATTTGCTGACATATCAACCCTTTAACAGCGGATATTGACGAACCGGACAAAAAACGTAAGCAGGCAATTATAGCTCATAAACTGGGTATAGTACCACAGGGCAGCGGCCCGACTTGGTTGGACGAGGTACCGGAATGCATTCCATGACGCGGGTTACCTTTCCTTGGTGTTTTCAGACCGGGTTTGAATTAGAAATGTGGCCAATAATGCAGTTCCACGGGACACAGTGAAATTCAAGTATACCTAATATTTTTTGTTGTGCAGTTATTTTTTTATGCATGGATTCGAGGAATCGGTTGCATTTGTCTGACACTACCAAAAAAAGATTAACTTTCCCCATTTTTTTCGTGGTGGTTGCCGGGTGTTTTGTCGGTTGCCTGCTGCTGGGTCATCTGCTCTCTGAACGCTTCCTGATGTTGACGGAACTGCTGGCGAAGTTCTTCGTTAATTTGTCCCGGCTTTTTGTTCTGGAAGCTCTGGATAAGTGATTTGTACAGGTTCTTCTGATGGTTTAATCCTGCTTTCCTGCGAATGCTGGCCAGGGTTTCCAGAAACTCATCCCGGTGCGCGGTGGTGCCGTGATCCAGGGCGGCCAGGGCCTGCAGGCGCTGTCCTTTTTCTGTGCCGTACCATTGGGCAATAAGCGTGCTGGCTTTCAGTGACGGCTCTTTTTTCAGGATGGTTAACAGGTCGATCAGTAATTGACTGTCACTGTCGTTTTCCAGTTTCAGGTGGTCAAATGGCTCGGAAACTTCCCGGGCAAACTCCGGATTACATAATAACTGTCGTATGGCATAACCGCAGGTCACCAGTCTGGCTGAGTTGGTCAGATGGCGGGTTGAAGGCCTGCGTGAAATCTCAGGTGTGTTATAGCCCGGGTGTTCTTCTGGTGCGTACTGTCTTTCTTCGTAGTCTGCATCGTAGAAAGGCGCAGGCTCATAGTGACCATGATGAACCTGTGCTTCCTGGTTGATGTTGCGTGCTTCCGGCTCTGGTCGGCTTGTGGATAACTCTCTGGTGCGGGCACTTTCCTGAAAGTGAGCTTCCAGGTAGTGTGTATCCAGTCCTGTCCGGTCTGAGAGCTTTTTCACCAGCAACTGACGAAACAAGCCTTCCGGCAGTTTATCAAGATAAGGTTGAGCCAGTTTGGCCAAGCGGGCACGACCATCCATGGTGGTCAGATCCAGCTCTGACTCCAGTTCCCTGAACAGTAAGTTATCCAGGCTGATGGCCTGGCTCTTGATTCGCTCAATAAAGCTTTCGGAGCCTTCCTTGCGAACCATGCTATCGGGATCTTCGCCCTGTGGCAGAAACAGGAAACGGGCCTGACGACCATCCTGCATGTTGGACAGTGTCGATTCCAGTGCACGCCATGCCGCCCGTCGGCCGGCATCATCGCCATCGAAGCAGAAAATGACTTCAGGCACCACTTTGAACAGTCGCTGCATATGGTCAGGGGTGGTGGCTGTGCCAAGGGTTGCCACCGCGTTGGTGATTCCCTGTTGGGCCAGTGCCACCACATCCATATACCCTTCAACCACCAGGATGCGGCTCAGCTTGCGGTTGGCCTGCCGGGCTTCAAACAGCCCGTAAAGCTCTTTGCCTTTGTGGAAAACCGGGGATTCGGGCGAGTTAAGGTACTTGGGTTTTTCATCGCCCAGAACACGGCCGCCAAACGCAATGTAGCGACCCCGGCTATCCCGGATAGGGAAAATGATGCGCTCCCGGAAACGATCATACACCGTATTGCGGTCTTCATTTTTGACCAGCATGCCGGTGGTGATCAGCTGCTGCTCTTTTTCTGGTGAGGTGGCCAGCTCTTTTTTCAGGTTGTCCCAGCCCGGCGGTGCAAAGCCGATGGCAAAGTGCTGGCAGGTTTGTGGATCAAGCCCCCGGTTTTTCAGGTAGTGGGATGCCCTTGGGGATTGTTCATGCTGTTTCAGCTGGCGGCTATAGAAGTCCACTGCGCGCTCCAGCAGATGGTATAGTTCGCTGTGGTCCGGGCCCCGTTGTCGGTGCGGGTTTTCTTCCCTGGGGACTTCCAGGCCCAGCTGTCCTGCCAGTGTGTCAACCGCTTCAGGAAAGTCCAGGTGGTCGTGGTCCATAACAAAGCCAACGGCATTGCCACTGGCTCCGCAGCCAAAGCAGTAGTAGAACTGCTTGTCAGGGCTCACCGTAAAGGACGGGGTCTTCTCTTTGTGGAAAGGACAGCAGGCAGAGTAGTTGCGACCGGTTTTTTTCAGCTTAACCCGGTGATCGATCACATCGACGATATCAATGCGGGTCAGGAGGTCATCAATAAAATACTGGGGAATCCGTCCGGCCATGGTGGAGTGCTGCGCCTGAAACAGAAAAGAAAATAACTATTGGATAGATACTATCACCCGACAGGGTGAGTGTCAGCTTAACCGGGATTTAACGATTTTGCTGATGGATGACATGTCCGCACGACCCTGCGCCTGTGGTTTAACAATACCCATCACCTTGCCCATGTCGGCCATGCCGGAGGCACCGGTGCTGTTAATGGCGAGGTCGACCAGTTCGATGATTTCAGTTTCTGATAGCGGGGTGGGGAGAAAGTCAGCAAGAACCTCAAGTTCCAGCTTTTCCTGTTCGGCAAGATCCGTGCGCCCGGCAGACTCGAACTGTACAATGGCATCGCGACGCTGCTTTACCATTTTGTCCAGTACTGCCAGGGCACGTTGATCGTCTAGTGACTTTTCATCGACTTCAATTCGCTTCAGTTCGGCCAGAGCCAAACGGATAGTACCCAGTCGTGGTTTGTCGCGATTGCGCATGGCATCCTTCATGGCTTCTGTCAGTTGATCCCTGACAATGCAATCACTCATGACACGTTCCTTTTTACCTGACGTTAAGGTTGGTGGGTTCAAAGCTTAATGGTAGTCAACGCGTAAATCACAGGATTGAAGCAACCGACGTTAGGGTCAGTTGATCAATACAGACGCTCACGACGACGCTGCTCGCGCTGCAGTTTTTTAAGATGACGCTTAACAGCAGCAGCGGCCTTGCGCTTGCGAACGGTAGTTGGCTTTTCGTAGTGCTCACGACGACGAACTTCAGCCAGGATACCAGCTTTTTCACAAGAGCGCTTGAAACGGCGCAGGGCTACGTCAAACGGTTCATTCTCTTTAACTTTAACAGCAGGCATGCAGAGATCACCTTCCTTTTAATAACAAATGTTGACCATGAATCCGCCCCGGTCAGTGCGACTGAAGGCTAAAAAACTCACGGCTGGATTACAGCCAATGCTGCGCGAATGCGATAAATCACCTCTGTGATTACCAGTATCGTGCTTTGAAAAGACGGGACTTTACCCAAAGCAGGACGTTAATACTCACATTAACAAGACAGATTAGTCGCAGTTTTTCAAGGGCGCGAATTTTAAAGCTTATTCAGCAAAAATGCAAAAAACGCCTACTTAAGTAGTTAACCAAATGAAATCATATTTTCTGGCTAAGTGGACAGTCACTCTGCGGCGTTACAACTCCGGTCACATAGCTACGGCTATGCTCCCTGCGTTGTGCCTTGCATAGTAACTGCCCACTTAGCCAGAAATATACGATTCCATTTGGCCAACTACTTAACGTATGATTCTTCCCCTTTATGAAATACCCGGATTCGGGAATTTCACTGACTCTTTTTGCACACATTGTTTCACAGGTTGGTTTAATGATTGTTCTCGGGATAGAAACTTCCTGCGATGAGACCGGCATTGCCCTCTATGACAGCGGGAAAGGTCTGCTGAGCGATGCCCTGTTCAGTCAGATTGATATGCACATCGATTACGGTGGTGTGGTACCTGAACTGGCTTCCAGAGACCATATCCAGAGAGTATTGCCCCTGATTAACCAGGTGCTTGAGCAGGCAGGCATCAGTAAAGATCAGATCGACGCCATCGCCTACACCCGTGGCCCCGGGCTGGTGGGGGCCCTGATGGTGGGAGCCTGTATTGGCAAGGCTCTGGCCTGGGCCTGGGGTATACCATCGGTGGGGGTTCACCATATGGAAGGTCATTTGCTGGCACCCATGCTGGAAGAAACACCCGTAGCGTTTCCATTTGTGGCGCTGCTGGTATCCGGTGGCCACACTCAGCTGGTGCAGGTGGCCGGTATTGGTCGTTACACTCTACTGGGCGAGTCGGTTGATGATGCCGCCGGCGAAGCTTTTGATAAAGTGGCCGCGATGCTGGGTCTGGATTACCCTGGCGGTCCTGCCATTGCCCGGCTGGCAGAACAGGGGCAGGAAGGGCGTTTTCGTTTCCCACGGCCCATGACCGATCGCCCGGGACTGGATTTCAGCTTCAGTGGCTTGAAAACCTATACCCTTAATACCGTGGCAAAATGCCGTAAAGAAGCGATAGCCAAAGAGCCTGCGGATCAGGATCGTGCGGATATTGCCCGTGCCTTTGAACAGGCGGTGGTGGCAACCCTGACCATCAAATGTCGTCGTGCCCTGCAGCAGACCGGTATGAAGCAGCTGATTATTGCCGGAGGCGTTAGTGCCAATCAGTCACTGCGGGCTGCCCTGGAATCCATGGTGGAAAAAGAAGGTGCGGTACTGCGTTATGCCCGCCCTCAGTTCTGCACGGATAATGGTGCCATGATCGCTTATGCTGGCTGTCAGCGGCTGCTTGCTGGTCAGAGCGATGGGCCTGAAGTAGTGCCTGTGCCCCGCTGGCCTATGGAAGAGCTGGAGCCGGTTGGCTAGGAGGCTGACCGAGAATAGACTGCCCTACTGCGGTGGCAGCAAATTGGTCTAAAAAGTCGGAAATTTTTAGCAAATAGAACCACTATTCACTAAAAATTTCCGACTTTTTATCCTCAATTTTCTGCCATCCTCGCTACGGGCGCTATTCTCGGTCAGCCTCCTAGAAGCCTTTTAAAGAAGGGAACCACAAAGGCACGGAGGCACAAAGTTTTTGTTCTGATGTTACCTGTCGAGCAGGTCGCGCCCATCTTTACCTTTGTGGTTTGATGTTGATTTTCTTTTTTAGCGACAGCCTCTTTAGATTTCGTTTTCTGCGCCACTGTTTTCATGATTAAAAGAGCGTGAGTGTGACTCCTATGGATAAAGTACGAATAGAAGCCATTGAAACCCGGGCGGTCATCGGTGTTTATGAGTTTGAGCATGAAGCACCGCAGCCATTGGTGCTGGACCTGGAACTGACGACTGATTTTACCCGCGCGTTCACCAGTGACGACCTGCAGGATGCGCTGGATTACGACGCTATTACCCGACAGGTCAGGGCATTTTGTGAGGCCTCCCGGTATCAGCTCATTGAGGCACTGGCTGGCGGTATCATCACTCAGGTGCTGGAGCATTTTTCGGTGGATAAAGTGGCTGTCACCATTCGCAAGCCGAAGGCTTTGACCAATGCGCTTGCTACTGTCTGGTGTGAGCGAACCCGTACACAGATGATGGGACAGGAATAGCTGGCAGTGACTGTCTATGTGCTGGGTATTGGCTCCAATATTAACGCTGAGTATCAGTGTTGTCAGATGATCGCTGCGCTGGAGCAGCGATTTGGTAAGGTCACGGTCAGTGAGCTGGTGACCACGAAAGCGGTTGGTCTTGAGGCTCCCGATTATATTAACGGGGTGGTTTGCGTTGAGTCAGACATGAGTGCTGAGACATTGCAGCAATGGTGCAAGAGGCTTGAAGAGCAACTGGGCAGGGATCGCGAACAGCACCTTTGTGCTGCGGATATTGACCTTTTGCTGGCGTTGGACAGTTCTGGTGCCCTTGCCGTGGAAAAGTTGATCAATCAGGTTAAAGAACCCTGGTTTCGGCCCCTGGTAACGGAGCTGTTAAACAGGAATATGATGTCATCTGGTTAACGACTTAATTACCATAAAAAAAGGCCGTCTTGAAAAGACGGCCAGAATATTCAGGGGTTAGCCTGAAAAAACATGGCAAATAGCCTGTGCTTATGTACTAACTTGTAGAGTGCTCATCTCCTCATCTGTGGTCAGACTATGTAATTTACCGAAATCTACCATGCGCTGCTCAGGTGTAGGTGGTAGAGCTTTAGGAAAAATGGATGGCCCAACCAAGGACTCTTGGTCACTATATACGGAAGAAGCATCATCGTCGTCGTTATTTTGCTCAGAAGCATTGTCAACCTGCGGTTCACTACCAATGCCGTGGTGGCGGCCATCACGCTCAGCTATTGTGGTTGCAACGAACTCACTGTCGGCGCGAAATTTTTCTACCTCTGTCGAGTCATCGCAAATCTCCTTCAGCAACAAACCTTGGCGCTCGGGATTAACTGGCTTTACAGGCTCCTCTGTTTCCTCCACTGTTGACTTTGTTCGCTGCAATTCAGAGAACCACCGGTCACAGATCCGCGTTGATTCGCTGATCTTCCGTTCTCGTTCCATATGCTTGAAAAATTCTCTGGCCATGACAGTACAGCTTTTGCCATCGTCAGCCTCTGACTCTGAACTGTTTGCAGAGAATTCGAAGTGATCATCATCGACAGTAGGAACTCTTGGTTTGCTGCTTGTTGCGTCCTGTAGCTCATTGTGAGCATGCACATTTTCCTCGGTCAGAGCGAAGAGTTTTTCTCCAATCGCGGCTGCCAGGCTGGCAGCTTGTTCCGGTGTTGGTTCAAAAGAAGCTTTGGGTTTAATGACAACAGGAACTTCGGGTTCAACAACAGGAGCTTCCGGTTGGCTGGCCAGTGCGCTGTTTTTGACAATGGTTTGGGACTTATCGTAGCCCTCATGCCTGCCATCAACGTCACTGTACTTAACCACCCAGTGGTTGCTGAGTCGGCCAGGTGCCTCTTCCCATTTGACCTTGCCATCACTGTCTTTCAGGACTTTGCCATTTTCATCTCTCTGGGCAACATAGCCTTGATATGGAGCCTGGCGCATCTTGCTCCACTTCATGCCTTCCTGATTCTGGTAATCCGGGGCAGACACTCTTCCGTTGTAAGCCAGGGTCAGCTTCCTGTCAGGCGTGGGGATGATCACATCGTTCACCTGGGCGTACATGGTTTTGTCGACACCAGTGACATTGCCGCCGGCATCTCTGGTGAAGATATCCAGGGCGTTACCCTTGGCATCTTTGTAAACCCAGTTTTTCAAACGCCCAATGTCCAGCCTGTCGCGTTTGTCTGATACCCTTTTATCGAAATCAGGATCTTGAGGGTCACGAACAAGTGCACCGTTTTTCCAGTCATCAATGTCTTGTGTACGGTGTTCCTGAAGGTTCGGGCACATCTGGCTCAGGTATTCAAGCTCTTGTTGGATCGAGGTCTTCTCGCACTCTTTGGCATAGATTGCCAGGTGGCGCTTGTTGATATCGATATCCTTTTGCCGATTGCTGATGAGCTCATTTAATGACTTAACCGAAGACTGGTGTCCGCCTGCTTCTGCCTTCTTCAGATCTTTGCGCATTTCTCCAAGCGAGGATTCTAACTGTTTAACCCATGCCTGCACTTCCGCTTTATAGGCTTCAGGATTCGACTCTTTTTTGATGAGCTTTTTGGTATCCCCGTTGTTCGGGTAGGCCGCATCAAAATCAGCCGTCATTGTTGCCACGTCTTTTTCAAGCGTTTGTACTGCTGCGTGAAGCTTGGCGTGATATTGTTCTCTGACCAGCTTGAATGCTGCGATCACGTTCTCGTCAGTGCATTTAAATACAGGACGTTTGGGAGGCTCGCCAGGGTGAACAGGCGCTTTTTGATCAAGCGCTTTACCTTTCTTCACCGCTTTCTGTTTGGCTTTCTGGTATTTGGCATCGTCCTTGATGAAGGCTGCCAATAACTGTTCGTAAGCTGCCATTTCTTTGTTGTAATTGTACACAGCGGTGGCCAGCGCAGGGTCGTTACCCAGTCTCATGGCTACTGATGCATGGTCAGCATCCAGTAAATGATCTACCACCTTACCGCCCGGGGTCTTCTCTTTAACCGTCACGGTTGCCCGACTATTTTCATTAGCCACCGTCAGGGTCCGGGTCGGGGTATAGTAGTACTTTTCACCGGTTTTTGGATCTTCGTGGAGTACTTTTTCTTTGTGCAGCTTCAGCTTCTCATCCGCCAGTTGCTTATTGAACAAGTGGTTGGCTTCAGCGCGAGCTTTCTGACGGTCTACCTTGTCATGAACTTCCTTGTCGGTAACACCGTAGTGCTCGGCCAGCTTTGCGCAATGCGCTTCCTCGCGAAGTGTGTTGTGACGTTGCTTGGCCTCTCTCATACAGAGCTTGTCAAATGCCTGATTTTTTTCCTGCTTGAGAGCATCCTCAGCCTGCTGTGCAGCGGTTTTCTGCTCCAGCTTTCTGGCATTATACTTGGCCGGATGGAATACATAGAGTAACCCTTCGTAAGCAGGGGTAATCACGTAATCTTGCAGAGGTTTGGTAACAAATTTAACAGCGTTAAAGAGGAGCTTTAAGGGGGCAACAAGGTATGAGCCCACGACTTTCAACTTCTCAATTACACGCTCACCCAGGCTGGGCTTGTGAATGACAGTAATTGGCTGATCTTTAATCTCAGACGTTTTCTCAGATTTTATCTCAGCGGTTTTTTCAGCAGTTTTCGCTGGCTTATCAACAGTTTTTTCAGCGGTTTTCGCTGGATTTTCAGCAGTTTTTACGGCAGTTTTCGCTGGACTTTCAGCGACTTTGCCATCTGTGGTTTTTTCTACCGGGGTCGACTTGGCAGGTTTCACCGGAGCAAGCTCTGTCTGGACAGATTTCTGCGCAGACCCTGCCGGTGTGCCACCTATGGCAGCGATGCCTTGTTTAATTCTGTCAGACAGCAGTAAAAGTCGTGGCTGCCGCTGTGACGTTTGGGTTTGCTTGTCTACCCGGGTTGTTGTGGATGTTGCCACAGGCTGGGCATTAATAACCGGAGACGGTTTGACGCCCGGTGGAGGCGGCGGTACCGGTGGGATGTGAGCCGTAGTTACCTGTGATGTTACTGGACCTGTGTTTGCCATGGTTTATGTCCTTATTCAGTTTGTATGATTAATTACATCAATAAAGTATTGACTGAACATTTGGACACTTTATTTGGAGTTTTGTTCCAGTTTAATACTAATTAATGAAGTGTCAGTAACCAGAATGTGTTTTGGAATGCGTTAAGAGATTGAAATTATTATCAATAGCTCATAACGCTGTATCATAGATTGTTGGGGCTTTAATCGCTGATTTTATTCGTTAAGAAGTATTTTTGATTGCATTTGCTGAAGCCGCTTCTGTCTTAATGCTTCGCCGAGGGCTTTTCCTGTGATGTTTTCAGTCATCAACTCTCTGGCTTTAATGGATAAACAGCCAGTCAATAGTTCAATGATCTGGCTTTTTTTCAATTTAACCATTGCGAAGCTGTAGGAAAGAATCGTCATCAGGCTGATAAAGCGTTCAGGGCGGCGCAGGGCATCGGTGGCTTCAAACAGGGACATCAGGGACTCTGCATCGTTGCGGTGAATAACCGACGTAACGCTCTGGGCGTGCTCTGTGACCAGAAGGGCCATATCGGCATATTCTGAAGGTAATCGCAATCTGGATGAAACACCCTGAACCGTCAGTATGCCATTGGTTTTTTCCGCTTCGGCCTGAGGCAGTAGAGGCGAGAACAGGCAGCCAAACCGGATCAGTGCAGTGTTGTTGTCCCGGGCAGCCATGTTGAGGTGCAATAAGGTCTGGTTATGGATCAGGGATCGGAACTCGGGCAATACGGCCTGAAGAGCACCGCAGCACTCCAGCGTTTGAAAGTAGACCGAAGGGCTGGGTTCCATCAAGGCTCTGGACGTTTCTTGCCATACTCTTTCGGACACCAGGTGGGATGCTTCGCCGTTATTCACCATGTTGCTCATTAATTCCAGCGTCTCTTCTGCCACCTGAAAGCCAAGAGGGGCAAGTCTTGCGGCGAACCGGGCAACCCTGAGGATTCTAAGAGGATCTTCCTGAAAAGCAGGCGATATGTGGCGAAGTCGGCGGTTTTTCAGGTCTTCCTGACCTCCGTAGGGGTCAATAATGTTCCCGTGCTGGTCTTCTGCCATGGCATTAATGGTCAAATCCCGTCTCAGTAAGTCTTCCTCCAGGGATATATCAACGGAAGTGTGAAAGCTGAAACCCGCATAACCATGCCCGGTTTTGCGTTCCGTTCGGGCCAGTGCGTATTCCTCTTTGGTTTGCGGGTGAAGGAAAACCGGGAAATCCCGGCCAACCGGCTGATAGCCCAGATCCTTCATCTGCCCGGGCGTTGCACCAACGACAACCCAGTCATTGTCCTTGACAGGCAAACCCAGTAATTGATCTCTGACCGCACCACCTACCCGATAAACTTGCATAAACTAGCACTATTCCAGATATAAAAGTAAGAATTGTTTATAGCAAAATGGT
The DNA here is from genome assembly GCF_049310265.1 of Endozoicomonas sp. ALB091. NCBI lineage: Bacteria > Pseudomonadati > Pseudomonadota > Gammaproteobacteria > Oceanospirillales > Endozoicomonadaceae > Endozoicomonas > Endozoicomonas sp. ALB091. The sequence goes on along the minus strand of NZ_JBLYNQ010000006.1, from coordinate 844,739 downwards.
GTATTTTTTTCTCTTTTTAAAATTTTATTTGGGGGGAAGGTTATGAGTGGTCATCAATGGGTTAATGAAGCCATCAGCAAAATTGAGGCGGATTTCCAGCGCAGTGCAGATACACATCTGATACGGCTTGAGTTACCGGAAATCAACGGTGTCGAGGTGTATCTGAAAGATGAAAGCACGCACCCGACGGGCAGCCTCAAGCACCGTCTGGCCCGATCTTTATTTCTTTATGCCATCTGTAATGGCTGGGTTGATGAGAATACCACCATTATTGAGTCCTCTTCAGGAAGTACAGCCGTTTCTGAAGCCTACTTTGCCCGGCTGCTGGGCTTGCCATTTATCGCCGTAATGCCCAGATCGACCTCCATGCAGAAGATACAACAGATCAGGTTTTACGGTGGTCAGTGTCACCTGGTCAATTGCTCCAGTGAGATTTATGCCGAATCCCAGCGGTTGGCAAGGGAGCTGAATGGACACTATATGGACCAGTTTACTTATGCCGAGAGGGCAACAGACTGGCGGGGTAACAACAATATTGCCGATTCCATTTTTCGACAGATGCGGGCTGAGAAATACCCGGTGCCCAGCTGGATTGTCATGAGCCCGGGAACCGGAGGAACATCGGCCACCATTGGACGCTACATTCGATACCAAAAGCTGAATACCCGGTTATGTGTTGTGGACCCCGATCACTCTGTTTTCATGGACTACTACGCCAGTGGCGACTCAAGCCTGACGATTGACCAGGGCTCTCGTATAGAGGGTATTGGGCGGCCGAGAGTCGAACCATCATTTATTCCTGGTGTGATTGATGACATGCGTCGAGTGCCTGATGTGGCCGCTATTGCAACCATTCACTGGCTGGAAAGGATACTGGGTCGCAAGGCTGGCCCGAGTACCGGGACTAATTTATACGGTGCCTTGCAAATTGCTGCACAGATGAAATCCGATGGTCAGGAAGGATCCATCGTTACCCTGTTGTGTGATCCGGGTGATCGTTATCTGGATACCTGTTATAACCCTGACTGGGTTGCTGCCCAGGTTGGGGATATACAGCCATGGATAGACAATTTATGTCGTTTTTATGGCAAATAATACCAACCTTCCCAGACTGCCTCCAAAATAAAACGGCCGCAGATGCGACCGTTGAGAGTTAAACGTCAGAAGATTAAACGTCGGTACCTGGCTGCCCGAGAGGTCCGTATTTCTCCTCCAATCCCCTGGCTTGAGCACTTAAGGCTTCACGAGCACCTTCAATTGCACCTCGTTTGGCCATTAAAAATACCTCCTGGCCCAGGGCATCCTGAAGTGAGGGCGGCAGTCCGGATTGTTGGCCCGTTTGTTGAGTTCTGGATTGCTCACTAGTCCTGACCTCATTCGTTTGTTGGCTGGCCAGTTCCCCAGTTAACCGTTGCTGTGTTTCCGGTTTTGTAGAAGGTTGAAGGTACGCTTCGCATCTAGCGGCTTCCTCGCGATGGAACTCAAGATCCCGGCGGGCATCGGCTTCCAGCCGAGTCCTTGTAGGTCCCTGCTGGCCATAATGAGAAATACCTTCATTCACTAAGCTACTCATGTGTTGAATGTCGCTGTCGACTCTCTGCTCAAGAACTGTACGTTGTGGTGTTGGAGCAGACTCTTTGCTGTCAGGAGGAACGGAGCGGCTATCAAATTGAGCATGTTGAGTTGACCCGGTAACCGAGGTCTGATGATGCGACTCATGACCTGAAGTCTGCACATTCCCGGGAGTTGCAGGGGTGTGTGTGGGAGCCGGGGTATATGGCGGCATTGCCGAACGGTGTGGGTCTTGTTGATGGCCTGTATGGGGTGATTGACTGCTCACTGGCTGATGGGCAGCGGGTGCAGGCGCGGGCGCAGGCGGTGCTGCAGATTGTTTTGCTCCCTGGTCAGGGGCTTTTTCCGGCGCTTTCTGCTCAGCACTCTTTTCCGAGTCAGCCGTCTTTTCCTTTTCAGCAGTTTTTCCTTTTTCAACATCTTGCTCTGATGTTTTTGATTCAGGTGCCCCCCCTGCATTCCTCGTATTGTTTAAGAAATTCCCCAAATTCAAGCGTTCAAGAAGGGTTTTACCGCCAGCTGATTTTTGTTTACCTTCGGCAGCTTTCTTTTCACCTTCAGCAGCTTTCTGCTCGCCGTTAGTCTTAGTCTCTTCCGGAGTTGCAGGGGCTGTTTCTGCGGCAGTTGGCGCTCCCGCTGGAGGTTGAGGTGTCATGTAACTGGTAGCAGGGTGCTGTGCAACGGAGCCGAAGGGGGGCTGGCCACCCTGTTGCTGATAGGACTGGGCTGGAGCGCCTGTTCCGGAACCTTGTAATTGAGGTGCGGGATCATGTGTGTCGACATTATGCCCAACATAGTGGCCAGTCGGCCCGGATGACTGTCCGGTCTGAAGCCCACCCGCTGCCGGTGGAGTGTAGATTGGTTGTGTGACCGATGCTGATAATGGGGTCGCCATTATTTAATCCTTGTTAAATTGATGGAGAAGTAGGGGGTTAAAAATTTTGCGGATCTCATTTTGCCGATATGGCGACAACATTCGACAAGTGGAAGTGTTATTGGTTCTATATCAATTAGTAATTATTTTTTTATAAAGATATACACTTTTTGGTGAACTATCGTAGGGTTTTATCAGTCTACAAAATGAGAATACATCCATGATTGATTCCGGGTGACCATTTAAGGAGTGTGGTCTCTGCTGCGAGTGCAGTTAACCTGGTATCGACGTGCAGAACTGGTGAGTATTATTCAAGTACTCAGGAAGAGCGATAGATATTCTAAATAACCAGTCAGGATCATTGGCTGCAGTCTGGTTGTTCATCCTGCACGCCCCAAATTGGAGAAAGGCAATATGGAGAAGGGTATGTTCCAGGCGAAAGATGCATTCAACGAAGGTATTGTCCGGCAAAAACCAGCTGAACTCTGGTCGATGATCTCTCCTCATTACTGCGTGGATGAGGCTTCCTGGTTACAGGAACTGGTTCAGATTCTGGATGAACAGTCCGGTGATTACCCTGAGACAGCCAGTCAGGCCACCAGAATGATTGAGCAGGTCAGGGGCAGTGACAATGGCATTCATATGATTGATGCATTGTTATTGCAGTACAGCCTGGATACCCGGGAAGGTATTTTGCTGATGTGCCTGGCCGAAGCCCTGATGCGTATTCCCGATGATCGCACTGCCGATGCCCTGATCCGCGACAAGCTCAGTGTGGCTGACTGGAAAAAACACCTGAGCCAAAGTGACTCTCTGCTGGTCAATGCCTCCACCTGGGGATTGCTGCTGACCGGCAAGGTGGTCAACCTTGACGCCGGGGAGGATGGCTCTGCCGGAGGGGTTATTGGCAAACTGGTGAACCGGATGGGGGAGCCGGTTATTCGCCAGGCGGTTAACCAGGCCATGAAGATTATGGGGCGTCATTTTGTCCTGGGGCGGAATATTTCAGAAGCGTTAAAGAATGGCCTGAAACAACGGGAAAAGGGGTACACCTACTCTTTTGATATGTTGGGGGAGTCTGCCCTGACCATGGAGGATGCCCGGCGTTATCACGATGAATACCTGGCGGCGATCAGAGCGGTTGCTACGGAACCTGATCACGAAAACTCCCCCCGTGCCGGCATTTCCATCAAGCTTTCTGCGCTTCATCCACGCTATGACGTGGCCCATAAAGCGCGGGTTTTCCGGGAGCTGGTACCGGCGCTGGTGGATCTGGTGCGAGAAGCCAGGGCGGGCAATGTAGCTATCAATATGGACGCTGAGGAACAGGATCGTCATGAGCTGTTTCTGGAAGTGTTTGAGCGGGTTTACCGACACCCGGATTGCCGTGGCTGGGGTGGGCTCGGTCTGGTGATCCAGGCGTACGGCAAACGGGCACTGCCATCGTTGTGCTGGCTTTCTGCCCTGGCCCATGAGCACGGAGACCGCATCCCGGTTCGGCTGGTAAAGGGAGCTTACTGGGACAGTGAAGTAAAGCTTTGCCAGCAACAGGGGCTGAGCGGTTATCCGGTCTATACCCGCAAGGAAGCGACAGATGTTGCTTACCTGGTGTGTGCCAGGTATCTGTTATCCGAGCCTGTCAGGGCGGCGCTCTATCCTCAGTTTGCCAGTCATAATGCTCACACTGTTGCCAGTATTCTTACCATGGCAGAACGTGAAGGTGCCGCTGATTTTGAGTTCCAGCGCCTCCACGGTATGGGGGATGCGCTCTATAATTTCATCCTGACTGACCATCGTCGTTCGGTGCGTATTTATGCGCCTGTTGGCAGTCATAAGGATCTGCTGCCCTATCTGGTTCGTCGTTTACTTGAGAATGGTGCCAATTCCTCCTTTGTTCACCGCCTGGTGGATGCGAAAACCCCGGTTGCTGAGCTGGTTCAGCATCCGGTGGAGACGTTGACAGGCCGGGTTTGTTTGCAGAACGACCAGATCCCGTTGCCACCGTCTATTTACGGCCAGTCACGGAAAAACTCACTGGGTGTGAATGTGGATATTGACAGTCAGTGGCAGCCATTTCAGCAAAAAGTACTGAGCTTTATGGGGCATAAATGGACTCAGGGGCCGTGGATTGATGGTCAGCTTGTACCGTCAACAGAGACCTCTGAAATAACCTGCCCCCATGACCGCTCTCAGATTGCAGGCCATTTGGGATGGAGTGATGAAACCCGGACCGATACGGCCATTGGCATTGCTGAAGCGGCCTTTGAACGCTGGAATTCCACACCCGCAGAACAGCGGGCAGAATGTCTGGAGAAACTGGCAGACTTACTGGAAGAAAACCGTGAGGAGCTGGTGGCCCTGTGCCATCAGGAAGCTGGCAAAACCGTGCACGATGCCATTGATGAAGTGCGGGAGGCGGTGGATTTTTGCCGCTATTACGCAGGTCAGGCACGGGAGCGGTTTTCATCGTCCATCATGATGCCGGGGCCAACGGGGGAGTCTAACGAGCTGCGGCTTTGTGGGCGAGGGGTTTTTCTCTGTATCAGCCCCTGGAACTTTCCCCTGGCTATTTTCCTCGGGCAGATTACCGCAGCGCTTGCCTCCGGGAATACGGTGATTGCCAAACCTGCTGAACAAACCGGCCTGATTGCGGGCAGGGCCGTTGAGCTGATGCTGGCAGCGGGTATTCCCGGGGATGTGATTCAATTATTGCCCGGCGAGGGTACCACGGTGGGTCGTCAACTGGTGGCTGATGCCCGGATTGCCGGTGTCGCTTTCACCGGCTCCACGGAAACCGCCCGGTTGATTAATCAGACGCTGGCGAATCGCCCTGGCGCAATGATACCGCTGATTGCTGAAACAGGTGGTCAGAATGCCATGATCGTCGATTCCACCGCACTGCCTGAGCAGGTGGTAAATGATGTTCTTTTGTCCGCCTTTGGCAGTGCCGGGCAGCGCTGTTCAGCGCTCAGGGTACTTTATGTGCAGAAAGATATTGCTGACCGGGTGATCGCTCTGTTGCAGGGGGCAATGAAGGAGCTGTCTATCGGTAATCCGAGTTTTCATTCTACCGATATTGGCCCGGTGATTGATGAAAAGGCTCGCCTGTCACTACAGGCACATATCGAACGCATGAAACAAGAAGCCAAACTGCTGTTTGAATGCCAACTGCCAGCGGATTGCGCTAACGGCAGTTTTGTTGCGCCGGTTGCCTTTGAAATTGACCATATTGGCCAACTGGAGAAGGAGCACTTCGGCCCTGTTCTCCATGTGATTCGTTACGACGCGAAAGCGTTACCTGAGGTGATTAAGCAGATCAACAGTACCGGGTATGGCCTTACCCTGGGAATTCACAGTAGAAACGAAGTGACGGCGACGTTTATTGAGCAGCGGGTCAAGGTAGGTAATATCTATATCAACAGGAACCAGACTGGCGCTGTTGTCGGTGTTCAGCCATTTGGTGGCCAGGGGCTGTCAGGTACCGGTCCAAAAGCGGGTGGGCCAAACTACCTGCAGCGGTTTGCAACCGAACAGACGTTGTCGATCAATACCACGGCTGTTGGCGGAAACGCTACGCTGCTGTCTTTGGGAAGTGAGTCTGTTTAAGCAGGGGAAGCCCTTATTCACAGGCTCTGAGGGAGTTGTCTGGAAATAACTTCCCTATTTTCATTGCCTGACTCCGTTCGGACTGAGTGCTGAGCTTGTCGAAGTATCGAAGTTCGGTGGCACGACCCTTCGATACTTCGACAAGCTCAGCACTCAGGGTGAACGGAAATCGGGAACTTATTAAAAGACAATTCCTAAAGGCTTTTATGCCTCCCTCAAGGGCCATGGAGCAACGAGAAGTCAGCAGTGCCTGGTTAATCCTGTGTTACCCGGTTCACCTCTTCAAGGCTGGTAACCCCCTGCAGTGCCTTTAATAGCCCCGATTGGCGAAGGTTGTTAAAGCCTTCTTTCTGGGCCTGTTCCGAGATTTCCAGAGAGTTGCCTTCGGCCATAATGATCTGCTGCATGCCGGGGGTGATCGACACCACCTCATAAATACCCACACGACCTTTATAGCCACCCTTACAGTTGTCACAGCCTTTAGGGCCAAAAATCTCGGCGGAGTCCGCCTGCTCTTCGGTAAAGCCCTCTTCCAGCAGTGTTTCTTTCGGGATGTCAACTTTTACCTTGCACTGACTGCACAGTCTTCGTGCCAGACGCTGGGCAATAATCAGGCTGACCGAGGTTGCGATGTTAAATGATGGCACCCCCATGTTCTGCAAACGGGTCAGGGTCTCTGCCGCACTGTTGGTGTGCAGGGTGGACATCACCATATGGCCGGTCTGGGCCGCCTTGATGGCAATGTTGGCGGTTTCCAGGTCCCTTATCTCACCCACCATGATGATATCCGGATCCTGACGCAGGAAAGCCCGCAACGCCTGGCTGAAGTCCATACCCTGTTTGGGATTGACGTTAACCTGGTTAATACCTTCCAGGTTAATTTCCACCGGGTCCTCCGCGGTGGAAATGTTTCGCTCATTGGTATTGAGAATATTCAAACCGGTATAGAGCGATACCGTTTTTCCCGAACCGGTGGGTCCGGTAACCAGAATCATGCCCTGTGGCTGGTGCAGGGCGGTCATATACATCTCTTTCTGCTCTTCTTCGTAGCCCAGGGCATCAATACCCATTTTGGCGCTGGAAGGATCGAGGATACGAAGTACGATTTTCTCGCCCCAGAGCGTCGGCAGCGTGTTGACCCGAAAGTCGATGGCCTTGCTTTTCGACAGCTTCATTTTTATCCGGCCATCCTGAGGCTTCCTGCGCTCGGAAATATCCATGGCCGACATGATCTTCAGTCGTGAAGCAATCCTGGACCCGAGGCTGACCGGGGGGCGATTGACTTCATGGAGCACGCCGTCGGTTCTGAAACGAACCCGATAGGTTCTTTCATAGGGCTCAAAGTGCAGATCCGATGCACCGCCTTTGATGGCGGACAGCAGCATTTTATTGACGAACTTCACCACCGGCGTGTCATCCTCGCCGCCGCCGTTAGCTCCCAGGGTATCATCGGACCCATCATCCACTGCGCTGACTTCAAGGTCTTCAAGATCGACCAGCCCATCGTCGCCAAGCTCTGACAAAGCGCCACCGGTATCATCCAGAGTGGCATCAATCATTTTCTCCAGAATTTCGGGCTCCGACAGGACCGTGTGAATGGTCAGGCCGGTATTAAAGCGGATTTCATCGAGACCCTGAAGGTTGGACGGATCAGAAACGGCGGCAAACAGGTGTGAGCCCCGCTTGATCAGCGGCAGCACATTGTGCTTTCGCATCAATTTTTCTTCGACGACGTCTTTGACCAGATGCTCTTTGTCAAAGGCTTTGAGATCGATCACTGGCAGGCCAAACTCTTCGGCAGTGGCGAGCGTCAGGGCATTACCGTTGACCAGCTTTTTTTCCAGCAGATATCGGGCGAGCGGTTTGTTGGCCTTGGCAGCAGCGGCTTCAGCGTCGTGAATGTCGGCCTCTTCCATCAATTGATCGGCCAGCAGGCGGGCAGCCAGCCCGGTCAGAGGTTTGTTTGCCATAACCTGTTTCTGTCCCTGGAGATTGAATTCATTGTCAGAGCCTGATGATGTTTCGCTGAACTGGCAACGGGGCATCAGCAGGCTCTTTGTAATATATCAGCATAAATGGCGGATGGTTAAGGGTGGTTTTGTGCGGGGGGATTTTATTGGCCCGGGTTTTTGCCGGGAATCGTGGGGATTTTATCGGCTTTGGTATTGGCTGGGTATCGTGGGGCTTTAATGGGGGCACGGTTGATGGGGTTATCAATGACGCCCAAACTCCGTTCGACCTGAGCGGAGTCGAAGGGCGCTCAGGGTGAACGGAGATTGTACACATCAAACTCATTGAAATGGTGTGCTGGAGACCGTGGGCACCAGGTTAGAAGGTATAACCAACCGTGCCGGTAATGGTGCCTTTACGCAGAACGTTGTCGGCATCGCCACCCCAGGTCACTTTGGCCATCATATCGTCGTATTTGGCGGTCAGGCCCATGTTGATCCTTTTCTCGCCTTCTTCAAAGCGACCAGTAAAATGGGAGTTGCCATTAACGTCATGAGTAAAGCGGAAAGTGGACTCAAGGTTCAGTCCCTGCATTGCGACATCGTTCCAATTGGCACCAACCATTACGTTGTAGCCCCAGCTGTTCCGGTCGAGGCGTTCTTCCTCATTGATTCCTGATTCAGCGCCCTTGCCCAGGATGCGGCCATAATATTCATCATTCAGGCCAGCTACCTGTTCAAACGCCGCTTCAGCAACAACGTACATCAGATCTGTGCCAAGAACCGCACCAAAGGGTTGGATCATCGATAAAGAAGCATCCCACATCGGTGTCCGTTCGATATTCTGATACCATTGGTCAGCTTTGACGGTTTTTCCCGTAGCCTGAGAAATATCAACATCATTGCCGAGTGCAAAGTCTCTGATACCAAGAACACCGCTACCAAGAATGTCATCTGGGTGATCAACCCAGATTGGTGCATTCTCTCTATAGGTAATTTCACCGGCAATTTGTGTGTAGCCCCAGACTTTAGTATTAAAGCTGGCTCCCCAGAGTTTAATGTCTTCTGGGTAAATTACTCGGGCGTCAACACCATTTTGTAGCATATACATCGCTGCCAAACCCCGCTGTAACATCTGTCGAGTGGTATTGGTTGGATCAGCGCTGATACCATCAAGGAGGCTTTCAACTGTTGCGTTAGGAGATTCACCTGCTGCAGAAGTGAGACCGGAAATACCTAAGCCGCCGAGTGCAGACGCTTGAGTAACTTTTGTTTCAAAAAATGGAATGCTTGAGTGGTAATTAGCGTAGTAAATTGCAAATTCAGTGTCTGGTAGTGACTCAGGGGTAAATGTGAACTTCATGCCCCACTGTCCAGAGTCGCTTGCATCGACTACACCACCGACATTAGCAACTTTTCCGTAGTCACCAAATGTACCAATATTTGCGCCATTTTCACCCAGAGCTGCAGCTAACAGAGCGTCGTAACCAGCGTTTCCAATAGTGTTCAGTCCGAATCTCGACAGTTCATAGTAGGCAAAGTCAGAGCCCGGAACAAAGAGATCTGTGCCAGAGTCGTAGGTACCACGTCCTGGCATAATTGAACCTTCCCAGTCATATTGGGCAAAGGCCGACAGTTTCATTTCATCATTGAACTGGAGATCGGCCATCAGCATGCCCTGGGCAATGTTCAGATCACCATCAGAGCCGGGAAGGGAAGAGAGTGCGACATCATATGCGTTGAGATCTCTCAAACCACCGGCGTAGAAAATAGATTCACCCCAGTTATGGGTCTGATCACCCAATTTAAGACTGAGTTTCTGACCGCCTTCAAATGTCCAGTCACCGTATAAATAAGCGCTTTGTAACTTGGCCCCCCGACCCTGATTATCTTTTACTTCATCGGACCAGCCGTTAAATGTTCCAGCTTCATCGTCAAGGCCTTTTGCAACATCCTTGGCGTTATTGGAATCCCACTTGTTGCTGCCATTCATCAGTACATGGTCGTAAAAAGCCGTAGCACGACCATAGAAACCGTAGTTATCTTTTTTCAGATCCAGCTCAGAAGTCAGCTTGAGAGCCTTGCTAACAAAGCCTTTATCAAAAGAACGATCGCCGTCGTTTTCGTTTTGCTCAGCACTATCTGGCGTTTCATAACCTTCCAGATCATACTTGGCCCCCAAAGTAATGGTAGTATTGAGAGTCCCCTGCACTTCACCATCCATTGCCTCAAACTCAAAAGCCTGGGTAGAAGCAGCGAAAAGCAGTGTACCGGATAAGACAAAACCAGCGGTTGCAGGTGCGAGCTGCAGTCGTTTTTGTGGTGTCAACATGAGATGGTGTGTCCTTGCCGTTTATTATTAGAGTTATTTTTTCCACCAATGGAACATTCTAACGGCGCTGTAGCGCTGGTAACCCGGATTCCTTTACAGCCTTGGAACACCTGATAATAGTCCCCACTATCACCGGCTACCTGACCATATTTTGCACCGCAGTTGGCTATATATACGACGATGTTTAGAAAGTGCTCTTGGTATTATTTTTATTGTTCTTTGTTTCGGCCTGTCTATTTGTACTAAAGAGCATAGTGGTATGCAAGAAATTTATACCCTGTCTGGTCATTTCCTTCTTGATTTTTTTCCCCTTTTTTTTACAGGGTTTTTCTTCCTGTCAGAGCGAGCTGTCTGGTGGTCACTTGTGATGCGACAACGAGTACATGGTTTTCATCAGAATTCACTATCTGTCAGAGATGAATTTTTCGAATTTTCCGGGAAGATTGAGGTCCTTGATGCTTCTGCGGATTGGGAAATTCAGTTCGGGACGAATGACGGCACGGCATACGTTCTGAAGTGTTGGCACTGTGTCTGCCTTGCTGGCCAGCTTATCCAGTAAACTCAATAGATTCTCCATTGATTCTCGCTGAGCAAACGTGCAACCGGACCCCAGTTTTTTTTGAATATCTGAACCATCGGCTGCTAATTTTTCCAGATATTGTTGGTATTTTTGCCGGAGTCTGGTGTGTTTTACTGAATTTGTTGGGGCAACCAGAAAGGTCTCAAGCATTAATTCTAACGGTTCAATGAATTCAGCTAACTCTGTCGTGTCGATGGTCATTGGGTCGGCACCGCTTTCCAGCAGTGTTTGAATCATTGATTTTCTGACGTTTGCGCTTTCTTCTTCATCTTTGCCTTTATACAGCAGGGTAAACCTTAATGCCGTCATCCTCTTGCACTCGCCCTTGTAGGACCAGGGCCCGGTAGTCATGTTGGGGTTGGCGTTATGAAGCAACAGGGCTTCCAGCAGATCGGATTGTCCCGCTTTTGCCGCCATGTGAAGCGGCGTTATGCTATCACCGTGATGACCAGCATCGGGAGTGGCCCCCAGTTCCAGTAGCTTGAAGCAAACATCCCACTGCTGGCGGTTTGAGACGATGGTCAGTAATGTTTGCTGCCCGGAATCGCTGTCAAATAATTTATCCTTACAGCGGTAGGCTTTATTAAAAAAATAAATCAGTTCCCTGGTACTGATGGGCAGCATGGTAGCGATGAATGCTGTATCTCTGGGCTTTAAAACATGTTTTTCAACCAGAGACTGAAGGTATTCAATTTCGGTCGTGTTAGCCGGTTCTTCGGAACCAAGAACGGCTATCCCTGTTACTTCTTTCTTTGGCGAATGATCGGCTTCAGCAATCTGATATTTGTACTTCATTGTTTTGGTGCTGATTACCAGTCTGTCCCCATCTTTCATTTCACTTCTGAACATGGGGAAAACGCTTGAGGGAATGATTATCTTGGCATTTTTAGCGATGTGGTAATCATAGGGATTATTGCTACTGGCACCGTCATAGATGACTGAATTTAAAGTACCCGTTTTAGTCATATACAGGTGAGGGGGGTGATAGATCGCCCGAACGGATACACCGTTGAGGGTGGTTTTAAGGCCTGTTATATCCGGGATGAATTCACTGCCGTCGGATGCTAATGGCTCAAGGTCATGATGTTTTTGATGTACCCCATAAACCCTGTCAACAGAGTCAGAGAGGAATATGGGGTTGGTTAAGTACATACTGGTAACTGGGGATTTTTCGGCCATTCAGTGATTGATCAGATAATGCCATATATATCCAATCACTGAATATCTTAGGCCATAAAACTGTTTTAAAGTTCCGTATTTTTTTCCTATTGTGTTGTTGATAGCTGATTGCCATCAACCCGTCATTATCGTTATGGTATACGCGCAATAAATTTAATAAAAACGTTACTTTACCGAGCCTGCCTATGCGTACCTTATGTTTTCTGCTGTCTTTGCTGATCTCTGCCCAGGCGTTTTCCTGGTCCAACCACACTCTGGTCACTCACCAGATGCTGGCGACACTGCCGCCGGTTCGGGATGCAGCCCCGGTGACAGTGGAAAGTCTGGAAAGCTTTCTGCTGGCTAATGAAGAGGCGCTGGAAGCGTTTCTGGATCAGCAGGAGCAGTGGATGCAGGAAAATTTATGGCACTATGCGCCCCGTCCGCAAGATCTGGCCTTCAGGGCGACGGGCAGCAAAGACGATATTCGTACCCGCTTTGCCCATGCCATTCGTGTTAACCCAAATACCAGATGGCCTCTGTATTTACAGCTTCTTCCCGGGGAAAAACGATTGTCTCCACCCATTAAGCCGCAGTCAGTGAGCACTCTGAAGAATTTTGATCATCTGGTGTCTGTGCAGTTGGTTCAGCTGCAACCGGGGGATAAGGCCTCAGCCATCGATATCGTCACAACGGCCACGGACGAACCGGATCACGGGCTGGATATAGGCCTGTTTACCGACAGCAATACCGACTACGGCAAGATCTATGGGTTTGGTAAGCAGCCGTTTGGTAATCCAAACCTGGAATATGGTACACAGGCACCTTTCCACATGGGCTTTTACCATGAGTCATCGTTGCTTTATGCCCTGGGTGGTTTTTTAAAGCAGACGTATCCGGAGTATCGCATCCAGTCTTTTAAGCAGCTATCCGAGTTTGCCTTCAGTCAGGGGCATGATTACTGGGGATGGCGTTTTATGGGATGGGGGCTCCACTATCTCAGTGATTTTTCCAACCCGTATCATGTGATGCCGGTACCGGGCAATAATACCGTGGCAACCCTGTGGGTTGGCTTAATGAACCTTGTGGGTTTTCCACAAGGGCAGAAAGAGGCGATCCAACTGGCATCCAACCGGCACACAGTCCTTGAAGACTTTCAAAGCCAGGTGATGAGTCAGGCTTATGCAGAGAAAAACCAGCAACACCCGACCATTCAGGCACTAACGAGACAAACAACCGCCAGAGTTTATGAGGATGATCATATTGTTACGGTCATTTCCAGGCAGGCTTATGAGAAAGCTCATGATATTCACGAGGTGCTGGAACAGACCATGCCGGAACACTACGTTGATGATCCCATGGTGGAATATTCTGAACTGAATACCAGGTCTTCGTTGCAGGCAACGGTGTTAAAGACTTCCGGGGAGGATGGCTATAACCGGTTGATAGCGGTTATCACCGATTTGCTGGGTGGGTTTTCTGAAAATGGCGCTTCTTATGTGGAGGCTATTCTGTCTGCCCAGAATGATCAGGCCAGGTTGGATTGAGTCGGCAGATATTTATCCCTATCACATCGGTGAGTTTTATACCGTTGCCACCTCCGGGGCCGCTGTCCTTCCATTGAGCCATTCAATTGGAAGGACAGACTTCATCAGAAATGCTGCAAAGATTTCAAATAATGTGAAAATCACGGAACGTTCTTGCAAAGTCATAGTCCAACCTGACTAACCGATCAGAAATTTTTGAAACATCTGTTCCACTACTTAACAAGAATTGAGTAAAGCTGCCTGACTCAGTGTGCAAGCCTGGCTGACCTCTCTAGTTGGATTTTATTATGATACCCGCTTCATTTGAAAATTCCCTTTCGACACACTATACAGAACAGCAAGAAGAACAAACGGCCAGCCCTACGCTCCCCCTTGTGAACATTGATTCATCGGAATTAATACCAGCACCACAAGGTATCGAGCTGTATAGACGCTCCAAAATAGAAGTGGTTAACAAATTTCCCTTGCGATACCTGCTTACCAAACCTTATCGATTGGATTTACTTCTCAGTGACAATAATCGCAAGATTGATACCTGTCGCCGTGAATTTGCAAATTATGCTGATCAGAATAATCCGTTAGATACTTATAGTAGCAACAAATCCAGGTTCAGATATCTGGAGTCCAAAACCAATAAAAACCTTCGGTTACCCATACTCAGGCATAATAACACAAGATACGAAGCGCTAAAGACCAGGGTTGTAGAGCAAACACAGAGAATAAATGCTCTTCTGGAAGATAATTTAAAGCGTGCCATTCAATCATTTTCCAATATTGTTCCCTTGCTTGACTTCGTCAAATCAGAGTTGTCTGAATTTATGGTATTGCCCAATACGTTCAGTTCGTTACAGGAGTCATTAATAACGTTATTTGACAAGGACCAGCACCCCGGTAATGCCGAGACTCTTCGGTTGATATACATTCTTTACTGGCGGATCAATCAGGAATCAGTGCGGGAACACAGCGAGTCAGGTGCTCCTCAGGGATTGAAGGAAGTACTGAGTGTCATGGTCGTCAAGACTATGGGCTGTGATCTTGATTCACTCGATACTACGGAGTCATTAAAAAAATTCGTTGAAAATAATCACTGTTATATCAGCATTCTGTCAACTTCAGGTCACAAAGCACTTATCCAGCATTTGATAAACAGAGTAGAGCGTTTACCCAAAGAGAAGGTGCGTGCTGATTCACTATTTTTACTTAATGAAAAAATGGAAAACCTTGTTAAAGATGATGAAAACGCAATACTCAAAAAGGCATTTTCTGTACTGTGCAATGAGGCCCAAACATTAGTTGATAGTAAGGCGGCTTTTTACAGAGTAAATATCGCTGGACTGGGTCAGGATGAGGTAGCTGAAAGAATATTCAGCAAAATGCATGCATCTATTAACAACTTTGATGATGCTCTGGAGGCATTTAAGCAATTCAGTCAATTAAGCCCCGGGATTCGTAAGGAGTTCTTTGATGGCTTATATGAAAAAGTGATGTCCTGTGTTGTCAGTGCCGATCATTTTTATCAGCTCGCCTTGAACCCAGCTTTTGATAAAGATCATAGCAAGTTATGCCTGGAAGGTTTAGCAAAGTATCCATGTCATATTGAGCTCAAAAAACTTCACAAGAATCTTATTGAAAAGAAAATCTTCCAGCAGTTTGATAAAGCTGCTGAGAAATCAGCAAATGATTTTATTGAAAAGTGTCAGTCACAGATTCAGGGGATTGTTGAATTGCACGAAACCGAGTACCACAATCAATATTGCGAAACAATCCATGAGTCAATTAAACTCTATGATGAAAAAATTATGAATGCTATTACTGCATTTGAAAATGCTAATTATTATTTCGGAGGTGTTATCGTTAGCAGTCGTGATGATAGCAGGCGTAATGATAATTGCATTCGTATGAAGGAAAAATTTCAAGAAAATTTAAAAAAAGCTGTTCGGCTTGTCATGGAGGCTATGATCTTAGCGCCCAAAGACGAAATGAGAGATAAAGGCGAAAAACTGATCAACTCATATTTTGATAAACCTCACAGGGCATGGGGTGGTTATAAAAAAAAGATCCGCAAGCCAATTGAAATAGTTGAAATCATTAATAAAATCAAAGATAGTCAAACTATAGAATGCAAATATCAGAATATAAAAACCACTGCTATTGGTAATCTTGAGGCCCAGTTAAACTCTGAGGTGTCAAATAAATTATGCGAAATCCATGAAAATGCGAAACGGAAAAAGGAAGAACTAAGTCTCTCATTACCGTTGTTCCACCAGCAACTTGACAGTTATTACTCTGACTTGACTCAAATAAAGCCCACCGAAAGATATTTTCTGGTAGACGGCTTTTGGATGCCGTATCTGTATGTTGCTTTATTCCTCACTCCGGAACGTATATTCAATACGGCTTGTGGATCTGAATCTGGTGAATTGCGTTTAGATCTTCCTCCGTCTACGTGTACAGAAAATTTATCCATACCCGCTTCCAGCTTTTCAGGTGATATTGATATTGGGGATTTTGCCCGCCTGCCACTTGATATAGGTGCAGGCTTATCATTAGACAACGTTGATATCTTTTCTGAATTAGTCGCTTCTTCGCCAGACATTGGAGACGTTGTAAATGATGTTGCTGGTTTCGATTCAGGAGGTGGTCTCGGTATAAGTAGTCTCAGCATAAGAAGTCTCGATAGAGATGGGAACAGTGGAGGTGGGCACAGTAGAGGTGAGTACAGTGGAGGTGGGTACAGTGGAGATGGGTACAGTGGAGATGGGTACAGTGGAGGTGGGCACAGTGGAGGTGGATACAGTAGAAGTGAGTACAGTGGAGGTGAGTACAGTGGAGGTGAGTACAGTGGAGGTGGTTACAGTGAAGATGAGTACAGTGGAGGTGGGTACAGTGGAGGTGGGCACAGTCGAAGTGATTATGATGGAGGTGATTACGGTGGCAGCAGTTTTGGTGGAGGCGGTTTCGGCGGGGATGATTGATTGCTGAGGTGATTAGAACGTAACCCTATAAGACCCCTTACTTTGAGATCAATAGCTATTTTAAGCGAACGGGTTACGGAGTTTTTCAGGGAAATCGCTGATCAATTTGGCTGCGCTGTACAAAAAATAACCAGAGGTTTGTGAGGCTTGAAAATAGTGCGGTGCAGTCAGTTATCCACAGGTCATTCAATGGTTTGATCAATGAATCTGTTGATGACTAAAGATTGAGCTATATAACCAGGAATAGTTATTCACTTTTATCCATCAAAAAATAAGCCCGGAACTTGCCGGGCTTATTCTTTCAAGTGTTGAGAGGGCAGGGTGAACCGCTTCCTTATCAGTGACGGGTTTCACTGGCGGGGAGAATATTGGGGTGATCCAGCCAGTCTTCAGGGTTGTCATCAATGGTATCTATGGCTTCTGCTTCTTCAAGCTCTCCTCGTGTCGCCAGCACAGCCAGCTCTTTGGCAAATTTTTGCAACAGGTTAATAACATCATCACGATTACTGTTCAGGCTTTCATCGATTTCAATACTGAACAGAGGAGAGGCGTCATCCGCAAGCTCATCCTCTTCCTTGCGAACAAGGACCATGTGCAGGCCGGAAAATTCGTCATCACTGACTTCGGCCAGTTTAAAGGTAATAGACTGTGCTTCTCGAAGAATAGACAGCAGTTTCAGGGCTTCGGCAGCACTAAGATCTCCGGCATCTACACGGGCTTCGACGTACTCTCTGGCAGAAAGGCCAGAGGCAATGTAGTTATCTACCAGATCTTGAATACTCTTGTACTTGTTTTGGCTCATAGACCCTCCTGAAAGCTGTTTCAGCGGATGCCTGACCCGTAGTTTGTCAGGCGCCAAGGCCAGATTCACCAGAGCCGGGGGGCGTTCTCAATTAGCCATGAGACCAGTACTTCAAACGTGTATTCAGACATGGCCATTTGCCTGATTGAGAATGTCCTCTGACACTGATTCCTGTTTCCAGTGTACCTGATTAGCGATGAATGTATAGGGAATAATACTGATGAAGTTAAAGTGGTATAACTATAGTCTCGTGGTCAAATTGGCCTGGGCTTTTCCAGGTCAGCTGTTTTTTTCTCTCTGAGCTGATTGATCAGGCTCTTTTGTTTTAGATGGTGCTTTCAATCTTTGGGGTGCCTGTTACCAAAGTATGAACTTGTACAGACTTAACCTGAACCTTTTGCCGGGCCTCAAGGCGTTACTCGATACTCAAAGTGTTTCCCTGGCTGCGAAGCAGATGCATGTGACCCAGTCCGCCATGAGCCGGACCCTGGCTCAGTTGCGTGAGGCACTGAATGATCCGATTCTGGTCAGGCAGGGCAATCGTATTTTTCTCTCCGAAAAAGCGCTGGCGTTGAAAGACGACGTGAACCGTGTGGTGACGGAAGCCAGCACCATATTTGAGAACCAGCAGTTTGATCCCTGGATTACCGAAAAAAACTTTACCATTGCCGGGACTTATATTGTTCTTGAGCAAATCCTGCCGCAAATCCTGCACCAGTTCTGGAAACAGGCACCGCATTTTAATTTTGAACTGTTACAGTTCAGCCCGCAGCTGGATAAAAAGCTGGAGGCCGGTCAGGTCGATCTGGTGCTTGGGTATGTTGGCAAGCCACCTGCCGGTTTCAGTTATGAGCTGTTAATGGAGGATAGTATCTGTGCCCTGGTGCATGAGGATCATCCTCTCGTTGATCAGGAGATGACCATTGAAGACCTTGAGCAGTACCCGGTGATTCGTCACTCTTCGTGGATGGGAAGTCCTCATTTCATCAGGGACTACCTGGAAGGCCTCAGTGAGAATATCCGGGTGGTTGCGAAAACACCCAATCTACCCATTGGTTTGCAGCTGGTAAAGGACACCCATCATATTCTGATCACAATGGAGAGAGCAGCTCGTTACAACACTTATGTCCAGGATATGACGATGAAAACCCTGCCCGGTAAACCTCCCAGAGTCAGCTACTACGTAGTGTGGCCGGAGTACTGGGAGCATAACCGGGCGCATCGCTGGTTCAGGGAGTTCATCATTAATCGCTTCCGTCTCAAGTTGAAAGAGATGGAACGACAGGAGGCTATTATCAATGGTGAAGTGGATGATCTAACTCACTGAACTCACCGGTAAGGGCATGATTCATCCGGCCAGGCTGGCCGGGTGTATCAATAGCTGCCGACATCAGTATTGGACGTTGTATCAATGCATCTCAGTGCCAGCACATCATGGAGTTTCTCAACCTGGGTAATCAGAAGATGCACAGGTCGTGAGCTGGAAACAGTCATGGATAACTCAATTCTGCCACCGCAACGGGAAGGCGTCATGCTCATGGTGTTCACAGTAAAGCCCCGGTGTCTGATAACTCTGAGTATCCGCTCCACGACATCAGGCTGTTGATGGCATTGCAGGTATAACTGAAAGCTCATGAGTGTTGCTCCAACATTTCATGGTTAGCGGCTCCTGGTGGCACCAGGGGCCATACGTTTTCCATGGCATCAATGCACACATGAAGCAACCATGGGCCACTCACACTCAACATCTCATCCAGGGCTGACGTTACCTCATTCCGATGGGTGATGGTTCTGCCGCCAATACCAAAGGCCTTGGCCAGCGCAATAAAGTCCGGGTTATCGGAAAGATCGGTTTCGCTGTAACGGCCCTGATAAAACAGCGCCTGCCACTGGCGAACCATGCCCAGCTTCTGGTTATCCAGCAGGACTATTTTAATCGGCAGCTGTCTTCTTTTTATGGTGTTCAGCTCTTGAACATTCATCATAAATGAGCCATCACCGGATACCAGAATAACGGTATCATCCGGACGTGCCATGGCAGCGCCGATGGCGGCAGGCAGGCCAAAGCCCATGGTGCCCAGGCCGCCACTGGTCAAATGGTTTCGAGTGTGGTGAAAAGCCATATGCTGGGCAACCCACATTTGATGCTGCCCGACATCACAGCTGATAATGGCATTATCAGGCAGCTGTCGGGATAGCTGGTTGAGCAGCAGGGGCGCATAAATCGCCTCACCGGGTTTGTCGTATCGCCATTGATGTTCTTCTTTGAGTTGCTGACAGTCGCCTGGCCAATCGTTGACGGGTAAAGCGATGGACAGTTCTTTCAGTACCCAGGGCATGGGCTGATGAAAGACGACATGTGCCGCTCTGCGTTTGTGCACTTCTGCCGGGTCAATGTCGATGTGGATAACTTTTGCATCAGGGGCAAACGTGTCCAGCTTGCCGGTCACCCGGTCATCGAAACGGGCACCCACAACAACCAATAAGTCACACAGTTGTACTGCCGTGTTCGCCGCCCGGTTGCCATGCATCCCCAGCATGCCAAGATAGGCCTCGTTGTCCGGAGGTACAGTACCAAGCCCTTTTAATGTGCAGACACTGGGCAGGCCGGTCATTTGCAGAAAATGGCGCAACGCCGGTGTAGCACCAGCCATATTCACCCCTCCACCGATATAGGCGATGGGGCGGGATGCTGAGCGCATAAGTTGCAGCGCTTGATCAACGCTGTTATGGGCTGCCTGATCAGGGTGGAAACCGTTCTCAGCCAGGTCCAGCGGTGGCTGCCAGCTGGCGGGAGCCTGTTGTATATCTTTGGGAATATCCACCAGGACAGGGCCCGGTCGTCCGGAATTGGCCAGAGTAAATGCCTGATGAAGGGTTTGGCAGAGCAGGTCCGGCTCTGTCACCAGGAAACTGTGCTTGGTGCAGGCCATGGAAAGCCCCAGCATATCCATCTCCTGAAAGGCATCGGTACCCATGGCACTGGTGGGTACCTGGCCGGTAATGGCAACAATGGGGACAGAGTCCATCATGGCATCTGCCAGAGCCGTGATCAGGTTGGTTGCGCCAGGGCCTGAGGTGGCAATACAGACACCGGTTCGCTGGCTTGAGCGAGCATAGCCAATAGCGGCGAAACCGGCTCCCTGCTCATGGCGGCAGAGCAGATGCTCAACAGGGGCGTCAAGCAGGGCGTCATACACCGGCATAATGGTGCCGCCGGGATAACCAAAAACGGTGTCAACACCGTGGTGAACCAGGGTTTGGACAATTGCTTCAGCACCATTCATATCGATGATCCCCCGACTGCCAGATGTTGAGGGTAATCGCTGCAGATAGAATGACAGGCAGGATAATGACAGATAGCACGATCAGGTTAAGCATGACTTTTCTCCTTTATCAGGTATAAAAAAACCCCCGGACCTTTCGGTGCGGGGGTTTTGTAACAGCTGTTTATTCAGCCCACAAAGCCACCCGCGGTGATAATAATCACCACGTTAAGAATGACTGGTTGGTTCAGGGCTGAAGGCATCATAGGTTTATCAGTTTTAAATGTTTAATGTACAGGTTTTATAGCACAGCATTATTTGCAGTGCCAGAAACCCAGAGGCATGATCACCATGGAGGTCACTATGAAAGGCCAGGCCGACACTCAATCCACTGTGCTGGATGTTGATAACCTCCGGCAGCAGTTTCCCCTGTTGTCACAGACCGTGCATGGCCATCCGCTGGTCTACCTGGACAATGCGGCAACCACACAGAAGCCGGTGTCGGTTATTGAGTCGCTAAACCGCTATTATCGGGAGCAGAATGCCAATGTGCATCGGGCAGCGCACTTCCTGAGTGCCTGCACGACCCATGGGTTTGAAGCCGCCAGAGAAACCACCCGCCACTTTATTAATGCCCGTTTTACGGAAGAGATTATCTGGACCCGGGGCGCGACTGAAGCCATCAATCTGGTGGCCAGCAGCTGGGGACGAAGCCAGCTGAAGGCTGGCGATGAGATTATCCTGAGCCGCCTTGAGCACCATGCCAATATCGTTCCCTGGCAACTG
Source organism: Endozoicomonas sp. ALB091 (assembly GCF_049310265.1). Lineage (NCBI taxonomy): Bacteria > Pseudomonadati > Pseudomonadota > Gammaproteobacteria > Oceanospirillales > Endozoicomonadaceae > Endozoicomonas > Endozoicomonas sp. ALB091. The sequence goes on along the minus strand of NZ_JBLYNQ010000006.1, from coordinate 823,292 downwards.
CTGACTGAAGTCACCGGGGCCACCATCAGGGTGGTTGAGCTGGATGATGCTGGCAATCTGGATATGCAACAGTTCCGGCAATTGCTGTCGGATAAGAGCAGGCTGGTGGCAATGACCCATACCTCCAATGCCATTGGTACGATCACCCCCATTAAAGAGGTTATTGAGCTTGCCCATCAGGCCGGTGCCCTGGTCCTGGTGGACGGTTCTCAGGCTGTTGCTCACCAGAAAGTGGATGTTCAGGCGCTGGGGGCCGACTTTTATGTGTTTTCCGGCCATAAGGTCTACGGCCCTACGGGAATCGGTGTGCTGTACGGGCGAAGGGGACTGTTGGAAAACATGCCTCCCTGGCAGGGCGGTGGTGAGATGATCGAGCATGTCAGTTTTTCCGGCACCCGCTTTAATCGCCTGCCGTTCAAATTTGAGGCAGGAACCCCCAATATTGCCGGTGCCATTGGTTTAGGCAAAGCGCTGGAGTTTTTAGCGGATATTGATGTTGCCGCCATGCAGGCCCATGAACATCAGCTGCGCCTGCTGGTGGAGGAGGGATTAAGCCAGATAAGCGGTATCCGTCTGATTGGTCTGGCAGAGTGGAAAGCGCCCGTCGTGTCGTTTGTCTCCAGCGAACATCATAATCAGGACATCGGGCTGATGCTTGACCAACAGGGGATTGCCGTGAGAACCGGGCATCATTGTGCCATGCCCCTGATGGAGGGCCTGAATCTCAATGGAACGGTCAGAGCTTCTTTTGCCCTCTATAACACCGTCGATGAGGCCGTGGCTTTTGTGGATGCCATGAACAAGCTCCACCATTCTCCGCTGTATATTGCTCACCCTGAAATGAACAGTGATCAGGATGAAGAGCAGGGCAAGACGCAGGCAATGATCAGTGAAGCAACTAACCTGCCAGAGGTTTTTCGTCAGCAGGCTCCGAACCTTGCCACGATAACAGAACGGTTGAATGGGCTTTCAGGCTGGCAGGAACGTTACCGCCAGATCATGCTGCTGGGCAAAGAGCTGCCTGTGCTGTCGTGGGAATGGAGAAGTGATGCTGCCCGACTTCATGGTTGCGAGAGCAGCGTCTGGCTGCATCATCACTATGACGATGAAACCATGCGCCTGTACTTTATCGCTGACTCCGATGCGAGAGTGATCCGGGGGCTGATAGCCATTGTTCTGGCGGTATTCTCAGGGAAAACACCGGCAGAGATTGAACGGGAAGATATTGACCTGTGGTTCCGTGAGTTGGATCTGTTCAATCATTTAAGCCCATCCAGGGGCAATGGGCTTAAGGCGATTGTCCGGGAGATTCAGGCGGTTGCCCATCGTTATCGATAGCACCAACCGACTATTCAGGCAGAATGGCTCGGACAGCCTCCTTTCTGGTCAACTTCTCGATAATTCGCGCAGCCGCAGCAAAACCGAAGGTTGCAGTCACTGCGGTGGCCGCGCCAAAACCACTGGCACAGTCCATTTTCATTGAGCCTTCACCGGTTGGTTTGGTCTGGCAGATGGTGCCATCAGCCTGTGGATAAACCGCCTGCTCGGTGGAAAACACACAGTCTACCCCAAACTTTCGTTTGGTATTCTTGCTGAAGCCATGACGGTCACGAAGCTGGTTGCGCACTTTTCTTGCCAGAGGGTCGTGCCAGGTTTTGGTCAGATCGGTGATCTGAATCTGGGTAGGATCCATCTGTCCGCCAGCGCCGCCAGTGGTGATGATTTTGATTTTGTGACGTTTGCAGTGAGCGATCAGCGCCGCCTTAACCCGGAAGCTGTCGATGGCATCCAGCACATAGTCAAACTCGCTGGTGATCAGTTCCTGAAGATTATCTTCCGTAATAAAGTCTTCAATGGTCTGACATTGACACTCGGGGTTTATCTGGGTGATGCGTTCGGCAATCACCTCAACTTTTGAGCGACCAATGGTGTTCGTAAGCGCATGCAATTGGCGATTGGTGTTGGTTATACAAATGTCGTCCAGATCGATCAGTGTGATGTTACCCACCGCCGTTCTGGCCAGGGCTTCTGCTGCCCAGGAGCCAACACCTCCAATACCGATGACGCAGACATGGGATTGACGAAGCTGTTCAACAGCACTGTTGCCATACAAGCGGCGAATACCGCCGAACCGGTCATTAAAGCTGTTGCTGGGGGAAGAGGCTGCTGGCATTGGAAACGACTGAGATAAAACATTAGTAGCCGATTATACAACCCAAAGTGGCATTGTTTTAATCAAATTTTGCCCTGCTTTGACTCTGACTGACCTGCCATCAATGGAACCTAATAATTATTTCGAGGTCAAACTGCGGTATTTATTGTCCAAGTGCGCGAGGCTTAATTCTGAAAGCAGCATCATCAACCCCTCACCGCTCAGAGTCCGCTCGCCGTGCTGACCGGCATGCCGGGCCACGCGTGGTTTCTGACCGTGCCGGAACCGCATTTAATGGTAAAAGAGTCTCATACAATCGGCCCTGTAGAAGCAAAGACAGCATCCGGGGTAGCAGCAAATCTATAGAGGATGCCTTTTGGGATAAAGAACCATTACATGGACGTCAAATCACCTCGGCTGATGTGCTTTCAGCCTTTGAAAAAGATACAACGTCCCTCAGAAGTGGGTTCTTTCTGCAAAAACTTTGCTTGCAGAACATACTGCTAAACAACAGAAAAGTTACCCCGGATGAGGTCATTCAAGAATTCAATCGAGAGCCGGATCGACATTATAAATACAAATTAGCGATAGTGCGTTTCAAAGAGGAATGCTGTCTGAGGGGGCTGCCGCTGAAGGGCCAGAAAGTCACAACGAATGCCGTGGTTCAGGGGCTTCAGTCAGTCAGTGCAATACTGGAGCTGGCGCGCTTTAAGGAGTTATGTTGCCTGAGAGGCCTGGCGTTGAATGGCCGGCAGGTCACACCGAACGAGGTGATTCAGGATTATCAGGCCGCCAGGGCAACATTGGAGCTGGCGCGCTTCAAAGCGGAATGTTGTCTTAAAGGGGTGTTGTTGAATGGCCAGGGGATCCTTCCGGATGCGGTGGTTAAGGACTTTCCGGATAATCCGAGAGGCAAACTGGGGCTGGCCCGCTTCAAAGCGGACTGTTGCCTGAATGGCTTGGCGTTGAATGGCCAGCAGGTCACTGCGGATGAGGTGGTTAAGGATTTTCAGGCGGTTGGGGTGTTTCTGGAGTTAGCGCACTTTAAGGAACAGTGTTGCCTGGGGGGCCTGGCGTTGAATGGCCGGGAGGTCACACCGGATGAGGTGGTTCAGGGTTTCCCGAATAGTCCGGAAGGCAAACTGGGGATAGCACGCTTTAAGGAAAAATGTTGCCTGAGGGGGCTGGCGTTGAATGGTCGGCAGGTCACGCCGGATGAGGTGGATTTCCCTGATAGTCCGGAAGGACTGCTGGGGATGGCACGCTTCAGGGGGCAATGTTGGCTGAAGAGCCTGGCGTTGAATGGCCAGCGGGTCACGCCGGATGAGGTGGCCAAGGGTTATCAGGCAGTCAGGGCAACCCTGGAGCTAATACGTTTGAAGGAGCAATGTTGCCTGCTGGGCCAGTCTTTGAATGGTCAGCCGGTCACACCGGAGGCGGTGGTCAAGGATTATCAGGAAGCCAGGGCATCATTGGAGCTGGCACGCTTCAAACAGGAATGCTGCCTGAAGAAGCTGCCATTGAATGGCCAGCAGGTCACACCGGATGAGGTGGTCAAGGATTTCCCGGATAGTCTGGATGGTCGGCTGGGAATAGCACACTTCCGGGCAAAATGTTACCTGAATGGCCTGCCATTGAATGGCCAGCCGGTCAGCCCGGATATGGTGATTGAAGGTTATCAGGCCGTCAGGGCAGCACTGGAGGTGGCGCACTTTAAGGAAAATTGTTGTCTGAAGAATCTGGCGGTGAGGGGTGGGCCGGTCACACCGGATGCGGTGGTCAAGGCTTTCCCGGCGAGTCCGGAAGGCAAAACGGGGTGCGCGCGCTTTAAGCAATTATGTTGCCTGAAGGGGCTGGCGTTGAATGGTCAGCCGGTCACACCGGAGGCGGTGGTTAATGGTTTCCCGAATAGTCCGGAAGGCAGGCTGGGAATAGTGCGCTTCAAAGCGGAATGTTGCCTGAGGGGGCTGCTGTTGAAGGGGCGGCGCGTCACAACGGATGAGGTAGTGAAAGATTTTCAGGCCATCAGGGCAACGCTGGAGCTGGTGCGCTTTAAGGAGCAATGTTGCCTGAAGGGCCTGGCCTTGAATGGCCACCAGATCGCGCCCTATACGGTGGTTAAGGGTTTTCAGTTGGTCGGGGCAACTCTGGAACTGGCTCACTTTAAAGCCGAGTGCTGCCTGAGAGGGCTGGTGGTGGATGATCGGCAAGTCACACCGGCTGAGGTGGTTAAGGGTTTCCCGGAGAGTCCGGAAGGCAAACTGGGGATAGCGCGCTTCAAAGCGGAATGTTGCCTGAAGGGGCGGCTGTTGAATGGCCAGCAGGTGACAGCGGATGCGGTGGTTAATGCTTTTCCGGAGAGTCCGGAAGGCAGACTGGGGATAGCGCGCTTTAAGGAACAATGTTGCCTGAGGGGCTTGCTGTTGAATAACCAGCAGGTGACACCGGACGCGGTGATTAAGGGTTTTCCCGATAGTCCGGAGGGCAAACTGGGCATAGCGCGTTTTAAGTCACAATGTTGCCTGATGGGGCTGCTGTTGAACGGTCAGCAAGTCACACCGCAAGCGGTAATCAAGGAGTATGAACGCGGTGGCTGGTGGCTCGAACGCGCTATTTTTTATGCCCAGCTGGCGTTGAATGCAAGAGAATTGAATGGCAGCCTTCTGGATAACCAGAAAGTATTGGAAGCATTTAATAAAGTACCCGGGGATAATTCTTCAAGGCAGGTCAGGTATCTGATACAAAGGTTGAAACACCCTCAGCAATACCATGAAACCAATCAAGCCCGGAAGATACTGCAAACGGCCTGGCAAATCTTAAACAACGTATCAATCAAAGACGATGAGCAACATCGACTGCAAAGCCTTTTGCAATTCATGGCTATGTACCATGAGCTGCCAATTGACCGTCAGAGAGTATCAACAGAACAGGTATATCAATCCCTCACACTGCTGCGGAGTTCATTTCAGAATTCACGCCTGCATTTCTTCTTCCTGTCGCACTGCCATATCACGAGACAGTCTGTTAATGGGCGGCATATCCATCAGGGGCAGGTGCTGGACTGCCTGCAGAGTTTTCCAGCAGGAACCGCTTTGCGCCATGCTTTAGGCTTCTGGTTTGAACAAAGCATCTGTGAAGCCAATTTAATGGAAAATATACTCCACAACCTGAAAGCTATCGTTCCCGCAAGATGGGACAGTGATGGTGTTTACCGATACGCAACCTCTGCCAGTCAGCACAGCTCCTCCGCCGCGGCAGTTGCTGGCAGTAGGGCTCAGCAATCTTCGTCAAAACAATGGTTAAGTGTCGGCGAACCGGGGCTCCCCGACATTCAGCTGCCCCGGTTACATGCGTTAAAGTTGAAAACATTTGAGATTATTGCGGAAGTTAATCGTTTTTATACTGATCCACCCCTCCTGATTACCGGTTCATACGCACGCTTTTTGCAGAACCGCTGCTCATTATTTATTGATATTGACATTCAATGCACGTCAGACGAGTCTGCCAGAAAATTCCTGGAAAAATTGCAGGTACTCAACACCGACAGTGATTCAGTCATTCCCCAAAGCATGGTCATTTGGGCAACTCCGGGGTGTCAGGCGACTAAGCAGCCAAAAGTCTACAATGTTCATCTTAATTACGGTGATCTGGGTGCCAAATTAATGGGGCTTCACATCAGTGTTGATACCGGGGTGGCCGATGAGAAGGCAACACAATTGGCTGCTCCTGGTGTTGAGAGAACGTTCAGCGATTTGTCGTTTCCTGAACAAACCAGATCACTGAACGATATGCTGGGATTCCTGGTTGATAACCTTGATCTGCTGACCGTGGAATTCCAAAAAGGAGCGGTATTTGAATTACCTGAAACCCTTCTTTTTAATAACCCCAAAAACCCTGATGAGCGTATTTATGGCTTGCTTACCTGTGCACTGATTTCCCTGAGTAAAGCCAGGGAGTTTATTGCCCGGCACTCTTCTGGAGGCAAACCCGACCTGGTGCCTGACTCGCTTCAAGAAGCATATCAACGCCTGCATACACTCACGGCAACTCTGCAAACGCAACTGAATAGCCACGATTACCGTGTTGATTTTGAGCAAATAGTGAAGGGCTTGCTATCGACCATTCAGAATGAAAGTGATGACGATATCGAGCGGAAGGACTTGATCAAAGTAATGCTGGCAATGTTGCAGCCTCCCGGGGAGGCACAATGAATTTTACAATAAAAAAGCCAGACAACTGTCTGGCTTGAGTGTGTAACAGTTCGTACGATTAACTTTGGTTTTCTTTGGTCAGATCAGCGATTTCTTTCAGGCGTTCCAGTACTTTCTGGTTGATGGAGCCTTTTGGATAATTGCCTTTGCTGTTCATAACACCCGGACGATGGCCGGTCAGCAGTTCAAGTGCCTCTTCAACATGAGAAACCGCATAAACATTAAACTTCTTGGCTTTTACCGCATCCACTACCTTGCTGTGCAACATCAGGTTCCGAACGTTCGCCTGAGGGATAATTACCCCCTGCTCACCGGTCAGACCCCTGGCATTACAGAGATCAAAGAAACCTTCGATTTTCTCGTTAACACCACCAATGGCCTGAACTTCACCGTGCTGGTTCATGGAGCCGGTGACGGCATAGCATTGCTTGATCGGAGTATTGGTCAATGCTGAGAGCAGACAGCAGAGCTCAGCCATGGAGGCACTGTCGCCGTCGATATAACCGTAGGATTGTTCCATCGCCAGACTGGCGGAAATCGCCAGTGGGAATTTTTGCGCATAACGGCTGCCAAGATAACCGGTCAGGATCATAACCCCTTTCGAGTGAATGGCCTGACCCAGGGCGACCTCCCGCTCAATATCCACAATACCCTGGCTGCCGGGATAAACCGCTGCGGTAATCCGGGCGGGAGAGCCAAAACAGGCATCTCCCACAGAGAGCACAGTTAAACCATTGATCTTACCAATCTGCTCACCGTCAGTATCAATCAGAATGCTGCCTTCCAGCATATCATCCAGAATCTGCTTACTGACCCGGCCAGTCCGCTCGGCCTTGGCATCCAGCGCCCGGTCAATGTGCTCGTGGTTGATTTTACGGCCATTGCCGGTGCGTCGGATAAAGTCAGCCTCGGCCAGCAAGTCGAAGAGTTCGCCGATTTTTGCCGACAGTTGAGTCTGGTTTTCGGTCATCCGGGAGCTTTGTTCGATCATCCGGGCAACCGCTGATGCAGACAGTGGTGGATAGTTTTCATCGTCTGCCCGGTTTTTCAACAGCTGGGCAAAGGCCTGAACAGTTTCAGGAGAGCGTGGCAGCTGGTCATCAAAGTCCACCAGTACCCGGAACATTTCGTGGAAATCCGGGTCGAGCTGCTGAAGGATGTAATAAATATCCCGGGAGCCAACCAGAATCACCTTCACGTGCAGTGGAATAATTTCCGGGGTGAGGGTAATGGTGTTCATCAACCCCATCTCGGAGTAGGGGGATTCAATTTTCAACTGCCGCTCTTTCAGCGCCCGTTTCAGGGCTTCCCAGACGAAAGGCTCTTCCAGCAGCTTGTTGGCTTCCAGCAATAGATAACCGCCATTGGCCTGGTGCAGAGAGCCGGGGCAGATCTGACGGAAGTTGGTTACCAGGGCTCCCATCTCACTGGCGTATTCGATGCGGCCAAAGAGGTTCTTATAGTTGGGATGAGACTCATAAATAACCGGCGCAGCGGCATCGTTCTTATGGCCGACCACCAGGTTGGGGGCGTAGAGTTCTTCTAATGCTGATCGTTTGCTGGCGTCTTCTTTGGACTCCATTGCCCGTTCATCCGCCAGGTATTCAATTACTGTTCTGTGCAGGTGCTGTTTGACGGCTTCCAGGTAATCCAGAACATTCTGCTCTTTGCTGTATTTTTTCAGCATAGGCTTCATCAGGGGAGCCAGAGCCTGGTCAATGGTGTCCTGATTCAGATCCTGCAGCTTTTCGTTGGATTCCCGTTTCCACTGGGGCAGTTCCACCAGAGACTCATTGAGTTTGGTTTCCAGTTCACTGATGTCGTTATTGAACTTTTCCCGCTTTTTATCCGGCAATTGCGCGAACTCGGTTTCGTCCATCGCCTTACCGCTGGACATTGGCGTGAAGCTCAAGGCACCGGTATCCCGGTACAAGGCGATATCCCGTTTCAGCGCTTCCTGTTCAATTTGATCAATGGCCTGGTCATAACGCTTATTAAAGCTGCGCTCGATGGCGCTTTTCTTTTGTTGATAAGTGGGGTTTTCAAACGCCGCCGGGAAGGTCATCAGCAGTTTATCAATAAAACTCTCAAAATCCTTCTGCAGGTCACTGCCCAGACCGGCGGGTAACTTCAGGGCTTTCGGCTCACGGGGGTTATCAAAGTTATTGACATAGGCCCAGTCATCCGAGGAGCTCTGTCGCTTGGCTTCTGTTTCAAGGTATTTACGGAGGTAGGACATTCGGCCTGTTCCGGACTCGCCCATGACATAGATGTTATAGCCCGAGCGGTGCATGGCGACACCAAACTGAATCGCACTGGTAGCTCGCTCCTGACCCAGGATGCCGACGTAATTTTCCAGCTCTTCTGTGGACTTGAAACCCAAATCCTTCACTGGTTGCTTAGCAATAAGCTGATTCGCTGTTAGTTTGAGTTTTTTCACAAGTCTTGCCATTTCCCGCAAATTGCTTACACCATAAGAGTGGAGTGAAGCTTTTGTTATATATATGACACTTTTTTGAGCCATACTACACGTCCCGCTGAGCTCACAACGAAACGTCAACAGGCCCTATAGTACTCTCATTAAAAAGGTTTGTCGGCCTTGAGACCAGTGTGTTGAACTGAGAATCTATAAATTAAACGGTGATTTTAGTGTGGTCAGAGGCTGCAGAGCTTTTTTATGAACGTCTGGAAAAAATGGCTGTCTATTACCTTTATAGCTTTTGGAATTAACCAGGTTTTTGCGTCCATCAATGATGACCTGGATCGACTGATCGCCACATTACCGCCCGGGCATATTCATTCCATTAAAGTTATTGAAGCTGAAACCGGAAAGGTGCTGTTTGACCGGAACAGTCGCTTTAACTTGCTTCCAGCAAGCACGGTCAAAGCCATCACGGCTATCTCGGCTTATCGGGTGTTGGGAGAAGAGTATCGGTACCAAACCCGCTTGCTGGGTAACAAACCCTTGGCAGAGGGAAAGGAATATGCCGGAGACCTGATATTAACCTTTTCAGGTGACCCATCGCTGACCAGGCATGACCTTTCTGAGCTACTGGGAAAACTGATTAATAAAGGTGTAAAAGTAATACGCGGCAATATCTGGCTTGATGGTTCTATATATAGTGGTTATCCAAGAGCCGGTGGTGCAAGTTGGGATGATCACAATATCTGCTTTGCCGCACCAGTCAGTGCCATGATACTGGATCGTAACTGTTTTTTTGGCTGGCTGGTGCCTTCTGGAACAGAGGGGCAGTTGTCAAAGATGGTTTACGATGAGCCACACTGGCAGCTCTCTGTTGATAATCGCATAGCGATTAGAAAACCTCAGGCCCATGAGCCAGACGGGTGTGTTCAGGAAGTGTGGCCATCATCAAACCATGAGTACCGCCTGGAAGGGTGTATTGCCCCTGATGCCAAACCCATGCGCATGGCATTTTCAGTGCGTGATCCGGAGCGGGCTGCCGCAAGGTTTGTTGAGTCTTTTTTGCAGGCAAACAACATCAGGCTTGAAGGCAGGGTTGTGGTTGAGAAACCACAGGGGGATTTTACCTGGCTTGTGGCCAGTCATCATTCTGCGCCGGTGCCTGATCTTTTACAGCGAGTGCTGGATAAGTCAGACAACCTGTACGCTGATAGCCTGCTGAAAACCATAGGGTCGTCGGTAAAGGGTGAAAAGGGTTCTTATTCTTCAGGCACAGAGGCGGTTCTGGCTATGTTACGGGAAGAGGGCGTTGACTTGACCAGGGGGCGATTGGTGGATGGTTCAGGATTGTCCCGATATAACATGCTCAGTGCTGATGACTTTACTGAAGTGTTGCAAACCGGTTGGAAAAGCTGGGGGGAGAATGCTCCCTGGCTGGCCTCACGGGATGATGAACGTCGCTGGCTAAAGACTGGTTATATGAGTGGGGTAAACAGTATGGTGGGTTATGCCTTTCCGGAAAATAACTCACCTTTGATATTCGCTGTACTGCTGAATGGGCTGAGACCTGTTCAGCCAGCGACGAATGAAGAGGTAAGAGCCTTTCATCATGAAATCAGGCTGTTCCACCGGGCATTTCTTGAGCGACTGACGGGCACACAATAAAGAAGGCATCAGCTTGTTGGAGGGTTGTCGTATATTGTTCTGAAAATTAACGGATGAAGTATTGCCTTCGTTCGTTTTCTCTTTATAATACGCGGCTCTTCCCAGGGCATTCCCAAAAGATTGTCAGAGATCAGCAGAATAAATGTTCATTGCTGACCGGGAAGTGCGGTTTGAAAATGGGTTGTTTGGAGATGAACGAAAAACAACCGGTTGACAAATCAAACTGGCGCGGTAAGATGCGCCTCCGCTGACAGGGCTTTGGGCAACGTCAGTGAGTTGGAAAGCTTCTGAAAATGATCGCTTGACAACGAAAGTCGCCACGGTAAGATAGGCGGCCTTGCTGATCGGCACTGACTGCTGAATCAGCGATTAAATCACCACGATTTAATCAGTTCTTTAACAAGATATCAGACAATTCGTGTGGGCGCTTGTGCGATTGCATCGGTTAATCAGTTCTCTTAATAAAGAGCGCTGAAAGCACTTTAAGATGCTTAATTGATCAAGCGAACATACCTGTAAATTCATGTACGTTTAATTGTGACATTGAGCCGTTGCCTTGCTTTTCGGGGTAAAGCAACAAAACGATTTAAACTGAAGAGTTTGATCATGGCTCAGATTTAACGCTGGCGGCAGGCCTAACACATGCAAGTCGAGCGGTAGCGGGAAGAGCTTGCTCTTTGCCGACGAGCGGCGGACGGGTGCGTAACACGTAGGAATCTGCCTGGTAGTGGGGGATAGCCCGGAGAAATCCGGATTAATACCGCATACGCACTAGCTCTTCAAGAGCGGTGGAAAGGAGGGGACCCGTTTCTTTTATTAGAAGCGAGCCTTTCGCTATCAGATGAGCCTGCGTCGGATTAGCTTGTTGGTGGGGTAAAGGCCTACCAAGGCGACGATCCGTAGCTGGTCTGAGAGGATGATCAGCCACACTGGGACTGAGACACGGCCCAGACTCCTACGGGAGGCAGCAGTGGGGAATATTGCACAATGGGCGAAAGCCTGATGCAGCCATGCCGCGTGTGTGAAGAAGGCCCTAGGGTTGTAAAGCACTTTCAGTGGGGAGGAAAGGTTGAAGGTTAATACCCTTCAGCTGTGACGTTACCCACAGAAGAAGCACCGGCTAACTCCGTGCCAGCAGCCGCGGTAATACGGAGGGTGCGAGCGTTAATCGGAATTACTGGGCGTAAAGCGTGCGTAGGCGGCCACCTAAGTTGGATGTGAAAGCCCCGGGCTCAACCTGGGAACTGCATCCAAAACTGGGTGGCTGGAGTACGGGAGAGGAGTGTGGAATTTCCTGTGTAGCGGTGAAATGCGTAGATATAGGAAGGAACACCAGTGGCGAAGGCGACACTCTGGCCTGATACTGACGCTGAGGTACGAAAGCGTGGGGAGCAAACAGGATTAGATACCCTGGTAGTCCACGCCGTAAACGATGTCTACTAGTTGTCGGTTGTCTTGTACGACGGGTAACGCAGCTAACGCGATAAGTAGACCGCCTGGGGAGTACGGCCGCAAGGTTAAAACTCAAATGAATTGACGGGGGCCCGCACAAGCGGTGGAGCATGTGGTTTAATTCGAAGCAACGCGAAGAACCTTACCTGGCCTTGACATCCTGCGAATCTCTTGGAGACAAGAGAGTGCCTTCGGGAACGCAGAGACAGGTGCTGCATGGCTGTCGTCAGCTCGTGTCGTGAGATGTTGGGTTAAGTCCCGCAACGAGCGCAACCCTTGTCCTCAGTTACCAGCACGTGATGGTGGGCACTCTGGGGAGACTGCCGGTGACAAACCGGAGGAAGGTGGGGACGACGTCAAGTCATCATGGCCCTTACGGCCAGGGCTACACACGTGCTACAATGGTGCATACAGACGGTTGCCAAGCCGCGAGGTGGAGCTAATCTGAGAAAGTGCATCGTAGTCCGGATTGGAGTCTGCAACTCGACTCCATGAAGTCGGAATCGCTAGTAATCGTGAATCAGAATGTCACGGTGAATACGTTCCCGGGCCTTGTACACACCGCCCGTCACACCATGGGAGTGGGTTGCTCCAGAAGTAGTTAGTCTAACCGCAAGGAGGACGATTACCACGGAGTGATTCATGACTGGGGTGAAGTCGTAACAAGGTAGCCCTAGGGGAACCTGGGGCTGGATCACCTCCTTAAACGAAAACCGACGTCCATAAGCGTTCACACGAATTGTTTGATAAATCAGTTGTCAGTTGGCAGTAGCCAGTGGGCAGTTGATTTTCTTTGTTCTTTAAAAGTGTGTTTAATGAATCCGTTATCTTGATTAAGATGCCGGGTCTGTAGCTCAGTCGGTTAGAGCGCACCCCTGATAAGGGTGAGGTCGGCAGTTCGAATCTGCCCAGACCCACCAAGCTTTCAAGAGATGAAAGCCTGGTTCAACGGAAAGATAGGGGGCTATAGCTCAGCTGGGAGAGCGCCTGCTTTGCACGCAGGAGGTCTGCGGTTCGATCCCGCATAGCTCCACCAATTTCTCGTCTTTTACTTGTAAGAGACAGCAGAAAACTGATTCATTAAGCATATTTTGCTCTTCTTTCGTAACGAAAGAATGTTCTTTAACAATGTGGAATCCAAATTAAGCTGAATTGATTTAGACAACTTCGGTTGTTTAATGAAAATTCTTGCTGAGACACTCTCAAGTTAATTACCGAAAGGTAATAGCTAATGTGTATGGCGATGAATTTGAATAACTTCAAATTCATTTGATCGTTTAAGGTAGTTGTATTGACTGACCTCTAATGATTTACGAAGGTAAATCGTTTCGGGTTATATGGTCAAGTGACTAAGCGTACACGGTGGATGCCTTGGCAGTCAGAGGCGATGAAGGACGTGGTAATCTGCGATAAGTCTTGGGGAGCTGATAAACAAGCTGTGATCCAGGAATTTCCGAATGGGGAAACCCAACGGCATAAGCCGTTATTCCTTACCTGAATACATAGGGTCTGGAAGGCGAACCCGGGGAACTGAAACATCTAAGTACCCGGAGGAAAAGAAATCAATTGAGATTCCCCCAGTAGCGGCGAGCGAACGGGGACCAGCCCTTAAGCAATTTTTGGTTTAGTGGAAGACTCTGGAAAGTGTCGCCATAGTGGGTGATAGCCCCGTACACGAAAGGCCAATCATTGTGAAATCGAGTAGGACGGGACACGTGAAATCCTGTTTGAACATGGGGGGACCATCCTCCAAGGCTAAATACTCCTGACTGACCGATAGTGAACCAGTACCGTGAGGGAAAGGCGAAAAGAACCCCGTTGAGGGGAGTGAAATAGAACCTGAATCCGTGTACGTACAAGCAGTGGGAGTCGGTGGTCAGTTGTCAGTTGTCAGTTGCCGGTAGGCAAGCGACAACCGGCGACTGATTACCCGGTCGTCAACGTCGGAAATACTGGCAGATTTGCACAAGAGTAAAATACCACTCGGAGCAAAACTGACCACCGACAACTGACAACTGACCACCGATGACTGCGTACCTTTTGTATAATGGGTCAGCGACTTACTTTCAGTGGCAAGGTTAACCGTTTAGGGGAGCCGTAGAGAAATCGAGTCTTAATAGGGCGTCGAGTCGCTGGGAGTAGACCCGAAACCGGGCGATCTATCCATGGGCAGGTTGAAGGTTGAGTAACATCAACTGGAGGACCGAACCGACTATCGTTGAAAAGCTAGCGGATGACCTGTGGATAGGAGTGAAAGGCTAATCAAGCCCGGAGATAGCTGGTTCTCCTCGAAAGCTATTTAGGTAGCGCCTCGTGTCTCACCATCGGGGGTAGAGCACTGTTTGGGCTAGGGGGTCATCCCGACTTACCAACCCCATGCAAACTCCGAATACCGATGAGTGCAATCACGGGAGACACACGGCGGGTGCTAACGTCCGTCGTGGAAAGGGAAACAACCCAGACCGTCAGCTAAGGTCCCAAAGTAACAGTTAAGTGGGAAACGATGTGAGAAGGCCCAGACAGCCAGGAGGTTGGCTTAGAAGCAGCCACCCTTTAAAGAAAGCGTAATAGCTCACTGGTCGAGTCGGCTCGCGCGGAAGATTTAACGGGGCTCAAACTGTTCACCGAAGCTACGGAATTCAGTGGTCAGTTGTCTGTTGTCAGTAATCAGTTGATGAGGCAATGCATGCAGGGTTTCGAAGAGCTTGAGGTATTCCAGGCGACGTATCGACTTTCGTTGAAAGTACATGCGATGAGTCTTGAATTTCCAAAGCACGAACAAATGCGTGGACTGGCAGATCAAATGCGCAGGGCCAGTAAAGGCATCTGTGCCAAAGTTGCAAGAATGTTGGTGAATTTGCACAAGAGTTTCCAATAACTCGGAGCAAAACCGATCACCGACAACAGACAACTGATCACTGGATTGGTAGAGGAGCGTTCTGTAAGCCGTTGAAGGTGTACCGGGAGGTATGCTGGAGGTATCAGAAGTGCGAATGCTGACATGAGTAACGACAAGGGGAGTGAGAAGCTCCCCCGCCGGAAGACCAAGGGTTCCTGCGCAACGCTAATCGGCGCAGGGTGAGTCGGCCCCTAAGGTGAGGTCGAAAGACGTAATCGATGGGAAACAGGTCAATATTCCTGTACCCCTTCTGACTGCGATGGAGTGACGGAGAAGGCTAGGTCAGCGCAGCGTTGGTTGTCTGCGTTTAAGATCGTAGGCTGGGGTTTTAGGCAAATCCGAAACCTCAAGGCCGAGAATTGATGACGAGGTTCTACGGAACTGAAGTGATTGATGCCATGCTTCCAGGAAAAACTTCTAAGCTTCAGGTCAGAAGGGACCGTACCCCAAACCGACACAGGTGGTCAGGTAGAGAATACCAAGGCGCTTGAGAGAACTCGGGTGAAGGAACTAGGCAAAATGGCACCGTAACTTCGGGAGAAGGTGCGCCGGCTTTGGTGATCGGACTTGCTCCGTAAGCTGAGGCTGGTCGAAGATACCAGGTGGCTGCGACTGTTTATTAAAAACACAGCACTGTGCAAACACGAAAGTGGACGTATACGGTGTGACGCCTGCCCGGTGCCGGAAGGTTAATTGATGCTGTTATCGCAAGAGAAGCGGTTGATCGAAGCCCCGGTAAACGGCGGCCGTAACTATAACGGTCCTAAGGTAGCGAAATTCCTTGTCGGGTAAGTTCCGACCTGCACGAATGGCGTAACGATGGCCACGCTGTCTCCACCCGAGACTCAGTGAAATTGAAATCGCTGTTAAGATGCAGCGTATCCGCGGCTAGACGGAAAGACCCCGTGAACCTTTACTACAGCTTCACAGTGGATCTTGATGTTGCTTGTGTAGGATAGGTGGGAGGCTTTGAAGCGGTGACGCCAGTCATCGTGGAGCCATCCTTGAAATACCACCCTGGCAATATTGAGGTTCTAACCCGGGTCCCGAAACGGGATCGGGGACATTGTGTGGTGGGTAGTTTGACTGGGGCGGTCTCCTCCCAAAGAGTAACGGAGGAGCACGAAGGTGTGCTAAGTACGGTCGGACATCGTACGGTTAGTGTAAAGGCACAAGCACGCTTGACTGCGAGAGGTACATCTCGAGCAGGTGCGAAAGCAGGTCTTAGTGATCCGGTGGTTCTGCATGGAAGGGCCATCGCTCAACGGATAAAAGGTACTCCGGGGATAACAGGCTGATACCGCCCAAGAGTTCACATCGACGGCGGTGTTTGGCACCTCGATGTCGGCTCATCACATCCTGGGGCTGAAGCCGGTCCCAAGGGTATGGCTGTTCGCCATTTAAAGTGGTACGCGAGCTGGGTTTAGAACGTCGTGAGACAGTTCGGTCCCTATCTGCCGTGGACGTTGGAAGTTTGAGAAGAGCTGCTCCTAGTACGAGAGGACCGGAGTGGACGGACCACTGGTGTTCGGGTTGTGTCGCCAGACGCATTGCCCGGTAGCTATGTTCGGACGGGATAACCGCTGAAAGCATCTAAGCGGGAAGCCCCCTTCAAGATGAGACTTCCCTGACTCCTAGAGAGTCCTGAAGAGCCGTTAAAGACTATGACGTTGATAGGTTGGGTGTGTAAGTGCTGTGAGGCATTGAGCTAACCAATACTAATGACTCGTGCGGCTTGACCATATAACGCCAAAGCGATTTGCGAATCAGTTGACAGTGGTCAGTGGTCAGTGGCCAGTTGTCAGTTGGAGCCATACGCATAGAGTGTGAAGCAAGAAAGCAGCTTAATTAAAGGATTCCATCTAGAGACTGGTTTCTAGTCTCTAGTATCTAATTAGCCTGGCGACCATAGAAGGTTAGAACCACCTGATCCCATCCCGAACTCAGCAGTGAAATGACCGATCGCCGATGGTAGTGTGGGGCTTCCCCATGTGAGAGTAGGTCATCGCCAGGCACCCAACAGAAAAGCCCAGTTGAGCAATCAACTGGGCTTTTTTTGTTTGTGTGCCGGATATGGTGCATATCGTCATCGGCGATTTTCAGCACACTTGGTAGTGGCTGGATGACTTGGTGGTGAGGGCTTTAGCGACACCCTCAAAGCTTTGGAAACAAGATCAGGTTTAAATAGCAGGCTGATCGGGAAGACGACCAATAATCTGTATCAGAATTTCTTCAATCTTGTCTAAACGTTTATCTTGCTGATCAAAGCGTTTGTCCTGTTGATCAAAGCGCTGATCAATCTGTCGGAACTGAGCATTGACCTCTCCCTTGAACTCATTCAGTTCTCTGCGGGTATCCTGCTGCTCTTTGAGAACAAGGGCAACCACTTCTTGGGTTGCACTGACAACTTTCACCAAGTCTCGAAAAGCGTGATCCAGTGCTTCCTGCCCCATCTCCAGTTTCTCAACCCTCGATTCAAGATTCACAAGCTTACCTTTATGAGTTGTTGTTCGAGACCTCAGGATAGCAGAGAATGGCGAACTGCCAACGGACGTTAAAATGAGCAGTCCATACCCATCTGCCAGAAGCCGATTTCCAGGCGGGTCGCTTCCCGGAAAGTCTGGCAGAGAGCATCCATTCGGGCGGCGTTGTAACGGGACCTGGCCAGCTGCTCCAGCTGCTCGACCTGCTTTCTGGCGCCGCCAAGAAATTCTTCCCCCCCGTAAGTTTCTATCCAGGCCCAATAAGGGTTGCCCTCTTTGAGCGTATCCGGGTCGTTCTTTAAACGATACCCGATTTCCGCATAACCTACCGCGCAGGGCGATAACGCCGTGTAAAGATCAAGAATATCACCCGCCATTCCCCGCTCCAGCACATAACGGGTGTATGCCATATTGGCCCGGGCTTCCGGCAGGCTGACCACATCCTTCTCTGTCAGCCCCCACTCCCGACAATAGGCCAGATGCAGCGTCATTTCGCCCAGGATACCGCTTACGGACTCCGATGCAGAACGCATATCTTCCAGGTTATCCGATTTGTAAACCGCCAGTGAGTAAGCCCTGGCAAAGTGAATCAGGAACAGGTAATCCTGCTGAAGATAGTGGCGAAAAGAGGCAATTGGCAACGATCCGTCGGCCATCCCCCGGACAAACGGGTGATGGCAGTAGTTATGCCAGTCCTCCTGGCAGGCCGCTTTCATGCGCCCGTAAAGGGTGTTTTCATCGTTAAGGAACAAGGTATCTGAGCTCATGGCCGGACTCCGGGCATCATTATTGACCCGCATCATAACTCACCGTTGCCCGGTTGCACATTTATACCCTTAACCGTGACTCTGCCAGGCAACACACAATCAATCAGAACTGAGGTAAGGGTTTGATGGAACAGAGTTTCAGTCTGAAAAAGTTAAGGAACATTTTTGCAGTGAACACGATCAAACTAACCAGATGATCTGAAATCCGCTGTTCAGCCGCTTACTTTCCCGGTTCTTCAGGGCCACACCGCCAATTTTGCAGTGCTGCAGCGTCTTGCCACACGAGGTGAATGAATAATGCAAACCAACATGTCTTACGCTTCATCAACGATTACCATGCTTAACCCCGTGCATGTCTCCGATGAAATAAGAAAGGCAGGGCAGGAGGATATTGTTTTTATCCATACGCCGAAAACCGGGGGGACCAACATTGCCTGTCTGATGAAAGCCATCAGTGCTGATTCAGGCAGCGTATTTAATCATCGCTGCTCCGTTATGCGGCAAGAGGGTGTTTCCCCCAATCTTTTCAAGCCCGGAGGAATGGGCGGTTATCCCTCTCCGGAAGCGCTGGAAAACCTTAAAGCACAACATTCACCCCGATTTATCAGTGGCCATATGCCCACGGGCCTGATAGAGGAAGGTGGTTTACAGGGACGATATATCTCATTAGTTCGGGAGCCGGTAGCAAGAGCCGTGTCCTCCATTAATTTTGATTATCAACGGGGTTACCTTGCCAAAGAGGATGTTGAAACTTATGCTGGTTCCACCATGATTGATAATTTACAAACCCGGCTGATCGCCGGGAAAGATCATATGGATGGTGAATGCACAGAAGACACTTATCGTGCAGCCACCCGAAGAATAAACGACGAATTTTTACTGGTAGCACCGACAGAAGCTGTCGACTCAGTGACGTCAGTGGTTGCTCGTCTGTACGGTGAGGAAAAAGTGGCTTCTGCCCGCTTTCAGGTGACCGGCAATAAGCTCTATGATGAAAAATCCCCGCCAGAACACCTTAAGTCCATTTTAATCGGGCGTAATCAGTTTGATACCCGGCTTTATCAGCATGTAGTCAAAGAGTGGGAGAACTTTACTAATCGCCATGTTACCGGGGTACAGGCCGGTAATGAAGAAAGCCCCTACCTGACCTTGCCGCCAGACATGTTAACGACGAAAGCATGGAAAAGACTGACAGCCCATGAGATTAACGAGCACAACCAAAAAGCAGGCGGTTCACTGATGCGTTTTCAACAAAAGTAAGGGTTGTTTGCAAAGCCTCAACAGGTGGCGGATTATGCCCCACCTTGTCGTATATAATTCCCCCGTAAGACGTTCACTGCTGACCATCTTTATCCTTCCGCGTCACCGATGGACAATGCCTGAAAAATGATCAGGAAACTCTGATGTACAAAGAGCCAAAACGAATTCAATCGGTTGAGCGAAGTTTCGCCATTCTTGAGGCCCTGTCCCAACATCCCGGACCATTAACTCTGCAGCAGGTCAGTGAGGCGGTTGAGCTGAACAAGACCACGGTTCATGGCCTGCTGGCGACCATGAGCGAGCTGGGGTATGTCTTGCGCAGCAAACAAGGTTATTCCCTGGGGCTGAGATTTCGTGAGTTGTCCAGACCACTGGAGCAAAAAGACGAAGCCATTCGACGGCATTTCAGTGCCTTGCTGATGAAAATGGCACAGCTCACAGATAACACCGCCTATCTGGCCGTGCCCAGTGGTGCCCAGGAATATCTCTACCTTGATGCGGTTGAAGGCGGCCATTCACTGACCATTCGCAGCCCCCGTGGCAAACGTGAAGGTTTGACCACATCGGCGATCGGCAAGGTGTTTCTCGCGTTTGACCATGAATTACTGCGTCGTCTGCGCCTGCTGGGACAAGTCCCCGGGGCGCTGGAAAAGGAACTCCAGTGGGTAGCACAACACAACTATGCCCTGGATCTGGAAGAGGCGCAGGCCGGATTAAACTGTCTCGCCATCCCCCTCTACCTGAACGGGGAGTTTGTTGCCGTTGCCGGGATCAGCGGCGGTGCCGGGGAGTTAACCAGGGCTCGCCTGATGCATTTTGCCCTTCAGTTTCTGACCACTAAATAGTAGAGGCACTTAATTTGATAATGTCGAATCTTGTGCACTTTCTTGGCAACTTCCACCTTTTTGTCCTTATCAGCGCATACACTTAACAGTTTCATTGAATCTCAGGAACTGCTTATGTCTGTTGTTTTGATTACCGGTGCCAATCGTGGTCTGGGTCTGGAGTTTGTCCGCCAGTACGCGTCGAAAGGCTGGCAGGTATTGGCAACTTGTCGTTCACCACAGTCAGCAAGTGCACTGAATGAACTGGCGACTGCGCACGCTACTGTCCAGGTATTACCGCTGGATGTGACCAAAGAGGCAGATATCAACGCCCTGGCTACCAGCCTGAATGGTCAGGCTATCGATCACCTTATCCTCAACGCCGGTGTACTGGGGTCAGACTGCGCGACACTGGGTGAGATGACCCAGGCGAAATGGCTGGAAGTACTCACCATCAACACCGTTGCTCCGGCACTGCTTATTCAGGCGCTGCAGGACAATGTGGCGGCCAGTGAACATAAGACCATTGTCGGTATTTCTACCCGGGTTGCCAGTCTGGGGGATAATAGCTCCGGCAATATGTACAGTTATCGCGCATCAAAAGCAGCCTTGAACCAGATTCTGGTATCGGCGGCACAAAACCTGCGCAACCAGCAGGTGAAAACCCTGGCCATTCATCCGGGCTGGGTACAAACCGATATGGGCGGTAAGGATGCCACGTTCCCCGCTGAGCAGAGTGTTGCCGGTATTATCAAGGTCACTGAAAACCTGACCCTGGAAGAATCCGGCAGCTTTCGTGTATTCGATGGTTCCAGTATTGAGTGGTGATCTGCCCCACAACCCGGCACTATTCCCTGTCTTGTCGGCTTAAGCTAACACTGCTGAGTTGATAGCTTTCACGACGGGAGACCTAAAAAGGCCGACAGTTATTGTCGGCCTTTTTATTAATCAGGAACCTTTGACAGGGAAAGCCTGTTGCCTCTCCACTCAGCAGACGATTGCTGACTATATCGAGCAACATTGCCGTGAGGACGACTCTATTGTATTGGCGCAAGCTCCGATGGCACTAGTTCATGGTTTCAATGAGTTTGACGTGTACAATCTCCGTTCACCCTGAGCGGAGTCGAAGGGTGCTTGGCACGATCTATCAGAGTCCGGAGTTTCCGC
Organism: Endozoicomonas sp. ALB091; assembly: GCF_049310265.1. NCBI lineage: Bacteria > Pseudomonadati > Pseudomonadota > Gammaproteobacteria > Oceanospirillales > Endozoicomonadaceae > Endozoicomonas > Endozoicomonas sp. ALB091. The sequence goes on along the minus strand of NZ_JBLYNQ010000006.1, from coordinate 801,990 downwards.
CCTTCTACAGGCTCAGGACGAACGGAGTGCGGAGGCACAACAACCCGTCAAACTCATTGAAACCATGTACTAGCGGTCAGGTGTTTACCTGAAGCATTGCAGCATAAAGTGCTGACCAGCCCTGCACTGTGCATCCAATATTTAATTGCTCAACTTGCCGGGGAATAAATCAATGGCTTTCTTATCGTTTAACTTCAGTGAAAAAAGCAGATTTAAACGGTTAAATACCCGCCATCCACATTTATGCAGGCACCCGTTGTGTAACTGGAAGCGTTAGACACCAGGTAAAGAACAGTTCCTGCCATTTCTTCAGGTGCGGCGCTGCGATTCATGGGAATATGCGTCAATGCCTGTTTCAGGATTGCCGGATTGCCCGTCAGTGCTGAGGCAAACTTTGTTTCAGTCAAACCCGGCAATAAGGCGTTTACCCGGATATTCAGCCCGGCACACTCTTTGGCAAAGGCTTTGGTCATGGAGATAACCGCTGCTTTGGTAACCGAGTAAATACCTTGCATATGCCCGGGCACAACACCATTGACAGAAGCAACATTAACAATACTACCACCGTCATTTTTGCGCATGATTTTTCCGGCCTCTGCGCACATAAAGAAGTAGCCACGAATATTAACGTCTACTGTCTTTTGAAAGGCCGCCAGATCAGTATCAAGAATATGACCGAAGTAAGGGTTGGCTGCTGCATTATTGACCAGAATATCCAGCTGACCATGTTTTGCCTTGATCGTCTCAAACAGGGAGGTGATCTGATCCATATCACCGATATGACAGGGGATAGCTTCGGCAGAGCCGCCGCTGTCACGAATACTGCTACAAACGGCTTCACTGCTATCCAACTTGCGGCTGGAAACAATCACATGGGCACCCTGTTCTGCCAGCAGTCTGGCAATAGCTTCACCAATGCCCCGGCTGGCACCAGTCACCAATGCGATTTTTCCTTTCAGGTTGAACAGATCTTTTTGGGGTTCGTTGGTTGTCATAAGAAGTCTCTTTATTGTTTTTATATGCGGGTGAGCAACGCTTTTTCACCTTTTACTTCAAGGTGTGAATAATTGTTGAAACCATGCAGGCTCAGTTTACCGTTGCGCTCAGAGATAGCTGTAATGGATGTATTGTGAATCTGTCGGTTAATACGAAACATCTCAGTATCCGGACAGTTCAACAGTTGCAGTATAATCACGGAGATCACACCACCTGAGCTGACCAGCACAGCGGAATCATTTTGTGCCATCTGACGGGTCGACTGATGAAGTACCTCTATCGTCCGGGATTTAAAGGTATGCCAGGACTCCTGGTATTCATTGTCATAATCACCAGACATCCAGCGAAACAGTGCCGCACGATAGGCGTCAAAGAAAGCCTGCTTAGGATTAGCCGCCTGGGCAAAAGCCAGGTCCATTTGTACCCGATCAGTAAAATCGGGGTTCGCCGCCAGCATCAAGTCACCGGAATCCAGCTCATCCAGTCCGGGAAAGGTGATATCCGCGCACAACGAACGGTACCCGCTTTTCGACATCCCTTTATGGATACCAGCCAGCGTCTGCTGTTGTCGCAGCAAGGTGCCGGAGCCTGACAATTGAAATGACTTGCCCAGTGTTTGTGCCAACCACTCGCCAGTAATAACAGCCTGACGTTCACCCAGCGGGGAAAGACAGTCATAGTCGGGCTGCCCAAATGATGCCTGACCGTGTCGAGTCAAATAAATGGTAGCCATTGTTCTTTTTGTCCTAGAGTGATGACTGGCTGATCAACCGCAGGCAGCGTTGCTCCAGATACGCTATCGCCATAGGAAACATGGCAAAACGTTGATCCCTGGTCTGGCCATGATGAAAGCGGTAGTATATCTGCTGCATAATCACTGCCAGCCGGAATAAGCCGTAAACTTCGTAGAAATCAAACGTCTTCAGTTCAATATTATTCTGCTCACAGTACCAATCGACCACTTCTTTGCGCGTCAGCATACCCGCAATATTCGTTGGCTGACGGCGGAACATTTGCATTTGTGGTTCATCATCCGCTTCGATCCAGTAGGCAAGGCTATTACCCAGATCCATCAATGGGTCACCCAGTGTGCACATCTCCCAGTCCAACACACCAATAACTTCAGTTGGGTTGTCCGGGTTCAAGACCACATTGTCGAACCGGAAGTCATTGTGAATCAGACAGGTGCCAGCATCTTCAGGTTGCTTACTGTCGAGCCAGCTCATCACTTGTTCAAAGTCGGGTACATTGTCGGTGATCGCCTTACGATAACGGCCGCTCCAACCGTTGATCTGACGTTGCACGTATCCGGAGCCTTTACCCAGACTGGTCAGACCGGCTTTTTCAATATCGATGTTATGCAATTCACTGAACTTTTGCAGAACATTGATACACAACTGTCGACCTTCCTGCTCAGATAGTGCCATCCCTTTTGGCAGGTTATTGCGTGGAATAATGCCATTCAGGCGCTCCATCAAATAGAAATCACACCCCAGAACACTCTGTTCTTCGCAAAAGGCCACCATTTTGGGTACCGGGTAATGATCCTGCAAAGCAGACATCACACGATATTCACGACTCATATCGTGGGCAGAAGCCGCTTTTACACCAAAAGGCGGGCGTCTGAGAATCCATTCTTTCTCACCTTTGGAAACCCGGTAAGTCAGATTGGAAGCACCGCCGGGGTATTGCTCAACCTTAAGGTCACCGGCAATATCAGGAAGCATCCTATTCAGATAGGCATCCAGTGCCGCTCTATCCAGCTCCTCTCCGGATCGAACCGTTCCCGGCTGATCAACAAATCCTGCACTTTCAGTGGTCATAGCTTCACACCCTGTTTTTTTAAATTCTTCTTATATCCTTTGCTCACCAGTGCTTTGAACAGTGATGGCAGGTAACGCTTGATGCGCCACAGTATGCGCCCCTCGCGATGGGGCAAGACATAAAATGTCTTATTCTGAACCGCATTGAAGATATCATTGGCCACATCTTCAGCGGTGATGTTGGAACTGGCCAGTAGCTTATCCACCACCTTTTTCATTTCAGCATCACCGGATCGAAAAGACTCGGCAAGGTTGGTCTGAAAAAATCCCGGGCAAACCACTGACGTATGAATACCAAAAGGTTCCAACTCGATCCTGATGGTTTCTGACAGGCCCACCACTGCACTTTTGGTGGCATTATAACTGGACATCATCGGCGCGTTCACCAAACCGGCAAGCGAAGCAATATTGACAATATGGCCGGAGCGCTGCTGCTTAAACAGTGGCGTAATGGTTTTACAACCTCTGGCAACACCCAGCAGGTTAATGTCCAGAATCCACTGCCAATCTTCCATAGAGGACGTTTCGATACGACCACCGGCTGCCACACCGGCATTATTCACCAGCACACCGATATAGCCCCAGCGCTGCATGGCGCTGGCAATCATGGCTTCTACATCCTGGTCACTGGTGACATCACAGCGGGTGAAATAGGCATCGGCACCCAGGGCTTTCAGGGCTTCGACCGTTTTATTGCCTGGCTCCTGATTGATATCAGCGACACAAACCGAATAACCTGCACGGGCAAAGCGCTCACAGGTTGCACGGCCAAGGCCACTGGCACCGCCGGTCACAATTATTGTTTTTATAAACGACATGCCTTGATCCTATTTATTATTTTTCGTGTTATCGATACTTCATCAGTTCAAACCTGGCAATCAACCCACGATGCACTTCATCTGGCCCATCCGCTAAACGCAGCACCCTTGCCATTGCCAGCATACGGGTTAACGGGAAATCATCGGAAAGACCACCACCGCCGTGCATCTGAATAGCCGCATCAACCACCTGCTGGGCAACGTTGGGGGCCACCACCTTGATCTGGGACACTTCACTCATTGCGCCCATAATGCCTTTTGTATCCATGAGCCATGCCGCTTTCAGAGTGAGCAACCGGGCCTGTTCAATACCGATCCGGGCATTGGCAATCACATCAGGATTGCCATTCAACTTCACCAGAGGCTTACCAAACGCCTTGCGGCTCAGGCCCCGCTCACACAATAGTTTGAGTGCTTTTTCCGCAGAGCCAATCAAACGCATGCAATGATGGATACGACCCGGTCCGAGACGTCCCTGGGCAATTTCAAACCCCCGGCCCGGGCCACCAATAAAGGCAGACAGCGGTAACCGTACATCAGTAAACGACACTTCACCATGACCAAATGGTGCATCGTAGTCTCCCATGACACTTAACATGCGCTCGATTTTTATACCGGGCATATCCAAAGGCACCAAAACCATAGCGTGACGGTGATGACGATCTGCCTCAGGGTTCGAAATGCCCATAAAGATAACGAACTTGCAGTTAGGGTGGCCTATACCACTGCTCCACCATTTACGACCATTCAATACTATCTCATCACCCTCAATGACACAGGTGGCACCCATATTTGTTGCATCACTGGATGCAACCTCTGGCTCGGTCATACAGAACGCAGAACGAATTTCCCCGGCCAGCAACGGTTTAAGCCATTGTTCTTTTTGCTCCTCACTGCCGTATTTCCAGAGCACTTCGGCATTGCCGGTATCCGGCGCATTACAGTTAAAGACCTCCGGTGCCATCAAGCTCCAGCCAGTGGCCTCGGCGATAGGTGCATACTCAGTATTGGTAAGTCCTGCGCCCCATTCATCACAGGGCAGAAACATATTCCAGAGCCCTGCACTGCGAGCCTGTCTTTTTAACTCTTCAACGATTTCCGGTTGCTGCCACTCAGAGTGGTCTGCGGAGGTGGACAACGCCTGATGATACGCTTCTTCTGCTGGCAGTACTTTGTCGTTCATGAATGCCTGAGTGCGCTGGAGAAAATCCTGCGCTTTGGCAGAATGGGAAAAATCCATGAAAGCCTCGCTGTTATTGTTATTGCCCTCTATGCTGCTGTAGATGATAATCACGATCAAATGAATAGTTTTGATGAATAACTATAAATATTATGCATATATCAAGACTTGACCTTAATCTTCTGAGAGTGCTCGAAGCCATTGCCATTGCCGGCTCAATTACCGGTGCCGCAGGACGGCTCAACCTTACCCAGCCCGCCGTCAGCCACGCCTTAAACCGGCTTCGGGAGCAGTTGGACGATCCACTGTTTATCCGTGAAGGACGGGGCCTCCAGCCTTCTTCATACACCCGGGAAATTCTACCGGAATTGCGCACCGTCCTTGGCGACCTGGAGCGCGTGCTGGCACCGAGAGATGACTTTGTTCCAGCCACCAGTAAGTTGTCATTTACTCTGGCCATTCATAAGGCGATGGAAACTGTTGTGCTGCCACCATTAATGATGGCATTACAGCAGCAGGCTCCGGGTATCTCGATCCATAGTGTGAAACTTGATCGTCACCATGTGGAAAAGGAGTTAAGAGCAGGCAGTATTGACCTTGCCATTGACGTGCTTCTGCCGGTGGGCCGCCAAATCGAATATACCTTACTGCAGAAAACCCCAATGGTTGTCGTTGCCCGAAAAAATCACAGCCGGATAACCAAACAGCTGACCATGGAAGAGTATTTGAAGGAGAAACACATTCTGGTGTCCTCCCGCCGGGAAGGGCCTGGTTATGAAGATCAGCAATTGGCCAGCCTGGAAAAACGACGCTCAATCGCCCTTCGTTTGAGGGACTACCAGGTAGGCTGTCAGGTGGCTTCCTGCTCAGACTTATTGCTGACCCTGCCGCAGGATTACGCTCAACAATTGTCTCAGGATATGGGACTGCAAATTCTTCCACTGCCCTATGAACTGCCATCGGTCAGTGCCTATCTTTACTGGTACTCCATCAGAAGTGCATCACCCTCACTGCAATGGCTCAGAGGGCTATTAAATGAGCCTCGTCAGTAAAATCTGTGAGCTAATTCTGGTTCAATGAGCTGGAGCCCTGTTCGGGCAGCAGTTGTCCGTTCTCCCGGTACGGTGGAAAATTTCGACTGGCACAGGAGTCTGTTTATCAGATTCCGGTAGAGAATATGGATGCCCGGGACCAGACCATGCAGGACATTGATGGGGTCGATGTGGATTTGCAGGACGCCAACCTGTTGGGTATTCGCAGTCGTTACTGCTATGACATGGAGGTGCCTGTGGCGAACTTTATCATATGGCGGACTCTGCAGGTGAGCCAGGGGGCTTCACAAGATTGGTTGGCCTGCCAGGCATTAGCAAGGCTTTTTGGGGAAAATCGTTTTATGATTCCCTTGACCGGGCGCAGTGTGGTGCGAATGCAGACCGACTTTCGATGTGAAAAGAATGAAACCAAATGTGTCGATTGTGAGAATTTATAAAACCGCTTGTCTTCTGTTTTTACTGTCGTCCACTGCTGTGATGGCCTTTGATGTGGATAAGGTTATAGAGCATCAGGATGCGCTCTTGAATGAGCTAGAGCCTTTTCAGGAATTGCAGAACCAGCATATTGATAAAGAGACCGAGAAAATGATAGCCAGTCCCGGTTACCGACCCAATATGGATCTGGGATCAGTCAGGGAAGCCACTATCAGAATTGTTGGACAAATGATTACCACTCGTGAGCAGGCTGTGGCCGATGCCATGGCTTCAGTGGACCGGTCATCTTGCAGGGAAGCTATTACTGACTATAGGAATACGACACTGGCTAATTTGAAATCGGTCTATCAGGACTATGTCGACAACAAGGAAAAGGCGAAGGTGTCGGGTAATCTCAATGTCGTCCAGGCTCATGCTGTGGATTCGGGCAAACTGCATGCCGGGCCACTACTGGGATGTGGTGAGTATTGGATACCCGCTCCGCCGACCGGGGGGTAATCAGGATGAAATCACTTTATAAAAAACTGGGAAGTGTAGCCCTGGGGGGATTGGCTGCTTTAACATTTGCAGCTATTTCCCCTGTTATGGCCTCTCCTGCAACGCACCCTCTGGTTAAGGCATTTCCAGAGTCCACAGTGTTCCAGAAGGACGTCAAAAAATATGACCGGGTCGAACTGGTCGCCGGGCCGGTGGATTATCTCAAAGGGGACAATGAAGGTTATCTGGCTTCCCTGAAACTGGAGGCTCTGGGTGAATCACGGGTCTGGATCAATGACCACAGTATGAGTGACTCGGCGGTGCATCTGTACCAGGAGATGCTGGATCGTTTGGCAAAAGACCGCTTTGAAGTTGTTTATCGGTGCGAACAGATACAATGCGGTGACCTGACTGCCTGGCAACTTTATCTTTCTGAACAGCTTGAGGGTGACGAGTCCAGTCAGCACTATGTTCTGGCCAGGCAGGCGGGTAGCAAGGGGAACCAGTGGCTGGTTCAGTTTTATGTCATCGACCTGGATGGGGAGCCCAGGAGCTACCTTCGGATACTGGATGCCAGCACCCGACCGCAGCTGAAACTGGCCTTTAACCATCGTCTTCTGACACTGGATAAGCAATATCCCACAGTAGCCCTGCTGGATAATATCCCCGACATCCTGTTCGAGTCAGGGATGGCTGAATTGAATGAGAACGCTAACGATTACCTGCTCAGGCTGAAGCATGAGCTGATTGAGTCAGGCGCTACCCGGCTCACCATAGCAGGTCACACCGACAGTGTGGGCACAGAGGAAGACAATGAACGGCTTTCTGAGTCACGTGCCAGAGCAGTGGAACAAGTACTGACACGTGATAACGCCCTGGCAGGTTTAACGATTAATGTTGAGCACTACGGAGAAGAGGAGCCTGTTGCAGATAACCGCCAGACTGAAGGGCGAAAACAGAATCGGCGGGTGACCATTGAGTACCAGCAGCCCTTGAAAACGTCAGCTATCAATTAGTTTGGGCGCTTAAAAATAACAGAAGAATCATAAAAAGATAATACAGGGATGTAGAGATGTCAGGTCATCAGTTTTTAAAGAAACCTAACCCTCGTCGAATGATTGGCGCGGCTATGGCGGAGTATATGCCAATCCTTGGTATTGGCCTGATCACTGCGATGGCCGGTTACCAGCAGTACGGCGATGTCATCACTGACCATATAGGTGATATGGCGCAGGAGATGGCTTCCAACTATTACCAGGGCTGGTTCTATCCGGAAGGAACTCCGGGACTGGCAGCTCCCGGGGGCAGTGGCAGGCATAAAGATAGCGGTGGGCCGGATGATTCTGATGGTAGTGGCGGTGATGGTTCCGACGGGGATGGTGGTGATACTCAGCCTGGTGACGGAAATGTACCACCCATAGACGATCTGTTTCCTGACCCGGGTGGAGGCGGTGGTGGCGGTATGTGTCTTGGGCCAGGGGGCGGTGATCCGGGTTACTTTTATCCTCTGGGAGGTTCTTCACAAGGGGGTGTGTCCACCGCGCCCACTTATACGGTGGCGGGCAACCCTATTGACTTTGGTACGGGTAACAAGTTCCAGGTTGAGTCTGACTTTCAGCATTATGGCGAAACGCCCCTTAAATTCGAGCACTATTACAACAGCCGACAAAGTAATAAGTTAACCAGTCTGGGCCATGGCTGGCGACACAGTTACCAGCGGCAGCTTTCAGATCTGGTTGATCTGGAAGGGCAAATATCCGATACCTACCGCAAGATAGTTCGTGACGACGGCTCTGTCTATCTGTTCCGTCTTGAGCAGGATCGCTGGATCGGTCAGGGGGTCGTGGATCAGCTGGAAAAAACAGAAAGCGGCTGGCGTTACATCACCTTGAACCAGGTCATTGAAACCTATAATGAAGCTGGCCAGCTACAATCTGTCAAATACCCTAACGGCGTTATTCATCAACTGACATATAAAAATAACCAGCTGGTTTCAGTATCAGACAGCCGTGGCGACCAACTGACGTTTAATTACGAAGGCCATAGCGAAAAACCATGGCTCAGCCGGGTTGAACTGCCCAATAATACTGTTCTGCGTTTTCAGTACAGTGAAAAAGGCAACCTCAAGGGATTCCAACGACTGGGCGACAGCATCTGGTCACAAGTTGCAGCGCTCTGGCAGCACAATACCGCAACCTATCATTACGAGAATCAACAGCTCAACCATGCCCTGACCGGCATTACCGACGCGGAAGGTAAGCGCTATGCCACCTGGGGCTATGATGATCTCGGTCGTGCAAATCTTAGTGAACATGGTAATGGCGTTGAACGACTGACCTTTGACTACAGAAGTGACGGCACGGTAGCCATGACCAATGCAGCCGGTCTGGTGACTGTTTTTCATTTGGAAGCAGCACGGCCCGGTTATCGCAGGTTGGTCAGGGTGGACGGTAAGGCAACACCGACCTGTCCGGAAGTTCGCCAGGATCATCAATATAATGAACAGGGCTACCTGCGTCTGGCGGTAGATGCCGAAGGCAGTGCCACAGAATACCAGCGCAACCAGAGAGGCCTGGTGACCCGGCAGGATAACGGACTGACTCGTCAGCAAGGGCAGTGGTTACCCGTAGAAGGCACTTCCCGCGTTGAAAGACGCTGGCATAACACTTTACCACTGGTGACCGAAGAAATCCTGAGTCGTTACCACCAGGGACGTTGGCAGAGTTATCGCAAGGCCGACTTTCAATACAACGACGCGGGAAGGCTGCTGAGTCGTATTGAAACCGACCTGACACAACAGACCCTGCCCTATTCCACCTATGGTGATCAGCGCCACTGGGCATATAGCTATACCTTCGTAAGCAAAATGTCGGACAGATTGCCACTCTGGCGATCAACGGCCCCAGAAAGCCTCTGGCTGATGGCTCGGACGATATCACCACCTACCGCTTTAACGACCGTGGACTGCTGGAGAAAGTCGTCAACCCGCTGGGGCATACCATCACCATTGACCAGTACAACAGTGATGGCCAGCCCACCCAGGCGACACTGGCCAATGGTCTGAAAGTCAGCCTGGACTATAACAAAGCAGGACTGGCCACCCGAATCACCCGCAAGAGCAAAACTGGCGAGCTGTCAGAAGCCACAGAGATCGATTACGACCGCAACGGGCTGGTGACCCGACTCACACTGCCCGACGGCAGCTGGCAGTCATTCGACTATAACGACGCTCGACAAATCATTGAAATCCGCAATAACTGGGGCGAGCGCATTAACCTGGAGCCATCCAGAGTCAGTGGTGAATGGACTGCCCAACTGGTATACGACAGCAAAGGAAACCTGATCCGTCAGAGTGAGCGGGCGCTGGATTCCCTGGGCAGAGTGATCAAACTGCTCGGACAGCATGGGCAGGAAGTGGTGCTTGCCTATAACAAACTGGGGAATGTTCTGACCACAACCGAAGCAGGGAAAGACGAAAAGCGCATCACTCGCAATGATTACAATGCCATCAGTCAATTGACCCAGGTGATAGACGCCATGAACGGCTCTACCCGGTTTGAATATGGTCAGACGGGTGGCATCAGTGAAGTGGTGGCGGCCAACGGTGCGGTTACCCGTTATCGTTACAATGGCTTTGGTGACACCATTCAGGTAGATAGCCCGGATACCGGAGTGATCGTCTACGACTATGACAGCGCCGGGAACAAGATCCGGGCGGGTTCTGGCCATCTGAGACGTTCCATCGTTGCTGAAAATGCTGCTGAACATGCGACAGGAACGAGCATTCAGTTTGAATACGACCTGCTGAATCGTCTGGTGGCTATCGATTATCCAGGCACAGGGTCGGATATCCGCTACCAGTACGACCAGACAGACGGTGTTCATGGTAATGGTACAGGGCAGTTGACCTCTATTGAGGATGGCAGTGGCAAGATTGAATACGGCTACGATGACTTTGGCAATACCATCACTGATCGCCGCAGCTTTGAGTTGAATGATCAGTCTTACGTCTACACACTGAGCTATCAGTATGGCAAGGCGAGTAAGTTGCTGGGAGTCACCTATCCCAACGGGCAACAGTTGAACTACCGCTATGATGCAAATCGTCTGAAGGGTATTGAGACACAACTGGCAGGAGTCCAAAAGACTTTAGTAGATAAGGTAAAGCATCAGTCATTCAGTGGTGTCAGTGGCTGGCGGTACGGCAATGGCCTGTGGATGGACAGAAGCTTTGATGCCGACGGTCGGCTCTCGGCCTTGATGCTGGCATCATCCAGCCAGCCCAAACCAGGTCAGACACTTTGGGAACAGGTCTATGGCTACGATGCCTTTGACAGTATTGAAAGCATCCAGCTGGATGATGGCAGTGAACGACATTTTAAGTACGATGCACTGTCACGCTTGACTGCCGAACTGGATAGCCGGGTCAGCGACGAGCAGTTTTACCAATACGACAAAGCTGGAAACCGGACCGAACACAGAATGGGAGAACCAGGACAAAAACCCGCCATCTGGAGCGCAGACTACCTGGCCAATAGCAACCGATTGCAATCTTATGGCAGCACCCAGGTCTTGCTCAGTGGGTCAGGCAGTACCCTGGTCGAAACCTCAGCGGCCAGGGATCGAAGGCATATCTATAACCGCCGGAACCAGATAGTAGCGACCTACATCAACTTCCAGCTAACAGGCACTTACGCCTATAACGCACTGGGTCAGCGTACCCACAAGATGATTCCATCTACTGATGGCCCGGTACATACCGTTTACCATTACGGCCTCAGTGGCCAGTTGATGGCGGAAACCCGGATCGATAGCCAGACAGGGAAAGAGATCCATAAAAACTACCTGTGGTTGAACCGGGTGCCAGTAGCGATGGCGGATGACTCCAAAGGTCAGCAGATCACCTACCTTCATACGGATCATCTGAATACTCCCAGAAAAGCGACCAATGACCAGCAAACTATTGTCTGGCAATGGAACAGCGATGCTTTTGGGATGGGTCTGGCCAACCAAGACCCGGACGGTGATGGCAAGGAGACGGAAATCAACCTGCGCTTCGCAGGCCAGTACTACGATCATGAAAGCGGTTTGTTCTACAACTACCACCGTTACTACGACCCGGAAACCGGGCGCTACAGCCAGAGTGACCCCATAGGGTTGAGAGGCGGCATCAATACCTATGCCTATGTGAACAGTAATCCGCTGGTCAGCACAGATCCATTGGGACTGTTTTTGTTTGCTTTTGATGGGACGGGGAATGATCAGATGATCTGGGTGGTCTTAATGCGGAAGCAGAAACAAATGTTTCACTCTTCAGGCGGTATTATCAAGATGCCTATTCCCGAGATGATGTGCTTTATCAACCAGGTGTAGGAACTGATGGCTGGCTGGACTATATCATTGGCGGTGCGACTGGCCTGGGCTCTCGTGAGAGGGTAAACGACGCTCTTTATATGCTCGATGTTCTTTTAAGGCGGGACTCATGGGATCGAACTATTGACATTGTAGGGTTCAGTCGTGGGGCTGCAGCTGCCAGGGAGTTCTCTAACGAGATCTTTGAACGCATTGATAATAATCATTGGGCTAATGTCAGTGAATGCAATCCCCTGAATGTTCGCTTTATGGGGCTGTTTGATACAGTCGGTTCAATGGGACTGGCAGGGAATAGCACAGATATTGGCTATGACTTCTCCGTTGATAGCCGTATTGGCCATGTAGCTCATGCTGTAGCACTCAATGAACATAGAGCTTTATTTCCTCTTTCCTCAGTATCGCCCAATGAGGGAGCCGATATTTCTTCCGGCGGCAATATTGTTGAACAGGGCTTTGTTGGTGCACATTCTGATATAGGTGGTGGTTATGGCGATAGTGACCTTTCAGATATAGCTTTGCAGTGGATGTATCATCAAGCATTGAGCGCAGGTGTTGAGCTGGGTGATTTGAAAGATGAACATAAAGTCGTTGAGAAGCCTGTTATTCATGATGAGAGAGGCTGGCTGGGCAAACTGGGTAATGAGGATAGAGCTATCTATTATCCGAATGATCCTGACTTTAAACCTACCCCTACATCCAAGTGCGAGAGGAAAGTGGATAACCGGTGTGTTCAGTATCAGGCTGCCCGAGAGTCAGAACGGCAGAGAACTGCACCTCAATTTCCTGATCTTGAGCATATGATTCAGAGCAAACCCGACGGTAATTTCCGTGGAACAGTTAATATGGATCTGTATCAGGTCTGGCTGGATGAGAATGGAGTATTTGGCGATGGTTAAAAGTAAGTTCAATACCTATGCTGCTATTTATCTGCTTCTAATGGTGAGTAGTTTGATGAGTGGTTGCAGTGCATTTGGCAGAAACTTTTACAGTATCGGTGTTCATAATGATACTGAGAGTAGTCTCTACTTTACTGAAGTGTTAAATGAACTGGATCAGTATATATTCCATAAAGGAAAAATGATAATACCCTTTAAGTCAAAAGACTTTAGCATTATTGGCTCTGTTCCAATCAAGGATACTCCTGAGTATGGACTGGTTCGCTGGAAGTTTGAAGAGGAAGGGGACTGGATAGAAAAGAAAGTGAAGGTCAAGGAAGGTTTGCCTGATAATTTTCAGGGAGCTATTTATTTTAGTATTTTGAATGAGAATGAGGTTTTTATATCTTGGATTCTTAAAAATGATAAATCTAAAGCAGTTGATTGTGGAGGCTATATATTCGAAAAGTACCACTATCGGGCTAAACCATATGTAGATAAAGATATAGCCATGTGGCAAGACTACATGGAACAGAAAGAGGCTGACCTAAAAGCGGGGTTGACGGATAAATACAAGAAACCCAAATTCTATGATACGGTGACAGAGAAATGGTTTCACTGTAATGTTCGAGCTTACTTGAAGCCGTAGGGCTATTGGCCAAGATGAGTGCAAAAAAGTGTAAATTGGCAATGATGGTTGCTTACTTCATCGTAGTAACCAACTGGCTTATTCTATTGTATTCTCAAGTGCCTTCAATTGTGAATAATGGAGTGCTAAATCCATATGGCTTTTTACTCGGAGGGCTTTATGCAGCAATAACTTTTGTCATATGGCAGGGGTGTATTTGCATCTTGTGGTTTTATCGTTCTGGAGGGGTATTGTCACATGTATTTGGTTTTTTGATCTTTGGGCTGTACTTGGTTGTTTTTTTTTCAAATAGAAAATAGGACACCCTTATATTTGACAAACAAGCTAGCTAGGAGCCTGTCCGAGAATAGACTGCCCTACTGCGGTGGCAGCAAATTGGTCTAAAAATTCCGTTTTGTTCGGCAAATAGCCCCGCTATTCACCTCACAAAACGGAATTTTTATCCTCAATTTTCTGCCATCCTCGCTACGGGCGCTATTCTCGGACAGCCTCTTAGAAGCCATGAAAACTTTTGCTCGGGAAATGGGGCAGCAATGGGTACAGGGGTTGTTTACCTGTAGTCGTTTATTTCATAGCGTAAGCTGATTGTCTGACTTTTCCGTTGTTATTTTTTGCTCCTGTCATCTGGGGAGCTCTGTTATTTCTAACTGTGACAGGAACGAGCATTCAGTTTGAATACGACCTGCTGAATCGTCTGGTGGCTATCGATTATCCAGGCACAGGGTCGGATATCCGCTACCAGTACGACCAGACAGACGGTGTTCATGGTAATGGTACAGGGCAGTTGACCTCTATTGAAGATGGCAGTGGCAAGATTGCATATGGCTACGATGACTTTGGCAATACCCTCACGGATCGTCGCAGCTTTGAGTTGAATGATCAGTCTTACGTCTACACACTGAGCTATCAGTATGGCAAGGCAGGCCAGTTGCTGGGGGTCACCTATCCCAATAGCCAACAGTTAAACTACCGCTATGATACAAATCGTCTGAAGGGTATTGAGACCCAACTGGCAGGAGTCCAAAAGACTTTAGTAGATAAGGTGAAGCATCAGTCATTCAGTGGTGTCAGTAGCTGGCGATACGGCAATGGCCTGTGGATGGACAGAGACTTTGATGCCGACGGGCGGCTCTCGGCCTTGATGCTGGCATCATCCAGCCAGCCCACACCGGATCAGACACTTTGGGAACAGGTTTATGGTTATAATGCCTTTGACAGTATTGAAACCATCTGGCTGGACGATGACAGTGAACGACATTTTAAGTACGATGCACTGTCACGCTTGACTGCCGAACTGGATAGCCGGGTCAGCGACGAGCAGTTTTACCAATACGACAAAGCTGGAAACCGGACCGAACACAGAATGGGAGAACCAGGACAAAAACCCGCCATCTGGAGCGCAGACTACCTGGCCAATAGCAACCGATTGCAATCTTATGGCAGCACCCAGGTCTTGCTCAGTGGGTCAGGCAGTACCCTGGTCGAAACCTCAGCGGCCAGGGATCGAAGGCATATCTATAACCGCCGGAACCAGATAGTAGCGACCTACATCAACTTCCAGCTAACAGGCACTTACGCCTATAACGCACTGGGCCAGCGTACCCACAAGATGATTCCATCTACTGATGGCCCGGTACATACCGTTTACCATTACGGCCTCAGTGGCCAGTTGATGGCGGAAACCCGGATCGATAGCCAGACAGGGAAAGAGATCCATAAAAACTACCTGTGGTTGAACCGGGTGCCAGTAGCGATGGCGGATGACTCCAAAGGTCAGCAGATCACCTACCTTCATACGGATCATCTGAATACTCCCAGAAAAGCGACCAATGACCAGCAAACTATTGTCTGGCAATGGAAAAGCGATGCTTTTGGGATGGGGCAGGCCAACCAAGACCCGGACGGTGATGGCAAGGAGACGGAAATCAACCTGCGTTTCGCAGGCCAGTACTACGATCATGAAAGCGGTTTGTTCTACAACTACCACCGTTACTACGACCCGGAAACCGGGCGCTACAGCCAGAGTGACCCCATAGGGTTGAGAGGCGGCATCAATACCTATGCCTATGTGAACAGTAATCCGCTGGTCAGCACAGATCCATTAGGGCTGTTTTTGTTTGCTTTTGATGGGACGGGGATGGACAGGGATAATATTAAGAAAGGTCAAACCCTGACGAATGTCGCACTGTTTCAGGATTATTATGAAGATACGTATGGTGATGGATCATCATTTTACTTGCGAGGGGTTGGGACAGACGGAGGCGCAGATACAGGCTTAGGTGGGATATTTGGTAAAGGTGCGCGTAGCAGAGTGGATGATGCTTTAGAAGAAGTCGATCGTTTGATTAGGGAAGATAATCCATTCTTTTCAGATGGTATCATTGATATTGTGGGTTTTAGTCGTGGGGCAGCCATAGCTCGTGAGTTCAGTAATGATGTCTATGAGCGCATTGATAGCGGCTATTACGACAATCTGTATACAAAGCAGTCTCCAGACCGAGACTTGTGCTCTCCTCTGCCCACAGTAAAAATTCGTTTTATGGGTATTTTCGATACTGTAGGTTCTTTGGGAGAGCCGGGCGACTCTGATAATGGTGACTTTGATCTTACGACAGATCCACGTATTGAGCATGTTGCTCATGCTGTAGCTCTTAATGAACATCGTAGTTTTTTCTCTTTGTCATCAGTGGAACGAGATGAACATAATGCAGGAAGTGATAATAATATAGTTGAGCAGGGATTTATCGGAGCCCATACAGATGTTGGTGGTGGATATGCGAATGGTGATTTATCTGATGCCCCTCTCCAATGGATGTTAAAGCAGGCAGAAAGAGCTCAGTTACAGCTTGTACCTTTGAAGAAAGAGCATGAACTGATTGATAAACCTGTTCTGCATGATGAGCGAACAGGTGATGAAGGCTTTATTTACCCCAATAATGGTGATCGAAAAATTTTCTATGAAAATGACCCTGATTGGGAAGAAGCATTTTGCAAGCGACCATATAAGGGTGGATGTGTAGGTTGGTTACCACCTGCTACTCAGAGGCAGAAGACAGCCCCGCAATTCCCAAACCTTGACCACATGCTGATCGAAAATCCGGACGGTAATCAGGGCAATATACGTGGCACTGTGGATATGGTCGAGTATCAGAAATGGCTGAAAGAAACCCTCTCCATAAATATTGATTTGCCTGAAGGAGTATAGGTGTGAAGAGGTATGTAAGATGGTGGACAGCTTTAGTGGCTACTTTGATGCTTTTTATTTGGGGCGTGTGGTTTGTGTTTTCAGAACAATCACCGACCTTTAGATTTCAAAACAGTACTAGTGAGTCATTTAGCAGCTTTTCTGTAGTGGATAATAACAGTTATGTTGTTGCAATGCAGAGAACTCGCCCATTCTTGCCAGCAGCTACTAAAAGTATTGGCGCAGCAGTCAGCCGAGTACCTTCTTACTTGACGATTACCCTAGGTGATGAGAGTAATGAGCGAGATATAACGTTGGATATAAGTGATTCATTACCTGACTCAATATCATTTAAACTCACATTCATGCCTTGGCGTTATACTGCAGGGCTTATTGTTAGTATTCTTCCTGAAGATCAGTCTCGTCTAACTTGGTTTCTTAAAGATAAGAGAAAAAGACGTAAGGTCATAGAGTGTGGTGGCTGGCTGGTTGATAAATACTATTCAGATGTGGTTGAAAAGTTCAAGCATATTAATTTTAGTGAAGATGACCCTCGTGAGGCCTATATCTGCAATCCTCTCTCTTATATAAACTTTGAACGTAAGCGAATAGAGGTTGAGCTGAGTAAAAAATGAAATGATAAAAAGCTTGCGCCACTCCATACCTCATGAAGTGGCATGACGGCTTACAACAAACCTGAAATTGAATTCGAAAGCCCTTTCTTAAGCTCAGGCAAGGCTTCTTCAAATTTCAGATTGACCTTGTTAGCGGTAGAAACGACGTGGGTCTGGTATTTCTTCTGCTCGCCCACTTCACTGTACTGAACCTGGGTGGAGCCGCTGTTGCCCTGCTTCAGGCTGTGAGTGCTATTGCTGGAAACACTGCCTCTGGCTTTTTCCGAGAGCTGAATATCGGTGATCAGCGAGTAGGTGACATCCTTGACCAGGCTGTTGGCAATTAACTCCGTTGCACCAAAAAGCAGTCCGCCTGCTGTTGCCGAATTGCCACTACCACCCACCGCATAACCGGCGGCAGCACCCACAACGACACTGCCATAACCTGAGGCCAGGGCACGCTCGGCAGCAGCCGGATCGGTTTTACCCGCTTGCAGAATATTCACCTGCAGAAGGTAATGAGCGGCATCCGGATCATCCAGAAGCTTGTAGCCTTTACTCTGGATATTGCTGGAGATGGCGTCGGTGATTTGCAGCTGTTGCCTGTCAGAGGTATTCCTGATCTGGATAAAGACCGTCTTTTTACTGGCTGATACCGGATCAAGGAAGATGGTGTCAGACATCTGGGTCTGAACATCCAGGTCTTTCTTCTCCAGAGCCACCTGGGGGGCGGCGCAGCCGTACAGGGTAGAGGCGAGAAGTACAGTACTGATTACTTTTACAGCTTTCATTGCAGAGACAACCGCATAATTTTCTTGAGATTTTTAAGGTTATTGATGAGTTTGATGATACTGAGAGCAAGGCTTACATCAACGATGATGGCCTGGATATTCCTAAAATACTATCGGACCAGCAATATTCAGAGTCTAGAGATAAAGTCAATCGTGCACTTAATCGACTGGATAGATTGGTAGCAGATGACACATGGGATAGAAATATTGATATTGTTGGTTTCAGTCGTGGAGCTTCAATAGCACGTGAATTCTCAAATGAAATTTTTGATACTGTAGGATCAATAGGGTTACTTGGGAATCATGTCAATATTGGTTATGCCTTCAGAGTGGATAGCAGAATAGGGCATGTGGCTCACGCAGTAGCATTAAATGAACACAGAGCATTATTCCCACTCACTTCAGTTTCACCAGTCGAAGGTGCTTCTTTGACTTCTGGCCAGATTGTAGAGCAGGGCTTCATAGGAGATCATTCCGATATTGGTGGAGGTTGGAAAGAAGGTGATTTATCCGATATCCCTCTTCAGTGGATGGTTCAGCAGGAAGAGTCTGCTGGTGTTTCAATGGGGGGTCTTGATGATGAGTACAAAACCGTCGAGAATCCATTGATCCATGACAAAAGAGGTATCTTGGCCCGTGGGGACAGGGATATTTATTATCCAAATGATCCAAATTTTATACCAGGGCAGAATTGTTTGGATACGAATCGTCTGGAAGCTATTGAGACCCGGATAGTGGGAACTCAGAATGGCCATAGCGAAAAAAGAACTCTGGTAGACAAGGTGAAACACGAGTCATTCAGTGGCGTCAGTAGCTGGCGGTACGGCAATGGCCTGTGGATGGACAGAAGCTTTGATGCCGACGGTCGGCTCTCGGCCTTGATGCTGGCATCATCCAGCCAGCCCAAACCAGGTCAGACACTTTGGGAACAGGTTTATGGTTATGATGCCTTTGACAGTATTGAAAGCATCCAGCTGGATGATGGCAGTGAACGACATTTTAAGTACGATGCACTGTCACGCTTGACTGCCGAACTGGATAGCCGGGTCAGCGACGAGCAGTTTTACCAATACGACAAAGCTGGAAACCGGACCGAACACAGAATGGGAGAACCAGGACAAAAACCCGCCATCTGGAGCGCAGACTACCTGGCCAATAGCAACCGATTGCAATCTTATGGCAGCACCCAGGTCTTGCTCAGTGGGTCAGGCAGTACCCTGGTCGAAACCTCAGCGGCCAGGGATCGAAGGCATATCTATAACCGCCGGAACCAGATAGTAGCGACCTACATCAACTTCCAGCTAACAGGCACTTACGCCTATAACGCACTGGGCCAGCGCACCCATAAAATGACGCCATCTGCCGATGGCCCGGTACATACCGTTTACCATTACGGCCTCAGTGGCCAGTTGATGGCGGAAACCCGAGTCGACAGCCAGACAGGGAAAGAGACTCACAAAAACTACCTGTGGATGAACCAGGTGCCGGTAGCCATGACAATGACGGATGATTCTAAAGGTCAACAAATCACCTACCTTCATACGGATCATCTGAATACTCCCAGAAAAGCGACCAATGACCAGCAAACCATTGTCTGGCAATGGCAAAGCGATGCTTTTGGGATGGGGCAGGCCAACCAAGACCCGGACGGTGATGGCAAGGAGACGGAAATCAACCTGCGTTTCGCAGGCCAGTACTACGATCATGAAAGCGGTTTGTTCTACAACTACCACCGTTACTACGACCCGGAAACCGGGCGCTACAGCCAGAGTGACCCCATAGGGTTGAGAGGCGGCATCAATACCTATGCCTATGTGAACAGTAATCCGCTGGTCAGCACAGATCCATTGGGACTGTTTTTGTTTGCTTTTGATGGGACGGGGAATGATGCAGATGATCTGGGTGGTCTTAATGCGGAAGCAGAAACAAATGTCTCATACTTCAGGAGGTATTACGAGGAGGCATATTCTGAGGATGATGTGTTGTATCAACCGGGTGTAGGAACTGATGGCTGGCTGGACTATATCATTGGCGGTGCGACTGGCCTGGGCTCTCGTGAGAGGGTAAACGACGCTCTTTATATGCTCGATGTTCTTTTAAGGCGGGACTCATGGGATCGAACTATTGACATTGTAGGGTTCAGTCGTGGGGCTGCAGCTGCCAGGGAGTTCTCTAACGAGATCTTTGAACGCATTGATAATAATCATTGGGCTAATGTCAGTGAATGCAATCCCCTGAATGTTCGCTTTATGGGGCTGTTTGATACAGTCGGTTCAATGGGACTGGCAGGGAATAGCACAGATATTGGCTATGACTTCTCCGTTGATAGCCGTATTGGCCATGTAGCTCATGCTGTAGCACTCAATGAACATAGAGCTTTATTTCCTCTTTCCTCAGTATCGCCCAATGAGGGAGCCGATATTTCTTCCGGCGGCAATATTGTTGAACA
The DNA here is from genome assembly GCF_049310265.1 of Endozoicomonas sp. ALB091. NCBI lineage: Bacteria > Pseudomonadati > Pseudomonadota > Gammaproteobacteria > Oceanospirillales > Endozoicomonadaceae > Endozoicomonas > Endozoicomonas sp. ALB091. The sequence goes on along the minus strand of NZ_JBLYNQ010000006.1, from coordinate 781,274 downwards.
GGGCTTTGTTGGTGCACATTCTGATATAGGTGGTGGTTATGGCGATAGTGACCTTTCAGATATAGCTTTGCAGTGGATGTATCATCAAGCATTGAGCGCAGGTGTTGAGCTGGGTGATTTGAAAGATGAACATAAAGTCGTTGAGAAGCCTGTTATTCATGATGAGAGAGGCTGGCTGGGCAAACTGGGTAATGAGGATAGAGCTATCTATTATCCGAATGATCCTGACTTTAAACCTACCCCTACATCCAAGTGCGAGAGGAAAGTGGATAACCGGTGTGTTCAGTATCAGGCTGCCCGAGAGTCAGAACGGCAGAGAACTGCACCTCAATTTCCTGATCTTGAGCATATGATTCAGAGCAAACCCGACGGTAATTTCCGTGGAACAGTTAATATGGATCTGTATCAGGTCTGGCTGGATGAGAATGGAGTATTTGGCGATGGTTAAAAGTAAGTTCAATACCTATGCTGCTATTTATCTGCTTCTAATGGTGAGTAGTTTGATGAGTGGTTGCAGTGCATTTGGCAGAAACTTTTACAGTATCGGTGTTCATAATGATACTGAGAGTAGTCTCTACTTTACTGAAGTGTTAAATGAACTGGATCAGTATATATTCCATAAAGGAAAAATGATAATACCCTTTAAGTCAAAAGACTTTAGCATTATTGGCTCTGTTCCAATCAAGGATACTCCTGAGTATGGACTGGTTCGCTGGAAGTTTGAAGAGGAAGGGGACTGGATAGAAAAGAAAGTGAAGGTCAAGGAAGGTTTGCCTGATAATTTTCAGGGAGCTATTTATTTTAGTATTTTGAATGAGAATGAGGTTTTTATATCTTGGATTCTTAAAAATGATAAATCTAAAGCAGTTGATTGTGGAGGTTATATATTCGAAAAGTACCACTATCGGGCTAAACCATATGTAGATAAGGATATAGCGATGTGGCAAGACTACATGGAACAGAAAGAGGCTGACCTAAAAGCGGGGTTGACGGATAAATACAAGAAACCCAAATTCTATGATACGGTGACAGAGAAATGGTTTCACTGTAATGTTCGAGCTTACTTGAAGCCGTAGGGCTATTGGCCAAGATGAGTGCAAAAAAGTGTAAATTGGCAATGATGGTTGCTTACTTCATCGTAGTAACCAACTGGCTTATTCTATTGTATTCTCAAGTGCCTTCAATTGTGAATAATGGAGTGCTAAATCCATATGGCTTTTTACTCGGAGGGCTTTATGCAGCAATAACTTTTGTCATATGGCAGGGGTGTATTTGCATCTTGTGGTTTTATCGTTCTGGAGGGGTATTGTCACATGTATTTGGTTTTTTGATCTTTGGGCTGTACTTGGTTGGTTGTTTGTTTTTCAAATAGAAAATAGGACACCCTTATATTTGACAAACAAGCTAGGAGGCTTATATGGTCCGCCCCGTTTTGCAAGAGCCTGTTTTGTTAATTTGCAAACAAAGATAACTGCAATCATATATACGGCCTATTAACGAGGTCTAACCCTCTGGCCCTGATGGGTATCCGCGCAACCTGGCCTTATCAGTCCGACGGCCTCAAGGGCCAAGTCTCCTATCAGGTTTCAGGTTGCCGGTTTTTACCTGTTCGCCATCAACTGTACATGCTCATCGCAATCTGCGGGTGTTTCTCCTTTGACTAAACTTATGCTTTACTTTGCTGCTGACGCCTTTACTTCATCATGCAGCCTTGTAAACTTCATTGCGAGTCATGATGACCCATACAATCCGAGCCATTTTATTGGCCAGTCCAACGGTGGCAACGTTGTGGTTACTACGCTCATTAAGCTGGCTAACCCACTTTTTACAACGGTCATCCTGATTTTTCAGGCAGTGGAGTACCGAACGTGCGCCGTGTATCAGTAATGTGCGCAAGTATTTATCACCCCGTTTACTGATCCCCAGCAAGACCGACTTACCACCCGTGGAGTGCTGTCTTGGAACTAATCCCATCCATGCGGCAAGGTGTCGACCAGAGTGAAAATAAGTTGCATCACCAATGGCGGCTCTCAATGCCGTGGCAATAATGGCTCCGATACCCGGCATGGTCATTAATCTACGACAAATGTTGTCATTACAAGCCAGTTCCTGAATTTTCTGGTCATACTGTTGAATACGCTGGTCAAGTCTGACCAACTCTTCTGATAAACCATGCAACAGCTCACGGGTCAGTGAATGGAGTCCATTTTCAGCATCTTCCAGAATACGTGGAAGTTGGGCACGAACTTTACCGATACCCTGGGCAACCACAATACCTTCTTCCAATAGCGAACCCCGGATCTGGTTAACCAGGGCAGTCCTCTGATCAACTGCTTGTTGACGATAGCGGTGCAGAAGTTGCCAGGCCTGCTGCTCTGACGTCTTAACAGGTACAAAACGCATACTGGGCCGTGAAGCTGCTTCTGTAATCGCTTCAGCATCGTTGTAGCTGCCTTTCACCACCCCGATTGATATTTTCCTGAAATCTGTTGTCAAAGGATTGATCAGATATTCAGGAACGTCGACATGTTGCCAGTTCAATACCAGTTTAAGAACCTGAACCACCTTGGCTTGGTTGCCGCTATGTGTCGGGAGCTAAGGATAGCCGAATACATCGATGCGCGTATAACTAATGACTCCGATGTGCGTCATGTCACTATAGGACAAGCGGTGGTCGCAATGATCATCAATGGGTTGGGGTTTACAGGGCAAACTCTGTATATGTTCCCTGAGTTTTTTGAGGACAAGCCGATTGATCGCCTCATCGGGGAAGGCATACAGCCCGAACACTTGAACGACAAGGTACTTGGTCGGGCCCTTGATAGCCTGTACGACGCTGGCGTCAGTGACTTGTACCTGAACCTTGCCGTTAAGGTTGTCAATCATCTGAAGCTGCCCTGCAAGGCATTGAATCTGGATGGCACCAGCTTTCATGTGGATGGAATCTATAACAGTCATGAAAATCCTGATGACTTGAATTGTATCCATATCTGCCGCGGTTACAGCCGTGACCACCGACCTGACCTGAATCAGGTGGTCTTGCAGTTAATGACCGAAAATGAGGCAGGTATTCCAGTGTTTATGGCACCTGCGAGCGGTAATGTAAACGACAAAACTTGTTTTCAGGAAATTATCAAAAATCATCTGTCGTGTTTCAAGGAGACTTTGAATAGCCGCTATCTGGTCGCTGATGCCGCCATGTACGTTGCTGAAACCCTTCAGTTGCTTGACGAGCAAAAGCAGCTGTTTATCTCCCGTGTGCCCCTGAATATCAAGGGTGCAAAGGAGTTGGTCGGCAAAGCGCCAGCCATGTCATTGGAGCCGGTTGAAGGCTATGAAGATTATTACTCTGCTGAAGTGCCTTCCTGCTATGGAGATGTTAAACAACGATGGTTCTTGTTTCTCAACAAAAAGCGCAGGCTGGTTGAACAGAAAACACTGACCCGAAAGATGCAGAAGCAGTCACTGAAAGAAGCCCGTGATCTGGAAAAGCTGGGAAAAAAGGCCTTTCTGTGTCGGGACGATGCATTGAAGGCTTTTGCCTTATGGCAGAAACAATCGAAACTCTGCCAGAGTGCAACGGAGCCTGAGGTTACCGGTAAACCCTGTTATTCGGGCAGGGGACGGCCATCGCCGGATAGCAAGCCTGATCACTTCGAGTACTTTGTGCAGGCTGAATGCTTTGTTCCCTGTCAGAAAAGGGAGAATGCACAGGCCTCACTGGGTTGCTTTATCCTGGGCACCAATGAATTGGATCAGAATTGCATGAGTGCGACGGAGCTATTGTCTACCTACAAGTCACAACAACAGGTTGAGGGCGGCTTTCGATTCCTGAAAAGCCCGGACTTTCTGGTCTCTTCACTCTATCTGAAGAAAGCTGAGCGCATTGAAGCTCTGTTAATGGTGATGACACTGTGCCTGATGGTCTATGCTGCTATCCAGCACAAAATAAGGCACGAGCTGAAGAAACAGAGCCGAGTATTTCCAAACCAGAAAAAGAAGCCCTGCCAGAACCCAACGGCGAGATGGGTGTTTTTCTGTTTCCAGGGAATAAATGTCTTAACGGTCAATAATCAGGAGGAACATGTGATCGGTTTGAAGGAAAGACAATGGACGATCATGCAGATTTTGGGCAATTTTTACGAGTCGGTGTATTCCTGATAGGGGTGGTGAAAGGCAGTTGTAGTCGTTTTTGTTGGTTTTGACATAAGGCTTGACAAACTGAGGTGAAATCAGCTTGACAGTATGTCCATAGCTCATGAATAACCGGGCCAAATAGTGAGCACCACCACAAGCTTCCATAGCGATAATGCAAGGCTCCAGATTTGCCACGTACTCCAGTAGATTCTTCCTGGACAACTTCTTTCTGATGACTTTCCTGCCCTTCTCATCAACACCAAACAGGTGAAAGTTGTTCTTGCCAATATCGATACCAAGTACTGAAATAGTCATGGGTGGTTCGCTCCGGTTAATCCTGTTTAAATGGTTAACTCCATTTTGGCTCATTTGAAGCCGTTTAGGAGGGGCGGACCATCCCATTAGTCCGAGAATAGACTGCCCTACTGCGGTGGCAGCAAATTGGTCTAAAAATTCCGTTTTGTTCGGCAAATAGCCCCGCTATTCACCTCAAAAAACCGAATTTTTATCCTCAATTTTCTGTCGTCCTCGCTACGGGGTCGCCTAGAGGGGCTGATCTCACCCCCTTTCTGGGTATCATTTATACCCTTGAAAACTGGCGTTTGATTACCGAGATACTGGAAAAAAATGTAAAGCAACCAAAGAGAACCAGGCATGAGGCTGACGAGTTAATATGGCTGGTACCCAATAATCCTTTCTGGGGAAAATCCGAAAAAGTTCTTAGTTGCTTACAATATGTACGGGATAGCGCAAAAACCACGGGGAAAAAAGCCAAAAAGCTGTACCAGCCAAAATTGTATTTGCCGCTGGCAGAAAATCATGACCGGCTACGGCGGGTTTGTGGAATAGAGTTTGAGGATTTCGATAAAGATAGCCTGTTTGGCTACACAGGAGACTTCTGCAACGGCAACGTTGAGGTGATTGTTAACAGCGATTTATTTGCTGTCGTTATATATCATTTATCAGCACCGGATACTTCTCCCATACCTATTCCGTTTGGCTTTATGACAACGGATAAAAGTCATATTGCTCATATCCGATCGCGGGTAAAGGCTTTCTTGAATGATATCGATATGGCAACAGGTAAGCCTCATGATATAGGTCAGTTAAGGCCAAAATAGTTACGGTTCGAATAGGGTTCCATGTTTTACATGAAGCCTTTCCTACCTGATATGGAAAAATAGAAGGGCTTCACTTATTTTTCAGAATAAAATACTCATGTCCTCAGTTGGTTGGTTTTTTTGGACGAGAACTAACTCATTTCTACATCGGACATCTCTGGCTGTAACAACTTCTTAAACGACAGATGGCCATGCAGAACCTCAAAAGCCGTCTCACTGACGACTTCATCCTTTAATGCGGGAGATTGCAGTATGGCGGTTTCAAGGTCCCGTACTGCTTCATCATGCTGCCCAAGTGCCGCTTCTGCACAGGCCCTTTGCCAGTAGGCAAGCGCATATTCGTGATCATGATCAATCGCCTGATTGGTCAGTGATAGCGCCCATCGGGCCTCACCAAGATCCAGCAACGAGTCAGCCTTATAGGTCAGTGCCTCAACATCATCCGGGTTGATTTCCAGAATCTGGTCATAGATGTTGATCTGCTCATGGAGGTTTGTCTCAAGCCCTGCACGCATCCATAATGAATGAACCTGATTGGTTTGCGATATCTTTTCCTGGGCAGAAATAATCTGCTCCGAGCGCACGACCAGCTTCGTCTCAAGCTCATTCAGTCTTTTCTCATATTCCAGTGTCATCTGAGAAACCTGGCTTTCAACCTGTGCCTTAATGGTTTCACGAACCTCTCGCAATGAACGCCACCCAAGCAAAACCAGAATCGAAGCCGCGCCAGTAATGATGAAAAAGATATTGTTAACGGTATCCGTTGTATAGCGAACTGCTCGATCTGAGGCATCCAGCCGGGCCTCAGCAACTTTATTGATCAGTTCAGCCCGCATGAACTGCTGGTCCTGACGGAGATTCTTGAGCTCATCAAGAATATAGCGCTCAATGAACGGCTTATATAGGGGTTCATCAATCTCAGCTGGGGTTTGAGCCTTAACTGAAGAGATGTTCAGCATTACAGAGCAGGCAAGCAACAGCTTGAGGATAAGTTTATGGGGCATTAATCCTCCCTGGATTAGCCATCGTCTGATAATAACTGCGTTAAAGCTCTACCTTATCCCGACACAGGAAAACGGGTCAATGAGCTAAAGTTTTAACCTGAATCAAACAAACGTCCATTAGAAACCGGCAAGTCGAGTTTCAGATTTTAACAAAACTGTCATTTTGAATTCTTAGGATGTGTTCTGTTGACTAATAAAATCAGAAATGGATCATTATAAATGAACATCAGAAAATTGATCGTGTTTGCTGGCTTGAGTGTCTCCTCTTTTGCGGCATCAATTGCACAGGGTGCAACCGAATTAACCTTGTGGCATGCCATGGGTGGCAGAAATGGTGAAGTGGTTGAAATATTAGTAGACCGCTTTAACCAGAGTCAGGATGAATACAGGCTGACAGCGGTAAACAAAGGCGGTTATGAAGACACGATGACTGCCGGTATTGCAGCTTTCAGGGCAAGAAAAGCGCCACATATCATACAGGTTTTTGATGCCGGTGCTGCAACTGTTATCAATGCGAAGGGTGCCGTCTATCCAGTGCAGGATCTGCTGGAAGATAATGGTATTGCCTTTGATAGCAACGATTATATCCCCGGTGTTCGACACTTTTATGCAGACTCTGCCGGCAAAATGATCGGAATGCCCTTCAACAGTTCCACACCTCTTCTTTATTTCAACAAAGAAGCCCTTGCCAAAGCCGGTGTAACTCCACCCAAAACCTGGGAAGAGTTTGAGCAGGCCGCGCCCAAACTGAAAGCCGCTGGTTATCTGGCATTGGCTCAGTCTCACAGCCCATGGATCTTTTCCGAGAACTTCCATTCCCGCCATAACCTGCCCATGGCAACTGGCAACAACGGTTACGACAGCACTGATGTAAAAATTCTCTATAACAACGATGCCCTGAAAATGCACTGGGGCAAAGTCAAAGAGTGGATGGATGATGGCTACTATGGCTATTACGGCAGAGCCTGGGGCGACAATCAGGATGCCTTTACCAAAGGTCAGGTGGCAATGTGGCTGGGCTCATCCGGTTCTTTCGGAAACTTGCAAAAGACGGCTGACTTTGAATTTGGCACAACCTATCTGCCCTACTGGAACAGCCTGATCGAAGAGCCCAAAAGCACCTTTATTGGTGGTGCAGCACTGTTCAGTTTTACCGGGCACGATGCGGATGAATACAAGGGCATTGCTGAATTCTACAAATTCCTGACACAGGCTGAGACTCAGTTGTTATGGCACAAGGAAACTGGCTATGTGGCCATCACCAACGATGCCTATACACTGGCCAAAGAGAGTGGCTATTACCAGGAAGCACCGGATGCTGAGGTTGGTATGCTGCAGTTGAGCCTTGCTGGTGGCGAGTGGACCAAAGGCTATCGTCTGGGCTACTACGTTCAGATTCGTGAAAGCCTCTACAAGAATTATGAAAAGATTCTCTCCGGACAGACCAGTGTGGACGATGCCTTCAATTCTATTGAGCGTGAATCCAACAAACTGCTGTCCCGCTTTAACGACACTTATAACTAAGTGGCTAATTGTTCTATCACCACAGTTACTCAGGGGCTGTGGTGCTTCTGGTAACATTTTTCGGGTTATAAATTGTTGTGCAGAAAAATCAGTTTCAACACAGTGCACTGCCGTATTTCTTGATATTACCCCAGGTACTCATCATCCTGGTGTTTTTTCTCTGGCCATCTGGCCAGGCTATTCAGCAGTCATTTTATATGGAAGATGCTTTCGGGCTTTCCAGCGAATTTGTCGGGTTGCGAAATTTTACTGATGTTCTGGAAGATCCGGAGTATGTCAGCACGGTGTTGTTTACCTTGTTTTTTTCAGTGATGGTTACCCTTTTTTCTCTATCACTGGCATTACTACTGGCGGTTCAGGTGAATGAAGTGTTGACCGGTGCCGGGGTTTATAAAACCTTTCTGATGTGGGCCTATGCCATCGCGCCTCCAGCGGCTGGCCTGGTTGGCAGTTTATTGTTCAGCCCTTTGATGGGGGATCTTTACAATGGTATCAACGCACTCGGCTTTGACTTTAACCATACCCGGGATGGAAGTGATGCGATCTTCGTTGTCGTTTTAATTTCTGTATGGAAGCAGTTAAGCATCAACTTTATTTTCTTCTTATCCGGTTTGCAGGGGATACCTGCTTCTGTTCAGGAAGCTGCAAGAATTGATTGCCCGGGTTCTATTAAACGATTCTGGACAGTTACCTTTCCACTTCTGGCTCCAACCACGTTCTTCCTTTTGGTTATCAATACGACTTATGCTTTCTTCGAAACTTTTGGCGTGATCGATCTGACCACCCGTGGCGGCCCCGCAGGCTCAACTACGACATTGGTGTACAAGATTTATCAGGATGGTTTTCTTGGCGCTGATTTGGGAGGTAGCGCCGCGCAGTCGGTTATTCTGATGCTGTTTGTTATTTGCCTGACGATTATCCAGTTCCGTTATGTTGATAAAAAGGTGCATTACTGATGAGTAAACCATGGACTCGCACCGTCATACGTCACGGTATTTTAATAATGGGCACCCTGATTATGGTGTTGCCTTTATGGATTGCGCTCATGTCATCCACCCATACGCCGGAGACATTGTTTAAGGAAGGGCTGCAATTTTTTCCCGGAGGGCATGGATGGGAAACGTACAAGGCCATTCTTGGCGGTAATGATGATTTATCAACACCCGCCTGGCGTATGTTGTGGAACAGTCTTGTGCTGGGTCTGGGCTTTGCTATTGGCAAGATCATTATCTCCACCATTGCTGCCTATGCCCTGGTTTATTTTCGGTTTCCCCTGGCAACACCGTTGTTCTGGATGATTTTTGCAACACTGCTGCTACCTCTGGAGGTCAGGATTATTCCTTCCTATGAAGTGGTCGCCCAGCTGGAGCTGCTCAACAGCTACGCCGGATTGATTATTCCCTTGATCGCATCAGCGACGGGCACTTTTTTCTTCCGGCAGTTCTATCGCTCAGTGCCTGGAGAATTAATGGAAGCTGCCCGTATGGATGGTGCCGGGCCGGTGCGGTTCTTTGTCGATATTCTTCTGCCTTTGTCGTCCACCATGCTGGCTGCAATTTTCATCATCATGTTTGTGGTTGGTTGGAACCAGTATCTCTGGCCATTACTGATGACAACAGATACTGACTACTACACAGTCGTCATTGGCATACGACAAATGTTTCAAACCATCAACGAAGGTGGTGACTTACCTCAGTTTAATATCGCCTTTGGCTTAACCATTCTGGCGACAATTCCCCCGGTTCTGGTTGTGGTGATCTTCCAGCGAATGTTCATCAAGGGGTTGGTGGAAACCGAAAAATAACAGGATATCAATATGTCTCGAGTGCAAATAGACGGCCTTGGAAAGACTTATGCCAATGGTGTTGCAGCCGTAAAAAACATCAGCATCGATATCGCTGATGGTGAGCTGGTGGTTGTCGTTGGCCCGTCCGGTTGTGGTAAATCAACGCTTCTGCGAATGATTGCAGGCCTGGAATCCATCACCAGTGGCGACTTGTGGATAAAAGATCAGCGGGTGAATGACAGGGAGCCGGCGTACAGGGATATTGCCATGGTGTTTCAGAACTATGCGCTCTACCCACATATGACGGTGTTTGACAACATGGCATACGGCCTGAAAAATCGAAAGCTGGCAAAGGCTGAGATTGACAAGCGGGTTAAAGAGGCTGCAAAAACGCTTGAGCTTTCTCAACTGCTGGATCGGAAACCAGGCCAGCTCTCAGGTGGACAACGTCAGCGTGTGGCCATGGGGCGCGCAATTGTGCGTAAGCCTGAGGTCTTTCTCTTTGATGAACCTTTATCCAATCTGGATGCAAGGCTGAGAGGCCAGATGCGACTTGAGATCAAGAAGTTGCAGCGTCGGCTTAAAACAACTGCCATCTATGTGACCCATGATCAGATCGAAGCCATGACGTTAGCCGACCGATTGATTGTTATGAATAATGGCATACCCGAACAGATTGGTACACCGGACGAACTCTATAGTAATCCGTCGTCGCTTTTTGTCGCCGGCTTTCTTGGCTCTCCCTCGATTAATTTGTTGAAAGCAACTCAGTTAGCTGACGGAATTGCATTGGGACATAGCCAAATTGCCACACTGTCGGGCAAACTCGATGGTGACTCGGCTATTTTGGGCATCCGTGCTGAAGATTTACAGCTGTGCTCAAAAGAGGATGCGGACCTGATACTGTCTGTGGAACTTGTTGAGCGGTTAGGCTCTGAGTTACTGGCGGTCGGTGTTGTAAAAGGCTCTAACGAGAGGCTTAGTGTTCGCCTTGATAAATCTGCCCAGATTGATGAAGGGCATGAGTTGCCACTGGAAATCAACCGGGATCATTGGCACTGGTTTGATGCTGACACAGGTCTGCGCAATGTAGACTGTTATCGTGAGGCCATTAGCGAAGCAGTGATTTAATGCTATTGATGATGCGGTTTTTTATCCTCAGCAGGGAATATAAAAACCGCTATTTATAAAGGAATACGCCATTTACCTGCCTTAAAAACGAAGAAAGGCGAAGTTCTGAATATCGGCAGCGGTTGTCTTGAGCCCGCTCTTTCTGTTAGCTGTCACTACCAGTAATGTCCAAAAAGCACGGTAAATTCATCACTTTCGTCATGTTCATAGGAAAACCTTAACTCCCGGTTTTTGCTAATCTGATATCGGGTATCAAAGCGGAAGCTGTTTAGGTCTGATCTGGAGCCATCAATTTGCTTCTTATGCTGGTATTCAAAAAGTGCATTTATCCGTTCAGAGATGCTGGCCACGGCATTGACGGTGATGCGGCCTTCCAGATTTCCGGCCCCTTGTTTGTTGTCACGAACGGCGGCACCAACAAATCCGGAGAGAGCCAGGTGATCGGTAGCCATTGCCGTGTATCCCCTGTCGCCCTCTAGCTGAAGTGTCAGACAGGTTTCTGAACAGTCGGGCCGGGCAGGCTGTAAACCCGCTTTCAGTCTCCACGAATCATACCCATCACCGGGAAGCCCGGTCGCTTCTGTTGCGAGGCTCTGAATACTGACAAAGTCCACACCATCCACAATGACTTTGTCGTCAAACATGGACAGTTCAACCTGGCCCATAATCAGCTCACCAAACTCAGCATGTTCTGCCCCTCCATCCAGACTGTCATAATAGGCAGGACGAATATTCACCGTCATACCACCGCCAAGCTCGTCATTGTAACGCAGCCCGAGTTGAATAAGGCTTGGGTCGCGCCCTTCATCGGGCGAGACGGGCTTTTCATAGGTGGGATTACTGCCACCGGGAGGAAGAGTGTAGCGGTGTGCCAGTACATTGTGATAGGCCAGCTCAATGGCGTGTTGATCGTCCTCTGAAGCGGTCTGACCAAGGAACTGATAATAATCAAGCAGGGTATCCAGTATTGAAAACCTGTCGTCCATACGTTCTGACTGGAAAATATCCGTATCGAGTATGTGCGGGTTGGCAATGGCTTGTGCAACCATGCTTTTATGTCGGTCCTGAAGCGTGCGAAAACGACTATAGAGACGGAACTGCCTTGATGGCTGAAAAGTAATCGCTTTTACCAAGTGTTTGCCGTTTAATGTGGCTTTGTCCAGTTCCAGAATTTGAGATTGCGGTATCACCCAAAAATCATTATCGGGGTTGGCTTTCACTCCATCGATAATCTCAAGCAATTCCCCAAGACGAAATGAGCAATTTTTATTCAGGAAAAAGTATTGGTATTCCTTACCCAAGACTTCCCATGTATGGGCGAGGACAAAATCGACCTGTTCAGGTGTTAAATCCAGTTCATACTCCCAGAGGTCACGCAGTTCCAGCTCCCCATAATTCTGATTATGAAAATAGTATTCAGCATGGCTGAAGCCTCCTTTATATCCACCAAACAAGCCCTTGAAAATGTAACTGACCGGGTCTTCACCATCTTCTACGATGGCTCCAAAATTGACACTGGTATCCAATAGCTGAGTACGGTCTTTGTCTTTTGAGTTCAGCTTCAGCAGGGTGTGGCCATAATAAGATGCCGGGTTACCCAGGTACCCCGAGGCAAAAATAATGCTTAATGATTTCGCATCACCGTACTCGGACCATTCAGAAAATTCAGGGCAGTGAACAGGCGTCACTGACTCATCTGTTAAACCAAGTTCCGACTTGAGCCACTGATACCTTGCAGGAAAACGACATTGTGCGTGAGAGTCAGGGTCACTGTCCACTGGCTGTGAGAATGCCTGTAGTGTTGCCAGTAGTTCAGCTTCCGGTTTGGTTCGACCATCGGGAGCCAGAAAGAATTCTTTGGTCTGAATTGCACTTTCAACTTCTGCACCCAATAAGCCGGATGGCTCATAAACCAGCAATTTTTTCCATGTATCGGTTATTGATAGCTTTTGGATGGTAGCAAGATGGATATAAGGATTAACAGAGGAGGTGTCAGGCTCAACAGCAAAAGAAGACAGCGATAAAAGCAACAGGCAAAGAGAGAAGATAGGTTTAGTCACTGCTTACAGGTCTTATGGTTTGACTGAGATATGGACTGGCGCTGTCTGCAGACAACGCCAAACATCAGATCAGGCGGAGCAGCTATCCGCTACACTGGCAACACCTGCATCCATCGCCTGATAATATTGAGTGGCTTTTTCCACGTCAGACAGGGTTGAATAGCTGGCAGCTGTCACGTTGCCCACCATGTCTTTGCGGATAGACTGAACAATCGTCGGGTGAGCCGATGCCTGACACCCCCGCACAGTCAACATTGCGGTCAAATGCTCACCTTGTCCAAGTGCCGTTTCTTCGGCCAGATTGTCGTAATTATCAATAATGAATTGTGCCGTTTTTACTTTGCTGCCATTACATGTTTCAGGGCTCATGGTTGCAGAAGTAACAGCCGTTGATCCAATATCCCAGATGACATTTGAGGTTACCGCAGCCCACACAGGACCTTCGGAAAACAGAGCGGCTCCAATACCACAGTCTGAATATGGGTTAGGACCGGATCCAACCGGCTTGTCGGCAGCGCTTACAGATGTGGCTACGCACAGGAGTGCAGAGGCAATGACTGGAAATTTTAACATTGATAAGCTTCCCTGATGATCATTCTGATTTGAGTCAAACTCTCGCATACGCTGTCCGTATGGCATATACAAGAGCTTAGTATGTAACAATACTTATCAGATCATAGAAATACAATGCAATCTTTCAGGTATTTGGTGGTTTAAATAAATTTAACGACAGAATTCGCCAACCTGAATATCATCGCAAACCTAACAATGAAACCATCAGGGTAGTGAAAGTTTAATGCCTATCTCAAGTACAAGTGCTGATACCGCACTGTCTATTCTGGCTGTTATTTTCTTTGTTATCATGTTAACCGGGTTTGCCATTAATACTGGCAGTCAATATTTACACAACAACTGTTAGATAACTATTGAGAAGGCGACTACTCTGTTGACATTATCTGCGTTTGGCTGCTTTCTAGCATTGAAAATTCACCACTCTCCGAGGGTTATCGGTTGTTTAAGCTGTTTTTGTCCAGCGTGCTGCTATTTTTTGGCATCTTGCCACTAGCCTATATCAGAAAGAACCTCATTATTGAAAACGAGTTGTATGGCCTGTTTTTTGGTAATTATGTCTATCTTGCACACTACTTGCTGCTTACTGTACTGATACTGCTGATCGTTCATTATCTGATAAAGCCTGTGCCGGTCTATCTTCGAAAATGGATTATTGCCGCTTCGCTATGCACAGTGACTGTCATTGGTTATATCAGCTATCGTTATACCGATGTCGTTCATACCCAAATCACTGTTAACAAAATCGCTGATAGAGAACAGCTGCGTATCGCCTTTATAAGCGACCTCCATCTTATGCCAACGTCCAACAAACAGCTGTTTGTGGATATGGTAGCGAAGGTTAACGCTGAAAATCCCGACATCATTATGTTTGGTGGCGATATTTTTCAGGACAGCCATACCAACGTTAATGAGGGATACAAAAAAGTTTTTGCTGAATTAACAGCAAAACATGGTGTCTATTCGATTCTTGGTAATCATGAATACTACGGTAACGATGTGGATGGTAATGTTGCCTTTATCAAGAATTCAGGAATTGAGATTCTGCACGATGAGGTACTCACTATTGATGGCATTCGCTTAATTGGCCGCGATGACATCGGTAATAAGTTTGCCGTTACCAATCGGATGAGTCTGAAAGAAATTTATGAGCGCGACAATGTTCAAGCCAGTGATCCGATCATTGTCTTTGACCATAATCCCGTCTCTATACCAGAAAGTATTGAGAACAAGGCCGATCTACAGGTTTCCGGTCACACTCATGCTGGCCAGTTTTTCCCTTATAATCTGATCTTGCGTCGAATGTACCCGAACGTCGTTGGCCATAAAGTTATCGACGGGCTGCACACTATCGTCACCGCTGGTGTTGGCGTGGGTTGGTGGAAAATCGTTGGGCCATGGCAAATGCCCTACCGATTTGGCACCAGAGGCCAAATTAATATTATTGATGTGAGCTTCGCAGCACTCTAAACAAGGCAGTTGAAATAAAAAGCAACGAGCGCAACAAGCCCTGCCAGACTTGTCCTGTGCAGGTCTTTTGGTCGCAATAATACAGTCATTTGCCCGTTTCCAGGGTGGTGTATTGTATTTAGGACTGGCATAAAGGCAGCTTGAGCCTTGAATCATAACAACGAATGTTGCGCTCGTTGCGGTTTTAATCAAGAGTGAATAACCTGGGGGCTTGTTGCAGTTAACAAAAACCTATCTTAGTTACTTGAACCTATTCACAATGAGTAAGTTCTGTTGTGAATGATCGATACTCCATCTCTCAGGCCGCTGACCATTTAGGGGTATCCCCTTCTCGCTGGGAGGCTTGTGGAAAACTCGTGCCTGAGCCTACTGTCGGCGGTCAACGACCTTACAGCGCCAGTCTGTTAATGACGAAACAGTCTCCACAGGCACAGCGCAAAACGGTGGGTTTCCAGTCATACCAGAAAGAAAAAGACCTGGAGAGGCAGCAGGAAGTGCTTTCGTTATATTGCGCTTCTAAAGGCTGGTATGGCAGTACGAGATCATCAATGATCTTGGCAGTCACAAAAACCAGCAGCGGATGGAGAAATTGATCAAAGTTGTAGAGGATGCTGGGTAGCCATGAGCGAAAAAGACTCGTTTCTGACTGACTGCCTGTCACTGACCTTTCAGACCCGCCTGAACGTCTCCGCTGCCCAGCATGCCGCCCTGTCCGCTATCGCTGGGCTGATGACGTCCATCGAACGTGGGTTATATGCCCAGTGGCGTAAGGGACAATCACTGGCTTCCCTGAAAAACAAGACCATTGCCCGTTACCGGATTCCTGCCCGGTACTTTAATGCAGCGAAAGCCAGCATTGAGGGTAAGATTCGATCAGTCATATCCAACCTGGCAAACACTGAAGACAGTTACCAGCGTCGCATCAAGGCAAAGCATCGGCACATAAAGAAACAGACAAAGGCACTGAACAAAGAAGATAATCCTCAAAAACACGCTCAACTGCGCTTTGGCCTACACCAGTCTAAACGATGTCTGTCAACCTTAAAGGCTCGCCTGCTTCACATACGGCAGAGGTTGGAAAACAATGACCCGGCTATCTGCTTTGGCTCCAGGGTCCTGTTTAAAAAACAGTTTCACCTGGAGAAAAACGGCTATTCTGGCCATAGCGAGTGGCAACAGGACTGGCAGGAAGCTTGGCTTAAAATCGGGCTTTGGCGTAGCCGCTCACCGCTCAAGAATCTTAAAGACTCTATAGGAACGGAATCTCATAGCAATTCTCCAGCAACCTATGAAGTAAGTCCCTTGTTGATATGCCTTGGGCGGATTACTACTTCACATCAGGGCTGTAGAGCTAATTAAGGAGCTGTCCTGAAATAATTTCCACATTTCTGAGTTTCAAAACTACGTTCGTCCTGAGTGCTGAGCTTGTCGAAGTATCGAAGGGCGTGAACTCCGGCCTCATGTATTGTGCCAATCACCCTTCGATACTTCGACAAGCTCAGCACTCAGGATGAACGGAGATCGAGTCCAAAATGTGGAAATTATTTCGGGGCAATTCCTAAGATTGTTACCTGGCCACTTCAGATGTCAGCCACACCTTCTTGTGGTAGTCGTTGGTGGCCTGCTATCAACGCCTTCATTTCGCGGATAACAAAACGCGGCATCCAGTCGCATAGCGCCTCAAAATCAAATCGCTCGTTGTTTGCATTGCCCTCGGGCGTCATTAAACGATTGAGGATCAGCGCATGGTAAAGCGATTCATCCAACTGTAGAGATATGCCGTAATCATCAAGTAACTTGCAATGCAGTTGGTGGGCGATTTTCAAACCGGCCACATCCAAGTCACCAAAATAGAGCAATTGCGTCACTTGCTCCGACTCAAGCAGCTGAGATACACGCTCCGCCTGACCTGATACCTTGTTACCGGCACCATAAACAACCAGGGACCATCGTGTTTTGTCACGATTAATTTGGCACAGCCTGTAATACACGTCAGAGTTCTCAACGATCACAGCCGGAAGGTCGGGACGGCCTGATGTTTCATACGGCAGCGGCGGCGCACGACGGATAGCACCCATGTCAGCCAGTGTCAGCAGGACATGCTTCCAGCCATTGGCAGGCATGGAGTCCAACGTTTTTTCATCGCTAAAGATCAATAGCGAGCGCTCACGGTGCCCAAGCGTACCCGGGAATAGTGGCTTATCCCGTTCAGTTTGGCGAAACAGGTATGCATTCAGCCGCTGCAGACGCTCCTTTACCTGCACTGTTACTGGGCCGGTAATTCGTCCTGCCAGCCAGGGATGCCACGCGATCTCTTGCGCTGTCTTTACGGGGGCGCTGATACCGTTGTACACAAATGCACTGGGCAGACGTAGGCCCCGCCAATAGGGTTGCCACTTAGCTTCGTTTTTGGGCTGAGCTCGCCAATCACCCGCAATCAGCTCTTTAATCGCCTGACGCAGCAAATCAGGGATGTCATGGCTTCGTGATTCCTGCTGATGGGTACGTAGCACCTCTTCTAGTACTGCCTGGGCTTTCACAGTGCGGGCGCTTTTGCCAGCCATACGGCGGTGTTTATGGGCGGTCGACTCCAACCGGGAGAGCCACGTCGTTACAACATTCATCATAGCCCCCTACAAGACCGGCTCAGGCTGAGGTTTAGCGGCCAACGAGGCAGCCCATAAAGCTTGGCGGCTATTGTCAATAGTAACCAGATCCCGCCTTTTCAGCTTCTGTGTCTTATTCAGAAAAAGATGGTTATCAAACATCGACTGGGCGTTTTCATCAGAAATGCCAGTCAGATAAATGAGCTGAATGTTGTAGGCCCGGGCCATCTGAGTTTGAATGCGCAACAGGTCATCGGCATTCGACTTGCCAAGCGGGTTATCCGCCAGCAAGAAGCCTGCGCCTGAAATTCCAGTGTCATACTCACGTACTTTGCCTACCGTCACAAAGAGCAGGAAGGCCGAGGTGAGGAGCTGGCCTCCTGAGCCTTCAAGCTGAGTGATATGAGTCCACTTCGGGCGGCTAGCGTTGGTCTTCAACATGCGCACATCCAGATCCCCTTCGCTCAATACCGACTGAACCAGGTCAGCTGTAAGTACGTCTCGGTTGGGGGAGCGGGCTACTTGCCCCTTGGCGATCCAGTGCTGCAGGCGGGCGCTAGCAAAACTTTCGAGGTCTGCAGGAAGATCATTCAGCCGGTCCGTCATCTTCAGAATAGCGCGGCCAGGCAACACAGGGCAGTTGTCCGGTATTCTAACCGACTTGGCGCGCTTCAGAAGCTTGATGGCTCGATCCAGATGAGAAGTCAGTTGCTTAACGGTCAGCTTAATCGAGCGCTGGAACTGCTCCAGACTGTCCTTCACCGCCTCATACACCTCTGCTATCCCAGTGTCTACACGCTCCAAATCGCCCAGCACCTCTCGCCAGGTGGCGATGGACTCCAACCGGTGCAGGTATTCCTGACTGGCCCGATCATCTGGGTTCTTGGCGGATTCTTCCATAATCCGATTGCGATAGTGCCCCCAAACGATGCCTACTTGCGTTTCTTGCACCTTCAGCGTCTTTTCCAACTGCGCATACCTTTGGCTCTCAGTGCGCAGTGCATCCACATACTCGGCTATATCCAGAATCTTGACGGGCAGACCTGCCGCAGGTGTCGGTGTGTAAGACTGAATCATCGCCTGAGCGTTATCGGCCTTGTGAAGTTGCTCTTTCACAGCCTCTATATCTTTGGAAAGGAGCTTCTGCCGTTCCGCCAGGTGATTAATTCGCTCCTTCGCTTCCCTTAGGGCTGCATTGGTATCAGAAAGGGTTGTTTTTATCGTCTCAACCTCAGTGGGCTTTTCCGTCCACACAAAACCCTCGACTAATGCCTCGCGAGTCTCTTCACATTTCTGTCTAATATTTTGCAGAGTTGCCTGCGCCGTGATTTGTCGCTTCGAGCACTCTTGCTGTTGCCTCTCAAACTGTGTGATCCGGTCATTGATCAGCGCGAGAGCACTGCTGGCCGCAGCTTGAACATCACCCAAGTGCGTGCGGTAGGCGGAGTGAGTGGATAATTGATCATGCGCATCGTTCTGTGCCTGCTCGGCTTTTTCCCGCTGGTGCTTAAGTTCCGTGACCTTATCACCTTGGGCCGCCTCAAGTAGCTGCTTCTGTGCCTGAACGGCAGCGTCATGTGCATCTTGCGGGTTCCGATCAGCTCCACCTTCGGTTGCCAGCACTCCTGAATAAAGGGCTTGGTTACTCAGGCTGGCCCACTGGTCAATCTGAAAGCTGAGCCGGGTTGCCTCGGATCGGTCGCTTTCTGCTGCCTGTTCGGTCTGCTTTAACTCGTCACTTTGGGTCTCAAGGGTATCCTCGCACCGCTGTTTCTGCTCATTCAACTTCGCTAGTTTTTCTATTGCTGTGTTGCGCGCAGCCCATTCCGTTACCACAAAATCATCCAGAGTGTCATGGAATTTTTGGGCCTGCTGGTGCTGTTGTTGAGCACTTTCAAAGAGTGCTTGAGCTTGACCTTTTGCATCACGCAGCTTCTGCTCATGCTGTTTCGCCTGCTCCAATTTTTCTACCATCTCCGCCAGTGCGGAGCGAGCCTGATCTAGCTGATTGACCAGGTTCGACCAGTGCTTCCCGTATTGATCATTGTGCAAGCGCCAGTCACCCTTGAATGCCTCCAGCATCATCAGGTCACGCTCTGCCTCCTCCACAAGAGTCTCTTGCGAAACGACAGCTTGTTCCAGCTCCTGAAGCCTTGCCTCGTAAGCCGCCTGGCTATAGCCGTATTTATCGGGATTAGAAAGTACCGCCTGTACTGAGTCGGGTGACCCGCCCAGGAGATCCTTCGCCTCATCGAGTCGATGAATGGCAATCGGCACTCCTTTCCATGGCAGCGTGTCGCTCAGTTCGCTGACCTGTGCGAACGTTGCGTCATCCAGCGCAACCAGACTCAGATAGCGGCCCGGATTTTGGTCGATCACCCCCGCAATACGTTCCGCATCGTCATTGAAGGCGGAGGCGAGGTATCGAGGGAAGGCCCACAGCTTTTCACGCGCAATGCCCGCCGCGTAAAACCCCTCAAGCGCCTTCTTGATCTGCTTGGTGACCATTTCATGGCCCGTCTGCTTTAGCTCATCCCGCTCGTGCTGGGCGGCCAGCAGGCGCTGCCTAGAGACCTGCAGCGTTTGAGTATCGGTTTCCAGTACCTCATCGATCCGCAATCCGCACTGCGCGCTGTGCCAGTTAGCATCTTCAAGATCAAGGGCACGCTGAGTCAGCGTGGGAAGCGTATGGTAGTTACTAGTCAGCGCCTGTGCGCTGTCCACCCCCTCCTGATGCTTTTGCTCGACCTGGGTGAGTGTGTTCTGGGCTTGACTGCGTGCAACTTCGGCTTGACTGACCACAGAATAATGCGCCTCAAGGACCTGCTCAGCCTTGTCTGCATCGATTTTGGTTTGCGCCTTATGTTGTGCGGCATCTTGTAAGAGCGATGCCAATCGGTGCTGCGCTGACGCTGGGGTTTCATCCCCCTGAATCAGGCCATCCTCGCGCAGCGAATCCCGCCGCAATTCGCCTTTACGCCGGTCCTTTCTGCACTGCTTACTCTCAGCATTCAGACCACCTAGCTTGGCCCTCAAATCGCCAATGGACTCTCCAAGAGTCTGAATTTGCGTTTCAAGCGCTGCCAGCTGTCCCGTGACTTCAGACTTCTTCTTTTGGTGACCACTTATCGCTCGCCGCAGTACACCTAATGCCTCGCCAGCCGCGCGGTCGAAGATAACCTGCAGTGGTTTTTCCGTCTCGCTTTGGAACACCTGAAGGTCATTAACCGATTGGCGGTAGCGATCTTTCGCCGTTGCATAGGTTTTGTAATCGATAGCAGCATGCGCAATCTCTAAGTGACACTGATGAGAGTCCGCTTCATCATTGAGTTTGTCGACATTACGCTGTTGTTCGTTCAATTGATGTTGAGCAAGATCATGTTCGAGAAGCACCTTGCGTTTTCTATGCAGAACACGGTCAGATGTCGCTTGATCAGCCTCTTCCTGCAGCCTTTCAGACTGTTCCTTCAGACGGGTGTGCTCTGCCTGTGTACTCTCAGCAAAGGCTGTGAGGTCTCGCATAGCCTCGCGAAATCCTTCAGCCATTTCCTGCTGCTGCGCTTCTGCAGCCTCGAGTTTATGAGCCGGTTCAAGGAACTTCCGCCAATTAGACAACACATCCCCCAGGAAGGATTCGTTACGTCGAATCGCTTCCAGCTCCCCCTGACGATGGACCTCGTGCGTCACCAACTCGCGTAGCTGTTCAGTTGTGTCCTTGGACATACTGCACGCAAAGAAGGCACCGAGAAAATCCTGTTCGGTCTTATAGTCGATGAATTTAGTTAACCCGCCCTCTTCAGAGTTGAAGGTCACCATGGTCTTGATAAGATCAACGTTGATCTGTTGCTCCACTAGAAACTCGCGCCACTCTTTATTTACCCGAGTCTTGCGCCAGTGCATACCACCGTCACCACCTGCCTTCTGATTAAGCCAACTCTCAAAACTGTGCAAGGTGTTAGCGTAGGGGCGCAACTCACGACTACGCTCGGCGCGTGAGTATGAGGGCACCTCATCAAACGGTGCATCCAGCAGGCTGTCGGGAGCGTCGCAGATAAAGAATAATCGTTCCACCTCATTCCCATTGCGCTGATGAGCGTGCCCCAGCAGCAAGGTTTGGCCGTCCTCATTCACCATCTCCACCAGGATGACGGACAGCTCCCGATAGAAGTAATTTTTATAGTGGTATTGGCTCTTGCGGCGGTTGGCCAGGTATTGAGTGAAGTCGTTGACAGATGGCTCAAAGACAGATAGTAGCAAGGCGATGTAGGTAGACTTTCCACCCCCGTTCACCAGTTGCTGATAGGTACTGACCACTGCCTTTGTATTCTTGGCAGGGGCTCTGCGCACTGCATCATCCGGCAGTTCGGAAGCTTGGGCGAGGCCGATGTAATTCAGATTGAGGTCCTTGTAGAAAGCCTCTTCGTGACCAGCGCCATCCATATAGACCCGTTTGATCAGCCACATGATCAAACCTCCAATTTGTGTTGTGTTTCTGCGGTTTCGATAGAGGCAGGCTGTCCTCCGTCCTCTGCGGATTGAGGATGATCGACTGATGTCGTCGCCTCAGCATTGCCTGGGGCAGATGGCTGCTCCTCTGTTGCAGGATCGATATCCATCACGAAGCGCACTGTCTCTTCAATGCCTGTATGGCGCAGATAGTGTTTGAGCTTCTGGGTCGGATACCAGTCAGATTCTCCCGACAGGCTGCTGTCCTCAGCCAGAAAGCCTTCCTCCTGCAGCAACTGTATCCAGCGCATTGCCATCTCAGTTTGCGAGCGAATACTGGAGACGCGCGCCACCTTTTCGTCGTAGATACGGGGGATGCGCTCTTCCTGCACAAACCGGGCAGCAAGGAGCAGGCCATCCACCGCCCCATCTACCTCGGCCTTGCGCTGCGCAATAACCTGATCGGCTACATCGTTGAGCTTGGCCACCACCGAGGCTGCACTGGTGCCTCTGACTTGACCAGACTCAACCCGAACCGAATCAGGGTTAGGAAACATGTCCGCAAGCAACGCGATAAGCGTCAGGCCTGCAAAGAGGCGCTGCTCCTTGCGCTCTTTGCCCATCTGCTCAGTGGTCACATCGTGTAGCAGGCGCTTATTAAGCCAACCCAGGGTGGGGGCATACGGACCACGACCATTGGCGGTCAACAACACCCCATAGCTCTCGTGCATACCGAGATAGTTCAACTTCATGCCAGCCGCGATGCCACGAATAATTTCCATAAACAGGACATCACCATGGAGTTCCAGAGCCCGCTGAATCGCATCATCAGCCATTTTGTATCCCAATGAGCTCATGATCGCTTGCGTGGCGATCTCGGCGTAGCGTTTAGCGTGTTGATCTGCGTCGTACATAACTACTCCTCGAGGGTCGGTACAGGGGCTGCTGTCAGCAAGATGATGTTGTCGGCTCGCCAAAGAGCTGATTCGATAGGGGTGTCGTCCACATCTACTTCAATGGAGGAATCGTTGTTGGTCGCCAAGCTGCCGATATGAAGCAAACAGACCTGCTGCTCCTGTTCGGATAACTCACCCTCCTCGTAGGCATCAAATACGTCTGCAAAACTGACTTGGCCCTGCGCTTTCAGACGGCTGGACACCCAGCTACTGCAATGACGGATCACCGAATCGGGAATGCCTTGCAGACTGGTTTCTATCGCCTCGGGTTGTTCGGTGGGGTCCTGGATCTCGTGTGGCAACACCTGATCGAACTGATCGATGTAGAGGTTCAGCACCAATTCCAGATCAAGCAGGGTGTGGCAATCATCATATTGGCAGCGCGGGGCCAGCAGGCATGCAACTAAGTCGTCCATGCTTTGTTCAGCTGCCGTTGGAGTGTGGGCCAGCAGAGGCTTAAGTGCGGCTTTTTCAAGTGTCTCCCGGAACAGGGTATTATCCCTCGGAATGATCAGCTTTAGACGGGCCTGCTCAAAGTCCTTGTTCACATCATGCAGGCAGTCCTGATAGCTCAGCGTGAAAGTGCTGACGTCGGCGAAGATTTCCTGCGCCTTGCGCAGCTTATTGAGCTTATCGGGGTGCAGTTCTGAGCGGCCATCGGCAAGCATTTCTGTGATGGTGGCGAGTGTGCTCTGGATATGCCCAAGCACCTCCTCGGTCTTATCGAAGGAGTCGCTGAGAATTGGCCGGATGTCCTGTGCGTAGGATGCACTTAAATCACCTGCCTGGGCGGCGCGCACTTTCATTCGCATACCAATCAGGTATTGCTCAAGTTGCCGCTGGGTCGACTGGATCTGGTGCACCGCTTTGTCGATCTCGCCACGACGGATAGTCTTGAGGGTGCGCCAAGCCAGTATGGCGGCACGTTCGATTGGCGTTTCATCAAGACGAAGGGTATAAAACATCATCCCCTCATCGGTCAGTGACCAGAGGATATCGTCTGAGCCGACAACCTGGTCATGACGCACCAGTCGAACCACCTGCTCGTCAGAATGTGCACGTTCGGTAAAGTCATAGAACCGCAGACGGAAAGGATCCTTGATCGCGGCGAAAATCTTGCCGGCTACCTGCACATAGCTAGCATCATTGTGTCCAGGATACGCCTCTCGCATGTGTTCCACTAGGCACAGTTCCGCCTCTCTACGGGTCATACCCGGCTGTCGCTCACGGTCGGTGTAGTACAGCATGGCGTCAAATAGGTACATGATGGCCGCAAGGACATCAAAGTCGATTCCGCCGAACGGCTTGCGTTGTAGGGCGCTGTAAATTGAATCGAGCGTTCGTACAACGAGCAACGCATGAGACTGAATGGTCAGTTCTCGACGCGCCATCGGTTCGTTGCGAGCTTGCTCCAGAAACTCTAGCGACATAGCATTCTCCGACTGAGAAGACGCCACTATAGCACCACGCAGTAACTCAAACAAAGATACTTTGCATAATATGATCTACATGCAATATTATTTGTCCTGAAATAAGTCAAGCCATATACTGGTTCCGAGTATCGGTTAGATCTCGAATTACACTCCGTCCACCAACGCCGAACAAAAACTGGTATGCATTACTCAACGTTTCTCGGTCAGCACAAAACATCGCTCAGTCATGCGCAGTGGCTGCGCTTACGTTATATCGAGCGTCAGTTGCTTTGGGAGCGCAAGGTCACATCGCGCATGATTGCAGATGAGTTTGGCGTCTCTGCGCAGCAGGCCCGGACTGACGTACGAACCTATTTGGAGCTGGCACCTGGTAACGTGGTTGACCAAAGCGGTAGCCGCAAGGGGTATTTTCCCAGCGCCACATTTTCGCCTGTATTGCTGGGGGAGAATGACCTGGTATGGCGCGCGACGGCAGAGTTTCAACCGCCGCAAGCGGCTCATGTGCAGGAAATCCCGATTATTCATCGCGCGGTACCCAGCCGCACTTTGTCGGTTTTCCTGTCTGCGATCGAGCAGCAGGGTCAGGTGCACGCGACCTATGCGTCCATGGAGAATCCGGAAGGTACGCCTCGAAGGCTGACCCCCGCAGTCATTATCACCGTCAACGGACGACAACATGTACGCGCTTATGATTGGGGCAGTTCGGCGTACAAAGACTTTGTTCTGGCACGATTCATAGGCGTCCCGGAAATAATTACTCCTGCCGAAGCTCCGCTAATTGAAGACAAGGCATGGGATATTGCGATCCCTGTGCGCTTTATTGCCAATCCTGCGCTGAGCAAGGCGCAGCAGAGGGTGATTGAGCAGGACTACCTGCTTGAGCCCCGCGAATTCAGCATTCGCGCGCCGATGATTTTTTATTTATGCCCCGAGAACAACCTACCCAAAACCGATGGCGAGTATGCGGAGGCTACTGATCCTAATGGCCACGGACCCTCCGTTTATCCGGTTCTTGCTGTTCACGCTCAAACGGGTGAACCCATTCACAAGTATCGTTGTGCGGGTGAGCATTAGAGTGTACTTCCCACGGTTTGGTAAACACTTCTGGGTACGCTCTGAGCTTAGGAACTCAGGCCATGAACAACCGTGATAAGATTCAAACTGGTAGTAAACTGATCGGTTACAGCCTCAATGTTTATCTGGAATTTTTCAGCAGTTTTTCTACTGCCCTTTTGCGTTTGTACAAAAATGAATAACGTCGATCTACCATCATGTAAGCAATTTCAACCAGATTCCCCCTGGACTCCAACCAGGTCTTGCGGTCCGAACTGCGCTTCTTGGCCAGCAGCATGTCCATCCGCTGAGTCGTCTCCTGCTCATTGTCGAGGGTCAACTGAACCAAACGACGAGTGTCTGCAGACATGGTGGTTTCACGCAACTGCAGAGGGTTCATTTCGCCCAGTCCCTTAAAGCGTTGCACATTGATCTTGCCTTTCTTTTTCTCAGCACGGATGCGTTCAAGAATGCCTTCTTTCTCCGCTTCATCCAGGGCGTAATAGACGTCCTTGGCCACATCAATCCGGTAGAGCGGAGGCATGGCCACATAAATATGGCCGCGTTCCACCAGCGGGCGGAAGTGTTGAA
Source organism: Endozoicomonas sp. ALB091 (assembly GCF_049310265.1). Taxonomy (NCBI): domain Bacteria; kingdom Pseudomonadati; phylum Pseudomonadota; class Gammaproteobacteria; order Oceanospirillales; family Endozoicomonadaceae; genus Endozoicomonas; species Endozoicomonas sp. ALB091. The sequence goes on along the minus strand of NZ_JBLYNQ010000006.1, from coordinate 755,386 downwards.
CGAACAGGGCGCAGAGCAGGGTCGCGATGTGCAAGCCATCGGAGTCCGCATCGGCCAGGATGCAGATTTTTCCGTAGCGCAAACCATCCAGGTTATCCGATGCCGGATCAACTCCCAGGGCTACGGAGATATCGTGTATTTCCTGGGAGGCCAGTACTTCTGAGGAGTCGACTTCCCAGCTGTTGAGGATTTTACCCCGCAACGGCATGATGGCCTGGTACTCACGGTCACGGGCTTGCTTGGCAGAGCCGCCCGCCGAGTCCCCTTCCACCAGGAACAGTTCGGTCATGCTCAGGTCCTGACTGGCACAATCCGCCAGTTTACCCGGTAGTGCTGGCCCCTGGGTCACTTTTTTACGGGCGACCTTCTTGGCTTTGCGCATCCGTTTCTGGGCATTGCTGATGCAGAGTTCTGCCAGCAGTTCAGCTTCAGCGGTATGCTGGTTCAGCCAGAGACTAAAGGCATCTTTTGCCACACCAGAGACAAAGGCGGCACACTCTCTGGAAGAGAGGCGTTCTTTGGTCTGGCCGGAGAATTGTGGGTCTGCCAACTTGGCAGATAATACGTAGGCGCAGTTTTCCCACAGGTCATCGCCACCGAGTTTCACGCCACGGGGCAACAGGTTCCGGAACTCACAGAACTCCCGGATCGCTTCCAGCAGGCCGGTTCTCAGGCCATTCACATGGGTGCCGCCCAGCGGGGTGGGAATCAGGTTGACATAGCTTTCCGTCAGCAGTTCACCACCCTCGGGTAACCATTGGACGGCCCAGTCTACCGCCTCGCTTTCCCCTTTCAGGGAACCGGTAAAGGGTTCAGCGGGCAGCACGGCAAAGCCTCTGGTGGCACTTTTGAGATAGTCATTCAGGCCATCTTCGTAGTACCACTCGGTCACGTCTTCAGAAATACGGTCATCAAATTCAACCCGCAGGCCAGGGCAAAGGACTGCCTTGGCCCGGAGAATATGCATTAGCCTTGGTACGGAAAATCGTGGGGAGTCGAAGTAGCTGGCATCGGGCCAGAAACGAACCGTTGTTCCGGTATTGCGACGTCCGCAGGTGCCGGTTTCGTGAAGGTCTTCATCCTTGTAGCCATCTTTAAAGCTGATGGCAGAAACAACGCCGCCACGGCGAACGGTCACTTCCAGATGGCTGGAGAGCGCATTGACCACAGAAACACCCACCCCGTGCAAACCACCGGAGAACTGGTAGTTCTTGTTGGAGAATTTACCACCGGCATGCAGGCGGGTGAGAATAAGCTCAATACCCGAGATGCCATGTTCCGGATGGATATCGGTGGGCATGCCACGGCCATCATCCACTACTTCCAGAGACTGGTCTTTGTGCAGGGTGACCTTGATATGGGAAGCAAACCCTGCCAGAGCCTCATCCACACTGTTGTCGATGATTTCCTGGGCAAGATGGTTTGGCCGGGTGGTGTCGGTGTACATTCCGGGGCGTTTGCGCACCGGGTCGAGGCCACTGAGTACCTCAATCGCCTCGGCATTGTAGTCGTTCTTTACCATGAGTCCTTGCTGACTGATCGCTTTATGATGTAAAGCGTGAAAATGGAGAGTGTAACGAATCGACGGTGATTTGTTCAAACGGATGTCGGAAAATCCTGTTCCAGAAAGTCAAATATTTCTGGTAACACGGTCTCAAAATGATCAAAAGTGTGGCTGCCACCTTCCTGTACGATCGCTCTGCATTGCTGATATTTTTCCACCGCCAGGCGGTAGTCCAGGGTTTCATCGCCCGTCTGTACCATAAGCAGTGTGTTGTCCGGTGATGCTGGTGGCTCTGTTTCCAGAAGGAGCAGCTGCTCAACATACTCTTCGGTCATAACCCAGTCGGCTCCCGTATGGAAGTTTTTCTGGGGGCCGAGAAAGGCTTCGAATCGTTCATGGGGAACGACGGCCGGGTTAATCAGCACCAGTCTTGCCTTTTTCCGGTGGCCATTATCCAGTAGCCAGCGTTGCAGCCAGGTTCCCAGGAAGCCACCAAGGGAGCTGCCAATGATGTAGATATCCCTGAGGTTCAGCGACTTTTTCAGGTGGCTCTGTATACACTGCACAATATCCGATGGAAAAACCGGCAGATCTGGTATCCATAATTCAATATCCAGCCGGTTATCCCGGACATACCCGGTGGTTTGGATAGCCTTGCTTGACTGGGATGAACTGTTCAGACCATGCAGATAAACCAGCAGCGGCTTCATATTTTTGCCCCTATCATTCTATTCACCAGTTCTGCCGGGGAGTGGTCAATCACCAGCTGTTCAAACCAGTAGCGGGTGATAAAGCCTTCATCCACGGCATTCTCCAGCCAGGCCACCAGGTGATCATAATAGCCAGCCGTATTCAGAATGGCGCAGGGTTTACCATGGTAGCCTACCTGCTTATGGGCAATTTCCTGAAACAGTTCATCCATGCTGCCAACACCACCGGACAAGGTGATAAAGCCATCCGCCAGCTCACCCATGGTCTGCTTGCGCTGGTGCATGTCCTGCACATGGATCAGTTCGCTCAAGCCTTTATGGGCCTGCTCCTGTCCGACCAGGGCATGGGGAATCACCCCAACCACCGTGCCACCTCCGGCGATGGCTCGATCAGCGATAGCGCCCATCAGTCCAACATTACCACCGCCATAAACGATGGTGATGCCTTGCTCTAACAGCGAGTCCACCAATGCCTCAGCGGCCTGACGGTACGCTTCCTTACGACCAGACCGGGCACCGCAGAAGATTGCCACTGACTTCATTGCTTATCCCTCTATTTCTCTGCATGGCAATAAGTAGCTAACCATATGAAATCATATATTTCTGACTCCTTGTTCAGGCACTCCCGGCAACCGCTCCTGCGTTGCTCTAGCTCCTGCATCCATGCAGTCGTGCTTCGTTACAACTCCGGTCACATAGCTACGGCTATGTTCCCTCCGTTGTGCCTCGCATAGCACCTGCCCAAGTAGCCAGAAATATGTGATTCCATATGGCCAGCTACTTAGCAAGCATACACAATTAGCTATACTGCTGCCTGTCCTAATGATCAGAATAACGCTCATACCATGCATAATATCGTGATTGACATTGATTATCGGGAAAGGGCTTCAGGGATTGTTGACATACTGCAGGGGCGGGAAGGGATTGTTGTGAACACCGTCTCTCTTGATAGTGGAGATTATAAAATCAACAACGACTGGCTGGTTGAGAGAAAAACGCTGACCGATCTGGCGGCCTCCATTATTGATGGTCGGTTATTTCGGCAGTTGAGCCAGTTTAGTTTTCCTTATCGCAAAGTATTACTGATTGAAGGAACTACTGACATGTTGTGTTCATCGGGTATACGACGAGAGTCTATTCAAGGGGCTCTGGTCACAGTGTCACTGTATTTTGGTATTCCCGTACTTCGTTCCATGAACCCGAATGAGACTGCTGCATTATTGATTATGGTGGGGCGACAATGGAGCAAGTTCAGAGGGCTTATGAATTCTGCGGGTATGGGGTCCCGGCCTGTTCCATCTAAAAATCCGGTCCGGCAATCGTTAAATATGCTGCAGTGTTTGCCGGGTGTTGGCTCGCTGAAAGCCCGGGCTCTGTTGCAGAAATTCGGTTCGATTGAAGCGGTCTTGCTGAGTTCGGTTGAAGAGCTGGCACAAACCAGGGGGATTGGCAGAAAAACAGCGCAGGGCATCAAGCAGATGTTGAAGCATTCCTACGCTGGCAAAGCTGAAACTGAATGACCACATCATAGGTCATTCAGTTAAACCTTGATTAACCTTTAACACGAAGGTGCACAAACCACTTGCTCAAACCCACCATCACACCACCACCAATGATATTACCGATGGTAACCGGCAGCAGATTCATAAAGATGTTGCCCAGGCTGATCATGTCGAAATCGGCAGCGGTGTAACCAATCGCCTGCCAGAACTCAGGGCCAGCCACAGTCTTAACCATGTAGCCCACTGGCAACAGGTACATGTTGGCTACGGAGTGCTCAAAACCCGCTACCACAAACGCCGCTACCGGCAGAATGCAGGCCATCATTTTACCCGCAGCTGTGCGTGCACTCAGGGTCATCCAGTAGCACAGGCAAACCAGCAGGTTACAGAGAATACCCAGGATCAGGGCCTGGAAGAATGGATAGCCCAATTTGGCCTTGGCAATATACATGGCAGAGAGGCCTACCTGACCATTGCCGCCTTCCCAGACCCCGCCACCAATAATCAGCAGGGCAAAGAGAATAGAGCCGATAAAGTTACCAACGTAAACCAGCCCCCAGTTTTTAACGATGTTACGGAACTTCAGTTTACCCGTTGCCTTGCCCATCAGCAGCAGAGTACTGCTGGTAAACAGTTCGGCACCGCAGAGCACTACGAGCATCAGGCCGGTACTGAAGACAATACCACCCACCAGTTTGGACATACCGTAAGGCATGCTTTGGGCACCGGCCATCACTACGGTATAGAACATGCCGGCAATGGCAATAAAGATACCGGCCATAATCGCCAGGATCATGGTTATCTCAGGGTGTTTTTTGGCTTTGCCTATTACTGCCTGCTCAGCCAGCTTTGCCATTTCCGCAGGAGGAACCGCACCATAGTTGGGCATATTTTGAACTTGCATGGGGTTATCCACAGCCAATCGATGTTGGCGCTAAGTCTACCAGTGAGAAGAATCGGGTATCAGAGTGGTAAATTCATCGGGTATTACGAAAAATACTTAGTACATGGCGTGAACACTTCATAAATTGAATCAATGAACAAAAACAGTGCATTAAAAAATAGATAGAGTTTGTGCAAAAGAACAGTTGCTTCTTGTGATAAATACAGCGACGATAAAATGAGTTGTGTTATAAAAATGCTGTTCAATATCCACAGGCATCGAGCATACCGTTTTCCGGTTCTTCACACACCAATGGAGAAAAGGATGGAGGGAAAATGCCATGAATAGTCATCTGCTGATCATTGCCCTGGGAGTCACTGTTCTCGGCTCTGCGCAAGCAGACGACCATGGGCAGATGCCTGGTGATGTTGAACTGCTGCCGGAGCAACACGCGGCAGAATCCCCGGATAAGCCCTCTACCTTGGAACTGAGCAACCAGTCATTAAGCCCGGCTGATAACGCCAGAGGCCTGCGCATTGATTATCAGCCTTTTGATAACAACTTCAGTATGTCGGCTGGCAGTTTTCGCCATGCGGCAAAAGATTCACAGAATTCACGCTACAACAACAAAACCTATCTTGGTGTAGGTTGGAAGAAAATGGTGGATCAGGCAAGGCTGGGTGTTCGGGTTGATATTGGTGCTGTTTATGAAAATAATGAAGGCAGCAATCTTGCCGCCCCTACGGTTAACAGTTTGAAATCCATCTCAAGAAACAACGTTGATGAAACGACAACTGCCCGCTGGCAGCCTGTGATCAGTTTTGGGGTTTCCTATCGTTTCTAGCGCATCCAAGCCTTAATACCCACGCATCTTCACACCTGCAGAGGACGGCCTTTGACAGTCCATTTAAATGGCTTGGCCATCCTCTCATTGAAGAACTCAATAAAACCGTAGAGCCGTACCTTCAGGTCCTCTTTGGAAGTGAAGCTGTTCCTTTTCAAAAACCTTCTGACCAGGATGGAAAACCAGATTTCAATCTGATTCAGCCAAGACCTGCTTGCGTCTCGTGTTTTCGTGTCACATCAAGACAAAAATCACCGACCTCGGATAACAAGGCGGAACTTTTTTACAGAGCGATTGCTCTAAGCATCCACCTATTCGGACAGATGGCAAGTTACCATGCAACCACTAAATACCGGGGGTTACCCTGGCTTGCTACCAGCCAGTGCTGCCGGAACCTCGAAAACTTCGGAGAAAGTAGACGACACTTATTTACCGACCTATGCAAAACAGATTCCCCGTATCTCTGTTCCCGACGATCCGGGAATATCCGGCAGAGTCGGGTTACAGCCCACTTATGGTCATAATCTGTCTGTGGCCGTGCAATCCGGAGTCAGGACTGACGGTCTGGCTGCTGCAGGAACCGGCGACAACCGTTGTATGGTCGCACATTGCACCGGCGCTGCCAGTAAGGTCCCTCTGAATTGTGCAGTTGAGTGCGGGGATATCAATATGGTGGCATGGCTGTTGCGCAATGGCACCGAGGTTAATGGCCGCGAGGAAGGGTTGCGGAAGCAGCATAAAGCCCTCAGGTTCCCCGGCAGAGAAGGGTTTACCCCATTGACCCGGGCAGCCATGTACGGGTTAGTTGACATCGCGAGGTTACTGCTTGAGTCTGGAGCTCGTGTTGACCACCCCGATTGCAAGGGCATGACGCCACTGGCCACAGCTGCGGCCTTGGGTAACACTGAACTTATGCAACTGTTGATTGATTGCCAGGCGGATATTAACAGCAATACCCTTGGCTGGCCGACTCCCCTGACTCAGGCTGCCAGGAACGGACAGGTCGGGGCGATAAGCCTGTTACTGGAGCATGGAGCGGATATTTACAGCTTTGCCTACGGAGGCGGAACGCCACTGACTCAGGCTACCATGCATGGGCATACCGAGAGCGTACGAATGTTGCTGACTATGGGAGCCGACGCCAACAGTAATAGTTCTGGAAGGGGGACGCCACTGTGCAAGGCTGCGGGCAAGGGTTATATTGAGATTGCCCGGCTACTGGTGAGTCATGGAGCCAACATTAACAGGTTTGATGGCGGCTATTTCAGGTCAAATTCCCTGAGCGAAGCTGTCAAGCATGGGCATGTTCAGCTGGTTAAGCTGTTGCTGGAACATGGTGCGCATTGGCAAGGTCCGGGTATGGAGAAAGGTCTGCTTAGAGTAGCTGTTGAGAAAGGTTGCATCGAGACCGTGAAATTGCTGTTGAAGCATAATGCGGATGATGTAAACGGCGGAGGATTCAGACCACTTTCACCACTGTCAGGGGCAGTCAAAAAGAGGGATATTGATTTAGTGAAACTTCTGTTGCAATTCGGTGCAGATCCTGATTGTAATGCCTTAGGTGGTGTCTATCCCCCCAATCCGCTGGCCACTGCGGCTGAATTTGGGCGAATTGAATTTGTTGAACTGCTGTTGCAATCCGGTGCCGATGTTCACGGCCATACCTTTGGGAAGAATTCGCCCTTGACGCTTGCGGCGGCTGCAGGACATTACCAGGTGGTGCAGTTATTGTTGCAGCATCAGGCGGACGTTCATAGCCGTACCAAGGGTAATGATACTCCTTTGACACAGGCGGCGGCTCAAGGGCATTACCAGGTAGCGCAGTTATTGTTGCGGCATAAGGCGGATGTTAATAGTCACTCCTCTGGTCTTGCTACTCCTCTGACGCAGGCGGCTATTGCAGGACATTACCAGGTGGTGCTGTTATTGTTGCGGTATAAGGCGGATGTTCATAGTCGTGACGTTAGAGATGGTACTCCTCTGTTCTGGGCCAACAAACGAGGGTTCTGGAAAATTGCTTTTGAACTTATCCACTACGGCAGCTGTCCAGAGAGAAGCCTGTCACCGAATGTTATCAGTACAGTCACTCAGAAATTTGGCTTCAACCCACAAGAAACTACTCTCAGTCTGGAAAGTTTGTGCAAGAGGAAGCTGCATGATTTGCTTGATAGACGAACAATATCTTCTTTAAATTTGCCTTATGGTTTGAAAAATGCACTTCTGAAGGAAAATTTTTTCCCATAAGTCCATGGCCTCCGCAGTTCAGCTGCCTGGCTCCCTTATAACCAGAGCGACAGATTCCCACGTTCCACAAAAGAACCTGAAATCAGTTCATGTCCCGGACAGCGCCCAGTCAGTAACCGGATTACCCCCTGAACTTCTTCATCTCGCCTGGGGGCATCTTCCGCTGCGGCGTCATGATAGATGATCGCCAACGACAACAGGTTTTTTCAGATTCAGAGAAATACATCAGATCGAATTTCTCCAGTAGCTCGATGTACCACATCAGATTGTTCCGGGCCAATATATGGCAGCAGGTGTGATCCGGCTTCCTTACCCCATAAAAATGGAACATAAAAAGGAACATCCCACTTTCACCACCAAAATAACGTAATCATTTGATTTTGAAGCATATATTCTATTCGAATATATGGTTGGCACGATATTTAATCGTTTAAAATCAAAATGTTACCAAGGGGTGGTGAAGGTCGGAACATAAAAAGGACACCCACTTTTATCGGTCGAAAAGTCTATGGGTGTCCTTTTTTTTTCTGGGTTAACAGTTTGAAATCCATCTCAAGAAACAATGTTGATGAAACGACAACTGCCCGCTGGCAGCCTGTTATCAGTTTTGGGGTTTCTTATCGTTTCTAGTGCATGGTTTCAATGCAATTGATGGGCTCTTTCCTTGACCTCCAAACTCCGTTCGTCTTGAGCGGAGTCGAAAGGCGTAAACTCCATACCCTGAATACTGTGCCAATCACCCTTCGACTCCGCTCAGGGTGAACGGAGATTGTACGTCAAAATCATTGAAACCATGCACTAGTGCAGATAGGCGCTAATACCACACCGCTATCAGGAACCTCGGTAACGAGGCACAGTCGTCTTCTATGGCGTGGTTTTCATTGGCTTAAGCGCAGCCGTCTTCTTTTCTTCCGGCTTAACGGCAGTAATCGTATTAATGTGCATCCCTTTTAATACATTCAACGCCTGATTCAGCTGATAATCCTGGGCCAATAGCTCCGCTACCTCTTTCTCTGCCTTACTGGCCCTGGCTTTCTTACTGTTGGATGCATCCTCTTTATTGCCATTGCTGAGATGTCGTTGCAAATCGGCTTCCTTATACTGCTGAGGGGCATCAATCGGGGTTACTTTGGCACGCTGGACCAAAATATCCGGCTTAATCCCTTCGGCCTGGATGGATCGGCCATTGGGCGTATAATACAAGGCAGTGGTCAGTTTTAATCCCTTGGCTGCATCAACACTCAACGGTAAAACGGTTTGTACCGACCCCTTGCCAAAAGACTCGGTTCCCATCAGCACAGCACGCTTATGATCCTGCAGGGCACCGGCAACAATTTCGGAGGCTGAGGCTGAACCGCCATTGATTAACACCACCAACGGGACGCCCTCTGACGGGTCATCAACCGATGCGCTAAACCTCAACTCAGAGTTTGGAATACGACCTTTGGTGTAAACAATCAACCCTTCGCTGATAAAGGCATCGGTAACGCCAACCGCAGCCTGCAGCACACCACCCGGATTGTTGCGCAGGTCAAGGACCAGGCCGTTAAGTTTGCCATCTTTCTGTGCTTGCTTGAGTTCTTTCAAGGTATCCACCAGCTCATGGCCGGTATCCGCCTGGAACTGACTGACACGAATATAACCATAACCCGGCTCAAGATGCCTGGCCCTGACACTCTGGACTCGGATAACCGCCCGCTCCAAGGCAATCTCAAGGGGCTTCTCCACACCCTCACGGACAATCGTCAGCTTGATCGGGGTGCCTGCCTTACCGCGCATCTTATCCACCGACTCTCCCAGGCTCATTCCCTTAACCGAGACATCATCCAGCTTGATAATCAGATCCCCTGCCTGAATACCGGCTTTTGCGGCAGGTGTGTCATCAATGGGGCTCACCACCTTGATAAAGCCATCTTCCATGCCCACTTCAATACCCAGGCCACCAAATTCTCCGGAGGTATTTTCTTCCAGCTCTTTGAAGTCATCCGGTTTCAGATAAGCAGAATGAGGATCAAGCCCGCTGAGCATTCCCTGAATGGCATTTTCCAGCAACGTCCTGTCATCGACTTCCTCAACATAGGCTTTTTTGATGCGTTCCATGACTTCGGTGAAGGCCCGAAGTTCATCAAGAGGCAGCTTTCCTTTTGGCTGCTCACCGTGCCCGGTGTCCTGGTCTACTGGAGACTGGCTGTTGATTTCAGCGGCAGGAGCCTTTGGGGGCTGTTCTTCCTGAACAGCCGTATCAGCCCAGCCATTGAATGCCAGTCCGGTAGCCAGCACCAGGGCCGATGCCTTGATAAGCCGGTGGAGGTTAAAAATCAAATTCATGAATGCTCCCGAGCATTATTTAATTCAGTGAAGTATAGAAATTACTTATCGGTATCACCGTTTGAAACTACACTGAGTTCGGGATACTCTCCGACAGTGGTACATGGTTTGGATTCCCTTACTCACTTACGGCCAAGCCATAAAGATGGGTCTTGGGGTTTGCCCTTCAGGCGCACTTCAAAATAAACGCCCTCAGTCTGCTGCCCTCCACTTTGACCACTCAACGCCAGTGGCTCACCCGCCAGCACCGTATCACCTTCCTGCCTGAGAAGGGTGTCATTGTGAGCGTACAGCGTCAGGAAATTATCACCATGGTCAACGATCACCAACAGGCCGTAACTGCTCAGCCAGTCGGCAAAGATAACCCGGCCATCATGCACGGCATTAACTGTTGTTCCGGAGGTTGCGGCAATGAACATGCCCTGCCAGCGCATGCGTGTTTCCGGATTCTGATCGTTGAACTTAAACAACACACGCCCTTTTACCGGCCATAACAGCTTGCCTTTACGACTGTTGAAAGACGCACTGTTACCGTGCTGCCGACTGATAATACTGGCCAGTACCTTATCCAGCTTTTCTCGCTCCTGTTCCAGTTGTTTAAGCGCTTTTCCTCCCTTTTGATAACGACTCGCCAACTCACTCAACCGCTGTTTACGTTCAGACTGCTGTTTGACCAGGGACTGCTTTTTCTGGTCAATCACGGCTTTTTCCTGATTCAGTCGGGAGAGGAGGGTTTGCTGGTCATGTTCCACAGATTTCAGTTCCGCAAGGGTTTTCTCATACTCACGGATAGACTGAAGTTGTGCCTTTTGAAAGTAATCAAGATAAACCAGTTGTCGGGAAACACTGTCCGGATCTTCCTGGTTCAGCAATAGCTTGATGCGGCTGTCACTCAGACTCTTATAAAGCGATTGCAGACTCCGGGCAACCTGAACCTTCTGTTGTTCACTCTTTGCCGTCAGTTGCTGCTGACGGCTCTGGAGCTTTTTTATTTCGCCCTGCCCCTCCTTAAGGCGCGCTTCCAGCGTGATGATATCGGTGTTCAGTTGTTGAATGGCCTTGTCGTTCTTCTGCACCTGTTTCTGGGCAGAAGTCCGTGCCGCATTGAGGGATTCCAACAGCTCTTTCGTATGTTGGATATCACTTTCAATGGCTTTGATTTCTGCCTCGGTTGCCACCTGTTCATTACTGATGCCCAACTGAGGAATGATTGAGCAGGCAGCAAACAACAGTGCTGTGAACATTTTTTTATATCTGCCCGGGAGCAGCGAATTGAAAAGCATCATGGGAGGTGTCTTTGGCTATTGGCGAAAATTCTAAGTAGTTGGCCAAATGGAATCGTATATTTCTGGCTAAGTGGGCAGTTACTATGCAAGGCACAACGTAGGGAGCATAGCCGTAGCTATGTGACCGTAGTTGTAACGCCGCAGAGTGACTGCCCACTTAGCCAGAAATATACGATTTCATTTGGTTAACTACTTATCAGTATGCCTGCAATTAAAGACCAGATATAGACAGGGGGTGACACTCAATTCAATGAATGCCACGGGCGGTTACTCTTGATTAAAACCGCAACGAGCGCAACATTCGTTGTTATGATTCAAGGCTCAAGCTGCCTTTATGCCAGTCCTAAATACAATACACCACCCTGGAAACGGACAAATGACTGTATTATTGCGACCAAAAGACCCGCACAGGCCAAGTCTGGCAGGGCTTGTTGCGCTCGTTGCTTTTTATTTCAACTGTTCAGGCAAGGCGATATTTCGGATAGGGTCGCTGTATAACTCAGCTCTACCGGCACCGGTGATACCACTTATCATCACCAGCGCCTCAAATCTGCAGCCGCAATAGGGAGTGAGAAGTACTGTCCCCACATCATCTCCCCGGAGTCAGTTTGTGACTGTCATTGATTGACTTAAGCGATATTTTCATTTCGCACAAAAGGTTTTTCGCACTACCCTGCTCGAAATCTAACTGAAATAGTTTATTGATCAGGTTTGTGACATTCCTCATGGTCCATTTACGGGATTTAATGCCAAAATCAGAGGGTTTCTGGCTTTCCAGGATTGTCCTGAGTTCCTTTTTTTGTTTATCCGTTATGCGATGAGCCTTCATGCTGATGATGTGATCAGATGTTGAGCTATATATTCCACACAGTGGCCGTGGCGTTGGATGTTGTCTAAAGAGTCTGGACAGTTCCAGCTCTTTCCTGTTTCCCGACAAAAAATCCCGAATATACTCATCAAGGGCATTTTTAGGTAAGAATTTTTTCGATTCCTCAATCAGCCCCTTATATTCTTTTAACTCCGCTAAACGTTGATAGTACTCCTGCTCCCGGGTACAAGAATCCGCTGTTGCAGATTCCGGAGGGTTATAGCAGTCCATATCGTTAGCAGTCGGAGGGGTTCTTTGCTCACTGTTATTTCCGGGAAAGTCAGTTTCTACTATTGGCATTTCATATCGTTCGAACGTCTGATTACCCATTATGTTGAACGATGGTTCATCATGTTCGCTAAAATCATAATATTGCTGACCTGTGAAGCCCTCGCCAAAATACCCCCCGGAATAAACAGGCCGAACAGATCGATAACCTCTCTCAAAACAGTAAGAATCGCCGTCAATCCGGGCACCCGCACTGGCAGCCATTGCCCTTATGGGTACCACCTCTGTGCAATGATGTGTGCAAAAGCGGGCAGGTTCACCCGCAATCCGTGGTAACTCAGCGTTGCCATAACCTACGAAGGTGGGTGTTGGAGCTAAATAAATATATCCGGGATAAATCATCAAGAAAGCCCAAATAAACAATAACTAACGTGATCGATATCAACTAGACAACTAAATGGGCAAGAAATTTCATAAGTTCGAAGCATTCCTCTGATACAATAAAAATTGAATTATGATAAAGCAGGTGTTCATGAAACTGACTTTTCTGGGAACTTCGGCTGGCATGCCCACCACCGAAAGAAATGTCACGGCACTGGCACTGGCCATCGATGATGCCAGACAATGGTATCTTGTGGACTGCGGTGAAGGTACGCAACATCAGTTGCTTCGCTGTCGCTATACCCTCAACAATCTTAAAACCATCTTTATTACTCATGTTCACGGCGATCACATGTATGGCCTGCCCGGGCTGATTACCTCTGCCAGCATGCAGGGGCGGCAGGGGGCCCTGACCATCTGCGCGCCTGACGGCGTTCGGCAGTTTGTGGAGGCGGCACTACACTATGCCGATGTCCTGGAACTGCCATTCACTATTGAGTTTATTCGCAGCGACCAGCCAGCTTTTCACTACCAGGATACCCGGGTTGCTGTCACGGCTCACCAGCTCTCCCATCGTGTACCAAGCTTTGCCTATCGTTTTGCGGAAAAAACACTCAGCACCCAGCTGAACATTCAGCAATTGACGACACTGGGCGTTCCCAGGGGAGAGCTATGGGGGCTTTTGCAAAAAGGGCAGGCCATTACTCTTGAAGATGGCCGGACGATACTCCCTGAACAGGTTCTGCAACCACCACCCGCCAGCCGGGTTGCCATTATTGCAGGTGATAACGATAAGCCGGAATTGCTTATCGATGCACTGCAAGGCAGCCATCTATTGGTTCACGAAGCCACACTCACCGAAGCCGCCCTGCAAAAAGCCGGACCAGTCTGGATGCACAGCTCAGCCCGAATGGTTGCTGAAGCAGCAGAGGCCAGCGGTGTTCCCAATTTGATTCTTACCCACTTCAGTGGCCGCTATCAGCGCTCTGCTGAGGCTGGAGCCAACAGTATTCATGCGTTAAAGGCAGAAGCTGAAATGTACTATTCAGGAAATACAGGCATGGCCCGTGATTTCAGTACCTGGGTAGTGGATAGGGACGGCCGACTGGTTGAAGCAGATTGAAATCTGGTTTTCCATCCTGGTAAGAAGGTTTTTGAAAGGAATACCTCCCCCATGGGTAGCGTTTATCCCTTACCTATTTTTTCCTTTTCACTCTGAGGTCTGCGCTGATGCCATAAATATTTACATCGACCTGTTCTACCACCATGAAGTCATTGCCAGAAGTGATAATACGGCGTGCACGATCAAGTACATCGCCTGCCGACGTGTGATCAAACTCCAGGTATTCACCGCTCAGGGCAATAACAACATCCTCCATGGAACGGGGCAGCACATCCTCGGATACGTTGATAACAATTTTTGAATCAGAATCCAGTCGGATTTTTCCAGTGGCCTTAAGCAGGGGCTTATTCCAATTATGATCTTCTGGAAAAGGATCAAGTTTTGTTATGGTGATATACGTGGTTCCTCCGGAGCCATTAAAGTCAGCCACAACGGATCCCTGTTCAAACGATAACGTACCTTTATTCCTTACATTACCGCTGCTGGTGATGACCCCAAGGGAAGCGACCGCCCCCATACTATTGACAAAGTGCCCATCACTCCAGTAACTGCCAGCGGTCAGTGTTCCCTCATTGATGGCCGTAAATATACTTCCGGAAATATTCAGCCCCATAGCAACATTAACGGAGCCACCCGCTCTATTGGTAAAAGGGCCGTTGACATTCATATTACCGTTTATGTTGATTGAGCCAGCGTTATCGATACCGGCAGAATCATAATTTTCGCTCACAGAAAGCATATTGCCCCGAACCATGACCTCTTCAGCCATTACCGGGGAAGCCAACGCAGTTGAAAGCCCGGCCGTAAGAACTAATCTGATAAACGGCTTTTTATATTTATCCATGTGTCTTATTTCCTTCATCCCGGTTTAAACAGTAGAAATTTCTGCTCTCACGTTTTACTGTCGACACACACAGGGAGAGTTTTAAAAATCGTGATGTAGAGACAGGCTCAGCTCCCATGGTAGCCAACTCACGACCCGGGCATAAATGGGATGAACCAAATAATTGTTTTGGGGTCAAATGGTCGTGTTTATAATCCAGACTGGGCTTTATTTTGAAACCATCACCCACTGCATCACCATCATTTTTCTCCCATCCAAACACTGCTGGCCGGGTTGATCCAGAAGCCGGTTCAAGCGGGATTTCTGGCCATTCTACCGGTACATTCAGTGGTAAAGGCATCTCAAACCGTCCGCCTCATGGAGATACAGCCACCCCCTTGAGTGAAGGCAAATGTATTGAAGATGCCTTTTGGGAAAAAAAACCATTACAGGGACGACAAATCACTTCTTCAGATGTGCTTGCAGCCTATGGCAACGATAAAACGTCGCTCAGGGGTGGCCTCTTCCTGCAAAAACTGTGCTTGCAGAAAATTCCACACGACAACAGAAAAGTGACCCCGGATGACGTTATTCAAGAATTCAACCGGGTGCCAGATCAAAATAATGAGTCCATGCTGGCGATAGAGCATTTCAAAGATGAGTTAGCCAGCGCCCATGCCGCCGAGGAAGCGCGGTTGAAAGTGGAATGTTATCTGAGGGGGGATGTCGGGAAAGGCCTGCAGGTGACTAAGGATGAGGCGTTGGCAGCCATTGAATTTCTTCGCAAGGAAGAGTCGTTCCCATTGCCGTTAGCGCGCTTTAAAAGTCAATTTAGCCTGAGGGACCTGGCGAGGCATGGCCAGCGTGCGGCTCCTGTTGCCGTTCAGAGAGATAACCCTTTCCGTATGCCCGGTAATGAAATAGAAAATACCTCAGCCAATCAGCGTTACCGCAAGTCCGGCTGAAACCATTATTAAAAACAGGCGGACCGGGTTTTCCGGACAATCAGGCTCCGCCGTTAAATTTGCTAACACCGTGTTGATTTTGAACACAGAGCTTATTCCTTACCTATTTTTTCTTTTTCACTTTAAGGTCTGCGGAGATGCCAAAGATATCCACCTCGACATGTTCTACCACCAGGAAGTCATTGCCAGAAGTGATAAGATGGCGGCCCGCACGATCAAGCTCTGAGCCCGTCGAATCGTGATTAAACTGCAGGTATTCACCACTCAGGGCAATAGCAACCCTTTTCACGCTATCGGGCATCGCACCCTCGGCTACGTTGAGAACGATCTTTGAGTCAGAATCAAGTCGGATTCTTCCAGTGGCCTTAAGCAGGGGCTTATTATATTGATTTTGGAAAAAATTAAGTTTTGTTATGGTGATATAAGTGGTTCCTCCGGAGCCATCAAAGTCAGCCACAACGGATCCCTGTTCAAACGATAACGTACCTTTATTCGTTACATTACCACTGCTGTTTATCACCCCAAGGGATGCGACCGCCCCCGTGTTATTGATAAAGTGCCCATCACTCCAGTAACTGCCAGCAGTCAGTGTTCCCTCATTGGTGGCGGTCAATGTACTTCCGGAAATATTCAGCCCCATAGCGACATTAACTGAGCCACCCGCTCTATTGGTAAAAGGGCCGTTGACATTCATATTGCCATTTATGTTGATTGAGCCAGCGTTATCGATGCCGACAGAATCATAATTTTCACTTACAGAGAGCATATTGTCTCGGACCATGACTTCTTCAGCCGTCACCGGGGAAGCCAGGGCGGTTGCAAGCCCGGCCATGACAATGAATCTGAGTACTGGTTTTTTATACCTGTCCATGGGGCTTATATCCTTTTTCCGGAGTTAAACAATAGAGATTTCAGTCCATTCGCTTTCTGTCGGCACGCTCAGGGAGGAATTTAAAAATGAGGTGGCTATCGCAAAAAGCAGGTCTTGACGATAGCCGGTGACGTCCATTCCGGATTAAAAATCCAGCATGTAGTCCTTGGTGTTTACCGGAGTTTTCAGCTCTCCAGTCGCTTGCAGATAGTCAGCAAATGCCTGATAACGGCCCGCATCCCTGGCGGCAGGTCGCAGATCAAAACGGGGAATGGTGTCAAACCAGGCGCGGCGGTTCAGTTCATTATCCAGTTTCTCCGGGCTGTAATCCCTGAAGATCTCCCAGGATTTTTCCGGGTTATTCACAATATATTGAGTGCCCAGTTCAATCGCCCTGAGAAAACGACGAATGGCGTCTTTATCGTGCTGCTTGCTGTTGGCGATAAAAATCAGTTCATCGTAAGGCGGGATATTGTTTTCCTCGTAATAGAACATACGGCCCTTACGCCCTTCAATCGCCAGCTGATTCAGTTCGAAGTTACGATACGCGCCCATGATGGCATCCACCCGGCCACTCATCAGGGAAGAGGAGAGGTTCCAGCCCACATTGACCAGTTTTACATCCCCGGCACCAAACCCGTAGGGTGCAAACAGCGTGTCCAGAATGGCATTCTCTATGCCGCCAATATTCAAACCGATGGTTTTACCTTTCATATCCTTCAGGGATTTGATCGGGCTGTCATCCAGAACCAGCAGGCCGTCCAGGGGGGTGGCCACCAGGGTTCCGGCCCAGGCAAGGGGAAGGCCGTTGGCTACTCCGTGAATCATGCTGGGCTGATAGTAAACGGCAAGGTCCACCTTTTCTGCCGCCACCAGTTTGGGAGGAAGGTTGGGGTCTGCCGGTTCCTGAATAGTCACCGTAAGCCCCTGGTCTGCAAAGTAGCCATTCTGCCGGGCAATGATGATGGGGCCGTGATCCGGGTTGACAAACCATTCCAGCATCAGGGTCAGCTCTTTCAGCTCCCTGGCCGGTGCGGTGCTGGATACCTGACTGGCGCTGGCCTGCAGGCTGACGGACAGCAGCCATGCCATTGCCCATAAAAAAGTGTGTTGCATCAGTTTATTCATTTCTTATTCCTGGGAAGTCTCCGGTTGCCACGGAATGAGTCTGCGTAAAACACGGTCGGTCGTGTAGTAAAGGGTCACGGAACAGAAGGCCAGCACGGTGAGCGCAGCAAACATCTGGTCAGTCCAGAGTCGTGCATTGGCCTGAAGCATGAGATAGCCAAGGCCAGCGCTGGAGCCAACCCACTCCCCGACAACGGCACCAATCGGTGCCACCACAACGGCTACCCGCAGCCCGGAAGCCAGGGCTGGCAGTGCCGCAGGCCAGCGGATATGGCGCAGAATGGCCAGCCGGCTGCCGCCCATGGTCTGGGCCATATCCAGCCAGCCCTGGTGGGTATGGCGCAGTCCGTCATAACAACAGGTGGCCACGGGGAAAAAGATCACCAGAATGGTCATCACCACTTTCGACGTCAGGCCGTAACCAAACCAGAGCATCAATATCGGTGCGAGCGCAAAGACCGGAATGGCCTGGGTAATCAACAATGGCGGTAAGAGCCAGGGTCTTAACACGGTAAAATAGACCAGCACCAGCGCCAGAATAATACCCAGCAGAACACCAAGTAACAGACCCAGCAGCATTTCACTGAGGGTAACCAGCGTGTGTTCCCACAGCAGGCTGGCATTGTCTACCATGCTGTTGGCCACCGCTAACGGACCGGGAAGGATGTAGGATGGCATCTCAAAGGCCATCACCAGGGTATGCCAGAGCACCAGCAGGCCAATAAGAACGACAAAGGGTTTGACGGAGTCTTTCATTCTTTATGGCACTCCAGCCTGTTCATCAAACGACTCATGACGTAAACGATCCAGCAGTTTGCCCTGTAAGGCCAGCAGGTCATTATCATCCAGTGAGCGGGGTGTCTTGCCCGGTGGCGTAATGGCATCCGTCAGTCGGGCCGGGTGCCCCCTCAGGTGATAAACCTCATGGCCAAGGCGCAGGGCTTCCAGGGGATCGTGGGTGATTAACAGCACCGTACGGTTCTGTAACAGCTCACAGGCCAGGTCTTGTAAATTGAGCCGGGTGATGGCATCCAGTGCGCCGAAAGGTTCATCCATTAATACCAGTGGCCGGTTTTCCATCAGGGTCCTGGCCAGTGCTACCCGCTGGCGCTGACCGCCGGACAGATGCTGGGGCAGAACGTTGGCTTTTGCGCTCAGGCCTACCTTTTCCAGAATGGACATGGCCTGGTCCCGAACCTCGGCTGACAAGAGCGGACGACGGGTGAACACATCGGTCAGATTGCGGCGCAGGCGCTGCCCCAGGGTGATATTGTCCAGTACCGAAAACCAGGGCAGCAGCAGGTCCTGCTGCGCCATCCAGGCGATTCGGTGATGAACCGAAAAGCCGTCCTGACAGACCACTTCCCCCGTTGTCTCGCCCGCAGGCAGACCGGCAATCAGACGCAACAGACTGGTTTTGCCCACCCCGCTGCCACCCAGAAGGCAAGTCCACTGGCCGCCTTTAAGGGTCAGGTTGAGGTCGGTAAAAACACAGTGGTTGCCAAATCTCAGGCTGGCCTGGCGGATAATCACATCAAACATGCGTTGCGGTATTCTCTATGACCAGGTTCGGTAAAAGTGATGGACCGGGCCATGGCCGGAACCGATGTTCAGATGGTCGGCATGGCCAATGGCATCGGCAATGTACTCCTTGGCAGAGCGCACGGCATCGATCAAAGGGTAATCCCTGGCCAGCAAGGCAGTGACAGCAGACGACAATGTACAGCCTGTCCCGTGGGTGTTACGGGTTGCCACCCAGGGAGACTCAAGTTGGTGCAGGGTGTTACCGTCATGGAACAGATCAACGGCCTTCTTATTGCCCTGGTCTGAGGTAAGGTGGCCGCCTTTGAGCAAGACTGCACTGGCTCCCAGGGCCATCAACGGGTCAATCATGGCGACCATGGCTGCCAGTGACTCAGGTCGGGGGCAGTTCAGCAGAACCGCTGCTTCCGGCAGGTTGGGGGTAATCAGGGTTGCTTTGGGAATCAGTTTGCGACGCAGGTTATCGATGGCGGCTTCCTGAAGCAGAACATCACCGCTGGTGGCCACCATCACCGGGTCAACCACCAGGTATTTCGGCTGGTAATCACTGACCGCGCGGGCAACCGCATCAATCACTTCAGGCTGGCTCAGCATGCCCACCTTGGCGGCAGAAATGTTCAGGTCGGAAAAGACCGAGTCCAGCTGCTCCCGGACAAAGGCGGGTGAGACATCAAAAATACCCTGAACACCCACCGTGTTCTGTGCGGTCAGCGCAGTGATCACACTGCAGCCGTAGGCACCAAGGGCTGAGAAGGTTTTCAGGTCTGCCTGAATGCCGGCACCACCGCCACTGTCAGAACCGGCAATGGTCAATGCGATGGGTGTAGAAGACATAAGCTCGCGCCGCTCCACAAGAGAAACTCCATATCATTAGGACTGGCGGGAACAACGGGCGGGGTGTTGCAGTTCCTGTCGGGGCAATAAACTGCATTGATTAACTGGCTTGCACGATGGTGAGTACATCAGGGGTTTAGCAGCTCTCAGGCCCGTCGGTTTCCTACGCCAGCATTATCTGGTTCAGGTTCAATGGGTGTATCTCAGTTCTGCCATCACTGGCAGAACACCCCAACCAACACCGGCGGAGTCTATGGGGTTTGCCACAGGCTGTCCAGCGATTGAGTGAATTGACGCTTATCCGGTCTTACGGACCAACCAGAAATACATCGAGTAGGGCAGGTGACGCAGAAGCGCCATGATGGCGGCAAACATGCGCGGGAAGCGAATCTCGAACTGCCGCCCCTTCATCCCTTTGACGATGACCTCCGCCGCTTTATCCACCTCCATCAGAAAAGGCATGGGGAACCGGTTCTTGCTGGTCAATGGTGTTTTGACAAAACCCGGGTTGATCACTTTGATATCAATACCCTCTTGCCAGAGCTCCGAGTTCAGGGATTCCGCCATATTGATTAACGCCGCCTTGCTGGCACCATAACCCGCTGCTTTGGGCAGGCCACGATAGCCTGCCAGCGACGCATTAATGGCAATCACCCCTTTACCCTGTTTTTTCATGGCAGCGATCAGTGGCTCAAGGCAGTGACAGACACCCATCAGATTCAGTTCCATCTGTTGGCGCACCACATTGCTGGTAAACTCCGCTGCGGGCGAAGCAATATAGGTGCCGGCATTTAAAATCGCCTGGCCAACGGCACCATGATTGGCAATGATTTTGTTGACCGTCTCATTCACGGCTGTTTGATCCGTCACATCCAGCGGATAGGGAACGATCCTGCCCGGCAGTTCATCTGATTGCCTGGCCAGTGCTGCCAGCCGTTCTTCATTTCGGGCACTGGCCGCTACGGTCACTCCTTCCCGGGCCAGGGCAATGGCAACGGCTTCGCCAATGCCCTGGCTGGCTCCGGTGATCCAGACCACCGGAGCATTAGAAGGCGTTGTATCCTGAGTAGAGTTCATATCTGCTGCCTTTATGGTTCTTCTTCTGGCCCGGGTTTTTCAAAGGCGACCGTTAAAGTACCCAGCTTGATCCCCCATTTGCTCATGGTGGCGACATTCAGTAGTACGCCATCTTCTTGCAGGAACATCCAGTCATCAAAGGTCACCACCCACTCCCGGCCACGGATGGGCAGACGCATCTGGTATTTGAAGTTAAAGGCATTGCCGGCACTGCGGCCAATGGCCTGGCCAACGATATCTCCGGCGGTGCCCAGGTACTGTCCGTCACCCATAATGTTGACCTTCCAGATACGGGTTGACTCGTTACCATCGGAATAGATGAAGCGTTCATCCAGAGTCAGTACACCGTCTTTGACGTCTCCGGTCATCAACACCTTGAACCGCTGTTGAACATTGCCGAACCGGTCCTGAAACATGCCCCAGGCAACGGTTTCCCCGGCAAAGTAGTGTTCAATTTTCAGACTTGGTTCACTAGCTGCATAATCTTCAATATTCATGGCTGAGCACCCCGTCAGCATAAACAGTAGGGTCAGGAGCCAGGCCCGTCCCGACGTCCAATCTTTTATTGTTGTTAACGCGACTCGCATGATGCGGCCTCCCCTGACACAGGTTTGGTGAGTTTGTAGAGGCAAACATCAATACTCCTGAATTGGAAACCGGTCGTGCAGTAATCCAGGTAAAATTGCCACAGGCGTTTAAAGCGCTGATCAAATCCGAGCTGTTCAATGGCAGGCCAGGCCGAAAGAAAAAGCCGTTTCCATTCATCCAGCGTTCTTGCATAGTCGAGACCGAAAGAGAGGGTATTGGTTATGGCCAAACCGGCCTTTTTGGCCTGCTCTTGCATCACCCTGTCACAGGGCAACATACCGCCAGGGAAGATGTAGCGCTGAATAAAGTCAACACCGCGGCGATACTCCTCGAAACGGGCGTCGTCAATCAGAATGGCCTGGATAACGGCGGAACCTCCGGGTTTCAGGCTGCGGTACAGTTTTTCAAAATAGACCGGCCAGTGCTCTTCACCCACGGCCTCAATCATTTCGATGGAAACGATACGATCATACTGCTCATGGATATCCCGGTAATCCGTAAGACTGAACTGATGGGACTGGTTGTCCGACATCTGTTGCGCATAGGCCAGCTGTTCCTGCGACAGTGTTATCCCTTTGTATGCGCCCTGGTGCCGCTGATTCAGCGCCCGGGCAAAGCCGCCCCAGCCACAGCCTATCTCAAGCACGGAATGCCCCGGACGAAGCTCAAGCCAGTCGATAATGGTGTTGTACTTATTGCCCTGTGCGGTTTCCAGGTCCTCATGCTCATCAAAATAGAGGGCGCTTGAATAGGTCATGGTCGGGTCAAGCCATAGCTGGTAAAAGTCGTTGCCCAGGTCATAATGCGCGGCAATATTGCGACGGCTGCCGGAGCGACTGTTACGGCGTATTTTGTGCAACACCCGGTTAAACAGATTGCTGAACCAGTTGGCAGTCATCACCTCCTGCAGATTGTCTTCATTGGCCATGGCCCAGTCGGTCAGCGCTTTCAGGTCCGGAGAGCTCCAGTCGCCATTAATAAACGACTCTGACCAGCCCAGTAACCCCTGGCTGCCTTGCTGGATTAACCCCACCGGATTATGGATATGCAGACAGGGGATGGGTGTACCTGACCGGAACTGCCCCACCATCACACTTTCGTTGCCATCAATGCGCAGCTCAATTCTGCTCACCCCCGCCTTGACCAATCGTTTTTCCAGCCAGGAGAGTACATTTCTCAGCGCAGGGAACCAGGGTTTGCTGGTGATCTCCGTGGAGCTGGTTGAGTTCATGGTTTCTTCCCCCTGTTCGCTGTATTGTTTTGTGAAAAATATTTTGCTTTCTCACCGTTCATCGCGGCGTAGGTCGCAAAATTTTTTTCTTTTGCTTTTCGCGTTTCTGCACGGGTATGGCTGAAAAAGAAATGTCTTGGCGTGTGTGAGTAAATCGATATGCCCTTTAGCCAGAGCCGCAAGGCTTCCCAATGGATGGCCGCCATGACTTTCATGGTTTGCAGTGGCAGCAGCATGGTCTGTTTTACGATAAAACGATCGGTGATGGTTTTGCGCAGCCCTTTGAACACGGCAGTGAACAGCTTGCCGCTGGCATCGTTCAGGTTAATGGCGAGAGTAACCTTCTCTTTGGGGGGCTGGATCCGGAAATGGTAATAGCAGTCCATGGGAAAGAAAGGGGAAACATGCAGTGCTTTATCGGCCTGTTGTTGAAGGGTTGGTTGAACAATCTGCCTGCTATGCGCTATCAGTCGTTGATCGTCCGACTGCTTTTCAGGCTGCTCTCCAGACTCGACGGCCGCCACATAGGAATGCCTTTCGCCAAAGGTATTGCTGACTTCATAGACGATGGCGGTCAGCTGTTGATCCCGATAGCAAAAGTACACCGCCAATGGGT
Source organism: Endozoicomonas sp. ALB091 (assembly GCF_049310265.1). Lineage (NCBI taxonomy): Bacteria > Pseudomonadati > Pseudomonadota > Gammaproteobacteria > Oceanospirillales > Endozoicomonadaceae > Endozoicomonas > Endozoicomonas sp. ALB091. Next base: position 731,810 of record NZ_JBLYNQ010000006.1, on the reverse strand, counting down.
TAAAGGTGTAGCCAAACATCCGTGGATAACAAAGTAAGCTGACGTTATCCGGTGTCTCAATATTATAGTCGTGAAGCAACCGGTTGATCTGTTCCCGCAACGGTGTCTCTGAACCATCACCATGATCACGGGGGTAAAAAGACACAACATTAAACCGGTTAAGGGAAAACAGGGAGAGCTGCTGATCCAGCGCCTCAATGGTGTCCAGATCCAGCAACCAGGAAGCCACCTGATAAGAGAACCGATGTTTCTTCGGTTTGAACCGGTGGTGCATCAGCTCGCCAACATAAATAGAAGAACCTGAGGAAGACTCCATTCTCAAGATTCCTGCTGCCGAGGCTCAGAGGATTCAAGTTGCGTGCTGTCAACACCCGGGTCAAAAAAGCTGCGGCCAAACAGATCCGGACGATGGAGCCGGTCATTTTCCCCTTTGACCTGCCAGGGGCGGCGAATGCCTCCAAGGCTCTCCGCGACAGCCAGGCCGGACTGTAGCCCATCTTCATGGAAACCATAGCCCATCCATGCACCGCAATACCAGGTACGGTTTCTGCCCTGGAGCTTCCAGATTTTCTCCTGGGCTTCGATCGCGGCGCGATCAAACACGGGGTGGTCATACAGGTAGCAACCATGAATCAGATCGGTGGCCGGCTCCTGCTGGGGATTCAGCGTGACAAACAGTGGCGGACCGTCGAGATGCTGCAGCTTATTCATCCAGTAGGTAACCGCTGGCCCCTGCTCACTGCCAGGGTCTGATGTATGGGAACCCAGATAGTTCCAGCTGGCCCAGGCCTTTCTGTTGTCAGGCATCAGTCGTTCATCGCTGTGCAGCAGAGCCTTGTTCCGTTGAAACATAAAAGCGCCCAGCAAATGCTGTTCAAACTCGTCTGGCTCAGAAAGCAGGCTGAGCGTGGTGTCAGCATGGCAGGCCATAACCACATGGTCAAAATGCCAGTCTTTACCCTGGAAATCGGTCAATTGAACCCGGTCAGGGAACCGTTTTATTTTGCGGATACAGCGATTGGTGAGCGCCGATGTACCCAGCTCATCAATAATCCGCTGAACATACTCCCGACTGCCTCCTTTCACGGTTTGCCACTGAGGGCGATCCGACAGTTGCAAGAGACCATGGTTTGAGCAGAAGCGCAGAAAAGCCAAAGCCGGGTAGTCCAGCATTTTGTCTGCCGGTGTTGACCAGATGGCAGCACCCATGGGAATCAGGTGGTCATGAATAAACCGTTGACTGAAGCGCTCACGATGCAGCAGCTGGCCAAGGGTCAGGGAGGCATCTATGCCTTGTTCATGCTCAAGGCTGCCCATCCATTTTTCGCTGTTGCGATAGAAACGCAGAATATCAGCCAGCATTAGCCAGAAGCCCGGACGGAACAGGTTGCTCTTCTGGGCAAATAGTCCGGAAAGATCAGTACCAGCGTACTCAGTAGAGCCGTTGTTCAGAGAAACGGCAAACGACATATCCGTAGGGACAAAAGGCACCTTCAGGTGTTTGAAAAAAGCGATCAGGTTTGGATAGGTTTTCTCATTAAAAACAATAAAGCCGGTATCGACGGGAATGGGCTTCTCATCGCCCACAGACACAGTATGGCTGTGGCCGCCGAAGCGATCATCCTTTTCAAATAAGGTCACGTTGTGTTGTTTAGAAAGTAGCCAGGCGCAGGAGAGTCCGCTAATACCGGAACCGACGACAGCTATGTTCATTCCTTTTGTGGACACAAATGAGACTCCCTGTTGATTTTATTCGCTATAAAAAGGTTGGAGTGCCAATAAGTAATTCTTATCTACAAAAACCTTTCATCAGAGCAGTAAGGTACCATGCCAAAAATTTACGAACAGAGTGTCGTAATGGTTCACCCATTTATATGGAAAATCAATCAATAATGTTTCAGCCACTGTAAAAAGAGGCGCATGAGTGCAACAGGCAAGTGGAGCATGACAAAAAACGCACATTGGATTAAAACTTGGGACTGGCCCGGGCTGAAGAGCCTTGGTATAGAATTCTCAAGAAGCATATTTCCCGCCAAAGGCTATCGTGCCCCAGGCCATTACTGATGTTCTGAGTATGGCGGATAACTTAACACGGATATTTCATCAACGTGCTCCCGCTCTCGCTTGTTCTTTGCCGCTTTATGTGAGTTATGCTCAGTGGACCGTACTCCCCGCGCTTCCTGACAAAATCTCCTGGAGCGACAAAGTCCCCGGCTTTGCATTCGCCCTACCTCCGACATCCATGTGGTCGCGCGCGAGATTCGGGGCAGTTTATGAAATATCCGGGTTAATAAAAATATCCAACGGAAATGTGGATGAGCTGCGTCAATCTGTCCGGGAAATTCGACCGAAAGATGCCCGAACGAAGATACCAGCAGATGAGATGGAGCAGCGCAATGAAGAGGCAGTGGAAACCCCGGGATTGACGAAAGATGTCAGCCTGAATGATGTAAAAAAGCCTTTCGTACCAGGTTCAAACCTTAATTGTGTAAAGCTAAAAGTAATTGTGGTTTTTGGCTTTCAGGTTTCAATTGAATGAATGTGTGAGTTTGTAATAAAAGATCATCTGCCTATTCAATCAAAAGACCTGCTATGAAAAAAAATTAAAATGAAAAAGCTATCTAAGTAAATAATTGAACTTTTCTTTGACCGAAGAATCAAACTCGTCAGAAAAACTTTCAACCAGGAGCATTTCTCATGAGTACACCACAATTTCCTACCCAGAGTCCGGCATTTCCGACACAGCCTCCAGAGGTATCAGGTTTCAATAAAACACCAGGCCTTAACGAGTGCGGTGGGGCAAATACGACATCTGTAGTTTTTAATGGCAGAATTGTCGATAAGTATGTTTTAAGTACTTTTTTCAAGGAAATGACGCAAGGGGGAATCAGGCAGCTCGCAGTGGATACTTGTGCTCAGGCTGCACAGGATCATACAACATTCTGGAAAAAAGATAATCTTATTAAAGACCTTAAGGCCTATGGATTGCCCGTAGACTCTAATCACCGTGCACAATTAACGGATCGTAAGACCAGCATCATAATGAATGTTTTCCTAAAAGTAAAAGAAGAAAGCGAGAAAGCGATTGATCAGGGGGGAAGTGGCGATAATCTGGAGGTCGCGAAAGGTTTATGTGATCTTTTGAATGGCACAGAAGTAAGAGTGAATGGGAAAATCCACAAGCCCCATTTTGTTGACATGAAGTTCTTTGCTGGTGAAATGAACAAATGTCAACAGAAACTGGATGCCGCTCGCTCTGCTATTGGTAGCCTTGGGCAAGAGAGTCAGGGGGTAAATGAGCCAGGCTTGCCACCTGCTGAAAATCCGGCGTTCACCATGGAGGGGAAACCATTGTTACCTTCGGGGAATGCTCCGACAATGACACCCACAGCGCCACCGAACTACGATGCAGTTCAAGCTGAAAAGGAGTTAGCGGCGTTGAACACTCAAATTGTTTTTTTACAGCAGGGAGTAACGCAGGATTTTCACAGTCAACCTTTCCAGTACCAATTAAGTTCGGTGCAAACGAACATAGCGCGACTTGGTCTTAACTTGCCGTTGAATCTACAGGAACAATACAATCAGGCTAAAGCCAATCTTGCTGGCCTCCAGCAACAACAGTTAGCCATGCAAGAGGGTGCCAGGGTCATTGAGTTCCATGGCCAGATAGATGGGCTGAAACAGTCGTTGGTACAGAATGAGCCAAAATCAGACAATAGAACTGAAATAAAGGCGCTGGAACGGAAAGTTAAAGCGTTGGATGATCAGATTAGCAAGCTCAGTTCTCCAGAGTCCGGGTGCCATAAGGAAGAACTCAAGGAGCGATTGAGCGACTTAAATATCAGTATCCGTCAGTGGTCTTCAGTGGTTACTGCTACCGAAATCCTGGCAGGCCTGAAAAGTGACCTTGAGGGTTTTCAGTATCAACAATTACCAGAGGAAGTTAGTTCTTTTTCTGCCAAATGTGACTCACTTGATGCAATTGTCAGAAAGATGCCTTCTGGAGATCAGCGAAATCAATTGATTAAGGAGTCCAGTATTCTTAAACAAAGTTTTTCTGAAATTCAGAAAAACGTCCAACAAAATCATTTAATCGCTCAGCTTGAGAAAGCTGAAAATATCATAACAGTGATGGAATTGGACGCTAGCAGTAGTCAGTCGCATCACGTTGAACAGGCCAAAGCAGCATTGCTGGTTGTTGAGTCACTCTCTCTGAAAGAGGGTGCGGATGATTGTTTTGCCAGGCTGAGTAATTTGAGGGAGAGGTTGAGTAAACTTGAAGACTCCGCTGCTGCGTCGGCAGCCGCTGCATCGGCAGCCGCTGCAAAAATGCAATCTTCTGCCCGGGGGGATGCTGAGAAGGTGATTGCGCACATTGAGAAATTATTTAGCGAGGCTGAAGGCCGGTTAAGCGGTCAAGAAAAAAATCGTGAAGCCGTTAATGGAATTCCTCTTAATCAAACTCACATGGATGAAGTTCAGGCGAATCTGCATCAGATCAGTGAAAAAATAATTCAAGAGTTGAATGGGAGGGATCTTCGTGATGAACGTGAACGATTGCAAAGTATGTGTTCGTCTTTGCGCTGCAGACTGGATAAGCTTCAGGGAGGAGGGGCAAGCAGCGGTCAACCCACTGCTGCCAGCGCTCAGACTGTAAGTGGTTATCAGGATCACCCCGAAGTAGTTAAGATCCGTAAAGTGCTGGATGTTGCAGAAGCACCAATTCAAGCTTTAACCAGCAACCCGAATTCTTCTGCTAAAGATGAACTTATTACCACGGCGAGAAGTAATCTGGAACAAGCAACACATATGATTGGCGGGCTCACTGATGAAACACTCAGACCTTCACGGTCAGGTTTGTCATCCAGACTTGGCCATTTGAATAAACAGTTAAGTCTCATTGAATCAGGTGGGGGCCAGGGGCAGGTGACTCCAGCTGAGCCGCAACCGGAGGTTTTGCTGCAAAAAGGGGTCGCTGCGTTTAAAAAAGAGATGGATGAATTTGGCAAGAAGGGAACCGTTTCAAATGCGGGGTTTGCAGCGGCATCAGCCAATATGTCCGCACTGTTAGGCCAATTTGCTGGATCACAGGCAGTGCCGAGCAGCCAAAACGTCCTCCAGCCACCAGTTGCGCATCCTCCGGTCAGGCAAGGTACTCTTCTGCATGCAGGGCCTGTGATGAGACCTGTTCGTGCCAATGGCGATAGCCTGGCGTCATTTGCCGATGCGTTGAACTTCACCAACGCGATCGTATCTGATAGCAGTTACTCTATCGCCAGTGTGGGCATCAAGCCTTCGTCTGAGAAGATCAAATCCCTTGTCACCAGTACAGATATTCCTTTTGAATCTCTGCCTTTCGATGTCCAGGAAAGAATGATGGAAGCTTATAATTTCGGCAATCACTACCCGACAAAGATCAAGCTTGTGCAGGTGTACGCCTTTGCTCCTGACGAGAGCGATTTTAACGGTGCCAGCTTTAAGGTAAGACTTGATAGCATCTTGCCTGATTGCCATCTTAAAATTTACCAGAGTAGCCCTCTTGCACGATACTACAGCCCTCTGGGGGCAAATCTCCGGATGCCTGAGGGCTTAAAGAAAGGGAATCCCTTTTATGAGGCACGCTGGTCTTTAAATGAAAATCTGGACAGACAAAATACAGTCAGTTTCGCCCATGGTTCAGGAGGGGATAGCCATAGCAACCTGGAAAATATTGGTTTTACCCTGGTCGCACCGGTGCTCAAAGCTCTCGGTGCGAGCGCTGAAGAAGCGACATCCGCAGAAGCCGGTTTTGGTATCCCCTTCGGGATTGATTTGAGGAGGCAGCCGGAAGCCGTGCTGAATGAGTTAAAGCAGGACGGAATGCGGCGTTATTTTGAGGTGCCAGATGTCACTGATAGTGTGGTGCCTGATGGTGGTGCGCTGGATTCTGACGTCGTATCAGATTCAGAGTCTTTGGGCACCAGTGGAATAAATCCGCTGGCCCTTCATACAAAGAGCATACATGGCGTTTCTTCACGGGCATTGACCAACGAGATATTTGTAAAAGAGGTGGGTATCTTGTGGGTGAAAACGGTCACAAACTTACCAGAGGTAAATAGCCAGAATAGTTTGATTGACTGGGTGGAGAGTAATAAACCTGATTCTGAAAACCCGCGTCTCCCGCAGTTGTTATAATACTTCTGGTGCATGGGGGCAGGCCGTTGTCATTATTCTCGGTCAGCCTCCTGGATTTGAGTGAATTTGGCTGTTCAATCAACCTCTCTCTACCTCTCAGATGAGGTAGAGAGAACCGCTATTTTCTGTTGAGGAAATGCTACGCAGGACGTTTAATAGAGGTATTATGCAGGACAGTGGCTGTATCCATCGTGAAAGATCCTTGTTGGCACTTTTTACGTACAACCACTTATGTATAAGAAATTTAAAGAATTATGGCACATCTTCGGCTTGTTGAAACCTCTATGGAATTCAAACCTGATCAGGTAGCGCAAAAGCAGGACTTCAGGCTCGTTCTTGTTGGTCTGGCGAAAAGTCGTGATAAACAGCTGTTTATGCAGATTTACGACTACTTCGCCCCGCGGCTGAAAAGCTTTCTGGTCAGGAAAGGGGCGAATGAAGAACTGGCTGAAGAGCTGGTTCAGGAAACCCTGTTATCGGTATGGCGCAAGACTTCCAGCTATGATCCGGCAAAAGCAACAGCGTCCACATGGATTTTTCGTATCGCAAGAAATCTATGGATTGATCGGCTTCGTAAAGAGAAGCCTGACATGCTCTCCCCGCTGAACAGTTATCCCGAGGCAGGTTACACACCCAGCATGGCGGCCTGTGATTCAGGGCGACTAAAAGATGCCCTGGGTGCCCTGCCTCAGCAACAGGCTCAATTGGTTTATAAAGTGTATTACGAAGGAAAATCCCATCGAGAAATCGCCGAAGATATGGACATGCCCATTGGCAGTGTCAAGTCTGGCCTCAGGCTCGCATTTGATAAATTACGGGTTCGCATTGGAGGTGGGTCATGAACTGCAATCACCACCCCGATGACAGCACCCTGCTCAGCTACGGTGCCTGCAGCCTGCCGGACGCACTGTCCATGGTCGTTGCCTGTCATCTGGCGGTTTGTGACCACTGTCATGACAAGGTTGCAGACGCTGAGCTGATCGGCCTTGGGCTGATGGAGCAGGAACCGTTGGAATCCATATCCAAAAGCTCCCGGGATTCGATGCTGGCCATGTTGGACGAACCGGTCGACGAGGCATATTTTGAGACCCGGACAACACCAGACGATCAACCTGACGGCGATATTCCGGCTCCTCTGCGCCCAATGATTGGCCAATGGTTCAGTGATCTCCACTGGCGTACCATGGCTCCGGGCATGAAGCAGTTTGTTCTGCCAGCTTCTCAGGGCAAATTGCGACTGCTGAAAATTTCCCCGGGCACCTTTATGCCGTCCCACGGCCACAGTGGCTCTGAACTCACCCTGGTCCTTAAGGGCTCCTACAGCGATGAACTGGGTCGCTTCTCTGTGGGCGATGTGGCGGATGTTGACCCGGATATCACCCATCAGCCGGTTGCTGATACCCACGAAGGCTGTATCTGCCTTATTGCAACGGACGGCCCTCTGCGCTTCAAAGGTCTGGTTCCACGGCTGTTACAGCCATTTTTTCAGCTATAAATGCTGCAAGTCAGGTCTTTAGCAAGATTTTTTGCTATTGACCTGAACTTTTATCTCGATGAACCTGTCAAAAAGTCATTCAGTGTAATTCCAGAGAGATTGTTTCATGACGCTTACTGCCCTCGTCGTAGTTGCTCTAGCTTCACTGCTGTCGTTTGCAATGGCGTGGTTCGTCTGCCGACAGACCCAGCACAGCCTTCGATTGCAAATGGAACGGGAGGTGGATGCCCAGCATCTGCAGATTGCCCAGCTGACAGACCAGAAAGCCGATCTGCAGGACGAGCTGACGGAACAGAGCGTGGTCATGCAGGAACAGCTGGACGCTGGCAAAGCCCTTCTGCATCAGGAGACGTCACGTCTTAACGAGCTGGCCCATCAGCATCAGGTGAAGGTCGGGCGGCTGGAGGCCATGCTGATTTCAGAGCGCAAGCGTGAAGCAGAAAAAAACAGGGATCTTCAGGATCGGGTAAAAGAACTGGCTGCTGAGCGCTCTGGCCGGAGCCAGGCTGAGCAGCGGGTAAAGGAGCTGGAAACCCGCCTTGAAGAACAACAGGCGCAGAACCAGAAAGCCCTGATGCAGCTTCAGGAAAACAAGGAAGCCCTCAAGCAGGAGTTCAAACACCTGGCCCACGAAATCTTTGAAGCCAGGGGGAAAGTGCTCTCTGATCAGCACCATGAGCAGCTGCATTCACTGCTGGCACCGTTCAGGGAGCAGCTGGGTGAATTCCGTAACAAGGTTGAACAGGCTCACCGGGAAGACAGTGCCAGCCGGGCGGCTTTGAAACAGCAGCTGGAAACCATGCATCAGCTCAACCGCAAGATGACCGACGATGCCGAGAATCTGGCTAAGGCGCTAAAGGGTGACAAGAAACTCCAGGGCAACTGGGGTGAAATGCAGGTTGAGACCATTCTTGACAGTAGCGGCCTGATCAAGGGGCAGGAATACCAGCGGGAACCCAACTTCAGGGATGAAGAAGGCCAGAACAAGCGGCCTGACTTTATTGTTCACCTGCCTGAAGGTAAACATCTGATTATCGACTCCAAGGTGTCGCTGGTGGACTACATGGCGTATGTCAACGCTGAGACCGATGCTGACCGTGATACTGCCATGGTTCGCCATATCCAGAGCATCCGCAACCATATCAACAGCCTGAACCAGAAAGACTATCCGAGCCTGCCGGAAATAAAGGCCCCTGATTTTGTCTTTATGTTCATGCCAGTAGAGCCGGCATTTATTTCGGCATTCCAGTATGACCAGAAGTTGTTTAATGATGCCTTTGAGAAGCGCATCGTGGTTGTCACACCCACTACCCTGCTGGCCACCCTCCGCACCGTTGCCAATCTGTGGACCATTGAGCGGCAAAATGCCAGCACCCGTAAGCTGGCTGACAAAGGCCGTCAGGTGTACGACAAACTTCGTGTTTTTGTTGAGAAGATGGAAAAGCTGGATATCCAGCTGGGAAATGCCCGCACCACCTACGACGATGCCATGGGCACACTGAAGCACGGTCGCGGAAACCTGATTGCCCAGGCGGATCAGTTTCTGGCTCTGGGTGTTAGAGTCAAGAAAGAATTGCCCGCCAAAACTCTGGAAACAGCCGACCTGGAGCCACTGGAAGCAGAAGAGTTATTGGCACTTGAGGCGGAGGCACCGCCAGCCGTTGCGCCGGTTGATGACATGACTGCCCCTCAGGAGGCCGTGCCCTCTGTGCCAGAGTCTGCACCTGAGACCGCAGAGGCCTCTTCTTCCGTCGACACCACTGCACAGCCGAGAACACCAGAAGCCGTCGGGGAAGAACCAGTATCCCCGCCCGCTGTGGATAACCCGGTCTCAGACGAAGTGAAACGTTATCCACAGGCTGAAACCGATGCCGCTGCTGACCGGACTCCTGACAATACAGAACAGTCTGCTGTGCATCATCAGAACCCTGGCTCAGCTGATCTGGCTTCACTGGAGGCAAGGCCCGATCCGGAATTTGCCCAGGCCACTGACAGCCTGTACCAGACTGATCTTCCCACTGAAGACTGTACCGTTGTGGATGAAGGTGAACTCCCGACTGCGCCGGACTTTTCTATGCTGGAGTCCAAGCTTTCAGAACTGGGCATTGACATGCCTTCGCCTGAAGGGGAGCTACCATCTCTTGAAGCTGAACTGGCGAGGCTGGAACAGGAGCATCCCGAATATTCCTGGTCAGACTATGAACAGCAGTTCCGGTCAGAAGATCCCACCTCATAGTGACGCCTTTTAAATTGCGTATTTCTCCGAAGCTCATGAGATGTCATTAAGCAGGTAGCCTGTTGGACTTAAGGCTCTCCTGCTGCGGTTGTGAAAAATTGGTCTGAAAATTAGGGCAGGGAATTATCTTGCTATTTAAATGTCTTTCCACGTATGGATTTATGTTGGGGAAGACAGCAGTGAATACTTCAATCACCAGGCAATCCGTTTTTCACAGTTTACAGGAAGCAACTAACACTCCTCATAAAGCGCAAAGTCAATCAGCATCATGGGGTGGCTATGGTCTAACTTCCTTGGAGTCAGCAAGAGGCTGGCTTCTAATGGCTCCACTTGGGGACAGAGAGAAAAGTCATTTTCAAAAAATTACGGCTTCAGAAAAAAATGTAATTTATCTTACCGGCAATAAAGAAAGTCCAGACGATAAACACTATATTGAGCCGGTGGATAAGCTACCTGAGTACATACTCAATGATACCATTTTAGATTGTTACTCTTGGTGTAATGCTGGTGATACAGTTAGTGATATTATTACTGAATACAGTAAAACAAGCGGCTACGGTGTATTCTTGGGGAAAGTTGACATCCCGTGTGTTTATGAATTTGCATTACCACAACGTCGATATTTTCATTTTGCGCCAGCATTCCCTCGCCTGGAGTCAGAGTTGACAAAAGGGCATACAGAACATATTGCATTTTTTACAAGTTATGATTTTTTTTGGGAGACTAATACGTGGAATGCCTTTACCACCGGGCATAGGTACTTAATTTCACTTATGCTTCCCAATTATGAGGTTAGCTCTAAAAAACAATTCTCATATACGCTAACAGAACTAATGTCTTTACCGCCAGATCCGGACAAGTTCTTCCCCGGCGGCTCGATATATAGAGAATCTGCAGACAGGTTCCACTCATATCAAACAAAGGAAACTTCTGGCTTTGCGTTCTCTGGAGATAAGCTTTAGCGTGAAGCTGAAATTATTGACAGAGCCTGAAAGAGAAAAACCATGCCTACCAACAATAAAAATGTACTGATTACCGGATGTTCCAGTGGCATTGTCCGGGAACTGGCTTTGGAGTTTCAGCAAAGAGGCTATCGTGTCTGGGCAACCGCCCGCAACCTGCAAAGCACTCAGGCGCTGGCAGAGCAGAATATCAAGGTGCTGGAACTGGATGTGACCTGTGAGTCGCAGGTGCATGAGGTTGTGCAGCATATTCTCGGCAGCCAAGGTCATTTGGGTATGCTGGTGAATAATGCTGGCTATGGCAGCATGGGGCCATTAATTGATATGCCCGGTGAAGAGCTGGAGCAACATGTTTGGTCTGAATCGCTTTCGGTAATTTTTTTGTCGGTAGGTATATATTTTTTTTGCCTTTGTGAGAAAGGTGATATAAAGTACGCCACCTGTTCGGGGCGATAAGCGTTTTGAGCAAATGGTGAGGTGTCCGAGTGGCTGAAGGAGCACGCCTGGAAAGTGTGTGTACGTTAATCGCGTACCGAGGGTTCGAATCCCTCCCTCACCGCCATATACCTTTCTCTACCTCCTTGATTTTCTCTCCTTTTATTCCACAAGCTTGTTTCAGGTTTCAGTTTTGTTTGAGAAGTGTTTTCACAAAACCTGATGATCTGAATTCACTGATTTAAAACTTGAGTTTAGAGTCAACTTTTCTCTGCAAACTCTGAGAATCCCACATTGCGTTGGTTTAGTTAATGAAGGCAAGAACAGCGCAAGTTCATAGCGAACCTGACCAATGACATGATAACGAGTTTCTGTCAGTCCTTAACTACGACCAGAGGGTGACAGTCTCTTAACCAAAAATTTCAGCAGACGCCTACTGCACCGATGAATTTAGCGTGAACTCACTGCATAACCGACAATTTCAACAGTAACATAACAATATTTGTCTATATTATTCCTGATGGTGTTTCTGGTTGAATAGCACAGTTCTTTTTCTCCGAAATATTGCTGGAGCAAATGATGGGCAAAGATTTTTATACACATGCAGTGTCTGTTTTCTTAGGATTTTTTGCAATTATGAATCCAATAGCAAATACAGCAGCTTTTAATGGTTTGGTAGGAAACAGTGGCAGTAGTGAGAGATTTAAAATTGCAACAAAATCTCTCATAATAACTTTCGGCATAGTGTTACTTTTTTCCGTTTTAGGTAAAGGTATTTTTCATGTTTTTGGAATTACACTTCCAGCATTAAGAATTTCGGGAGGCATTCTTGTTTTTCTTGTTGGTTACCATATGCTGAATGGTAACGCTTCAAGTTTACAGTCCAGTCATAAAAGTAATCTCGAAAATATTGCAGTTTCACCTTTAGCAGTACCTTTGCTTGCAGGGCCGGGAACCATTGCAACAGCTATGAATTATTCTGCATCTGGTGAGTTAACCAGAGTTTTGATGACCATTTCCATTTTTGCTCTTTTGTGCCTTATAACATTCTTCTGCTTTATATTCAGCTCCAGGATAATGGCACTGATTGGAAAAGGTGGGCTTGATATTGTTACGCGATTAATGGGATTAATTTTGACAGTCATTGGTGTTCAAATGTTGATAGCGGGTGTTTTAGAAATTGTAAGCCATTTGACGTAATGTCTAAATTACAGAGTTTTTGACAGTAGCTATATTGCCCTTAAAGGTTGAAAATAAATTACTAAACTTCGTTAGCCAGACGCATTGTAGTGCTAGCGAAGCTTAGACCTACAAAGCCGTTTAAAGAAAACATAGTACTGGTAGGGACTGACGGCTTTTTCAAAGACTATCTTGTCATTGGCTAGCAATAAACTCCAGCAGACACCCGTGGTGCCACTGAAGTTACATTAATTGGTTACAAAAAACTCTCGCAAATATGCAATATGCTGATCTTCTATACGTTTCAAAGGGCTTTCATTATCTCTATGATTTAAAACTGCATCTTCGTATGAATCAATACCTGTAAACAGTTTGGTTACTTCATACAAATTGAGCGAAAATGATTTTTTCCATAATTGAGATTTTAGAATGCTGCTATTTTCCGATATTGCATAATCAGGATTTAAAGTGTCAAATTCAGATGACTCTTCATAATTCTCAAGGTATGTTAATCCATCAACAAACCTGAATTGAGGTAATGATCTTAATGTACTGCTGTTAGTTAGAGTGTGTTTAATGGGTACTTCTTCGTAAACTTCATTAACCCACTGACTGGATTTTATAGATGTAGAGCGAGGAATCTGTGGATCAAATATTCTTAAGCCATCTTCTGTTTTACCCATAATAAAAACATGATGATTATAACTTTTTTTAAAGTAAGTGATTATTCCATTGCCTGCGTGAGTTGCAATAACTACCACTACCTTTTTGGTTAATTCATCCGGTAGTTTCTGTAGGGTCTCAAGAATATTATTGTTACATGAATGGAGGTATTTTGGTTTCTTGAACTCTACAATAGCATGATCAATTCTTGATGTTTCTTGATTTGTTAAAAAATCCAGTGAATGTTTAGCTGTAGTTTCCGGTGATTCACATTTTTTACACTGCATGGCGCTGGAGGAGATAGTCTGTAGTGGCTGCATATGAGAAGTTCCAGGAGTTGGTAAAGTTTTACTTCGTTGAGAGAAGACAAGTCATGATGAAATTAGTTCCAGATGGTTGTGTATATCTGCAATTAACCATCCAAAACAGGAAAAAACTGTCTTCAAAAATGATGATGAAGTAAAACCGGAAAGATTATGGTCAAATAAGAAATTTTGAATCTTTTCGAATTGGAGTGGTCTAACCGTACTGCCGATAAAATCCCATAGAGTGTGAGATTGGTACTATGCAGCCGACGTATAATGAGAATATTAATTCAGCCTCCTAGAGGTTCTGCACAGATATCATCATTAAGAAAATAGTAAAACGGGATGTTAGCAAACTCATGTTAAGAGATCTTGTTCTCTACGAGGTAATGGTATGATTCCATCTTCTGTGAACGATCTATCATATAGGAGTTGGTATTTTGATAAAAGTAACCCTATACACAAGGGAGATACTGGAAAATTAAGTAAACGCTCTTTTCGAGTGATGAAAAGAGTATCTCCTTATCCACTGAAACTTACCTACATACCTGTTTCTGATAAAGTGCGAAGACCTCTCTCCTTAAGTCTGGAAAGTGGCAAAAGTTCAGCAACGCAGGCACTGATTAAAGTACTTTCGGCCGGTCAGGTTGACTGGGGTAGAGCATTAAAACTATTGCAAAGAGGAGGTGATGGCTATGTTGCCTTTAAAGGTTGAAAGTGAATAAATTCCAAAATCTTGTTGGCCAACCGATCAGCTGTTAAAGCATTAATGCCAGTTAGAGCCCTTCGCCAGCCCAGGTAATGTGACAGATATTTTGTTGCAACTCCGTGAAAAATCCCTGTAATCCACTGCTTCAAGTGGCTGTGATATGCATTCACACGTTGCAGGTGAAAAACACCTTCTATAACCCGTATTCCAGAGGATGACACCAGTTCTTTAAAGGTGAACCCCAAGGTTCTCGCAAGCTTCTCATGTGCAAGGCTTGCATCGGCGCATACGACTGCTTCAATATTTATTCGACCGTTCAAATGACGACAAAGCTCGTCTGCACTCTGATTCTCCAGAATGCCATCAACCGTCTGATTATCGCGGTCTCTGGCTACCATGACCGGTATTTGTCGACACTCTGTCTTCTTCTCATTACCCCGCTTCCTGGCAGCTCTTGGAAGACCTTTCTTCTGACCTTTGAAGGATTCACGGAAGAAAGTTTCATCCAGTTCTGTGATGCCACTAAGCTCCGGTGCCTGGTCGTGCTCAATAGCCTGTAAAAATCGATGCCTCCAACGGAATGATGTTTTCAATGAAACGCCGCATTGCTTGGCAGCCGGGCGAAGCGTCAAAGAGTAAGTCATCCCCTCAAGATACTGCGGCCAACGCTCAGGATGTCTTAAACGGGCCAGAGGCGTTTTGGAAAAAGAGTTCAGGGTCTTTCGACAAGACTTGCACCGGAAACGTTGTCGTTGGTTCCGCATCCCCCAGCGTTGTAGGTCTTCTGACCCGCAGTGAGGACATTTTGGAGCCCGGACAAAACTATCTTCGATAGACTTGGCAATATCGGAAGGAGAATTCTGCTCTGACAGAGCGTTAATAAGTGTATTTCGCTGCTGGCTGGATAATAACGGTATAGCATTAAGAAGGTCTTGAAACTGTTGGGACTGCATAACAGAATCTCCCATTACATGGTTTTACGACAGTTTAGACCCATCAACCCATAAGGGAAACATAGCCGGAGGTGATCCTTTTGCCTATAGAGGAAGTGCTTTCAGGCCCAATGTGTTATTTAATGTTATTGTTGATATTACCAATACGCCAAAAATTGAAGCAAAAAGAAATTTAAATTCAAAAGAGCGGGAAGAGTTTATTGCAGTGCTTCTGAAAAGAGAAGGAGTTGAATCTACATTGCTGGAATTTGATGCGACACCTTTTGTAAATACGCCATTTACTGCAGCAATTGCAGCCAGAGATAAAACTTTATCAAGAGCTTTATTAAATTATCTCAAAGAAACAAACCATGAATTATTGATTACGCCAAATCAAAAAATAATGTCAGGACAGTTTGGAAAAAATACCCCCCTGGTATTAGCAATTAAAACAAACAATGAAGAGCTGGCTTTGGATCTATTACCTTTTTATACCAATGAGTTACTGCGTCAGCGTATAACATGGGCAAACAGTAATGCTCTTGAACTGGCTCATTTAGCAAGATTCAATCGTCTGCTTCCCGTCATGGTGGCAACAGCTCAGGGTCTTACAATGGATGAAGCTACTCATTTTCAATCATTGTATGATGGATGTCCGCGTGGGAATAATATATGGCATGATTTATATGAATCAGATATGTTCCTTAATGACGAAGGAGATTTTATTGAGGATAGAGAGAGAGTTTTAAATCCTGTCCTCTACCATACTTCACAATATATTCATAAGCCTGTTTAACTTGATTGGTGAGGTAGTCGTGAAAAGTTTATTTTTCTATTGCATTTTTTATCGGATTATCTCAGTCATTTCTCACCTTGTTCACCGCGTATAGTTGTACCAACAGAGTCTATTCAACCATGCCAACGTCTGGTACAGTCGGGCAGTAAAAATCCGAAAAACTGTTTCAATAGCCTTAAGTCCGACAGTCTCCTGGTCTGCAAGCCATGAGGAAAATTGCATAACACCTGGTATTTGACGTTGTGTCCGGGATGCCTTCGGTGTCCCGTAACCCAGGTGTTATGTTTTTACCCAACTCATTAAATATTTAATTCAATAATGAAAGCAGTTATACTCACTACAATATCCCTCCTGGCTTTTGCTGGAAATTCCATTCTTTGCAGAATGGCTTTGGGTGAACAAGAAATAGATGCTGCAAGCTTTACTTCTATTCGTCTCTTGTCTGGTATCATTTCTCTGGTTGTACTCTATAAATTACTAAACCCTGGTGACAAAAAAATTGCAAAAGGCAGCTGGTATGCTTCCGTTATGTTGTTTATTTATGCCGTTACCTTCTCCTATGCATACATTATTTTAGATACCGGAATTGGGGCACTAATCCTGTTTACCTCGGTGCAAATCACCATGATTCTGGCCAATTTTATTTCAGGCGTAAAAGTTCGCTTCATTGAATGGATTGGTATTACTACCGCTTTTTCTGGCTTCATGTATTTGGTGGCACCAACCTTATCCACACCTTCCCTGAATGGTTTTATTCTGATGGCAGTCTCTGGCATTGCATGGGGGATGTATACGTTAGCGGGTAAAGAATCCACCAATCCGTTGAGTGATACAATGTGTAACTTTATTAGAACGTTGCCTTTCCTTATCGCCCTGACAGTTCTTACTATTGAATCCTCACACCTTTCCCTGAAAGGAATTATTCTTGCAGTTTTGGCAGGCGCTCTGACCTCAGGCATTGGTTATACCCTGTGGTACATAGCATTAGGCAGACTTTCTGCAGTACAAGCTGCTGTTGTGCAACTTCTGGTGCCTGTAATGGCAGCAGCAGGCGGCACATTACTCATTGATGAGGCTGTATCCATGCGATTGGTTCTATCCTCAATTGTTATACTTGGTGGGATATTCACGGTGATATCCGGTAAACAATACGTTGGGAAACCTCTGCAAACAAAAAAATAACACAAACGAGCGTCTCCGGAGTCAAAAGTAAAAACGATAGCACCGGACATTCATCGGGCAGCCCCCAAATCAGGCGTGATCTGCCAGAAAGTGAGGACCTCTTTCCCGTTGTGATATACCCTGGTTTGTAAAGAGCGGCTGCAGGAGCTGAACTCAAAATCTCTGATCTGTCCTTCTGGCTGCCATCGGTTTTTTTCCTGCCAGGTTCCGTCGCTGCACAACCCAAGAAGCAACAGGCTGCCATCGTCGGTTCGTGCGGCAAGCAGGCAGCCTTGCCGGTTAAAGCGCGCCTCCTGAATAGACAGTTTAACAGGTTGCTTGCACCATTGGCCGCTATCTTTGTACTGATATATATCCGTACTCTCTGACTCACTTCTGCACACCAGCGCATTGCCCCGGGGGCTGGCCTTCAGGAGGGTGCTGGAATTCAGTGCGTGTTCCCACTCCCACTGTCCTGACTCACCACGGTACCAGATACTGGCTCTCAGTTCATTGTCGTCTACACTCAGCGACGACGCTGCCATCATAAAACACAGCAGCCGTGAGTTCATGGAAAACTTAATGTCTGGCAGGTCCCGCAGCACTTGCCCTGCTCCGTCAATATAAGCCTGATCCTCCATAACCGGCGAACAGCTGTCGTCGTCCAGGCTCCAGATGTCGAAGCCATTGATAGTGGCAACAACCAGCAGTCTGCCATCAGGGCTAAAATCAACGCTGAGCAAAAAGCAGTGGTGTGTGTCACTGTGTGTTTTGGTAATGGTCAACTTGTGTGACCAGCGTTGGTTATGATCAAGCCCGGCAACTTTGACATAAAACTCTTTTTCTGCACCCGGAATCGTCTCATCGTATATCCCGAGGTCATCAGACCATGCGGCAAAATGGCGACTATCCGGGCTGAATGCCATATCAAACTCCATATTGTCAAACAGTCGGTCATTGTCCAACGCTGCCCGACTGGCTGCAGCAGCATCACAGCTCAGGCCAAAGTCAATTTTGCTGCTACATGACCATAACCCATCGTCACCCCGGGTTATGAAAGAAACCTCAGCTCCGTCGAACAGGGCAAGATATTGGCTATCAGGACTAAAACGAATTTCATGATTATCACCCCAGCTTAAAGCATTATTATGCCGCCAGTTGCCATCGGTCCCGCAACACAGGATGGCCCCTCCCGATTTACGGTCAATGCACACCAGCGACTTGCCATCGTCGGATACGATCATTTCATTTATACGACGGTGACCCAGGCTGTGATAAATATCGGCTCCTGTCATTTGCTGAACCTCGGACCAGTTACCGGAATCACTGCGCCTGACAACTGACAACAAGAATTCGTGAGCACTACCACCGCGGTCAGGCACGGATGGCTCACCGGACGACCGGCGAGAGGGGAGAAACAGAATATTGCCCCCGGGCTGGTTGTGCATGTTTATTCCCGTCGTGTAATCCATCGAACACTCCCGATGCCAGCTACCACTGTTGTCCGGAGCCCAGATATGCATGGCTCTGGCCCGGCTGTCTTCATTGATCAGGCAGTTGTGGTTGGTGTTCAGGAAAAAAGCCGACACAATCGGCAGGAACTCCATACGCCCGGAAGCTTTCAGAGTGACTGATGGTGCATGAATCACCTGTTGACAGAAATGGTTGGTGTAATAGGCACAAAGCGCTTCTGGTCTGCACTGGACAGGGTGACAGGGACTGAAAACGGTGGGTACCGTCCTGAGGTGGTGCAGCAGTTGCTGATTACCGGTGGCCATCGCCTGATAAAAATGCTGCTCTGCCTTTGGCAGGGATAAAAAGTACTGGTAGTACTTGTGGAGCTGGCTTACCGACAGGCCACATTTATCATGCAAAATGGTACGTACCCTGCGGGACGACAACTCCAGGTTAGCCAGATCTTGAATCGATAGATAACTTAACAGGTTAGCCAGTGAATCACCCGACAATGTGCCAATAAACCGGCCAAAGCCACTGGCCGAAAATTCAACGGGACTTTGTACATCCTGATGGACATCGCTGGTTTTGAGGTGTTTGACGACGCAATACATAGACAGACCTTCCGGCTAACCTGATAACAGGAAGGTTCAGGATAGTAGAGCCTGCGGAGAATTAAACCGAAGATTGATGCTATTCGGAGCAGGAAAACAACATTGATGTGGATAAAGAATTGCCGATGATGACGCAGTTTAGCTCACTGGACCGTCATTGTTGTCTGTTATCGTATCTGACTGGCCTGTTAGTGATTTATGGCAAGGCAAATTGTTAACTGGTAATCCAATTCCTAATAAAGCTCATGGAGGTAGCGTATTATGGATGCTGCAAGTTTTCCTGTCAGTCTTGATCAAACAATAAAGCCTATCCCTTCCACTCGTGAGGCAACGTTCAGAGCTGTAAAATGCTTTGGTCGAATTGTATGCAAGATGGCCATCGTCGTTCCTTATGTTTTGTTTCACGCCTTTAGCATAGGCACTGAACACATATTTGGTGCCGGTGGCGCTGTTGTCGGTGCCGTAAGAGGTGGCACTGTCAAGCTGGCCAGAGCGGCAGGAGCAAAGCTTGGCCTGTGCGAGAGGTCAACAAAGCCTCTGAAGGAATACATCATCAAAGACTTCCATCGGGGTGCTAATATTGGCTGGCTTCCCGGTCAAATCATTGGAGCAGCTGTGGTGGCGTCCAATTTACTGCTGCTTGCGCACCCCATCACACTTGGTGTTTGTGGCGCTGTTTTTGGCACATACGCCATTGCAGAAGGTGTCATTGCCTACAAGGAAATCAAAGCCACTGGACACTCGGATACGGAAGAATTTTCCAAAAATTTATTGAAAGGTACCCGTCAACAGGTCAGAAATTTTCATGATTTCCTTTATGGTGAACTGGATGAAGGCAGTACTTTCAACCCTAACGATATAATTCACTAAAAAAATAGTCGTTTAATGAGCCCGGTTTATTCCCTGTTAATGCAGCTAATTCCTGCAGCAGGGATTAACCAATAAGAATACTAATGGAGGTAACATAAAATGGATTCTGTCACCGTTCCTGTCGTTCCTAATGCAACAACAACACCCATCCCTTCAACTGGAGAGGCATCGGTAAGAGCTGCAAAGTGCTTTGGTCGAGTTGTATGCAAGTTGTTTATAGCTGTTCCCTACGTTTTATTTGAGTCCTTAAGCATAAGTACTGAGGTCATATGTGGTGTCGGTGGTGCTGCTGTCGGTGCCATAAGAGGTGGTTCTGTCAAGCTGGCCAGAGCGGCAGGAGCAAAGCTGGGTCTGTGCGAGAAGTCAACAAAGCCCCTGAAGGAATACGTCATCAAAGATTTCCACCGGGGTGCTAATCTTGGCTGGCTTCCTGGTCAAATCGTTGGTGCGGCTGGGGTCGTGGCCTCTTTGCCGGTGCTTGTAAACCCAACCATGCTGATTGCTGAGGGTATTAATTTTGGAATTTACGGCCTGGTAACCACTGGATTTGCCTACGATGAAATAAAACGAGATGGGCATTCATGTGCTGAAGATCATTCCAAAACTATGTTGAGCGATCTTCGCCATCAGTTTAGAGAGTTGCATGATTTCATCTATGGTGACAAACAGCCTTGACAGTCTGCCCAGGGCAGTTGAGTGTTTCTCTGAATATACGCTGGTTTGCCGAGGTCAGCCTTTCTGCCAGTGAGTTGAACGATTATTGTTGACTCCGGCAGGAATTTAAGTATGATTCGCCCTCGTTGACGCAGCGCGCTCGTAGCTCAGCTGGATAGAGTACCTGGCTACGAACCAGGCGGTCGGAGGTTCGAATCCTCCCGAGCGCGCCATATCAGAAAAGCCCATCTTGATGATGGGCTTTTTTTTGTCCGCAAAAAAGTAGCTGTTAAACTTCTGTCGTGTTGTTACGCAAGGGATTACCAGAAGGCGGGCTCTGCCACTGACAAAAAACAGGTTTGTGACAAATTGGTTAATCCCTACAGAAGAGTTGCGTAAGACATACTCCGGTAAGCAGTGGCGTTGACGATGCAGTTAAAACCGGATAATTCTGATTATCGTGGTTTTTTATTAAAGCTAAATAATCTCCATCTTTTTTTTGAGTGGGCTTTTAGATTCTCCTCGGCAGTGATCAGGGCTTGTCGGCAGGTCTCATTGTTCAGGAGGACTGCGAGTTTCAATGGGGTGGCTCCTGAAGTCGTGGTAGCCTTGATACTGGCCCCGCCATTGAGCAGGGGTTCCAGGCAGGCTATGCTATTTCGCCAGACAGCGATGTGCAAAGGGGTGGCTCTTGGAAGCATGGATCTTGAAGCCGTGACAGCGTTGATATTAGCCCCGCCATTGAGCAGGGTTGGCAAGCAGTCTATGTTGTTCTTGTAGACAGCGATGTGCAAAGGGGTGATACCATCCTCAGAAGGGGCGGCGTTGGGATCCGCCCCTGCATTGAGCAGGGTTTGCAGGATGTCGCTATAGTTTTTCCGGGCAGCAATGTACATAGGGGTAGACCCATCAGCCAGGGCGGCGTTGACATCTGCCCCAGCAGCAATCAGGGTTTGAACGCAGGCGAGATGCCCCTTGAAGGCAGTCACGTACAGTAAATAAACATTTTTCCCTGTAACTGCAGATCTGAACGTCTTCCGGGCAATGGTTTTATCCTGCGTCAACAATTTTTGTAACGTTTCCACGTCTCCAGTTCTGCAGGCTTGCAATGGCAGATCTTCGCAATAGGGGGAGTCTTCATGAAGCAAGGCACCCGATTCTCGTACCGCCGGTAACGGAAATTGCCGACAAATCGGACACGCCGAGCGAGAGGTTATAGGTGTTTCACGCATGTGTTCAGCGAAACAGTTCACATGATAGCGATGCTGACATTCAGTCACGATGACGGGAGATACTTGACGCCCATCGAGTTGCTCGTAGCAGATGGGGCATTCGTTTTCATATTCTCTTACCTCCGAGATCATATCTTCTAACAACTCGCACATTGCGGGTTGGGCTGCTGAAATATGCATAGGTCAGTCTATTCCTCATAGTGTTTTAGTACTTAGGTTACAAAAAACCGGAAAAGTTCAAACTTTCGTACAGAAATAGAAAAACTGCCGATGACATCCTCTGCCAACAGGGGGGGGGTAAGCCCCGCAGCCCAATTATTCATTATTAGTTTATGGCCGGGTTATCAGGCGCTGGCTGCGGTCACCATCAGGCCTGACTGCGCAGTGCTGCCCAGCTGCTCTTCAGTTTGCTGTGCCAGGTAAAGATCGCGATAGTGTCCTTCCTGTTGCAGCAGCTGTTCATGGGTGCCACGCTGAACAATTTTGCCTTTATCCATCACCAGAATCTGGTCGGCATCCTGAATGGTTGACAGACGGTGAGCCACGGCAATGGTGGTCCGGTTTTCCCGCAGAGTAATCAGCGCCTCTTTAATATGGTGCTCTGTCTCACCATCGATATTGGCGGTGGCTTCATCCAGCAGCAGAATTTTCGGATTCTGGGCAATGGTCCTGGCAAATGACAATAGCTGCCTTTCACCGGTGGACAGTGCTTTGCCTCCGGGTCCGGGCTTATGTTCATAGCCTTCTTCCAGCCCCCGGATAAACGGGTCCGCATGCACTTTTCTGGCCGCTGCCTGAATGTGTTCATCGGTGATCTGGCGATGGTTCAGGCTGATATTTTCGGCCATCGTGCCACTGAAAATATAAGGCTCCTGGAATACCAGACCCAACCCCTGGCGCAATGTGTCTTCCGGCAGGGTGGACAAAGGCTGGTTATCGATCAGAATCTGGCCTTCCTGGTGTTGATAGAAGCGCATCAACAGGTTGATCACCGAGCTTTTACCACTGCCACTGTGACCCACAATGGCAACAAACTGCCCCTGCTCGACGGTGAAGCTGACATTATCCAGCGCCAGGTTTTTCGAGTCATAAGACAGTGTTACGTTATTGAATGCCAGCTTACCGCTATGAATCTCCGGGCTCTGACCATTGCCCTGACCATAGTGAGTGTCTTCTGTCTTTTCGTTCAATACCTGGAACAGTCTTTCCGAGGCCACCAGAGATTGCTGCAGGCTGCTCATCTGCATGGTGATCTGCCGGAAAGGTTCAAAGAATCGCCCAAGGTAATTGATAAAGGCGTAGAGCGTACCCACTTCGACCAGAGAAAACCCGGACCGGTAGCCAAACCAGCCCACCACAACGGCCAGGGCAATACCATTGAGCAGGTGCGTGAAAGGCATCAGCAGCAGGC
The DNA here is from genome assembly GCF_049310265.1 of Endozoicomonas sp. ALB091. NCBI lineage: Bacteria > Pseudomonadati > Pseudomonadota > Gammaproteobacteria > Oceanospirillales > Endozoicomonadaceae > Endozoicomonas > Endozoicomonas sp. ALB091. Next base: position 708,527 of record NZ_JBLYNQ010000006.1, on the reverse strand, counting down.
TGTCGATATTGATGTTCTTTTGTTTGAGCTGGCTCCACTGTTCATTGTCCCGGTCAAACTGCTGTTGCAGGTGCGCTTCCTGTCCCATGGCCTGGATAATACGCATGCCATTGAGGGATTCGTTGACACGGGTATTGATGTTGGCCAGCTGGCTGCGAACTCCGTGAATGACGGGGTGGCTGATTTTCTGGTAGAGGTGAATCGCCAGCAGCATGACCGGAATCAGCAGCGCCGTCATCAACATCAGTCGGATATCCAGCAGAGCCATGGCAATAAAGATACCCACCACCCGGAAAAAGGCCTGCAGAATCGCCGGAATCACGCCCACAAACATCTGGCGCAGCACTTCCGAGTCATTGGTAATACGGGACACCAGACGGCCGGTTGGTTCGCTGTCAAAATAGTACATGGGCAGCTTCAGCACATGGGCGAATAGCATCCGTCGAATGTCGTGCACCACCTTCAGGGCATTTTCCTGAAACATCACATTTTGTATGTATTGTAGAATGGCCGAACCCAGATAAGTACCAAACAGGGCTGCACCCATGATGGCAAGGCCCATATATTCATGAAGGGCATCATTCACTCCGGGGGTGATATGTTCATCCAGAATGATCTTCATCAGCCACGGTGCCAGCATTTCCAGGCTGGTGGCCAGCAGCAGGATCAGAAAGGCACCCAGAAACGGCCATTGATAGGGTTTGGCATAGCGAACCAGCCTGGCCAGCCCCCGGTAGCCTGATGTTTTTTTCTCGTCGTTGGCGATCACTGCATTATTCCTCAGGCAACATCGGACCGTTTGTTCACGGCATCGGGCTTCACTTCCAGGGGGTGCAGCAGGGCTCTTGCCTGCTGTCGGAAGATTTTTGCATACCAGTGTTCGGTCGTATTCTGTTCAGGCGAGTCGGTGGCTTCTTTACCGTTAGAGAGCAGCTGTTCATGGTTGCCCTGCTCGATAATACGACCACGATCGAGTACCAGAATATGGTCCGCCTTAATCAGCTCGGGTAGCCGCTGCGTGACCAGAATGATGGTTTTCTTACCTTTCATGGCCATCAGGTTTTTCAGAATACGGGCTTCGGTTTTCATATCCAGGGCACTGAAGGCATCGTCCAGCAGCAATATTTCACTGTCAGCCAGCAGGGCCCTGGCCAGTGCCAGACGTTGTTTCTGGCCTCCGGACAGGTTGATGCCGTTCTCACCCAGCAGGGTGTTGTAGCCATCCTTAAAGCCCATGATTTCGTCATCGATAGCTGCCAGTCTGGCGGCCTGTTCGACGGCCTGCTGGCTGGCATCCGGTGTGGAGAAGCGAATGTTGTCGGTGATGGTGCCGGAGAACAGCATGGGCTCCTGGGGGACCCAGGCCAGTTTTTTCCGCAGGGATGCCACACTCAGCTGTGGCAGCGGAATATTGCCCAGTTGGATGGAGGAGCCCTCAGGCAAATCAAATTCACGCAGGATCAGCCGGAGCAGAGTACTTTTACCGCTGCCGGTACGACCGGTAATCCCGATAAATGCGCCTGCGGGTATCTCGGCAGAGATACCCTGCAGTACCGGCTTCTGGTCCGCAACGGAGTCATAACCAAATGACCGGATGTTTATCGAAAGACGTGTGTCGTCCGGAGCCTGTCGTGCATCCGGTGCATTACTCACTTTGGGCTGGCGGGACAGCAGTTTTTCCAGACGCCCCCAGGAGGCACTGCCGCGCTGGAAGACATTGAACTGCCAGCCAAATTGCAGCATGGGGCCGAGCATCTGGCTAAGGTAAAGGGTGAAACTGGTTAACAGGCCCACCGTCATCTGTCCATGGCTGATCAGCCAGGCACCACCCACCAGGGCCAGTACAAAAGAGAGCCCGAAAAACAGGCTGATACTCGGGCCAAACAGGGCATCGACCCTGGCAACGCGGCTGTTCGCTGCCACCGCCTCCATGGACAGCTGTTCAAAACGCCGGGTTTGTCGTTCAGTCAACTGGTGTGCTTTGACCGCACGAATACCGGTGATGGATTCACGGGTCTCTTCGTTCAGATTGGAAAAAGCAGCCTGAGAGCGACCAAAGCGTGAGTACAAGGCCACACCGTAGCGCTTGGTCGCCCAGACCAGTACCGGGAAAGGCAGCATCGCCAGCAGGGTCAGTTGACCACTGACGAGGAATATCATGGCGAACAGAACGGTAAAGCCGGCGATCAGGGAGTCCACCAGGGTCATGATCCCGACCCCAACGCTCTCCTCAACCGCATTGAGGTCATTGGTGGCATGGGCCATCAGGTCACCGGTGGTATGGTGCTGGTAAAACTCCGGAGAGAGCCGGGTGAAATGGGCAAACAACCGGCTGCGCTGCTGACGAATCAGCTCAATGGAAGCACCGTACAGCTTGGCTCGCCAGATATATCGGAAGCCATAGACGACGATACCCGTAATCAGTATCCCGGCAACATAACCGGCCAGTTCCCGGTTGGTAAGGCTGTTGTCTTTGATACTGTCAATCACATGGCCAATCAGCCAGGGTGGCAACAGGTTCAGGACAGAGACAATCTGCAGACAGATAAAGGCCAGCAGGTATTGCTGCCAGTAGTCCTTCAGAATAAACCGGAGTTTCCAGAGTAGTTTCAATGAACGGCCTTTTGGGTGCTGGGCGTTTAACACTTTTCATATCGCTTTCTGTGTTGCCTGCTGCGACTGCTTGTTCAGGAAGATATTGGCATGCCGAGGAAGAAAGCGCGATGAATTTAAAATGGTTCTATTGTGCTAATTTATAACCGACCATTGAACTGAAAATGATTCTTATCGTCAACGAGGTGATTACCGAATTCGGTGTTCGGAGTACGAGGCAGTGATGTGGCCAGGGGGGGCGGATAGGGGAATGGTTGCTGATAGTTACCGCTTGAAATACAACGCCTGACGTAAGTGAGCGACAGGTGGTTGCGGGTGCTGCACCTGCCGGAAAAGTCTCGTCCAGGGAGTATCGAAAAAACAAGGTCAGCACACCCACACGACCTCAACCGCGAAATACGTCAATGTCGCGGGAGTAATGTTCTTTTGTGACTTGACCGCTGATTGTGTTTTCGGATTTCTTCCGACACATAATAAGCCGGTGCGGCAACAAACGGTGATATTGGCGTTTTGCCGGGCACATCATCACTGAGTTTTCTGACTATGGCAAGACGACTTTGCAAAATCTTGTTATAACGTGCTTTTTCCTCAGCTGCGGTCCCCGCCAGGCACGATTGTTTGTGGGCATCAGGATCGACGTAGTAATCCATCAATAACTCCTGTCCGGCAGCAATGCCCTTGACGGCAATAGAGACGGGGATCGTAAAATTGCCAAAATCGGTTGTGATAGCGATAAACTCCACAGACGTATTGACATCTTCGGTCCTGTTGGCGGAATTCACAAAGTGAAAAGGCGTATAACGCTCGTTGTCCGGCAAAATGGCGACCAGACTAAAGGGGTCGTTAACCGCCCCTTCCTGAGTGTATTTTGAAAGCGTGCGCTGCGTTTGCTCTTTACCCCTGAGACCGGCCATCATGGTTCGGTAGTAACTCATGAAATCTGGCATATCGTCAGTAAACTTCTGATGCAAATATTCAAGTTTCCAATTGTGATTTTTTTTAGTCCACGATGGTTTGTTGAGTACATACCCGATACCCGAATAGATCCCGAGCAACTCCCCTTCTGGTACTTTCGCTCTGGCAAATACGCCGTAATTTTTTTCTGCCCCGTCAGGGCCGGTAAAACCATAATCAACCAGACGGTGTTCAAACCGCGCCAGAAAGTCTTGCCGGGCCTCAGCCTCTGACATCCGCAGCTGATCAATGACCCAACGCTGAATAAATGCATACTGCCCAATAGTGGGAGTCAGCAGACGATGGGCAAAAGGGGATAGCCAGACATATGGCTGGTAGGTGTGCCCGCAAGGGAGGTTAGAATCGTCACAGGCCACAGTCTTGCCAATTGGTTTACTGAGCGCGTCGGGTCGATAACTGCCAGCGGTGATAACCTTAATACCGCTATGGGGTAACGGCTCATTCCGGGCTGACAAAACTTTTGTTTCTGTTATTACCCGGGCGATTAAGTCGGTGTCTGGCGGTGTATCTGCATCATCTGCGGGTCGCTCCCCGGGAACGCTATGTTCGCTGCCATGCCCCGGGGCGAGTCCGGGTAAACGACTGTGAGCAGCAACGACGTTACGGGCGTAGGCCACACCCCGGGGCTGGCTATCCTCTGGTTTAGCGGTGTTGGATGACTGTCCTTCCACAAAACTGGCCATCCCTTGAGATGATAAGGTATTGGGCTGCATAATTGGTCACTTTAAGCTGACAAGAGTGTTGGATCAGACACATTATTTGCCCGAAAATTCAATATCCTGGTTAACCTTTGCGAAAGCGCCCGGGCAGAAAGTCTTTAAGCATGACCAGAAAACTGTAAACAGGGTATTTAAAGGTGGCGGGTTTGTTGTGCTCAAAAAAGAAATGCCCGACCAGTCTGACCTGAATATTGGTGGTATTGCTTTTGATCAGAAAAAAGAATCAATATACATAATAAACAACAGCTGTTTATCATTGGCTAATAACATTATTAATATTTTGGTAAGTTGCCTGTGGCTAAGTTATTCACTATTTTCTGGCGGTTTTTCCTGCTGGGCTGGACCAGCTTTGGCGGCCCGGCTGCCCATATCGGATATTTTCGTAATACCTTCGTTGAAAAACGCCAGTGGTTAACCGATGTTGAATATGCTCAACTGATTGCTCTCAGTCAGTTCCTGCCGGGCCCCGGTTCCAGCCAGATCGGCTTTGCCTTGGGCTACCGGAAGGCAGGATTGCCCGGCGGCATTGCAGCGTTTGCCGGTTTTACCTTACCGTCTTTTGCGATTCTGCTGGCGGTAGCCATGAGCAGTCAGCTGTTTCTGTCTGCTGACTGGTACCAGGGGATGATTGCCGGTTTGAAACTGCTGGCCGTTGTTGTGGTGGCGGATGCCACGGTGCAGATGTTCCGGTCTTTCTGTAAAAGTCAGTTGACTATTAGTCTGTGTATTTTCAGTGCCGCCCTGTTGCTGGTGTTTCCTGGTATTCTGGTTCAGATGGCTATTCTGGTTGCAGCTGCCCTGATTGGTTATCGCTGGTTGCCGGGCAAGGACGACAACCAGATCAGGTGCCGCTTTGTTTTCTGGCCACTTATTCTGTTTGCCATTTTACTGTTAGGCCTGCCTTTGCTGGCTGATTATTCCCCCCTGGCAGCCGTGATCAGTGACTTCTATCAGGCGGGCAGTATGGTGTTTGGCGGTGGCCATGTGGTTCTGCCATTGCTGCAGAGCACAACGGAAGGCATGATCAGCACCGATACCTTCCTGACTGGCTATGCCGCAGCCCAGGCGGTACCTGGCCCGATGTTTACCCTGGCTACGTATCTCGGATATTTTGCTTCAGGGTCGACTCCGGTTCTGGGAGCCATTGCCGCGACGCTGGCTATTTTCCTGCCCGGTTTTCTGCTGGTGATTGGTGTCCTTCCTGCCTGGCAGGCTCTGGCTGCACGGGCCCGGATTGCCGGGGCGATTGCCGGTATTAACGCTGCTGTTGTCGGGCTGCTGCTGTCTGCACTTTACTCGCCGGTATTTACCTCTGCGGTGCATTCGGCGATGGCGATGGCTCTGGTTCTGATTGGCTGTTTCCTGCTGCGTGCATTGAAGATTTCTGTTTTCTGGCTGGTGGTGATATTTATTGGCGTTGGTGTGTTGGTGCTTTAAACCACCGCAAATGTAGTTACATTTTATCCAATTCACTTTGTTGGTATTTGCAGTCCGGTGGAAAGACGATAAAGGCGTGACATTTTTCAATCTTCTCCTCATTCGTTATATCCAACAATGTCAGGTTCTCATCACACATGTTGTTCTTATCAGTTATGATGATTCCTTTAATCTGATAGCCATCTTTATGGAAATATTTTTTTGCTTTTATTCTTGCAAATTGAGTACCAGAGGACGTTGTATTGCCAATTTGGAATCCTTCAGGACTTTCAATCCTCCAGTGCCCTGGTAAATCTTTGGAATCTGTATCTACCTTGTACATCGCCTCCATTGAATTCAGGTGTTTGGTTGACAACACCAGTTCAAGAACCCGGATATTTTCGGTTATCTGTTGCAGCTTATCCAATGTTAACGTGTCCTCCATCCCCATACGTCGGGTAAGTGTTTGCAGTAAATCACCCTGTGCTTCGACAGGGTGAATTGAAATCACTTTGGCTATGTCTTTCAGGTTGACCGAGAGCTGTCCGGTGGTGAGTAATTGTTGATGCTTAAAAGGTGAAGTCGCAAAGTTAGCGACTGCTGCCCTGTGGTTAACGCGTAAAAATGGTAAGTCCGCGAATGCAAGTTCTATATCAATGAGATTGTATGGGTTTTGATCGAGAATGATGGACCAGAAATGCTTATCTACGATGGTTTTCAACAGGGTCTGATCCAGGTTAGCGAGATTGGCCAGGCAGGTGAGGGCCAATGGGTGAGAATATTTGCCGTGTAAAAAATTACCGGCCCAGTTGCTGTCAAGAAAACCGTGCTGTCTGGCAATAGCGTTGGCAATGACCGGCGGAATAAACCCAATAAAAATGGGCGCTGAGCCCGGGCGTAAATCACTGCCGCTGTCTGCACAGACTTTGTTCATGGCTTTGCGAACGATGCCCTGCATTTGTTCCCGTTGGAAAAAGCGCTGTTCATGGTTCGTGCCATTATTGCCAGCAAGGAAAGAGTAGGTATTGAGATGTTGCAACATATTCAGGGCGAGCAGACGTTTGGGAGTGTCGAGTTCATTGCTCCGGATAGATTCCCATCGAATAGCAGCAGGAAATTTCTGGACATAGTAACGATCCGCAACGGTACCATTGGGTTTTGGGATATTTTGCGCTTGAAGCAATGCTTCTATCTCAGCACCGACCCTGGCAAGTACCGGTATTTGCGTACTGAACTCTATCATCGAACGGCAACACCTGGTAAGCGCTGTAAGTTTCTCAGGAGTGTCAACACCATTGAATATGTGTTCAGCAATATATAGGACGACAAAGTTTCGTAAATTATCGATATCCTGGCATAGCGCAGGACTGAGAAATGCTTCCGGTAAAATCAGGGCGCTCTCACTGAAGGCAGAGTAATTGATGCCATTTTCATTAAACAGGCGACACAGGGCCGGTGGAAACAGGCGTTCTTTTTCCCCGGCAGTTAACTGGTCGCCAGCCATGAACGCTAAAAAATCTTGTGTATAAATCAGTGTGGTGAGTTGGTGATCGGGCCCAAATGCCATCAGATTATTCGGGTGGAAAATTTTATTGTGCTCACCGGGATCTGTCTGTGGAATCCGGCAGATTGGACAGGATTCGGCAATATTTTTTGTTGCTTTGCCATCAACAAGCCCAAAGTACTCCTCATTTTCACTGGCCACAGGAAACGATAATTGTCTGGTAGAGCTTTCTGGCAGATGTGATGCATTCTGAGCGCGAAAGACATCCAGCCAGACGTTTTCGCCTGCACGCTCTGCTTGCTTCAATAGCCCGCTTTCTTCAATAAGGCTGCCTGTGAAGCCCACCATAAACTGGTCTGACGTTGGGCGGGAAACCAGATATTGGCCGGTTTGACTGGCTATAGCGGATTGGAGGTCAGGGCGATTAAGGCCATTAAACAGTATCCAGGTGAGCTTTGATGTTTCTTCGGCCTTCAGTGATTTGATTTTTTCGACCGTGTCGGCATTGTTCAGATAATGAATCAATTCAGTAGCATCCTTGTTAATCAATTCATTCACTTTTTCCACAATGCAAGCAAATAACTTGTCAGAATTGTTGGTTGGCAAGGGGGCGGTAATGCTTTCAATGTGCTTGTATTCTCTGATTTTTTTTGGATGATTTGCAGGCTGGTACTCAATATCGGGGTGGTTGACAGACAGAGCGGCGCTAACCTTTTTTTCTGTTTCACTGTTCGCTTTCAGTACATCTTTAAAATGAACAAGGGGAGGGAATGGGGCCAATTTTGAATGGATCATATCGATACTCAGCAACCGTTTGAATTATTGTGCAATATATGACCACTCGAAAAGGGAATAGTTCCAATACCGGGAGCGCTTCAGGTTCTGCCTGATAAAGGCACTGAGTGCCAGATATGAAACCTTCTGAGTGGCGATATGACATTCCAGATCAGTCGGCTTTCATCTGGTTTGATTTGTCCACGACGATGGCATGGGTAGCTGGTATTAAAAATCATTGATAGTCGATTTGCCTGATGAAACAGAGGCGCAATCCCGTCCGGTGTAAACTCATCGCTGACAACGATAACTACATAGTTTTTTTTCTCAATATCCAGATCTTCAAGGCTGCATGTTTCAAGATTAACACCCACCTTCCAGTGAGGTGAAAGTTGCTTGCTATCAGAGGGCTTGCAGATAGATATCATTTTTTTCTTCAGTTTGCCGGACAGCCATGCGCCAAAACGGGGGGTTCTTCCTGCTTCGACAATAACGACTGATACACTCTCCTGAGTCTTTCTATCAGCGTATTTATCAGGCAATATTTCTTTTGCAATCCCCTCAATATGAATGGCTCGGGATAACCAGCTAATCATATTGTTTTTCCTGAATAACCAGGGGTTGCTAAATACATCTTCAGACATTAGATGTCGGGAAGAACGTAGTGACATTTGCCAGTGATTGATAAAATGATCAATATGTTCAATAGTGTCGTCATACTCAGAATATATATTGGCAGTATCCACTTTAATATGCTGAACATTTTTTTCTGCGTATAGCGGATGGACTTCATTCACCTCTTCAATGCCAATACATTTATCTTTCTGCAATGGTCGAGTCGGAATGATAGGAAAGGATTTGAAACGCCATACCCGCACAGTGCCACGGGTGGGTGACATATCTCTGGCTTCAAATTCAAAATCAAAGGGGACGTTATGAATGCTGTTCTGTCTGGAAGTAAACCCGCAGCATGGAATGGTAATCAATGAGAGCCGTTTGCAAGTCTTGACTGGCAGGCATGCCTGCTCCGTTGAAACATGAGCATGCATCATTAAAACAACCACATGATATTCTGACAGATCATATTTTTCCGATAGATTAACCTCTTCGACAGGCTTGGCGATCAGCGTCAGATTGTCAGGCAGTACTGATTTTGGTGTTTGTAATACCGGGTCAATGGACAGCACTGGCCAGTCAGTATTTAAAGCTATCCATGCCCCCAGTTTTGGTTTTGGACCCGCACCCACATCTAAAACGATCAATTTATCATCAGGGCTGTAGGGAATGTGTTTTTTCAGAGTATCCCAGATGGTTAAAATTGTACTGATTTCTTTTAATGACTCCCATTGTAATAAGTCCATGGAAATAAATCGTGCGGCCTGTGCATGTTTAATAAATCTTTGGAAAATGGACTTTGAGAGTGTTTTTGCCCAGTCATATTGAGTGTGTGTTTCGGCTGTTATCGGTTTAATTGTTGAATTGTCAGCCTGGTTATCAGGTGCAGGCAATAATGAAGGCATTATGCCCGGAGGTTGAAAGTATTGTGCAGATGCAAGCATGGTTTTTTATTTCGTTGTTGTTCCGGTGAAACAATAAATGAGTAATCAGAATAGTAGGTTAATTTCATGACATCAGCCGGAAACCCAACTATAACGTAAATATCCTGTCCGGAGGTCAAAATATGCCTGTTTCACCGTCTGCGACCTCTTCATCGTCAGCCCCTGCGGAGCACCCAAAAAAAGCAGACGTTCAACCGGCAGAAAAGCAGGTTCAGGTCTTGTCCTGGGGATACCGGCTGACCACACTGACGGCCTTGGCAGGCAACAGCATGTTATTACCTGCCTTGATGAATACGCCAATAACCACCTCCCTGGCCAGGCCATTGATGCAGTCACAATACGATGGAAAACGGCCTGAGCTGCACCTTATGTTTTCGTCACGGGGGTGGCTGCCTGCCCTGGGCCGCACCGGCATTCGTTATCTCATCGCTGACACCGCCCGTTTGGCCAGTGAACAGGCCATCAGCAGGCTGGCGAACATCAATGAAACAGATATTCCTTCAACAAAACAGCCACAGGAAAAGTTAAACCTGCTGGTGGATGCGGCCTCGTCGGCCATGATGACCTGCGCCAGTCAGCCCATGACCTCCATGCAGGTCTACCGACAGGTCCGGCAGAATACATCAGCGGTAGGGCCTCAACACTTCCTGCAAGGGTTGCTGGCACACCCTGTGCGTGGCAGTGCCAGCAATTTTCTCAGTACTTTCCTGATGTTTAGTCTGGACCGCAATGATCGCCATCTGATTGCCCGTCATCAGGCCGGAGAGATATCCCTGGCACAAATGACGGTTATCCAGACAAGTCTGGGCGGAGTTGTCGGGGTGCTGAATAATTTTCTGAAAACCCACGCAAACGCCCGGGCCCTGGGTTTGTCCCATAAAGATATTTTCCAGAAAATCATGGTCAAACAGACCCCTTCGGTATTGGCGGCCCAGGTGTTTTATGCCTGGGTGCTGGGCGGGGTTGCCAATAAACTCTGGGCATCCTCTATCTCTGCGCTGCAAGGCCTGGACAAGTCAGTTCGTGATCGCATCCTGATGGAACCATCGCGGCCAGCAACCAGTGACCACTCGGATGAATGAAGCGACATTTTGCGATCGGTCATGTTGTGTCAGGAAGGCCTATGAAAACAGAGCCACTCCCGCCGACTGATCGGGTTCAGTGTGATCAGATATCCGTTTTTGCTTAAGAGCCTGATGTCACTATCAACCCGGTTTGATGGTTCGGATAAGGCAAGACTTTATAATTTCAGTAAAGGCTGTTGCTTTGGTCTTGCGTCAAGCTATGTGCTTTACGAGCAGCTGGGGTGTCCGGAGGAATATGATGAACTATTGGGTACCCTAAGCCAGGATCCGGCATTGGGCTGGGTATGCTGGAATAAGTACTACGCTCATTTGGCTGATGGTTTGCTAATTCCTGACTGCTGCCGATAGCAATGGCAATACTTCTGACCAGTTATGAATCATGCACAATTTCCTGAGATACCCACTTTGCAGCATCCCTTCTGGTGCCATTGACCCCAGCTCAGCCCAACATGCTTCGGTGCCACTGCCATCGTCTCAAACGACTGTGGGCAAATTTGCGACTCATCAGGCTGAAGTCATGCAGGATGTGCAACCACAAGTGAGCCAATCGGGGGTAGACAGTTTTGACCATACGGGGAATGCCATCGGTGATAAAGCGCTCAGTGACAGGAATATCCAACAGGCTACTGATCAATCGCTGCCCTCTGTTAAGGGTGATCAGCTGGATAAACCTGGCCAGGCAGAACTGAAGGAAACGCAAGGCCAGCTGCTCAAACAGGCCGACGGACTGCTTAAGAAAAGTAGTGAAAAAAAGGCGGTAACGGCCTCTCTGAGTGGTTTGAAAAAGTCAGTAGCTGAATTGAAAAAGGCTCAGAACGATAGCCCGGAGGGGGCTCTTGAGGCACTTCAAAAGACAAATTTCCCGCCCGCCCTGAAGGTCAAAATTACCCTTAAAAGTGGCGAAAAGTTGAGCCTGATCCCCCCGGGGGAAGAGTTGGAAAATCAGACCAACCTGGGCGAGCTGATGGAGAAAGCCATAGAGATTCTTGACAAGCATGACAAGGAAAAATTCGCATCATTTGATCAGGCCAGCACTGACCGGGAAATTGCTAATCTGAAACAGCAAGTCTCTGATATCGATCAACAAATCGGAGATGAGTCCTCGGGTATTAATGACTTGGCCAGACTTGAGAACAGACAATGTCTGCTGACCATCAATGTGCGGGCCAGAGTTGAGGACGGTTCTGTCACTGCCATGCACATTGATGGTGGTCCGATGGCTCAACAACAGACAATGGGAAGTTCTCTGGCAGGGCCAGTGCATACAGCCACAACTGACCAGCCCTCTCAAACTGAGCCTGAGGTGGGGCCGGACGATGACCACTCTGTAAGGCCTGAAACAACAGCGCAGGGGCTGACAGATTCAAGCCCGGCTGATCAGGATATTGCCATCAACTCTGCGGATACCGGAGGTGATACAGCCCCCTTGGATGATATCGCAGTAGCAGTGACGTTTGATAATCCTGTTATAGGGGACACTTCGCTGATGCCCGGCATCATGCAGGGTTCTTCCGGGCAAACAGACTCTGTAACAGACCCCAGTGCACAGCCCGATGCTACTCAGCAAACCGGCGGTACCGGTGAGGATTACAATGAGCTTGATGGCGTTGCCGGGTTGTTTGCTGAGCCAGTGGACTCCGGCAACCAAGTAGTATCAGACAGTGGTTTAGCCACCGGTGAAGTCGATCAAAGTGACACCGAGTCGCTCAAGACAGAAGAGGAATGGACAGAGGCAACATCAGCCGGGGATGTTGACAGTGAACTTGGTGGCGTCGCTGAAAGTGATGTTGAGTCGTTGAAGACAGAAGAGGAATGGACAGAGGCAACATCAGCCGGGGATGTTGACAGTGAACTTGGTGGCGTCGCTGAAAGTGATGTTGATACTGGGTCGATCAGCAACGAAGTTGATCCTCAGCCGATTGAGACTGAAGCTGATACTCAGTCGATCGAGAATGAAGATAATACTCAGTCAATTGAGAACGAGGATGATACTCAAACGATCGAGACCAAAGCAAAATTGGCTGAGAAAACATCAGTCGAGGAGGATTACAGTGAGCTTGATGGCATCGAAAAGTTGTTTGCTGAGCCAGAGAACTCCGCCAACAATGCAGCATTAGACAGTGGTTTATCCGCCGGTGAAGTCGAGCAAAGTGATGCCGAGTCGCTCAAGACAGAAGAGGAATTGACAGAGGCAACATCAGCCGGGGAAGGTGACAGTGGGCTTGATGGTGGAGTCGCTGAAAGTGATGTTGATACCGGGTCGATCAGGAACGAAGTTGATCCTCAGCCGATTGAGACTGAAGCTGATACTCAGTCGATCGAGAATGAAGATAATACTCAGTCAATTGAGAACGAGGATGATACTCAAACGATCGAGACCAAAGCAAAATTGACTGAGCAAACATCAGTTGAGGAGGATTACAGTGAGCTTGATGGCATCGAAGAGTTGTTTGCTGAGCCAGAGGTCTCCGGTGATAGTACCGCATTAGACGACAATCAGGAGGAAGATTACAGTGAGCTTGATGGCATCGAAAAGTTGTTTGCTGAGCCAGAGGTCCCCGGTGAAAGTACCGCATTAAACGAAAATCCTGAGCCAGGGGTCCCCGGTGAAAGTACCGCATTAAACGAAAATCCTGAGCCAGGGGTCTTTGATGATGGTATCTCACCAGATGAAAATCCGCAGCCAGAAGTCTCCGGTGGTAGCACCGCATTAGAAGACAATCAGCAGATAGATGTCAGCGCAAGTGAAAGGTCTGGAGATAGTGCGCCAATCGACAGTGATACAACCACGGTTGGCGATGACCAAATAGATGTTGATACTGAGTCGCCCCAGACCGAAGCGGAGTTGACCGAGGAAACACTGGTCGATGAAGGTTTCACTGAGCCTGATGAAGTCACTGATATTGATGACTCTGAACGGTCAGAAAGCGTGATGCAGCGATCAGATGAGAGTGACATCGACAGTGATACCACCACGGTTGGCGATGACCAGATAGATGTTGATACTGAGTCGCCCCAGGCCGAAGCGGAGTTGACCGAGGAAACACTGGTCGATGAGGGTTTCAGTGAGCCTGATGAAGTCACTGATATTGATGACTCTGAACGGTCAGAAAGCGTGATGCAGCGATCAGATGATAGTGACGTGGCTCAGGCCAGTATTCCAGATGAAGCTGAATTTACCGCTGAGAGCCCAGAACCTCAGGACTCGGTAAGCGATTCTGATTACTTCTCTGACGATGAAGGTGATCTGGGGACAACACAGACGCTCAGTCCCGAGCCCGACTTTGCCACGGATGTTGCCAAAGAGTCTGCCCCGATGGAGAGGGCTGAGGTCGTCCGTCAATCAACGGCTAATATCGGCGAGATCGCCAGGCGTCGGAAAGAGAGCCTGCGGGCTGCTTCGGCCCCGGCAAGTACCACCCCTGCTTCCTCTTCACCTGCCCCGAGGCCAGCAACGGGCATAGTAAACAAGCCTGTTGATGTGAGTGGTGTGAAGTCTGTCGTTGCTGGTCAGATAAACGCCACCAGGAATGCCAAATCAACAGACGCCATACCAAAAGCGGAGAGGGCCAGGGACAAGAAAACGCTGGGTGTTTCGAGTACCTATAACGAAGCCAGTGTTATTGAAAATGCCTTTGACAGGTTGCAAAAAAATGCAGGTAATCTGAAAGTTTCAAAAGATATTGCCAAAACGGCCAGAAAATACATTGCCACCGAGGCTCAGGATAGTGGAAGTTTTCTGGCCAAACCCACTGCACAGCAGAAAAAAGCGCTCGCTTTTCTTGGTTTGGAAGATGGTGCCTCAGAGAGAACGATTCGTCTGACCCTGTTGAAAAAGGCCAGTGAATCGGCTGAATCAGGCAACAGCAGGAAGCATGACAGTACTATGAAAACACTGAGCAAACACCATAAGGCGCTGTTTGGCAAATGATGGCCTATGAAATAACAGTTATTTATGGGGCTGCCTTCATGCCTCGTTCCCGGGCAGAGCGGGGGAACGAGGGTGGACGGAGATTATCGAATGATGTGCTCAGTCTTCTTCAGGGGCTGGCGTTGGAGCTGGAGCTTCTTCGGGTTGTGGCGCTGGGGTGGGAACCTTGCCTTTGCCCTGGATGGCGGCATCATGGAAGGGGAATTCCTCGCCATTTGCCAGTCGACTGATTGTGATCCCCTTGTCCACATGGGAATAATATCGGGCTTCAAACTGAACATCGGCCGCTCTGACAGGAAGCTTGCCCTTCTCCTTTCTTTTATTAATTTCTTTCTGGATAGCCTTCAGCGTTTCAAGCAGATCATTCAGCTTTGCTTCAGCTTGTGCAAGCCCCTGGTCTGCATTAAGTTCCCGGGCCTGATTTTTCATGGCACCAAGCGCGTGGACGTAACAACGGTAGATCTCTATAGGCGCTTTTTGTTCGAGACCAGCACCTACCGGAATCAGGGAGATGGCTTGATGGTTGGGTGGTGGGAAGGTGATGGTAACGGTCAGGTCTTTTGGCGCGTCGGGGGGCAGCTCAATATTTTTTAAGGCAGTAATCATCTCTTTCGAATTTTTATACCAGCCTACACTACCAGGGCCTTTGAGACCATTGGCGCAAGCGGCAAAGATTTCAAGGGTATCCCGAGCCTTAAGGGCAATGTTCATTTCGCCAAAGGCGGTATAGGCCTTTTCAGCTTGTTCCAGTTGGTTTTTACCCCGATTGAGCAGTTCCTCATCGCCCAGCGCCTGCAACGCTTCAGCCATTTTTCCGGGATCTTCAGTCTTGGGAGGTTGAGTTGCGGCAGGGGAGCCATTGACGGAAATGTCAGGATTCACACTCTTTACGTTATCAGGTAAGCGCGGTGGTTGAGCCGAAGGTGGTGGTACAGGTTGGCGTTTCGGCTGAGCAAAATACGACTGGTGTGGTGGTTGTAATTTGGCACCATGTCCATTAAATGCGGGTCGATTGTACTCAGGGTGGGGCTCGAACCGGGTTGGCTCCGAACCAGTGCCGAAGCCCTGTGCAGAAATGGGTGGTGGTGTAATCTGAGTAGTCATTTCAATTACCTCCTTGTGCTGGATTAAATAGTCAGTGTCTTACCTCTTTTGGACAAGAGAAGCCTGATTTAGTTCCAATCAGGCTTTCAGAGGAGGGGGCTATTGAATGATTTCAATGAGTTTGACGGTTGTCGTGCCTCCGCACTCCAGTCGTCCTGAGGCTGTCGAAGGAACCATAGGGCCTAAAGGCGGAAACTCCGGACTCTGATAGATCGTACCAACCACCCTTCTTTCGTGCATCCTGAGCGGAGTCGAAGGACGCTCAGGGTGAACGGAGACTTTACACGTCAAACTCATTGAAACCATGCACCGGGAGACGATTGGCTAATGAAGACTACAAACGCCGAACCTTGAATTTTCTGCCCTTAATCTTTCCTGCTTCCAGTTTTTTCAGTGCAGATCGGGCATTTTCCCGTTTGACCGCCACATAGGCGGTAAAGTCAAAAATATTGATCTTGCCGACCTGGTCTGCGGGAATCCCGGCATCTCCGGTCAGCGCTCCGAGGATGTCGCCAGGGCGGACTTTATGCTTTCGGCCACCATCAATGGCCAGGGTAACCATGGGGGCCGGGGCTGGCTGTTGGTTTCCGGAGAGTGTTTTCGGGTCACCAAAGACCAGGGGGGCCTTGAGGTCATCGCTGATATTATCCAGCTTGTACTGCTCCTGCCGGGTATGCAGGCTCAGTGCCAGACCTTTTTTACCCGCCCGCCCGGTGCGGCCAACCCGGTGAACATGTACTTCCGGGTCCCGGCTCAGATCGTAATTGATCACTGCGGCAAGGTTTTCTATATCCAATCCCCGGGCTGCGACATCGGTAGCAATCAACAGGTTGGCGCTCTGATTGGCGAATCGTACCAGCATCTGGTCACGCTCTTTCTGATCCATATCGCCATGCAGCACTACCGGTTTGTAGCCCGCTTCGTAGAGTTCAGTGCCGACCTCTTTGCAGATTTGCCGGGTGTTGCAGAAAATTACGCTGGACTCAGGCTGGTAGTGTTGCAACAGCTTGATCAGCATGGCGGGTTTGTCGGCGTTTTCGGCGTGATAGAAGCGCTGCTCAATATGTTCATGGCTATGGGTGCTCTCAACGGTAACGGTAACCGGCTGATGCTGGAAACGTTCGCTTAATGCCCGGATACCGCTTGGGTAAGTGGCTGAAAAGAGGAGAGTCTGTCGCTGTTCTGGTAAATGGCCGATGATGTTTTCAATGGCATCAATAAAGCCCATATCCAGCATGCGATCGGCTTCATCAAGCACCAGCGTATTGACCCGATCGATCAATAAGGTCTTTTTCCGCAAGTGATCCTGGATTCTCCCGGGGGTTCCGACAACCACATGGGCACCATGCTCCAGTGAACCGATCTGTGGACCAATAGGCTGGCCACCACAAAGGGTAACAACCTTGATATTTTGCTGATAGCGCGCCAGACGCCGGATTTCCTGGGCAACCTGGGTTGCCAGTTCCCGGGTCGGGCAGAGAACCAGTGCCTGGCAGCCAAAATCCCGCTGTTTCAATTTGACAATCAGGCCAATGGCAAAGGCCGCCGTTTTGCCACTGCCGGTTTTGGCTTTGGCAATGACATCGTGGCCTTCCAGAATTTCTGGCAGGCTGTTCTGCTGAATGGGGGTCATTTCCCGGTATCCCAGAGTATCGAGGTTTTGCAGCAGGGCATCGGGCAGGGAGAGATTGGTAAAGCGGGTAGACGCTGTGGGGGTAAGAATAGGTGCAGTCAAATCAGGCTCTTGGCGTGTGCCATGGTACAGAATAGGTAAATGATTATAACAGAGTCTACCCTTAATGACGGTGAATCATTACCGCAGCTCATCATAAGCCTTGCTGTTTGATGGGCCTAAGCGTGCTATCAACTGATTGACGGTTGAATTGACTATAAATTTTATCAAATGCAATGGAGCGAATCATGAAATCAGGTTCTCCGGAATTGCTTCCAGAGTCTGCACAGCAGGAAAGTACTCAGGAAGGGAAGCCGCTCTTCTGGCTCACAGGACTTCTGATTGGCGTTGCATTGCAGCTATTCACATTACTGGTTGACCCCCCGGCCGGGATGAATGAGATGGCCTGGCGCTGTGCGGGCCTGGCCATGATGATGGCCGTGTTCTGGTCGGTGGAAATTCTCCCGACGGCGATTACCGCACTGCTCCCCCTGATGTTGTCGCCAATGCTGGGTTTGGCCACCATGGATAAAGTGGCTGCTCCCTATGCACATCCGGTAATCTTCCTGTTTATGGGCGGTTTTGTGCTTGGCCTTGCCATGGAGCGCTGGAATCTGCACAGCCGTATAGCCCTGAGAATCATGTTGATTACGGGCACCGGGGAGAAGCGACTGGTGCTTGGTTTTATCATTGCCACAGCCCTGATCAGTATGTGGGTTTCCAATACGGCAACCACGATTATGATGATGCCCATCGGTTTATCGGTTATCGCCATGATTCGTCACCAGGGGAAGATGAGTCATGGCTTTCCTGTCGCTTTGTTGCTGGCCATTGCTTACGGGGCTTCAATCGGTGGTTTTGGCACCCTGATCGGTTCGCCGCCTAATGCATTACTGGTGGCTTTTCTTCAGGAGCAGTACGGTATCCAGATTGGTTTTGTTCACTGGCTGCTCATTGGCCTGCCTGCATCAATCATTTTGCTGGCAATTACCGGCATCTGGCTGGGCTATTTTGGCTACCGTCTGGGCGGGGAAGAAAACCATGGAGTAAGAGAGTCCATTAAGGCGCAGCAAAAAAAGAACGGTGCAATGAGCGGTGCAGAAAAAGCAGTCACCGCGATCTTTCTTCTTACGGCTCTTGCCTGGGTTCTGCGGCCCTGGCTGGGGGCAATGATGCCAGCACTGGCACTTTCCGATACCATGATTGCCCTGGTGGCCACCGTTCTATTGTTTATCCTGCCCGTCCGCTGGAACAAGCCTGAGTTTCTGATGAGCTGGAAGGAGATGCACCGTCTTCCCTGGGATGTGTTGTTATTGTTTGGTGGTGGCCTGAGCCTGGCATCAATGATCCGAACAACAGGGCTGGCAGAGTGGATTGCCGGATCATTAAACATCCTTGGGGATATGCCTCCTTTGATGGCCATCGCTTTGGTTGTCACCATTATTATTTTTCTGACCGAAGTCACCAGTAATACAGCAACCACTGCCGCTTTCCTTCCTCCTTTGGGAGCCCTGGCCATGTCACAGGGAATGGCCCCGGCTATTCTTGCCATCCCTGCCGCTATTGCTGCCAGTTGTGCCTTTATGTTGCCTGTGGCGACACCGCCCAATGCCATAGTCTATGGGTCAGGCATGTTGCCAATTCGACACATGGTACGCAGTGGTATGGTGTTGAACCTTGCGGGTATTGTAATTATCACGTTGTTGAGCCACTGGCTGGTGAAATTTGTTATTTAGAGAAATCGGTTGAATTGAAACTGCTTTACCTGACACTCCCGGATGACAAAATCTGGATGGGTGACGGGTTTATGGAGCCATTCATCCTGCGAGGTCATTTCCAGAAACCAGGTGGTTACTGTTTCTTTTTTCATATTACTTCTGATTCAGTTGTCTTCGATATTGGTTAGAAATTGATGATTGGTTTCTTCAATCGGGCAATATATTGGGCATGGCAATCACCATGTTGCCAGAAGCGGACATAGACCGGTTCCCGATTGACGGGAACCGGCGATAGAATCAATGAGACTGCTCCAGCCGCCTGGCATAGACGACGGCATTATAACCGACCGTCGCGACAACATTACCAGCCACAAAGAACAGGATAATATCAGCTTTGAGGGCCAGAACAGTGAACAGGTCTTTTTCACTTTTGCCGGTGATAATCTGATTTAACTGAATCATGGTGACCTCCCCCGGGCTATGGCCATGTCTCAGTTATACCACCAGTCACGTTTGGTAAAATTGATGTAAGACAGTATTTTTACCTATGCTGATGGGTGGTGCTTTTGTACCACCGACAGGCGCATTTCCAGTTCACATTCCAGCTGACCCAGTTGCTCAAGTTGCTGTTTTTGTCCGGCATTGACATGCCAGTAGTGAGGGGTCATGGCCAGCAGGTCCATAATGGCCTGAGTGTTTTCCAGCATCATCAGGTGATGGATGGTCTGGCTTTCCAGCAGGGCAAGATCTTCCGGCAGATCCTGCAGGCGTTTATCTTCCGGATAAGGACGTACCTCATCATAAATGGCGCAGCGAAGAGCCATCAGGTGGTTCTGGCCGGGGGTCAATAGAACAATATGCCCGCCAGGTTTCAGAACTCTGGAAAACTCAGGCCAGTCACTGCGGGAGAATATGCTGATCACAGCATCAAACTGCTCGCCCATCAGTGGCAGTTCACTGACACTGGCAACCAGCCATTCTATCGCTTTGTTTCGCTTGCTGGCGGCCAGGATGGCGGGTTTGGCAATATCAAATCCACAGACTGAGCTGTCTTCAAGCTGCTCTTTGATACCCGATGTGTAATAGCCCTCACCGCAACCGGCATCAAGAATACGTTGCGGTGCTTCATTACCGAACGACTTGAGTTTATCAATCAAGGCATCAACGACAGGTTGATAGTAACCGTGATTCAGAAACCGTGTCCGTGCTTCGACCATCATCTGATCATCGCCGGGGTTTTTACTGCGTTTCTTATTGCTGGGCAGCAGGTTCAGATAGCCCTGGCGCGCCCGGTCAAACCGATGGTTATTTTGGCACACAGCGCTTTTGGGTTCTGACCTCAGCGTTTCATAACAGACCGGGCAACGAAGTAAGATGGACATCGGGATGGGCAGTATGGCTAAAAGCCAGAGATTTTAATGGTCTCTGGCAGATATGCAACGGCTGCCGATGGTTTCCTGCTGGCAGTGCAGCCTGATTATGAAATTTACTGTAAGCGCTACCCGCTGCCCGAAAAAGACAGGCCGCCAGTGCTTTAGCAGCCAGCAAGCTTAACAAGTCCCAGTCAAAGCGGAACTTATTCCGGGACAATTCCTCAGTCAGTACAATTGCCTCAACCTTTCCCAGCTACAGCCATTTCAACGGTTTTGTAAGCCCCATCATAAACACCCACAGACTGCGCTTTCAGAATATTGTCACACATGGTTTTGATAATACTCTTGTCGTCTATCATTAATTGCATCATCTGAATGGCGGCATCGGTTTGTTCAAACTCTACGGTACCATCACCGATTTCGGCAGATCTTAAAGCACCATAGGCTTCATGCCCACCCACTCTTTGAATGAACAGCTTTGGCACCGGATAAAAAGCAAGCTCACTGGGCTTGGTTATCATAAAGTCGGTGATTCGCATCAGCAGGTTGGTGGTATAAACGGCGGAGAAAACATCACTGCTATAGAATGCGTGAATCCCTTCGATTGACTGATCGGAGTCCGGATTGGCGAAAGCCTGAACACCCTCCCAGTCATTATCCAACAAATGCGCCTTGTGCAGCTCAGGGATATCGGCGACCAGCTGTTCCCAGACGTTCTTATAATCACCAACATTGATCAG
Organism: Endozoicomonas sp. ALB091; assembly: GCF_049310265.1. Classification (NCBI taxonomy): domain Bacteria; kingdom Pseudomonadati; phylum Pseudomonadota; class Gammaproteobacteria; order Oceanospirillales; family Endozoicomonadaceae; genus Endozoicomonas; species Endozoicomonas sp. ALB091. Next base: position 687,344 of record NZ_JBLYNQ010000006.1, on the reverse strand, counting down.
CAGGCTGACCTTACGGTTGATAATCTGTGGCAGGAGGTGCCTGATAATGGATCGATAGATTTCAAACTGTGCGCCGGCACCGCCAATGGTCAGAAGTATTCTGACCGGCTTCCCATTATCCAGGCGCTCCTTCCGCTTCTGGCAATCGCCTTTCAGATCAACCAGCAGTTCATGGTCAATAAAATGCCCGGTATGAAAAATGCTGTCCGCTGGCATTGGCTTTAACACCTTGTCACCATCCATGCCTTTTAACATTCGGTAGCCAAAGTAACTGGAGGGTGTTTGTACCACATGCCGGGCACCTTCTGACAGATGCAGCGCCATGGGCCAGTTATCCGGAACCACATTAATCACATTGCTCATTCCGGCATGAATGGCAGCCTGAGCTGGCCAGGTATGAGTCCCCACGAATGGCATATCGTCAGGCAGATTGCCCAGAACAGTAGCCATTAGCTCACTGACTTTCTGATCTTTGGCGTTGAAGCTGAGTTTTTTGAAACCTTCACTGTTAAGCTTTTCCCAGTATAACGAGTTAAACAGCGAGTATTTTTGGGAAAGACGGGATCCAAGCGAGTAAAGTTTGTTAAGGTGACTGATCACCTGTCCGCCCGTGGTTTCCTGATAGGCATTCAGGTCCAGCCAGTATGGGGTATAGCCAAGATGTCTGGCTGCAGAGGCGATAGCCATTGATATTCGGTAATGGCCATAACCCATTCGAATATTGCCAATGATAATTCCCTTTTTGGTATCAATGGGCTCACCGGTGTTATTCAGGTTGATATTCTGTACGCCCAGTGCCGGGCCGATGACCGGGTTGAAGGTGCTGCTCAGCGGGTAGGATATATGACGGTCGTCGCCAAATTTTTTCAGATAACTTGCTTTGGCTTTAGTGGCTTTTTTAACAACGGCAGTGGGTTGCCTGTTGCCAAAAATTGATGACGTAAGATCCATAACAGTACCTTGTGCAGGTCAGTGCAAAAAATAAAAACAGCAAAATATATGAATGGGTTTCACATTTATTATGATTTTTCTTATGCTGCCCTGTCAAAAGGTGAGTCGAATTCATATATTGATCCGAATCATGGAATTGTTTGATGGGAGGAGAATAACGCCGTGGAAACACAAGCACCAACCCGCCATGCACTGCTCACACCCGATGGCAGAGAAATTCAGGTCCGCTGCTGGTTACCGGACTGCCCGGCCAGGCATGCCGTTGTACTCAGTCACGGCATGGGAGAGCACGTTGACCGGTATGCGCCCTTTGCTCGGTTCTGCAATGAACACGCAATAGCCGTATTCGGCGCTAACCACAGAGGTCATGGAAAAAATGCCCAATTGCAGGGCCATTATGATGACCATCAGGGCTGGCAAAAGGTGATTGAAGACCTGGATAAGGTGGTCGCTTATGCTGCACAGAACACGGGTCTTAAGGTTATTCTGATGGGGCATAGCATGGGGTCATTTGTTGCCAGGCAATATGCGGCAAATTATGGAGACCAGTTAGAAGGCCTGATTCTTTGTGGTTCCAACCATCAAAATCCGGCTCTGTTCCATCTGGCCAGACTGGTTGCCAGAATTCAGATGGCTGTTCAGGGTAAACGACACCCTTCCAGGCTGTTAGGCTGGCTCAGTTTCAGTCAGTTCAATAAAACGGTTAAAAATGCTGAAACCGATTTTGACTGGTTATCCCGGGACCGGGAACAGGTGAGCAAATACATCGCCGATCCGCTCTGTGGTTTTTTATGCACCACCCAGTTCTGGCATGACTTTATGGGCGGATTAATAAGTATTAATTCTATGTCCACGGCCAGACAAATGTCGTCTGAATTGCCGGTTTATCTGGTCGCCGGGGATAAAGATCCCGTTGGACGGATGGGGAAAGGCGTACAATCACTGTATCGGTTTTTAACATCCGCCGGGCTTAAACAGGTGGATATCAGTCTGTACAAAAATGCCCGCCATGAGCTGTTTAATGAAACCAATCGTGATGAGTTTTACCAGGACATTCTCAACTGGATCACCACTCGATAATCCTCAAACTCACTCTGTATTGATGTTACCGAGTGAGTCTGTTTCGTCTCTTTTTTAATCATTTCCCCTCATAAACTGACAAAGATCAAAAAAAGTGAACCATCTTCATATTTTGTATTGACGCTTCTTTGTTTCGAGAGCAGTATGCCTCACATAAAAATATGAATAAATTTCACTTTTTATCTTTTTCGAACACAGCCAAGTTGTTGCGCTTAACACAGAAACCGGGGTGAATCATGAAACTAAAACCTTTGAGTCATATGTTGCTAATGTCGTCTATGGCCGTAGCATCCTGTGCTAACGCCAGTGTTGACGCCTTTCTACAAGACTCAACTTTAGATATGAAAGCCAAGGTTAATATTTATAACCTGTCTGGTACTCATGATTTCAATTCCAAAAATGCGCCCATTTCCGGTACTGCCAAAATCAATATGGATGAAATTGGTTCATCCCTTTGGCTGGATTGGCAGTCCGGTTATTTATTCGATGTGATTGGTGTACAACTGGGTTATCTGGGTGCGGCTCCAAACCTTCGCCAGAAGGGTTATGTTCGTGGTTCTATGTCGATGGGACCAATCACTCTACCTGTGTCTTCAGATTACGGCCGTTATTATGAAGATGATACAAAAGACAAGCTGGTTGGCAAGCTCGGCAACGCCAACGTTCAGGTTCGTCTTGGCGATCAGGACAACTATGGCAAGTTATCTGTAGGTCGTTTTACGCCCACGATTTATAATTTGCTGCACCGTCCGGATTACACCTACGGCGCATTGCACGAAGTTTATGAAGGTGCATCGCTGACCGGCCAGTACCAATGGGACTGGGGCATGATTCAGCCCTGGGCAAATTACTTTACGGGTTACAGTGATATCCATTCGACCAAAACGGTTAATTTCAAAGATGACTTGAAAGACAATAAAGACTTCGGTTCATACGACGAAATTTACAACGTTGGTTTCCATACCGTTACCGATTACTACGTCAGCAGCGCCTCCTACTCAGTAGCCCCTGATTTTCAAAAGAACGGCATTATCGAAGTCTATTCCGGTATTCCAATAGGCTTCCTGACCGGCTCAGATAACTACGATAGCAGCAAGATCATCAAGTTCCTGGTTAAGTACGGAATGGAAGAAGGTGATGGCACACGGAACTCTGACCATAAGACAGATGTCACCGAATTTGGTATTGGCCTGGATACCGGCGACTTCGATATTCTGTTTGGTGTTACCCAGATCGGTGAGGACAGCTTCCGGGGTTTTGGTACTCAGAATGGCAGAAAGGCCGGTGGTGGTACCGCTGTCTGGGGTGATATGGCGGTTGTGAACAGCTTCGACCTGGCTAATCAGCGTACTTACTTTGTCGTGGGTGGTTATGACCTGGACAGCGTTGGTTTGCAGAAATGGCGTTTCCAGGGGGTTGCAGCCATGGCAACTGATACTGACCTGAGTAAGTTGTCCTTTAATCAAGAGATGCTGAGTCCTGAAAAAGACTACACCGAAATCAACCTGGAACTGCTCCATAACTATGGCGGTGAAGGTTTGAGCTATCGATTCATGGTGGGTGCGGATACTAACCTGGACCTTACTGGCTTCGGTATTTTCTTAGAATACAACACTGACATTTTGAAGTAAGTTCGGGTCATGAGAAAGCGCGTTCATCTTAATTTTGACTGGCAATACATAGCAGATATTGATCCGTCTGATATTCACTCCCTGGCGTGGGAAAGCCATGCCTCAAAGGTCGATATTCCTCATACCAACAGGGAGCTGCCTTACAACAATTTTGATGAACGCGCCTATCAGTTTCAATCAGCCTATCGCAAACAGATAGCCTTTGAGCATTTTGCCGATGCCAGTCATGCGCTGTTAAGGTTTGAAGGCGTGATGTCTTCCTGTCAGGTATTTTTCAACCGGGTATTGGTGGGTGAACATCACTGTGGCTATTTACCTTTTGAAATTGATCTATTGCCTTATGTAAAAAAGGGTCAGGATAACGAAATCATCGTTGTTGTTGATGCTTCTGAAGATCCATTAATACCGCCATTTGGCCATGTTGTGGACTATTTGACGTATGGCGGCATTTATCGGGAAGTAGAGCTGATTCTCGTCTCAGACATTTATGTGAAAAACGCCCGGATTCATACTGCACCGGATAACGATAACAACCAGAAAGTCCACCTTGCCATTGACATTGCCAATCCGGATTTACACGACAGTGAGTTAAATCTGGAGATTGCCCTGTGTGACCTGAATGATCAGGTTATCCACCAGGAACCTGTTGCTGTAACGCTGTCAAAGCATCATACCCAACGGATTGAACATCATTTTACAGTGTCCGATGTCAAGCTGTGGGAGCTGGATAACCCGGCGCTTTATAAGCTGGTGGTTCACTTGTCTGGCGATACACCGTTAGATACCAGAACATTTCGCTTCGGCTTTCGCACGGTTGCTTTCAAAAACGACGGGTTCTATCTCAATGGCAAAGCGGTCAAGCTGATTGGCCTGAATCGCCATCAGTCATACCCTTATGTGGGCTACGCTATGCCCCAAAGTGCACAGGCTCGCGATGCCGAGCTTATGAAGTTTGAACTGGGCTGTAATTGTGTGCGCTCATCTCACTATCCACCGAGCAGCCATTTTCTCAATCGCTGTGATGAAATTGGCCTGCTGGTGTTTAATGAAATTCCAGGCTGGCAGCATATTGGTGAAGAACCTTTATGGCAGCAGAGAACAATGGACAATGTTCAGGGAATGATTGAGCGGGATGTCAATCATCCGTCTGTTTTTATCTGGGGAGTTCGTATCAATGAATCCCCTGACCACCATGATCTTTATAAGGCAACCAATGCCCTTGCCCGCCAACTGGACCCATCACGCCCGACCGGTGGCGTGCGGTGTATTGGCAATAGCGAACTGTTAGAAGACGTTTATACCTACAATGATTTTTCCCACACCGGAAATAACGAGCCACTGCAAAGCCGCAGGCAGGTGGCCGGTGCTGATGTGCCTTATCTGGTGACTGAGCACTGTGGCCATATGTTTCCAACCAAGCCGTTTGACAGTCAGGACCGTTTACTGGAGCAGGCATTACGACACGCCAGAGTGTTAAATAAAACCTTTGGTCACGCGGACTATTGTGGTGCTATTGGCTGGTCCCTGTTTGATTACAATACCCATGAAGATTTCGGCAGTGGTGATCGTATCTGTTATCACGGCGTGCTCGATATGTTCCGGGAACCCAAATACGCCGCCGCCGTTTATGCCAGTCAGCAGGATGAGATGCCGGTCATGGAACTGGCTGGCAATATGAAAAATGGCGATTATGCGGCTGGCCAGGCCGGTGCATTATGGGTATTCACCAACTGTGACAGTATCAAACTGTTTAAGAATGATCGTTACATCCAGACGTTTTATCCCGATAAAAACAGCTTTCCTCATCTGCCCCATCCACCGGTGGTTATTGATGATTTTATTGGCGACCAGATTGCTGTCAATGAACCATTCAGCCCTGACGACGCTGAAACCATTCGCCAGCTTTTTTCAATCATCATGCGCAAAGGGCAAGACGGATTAAACCTCTGGCAAAAGGCGCAGATGTTCTGGATATTGAAGAAAAACCGTCAATCAATTCAGGATGGCGTTAACCTGTTTTTAAAATATGTTGGCAACTGGGGTGATGCATCAGCCAGCTATCGCATTGAAGGTTATAAACACGACCAGTGTGTGATAAAAAAAACACGCAGCAAGTCCCGAAAAGCCAAGCTTAACGTTAAAGCCGACCAGTCGCGGTTGCAACACCGGCATACCTATGATGTCACTCGCATCACCGTTCAGTGTGTGGATGAGGACGGTGTCGTACGTCCCTATGCCAATGATCCAATTCAGGTTGAAGTCAGTGCCGGACTGGAATTAATGGGGCCAGACTTTCTTTCTTTAACCGCTGGCAGAACCGCCTTCTGGGTGAGAACCAGAGGCGTCACTGGCCATGAACAGGTCAGGGTTAAATCCTCTCGTTTCGGGCAACACTGCATTGAACTCGACGTTCACGACAATTGATATACATAAATGTGAGCCTAAAACCAAAATTATGGAGTTTCCATGGAAAGTAACAGTCTCTCAAAATGGAAGATATTCTTCTTCTCCTTTGGCAACTTTGGCTGGTGTCTGGCCACGTTTTCGTATTCAATTCTGATTACTTATTTTTACTACCCTCCGGCGACTGAGTCGGCCAGCCAGATTCCTGAGTTTATATCCCGCGCGCCAGTGCTTTTTGGTATCACCACTGTGGGGCTTATTTATGCCTTAAACCGCGCCCTGGATGCCATTACCGATCCGATTATTGGGCTATGTTTGTTTTAAAGGTTGATAGGTCTAAACTGTCGTGATCCCCTGCAATGGGAGGCTACGTTATGAAGCCCCGACAGTTTCAAGATCTTCTTAATGCTGTGCCGTTATTAAGCAGCCAGCAGCGAAATACTCTTATCAATGCTCTATCAGAGCAAAATTCTCCTTCCAATATTGCAAAGTCTATTGAGGATAGTTTTGTACGGGCTCCGAAATGCCCTCATTGTGGATCGGAAGCCCTTCAGCGCTGGGGGAAAAGGAACAAACGCCAACGATTTCGGTGCAAGGTTTGCCGAAAAACACTGAACGCTTTTTCCAAAACACCCTTGGCCCGTTTAAGACGCCCTGAAGCATGGCCGAAATATCTTGAGGGAATGACCCACTCTTTAACGCTTCGCCCGGCTGCCAAGCAATGCGGAGTTTCGTTAAATACATCATTCCGTTGGCGACATCGTTTTTTACAGGTCATTGAGCATGATCAGGCACCAGAACTCAGTGGTATTGCCGAACTCGATGAAACTTTTTTTCGCGAATCTTTTAAAGGTCAAAAAAAAGGCCTGCCAAGACCCGTGAGGAAACGAGGTAGTGATAAGAAGACAGACTGTCGAAAAATACCAGTCATGGTAGCTAGAGACCGAGGAAGTCAGACGGTTGATGGTGTATTGAAAAATGAGAGCGCAGATGAACTCTGTCGCCATTTAAGTGGCCGGATAAATATTGAAACTGTCGTATGTGCCGATGCCAGTCTTGCACATGAAAAGCTTGCGAGAGCGTTAGGATTTACTTTTAAGGAGCTGGTGTCATCCTCTGGAATACGGGTGATAGAAGGTGTTTTTCACTTACAGCATGTGAATGCATACCACAGCCACCTGAAGCAGTGGATTACAGGGATTTTTCACGGAGTTGCCACAAAATATCTATCACACTATCTGGGATGGAGAAGGGCTTTAACTGGCATCAATGCTCTAACATCTGATCGACTGGGCAACAAAATTTTAGAATTTCTTCACTTCAACCCTTAAGCGCAACATAGCTCGATTATTGCCAATCTCAGTGACCGGTCCACAAGTCGTTTTGGCCGCAGACGTCTGTTTATGATGCTCAGCTTCCTGCCCACCGGGCTGATGTCGGCAGCGATTTTCTTTCCTCCGGTGGATACTGTGTCCAGCCTGAATATTGTCTGGCTGGTGATGTGCTGTGTCATTGTGACGGTCAGTGTGACCATGTATGTCGTGCCTTATATGTCACTGATTCCAGAGCTGGGCAAAACCGACCATGACCGGATTATGATTTCTACCTTCTGTTCCGTTTCCTGGGCACTGGCCTTTGCCTTTGGACAGCTGATCTGGGTCATCAAAGACTACATTCAATCCCTTGGTTATACGCCGGTAGAAGCCATCCAGGTAGCCGTATCACTATTTTCTGTGTTGGGCATGCTGGCCATGGTCGTTCCTGTTCTGGCGATTAATGAAAAACGCGATTGCCGGGGCAGCTCAACCAATGAGGATATGCTGACCTCGTTGAAAACCGCCATGGCCAACAAAAATTTTTCCCGTTTTACCGCCTGTAATGGCCTGGCATTTATGACGCGCTTCTTTCTGGAAGTGGGCGCTATTTATTACGTCACCATGTTGATGGGGCTTGAGGAATCTACCGCTTCTATCATTATGCTACTGCTGTTTCTGGCCAGTTTTGCCCTGTATCCGGCAGTGGTCGCATTATCGAAAAGATATTCCAAAAAATCCCTGTTTCGCACTGCTCTGTTTGTTCAGGGCCTATTGTTGAGCTGTTTCTCCCTTTGCACCCTTGTCAGCCGTCCGGATATACTTGGCTGGGCACTGCTGGCGTTTATGCCGTTTCCTCTGGCGATTATGGGCATTATTCCCAATGTTATTGTGGCAGACCTGGCGTTATCTGATGCTGCAAAAACAGGCAATCATAAAGAAGCCATGTTTTTTGGTGCCAACATGTTTGCCTATAAAGCGGCAACCTCTTTAACCGCTCTGCTGTTTCCGTCCATCATCATTATTGGCTCCATTGCTGAAGCGGCTGACCTGTCTCCGGAGCCCACCACTCTGGGCGTTACCCTGTCCGCGTTACTGGCGGGCTGTCTGGCGTTTCTGGGAACGTACCTGATGGGTAAATATGATGAAAAACAGGTGATGGCTCAGATCGAACCTGAACCTGCTGAAAACACTTTTGCTACCGCCTGAAAAAGAAATTATTTGTGATTGCAGTCAATAATGATGAGCAGATTTTTCATCTGCAAACCCTGAACAGCAGCTATGTTGTACAAGTATCAGACGCTGGCCATTTATTGAATCTCTATTATGGTCAACGTCTGGAGCATCGGGACAACCTGTCGATCCTTGATCATTCGTATCAGGTCAAGCTCGGCTCCACCACTGCTTACTCCTCAGAAGATGAGCGTTACTGCCTGGAAACCCGGAAACAGGAAGTGAGCACTTCTGGCAAAGGCGATTATCGTGAATCCAGTCTGCATCTTATTTACACAGATGATGGGAGCAGTACATCGGATTTTGTGTTTGATCGATATGAATTGAACAGCAACAAACCCTGTCTGGATGGGTTGCCACAGACGCACTCACCCGCCGATGGCGATCAATCGTTAACCATCGTGCTTCGGGAAAAAATCAAACCGGTAGAACTGCATCTGCACTACACCTGTTTTGTACAGCAGGATGTGATCTGTCGCAGCATAGAAATTATTAACCTGGGTTCAACACCGGTGGTGGTTGATAAAGCCTGCAGTATGAACCTCGACCTTTCCTCCCCGGCATTTGATGCCCTTCATTTAACCGGGAAATGGATTGCCGAAGGACAGCTACAGCGCCACGCTCTTTACAAGGGAATGTTTTCTATTGGCAGCAACCGTGGTGTCAGCAGTGCCACCCATAATCCCTTTATGGCTCTGGCTAAGCCAGACTGCGGGGAAACGACGGGCGACTGTTATGGCTTCAGTCTGATTTACAGCGGCAATCACAAAATCACCACTGAAGTGTCGCCCTACGACCAGACCCGCATAATGCTGGGTATTTCTGATTTTGACTTTCGCTGGTCACTGGCGGAAGGGGAACGATTCACCTGTCCTGAAGCTGTCATGACATTCAGTCATCAGGGCCTTGGCAAAATGAGTAATAATTTCCACCGGATAATCAAGACACATTTGATTCCCCAGCCATGGCAGAATAAAGCACGCCCGATTCAGGCAAATAACTGGGAAGCCACCTACTTTAACTTTGATGAAGGCAAGCTGATGAAGCTGGCCAGAAAAGCAAAAGATCTTGGCGTTGAGCTGTTTGTTTTAGACGACGGCTGGTTCAGTAACCGGAATGATGAAACATCCGGCCTGGGTAATTATGTTGAGGATAAAAAGAAACTGCCCGGCGGGCTGGCAAGAATCTCCCGGAAAATTCGTCAGCAGGGGCTGCAATTTGGCTTGTGGGTTGAACCGGAAATGGTCTCTGAAGACAGCGATCTTTTTCGTCAGCATCCCGAGTGGGCGGTTATTTCACCTAAGAGACAACCCTCTCTGGGGCGGCGTCAGCTGCTTCTGGATATGTCGAACCCTGAGGTTATTGACTACCTGTATCAGCAACTGGCGGATGTATTTCGTCGTGCAGAAGTCAGCTATGTGAAGTGGGATCATAATCGTAATTTCAGTGATGTTTATTCAAACCACTTGCCGCCCGGCCAGCAATCCGGCTTCTATCATCGTTATGTACTTGGGCTCTACCGCTTGTTATTTAAACTGAAAGAGGCGTTTGGGGAGGTTCTGTTTGAAAACTGTTCCAGCGGTGGCAATCGCTTCGATCTGGGAATGACCTTTTTTATGCCCCAGACCTGGACCAGCGATAACACAGATGCCTATGAGCGGGTTGCCATTCAGCAGGGTTTCTCTTTACTGTATCCGCAATGCTGTATGAGTGCCCATGTCAGCGGGCATCCATCTCATCAGGTGTTGAGGCATACGCCGATTGAGTCACGTTTTAATGTCTCCTGTTTTGGTTTATCCGGCTATCAACTGGATTTAACCAGGCTAACCACCTTTGAAGAAAAGGTGATTATGAAACAGATCCGCTTCTATAAGCAGCACAGGACATTGCTGCAACAGGGGGATTTTTATCGTCTCGCCATTGATGGTGGCAATCAGCAAACCGCCTGGATTGTGGTCAATGACGATAAAACCGAAGCCGTGGCGGGTTTCTTCCAGGGACTTCAGCAAGCCAACCCCACACTGAAAACCCTTAAACTGCCAATGTTGAATACCGATGGGCTTTACCAGGTAACCAGCAGGGAACAGTTTCACAATATTCGTCAGTTTGGCGATCTGGTGAACGAAGAACTGCCTGTGAATATCAAAGACCGGGGGATTTTACACGGTATCGTTGCCAACCGGGTTCTGCACCCAAGTAATAACGAAACCTACACTCTGTATGGTGACCAGCTGCAACATCTTGGCATTCCGTTAAAGAGTCAGTTTACGGGAACTGAAATGTCTGAGCAGGTGTCGCACATTGGTGATTTTGGTACCCGGCTTTTCCATATCAGGCAGCTGTAATGAGATACATGGCCATGGTATTTTAATGTCGCAAAAGCCCGTTGCCCGAAAAAGACAGGCCGCTTGTGCTTTTGCGGCCAGAAGCCAGCAGCCAGCTTCCTAAACACGCGGCGCAGTAGCCCCGGAATACCAACGTATTACCAACCCAAAATTATCGCCGATGCGCGCAAAGAGTGACCAAGATGGATTTACAACAAGTGACCAACCGGCGAAGTCCCGCACAGAGTAGAAGTCGGGCGAGAGTCACTGTCATTCTTCAGGCGGTTAAGTCGCTGATTGAAGAAAAAGGCATTGGTAATCTCAAGATGACTGACATTGCCAAACGGGCCAATACCTCATCCGGTTCTATTTATCAGTACTTTTCAGACAAAGACACCCTGGTTCTTTCTCTTGCTGAGCACTTTATCGATCAGATCCATGCCATCCTCGACAACAACCTTGCCGAACTGAAAAGCTTCAGTGACATTACGCGGGTTTTTGAGAAAAACTTTGATGATATCTACCGGTTGCATAAAAACGAACCGGCATTGAGGGAGGTCTGGTTTGACGCCATTAACCCGGAGCTAAGCAAACTGGCGATCAGGGACTGTGAAATTAACACCGACAAAATTTACCACAAATTGCTTGAGCTGAGAGAGCCGGAAGACCGGGATCAACTCAAACGCTATATTTTGCTGCTGACCACTCAGTTTGCTGCTGCAATGAGACTGTGTTTTGCCAGCGATGCGGGCACTCCTGAGCAGTTCAGGGATATTTTCATTGATATCATGGTGTCCAGTGCGCCCGGGTATTTTAAGTCATGGTAAAGAATACCAGATCATTAAGGGCTTTGCGGTCGAGGAGGAGCTTCTCCGAATCAACGTACAGGGAAACTCCGGTCTGGACAATTTCCCGAACGAGGCTATATGTATCGTCGAAGCCTTTCCGGCTGAGTCGGTCGGTATGTTCCAGAAAGATTACATCACCGGCTTTGATTTCACCTGTATTGATAGCGTGGAGCAATGCCTCAAGCCCTGACCGTTTTTTATTCCTGTAACCGGAAACACCAAGATCAGAAAATGTTTGGTCGGAGAAGGTAAGCCCTTCCTGTTGAGCGTATGCACGGGCGGCAGTTTGACGGCGAACTGTATCACCATCAATCTGGGAAAGCATGGAGCACCTTTGATAACTATAGAGGCGCGGCACGACCTTCGCTCGCCCTGTCTGGGCAGGTTGTGTCATAGTTGCCGTTTACCTATTAATGATTGTGGTTGGTCTGGTCAGACAGATCGCCAGAGAGGATAGCAAAAGGTTATGCTGATAACTTCTAACGTGACCATGCAGTTCGGTGACAAGCCCCTGTTTGAGGATATATCCGTCAAGTTTGGCGAAGGTAACCGTTACGGACTCATTGGTGCCAACGGTTGTGGTAAATCGACGTTCATGAAAATTCTGGGTCGAGAGCTGGAGCCAACATCCGGCACTGTCAGTAAAGACCCCCATGAACGTATGGCAAAACTGAGTCAGGATCAGTTTGCCTATGAAAACTACACGGTGATCGATACGGTGATTATGGGTCATGCCGAGCTGTGGAAAGTAAAAGCCGAACGGGATGCTATTTACGCCAAAGCTGAAATGACCGAAGAAGAAGGTATGCGGGTTGCTGACCTTGAAGTTCAGTTTGGTGAGATGGATGGCTACTCCGCAGAAGCCCGTGCGGGAGAACTGCTGCTGGGGCTGGATATTCCCATTGAACAGCATTACGGGCTGATGAGTGCCGTTGCGCCGGGCTGGAAGCTGCGTGTGCTGCTGGCTCAGGTGCTGTTTGCCGACCCGGAAATCATGCTGTTGGACGAACCTACCAACAACCTGGATATTAATGCGATCCGCTGGCTGGAAGAGATCCTGAAGCAGCGTGACTGCACCATGATCATCATCTCTCACGACCGTCACTTCCTGAACAGTGTCTGTACCCACATGGCGGACCTGGATTACGGCAAGCTGCAGTTGATGCCCGGTAATTACGATGAGTATATGACCGCAGCCACTGCGGCCCGGGAGCGCCTGCAGGCCGATAATGCCCGCAAAAAAGCCCAGATTGCCGAGTTACAGTCCTTTGTCAGCCGCTTCTCTGCCAACGCGTCCAAAGCACGACAGGCGACTTCCAGGGCCAAACAGATCGATAAGATTCAACTGACAGAAATCAAACCTTCCAGCCGCCAGAATCCGTTTATCCGCTTTGAGCAGGAGAAGAAGCTGTTCCGTAATGCGCTGGTGGTGGAAAAGCTCAGCCAGGGCTATGAAGAAGATCTGTTCAGCAAAGTCAACCTGATGGTTGAAGTGGGTGAGCGTATCGCCATCATTGGCCAGAACGGTGTCGGTAAAACCACCCTGCTGCATACCCTGGCAGGCAAGATGGCACCGCGTACCGGTGTTATCCAGTGGTCCGAAAATGCCAATATCGGTTACTACGCCCAGAATCACAGTGCTGACTTTGATATGGATATGAACCTGTTCGACTGGATGAGCCAGTGGATGAATGAAGGCGACGATGAACAGGTGATTCGTGGCGTGCTGGGCCGGATGCTGTTCTCCCAGAGCGACCTGAAAAAATCCGTACGGGTTATTTCCGGTGGCGAGCAGGGTCGTATGCTGTTTGGCAAGCTGAGCCAGCAACGCCCCAATATTCTGCTGATGGATGAGCCAACCAACCACATGGATATGGAGTCCATCGAGTCACTGAACCTGGCGCTGGAAAACTACAAAGGCACCCTGATTTTTGTCTCCCATGACCGTCAGTTCGTCTCATCGCTGGCTACCCGGATTATCGAAATCAAGGATACCGGTATTGTCGACTTCCACGGCTCTTATGATGATTACCTGCGCAGTCAGGGAATTGAATAATTAAATAATTCCGACATTTGATGCGCACTCTCCGCTCACCCTGAGCGCCCTTCGGCTCCGCTCAGGATGCACGGACGAAGTGTGCTTGCTGCGATCTATGTCAGCGCCGATATCCACCAACAATTCGTAGCGTTTTTTTGTTCAACATGACAAGCCTCCGGGATGTCGGTTCTGGCACACAGGATAGCTTAAAAAAAACACTTGCCAGCGGATGGCCGCCCCGCAGCATGACACACTTGTTTATTTATATTGTTAACTGATCTTGTTTGTCTTGGCTCAGACAATAGGGTTAAAGCTGCTGAAACAATACAGGGTGTTGCTGAAAAAAATACCTGTTTTTCTTGCTATCCCAAAACCCTCGACTATGTTTTTCAGGCAAGAAAAAACCCGGCTCGAACGGAGCTGGCACTCCTAACCGGGTTTTACTTCAAACAATGAGCTGATGCTCGTGGAGCAGTATAGCAATGATTTCGTTCGCCTACACAATTGGAGCGGTAAAATTGATTGTTGTTCGAGCCATCCATGTTCCGTCAGGTACAGGAGCAACGTTACAACTGCTTCGGCCAGCGGATCGATGACCCGCGCATGGCCGATACGTCATGGGCCAGCGAGTAAAGAAACACCCTCAATGGATAAAACCGTGAACAGCTGGCTTAAACCGAGAAAGGCGCTTCCGACACAAACACCATTGGCTCCCCGGTTAAAGGGTGAGTAAAGCCCAGTCTTGTGGCATGCAGGTTCAGGCGTTGACTGGCCTGCCGGGCAGCTGGGTGGGCATAGAACTCACAGCCCAGAATGGGGTGGCCAAGTTCAGCCAGGTGAACTCTTAACTGATGGGAGCGACCGGTCACCGGTTTAAGCAATACCCGGTCAAATGCCGGTCTCTGATTGTCAATCACTTGAAAGTGGGTCAGTGATGGTTTGCCCAGTTCATGGTCAACCATCTGTTTCGGGCGGTTTGGCCAGTCACAGCGCAGAGGCAGTTCTATTTTTCCTTCCGGCTGCGCAAGTTTTCCCCACACATCGGCAATATATTCCTTGGCTACGGTACGGTCCTGAAACTGACGGCTTAAGGTACGATGGCTGTCGGCATCCAGTCCGAAGACCATCAGGCCGGAGGTGGACATATCCAGCCGATGGACGACACGGGTTTGCGGGTTGATGGTCTGCAGCCGTGACAGTGCGCTGTCGTTATGATTGGGTGGCTTGCCGGGAACACTGAGCAGACCTGCCGGTTTATTCACCACAACAATGCACTCATCGCGGTAAAGCTCCGACAGTGGCTCGTTGCAGCAGGGGACAATAAAAGTATCATTCATGGGCCGATTATCGGGATAAAGTCGGAGTAAGTCATCTGGGGATAATGCGGATGCCGCTCTGAACGCTCATGCTCCTGCAGGCGCTGGAAGCGGTGAAAGTTGTTCACTTTGAAGGTTGCGGATAACGGTTATCCCTGGCCTGCTGAACGGCTTTCTCCATATCCGATGAAGGCACCGGTGAGGATGCTTTTTCTTTATGCCATTTATGTTGGAACTTGCGACTCAACCCTTTGGCGTCTTTTCGGGGAACCAGCATCAAGTCGACCCGGCGGTTTAATCCTGAATCCGGACTCAGCCCAGGAATAGGCCGGTTAGCTCCCATCGCTGCCAATAACAGTATCTGATCTTCCGGTACGCCGGTAAAAACAATCACTTCCCTGACCGTTTCGGCCCGTTGTCCGGCAAGCTCCCAGTTTACCCGGTTGGGTTCTGTCGAATTTTTAAGGTCAGAACCAATCACGCCATCGGAGTGCCCGGTAATAATGATTTTGAAGGGCAGTTTTGCCAAAACCTGGGCCAGGGCGATTAGAAAATCTTCATAAAATGGCACCAGCTGCTTGCTTCCCGGTGGAAACATGGGGCCGACTTTATCCTGAACCAGTGTCATACGAATCATCCTGGGCCAGGTCTGCAGCTCAATGTCTTTTGCCTCGATGGCACGTTCTTTCGGCAGTTTGGATAATCCGAGCACAATGGCAGCGATGCCCTCGGCACTGGCAGTGTTATGACCGGCAAGCTCTATACCGGTCATGCCGGAGGGCTTTGGCCGTATCTGCACTGGTATTCCCGGTAATATCGAGCGCTCTCCCTGCATCTCCACCGGCGAGTTACTGCTAACACGGTTGAGAAGACCCGGATTGGAAAAATAGGTGGCAATGGCTTCCTTTTGCACGGGTGTAGTGGCGGCCACCAGCCAGAGCACCAGGAACAGAGCCATCATGGCCATGGCAAAATCGGCAAAAGCCACTTTCCAGCTGCCGCCATGGTGCCCATTGCCGTTGGCAGTGCGCCCCCGACGGACCACAATCGGCTGATTGCTATCTGGAGCCCTGGCCATTAATGGCTAGCCCTCAGGGATTGCAGCATATCCTCCAATTCCGGGAATGTAGGGCGTAACTCTTTATAAAGCAGCCGCCGCCCTGAATCCACGGCGGTAATCGGTGCCAGCCCTGAGTGGCTGGCAAGCAACGTCATTTTGACACATTCAAACGCCAGCATTTCACTCTGCTCAGTACTTTCCAGCGCTGCGGCCAGGGGGCCAAAAATACCGTAGCACAGCAATATACCCAAAAAGGTACCCACCAGTGCTGCTGCTACCTTGACCCCGATCAGCTCTACCGGCCCATCCATCGCACCCATAGTCACCACGATGCCCATCACCGCAGCCACAATACCAAAGCCGGGGCAGGCATCAGCAATAGTGTTCAGTGCTTTTGCCGGTCGTTTCAGATCCTCTTCCAGGGTTTCTATCTCGCTTTCCATCAAACCTTCAAAGGCATGTCCGGGCATACTGCCCATACCGGTAATCCGTAAATTATCGGTGATAAAACAGAGCAGTCGTGGATGGGATATGATGCGCTGGTAGCTCTGAAACAGCTCACTGCTTTCCGGTGTTTCAATATCGTCTTCAATGGCGTTCATGCCCTTTCGATGCCGGGTTTCAATCAGGCGGAACAGCAGGGCCAGCAAATCCATAAAGAAGGCTTTGTCGAACTCTTTATTTCTGATCAGTACGTATTTCAGATGAGTGAGGGTCATTCTCTGGACAGTGGCCGGGTTGGAAATCACAAAAGCACCGATCGCGGCACCGAGGATGATAAGAATCTCAGGGGGTTGCCACAGTGCCAGCAGCTTGCCGCCGGCCATGACAAACCCGCCAAAAACACTCAGAAACAGGATGGCAAAGCCAGCGACTCTCAGTAGCATGCAAAACTCGGTACGTTGTTAATATTAAAGATAAAACCTTGCCACGGAGACACGGAGAACAGAAAAAATCTTTTCCTCTGTGCCTCCGTGTCTCCGTGGCAAAAAAGAGGAAGTTATTCCGGGACAATTCGTTGTGTAATTACTGAATCACCATATTAATGATGAAGACATCCTCTACCCCCTTAGTCAGTGATAGCCCCGTCCTGTGACGAACCGTAGTCAGAAGCTGTTTCCGCAATTCCTCGCGATTTTCCGGAATCATCACATCCTCGAATGTCCAGGATGACAGCTGGTCAAGCATGGCATTGAGAATGACCGGTCGATTCATTTCCATTTGTTCAAGGCATTTGCTTTTTCGGGTCATGATAGAAACGGATAACTGCATATAATGGAGTTCATAGGTTTCATCATTAGCCAGATTGACGATCATATCTTTAAACGACAGATATTGCGCAGGTCTCGGTGCAGCCGCAGTGGGCACTGGCGATAGTGAGTCGTCATCCTCCCGGAAAAAAAACCAATACGTTGCACCACCTGCAATAGCAAGCATGACAACCCCCGCCAGAATAACAGCGATGAAATTAACCCTGCCAAGCTGCACTGCTGGCCACTGAGCATAGGCACTGCTCTTTATGGTACGGTCATCGTCGTTAGTCTTCATATTCTCTTCGTGTTCATAAGCACTGCTAAACAATGGCTAAATATGCAGATCAATAAGTGCCACACCAGCGTACCGCGATAACGCAATGGGTGACCGATACGCTTGTGAGGTTTGGGGTGCTAAAGCCAAAAGATCTACGTCTGTGCCAGAAAAATATGACATTCCTGCCAACTCTTCGGCCAACGGATACTGCCTTCCCCGGTCTGACCCGGAATGATCAGGAGTGGTTAATGAGAGTGCTATTTTCAGTCCAGGCTCCGTTGCTGAAGAACCACCGGGCTCTTTATTGACTGAATTATTGACTGAATTACCGGGAATGTGCATCTGCTGAATGCTGTCGCTGACCAGCTGGTGCAGTGTAGAGGAACAGCTTTCAAGGGTTGGCAGAGACTGCTGGCTGGCTTGCAGATTCACGGTGACCTCGCTGTTATGGCGAGTCATCACCACCTGCACCGCACCCAGTCCGGGAAGCTCGGCAACGGCCCGGGCATAACGATCCCCGCCAAGCATCAAACAGTTTTGCACCGGGGCTGTTACCGTCAATCCCTTGGGTTGAATTGCGGACGATTGATTTCCAAGCAATGACTGGCGGACGCTGGCAGGTTCTAACCCTTTTAGCGGTGTATCTGATACATCAGCTATTGCTGGCTGTGTCGTTGTCTGATTTTCCTGATCGGCGGGCGGCTCCAGGGTCGGCTCTGGGGCTAAAGCCTCCTGATTCGACAGTGTTCGCTTTTGTGTGGCTACCATAGAAAGCTGTGCAGACTGACGCAGTGAGCCAAACTCCATGGTTTGCTGAACGTCAGGTAACACAGCCTGGCCGGAAGCCTCTTCCCCCGGATGGTCAGGCTTAACTGGCCCCATCTCTACCGGGTCTGGTCTCCGGGGCTGTTGATCAGACGGCAAGTGTTGTAAATTTAACGTCAATTCGGGGTGAGGGTGAACCGCTGGAACTTCTGCATCTGTGGTCGTTGCCCACTCAATTGCCTGTATGTCTTCCCCGAAATCCGCTGTGTTGGTGTAGATAGTCGATGGTAAATCGGAATGTAAAGACGGATTCGAAGCCCCCTCAGGATTTATCGGTCCCAGAGGTTCGATCATCTGCTGCAGAATTGCCTGAAACTCATCTTCCTCCGGCAGTCCGTTCTGCACCAACCCGTTCTGTACAGACAGCCGCCCGGTTATCGCCTCCCGGAAATACGAGGCTGGAAGGAATTGTCCTTGAATAACTTCTTGCCACGGAGACACGGAGGCACGGAGAACAGAAAAAATCTTTTCCTCCGTGCCTCCGTGTCTCCGTGGCAAAGTTCTTTCCTGGCTGGATAGCATCGGAAATGTGGAAGTTATTTCAGGAGTGTTCCGAAGTGCGTCGATCACACGGTCAGTCTCTGTGCCAACTGTCTCAATATTCATAAAAGATGGCTCTCTGTTTACGATAAACAGGCGGGCTCTTTCATCGCCCTGTTCATCCCATGATATGGACAGGGGAACCGAACTTTCTGCTTATGGCTGTTAATAACTTCGACATTTCAGTAAGCGCTGCCCGCTTCCCGCCACCCGCTGCCCGAAAAAGACAGGCTCCAGCCTTAACAAGTCTCAGTCATCTGCCCCTTGCTGTATGGCCAACTCATCCCAGGCACCTTTAACGGTATCGATCATAGACCAGGCGGTATTCAGGGAGGCAGTATCATTATCAGCGATCACGGATGTCAGACATGCAAGGCAGTGGTCATATAATTCAAGCAGCCGGGCGGTAAGTTCATTGGCCGACGGGGGTTGATCTTGCTGATTGTCGACCATGGCAAGGGCCTGGTTTCTTAATACCATCAAAATAGAGAGGGCGTGGTGAATCCGCTCTCCGCGGGCGGCACTGTCACCACTGTTGATATGGCCGTGGCAGCGGTCCAGGTCATCCAGGAATAATTGGTACAGTAGGGAGGTCTGCTGGAAAATACTCTCTTTTCGGGCCAGGTGCCCGTACTGATGCCGGGTGTATTCAGTGGCTGGAGACTTCATAATCGCTCCTTATTGTCGTTGGTGAAAGTCAGGTCAAGCAGGTCAAATAGTTTCAACATAGGCCAGGTTCCGGTTCATGCGCTGTACCGTTTGCTCCATATTTAAAAACTGCTGATTGGTGCGCTGATGAAGCAATTGTCGTCTCATATCCAGTGCATACTGGTCTGACGCCAGCCGTTGCAAATCCCGTGACAGATAACTGATCCTCGATATTAAAGGGCCACTGCCCGATAACAGCGTGTCCATTTTCTGCGCCAGTGCCAGCACCGGCTTGTCCCGGTCCGACAGAAACTGCAGGACCGGGTAGGGCATGGCATTCAGCTGGTGGCGAAACCAGGCTTCATCCAGAGACCATAAACCGTTGCGCTCAGTACTGACCCCAAGATCCAGTAAACTGGTGATCTGCTCTGAGCTGCTTAACTCGGTATCTGCAGACGTGGCGTTAACCAGTTTACGCAACTGACTGCTGATTCCCCTCAGGGAGGCGGGGGTGCCCGCATCGATCTGGAGGCCCTGGTTGTCCCTGGGGTCACTGGCTTGCAGCAGGCTATTGCAGTGATTGACAAATTCCGACATTGCGCTGACCAGTGCCTCAACATCCTGACTGACCTCAATATATAACTGCCGGTCAGGGTCCGCCTGTTTCAGGGTCAGGCTCAGCCCGTTAATGGCCGACTGGTTAACATTGCCGGGCAGAGAAAGGGTTACGCCGTTGATACTGACCAGTGCGTCAGCCGGAGCCACCTGTTCAGACATAATATCCGCCAGGTAGGCACCGGTTCCGGTGCCACTGAGCGTCATACGAAGATCAGCCCCTTTTTCTGCCCCGGTCAGCAGCAGCTGTTGCCCCGCCTTGCCGTTAATGACCGTTGCCCGGACTTTCCCCTGAGTACTCAGCTGAATGGATCTGGCGATGGTGGCCAGGGTACTGTTGGCAACAATATTAACCGTCCAGTGCCCACCATTAAGGGCGAGATCCAGCGTACCTGCGTCTTTAAAGGCGGTATCTCTGGCAAACGGTGGACTAGTCATAATTTGCGGTGAGGCCAGCTGATGGACCGACAGCTGATAACTGCCGGGATCAGGACGACCCCTGACGCTGACGCCAACCCGGTCGGACTCACTGGAAACCGCAACCCAGCGGCCAAGACCGTGGCCATTGCCATTCACATGGTGACTGTTGAGACTGGCTTCCTGAACCAGCGCCCGGGCGGAGTGCTGCAGGTTGCTGACCGCCTGATAGACCGACACCATCAGATCCTGCTCCCGGGACAGCTGATTTTCCCGCCGTTTCAGGGCATTTTCCGAGGGTGCCATGTCAGCATTGACCACAGCATCCACCACAGTTCCCAGATCAAAACTGCCCGGCAGTGGCGCAACCGTATTCATTCAATGATTCACTGCAACAAAGCCAGGACTTCCTGCTGCATGGTGTTAGCCCGGTTCAGGCCGGACATACTGGCTTGTTTCAGCACCTGATCCCGGGTCAATTTGGACATTTCGCTGGCATAGTCGGTATCTTTAATCCGGCTTCGGGAGCCCATCATATTCTCCCGAACGTTCTGAAGATTGTATATGGTGTGCTGGAAGCGGTTTTGAATGGCACCCAGTGTGCCCCGGTTGGAATCCACGTCGGCTATTGCGTGATCAATGATTTTGATGGCTTTTTGTGCACCTTCATAAGTGGTGATATCAATGGAATTTAGCGACATACTACTACCAGACGGCTGTCCAGCCAGCGGTGCCTTTGTGGCCTTGGCGAGCCCATTTACTAAATTACCACTGCTTGTCATGGTATAGGTGTCTTTGTCATCCGAGCCGACCCACTGAATATCACCTACGACTTTCAACGCTCCTGACGTAATTGACTTTGCTGTCCCAGTCGTACCACCTGCATAATTGAGTGGCTGGGCTGTGGCAGTGAAGGTAAGCGTTTTCTTACTGGGTGAAGTATGGTCTTCATCTGCAGCAGTTGCCTCCAGTTTCATATTCTGACCAGTGGAATCAACCAACGTTATTTTACGGTTGCCGCTCGACGCAATCGTTACATCATACGGTGAAGAATCCAGCTTTCCCTTCAGTTCTTGTAAGGCGGCTTGAAAAGTAGTAGAAGCACTCGTCGATGCGTAAGGAGTGTCATTCACGGTCAGGGTAATGGTATCGCCACTTTCCCAGTCAGTAGCTGTCAACACCACTTCTGCCCCTGTCTTTGCCTGTCCACTTAAATCGGATACCGCGCTTGTTACCTTACGGGCAATAGATTGGGCGGTATCCGTGGTTAATATGGGTATATTGCTTTCATTGCCATTAACCCCGACTGCCAGGCTCTGTTCTTCAATGGGGGTTGTCCCGGGCAGACCCATGCCAGCAAATGTAAGCGTTGCCTCCTTAATGATACCAATGTCTTTGCCGCTGACACTCTTGACATCAATGGTAATAATCTCATCGGCGTAAGCACCCACCTGAATGTTCTTGTCAACAAACGAACCATCCAGCAATTTCTGTCCGGCAAAGGTGGTGGACTCGGCAATCCGGTTCAGTTCCGCCCCCAGCTGTTTCAGCTCCCCGTGCAGGGCAATCCGGTCATCGCTGCTGTTGCTGTCACTGGCGGACTGTACTGCCAGGTCTCGCATCCGCTGGAGCAGAGATGCGGTTTCCGTCATGGCCCCTTCCGCCGTCTGGGCAATAGAGATGCCGTCATTGGCATTACGCACCGCCATACTCAGGCCATTAATCTGTGAACTCATCCGGTTACTGATCTGCATCCCGGCGGCATCGTCAGCGGCACTGTTGATGCGATAACCGGTCGAGAGCCTTTGCATCGCTGTATCAAGACCGTTCTGGGCCCGCTCCAGACTGATCTGGGCTTGCATTGATGGAATATTGGTGTTGATACTGATGGCCATAACAGCCTCCTAGAGATAATCAAATAACGACAGGTTCGCTACTTCAGAAAGCCCTTTAAGAGCGGCTTCATACTGTACTTTCTGCTGATTCAGATGGCTGATGGCACTGACATAATCCAGATCACCCAGCTGACCCGCCTGTTCCTGAAAGTACAATCTGGCCTCGTGAAGGTCACTGCGAATACCGTCCAGTGCTTTCATTCGGGTTCCCAGGGCGGCATGAATGCTGCCAGCCTGATTCTGTGCCTGATCAAGCTGTACCAGGTAACTGGCAAGCAGCGTTGACAGGCTGGCGGGTGGAGCCTGAAGTGTCTGCGCTATCTGACCGAGCATAAGGATTACATTAAAACCTGATCCACCGTCGTTCACAGTAAAGCACAAAGAGTCAGCACTGTCCGTAGACGACATTGTTATATCGGAAGCGACTGTTATTTGCCGGATGTCGTTATTTTTATTAAAAGTAAACGACTCACTACCATCACTGGCGGTTGCAACAGTCACCGGCGGTGTACTGGTCCGGGAGCCGGAAAACAGGTAATAACCTTCGGCATCACGGCTGTTTAACAGCCCGATAATGGCGTTTCGCCACTGCACAACCTGCTGCCCGAGGGTGGCCAGGTCCACCGCTGCCAGCCCGGGGTTGTTGGCCTGCAGCACCAGCGCCCGGATATCCTGCAGGTAGCCGGTATAACTCTGCAGCAGGGTATCTTCCAGTTGCAGCTGGGAGGTCAGGGCAGTAATGGAATCCAGGTAATGGTTCGTCTGGCTGATCTCCCGGTGCACACTCTGCAGGTGCGTCCAGCTGCCCGGTGCCCTGGCTGGTTGGGTTATCTGTTTGCCCGTGGCCACCTGGTTCCAGCCTTCCAGCTGGTGCTGACTGATGTTCTGCAGATCCTGTAAAACCATGGCCTGCTGTTGTGCTGTACTTATCCGCATCGATCTCACCGACAAACTGCCAGCAATTCATCAATAATCATCTGACTGGTTCGTAACAGGCGTGCATTGGCCTGGTAGAACTGCTGGAATCGCAGCAGGTTAGCCGCTTCTTCATCCAGATTAATACCACTGAGCCCCTCCCTCTCGGCAACCGCAGCCTGACATAAACTCTGACTGGTTTTCTGTTGTCGTACAGCGGAAGCCGTCTGGTTGGCAACAGACGACTGAAGCAAAATATTAGCTTCCAGTACATCAGGAGAGCTCGCAGAATCACCGTTTAAACAGCCAAGCAGAGCCAGCAGATTCCGGTTGTCGCCGGGGCCTGAGCCTTGTGCGGCAAACGCCAGCTGCTCAGGGGCGTTAAGGACAATGTTGAGTTGTGTAGCTTCATGGCGCCAGGGCGTCAGCAGGAACTGATCATTGATAGCTGGTGTTCCTGTCAGTTGAATGGTAAGGCCATCAATGGTAAAAGGCGTCGCTGCCGTCAGGCTGCCACTGAATGATTGCCCGTCCGACAGTCTGGTTACACGACATTGATCAGAAGCCGTAAATACCAGCTGGTATTCCGATGGCACCAGCCGGGAAATATCGCCGATTGCAACGGTCAATGCCTCCGTCCCCGCAACCGTTGCCGACAGGACCCGCTGCTGCATGGCCGATGTCGAGTTGATATCCTGAAACAGTGGCTTACCTTTATCACCGGCCAGATCAACACCCAGCTCCAGCTGGGAGTTCACTTCCGAGGCCAGCACCACCGCCATCCGCCCCAGCTGATTGATGACCGGCATCAGCCCATCCCGATGGAGCTTTTGCAGCCCTGCCAACCGGCCCAGCTGCGGTGTGACCGGAACAGCGACGCCCGGGATATTGACCATCACATCGGGGTTCATTGGGTCTGCGGCGTCCGGGTTGATACTGAGGTCAAAATACTGCGTGCCAATGATCAGGGGAATCGCCCCCTGGCTGGATGGAATCACCAGGTTAACGGCATTATTGCTGTTGCGATAAACCTCCACCGATACCTGTTCAGACAGCTGATTAATCAGGTTGTCCCGCTGGTCCAGCAGGTCCGCACAGTTGCCATCGCTGATTTTATGATTGGAGCTATTGCCTTCGATGATCTGTTTATTAAGATCAGCAATGGCCGCGCCCAGCCGATTGGCCTCGGTGATCACATTGCTGATCTGGCTGGTCCGTTGTTGCGAGATGACCTGCAGCTGCTGACCCAGGGTATGAAAACGGTCCACCAGTTGTCCGGCACTGCCCAGCCATTGCTGGCGCAAGGGTAGAGACTCCGGGCGCGTTTCCAGCCGTTGCAGGTTACCGATAAAGCCATTGAGCACCTGGGTTAACCCGGTGTCTTCCCGGCCAAGCAACTGATCAAGCTGCACCATGGGTATGGCAAAGCTGTCTGCCATTGACTGGCTGGCACTGGCGCGAAACACCTGGTCATTAAGATAGTCGTTCGATACCCGCATCAGATAAAGTACCCTGACGCCACCCAGTTGATTCTGCAAACCGCCCCAGTGGCTCTGTTGGGTAATCAACACGGGCTTTCGTCGGCTAAACCCGGGGGTTGCGGCATTGGCAATGTTATGGCCGGTATTATTTAACAAAATATCCGCAGCGTTCACCCCGCTAAGCCCGATATGGTTCACCGCCATGGCTGGTCACCGGACAGTTTTTCCGCCAGCCCCTCTGCCAGACACTGTGCCAGCAACGCTCCGGCAAGTTCATTCTGAAACAGCGATGCCGTGCCGTTGTGCTCTTTGCCGGAAAACAATCCTGAGGTTTTCTGCAGATGACGGGTCACTTCCCCCAGCAACACCCGCATAAAGTCGTTGGATGATGCTTCGCAATCACGATTGCTGCCGGTGACCGGCCTGCTGGCCCCCGCATCAAGGGGGAGGGCAGGGTGGGTGGGGTGGAATAGAGGCGTGATAACCATGGCAAATCTCCGATTGGGAATTGTCCCGAAATAATTTCGACATTTTGAACTCGATCTCCGTTCATCCTGAGCTTGTCGAAGGGTGACAGGCACAATACATGAGGCCGGAGTTCACGCCCTTCGACAGGCTCAGGACGAACGTGGTTTTGAAACTCAGAAATGTACAAATTATTCCGGGGCAATTCCTCACATAATAACCAGCTCACCCTCCATGGCCCCGGCTTCCTGAATAGCCTGGAGAATTGAGATCAGTTCATTGGGCGTCAGTCCGGCACTGTTCACCACATTAACAATATCGGACAGGCTGGTGGTGGCAGGGACAATAAACATGCCACCGGTTTTTTGTATGATGTCGACGGTGCTTTGCTCCTCGATTTGTGTGGTCCCAAGGGAAAATGGGTTGGGCTGTATCACGCTGGGACGCTCCATGACTTTCACGGTGGTGGAACCATTGCTCACGGCTACCGGGCGAATGCGGACATCGGCACCAATAACGATGGTTCCGGTCCGGGAATTGATCACGACGCGGGCCGGGGTGACGCCCTGGGGAACATCCAGAGTCTCCAGCATGGACAGAAACGTCACCCGGTTATTCCGTCCCTCGGGTACCGTGACTTCAATCTGGCTGCCATCCACTCCCCGGGCAATATGACTGCCAAAGTGATCATTGATAGCCTTGACCAGTAAACGGCTTTGGCTGTAATTCTGCTCCCTGAGATTTAATCGTACGACACCAGGCGTTACTTCCGGAGGAATGATCGACTGTTCAATGGTCGCACCTCCCGGAATGCGTCCGACCGTCGTTGTATTGATACTGATCTGGGTGCCGGTAGCGCCCTGGGCAGACACTCCGCCAACAATCACTGAACCCTGGGCCAGGGCGTAGACCTGGCCATCAATACCCCGTAATGGTGACGCCAGAAGCACACCGCCACGGAGACTTTTGGCGTCACCAATCGAGGAAACCATCACATCAAGCGTGGTTCCCGGGCGGGCAAAGGTGGGCAGGTTGGCACTGATACTGACGGCAGCAACATTCTTCATCCGCGGATCACTCCCCGGGGGTAACTGAATACCAAACTGGCGCAGCATGTTGACCATGGACTGACTGGTAAAAACGGTTTGACGGGTCTGGTCGCCAGTACCCTGCAAACCAACCACCAGGCCATAGCCGATCAGCTGGTTTTTGCGCACACCTTCTATATCAACCAGATCCACCAAACGTAAGGCCTGGCAGGGTGGCGGAAAAACAACAGTCGCCGCCAGTAACAGCCCGGCCAGAAGGCTGTCCGACAGTAGCGCCCGAATAAAACCGATTTTTTCAGCTCCATTTACAACTCCAGCGGCCGCCACCGCCGCAGGGCAGGCTATTACCGGGCCGTCCCCTGATCTCAAAATGGAAACCAGCTGCTGTTCAGAATACGGGTGAGCCAGCCCTGGGTGTTGGCCTGGGCCAGGTCGCCCCGGCCGGTATAACTGATTTTTGCATGGGCCAAACGCAGCGAGGAGACCTTGTTGTCCTGGGTAACGTCTTCAGGGCGCACCACACCACTGACAAAGATGACTTCATCACCCTGATTCAGCCGGACCATTTTGCTGCCCTTAACCAACAGCGCCCCACTGGGCAGCACTTTTTGCACGACCACGGTCACCGAGCCGGTTAAATGGTTTTGCTGAGAGGTCGATCCTTTGCCGCCAAAGTTCCGTTTGCTGCTGAGTTGTGTGTCCAGTCTCGAGTATTTGTTCCCGAATACCGTGGGGGGCGCTATGGTGGCACTGGCATTTTTGTCCAGGCTGGTATTGGCCTTTTTACTGGAGAAGGTCTTTTCCTGCAGCATCACGGTCAGAATATCGCCGGGGCGATAGGCTTTCAGATCATCAAACAGGCGCATACTGGTGGCATATGTATAAAGACTGCCCGGTGCCGGTGCCGGAGGGGGCTCCGGGGCACGGGTAAGCACGGGTTCAGTGTCTTCATCGTCGGCATTATTCAGGGGCTGGTTGTGTGGCAATACCACCTGACAGCCCGGCAACCCGATCACCAGCACAGCGATCAGCCAAATAAACATCGATGTAACTGTTTTGCCCATAGGGTGCATCCGGTTTGAATTGTTCCTAACTGCTTTTCACCAGATATTCCTGGGAATTACTGGCCACATCGATGGCCCTGGCCTGCATTTCATAAGCCCGCTGAATCATGATCAGATTGACCAGCTCTTCCACCACATCCACATTGGAGGCCTCAAGGGAAAACTGCCGGATTTCACCAAGACCATTGGTGCCGGGAACGCCTTCCACAGGGGAACCGCTGGCAGCGGTTTCCAGATAGAAGTTATCGCCGATGGACTGCAGCCCCATGGGATTGATGAAATTAACCAGAGAGATCTGCCCCAGAACCTGAGCTTCCGGGCTGCCGGGCATGGCAACGGATACCGTGCCATCCTGACCAATGGTGATGTTCCGGGCTTCCATCGGGATGGTGATCACCGGCTCTATCGGCTGGCCGGTGGCCATCACGATTTCACCTTCGGCATTGAGCTGCAACTGTCCGTTACGGGTATAAGCCATCTCTCCGGAAGGTAACTGAACCTGCACAAAGCCATCGCCGACAATAGCCAGATCCAGCGCATTACCGGTATTCTGGACATTGCCATTAGTAAATATTTTCTGGGTGGCGGTGATTCTGGCACCCGTACCCACCTGCAGGCCGCTGGGCAGTTCATCCCCACTGTTGGCCATTGCTCCGGCCTGTTTCAGGGTGGTATAAAACTGATCCGCAGCCACCACCCGTTCTTTTTTATAGCCATAGGTGCTGATATTACTGAGGTTCTGGGAAGCAGCCATCATTCTGGCATCCTGCAGGGTCAGGCCGCCCTGGTTTATCCACAGACTATTCATAGTGGCGCTCTCATTAACGACGGGACAGGTTCAGCAATTCATTGCCTCGCCCTGCCATCTGATCAAAGGCTGATAACATACGAACATGGAGATCCATGGTTTTTCCGGTTTCCACCACATTCAGGTACTCCGCCATCAGGTCAACATTGCTCTCTTCAAGCGCCCCGCTAACCATCTTGACCCGTGGATCAGGGACTGGCGCACTGCCATCCACCAGCCTGAACAGGCCATCCGGGCTCCGAATCAGGTTGGCCACGGGGGGATTGGCAAAGCGGATACGCCCCACCTCTTCAACGTCCTGACTACCGGCAGGAATGACACTGACAGAACCCTCACTGCCAATGGTCAGCTGACTGAATGCAGGAATGGTCAACGGCCCCGTCTGTCCCATGACGCGGGCACCATTGCCGGTCAACACCTCACCCGTTGCGGTCAGACTGAGCAAACCGTTTCGGGTCAGCCCTGCCTTGCCGCTGGCATCTTGCACCACTAACCATCCGGCACCGTCGATGGCTACATCCAGCTGGCGTCCTGTGGGTCTCAGAGAGCCGCTGGTGAAATTGGTGGCAGCCTGAAGGGAAAATGCGGGTGCCCGTTGTTGGGCCATCGCCGTCTGTGTCTGTGCCAGTTTTTGCGCAAATACCGAGTCGCCCCGGTAACCGGGCACCGACTGACCGGATAAATTACCCGCAAACACGGACAGGCTTTGCCAGATGCGTTCGGCACTGGCGGTAGTCATCTGCATTCCGGAAAACATGGCCAGGTGCCCGTCAGGTGAGATTGATCAGTGTTTGCGACAGGACATCTTCTGCCTGGAATGCCTTGGCGCTTACCTGAAAGTTGCGCTGGGCGAGAATGACATCCGACAACCCGCTGGCCAGATCCACATTGGACTGTTCAACAAACCCCGCCCTGATAAGGCCCGCGCCATTAAGGCCCGATGGACTAAAGAGCGGAGTGCCGGATACCATAGACGACATCCATGTATTATTCCCATTAACCACTAACCCGTTATCATTGGGAAAGGTAGCCAGTGCCACCTGACCAAGCAGGTATTGCTCACCATTGCTGTAGCTACCCTGCAGAAAACCGTTTTCGGCAAAACTGACCTGGTTAAGGCTGCCCGCCATTTGCCCGTCAACCACCTGGGGACGAAATGCCGAATCGATTGCGAACTGGGTGATGCCGGAAAAGTCCATGGCCAGGGGCTGGAGAACGGCACCTGAGGGCAGCTCCGGTGGTGTCAGTGAAAACTGCGCATCGGCGGGTGTCGTCAACAGGCCTGAGCTGTTGAATGTCAGGTTTTCTGTCTGTTTGAGGGACTGCCCATCCACCTGAAATTCAAGCAGCCACTGACTGGTCTCGGTTTTGGTGAAATAGCTACCCAGCGTATGTTGTTCGCCAAGGCTATCGAAAATATTCAATGCTCCGTACCAGCTGAATGTCCTTGGGTCTGACGGGTTAAGGGCAACCGTCGTACGATTAATCACCGGTTCACTGGCATTGAGGTTAATGATAGCTGATGCTTTAGTGGTTGCTTTGCCTGGCCGGTCAGCCTGACTGACCTGCAAGTCAACCAGTTTTGAGGTATCAACCGCACCCTGATTGTTGACACCAAAGCCCCGGAGGCGATAACCACTGGGGTTCACCAGATAATGCTCCTTATCCTGATTAAACAGGCCTGCCCGGCTGAAGAGCTGCTCACCACTATTACCAAGAACAAAAAAGCCCTTACCATCAATACCCAGATCAAAGGCATTACCCGATTGCGTCAGCTGTCCCTGGGAAAACGCCTGTTGGGTTCCCAGCAGCGTGACCCCGGACATATCCACCGATGTGGTTCCTGCCTGGGCATAGACATCACCAAGAATCGCCCGAAACGACTTATAACCATTCGTTTCCGAATTGGTCAGGTTCTGGCTGGCTATATCCAGCTGACTTCGGGCAGCATTCATGCCCGTGATACTGATTGACATAGACGCTTACCTCTCCGATTAGACAACAACCGTCAAGCTTATGGCCGGGTCACGGAATGAATGCTGGACAGTGCCACTGGCTCCATTGCCTCAAGCCTGATCTGCGGTGCCTGATCAGAGCTGTTGAAAACAATACTGTTTGCTTTACTGACAAGTTGCACAGGAACCACTTCACTATCACCATCCAGGGTGCTTTGCAGCCAGTACTGACCATGAGGCAGCGAGCCAAACAGTTGGTCCAGGCTTTTCTTTATGGAAGTACCCGGTGACTCATTATGACGCCCCTGATAATGGGCTTCTTTTACCGGGGTACCATTTTGATCGGTGAGCAAAAAATGCAACAAGTGCCCTGTACCTGGCGAAGGAAAGGCCAGGGCTAATTTATTCCCATCGCCATTGAATGAAAACTGGCGGGCATCAATAGC
This sequence comes from Endozoicomonas sp. ALB091, assembly GCF_049310265.1. NCBI lineage: Bacteria > Pseudomonadati > Pseudomonadota > Gammaproteobacteria > Oceanospirillales > Endozoicomonadaceae > Endozoicomonas > Endozoicomonas sp. ALB091. The sequence goes on along the minus strand of NZ_JBLYNQ010000006.1, from coordinate 656,494 downwards.
GACCTCCTGACCCAGCAGTGCCGTAGCGCTGGACAGTTGGGCCGTTGCAAACTGATCGCCCAACCGGCTGATACCGGCGTGAATATCTCTTAACTCTGACACGGAAGTCATGGCCGCCAGCTGATTCAGCAGATCACCGCTTTCCATCGGTTCAAGCGGGTTCTGGTGCTTAAGTTGAGTAATCAACAACGTCATAAAGTTTTTACTCAAGGCACTGGAACTGTCGGAGGAAGACGACGATGCGCTACCATTCGGAGTGGAGGCTAGTTCATGTTGAATGGATGAAATCATAGTGATACCCACATGTCATATCGATTTCGACGGCAGGGGACTGTCTCGAAATAGCCTTCCTTCTTTTAACGCAAATCCCACCAGACCAGGCACTGTTATACATACACAGCACATCTCTCACGGTTCCTCGGCTGTTCATATCCCTCCGGACTCCCTCGCAGAGCGTGGGGGGACTGTATGGGTATAAGTGCTTTATCTGCACTAGTACACGGTTTCAATGTAATTGATGGGTTCCCTCTATCAATGGCACCCAAACTCCGTTCGTCCTGAGCGGAGTCGAAGGACCCATAGGGCCTAAAGGCGTAAACTCCATGCCCTGAATAAAGACTGTACCAATCACCCTTCGACTCCGCTCAGGGTGAACGGAGATTGTGCACAGCAAGCTCATTGAAATGACGTACTAGCTATGAACACCGATCAGCTCCAGTGCCTGGCCCTGCATTTGACGGGCGCTGGTGAACACCGAGACAGCCGCATCAAAAGACCGGGCTGCCGAAATCATGGTTGCCATTTCTTCAATCGTGCTGATATTCGGGTAAAACACTTCACCGTTAGCATTAGCCAGAGGATGGCCCGGTTGATAGCGCACCTGGGGAGGTGACTTATCTTTGATAATACCCGCTACTTCAACGGTAAACGCCGGAATATTCTCTCTGGCAGCGGAGCCAGCATCTACGGTTCTGGCCTGAAGTAACGCTCGCCCCGGCCGCATCACCTCAGCAGCAGACGCTGCTGCAACCTCATTGTAAGAGAGCGCCTCGGCCACCAGTGTCATACGGGTCGCCTGGGCGACCATGGCGTAACCAGACATAGCCTGAACCAACTGCAGACTCATGGGGTACTCACTTCATCGAATTAACAATTTATGACGTCTATTCTCGGACAGCCTTCTAGTAGTACATGGTTTCAATGGGTTTGATGTGTACAATCTCCGTTCACCCTGAGCGCCCTTCGACTCCGCTCAGGATGCACGGACGAAGGGTGCTTGGCACAATCTATCAGAGTCCGGAGTTTCCGCCTTTAGGCCCTATGGGTCCTTCGACAGGCTCAGGACGAACGGATTACGGAGGCACGTCAACCCGTCAAACTCATTGAAACCATACACTAGCGACCGCTGATCACCTTATCAAGCATGCTCAGACGCTCCCGGATTAACGATATGCTGATATTGTACCCGGCCATCGACTGTGCAAGTTTTGCCTGCTCCAGTGCCAGAGATACATCGTTACCATTTTCCGAGGCAATACCGCCTGAATTTTTAAAGGCAATGGATAACTCAACATCCGCCAGTTGATTTGGGGTGATATGCCGTTTGTCTGAGACCGACAAATCCTGAGATAAACCATAAGCCAAATGGTAAAAGTTCAGATTAGCTTCAAGTGCCCGGTATTGTGGTGTTTCAATATTAAAAATATTGCCTGACTGGATGGCAATCTGAGAGCTTCTGAGCTGTGCAACTCTTGGGTGTATACCCATGGCCGACTCAAATGAAATCAACATACAGGCTATCTATTCGTCTATATTAAGTCGTGTGTAAAGAGTAGTACGTTGTCGTAAAAAATGTATTTATTTGTCACATATTTTATTCTCGTCAGGGAGCTATCAATCAGTCGTCGTTTTGTTTTTTCCCTGTGTCTGTGCTTACTCAATATTCCCAATATTGCAAACGCCCATACAGTGTCATGTACGGATACCAGCCCGCAGTCAGATCAATCAGATAAGAGCACTGATCAAAGGGTTCAGGGGGTGGTCATCAGTCAACTCTGTGAGCATTCGCGCTTATTGGCTAAACGCTTTAACGGCCGTAATCCCCGGGTGGTTTTGTTGCATAAAGAACGCTGGCAGCAATTGCCAGACTGTCCGGAAACACCGGATATCCGCTTCTCTGCCATGGCTCAGAACGGTAAACTGCCATTATTGATCAGCTGTCCTGATCATCTCGGCACCTTCCCGGAACACCGCTGGAAACAACGGCTGGCGGTCAGAGTGGATTTTGACGTATCGGTATTGCTTGCCGACAGGGATCTTAACCGGGGCGAGGCGTTGTCGGGGCCAGCATTGTCGGGGCCAGGACAGCCGAGGCTGAAAACATCAAAAGTCCGTTTGAGTTCCCTGAAACCGAATGTATTTCAGGATAATCCTTCCGGATACATCGCTACCCGAAAGATTAGCGCCGGCACTGTGATTACCACCGATATGGTAAAAAGGGCCACTGCTATCCGTCGGGGGCAGCATTTAACCATTGTTGTTCAATCAGAAAATATCGAATTAACTACCACCGGTGTCGCCATGGAAAGCGGCCATGTCGGCGATATTATCCTGGTTCAGAAAGAAAATGGCAGACCGTTCAAATGCCGGGTGATCAATGAAGGTGAGGTACGCCCGGTTGAAGGGGAGAGGCGGTCATAATGTCCAATGATGAGTCTCAAGACGATGGGGGCCAAAAAGAGAGTTCGCAACCTTATCAGTTACTGCAAAATCTGGAGAGGCTGTTGAGCCTTCAGGCCCGGGAAATAACCCGAAAAAATATTGAGTCAGTGGTGCACTTATCAGGGCAATGTGCTGATATTTGCCAGCAGTTAGAACCCATCTTATTAGCATCACGTCAGGATAAAATAACAAGTGACAGTCCTCAGGTGCTTGAAACAGAGCGATTGATCCGGTCGTGCCGGGCACTGCAACAGAGTAATAGCCATCAACTGGCGAGACTGGCCGATTATTGCAATGCATTTATAGAGTTGCTCCGTGGGCCGCCCTTATCCTACGGTAAAAATGCGACTGTCAGATATCAGTCCAGTCGTAATACTTTGTGCAAATTGTAAAATAAAAAAGAATACCAAAAGATTTTAAAGCCACAACAATCAAATATTTCGTTCTTTTGCTGATAAAAGTGTATTCAGAGGTCTCTGGCGATTTCACCATTTGGCTCGAACAGGGTTTAAATTGACATAGGCCATAAGCAGAGCCGCTTCGTTGAGCAGCGCCTGGCTTTTGTAACGTCCTTCCCGGAACGTAACCGCCAAAATAACCCACGTCCTACCCCGCTGAGATTTGATCGTGGATCATAAAGCCTCTGATTACATGGAGGCTCCGATGACCACCCCAGAAACCACTAAAGAACAATGGCTGCAACGGATCGAAGCCTGGCACGACTCCGGGCTTAGCCAAAAAGCCTGGTGCCGACAAAACGGCGTCAGAACATCACAGCCTGGTTATTGGAAAAAGAAGCTGTGTGAAGGCATCTCAAGAATAAGCCGATCCGGCGGGGTTAGCTATTACGCTGGTTAAATTAGCGTTTACGTTCTATTGTTGTCATCCCCAGACGATTCTCCAACTGGAAACAGGTAATCCCCGAAGAAACCATGCAGTCACCTTCCTCCTCAGTAACCGCAGACACGGCATCCCCGTTAACATCCACTGAAGCCGGAAGGCACCGGCCAGCAAACAGCCGAAAACAAGAAAGAAAGCGATCCATGTCAGGTTACCAGGTGGAACAGACAACAACGGGCACTGGAACATTTCCACCGCATCAACTGCAATCTGAATCCGGGCCCATCCCACCCATAAAGCGCAGGCGTGTTACTGACAACAGCAGGCGTATTGTGTGTTCTGCAACTTCGCTACCTACAGAAATTAACAGTGAAACATCAATTTCAGAATTTTCTGTAAGCCAGCAAAATGAACTGCGAACACATTTAAATAATCAAGAAATTCAAGCAATATTAACGAATGCCGGGACTCTTCTGAAAAACCTCAAAGACAGGAAAATCCAGTTAGCGCGAGACAGGGGAAAGCCGCCCGCACATTCCCTCTTTTCCAAGTTAAAAAACTTCAGCATTGTTAAAGATTCTCAGACTTTCAAAGGCTATTTTGCCAAGGCCAACACGTTCTTTTTAGCTGTCAATCCCCAGCAGATTACCAATACCAGCTGCCTTACCAGCATGCTCAACTCGAAGACTCAGATAAAAAAGTTTGCAGAAGAAAGCGAGGAAAACATTCAGGCGGTTGCTGCTAACCCATGCTTGAAACAGATTGCCTCCATGTGTAATGGCAAAGGCTTGCCCGACAAAGCGAAGGTGGAAGCGTTCGTGGCGTGGGAGTGCTGGAAGGTGAACGGCGAATTCAGCCTGGAACTGCTCCGGGCCTTTTCCTCCATGTGTAATGGCAAAGGCTTGCCCGACAGAGCGAAGGTGGAAGCGCTCAAAGCATGGGAGTGCTGGAAGGTGAACGGCGAATTCAGCCTGAAACTGCTGCGGGCCTTTTCCTCCATGTGTCATGGCAAAGGCTTGCCCGACAAAGCGAAGGTGGAAGCGTTCGTGGCGTGGGAGTGCTGGAAGGTGAACGGCGAATTCAGCCTGGAACTGCTGCGGGCCTTTTCCTCCATGTTTCATGGCAAAGGCTTGCCCGACAAAGCGAAGGTGGAAGCGTTCGTGGCGTGGGAGTGCTGGAAGGTGAACGGCGAATTCAGCCTGGAACTGCTGCGGGCCTTTTCCTCCATGTTTCATGGCAAAGGCTTGCCCGACAAAGCGAAGGTGGAAGCGTTCGTGGCGTGGCAGTGCTGGAAGGTGAACGGCGAATTCAGTCTGGAACTGCTGCGGGCCTTTTCCTCCATGATGAGCGGTAGGGGCTTGCCCGACAAAGCGAAGGTGGAAGCGCTCAAAGCGTGGGAGTGCTGGAAGGTGAACGGCGAATTCAGCCTGGAACTGCTGCGGGCCTTTTCCTCCATGTGTCATGGCAAAGGCTTGCCCGACAAAGCGAAGGTGGAAGCGCTCAAAGCGTGGGAGTGCTGGAAGGTGAACGGCGAATTCAGCCTGGAACTGCTGCGGGCCTTTTCCTCCATGATGCGCAGTAGGGGCTTGCCCGACAAAGCGAAGGTGGAAGCGTTCGTGGCGTGGGAGTGCTGGAAGGTGAACGGCGAATTCAGCCTGGAACTGCTGCGGGCCTTTTCCTCCATGATGAGCACTAGGGGCTTGCCCGACAAAGCGAAGGTGGAAGCGCTCAAAGCGTGGGAGTGCTGGAAGGTGAAGGGCGAATTCAGCCTGGAACTGCTGCGGGCCTTTTCCTCCATGTGTCATGGCAAAGGCTTGCCTGACAAAGTGAAGGTGGAAGCGCTCAAAGCGTGGGAGTGCTGGAAGGTGAACGGCGAATTCAGCCTGGAACTGCTGCGGGCCTTTTCCTCCATGATGAGCACTAGGGGCTTGCCCGACAAAGCGAAGGTGGAAGCGCTCAAAGCGTGGGAGTGCTGGAAGGTGAACGGCGAATTCAGCCTGGAACTGCTGCGGGCCTTTTCCTCCATGTGTCATGGCAAAGGCTTGCCCGCCAGAGCGAAGGTGGAAGCGCTCAAAGCGTGGGAGTGCTGGAAGGTGAACGGCGAATTCAGCCTGGAACTGCTGCGGGCCTTTTCCTCCATGTGTCATGGCAAAGGCTTGCCCGACAAAGCGAAGGTGGAAGCGTTCGTTCAATGGCTACCCTCGGATGAAAATAAGAATATTCTGAAACTTTCTTGCCGAATATTTGCAAGTTTTGGTTTGCCTTCACGAAAAAAACTGACTGAAAATGAGAAAACACTTCGCCAATGTCTTAATCAGCATGGTTGTACCACTGAACATGGCGACGATAATAGTGATGAAGATCTTTTAGAATCGAGTCAAATGAAAGCACTGGCTCTGTTCTTCTCCGGGCCCGCAAAATGGCGCATGAAAATTGCCGAATTCCACCAATATCTGGCTGCCCACAAGAGCCCTCGAAATGACAGAGTGGCTGTTCGTGCTGCGCTGAAATCGTTGCTACCGATATTGGCTATCCATGGAGGAACTGGTATCCAGTTCTGGATTGAAAAATATCGTAAAAATCCACGCTGCAAAGGAGTACTCACTAAGGCATTAGCCATTCCTGCACCACTGGCTTTAACAAAATTTGCACTAACGCAACTCCCTGAATCTGAGATGCAGGAATACCTTGAACTTTGCAGAAACCTGAAGCCAGCCCCGACTCAGGAACAGTGGTATGCATTAAAACCACTTTGCCAACAGCTTGGCCAGCGATTTGACTTCACGCAATCTAAACGCACGATGCTGGAGATTCTCTGGCAACAATCAGAAGCAGAAGATAACCGCTCAAAATACGCGGATAAGATGGATGAGCTATTCAAAACCTTGCCCACCATCTCACAGTGGCGCGGGTTACATCGGGTGCTTGGACAACACAAAATGCAGCAATTCATGGATGCCTGTCTTGACTATCAGGCTACACCTGAAACCGCTCCTGATGTCACGATTCAGCAACGGTTGCTGGAAGGAATGCTGCTCACAAACCACTCTCTACCTGAACAAGAGAAAATACCGGATCTCTGCTTTTCAAATCGAGTGTCAACAGATGATAAAAGAGGGGTGATGGTCGGTGGTGATCCCGCCATGTCGGGCCAGGAACGCCTGTGGCGCTTTATCACGGCCATGTTAATTGAGCTTGAACAAACAGAATATCAAGTCAAGAATCAAAGACTAACCGTTTTGCCAGACGATGGCGATCCGGTGGTACTCCAAAATCCAGAGTTTACCCTCAGAGATACCGGCTTTGTTATAAAGAACTGGACATTGCAACAGTTAACCGCCTTTTTCAAGGCAACCGAGTTCACAGAACAATGGTATAAAAAGCCTCAGGACAAGCGCGATCCCTATGCGATCAGGCTTGAGGCAAAATTAGCCCAAATGCAAGCGAGAACCAAAGAGCCCAAGAAAGCCGAGCCGAAAAAAATACCACACCTGGTGGCACCCTCTATGATTATCAGTCTAATCAATTACAATAAACCATTAAAGCCTGCGGTCTGGTCATCTCTTGAACACTATGCCAGCAGCGGCCAGCTAAACGCCCGTTTATGCACGGCACTCAGCCCGGTTATCAAAGATGATAAAGACGGCATTGTTCCAGACCTCGTTAAGAAAGCACTGGTTGCAAAGTTGGAACAGATTGAGGCAGCAAAAACGCCAGTAGTAACATCAATCCCTCAGCAAGGACTTCCAGCAGGGGCAAGCATACCAACTCAAGGGAACCAGGTTGCCAACAGTCGCATTCAAGGGCCGCTATCTGACTTTGACGCGGCAATGGAAGCGCTGGATCGTTTTCGCGAATTGGGAAATGCAGAACTTGAACTGCTGGAACCCCACCGAAGCCGAATGACTTCTGTTGAATTAAGCACTGCTATCTGCAAAATGAGCTACGCAGTGGATTCAGAAACACGGAAAGAATGGAATGAAGCCAGCGAGAAAAGGAGAAGAGACCCACTTGGGCTTGATGAAATAGTGGAATGGGATTTGGATTCATTGGCGACATTGGATTCATTGGCGACAGAGTCAGAACTGGTCAACAACGATGACTGGATAGAAGAGTTCCTACAAGGGCTGTGATATGCATTAAGAAGGTCTTGAAACTGTTGGGACTGCATCACAGAATCTCCCATTTCAGGGCTTTACGACAGTTTAGACTCATCGCCCCTTAAGGAAAACATAGCCTCCTACAAGGATAAACCAGTTGCCCTGACACAAGCATTTTACGGTTAAAATGGCAACATACGCAGGTTAAATGGGCGCTTACCCCGGAACCGTCCCTTACAGTTATCCTCTTTATTGGCTTTTCAGGCTGATTTCTTAGTTGTGAACTCGCGGTTCAGGGAATAATAAGAAGAGGGCCGAAGACCTCTTTTATAAGTAGTTGGCCAAATGGAATCGTATATTTCTGGCTAAGTGGGCAGTTGCTATGCAAGGCGCAACGTAGGGAGCATAGCCGTAGCTATGTGACCGTAGTTGCAACGCCGCAGAGTGACTGACAACTTAGTCAGAAATATATGATTTCATTTGGTTAACTACTTACTACCAGATGATATCGTTACAAGTCTTGATAGCATCTTTCCGTTGTTCGCGGGACATTTCCTTAGGCTTCTTACGGAAGCCAAATTTGTTGGATACAACGGCCCAGTTCAAGGCAGCCTTATCACCGGCGAAGTTATGGTAGTAATCATCCGCCTTGGACTTGAAGATAGCCGCCAGGAGGGGGTTATCCTCCAGTCTGGCAATCTCCACGCACGAACGAACGCGGGTGTAGAGAGCCTTCTCAAGGCGAGGTGCATCCGCCATAGCCGTGGATGATACAAGCAGTGCAGCGATAATAAGCTTTTTCATTTAAAGCTCCTTAATAAGTTTGATAAGACGGTCGAAACCTTCGTTATTCTTGAATTGTTCCAGAACCAGTAAAAATCCCTCGTCATTTTATAGGATGAAAATTCAAACGAAATAAGTTGTAATACCAATAATAAAAAAGGAAACCCAAAGATTTTAAAGCCACGACAATCGTATTGGGTTCGCTAAAAGATCACTGTCTATTTCAGGATAACTCCCGACTCAGACTCGCTCTGGAGGTTTCCTGTCTGTTGGAAAAAAGCTGACCTGGGCATTATCTGTACCGCTGGCGTAATCGTTCAAGTCGCTGCATTTTCACCGTTATCTCTGTCGATAGAGCCCTGTTGGTGTCGACCTGTCGTGAACGTGCCTCAATGCAAAGCTGCCAGCTATTCAGCAATTGCCAATGAAACATTGCCCGATTGATGACTTGTATGCCCGTATAGTATGACCCGGTTTGAGTATTTTGGGCCACTGTCGCACTGCCTGCGGTATCCAGTGTTTCGATTAATCGATTATGTTTTTCCAGTACTTCAAGCTGACGACGGATAGCACTCAGTCGCTGTTGATGTTGTAGCTCTTCAAGATGGAGTAAGCGGTTAATCATTTTTTTGCTGATGGCCATGACGAAGTCCGGAAATTAACGCCTTTAACTGCTGAACACTGTCTTCTAACGTCTCTCGCTCTTTGATATTTTGCTGCAAATAGCCAAGCATACCCGGCTCTGCAGCCATGGCCATATCCATATCAGCGTCATTACCCGGTTGATAGACCCCCAGTAATTTTAATTCACTCCCTTCACGGGCTTTTTCTAACAGTCGTCGGAAGGTCAACGACATCTTGAGGTGCTCTTCGGATACGGATTGCGGCATCGTCCGGCTGATGGAGGTCACCACGTCAATGGCTGGATAGTGTCCGGAGATTGCCAGAGCATGGCTGAGTACCAGGTGACCGTCCAGGATGGCCCTGGCGGATTCACCAATGGGGTCCGTATCTTGTTCCCCTTCCGTCAGAACGGTGTAAAAGGCCGTTAATGAACCACTTGATTGATAGCCATTGCCAGCCCTCTCAACCAACCGGGCAATCCTGTTAAAGACTGAGGGTGGGTATCCCCTGGCTGCGGGTGGTTCACCGGTAGCCAGGGCAACCTCCCGGCGGGCCTGGGCATAGCGGGTCAGGGAGTCCATTAATAACAGGGTATGATGTCCGGTATCCCGATAGTACTCGGCAATACGGTGTGCCACCAGCGCGGCTCGCAGCCGCATTACCGGTGAATGGTCGGCAGGGGCGGCAACAACAACGGAGCGCTGAAGACAGTGGTCATTGATATTCTGGCGGATAAAATCGCCAACCTCTCGTCCCCTTTCGCCAATCATGGCCAGTACCACAATATCGGCGCTGGTATTTCTGGCAATCATGCCCAGCAGTGTACTTTTGCCAGAGCCGCTCCCGGCAAACAGACCAATACGTTGTCCTCTGCCAATGGTCAGTAATCCATTAATAGAACGTACACCGACGTCTAATGGTGTGGCAACCGGGCATCGTTGCAGTGGGTTAATAGGAGGACTATGAAGGCGGATATTAGCGCTGCCTGTGGGCTTTGCCTTGCTGTCCAGTGGTCGGCCGACACCGTCAATAACCCGCCCCAGCAAGGCGTCGCCCACCACAATAGATGAATTATCCCCCATCGATGTGACTCTTGCGCCGGGGGATAATCCGTCATGGTAGTCAATCGGCATCAGCAGCAGCGTATTTCTGTCAAAGCCAACAACCTCGGCTTCTACAGTAAGACCATCACTGCCCTGAACCAGGCACCGCTGACCGGTTTGCATCCTGCAGCCCGCCACCTCCATAATCAGTCCGGATGCCTTGATCAGCTGTCCTGACAACCGCTGAGGTGTCAACAGGGTGACCTGTTCTCCGGCCGACATCAATTGTCGGATTAGCCGGTCCCAGAGATCGGTTCTGGTATTGTCGGTTCTTTCAACTGGAGGGGAAGGAAGTGTCGAGAGGGGCACGCTGGCATCAACCATTCATTAATAACTGTTCATGCACCGTATCAATGCAGGCCATAACACGACTTTCCACCGTCGCATCAACTTCGCCATAATCGGTAATAAGACGACATCCGCCTGCTGTCAGACGGTCATCCTCCTGAATGGACCAGCCTTCGGGTAACTGTTTGACAATGTTGTCTATCAGAAGACGATCCACCGGATTGATCACCAGATGCCCCCCTTTAATATCCGGAAGCATGGTCAGAGAGTCGGTAACCAGTTGCTGTAATGACTCCCGCGAGGTCGCAAGTTCATGGTTTACTACCTGCCTGACCACTGTGCTGATCAGTTCGCTCAGCGGCTGGCCTAAATGCAGCAGGGTTGATTGATGCAGGTTGTACAACTCATTCCAGAGGCTATTCATCAGAGCCAGCCATTGTTCCGCGCTGTCTTTCTGCTGTTGCTGTGATTCATGCAGTCCGGCCAGGTGTCCGGCTTCAAAGCCATTCTGATAGCCATCCTGGTAGCCGTCCTGTAAACCATGTTGCTGGCCTTCAGCATACCCGGCGTCTTCTGCTCTGCGACGATGGTCAAGTTGCCGTTTCCGGTTTCTTCGAACGATCTCACGCAGCATTTGGAAATTACTGGTTGGTTTTTGAGCAGGAGTCCCGTGGCCAGTGCCTTGGTCCTGTTGATAACAGGACGGTGGAAACTGATAGCGATGGATGCAGGGCTGCTCAGGTTCTGAGAACTCATCCCAGGGCAATCCGCCGTCCGATGGAGTCCCACTATTATGGGAATGGGTACGGGTACGGGTCTTATTCCGGTCAGCACTGTGCATTTCAGCGCCTTGCGTTAATGCTGTGGTCTTGATCATCGGGTTACTCCAGCATTACTTCATTACCACGGGGCATTTCAATCTCTCCGCTTTTCAACAGATCGTCCATTACCTGCACCACTTTCTGCCTTGCCTCTTTGACTTTACTCTGTGGAACGGCACCTAATGCCTCTATTTCTTCCCGCAGGTAGTTGGCAGCTCTTTTGCCCATGGACTGGTAAATATGTTGACGAAAATCATCCGTTTCTCCTTTAAGCGCCATGGTTAAATCCAATGGATCAACACTGGTAATGAGTCTGGCAACATTATCTGTTGAAAGGTCGATGATTTGGGCAAATACCAGCATTTGCTCTTCTATTCGCACCGCCATGGCACTGTCAGATTGCTTCAGGTTGAGAAGAACCTGGTCCCTTGATTCACTGTCAAAAAGATTCAGAATGTTAGCGACTTGCTGCTCACCGTTAACGGGCAGAAAGTGGTCAATCGCCTGTTCATTAAGGAAAGACTGCAGAAAGGTTACAATGGCCCGCAGAGATGTCTGGGACAAGCTGCCAAGATGGGCAATCCTTTCCAAAATACCCTGCACCCGTTCCCGGGGAAGCAGGTTAATGACATCCGAGGCCTGATCCGATTGCAGGCAGGCGAGCACTGCCGCCTGAAACTGCTCCGGTTCATCCCTGATCATGGTCGCCAGAAGTTCCGGCTTCATTAACTGCAGCCCGGTCAGTGGTTCCCGGTGGCTGCCAGGCGGGTTTACCAGACAGCGAGCCTGTTCTTTACCCAGTGCTTTTTGCAGGACCTGCCGCATCTGGATCTGATAATCACCCAGCAATAAACTGACATTGGCGTAAGACTGCTCGAACTGATTCAACATCATCATCAGCTGGTCACGATTCTTTACCCGTATTTTTTCAGAATATTGGCTGATGACTCTTATTTCGCCGGGTGTTAAGTGTTTTATCACGTTGGCGGCCGCCTGCTCACCGAGCAATAACAGAAAGACAGCAGCCTCCTCCCCGGAGCAATTGCTACCGGGCAGGCTCTGTGCGGAGCTGACAGGCTGCCCTGTTTGCGGCTCAGCCATTGGCGTGATTCCTGTTGATCCACTCTTTTAATACGGCAGCGACTTTTTCCGGCTCATTCTGGGCCAGCTCCTGGTATCGGGCGACCTGCTCCTCCAGAGTGACCGGAGTCCGATCAGTGGGGATGTCACCATCGGCCACTGTTGACCTGAACTGATCCGCCATGGTGGAGACGGTGGTACTGTTACTGCCTGTCGGCCCGGGTGACGACAATAAGACTTCCCGTAAAAGCCTTCGACAACCCAATACAATTAACAGAAGGAGTGCCACCAATACTATCAATTGAATCACTTTGATACCGAGGTCAAGCCAGCGATGGAAGCTCTTCTGGTCGCTAGTGGTCAGGGGCGACGGAGTACTGGCAAAAGGGAGAATGGCGAGGCTGACGGCATCTCCCCTGGAGGCATCAAATCCTGCCGCTTGTTTGATCAGTGTCGTCAATCTTGACTCACTGTCCTGTACCATTGTTTCGGGTTTTAACCTGCCGTCGTCAATGACCACGGCAATGGTTAATCGCTTGAGTTGACCGGGGTATCGGGTTTCGTTGCTGATCTGGCGGCTGACCTCATAATTACGAATCACTTTCTGTTTACCGACTTCTTCCTGACCGGGTTCAGGTGCTTTTGCCCCGGGTGCAGGAACTGCAGGTGCCTGGCCGACAGGGGCTGGTTTGCCCAGCAAAAACGGTGTACCGGACTCCATCGATTCGCTTCGTAAAACAATGTTTGGGTCAAACTGTTCGGAATTTTGTTCTATTTTGTCGTATGTCAGATCAACGGCGACATCGACCCGGTAGTAACCCGGGCCGACCACCGCATCGAGAATTTTCGATAACTGCAGCTCCAGATGGCTTTCAATACGGGTTCTGGCCGTAAGATAGGCATGACCGGTGCCATCAGTGCCGGTGATCAGTGAATTGGCAATAGCCTGGCTGAGCAGATTGCCGTATTGATCAACGACCGTAACCTCCTGTTCACTAAGCGTGGCAATACTGCCGCTCACCAGACGCATAATACCTTCAACCTGATCCGGCTGAAGCCGCATGCCACTGTAGAGTTCCAGATACACCGACGCTTTGGCTGCCGGGCGGCTCCGGAAAAAGACACTTTGTTCAGGGACAGATAAGTGGACGCGGGCATAGCGAACCGAATTGATACCACTGATGGTTTCGGATAACGATGTTTCCAACGCACCCAGAAACTGCATTTGCTCGACAAAGTGACTGCTGCCCAGCCCCGATGGCTCCGGCATCCATGGCTGTGAGCCGGTAGCGATAATTCCCCCGGTGGCCATGGTCATACGTGCCTCCGAAAGCTGATTGGCGCGAACCAGTAGCTGCCCGTCGTCCGGGTTGATTCGGTAGCCAATTCCCTGTTTATCCAGAATGTCGATGATGGCTGACATATTGTAGTGTTCGCCATAACCATACAAAGGGCGGAAGCCATGGTCATGCCACCAGAGGGCGGTATTAATCAGCACCGCTATCAGCAAGGCACTGGCCACCAGCAGTATCAGCAGTCTCTGGTTGGTTCCAGAGCCTGTGGGCGTTTCTTTCAATATTGCAGCAAACCAGCCATACAGCTGGTGCCAGTATTTTTTAAACGCCGCACTGATACCATCTGACGATTGCAGGGAGGTGTTTTTATCCACCGTTTTTGCCCACTCTTTTCTTTGCCCACCAGAGATTCTAATCAGCCCCGGGCCTGGATTTTCACGACAATCTCAGGGTATATGTAATAAGTAGTTGGCCATGGGGGATCGAATATCGTTGGCTACTCAGGAATAGTTCCTGTACGGACGCTCCCCGCTGTCTGCCACCCGCTGCCCGAAAAGCCGTAACCGCTTGCGCTTTTGCGGGCGGCGACCTTTCCCAGACTGAGTAAAATGATGAAGCTGTTCCGGGACAAATCCTTAATAGACGACTGCTTGATTAAATCTGCTGATTAAAGGTTTCATGATATCCTTCAACGATACGATTTCTGACCTGTATCAGCATACTCATGGTCTGGCTCGCTTTTTGAATCGACATCACCGTCTCAATCAGATTATCCTGCCCCGCTTCCAGTTCAGTCATGTGCTGCTCTGCTTGCAGCTGGGTATTGTTGGTATGGTTCAACAGGGTGGCAAAGACCCGATGAAAAGAATCAGGTTGCTGAGCGCTGGCATTGATGGGGATTGGCATGAACTCCGACAGAGAACCTGCCTGAAACGCACTGTCCAAAGACAATATTACTGGATTGGGCATTGATAATTTACTCGCATACTTGAGCCGTCGCTTATTACTTCAATACACTCAACACGATGTTTAAAAGCAATGTTTAAAAAATGTTCTGATAACCGGTTCAGTTTTGAACCCTCTTAAAGATAGATTGTTTACTGGTACTTGCCATGATTAATGAGGCAGAGAATCTTCAGATTCTTCCATCGGGCCAGTGATGGTATCTCTCACAAGGGTAACCTCAACCCGTCTGTTTTTATATCGTCCGGCAGCGGTCGCATTGTTGGCGACAGGGTAGCGTTCGCCATGGTAACGGGTAATGACCTTGACAGGCCGGGCAATCCTGGCGTCCTTCAGGTATTGATCCAACTGGTTGCGCACAGCATCAGCACGTTTTTTTGACAGCTCCAGATTTTGTAATCGGTCAATGGTCTCATCGCTGCCCGTGAAGGGCGTATTATCACTATTGCCGTCAATGGTAATTTCGCTGATGCTTTTATCCACCGCTACATAGCGTGCAGTATCCAATAACCACTGTCGTTGATATTTATTTAATAAAAACTCTCCGAGGGCATAATGAAGATTGTATTGATGCAACTGCTGGAAGTTTCTGGGCAGCAGGCTGGTTATGCAGTCTGACATTTTTTCCATCGCTGGCAACATACCCACCGTGGGAATTCTGACTTCAATGGCATTACTGCTGTTTTCCGACGATTTTTTAACCATATAAACCGAGAGATAACTGCGACTGTCAAGCAGGTCAAGCAACTGCCTGACAGGCAGTTGCAGTTTCAGTTCAAGACCTTTCACCGGAACATTATCGGACAAATAATAATCAGTAATCTGGAGTTTTTGGCCGTATCTGCCTGGTGTGCTTTCGTCTGATGCGCTTTCGAAAGAGTCTTTAGAGGAATATTTCGAGGAATGATTGCGCCCCCATGGCTGGGGCCTGATCCAGACCTCTACTGATTCCGGCCGTGTTGGGAACAGCGAGGTTTCCAGCTCAATAGCCTGCTGGTGTCCCGCTTCAGCGATAATGGCAACGCCGCCAAATAACGGCACCTTCTGATATAAACGACATTTAAAGTGTTTTTTTTCATGTAGTTGCCAGTCAACATCATCCATCACTACATCATAGAGGCTGGCAGAATAGAGGCTGGCAGAGACTGGCGAATGAAGCAGCATCAACAATAATGCCCGGGTTATCAGGAAAACAGGGTTAGTAAGCAGTAATGACAGTAAAAAACTAATCTGTTTCATAGCACATTCATATCACAGGGTTCTGTCCGGCAGGATGGAAAAAAAAACAGTATGAACTACTTTTTCAGGAGGCTGCTGACGGGAAAGTATCGAATGCCTTCTACAGAGTTTAGTTCCCCGGGTCGTGGTGTGGAGCACAATTTGGCGAATAGCAGTGTGGCGAATAGCAGCAGTGATTCGGGGCTTTTGCAGCGAAGTTATCTGCATCAGATGTCCCCTTCGGTATTGCACATGACAAAGAAGCTGGAGACGCTTTCACAGTCATGTCCTGAGCAGATGCTGAAGGCTTTGGAGGAAATTATAGACAGCCCGATGATTGGTGCCCGCTGTCACTTCAATGGTGATGTTTATACGACGATTAAACAATTACAGCAGTTGCCCAGACAAACACTCTACCGTTTTCAGCTGCCGTTTGGTGATCAGCATTTTTCCAAGGCAATTTGCCGTGAATCCAGCTTTGCATTCTTACTGTTAGATCCGCAGCTGCCGGACTTTCTGACGGTCCTCTGCTTTGGTGGCAGCCTGTCTTCGCTGGCTTCCGGGGCTGAGGATTATGCACCTGACGGCTCTTCATCTGACGGCTCTTTAGCTGACGGTTCTCCCCCGGCTTTTACCAGAGAGTTCACAAGAATTGGCAAACAACTTCTGGATCAGGTGGCCAGTGCGCTGGCAGAGGTCTGGATGGCGCTTTGTGCGGCTTATTGCTCAGTATCAGATACTGGCTTTTCTTCTTTGGCTGAACGGATGGGCGCTCAATGGATGGGGGGATCACGGATAACCCCCGTGTTATTCACGGATGACTGTCTGCTGAATCAGTTTGATCTTGAGTTTCATGACCCGGCTTACGCTGACTCGCCATGGTTAGTCCCTGTTTGCTTCTATACCCCGGTCAATGCTTTTACCAGTGCCATGGTAGAGCAGGGTTCAATGGCTGACAGGGAAACGTGTTCAAAGCCGTCATGCCGGGATCGTATCATGCGGTTTCTTGGCAAAATCGAAGTTGATATTACTGTTGATCTTGAGCCACTGTTTTTGCCGATGAGCAAATTATGTGATCTGAAAGTTGGTGATGTTCTATCGATACCCCATCCAGGAAAGTCACATATAAGCGTGGAGAACTCTCTCCTGTTTCGAGGAACTACAGGGCAGCATAGAGGTCACCTTACCGTGCGAATCAATGAGTGTTTAAGAGGAGAGAACAGTCAGTGAACGACTTAAGATCATCAGTTGATGAAAAGCCCTTAGCTGATGAAGAGCCCTTAGCTGATGAAGAGCCCTCAGCTGATGAAGAGCCCTCAGCTGATGAAAAGCCCTCAGCGGTTACTAATCCAGAATCATCGTACACTACAAGAGAAGTCTTGCCGTATGAATCTTCTGATCAACCCGGGTTGAGTGGCTCTGATGAACAGCCTGTGAATGAGGTTGAGGCCGACAAATCAGCAGGCGTTCCTGAAGAGTATGATCATAATGAAGCAGACCATAAGACGTCAGAGTCGTTAGAAGATGGTCGTGCGGAACCAGTGACAGCAGACAATGCAGAGCCCGATTCCCATGAACAACCTGATGAACAGCCTCTGGCCAGGCTTACTTCGTCCAACCTGGGGCTTGTCGAGTCTGTAGAAGTCACTATGACCCTGAATGTCGGCAGCAAACGTATGACCATTGCCGATATTCTCAGCCTGCAACAAGGGTCTGTCGTCAGTCTGAACCGTCGGGAATATGACCCTCTGGATGTCTTGATTAACGGGGTATTATTTGCCCGTGGCGAAGTCGTTCGGACAGGGGAGTATTATGGCCTGCGCATTCTGGAAATCCTCTGATATTGATCTTTTGTCCGGTGTTTCAGGTATTCCTGTTTATGTCCGCCTTCTCTGGATACCCGTCACGCTGCTGATTTTACCCGCAGTATCCGAGGCATCGCTTCAGTTGCCGTTGTTATCCGTCACCTCCGGTGATAACCAGCAGGATTACACGGTTAACCTGCAGATTTTTTTAATATTGACGGCACTGGCTTTTCTCCCCGGGCTGCTGATGGTAACCACCAGCTTTACCCGGGTATTGATTGTTCTGGCCATACTTCGTCAGGCTCTTGGGCTGCAGCAAACACCACCTACCCGGATTCTGATTGCCGCAGCACTGATCCTGACGGCATTCATTATGAAACCGGTATTTAACGAGATCCGGGAACAGGCAGTGGAACCCTACCTGGCAGAGCGAATGCCATTTCGGGAAGCGATAGAAGTCGCGGGACTGCCGCTGCATCAGTTTATGCTGAAGCAAACCCGAAAGGTCGATATGGAGCAATTTTTAGTATTAGCCGGTGAAATTTCTCCTGTCGACGACAGCGGCGGTAAACCGGATGTGGTACCAGAGAATATTCCGTTTTCTGTACTGATGCCGGCTTTTTTAAGCAGTGAAATTAAAACCAGCCTGCAGATGGGGCTGATGATCCTGTTGCCATTTCTGGTTATTGACCTGCTGGTTGCCAGTATTCTTATGGCACTGGGCATGATTATGCTCTCGCCGATGTTGATCTCTCTGCCCTTTAAACTGTTGCTGTTCGTTCTGGTGGATGGCTGGGGTCTTATTATGGCTGGTACTATCAGGAGCTTTTCTACCTGAGAGGCTGTTTGGGAAAAGCTCGCCGCCCGCTTCCCGCAAGAGCACAAGCGGTTACGGCTTTTCGGGTAGCGGGTAGCGTCTGTAGAGTAGAAATGTGGAAGTTATTTCAGGGCAGTTCCTTACAACATGTTTTTTACGACGCGGGATACATAAATGTCACCTGATGATGCGGTCTACATGTTTGCCAGTGCGTTGCGGAGTGTTTCCTGGATGGCTCTGGTGCTGATTGCTCCCGGTCTTCTGGTGGGCCTGCTGATCAGCATTATCCAGGCGGCAACCCAGGTAACCGAACAAACCCTGAGCTTTCTGCCCCGGTTACTTATCACATTGTTAACGCTGTCACTGTCAATGCATTGGCTGGTTCAGGAATTAAGTGCCATCTTTAATGACTTTTTTGTTGCCATTGTGAATAGCCAGTGAGCATTATGGCACTTTCTGAGCTGTCACATCAGATTGTGCTTTATTTGCTGGTGTTCTGTCGTATTTCCGGATTTGTCATGACCTGTCCGCTGACCCGGGAGTGGTTACCTCTCTCAGCACGCTTACTGCTGGCTTTAGCACTGTCTGTGGCCGTCATGTTGCAACTGTCATCTGCAATGACTACCGATCTGTCACTGAGCCTTGTCCTTGCGGCCTGTTCTGAGTTTATTACCGGACTGTTATTTGGCGCGGTATTACTGATCTATTTCAGCGTGTTTACCCTCGCAGGGCATTTAACCGGCCTGCAGATGGCGCTGGGATTTGCAGAGCTGAGCGACCCTGCCAATGGCATCAGTGTTACCGTGGTTGCCCGTATCTATCAGGTTATGGCTCAGCTTCTTTTTGTTCTGATCAATGGCCACCTGCTGTTCTTTATGGTGGTTATTAACAGCTTTCATGCATTACCCATCGGGCATTTTCTGATGATTATCGACCGAGTACCAGCCCTGATCACCATGGCTGGCTGGATGTTCGGAGCCGGGCTGCTTATTGCTCTTCCCGCTATTGTCTGTCTGCTGATTGTCAATCTCACCTTTGGTTTCATGACACGATCAGCACCACAGATGAATCTGTTAACCCTCGGTTTCCCCATGATTGTTCTGGTCGGAATCGTACTGTTGAGCCTTAATATACTGCAGGTGCCTTATGTGGTCGAACAGCACATCCACTATGCATTGAAGACTCTTGGGTTTCTCCTTTCTGGTTAAGTGATGAATTCCGAACAGCAAGAACAGGGCAGTGAACCCACGGAGCAACCCAGTGAGCGGCAGAAAAAGAAAGCCCTGCAAGAGGGGCAGGTCTCCCGGTCAAGAGATCTGATGATTGCCATGCAGACCCTGGCCATTTTTTTACTGCTTGGCCATTCCCGTTATTTTGATCAGATCGACACCGTTATAGCCATGCTGGCACAGGTTGACGCACCATTGAGTGATGCCTCCGGAGCCCACGCATCAATCATGGACAGTCTGCAGACGGCATTTTCCGTATTTCCGTCGGTCATGATCACCATGTCCCTGGTGGTTGTAGTCAGTGTCACCGCTGGTGCCCTGATTTCCGGCCCCTTTATCTTCAGTGTGACCATCGTGGCAGCAAAAGCCCGGCGGATAAATCCGGTGGCAGGGTTGAAGCGGATCTGTTCTGTTCAGGGGCTGGCTGAGGTGGTGCGGGCATCATTAAAAACCCTGTTATTAGCCGTGGCGCTTTTTTTGATTATCCGCTACCGATTGCCAGAAATCATGGCACTGCGTAACTACCCTGTGCCGATGGCCGCAACCCGGGCACTAACGCTGTTATTGTCCACCGGACTGGCATTATCGGGTGTACTTATGGTCATTGCCGCTGGTGATGTTGTGTGGCAAAAACACCGCCTTCAGAAACAACAGCTTCTTACACGACAACAAGTCAAAGACAATCTGAAGAACGAAGATGGCTCACCACAAACCCGGCAGAGGATTCGACAGACACGGCAAAAACTGGCCGCAGTGACGCGCAAAAAAATGCTGGATGCTATCCCCGGTGCAGATCTTGTGCTGACCAATCCGGGCCATTTTG
This sequence comes from Endozoicomonas sp. ALB091, assembly GCF_049310265.1. Taxonomy (NCBI): domain Bacteria; kingdom Pseudomonadati; phylum Pseudomonadota; class Gammaproteobacteria; order Oceanospirillales; family Endozoicomonadaceae; genus Endozoicomonas; species Endozoicomonas sp. ALB091. The sequence continues at coordinate 635,984 of NZ_JBLYNQ010000006.1, read as the reverse complement.
CGGTGGTATTGAAATACCAGCCGGACAGTTATCGGGCTCCAGTGCTGGTGGCCCGGGGGGTTGATCATATGGCAGAACTGATTATCAGTATCGGGCGCTCGGCGGGCAAGCCGGTACTGATTCAGCCCATGCTGACCCGGGCCCTGTATTATCATACTGACATTGACCAGGAAATTGCCCCGGATTTGTATCAGGCGGTGGCAAAAATCATGGTCTACCTTTATCAACTTGATCGTTATCGCACTCACCAAAGTACCTTCTGTCCCAGCTCACCCAATATACAGATACCTGAAAAATATCAGCATTCATCAAGCACAGGAAATCCATAATGAGCAGTACCGGCTTGTTCCTGCCGACTCCTTCAAAGGCTTCCTTATTGGCGACACCGCTGCTATTGCTGGTGGTTCTGGCCATGCTAATGCTGCCTATTCCGCCATTTCTACTGGACTTCCTGTTCAGTTTTAATATTACCCTGTCGTTGATTCTGCTGATTCTTACCATTTACATAAACCGCCCCCTGGATTTTTCCCTGTTCCCGACACTGTTGCTGGTTGCCACTCTGCTGCGGCTGGCCCTGAATATTGCCTCAACACGGGTGGTGCTGATCAATGGTCATAATGGACCCTATGCGGCAGGCAAGGTGATTGAAGCTTTTGGCAGCGTGGTGATTGCCGGTAATTATTTTGTTGGTTTACTGGTTTTCCTGATTCTGGTGATCGTCAACTTTGTGGTTATTACCAAAGGTGGCAGTCGTATATCGGAAGTGACTGCCCGTTTTGTGCTCGATTCGATGCCAGGCAAGCAAATGGCCATTGATGCGGATCTGAACTCCGGCGTGATTGACCACAATGAAGCCAGGGTGAAACGGGAAGATATTACCCGTGAAGCTGATTTTTACGGGGCTATGGACGGTGCCAGCAAATTTGTCCGTGGTGATGCCATTGCCGGGTTGATGATTTTGCTCATCAATATTCTGGGCGGTGTGAGCATTGGCGTCTGGCAATATGACATGAGTGGTACCGAAGCCGTGCAGCTTTATGGACTGATGACTATTGGTGACGGGCTGGTGGCCCAGATCCCTTCACTGCTGCTATCCACCGCCGCCGCCATTATGGTGACCCGTATATCCGGGGCTGTGGACATGAACCAGCAGGTTCAACAGGAAATTATCGGACAACCCAGGGCGTTGATGGTCGCTGCTGCTGTATTGGTTGTGATTGGTCTGGTACCGGGTATGCCTCATGTGGCCTTTGTTATACCGGGCTTACTGATGATGTTGTTTATCTATCGACGTATATCCCTGGAAAGAGCGACTGAACGGAAAAATGCACTGGCTGGCAAAGGTGATAAAAGTGGCGTGGCATCAAAGGAGCGACTCACATGGCAGGATATATCGATCGTTGACCCCATTGGCCTGAATATTGGCTATCGTGTGATATCACTGCTGAGTCAGAACGCTGCGAATCATGTAACCAGTCATGTAACCAAAGGTGAATTGGCCAGTCAGATCAGGCACCTGAGACGGGAATTGTCGGAAAAATACGGCTTTCTGGTACCAATGATTCATATACGCGATAACCTGAATCTGGACCCGGACAGTTATTCTATTCAGCTGCATAATGTTGCCGTTGACCATTTTAAACTGCACCTGGATCAACTACTGGCCATTGCCATGGAGAATGCCCGGCCTCTGCCTTATGATCCTCCGGTCAAAGACCCCTGTTATGGGTTGACGTCTTACTGGATTCCAGTGACTGAACGGGAGGCATCATTACAGGCCGGCTATACCGTGGTTGACTGTGCCACCGTGATTACCACCCATGTCGGCAGAATGATCGAAAATCATATCGATGATCTCTTCGGGTTCGAAGAGACTCAGGGGTGGCTGACCCATCTCCGACAAATCTCACCGAAGCTATGCGACGAACTGGTTCCGGATAAACTGCCTCCGGGCCTATTGATGCAGGTTCTCAAGCGACTGCTGGCTGATAATATTTCGATTGCTGACAGCCCACGCGTTGCCGCTACATTACTGGCTGCTTCAGGGCCACAGCAGGATATTCTGACCCTACTGAGTCTGGTTCGTATCACCTTACGACGACAGATTATCGACCCACTGATCAATCATCAGGTTCTGCCGGAACAGCTTGTTGTGTTTACCCTGTCGCACGAACTGGAAAAAATGTTGTTGATGGCCAGAGAGCAGGCCAGACGGGATCCACAGTTTTCAGAAGAGTCTTTCGTTATCGAGCCCGGCCTGTCGATGCAATTGCAGAATAATATTCCGGAGTTGGTCAGTCAGGCCCATAACCAACAGGTAGAACCCGTACTGCTGGTTTCACCCCAGCTCTGGCCTCTGCTTTCCCGATACAGCCGCATCGCGCAATACCGCTCATTAACAATATTGTCGTTTCAGGAGATCCCTGATGATCTTCAGGTGGAAATTATCGGACAGCTGGGGTGAGATGATGTTGGGAGCATCAAAAAAATCCGGAGGGTCCATCAAAAAAAGGCTTATGGGAAGCTGCCATCAGGAATAACCGGGCAAACCCTTCAAGGGCTGTATCTTAACACCGTGAAGGTCTATCCTAGCGGCCAATTTATTGAATACGTTGGATTAACTGGTTATGCCCCTTTCTACCGAGGATCTCTCCAGACTGAAACAAAGCCTCTCCCGGGTTTCCAGTGAGTTGCCTCTGCCAGCCTTAAGAGAGGCCACAGAGCATCGGCAGGAGATCACTCCCATGCTTCTGCAGGCGCTGGAAGCGGTGAAAATACGTGGTCAGCGCAGCAGCTCATCGGCAAAAAGCCGTCTGGCACTTCATGCCCTTTATCTGTTAACGCAGTTTCGTGAGCCAGCGGCGTGGCCCATTGTTGTTGATCTGTTCAGCTCCATGAGTTCTGAACAGAATGTGGCGATTGGTGATGACTTTGATGAAGTGGTTTGTGATCGCCTGAGCCAGATTTTTGCCACTGTATGTCCCGGCGATATTCGCCCACTGCAGTCCATTATTGAAAACACCAGCATTGATGAATATGTCCGGGATGCCGCACTGGGAGCCCTGGTGGTCCGTTATCAACAGGGAGACCTGGAGCTTCAGGTGTTGACGACCTATCTGCATCAGCTGTATGAGTACGGTCTTGAGCAGGAAAAAAATCAGGTGTGGAATGCCTGGGTTCAGGCCTGCTACAACACCCAGCCCGAGTCTTTTATGATGGCCCTGAAAGACCTCTACGAAAAAGAGTGGGCGGATACCTATTACATCACCCTGGACGAACTGAAATTACGCTGCGGTGTTGCGCCGGAAGTGATTAATAAGTCAGTGATGAAGCAGGAAGGTGAGTTCTACTGCTATCTGGACGATGCTGTGGCGGCATTAAGGCAGTTGAGCTGCTATTCCGGGGAGGGCAACGAGCTGTTAACCAACCTGGAGAATATGGTGATCAATCAGACAGCACCAAAGCAGGGTGAACAGTCTCAGCGAGCATCGACGTTTACTTCATCACCCGCCGGTGTTGGCAGAAATGATCCCTGCCCCTGTGGCAGCGGCAAAAAATTCAAGAAGTGTTGTTTGCACTGATAACCAGTAGACAGTTTCAATGTAATTGATAGGTTTACTCTATCAATGACTCCCAAACTCCGTTCGTCCTGAGCGGAGCCGAAGGGCGCTCAGGGTGAACGGAGATTGTATACCGGGGCATAGAGCGCAGAGCAGAAGCAAACCCGCAGGGCAAAAAAACGCCGGTACATTCCTGCAACCGGCGTTTTTATTGTTAGCTCAGGCGGCCATTAGCCCATCAGCTGAACAGCGTACTGTGGCAGACTTTTGGCCTGGGCCAGTATAAAAACCGGCCTGCATCAGCATCTGGCTCTTGGTCATGGAAGTGGTTTCCTGAGCGAAGATTGTTCGCATCAAGCTCATTGAAATGGTGTGCCAGTGCTGATGTCTGAAAGTGAAAATTTGCTTAGTGATATATTATTAACTATTAATTTAGTACTTATTAAGTTATTTCAGAGCGATCAAATACCATGATGAAACTGACCACGCAGGGGCAGGTCACCATACCCGCCAATATCCGCAAAAGCCTTGGTCTTAAGCCCGGTGACCGGGTCAGCTTTCTGGAGAATGACCGTGGTGAAATCGTGGTTCAGAAAGTTGACGTTAAGTATTCCGACCCGGTAGAAAAAGCCGCCGACGATTTCAGTTTGTCCATGGGCGCTGACGAGCTGATGAAACTGCTGAGGGATGATCGCTGATGCCCAATCTGCTTATAGACACCTGTGTAATATTGGATATTCTGGATCGGGAAAGTCGCTGGCATAACTGGTCTAAAGATCAGTTCCGTCACCTTTCGAAGACCCATAGCCCAGTAATAAACCCCATTGTTTTTTCTGAACTCTGTGCAGGAATGGAATCTCCCGCTGTCGTTCTGCAGCTATTAAGCAGCCTGAGTATCAGCGAACAATCACTGAACCATGAGACCTTGTTTCTGGCCGCCAAAGCCTTTGTGCAATACAAGAAACGGGGTGGTACAAAAACCGGTGTATTGCCGGACTTCTACATTGGTGCCCAGGCTGCAGTATGCAGCTGGCCCCTTATCAGTCGCGACAAAGGGCGCTTTACCCGCTATTTTCCAACCGTTCAGGTTATCATGCCCGAAGCCATTAAATATAATTAATGTGAATTGGTGTCAGTAATTGTCCAGCCCCAACTGTGATTTACGACAGTATAATGAGTGGGTTTTGCATGCTAGAATGTCAGAATTTTTATATACGTCGCTGTCTGGCTAGATAAGTTTGGCATACTTAAAGCAACCTGCTCCGTACTTGGTAGCAAGGCTACATGGGCTGTTTCGATATATGCGTACTTTGCACCTTGTAAAACAAGTGGTGCATATCAAGTCTTCCTACCTGAATCCGTGCCATTGGTGGTAACGCCCTCTACTACTCGGAGACTATTTCGTAGAACATCAGGCGTCACCTGAGCTTCGGAATGATGTTTACTGCAGACATTTTTGGCTTTTCTCTCTTACGTTAATTCAGGAAAGAAGAAACAGCGAGCCAAAATATGGATTATCAGGATGGCTATTACTGGTACGGTAAATTCAATGTGATTTGGCCTATGCGTTTTGGGACGGGAACTATCTTAGGAAATATTGTATGGCGTCCGATACTTACAACACTTTAAACCTCGGGCAGTTAATGCCCGAGTTCGACACTATTCTTAACGGATTCCCCAATACCGGAGCCGAACTCAGTGCCTGGTTTGTGGCGGTACTGCTGGGTTTAACCGTTCTGTTCTTGTTGATTTCCCTGCGACAGGTATTTTTAGCTCGTCAGCGGATTGAGTGGATTAACGATCTGTTAAAAGGACACACATCAGAATCCATTGCCAGGAACCGGCAGGAATTGATCGAAAAAGCACAGGAAACCAAGCATGAAGCTGGTCATCTCTGGCTGGAATTTGATGAAACCCTGATTGAAGACCAACACTTGGGCAGGGTTAATCTTTATAACACATATGACGCCGCCTATTTTTTCAACAACTCTACTCTGGCTGCCGGTATCACCGAAAGCCGGTTGCTGGCGGCAGTGCCCGGATTTCTCACTGCCCTGGGCGTTATCGGTACCTTTGTGGGGTTGCAGCTGGGTTTATCGGAGCTCAATATCGCCGGTGATGTATCCATTGAAGAAATGAAGGGCGGCATTGCCGGAGTTATTAACGGTGCCAAGTTTGCCTTTATGACCTCGGTCTGGGGTGTGGCGCTAAGTGTACTTTTTAATTTTATCGAAAAATGGATAGAGCGAATTGCCCGCTCCAAGGTCTCCGAACTTCAGAACCGTATCGATAAGTTATTCCCCCATATCACTGCCGAAAACCAGCTGCAACGGATTGCTGATGACAGCAAACAATCCCGGGAAAGTTTACAGGGTCTGGCTGAAAAGATTGGCGAGAAAATGCAGGAATCCTTGCTTCAGGTCAGCACGAATATTCAAACAGGCTTAGAAGAGAGCCTGGAAAAAATCATGGCACCCGCTATCAATAAGCTGGTCGATGAAACCTCGGATGGCAACCAGAAAGCACTGGAAAGCCTGGTTGAAAAATTCATGGACAGGTTTGGTGAACAAGGCACTCAACAGCGTGTAGTCATGAACCAGACTTCCGAAAAAGTGAATGCTGCCCTGGATGGTTTGAATACGTCCATGTCCGACTTTATCAGTAGACTGGAAGCGTCACAAAATGCCTCTGGTGAACGAGAAATAGAACTGGTTAATACCATCTCCCGGCAAGTCTCACAGCTGGTTGAACAGGGTGATGAACAAAAGCGGATGCTTACCGGATTTGTCAATGAGCAGCTTGGCAATATGACCACGGAATACAACCGGCGGGAAGAGGCAGCACAACAACGGGAGCAGGCCCTGGTTGAAAAAATCTCTACTCAGGTGGACGCCCTTGTCTCCAACGCTAAAGAGCAAAATCAAGCCATGGCTGAATTTGTGGACAGCAAACTGGGGGCAGTCAGTCAAACCTTTGCAACCCACCAGCAGAGTGCCGCCGAACGGGAAACAGAAAGCAACCGTATTTTTGTTGAACAGACCACTGCCATGAAAGCTGGCACAGAAAAACTGATGGAACGTGTTGAACGGGGTCTTCAAACTCAAATGAACGCATCCAGTCAGCTGCTTGAACAAGGCAGAGCCCTCCAAACCAGTATTGAAACCTCTGTTCGTGCCAGTGCTGAAGCTTCATCAAGCATGAAAGCCACAGCCACCGAGTTAAATTCTGCGGCCAGCAGCATGAATTTGTTTGGTTCCCATATCAGAGAGGCGGGTAATCAGCTCTCGGGCGCTGTTACCAGCGCAGTAGAAAGTACTAATGATCTTGCCCAGCAAAATCAGCTCAGCAGTGAGAAGATGGAACAACTGCGTGGTCAGTTACGTCAGGATACCGCCCGGCTGCATGATGTTATTGAGAAAATGAATGATATTGTTGAGATAGCGGATAATACCTTCGACAACATGACCAGCCATCAAAATGCTTACCTGAGTGGGCTAAATAAAAATGTTAAGGAGTTAGCTGATCATATGACCCGGCTTCTTAATGATTACGCTGAACGAGCAAACAGCCAGACAGAACGTCATTTGAACGTCTGGGCTGAAGGAACAACTCAATATACAACCCAGATGAACAGTCTGGCTAAATCGCTCTCCAGCGTAGTAGACGAAATTCAGGGTAAGACTGGCCGCTGATATGAAACGACGATTTGGAACACAGCCGGTTCAAATTGACGAGGAGAACCCTTACTGGCTCTCCTTTTCCGACTTAATGTCAGCCTTACTGGTTGTTTTTATTCTGGCGGCGATTGCTCTTATTATAGAGCTGACCCAAACCCAGAAAATCATCCAGCAAGATATTGAAGAGCTGAGAAACGCAGAAAAAGCCCGGCGGGAAATACTCTACGAAATCAGAGATGAGCTGGAAAGACAAAATATTCTTGTTCAGATCACCGACAATGATACAGTCTTGCGTATTCCGGAAAGTACGTTGACCTTTGCGTCCAATAGCTACGACATACCCACAGATCCTGACGTACAGGCAAATATTATCGCTATCGGTAATGCATTGCACAACGCCATCGATAAGCCTTTTGATGACAGGGATTATAACTTTAAACGCTTTGAGTACCTGGACACGGTGTTTATTGAAGGTCATACCGATAGCCTGCGCTCTCCAAGAATCAAAGGTAACTGGGGGCTGTCATCATACCGGGCTATTTCACTCTGGGAATTCTGGGAAGAGCATCTGGAGCAGCAACCTCGCTTCAACGATATGACTAATGCGTTTAATCAGAAGCTATTTTCTGTCAGCGGTTATGCGGCCTCACGACGGGTACAGGCTGTGGAGACTACTCGTGAACAACGCAGTCACAATCGTCGTATCGACCTGCGCTTTACAATAAAACGTCCGTCTATTTCCGAGCTGGAGAAAATTTCAGACCGATGAGACTTAATATTGGACAACTGCCATTTTCATTACCCGATAAACCTTTTGGTGGTCGGCTGGAAACCATAAAAAAATTACAGGTTGAGTTAAGCCAGCTTGCCACCAGAGCGGGCACTGGTAATGTCAAGTTCGAGAAGGCTTTTGCCGATGTCTTAAACTGTGTGAGAGGAGGTCGTGATCTTTATCTTGTGATGGATGAGCCAATCAAGGTAAGAGCTTTGGCACTGGCTTTTAGTACGAAAATCGGGCCAGATATCCGAATTACACAGCCATTGCTGGATAATATTGACGAGCTGAGACCCACGCCAACAACCTTGTTTATTGAGAGTCTTTACCAGCACTTTTTGAAAATGTATGACCGGCTTGGCGATTATCAAATGGTCGCCCGCTGGCTGCTTAATGCCCTGCCAAAACGTAATTTGAAAAAAGATTTCCATAATCATCTTTTAGGGGAAAATGGCCCTCAATGGGTGGCTCAGCAAGCCATAAAAGAGCAGAGAGAATTTCACAATCAAGTGCAGCATATTGGGCTAGGTAACTACGTTTCCGGACGATTTATGACCGTTGCCAACAATATTTACTTTGTTGAGCAGCTAAAAACCATCCCAGTTAATGAACCCCATAGAATTTTGCAGGAAGTTCAGAAGCCATCTGTCTATGAAGCACCTTATGACAGTCGCTATCTTCTGGGTCATAAGATTCTTGAAACCCTGATAACCCGCGCGCAAAACACCAATGTCCATGACAGCTGGCTTCAAGTAGTCATCGCAATAGCAGGAGACCCCAGAGTTCCCAAAACTCATCCACGATATCAGAAGTGGTGGAGTCAGCTGGATAGCAGCCTTCATCGAGTGGTTCAGGGTTGGTTATCAAAACTGGACTTACGTTTGTTTCTTGAAGCACTTGAGGACTTTTCAAACCTGCCAGGTAAAGAAGAGTTACGCAGGATGTTCCCATCCCGGAAAAAATTTCTTGAGGGTTTGGACGATAAAGAGCTGGTTGGGCATACCCGGCTTTATCTTTCACGCGGTGCCGAGCAATATCTGAAAATGAACTACAAGAAGGAGCATTTGCCTGCTTATTCCCGGGTGAGTAACGGTGATAAATCGCTGATCTATGTTCAGCTGGCTAACGGGCAAGCTCATATGGTGGAAGGCAGTCATAGTTGCTATTTGTGGATCTACCGCGACTTACATGAGACTGCACTGGTTTTTGATCATGCAAGGACGTCTGTAAGTTACGACAATCTGACGAGTGGGTTAAATAGACATATGGAGAGACTGGGTTGCCGTGCAGAAGCCAATATTACGCATAATCCCAGCAATTTCCATTGGCAGCGGCAAGCGATAGAAACCCTCAGACGTATTGGCATCCATGTTAGTCCACAGGATGTTTTATCGCCACAGGATTATCAAAGCTTCAAGCGTCGATTCGGAGTGATGTGACAATGATCAAAGGATGGCTGAATAGATTACGGGGACTTTCCGGCTCCGCAGAAAACTATCGCTTTGAAGCTGATTTTGAAGGTTTAAATTTTTCTACAACAACAGTGAATTCGGAAAAAATCCCTACAGGGAACGCTGATGTCTGGATTACCCATCAGCATATTGCCCTGACTATGCTGGTTGAGCAGGGTGATGCTGAAAAAATACCAAACGGATTTATTGTTCCTACCGAAATCGCCGTTCAGCTGGATGAAGAGCATCGTGAGCTTCTGGGGTTGCCCGAGCAATGGCAGGGGCATATCCAGGCCGATATAAAAGGAGTGACCAGTGGCTCAAACTTCGGGGTCAGCCTGAAAGTAGAAACAGCTAATGGTCAACTAACGCAATCTTTCAAAATTGTCGGGCCGTTACTCCGTTTTACCGAAAAACAACAGTATATTCTCACCCCTGCTCAGCAGTTAATTTTCGGTGCTTATGATGCTCACGAAGCATCGGAAAAATCAGAGTATGACAATCTGAAACTACTGCTGGCCTTACAGAAAGGTCAAAGCATTGGAGCCAAAATTAATCTTGGCCATTTTGATAATGACAAAAAAGAAATCAAGGCACCGGACTCCATCTCAATAAAAGCAGAGCTGGATACTAACGGTAATCTGATTTTAACGCCCTTCATGGGGCAAAGTGCCAGTCCGGAAAGAATTGACAGGGTCTTGGGACAGCTACACTCTGACAAAGCCACCGCACTGCGAGTAGATGACGAAATCATTCTGTTTGACGAGCAGAAGCTAAAAGCCGTTCATGAAATACTGAATAACCGCACAGTTCCCAAGAACAAAGTTAAAGATTTCATTAAAAATCCTACGGCGTTTATCGATGCCAGCCTGGTTGATCTCGACCTTGGTTTTTCTCTCCGGGTTAAAGGCGCAACAGCGTTTAAACATGCTTATTTTGGAGAAACGGACGGTGCTGGTATTGACTGGTTTGGGCGATCTTCTTCTGGTTCAGAAGTGTTGCCTGCCAGTAAATTAGCCGAACAGGTTGAGGATCAGGATACACTCAATAAACTGAAAGGCGATATTGAAAATGCCCGGAAAACAGGGGCTCAGGAAATAAACTTTCAGGGAAAATCCTACGATATATCCTCAACAGAAGCTGTTGCACAAGCCTTAGACAAGATTGAGAAGCGTATTCAGGAGGGGGCAGATAAAGAGGATTCGGATGAAGCATTGGATGATGAGCCCACTGATCAGAGTGAAAACTCTGATAATGAACTGGAATACGATGTTCCTGCGGTTGTGGATATTGAGCTTAACGATGAAGACTTACAAGCGTCCTCACCATCAGTAAATAAAGCTATCAGTGATATTCTCTATCCTGCTGAAAAACTCGATTGGTCAAACTACGCCAGACAACCTTTCCCCCACCAATTGATTGGTGTGCAATGGATTGCAGGGTTGAACAAGAATAGTGATGGTGGCCTGCTCGCGGATGATATGGGCCTGGGCAAGACGTTTATGGCTCTTTCAGCTATTGACCAGATATATAAAAATACTCCTGACAGCTCGACAAAAAAACCAGCACTGATTGTTGCCCCTTTGAGTGTATTGGAAAACTGGAAAGATGAAGTCGATAAAACATTCACTGGCTCACCGTTCAAGTCAATTGTGATTCTTCAATCTGCTGGGGATTTGAATACTTATCGCTCAGGCGGAGTTGAAATCAGGAACCAAAACCTTAGTTCAGAAAAGACTATTTTCGATGATGGTCAGGCAGATATTAAATACTCCCTGAATATAGGCAAGAACTTTGGTCATGATCGTCTGGACATGCCAGAAAGACTGGTGATTACCACCTACCAGACACTGCGGGACTATCAGTTTTCCTTGTGTCAAATTGACTGGGGCATGGTAGTTTTTGATGAAGCACAAAATATAAAAAACCCCAATGCCCTGCAGACCCGTGCAGCTAAAGGTCTTAAAGCTGATTTCAAGCTGATCGCCACGGGTACGCCTGTAGAAAACAGTCTGGCTGATTTCTGGTGTTTGATGGATACAGCTTGCCCTGGTCATTTGGGCAGTTATCAATCATTCAGAGCAGAGTATGTTACCCCTATTCTGCGAGCAGCAGGTGATGAAATTGAAGAAGTCAGAGCAAGGGTTGGCCGTGACCTCAGGTTGAAAGTCGGCTCTTTCATGTTAAGGCGAGTGAAAGAAGACGAGTTGGAAGGCTTACCCCAAAAAACTATTTTTGTGGGTATTGAAGGTGACGACTGGTCTTTCATGGATTTACTGAAAACTGAAATGACCGGTCTCCAGCTGGATAGTTATAACGCAACTCTTGGGTTGCAGGTTGAAGCAGAAGGCAATCAGGTCCTGGCCTGCTTACAGCGGCTTCGTGATGTATCACTCCATCCACGGTTAGCTGACCAGGGACGGCTTGATGTTCCTAATCATAAAAAAGAGCTGCTGAACCTTTTTGGTGAATCCGCCAAAATGAAAAGCCTGATTGAAACGCTAGAGCAAATTAAACAGCGTAAAGAGAAATGCATCATTTTTTCCGTTAATAAACGGCTTCAGGCGTTTTTAAGTCTGGCTTTGGGCTCATGGTTTGGGTTGGGACCGTTATCGGTTATTAATGGCGACGCTAAGGCTGTGGCTAAGCGGGCTTTAGTGCCAACCCGTAAAAGCATGATTACTGATTTTGAGGCAGTCAATGGCTTCAACATCATTATTATGTCTCCAGTAGCCGCCGGTGTTGGCTTGACTGTAGTGGGTGCCAACAATGTGATCCATTTTGAGCGGCACTGGAACCCGGCCAAAGAAGCTCAGGCTACCGATCGTGTTTACCGGATTGGCCAACAAAAAGACGTGAATATTTACGTGCCTATTTTACATCACCCGGAGTTTGAATCGTTTGACGCTAACCTGCACAAGCTGTTGAGCAAGAAAACGTCCTTAAAAGATGCTGTTGTTACCACCGAACAGGTTATACCGACTCCGCCGGGGTTTGGTTCCAACGTATTTACGCCAGGCCACCGCATTACACCTGACGACCTGCTGAAAATATCCTGGGAACAGTTTGAAGCACTTTGTGGCCTGCTGATGGCAAAAAGCCTGAATGCAAGCAGTTGCTGGTTGACTAAAACCGGGGCTGATTATGGTGCCGATGCTGTCATCCTTGCAGATTCATGCGGTTATTTATTGCAATGCAAACACACCAAAAATGCCAGTTATGATGGCTACAGGGCTGTTACTGAGGTTTACACGGCCAAGCTCAAGTATGAAAACGGTGTAGGCAAATCAATTTCACATCTGTTGTTTTTGACTAATGCAAAGCAGTTATCTGCCAAAACTCGGAAGATTGCCAAAGAATATGGTGTAGAGGTGATGAGCTATGACCAGATCGAATCTTTACTTGAATTGCATCATATTTCATTTGAGCAGATACTGACACTCCTGAAAAAGAAACGACTGAATATTGATTAGTCAATTAGCACTTAATGTGGACAACCGGAAAAACAGGGGGGCTTGACTCTTGAGTGTGCCGTAGCGCAATTTCCAAATAATCTATAACCCGGATTCGGCCGATCACCTCCATATCCGGTTTCTGGGTACTTTTAACTTCCATACCTTTAAAGGTGATATGGAAGCTGCACAACGCCTTTTTATCGCCCTCCTTTCGCTAGTGCATCCAAGCCTTAATACCCATACATCTTCACACCTGCAGAGGACGGTCTTTGAAAGCCCACTTAAATGGCTTGGCCATCCTCTCATTGAAGAACTCAATGAAACCGTAGAGCCGTACCTTCAGGTCCTCTTTGGTAGTGAAGCTGTTCCTCTTCAAAAACCTTCTGACCAGGATGGAAAACCAGATTTCAATCTGATTCAGCCAACACGCATGCTTCGGTGTGTAGTGGAACATAATCTTGTGGGTTGGATCGGTCAGGTACATGGCACGGGTCTTTAGATTCTGCAATATCCCTGACTTACGTTTGGTGCCCAGTTCTTCTTCAGACGTCTTCTCAACCCTTGCTGCTGTCATCACTGCGGCTTCACACATATGAGTGTTCAGCAAATCGGAGAAGTCTATTTCGGCCCTTGTATCTCTGATCAGGGGAATGATTTTCCCGGTTACAACATCCATGTCGGCCTGATTTTAAAAAACGCCCCACCTGCCTCTGAGAGATAGATGGGACGATACCTTTATCTACTGCTGCCATGGCCAATGAGTTTTCTGACCAATGACTGAAGGGATAACCATGGTCTTCAGGTTTGTCGCAAGACATGGCGATAATCTGGCAAATTTGTTCTGCATTAAACTTGGGTATGGAGGAAAAGAAGGGATGGCAATCAAAACATACGTGCGTTTGTATGGATATCAGGGCTTCTCGGTACTAGGATGGTGGTACGCCCTATAGCTGGTTGAAAATCCGGGAAAATGCAGGGTATCAGAGAAGGGGGATAAAACCTCCCCACCCTGCCGCTGCCACGTTTGTCCGTAACGGTCTCTGTTATTTATCGTAAATACTTGAATTTAATCTTCTAAAAAATCGAGTTCAGTTGTTTGGGATAAATAATGGGATAACTCTGTGTGTTGGTCTTATAAGGCTTGCCATTCAGCGGGCAACACAGAACCGGGTAATGAGGTTCGTGCAATCCAGGCGGTTGGCATTGCTTTATCTGAACCGAAGAAGCATGCAGACAAAATTGCACCTAATGGAATGGCCCTTCCACAACTGTCACCCCCGCAGTAAATATTTTCTCTCACTGTTTTTTCATAGTTCTCGGCCTGCAGCAGAAGATGGGTAATCACTGTAAATGAGGCGTCAAGACCGCAGTGCATTCCCACTTCCTGTGCAACCTCTTTTGGGCTGCGCTTGAGCATTGATTCAGCGATTTTGATTGCCTTGGTAATGTCTTCGTTTACCTCTTTTGCCTTTTCCACGCACTGCTCAGGTGAAAGGCCCTCATGAGCACTTTTTATCATTATTGCAACGGCTCTGGCGTAGGTAACGGCACTGTCGTTATTATTGGTGACACGTACTGCTGATTCTACCTTTTCCATCAAGTCCTGGTTCTGGCCATGGACAGCAATCAGAGGTGGTAGCTTTGATAATGCCGGATTCTGGGTATCGTCAGCACCGCAGGCAGCAAGAGGTTCATCATTGCTCTTTCTTTGATGGAGATTGAGCAGGGTTTGCCTGGTTGGATGATCCGTATAACCTTGCCACTGACCACCAAAGTCAAACCATTTTTGGAAAGATTCTATGTAACTCTGCTCCGAATAATGGCTGTTGGCTATGATGGCATCCTGCATCGACAGCAACTGAGCGCCGTAATGGGAAAACTCACCGGCCTGTTTTCCTTCATGGGCAAAGTATCCCTTGTCCTGGTATTCGGCCCGGACAGGCGTATGAAACTCGGGACTTTCACCTCCGTACTTTGCAATCAGGGCCTGATCGTATAACCAGTGAAATCCCATGGCAGCGGCATCAGCGACCAAGGCACCAATAACTGATTCATAGGCTCTTTGTCGTTCATTCATTGCAATACCTTTCTGTTACGTTATATGCCTGTCTGAATTTTTAGCATACTCCCTGCATCATCACCCGGTTTCCTTTTGTGAAGGACTTTGTCTTGGTCAGGGGGGGCACCTGTTTTGACTTTTAATTGATAAACCTAAATTCAGCGGTTAACCCATCAGCTAAACTCTAAACCCTCAGCCATACCGAGGGTTCACAGATGGTTCGTCCACCAAAACCCGCTCCCCTAAAGGGTGAGCTGTCAGAAATGAAAAAAGACCCCTTGTCGGTCACGCTCGAAGTCGATTCTTTCGATGGAAAAATTCATGTTGAATGGGACCCGGAAGCTTCGGTCACTCCAATGGGGCAATTGGCTTTTTTTATCCAGTATTTAAAAGCGGGTCATCGATTTGGACCTTGGGTCGATGATTGCCCATTGATCTATAAAAGCCCCAATGCACCTCAAAAAGTTGATGTGCTTGGGTCTATAATGCTCTCCATACTTTCCGGACATAAACGATACGCACGCATTGGAACCATTAATCAGCTCGGGATAAATGCTGGTATAGAGCTCAGTTGAGAGGTTCAAAAGCTATCCCTGCGGGCATGGCTAAGGGGGGATCAACTGTTGAATTTAGGATGATGCTTTTGAGTGGGCAGAACGTAATCAGTTTGCCCATCCCGGGTTTTGAATGTTTTAAATGGTACGAATATTTAATTAAGTTAAAAGGGCGTGCATCCTAATGGCAAGGCAATCTATTGGAGTAGAGGGGAAGAGTGAGGGGGCGATTTGTATCGAGTGGTTGAAACCTCCCCACCCTGCCGCTGCCACGTTTGCCCGTGGCCGTAACGGTCACGGTGGGGGCTGCTGAGGTGAATCGGGCTTTCCGCTACAAGGCGGACCTGCACTCCAGCACCTGCCAGGAGCTCCCTGGGTAGTATTATCGGCTCGGGACGTATGATGACTGGCGAACAGGCCAGGGAGGTTTCTGCGGCATTATATCGACTATTGAGGAGATGTCTGCAAGTTTTTTTTGTTTTCGTGAACATCAGAAACGGTGATCAGATCAACGCTCCACGGCTGCCAGTGCCTGATCCAGTTTACCCAGCAGTTGGTCAATGTGCTCCTGGGTGTCCTGCTTCTCATCTTCATTCTGACGACGGCTCTGCATTAACTCGTAGCTGATATTCAGCGCGGCCATCACAGCGATTCGCTCAATACCGACAACTTTGCCTGAAGAACGGATTTCATGCATTTTTTCGTTCAGGTAGCGGGCAGCGGTGTACAGTGCCTCCTGATTGTCTTTGGGACAGGCAACACGGTATTCCTTATCCAGAATATGAACGGATGTCACTGATGATTTATCCGTCATGACTCGTGCTCCAGAGACCTGAGATGCTGGATCATCGCTTCTACTTTTGTACGTGCAACGTCATTTTTTTCCATCAACTTCGCTTTTTCAGCTACCCAGGACTGCTCCTGCTGTCGAAGTTGCCTGTTTTCAGTCGTCAGCTTCTGACAAAGGGCAACCAGATAGTTAATTTTCTGATCGAGGGCGATGAAATCGGATTCTTTCATAGCTTCCCTGAATGCTCGGTTATTAGGGTTACTATAGCCTCTGGAGAAATTCAGAACAATGACTTAATGGTTGACAATGTTTTATTTTTAATTTGTCGGGTAATACCTTGTACCAATGGATCAAGTTGTCCTTTGTTGAAGAGGATATAACGCGAAATGCCTGCAAACAGAGGCGACGCATTTTGGTTGATCGGGGTAATCATAGTAACCTTAAGACTGTCAGCCCGGGCTTGCAAAAACGACGTCCGTAATAAAACGGGCAAATCATGCGGGCTTTCTGGCAATAATCCGTATTTGATCCTGATCACCATGACTCCATACCGGGTAATGGGGAGCCTCACCCTGTTCGCATACTTCGATAACAAATCCGGCATGTTTCATTAATACTTCCAGTTGTTCGGACGCAAAAAAACAAAAGTCTCTGCCGGGGATATTAATTTTGTGGGCAGCCAAAACCGGATCGGTTATCTCCGGACAGTTAACTGCTTTGGCCGCCTCTGCCAGCAGGTTGAGATAATCCCGCTGACCGGTAACGGTTAACGGTGATTTTCTTACACCGTCGTGTATCTCCCTGCCCAGGTCGGTACTTTTCAGCACTTCAACGTCACAGGAACAGCAGGTAAGCAGAAGCGTGCCCCCTGGTTCGAGAATTCGGTAGATTTCATTAATAGATGGCACCACTTCTTCATTGGCCAGAAAATGGAAAACTTCGGCGCAGAGGATTCCGCAGAAGGCATTATCGGCAAAAGGGATATGCTGTGGCAGTTTTGCAGCTTTGCAGGTCACTGCTTTCTGCTGAGTCTCAGGCAAGTCCTTCAGCCATTCGGACAAGTCTGGTTTATCCATATCAGTGGCTATTACCTGTGCGCCATGCATCAGGGCTGCGTGAGTATTAACTCCGTGGCCACAGCCAATATCCAGCAGGGGTTTATCGTTTTTCCAGCTGCCTAGCCAGCGATCCAGATAGATAACCGGATTATGAAACGTAAAACCAACGCCCAGCTGATTTCTTTCGTACAAAGGCTCTGGCATGGCAGTATTCCAAACGGGTTGGACTTAACAGGATAGACACTTTCTTTATTTAATGACTGACAAGTTTGCCCGGGAAGTCTGTTAGAATCCCGGTTAAGTTCGACTCAGTAATTTCAATGGCCCTATATCATGACGATCCACATTTCCCAGCCCGGCGACAAACCCACCTTCATATCGTTTGATGAACTCGCCAGTCATCTGGCAGAGCAGACTCATCCATCAGAGATTCATGGCTACCTATGCGGCCTGTTTTCCGCCGGTGCCCATCCGGGCCTTGAGAAATGGCTGGAGCAGCTTGCTGAGCAGATGGGTGACCAATCGATTGATGAACCTGCGAGGCAGTTATTAAGCCAGTTATTTCTGCATACTCAGAATGAGCTGAACTCTGGTAGTCTGGCGGCAACACTGCTGCTTCCTGATGATGATGAAGCGCTTGGGCTGAGGACGCAGTCACTTGGAATATGGTGCCAGTCATTTATCTCTGGCTTTGGTCAAGGGCTGGACAGTCGTCAGGTCAGTGAGATGGTGGAAGAAGTGCTCAGGGACTTTGCCGAAATCAGCCTGATAGAAACCGCAGAAGAGAGCGAAGAATCAGAAAAGCTGTATGTTGAAGTGAGTGAGTTTGTTCGTTTGGCCTGGCTGAATGTCTATGCAGAGGTTTGTGGTTTGCCCGAGCTGCCCGACGATGATGGCAGTGCTGGACAACGTTCTGTAAAACAAGGCGCTGCCAAAACCCTGCACTGAGCAGAGTTCCACAAAATCATGGTGGAGGCTGAAACGTGAATAATTCTACAGACAAGATGGATTTCGATGTTTTGGTGATTGGTGCCGGGCTGGTGGGAGCCAGTCTGGTCTGTGCATTGGAACAAGTGGTTATCAAGCAGGGGTTGAGGCTGGCGATGGTGGAAACCCATGACCTGAGTCAACCCAGAGATATTCCGCCGAGTTTTGATGCCCGTGCCTCGGCGCTGTCCTGGGGAACCTGTTGTATTTACCAGCAGCTTGGGCTGTGGCCGGATCTTGTGGATCAGGCTCAGGCGATTACCGATGTTCATGTGTCTGATCGGGGCAGTTTTGGGGTTTCCCGCTTGCGGGCTTCTGATGAAGGTGTCCCGGCACTGGGGTTTGTGGTCAAGAATCATGTGCTGGGTGATGTGCTTTTGCAACGGTTAAAGGGTTTCCAGAAGCAGGGCAGGGTGACCATGTTCAGTCCTGATAGGGTGGCAAGCCTGAGCCCTGTTCCCGGAGGTATGAAAGTTCAGCTCAGGCACTCAGAGATTTCCGCCTCGCTGGTGGTTCTGGCTGATGGTGGCCGCTCAGGGTTGATGGATCAGCTGGGAATTGGGCTGCAGCAGTGTGACTATCATCAGCAGGGGATCATTGCCAATCTTGCCCTTGACCGCTCGCATAATGGTGTGGCCTGGGAACGCTTTGCCGGTCAAGGTCCGATGGCACTGCTTCCGTTAACCGGTGATCACCATTTTGCACATCGGGCAGGGCTGGTGTGGACGTTACCGGATGAGGAAGCCGATTCGCTTTATGCTCTGGCAGATGATGATTTTCTGGCGTTATTGCAACAGCGGTTTGGCTATCGGGCCGGCCGCTTTATTGCCGTGGGTCAGCGGGACAGATACCCACTCACCATGCGCATCGCCAAGGAGCAGGTAAGGCCGGGGCTGGTTATTTTGGGTAATGCTGCTCATGCCATCCATCCAGTGGCAGGTCAGGGTTATAACCTTTCTATTCGGGATACCCTGGCTCTGGCAGGCAATATCTCGGACTCATTGGAACGCCAAATCCCCGTAGGTGATCTTGGCCGGTTGCAGGAATACTGGCAACAACAGTTGAGCGACCAGAGTCTGACCAGCCAGTTTTGTGATGGCCTGGTGCGCCTTTTCTCACGGACTGACACGGCCTCGGTAGTGTCCCGGAATCTGGGATTGGTGGCGCTGGATTATTGCCATCCGGTGAAGTCAACATTCACCCGCAGGGCCATGGGATTATAAACCGGCGAGACTCTACAGTCTCCCGTACCTTTGAATCTGGGAAATAGGGATCAGAAATGCAGACAATTGACGTCATTATTGTCGGGGGAGGTATGGTGGGGGCCTCTCTGGCCCTGGCGCTTGCCCGATCTGGTATGCAGACGGCCCTGGTTGAGCAGCAGACATTGCAGCCCGGCTCGCTTTCGATGGATGATCCCTGGCAGCCCAGGGTCAGTGCCTTGACGGAAGCATCGATAAAACTGCTGAACTATCTGGGGGCCTGGGAAGGAATCATTGCCCAGCGGGCCTGTCCTTACACTCACATGACCGTCTGGGATGGTGAGGGTACGGGACAAGTTGAGTTTGACGCAAAATCGCTGCCACAAAAAAATCTTGGCTACATTGTCGAAAATGACGTGATTCGCAACGCACTGTTGCAACAGCTGGCCAGTTCAACCGTGCAATGTTTTGATCAACAGACCACCCTTGAATACAAACTGTCCGGCCAGGGCGGTGAAATAGTTCTGGAAAATGGTGACGTGCTTTGCGCTCCTCTGCTGGTGGCTGCGGATGGCGGCGAGTCGCGTTTGCGAAAATTGTCTGGCATTCCGGCAAATCAGAAGGACTATAAGCATCATGCGCTGGTCACCACCGTGGAGACAGAGCTGTTTCATCATCACACAGCGAGACAGGTGTTCCTGGATTCCGGCCCATTGGCATTTCTGCCCCTGCAAAGTCAGGGAGGGCGGCATTATTGCTCAATTGTCTGGTCCCTTTTACCGGCAGAGGCAGACCGGATAGAGGCCTTGAGTGACGATGCTTTCTGTCAGGAGCTGGCGAGAGTTTTTGAGCATCGGGCGGGCAATATTCTGAAGGTTGATCAACGGTTCCGCTACCCACTGCGTCAACGGCATGCCCGGCAGTATCATCGACAAGGTGTGGTTCTGGTGGGCGATGCTGCTCATACCATTCATCCCCTGGCGGGGCAGGGGGTAAATCTGGGCTTTATGGATGTGGCCGTGCTGGCGGATGAGTTGATCAAAGCGGCCGGTCGCGGCGATGACTATTTTGCCGCGCACGTTCTGGATCGCTATCAGCGTCGTCGCATCGGAGATAACTCGTTGACGATGGCGGCCATGACTGGCTTTCAAAATCTGTTCGGGGCCAATGCCCTTGGTATTCGCTGGATACGGAATACCGGGCTCAGTCTGACCAATCGATTACCATTCATTAAGGATATGATTGTGGATCAGGCCTCCGGGTTATCAAAGGATATTCCCGGGTTTCTTCAGTAAATCTCAACCAGTCCCTCAATTTTTTCCTATCCTGTCTGCTGGACGTAATTATCACGCAGGCAGGGTATGAAACTTCAGTCTGATATTAAAAAAAGAGGTTTGGTCTTTGGTGCTGTATTTGCCATGTGTTTGCTATCTATCCGTTCTGATGCAGCGGATATTGAGTCGGCATTAGCTGCACCCGCTGATTACCTTATCAGCCTTGTCAGGCACGGCGACCGCTCTCCCAGGGATCTTGGGGGAATGACAAAATACTGGCCAATGGGGCCCGGGCAGTTAACGGCTGCAGGCCTTCAGCAGGAGTACCTTTTGGGGCAGACAATCCGGAGATACTATTTTTCTGAAACCCTCCCCGATTCCTGGTCACCCAAAGTCAGTCAACATTTTGCCAAAGGTCTGGATCGTACCATTCAGAGCGCCAGTGCCTTATTGCTGGGGTTTTATCCTGAACAGGCGGGTAAAACAGGCTTGCCGGGGGGCATTCAGGTTCCTCCGGTTTATGCGTCACCCTTGGCCCATGATGATCTTTTTTCAGCGCAAAGATTATGTCCGGGGTATCTTCATCGTGTTCAGGCGCTGGAAAAAAGTGCGGACTGGTTAAGAAAAAAAGAACAACACCGTGATCAGCTGGCTTTATGGCTGGAACTGAGTGAGCGTGAAGGTAATGGCGATCTCTACTCTTTTCTTCCCCTGATCGATCAAATTGCCATACATAGAATTCACCAGCTGCCAATGCCCGAAGGTATTTCAAATCAACAGGCGGTGGAACTGGAGGAGTTATTACATTGGATCGTGAGCCGGATTGTGGCTAATTATGAAATTGCCCAGCTTATCGGTTCCCCTTTAGCCAAAGCGATGATCAGGGATTTCAAGCGTGTGCAGCAGTGTCTGCAAGAAAAAGGCAGTTGCCACTCCTGCCAGCGATGGACGCTTTACTCAGCCAGTGACAGTAACTTATTGGCGATCATGACCATGCTGGGTGCGCCATCTGACAAAATGGTGGATTATGCAACACACTTTGGCGTCCAGCTTAACTGGAATGATGGTCGCCCGGAAGTTGCCCTGTCGTTGAATCACCAACCTTTTGCGGTACCCGGGTGTGCGGGACGCTGCTCGCTGGATCAGTGGCTGGTTTTGCTTGAGCAATCATTGCCCGAAGACTGGGATTATTTGTGTGCCAGGGAGCGGGGTGGAATGAACTTTGAACCTTATATCCCCACGGGGAGTGTTGCTGCCCGTTAATTGCCGACCTCCTGTTGTGGGTGGAAACATTAATGTATTCAGGCTGTTACTGTTATTAATCGCTGTGCTCCGGAAACAGTAAAGCAACTCATGTCATTGACCTTCAAAGGATAAGGGCTTTATCAGGAAGTTCATAAAATCAAGTGCCTTCAGGGAAATCAGAAAAAAAACTGAACTATATTTAATCAGTTCCGTCAAAACTGTATTGAATAACAAGTTCATTAGTTTCTTTGAAGGAGTAATTAAATGCAGAAATATTTTCTGGCGGCAGTATTGCCAGTGGTTGCAATACTGATTGGTCTGCAAGGCTGTAATAAAGCCCATGAGTGTCCAGAGGTCACGACGGTAGTGTATGAAGACATGGCCAGTGTCGATCAGGGAGCTGAGTCCTATACCTGTAATAATCCAGACAAAACCAGCTTGCTTGAGCAGACATGGTGTGAAGCCAAAGACCAGTTCGAACAGCGTGGTCAATCCACCAGTTCGGATGATTTTCTGGTTTATATCAACGGATTTCGTGAGGGATATGCATTGGCCAACCAGGCGGCTGACAGTCGATTGGGCCTTGGTGGTGATCTCGATAGTCCATCTGATACTCCCTATGACATGGGCTATCGTGACGGTTATTTTGCCGTTATGGAGGCAATGGGCATTGTAGAGTATAACTGTGCTTCAGCAGACTTGATGAGTGAGTATAAAGATCGCTGGTGCGAAGCTGCCGATGCTTATCGGAGCGCTGGTGCTGGCAGTGATAACAATCCGTTTGTCAGGGGGCGGTTTATTGATGGCTATATGACCGGAGGGCGTGTTGCCTTAACGGTTCCTACCTCAATGGAGGCATTTTTTGGTGGCGAGAATCCTGAGGGTAAACAGCCTGCCGTTGTTCAGCCATCCGGTGAGTTGAGGAGCACAGAGCTGGCTTTCTACCGGGGCTTTGATGTTGGCTACAAGGCAATGATTGATAGTATTCGAGATTCCATCAATCAGGTCATGCAACAGATGCAAATACCCAACAATATGGATTTTCCTGAAGGGTTGATGCCTCCGCCTCCCGGGCAATAACTGCCTGGTTTTCCTGCAGTTATGGTTATCAGCCGGGTACCTGGTACCCGGCTAATTAAGGAAATGGTCCTCGAACAAGCGATTTGGTGTCTGAAAACGATCAATTTGCTGATTTCAGTTACATAGGTTTGGATAGCCCACTTCTTAGAAAACTAACCGTAATTTAGCCTTGTTCTATAACCTTTGTGAGAGAAGGTTGCTAAACTGAGAGATGCCTTCTTTTAACGATTAGTCTTAATAAGAAACACAAAGGTTTGAGCAATGCATAAGGCTGTGTTCTCCGTAAAACTCAATTCTGAGCAAGTTCTTCAGTTCTATAAAGGGCAGAAGCAATCTGTAAGAGTTCGCACTGAATCGGGCCAGAGTATGAGTATTCCCTATGACATCATGCTGAAATTTGTCACCAGAGAGGGAATTTATGGTCGTTTTGAAATTTCCTATGGTGATGATGGCAAGTTTCTGGATCTTATCCGCCTAACCTGATTCTGAGAAACTCTGGTAAGCGGCTCCTTGGCAGCAATTCCTTAAGATGGCTGCCAGTTTTTGTGCAGCAGGGCCAATATAGCTGAGGTCAGGAAATACCAGGTACAGCTGATGGTGGACGGGCTTTTGAAAATCGCCTCTGAAGCCTGGGTAAAGCCGCCATGTTCTACCACTGCCTGAAGCATACGCCACTGATCGAGTGTTGCTTTTGACATTTTGCAGTTCTCTATATATCCAAAAAATCGATACATTCATGCAGTATTTTGAACTTTTCTTTCGTTAATTTCGACGATAAATTTAAACCATGCATACAACAATCAAGTAAATAACAATAGTGATCTGAAAAGGTGGGAAGCATGGCTAAATTACTCCAAATCAACAGCAGCCTGTTTGGTGAACATGGGCAGTCGACCCAACTGTCACAGAAGTTTGTTGAGCGATTTCTGACAGCGAACCCTGACACTCAGCATCAGGTAAGAGACCTGGCTAACCAGCAGATTCCCCATCTGGATGCGGAAATCGTGATGGGCTTTGGTATCCCTGAGGACCAGAAAAACCATCGACAGGCTGAAATGACAGCGCTTTCTGATCAGTTGATTGAGGAAGTGAAGACCGCTGATATTCTGGTAATAGGCTTGCCTATGTATAACTTCAGCTTGCCTTCAACCCTGAAATCCTGGTTCGACTTTATTGCCAGGGCAGGGATCACATTTAAATATACCGAGCAGGGACCGGTCGGTCTGGTGGAAGGTAAGAAGGCTTACATTATGGCCGCGCGAGGTGGTCAGTATCAGGGGACTGATCTCGATACGCAAACGGCGCTTGTTCGCCAGTTTCTTGGCTTTATCGGTATCCAGGATGTTGAGTTTGTTTATGCGGAAGGGCTTAACATGGGGGATGATATCAAGGGGCAGTCAATCCATGATGCAGAGGATGCAATGGACCATCTTGTTGCAGTTTAATGGGTAAAGTCTGAAGCTGGATGCCGCAAATGTAACGATAAGTAGCTGGCCATATGAAATCATATATTTCTGGCTACTTGGGCAGGTGCTATGCGAGGCACAACGGAGGGAGCATAGCCGTAGCTATGTGACCGGAGTTGTAACGAAGCAGAGTGCCTGAACAAGGAGTCAGAAATATATGATTTCATATGGTTAGCTACTTACATTTGCGGGGTATTGTCAGGCAGCAGTGATGATCAGATACTTTTCCATCAGCTCATCCTGAGTTTCTTCGCAGTCCGGGTTCTTCGGAATACAGTCTACCGGGCACACCTGTTGGCACTGAGGTTCATCATAATGGCCAACGCACTCCGTGCACAGCAGTGGGTCAATCTCGTAAATTTCTTCCCCGGGTGAAATAGCACTATTCGGGCATTCCGGTTCGCAGACGTCGCAGTTAATGCAATCGTCAGTAATCATTAAAGCCATAGGTGACCTTTGGATTCCGCTCCGCCTGTAAGTAGCTAACCTGGCTACCTTTCAGCTTGTAAAAACAAATGAATAACGGACAGTATCTCAGTTTCCGTTGAACTTATCTGTCAGTGCTTTCTGAACACATGGTGATACAAACTTGGAAATATCCCCATTCAGAGAGGCTATTTCCCGAACCAGTGTAGAGGAAATATAGGAGTATTGCTCTGCTGGTGTCAGAAAAAGGCTTTCCACTTTGGGTGCCAGCACCCGGTTCATATTGGCCATCTGGAATTCATATTCAAAGTCAGAAACGGCTCTTAACCCCCTGAGAATAACCTGGGCCTGCTGCTCCGCCACAAAACTGGCAAGCAGAGAGCTGAAGCCGGTTACCTGAACATTTGGCAGATGAGCGATGGATTCTTTGGCCAGATTGACCCGGGTTTCCAGATCGAACAATGGCTTTTTCTTGGGGCTTTCAGCAACGGCAATAACAATGGTATCAAACAGCTTGGCCGCTCTTTCAACAAGATCCATATGACCCTTGGTAATAGGATCAAACGTACCAGGATAGATTACCTTGATCATTAAAAATGACTCTCCGGCCACAAATCCAACAACAGATCAGAGATACAAAACATTTCAGGAGTTCCGTTGTTTACCAGAAAACTGTCTTGTAATTTGCTGGACAGACTCCCATTGACGTCATTCACTGATCTGCGAATATGGCGACCTTTTTTTAGTAAAAGGGCATGTTAACGAAATAGTCAAAAGGGTTCAAATGATCAGCGTTCTGGGGCACTTAATGTTGAGGATATGAGAGTTTTCAGGAGTTATGCGTTTATATAGTCATGGCACTGGAATGGTTATTAAGTATACAGATTCATGTTAAAAGTCTGAGAATGTTAAACTGCAATGCGGACTTAAACAGTGGGTAGAGCAGACGACTGGATTACCCTGATTGGCATATTATCTCTTTATCCAGCTTGACATGCCTTGGCCAGGGCCTTGCGCAGCACGATGAACGTGCTCCTGTTTGTCAAACATAGTCTGCCTGTGAACCCGGGCAGAAGGCAGGGCACGCTATCCCCGTGGTTGATTTCTTCCCGGCGAGGTCAGGCTGTAAAAATACTGGAGGGTCACTCTGAATGCCGTTGCCTGATAATAGGAACGGATTCATCAGTTCTGGTTGGGACTGAACAGGCGTTGTGTAGTTAGAGTTAGCATCTAAACTTTCTGCTCCCAATAAAGGTGGTGCCGATGGTAGCTTCAGGCTCTGTTGCTGCCCATTGGCAAGGGAGTCCTGTTTGGTGCAGGTGGTGATCTGTCGCTGCCGAAGTTTGACGCACTCGCTACCATAACAGGCAATAAGAAAACCGGTGGTGAGGGTTGCACCAACACCAGCGCCAGCATATGCACCGGCCAGTAAACCCATTTCGCCGCCGCGAACGCAACCTATGAGACCACCAAAAAGGCCAGAGGGAATTGTGCTCATGACAATCGGGCAAGCCCATTCGTTAGAGAAGTCATCTGGACAAGTACAGGTGTAATCCGATGCCCGTTGGGCAAATTGTTTAACGGTTGTCAACGGTAAAGTCAGTGCATTACATGGATTCATGTTGCGTATTTCCTCAAAATAGAAGCTGCTTCCACCCCATACTCTGTTGGCAGTTAACCTGACAGAAAATTGGTACTTTACTTTCAGACTGATTTATCCCGCAAAAGTTCCTATGTCCTGAGTTGCATAAGGAATAATGGAACTTTCGTAATAACTCGATGGATTTCAGTGCCGACGAAATTGATCATCTTCGTAAGTTTCTGGTGTTCAGTGAAAATACGTACCTGAACGTCTGAACCAGTTTTTGCAGGACCGCTGGCAAGCGGCCCCGAAGTCTGAAAGAGAAAGGGCCTATTGTCGGCCGGAAAGGAACTTCAGCATTTTTTTCTGCAGCCAGCCGCCATAGGGCGGGTAGATCATTTTAGTGCTGTTCAGCTTGCCTTTGGTTAACACCGACTTGGCCTTGGAGAATGTCAGGAAGCCCTCATGGCCGTGGTAGTGTCCCATGCCTGATGGGCCAATGCCGCCAAACGGCATATCTTCAACAGCGACGTGTAACAAACACTCATTAATACAGACACCGCCAGAGTGGGTCAGTGCCAATACGGCTTCCTGATTGTTTGTATCAGAACCGAAGTAGTAGAGTGCCAGTGGCCTGGGTCGTTGCTGGACAAACTGAATGGCTTCATCAAGGCTGTCGATGCCGATGACAGGAAGCAGTGGGCCAAAAATTTCTTCCTGCATAACGCCCATATTATCAGTTGGATTCTCAATTAAGTGGATGGGGATTCGACGGCTTCCGTCGTTAATTTCCCCATTACCCGGCGTGTGGATGGTTGCGCCCTGCGCTTTGGCATCAGCCAGTAATTTCAATAATCGCTGGTGGTGGCGGTCATTGATGATCGAGGTGTAATCATTATTTCCGTTGACCGTTGGGTACATTTTTCGAAAGGCGTTGAGATAGTGCTCGATAAAGGCTGCCTTCTGGTCATTTTTCACCAGAATATAGTCCGGCGCTACGCAGGTTTGACCGGCGTTCAGGGCTTTTGCGTAGCAGACTCTTTCTGCCGCTTCCTGAATCGGGAAGTCGTTATCGACAATAACCGGTGACTTACCACCCAGCTCCAGGGTTACCGGGGTCAGGTTTTTTGCAGCGGCTTGCATAACATGGTGACCGACCGCTGTTGAACCGGTGAAAATAATGTGGTCAAAGTGCAGGCTGGTAAACTCGGTTGCCACTTGTGCATCACCGCAAACGACGGTGACCAGATCAGCAGGAAATGTTTGCTCAATGATTCGGGCAACCAGCTCCGAGGTTTTTGGTGTGAATTCCGACATCTTGATCATGGCCCGGTTGCCGGCGGCAAGAATCGTCAGTAATGGACTTAGAGACAGGAACAGTGGGTAGTTAAAGGGCACCACAATACCGACCACGCCCAAGGGCTGGTACACGACTTTTGCCGAGGCAGGCAAGAACTGAGGGTTCAGCTTTCGCTTGCTGGGTTGCATCCATTTTTTAAGCTGCTTGATCGTGTAGTGGATATTGCCCAGGTTCGGTATGATTTCAGTCAGTGATGACTCACTTCTGGATCGGCCGCCAAAATCTTCATCCAAAGCAGACAGTAATGCGTCTTTATTGCTCAGCAATGCTTTCTTAAGGGCCTTCAGGCGATCCACCCGCTCCTGATAGCTGGGGTTAGGGTCTTGCAGAAAGGCTTTCTTCTGGGCGGCAAGCAGATCTTCCAGGGGAGGGGGGATTTGCCGGGTCACTTTCCTGTGCTCGGACATAATGGGTTCGGCAGCGGTCATTGTTGTTTCCCTCTTGGGCGCTAATGGTTTATTTAATAATTTTTATTGTCTGTTTTCTTGTGTTGATGACGTTGACAAAAAGAAAGGCTCACATAGAGCCTTTCCTGTATTTTTGTATCACTGACCAGGCAAACTGCTCAGCAGATACGGTCAGCCTTGTAGTATGACTCGCCGGTATCAATGCCTGCATCAAACTCAGTCTGGCCGCTGCGGCTGGACGTCCTCAGCGCTTCGCGGGAGGCAGCTGTTTCTTTGGGCAGCAGGTGATCTACCGCTGCCTTTTCTTCTAACAGCTCCTGTTCAGTTTTCTTCATCATTGACTGACCGTAGTCGTTAATGTGAAGGTTCTGAACAATCTGGTAGCTGCCAAATTCACAAACGACAGGGAAAGAGTAGTAGATGCCTTTGGCAACACCGTAGCTGCCATCGGAAATTATGCCCATGGATACAATACGACCATCGCTGCCCAGGGCCCAGTCACGCATGTGGTCCAGAGCGGCCTGTGCGGCGGAGGCGGCACTGGAGAGGCCGCGCCACTCGATGATTTCGGCACCACGCTTCTGGATACGAGGGGTATATTCTTCCTTGTACCATTGCTCATCGATCATATCGATGGCCGCTTCATCACCCAGTACCTGGGCGTGGTGCAGGTCAGGGTACATGGTTGGGGAGTGGTTGCCCCACACGCAGACACCTTCGATATCCGCAGGATTAACCCCCAGTTTGTTACCCAGGATGCCCTGTGCACGGTTGTGGTCCAGTCGGGTCATGGCGCAGAACTGGGATGGTGCCAGGTCGGGCGCATTGCGGGACAATATCAGACAGTTGGTGTTTGCCGGGTTACCCACCACCAGGGCTTTAACGTCACGGTTAGCCACTTCGTTCAGCGCCTTGCCCTGTTCGGCAAAGATAACGGCGTTGGCTTCCAGCAGGTCGGCGCGCTCCATACCCTTGGAACGGGGACGGGCACCGACCAGCATGGCGTAATGAATGCCACGGAAACCATCAAACGGATTGTCGTGCAGACTGATACCGTGAACCAGTGGGAAGGCGCAGTCTTCCAGCTCCATGGCAACGCCACGAAGTTTGTCCATAGCCTGTGGGATCTCAACCAGTTGCAGAATCACAGGCTGATCAGGTCCCAGCATTTCACCGGCAGCGATTTTGAACAGCAGAGAGTAGCTGATGTTGCCAGCTGCACCTGTGACCGCAATTCGTACGGGTTGTTTCATGGGGAACTGCTCCTTAGAGTTTTCAGGTTCATTCTTAGATTAGCAATGCGTCTAAATCACCATGAGCCGTTCTTTAAAGCAGCTTTTCGTGCTTTCTTGCACTTAAAAGTCATAAAAGAGACATCCGGCCACGGCCTACTGAATGGTAAGCCTGTGGATGATACAGCGTTCAGACGTACTGTTTATTTGATAAAGATCAGCCGCGCACAGATTACTGATATCATTTCGGTAAGTCCATATGTGAGACGTTGGTTATTGTTGTTTTTTCATGCGCGACCAGAGGCTGAAGCTTACTTGTCCTGCGGTTTTGCACTTTTCCAGCTGCCAGTTCTCCGGGGTTGGCAAAGGGTTCAGCTCTTTCTCTACCTCAATGTAAATATGGCTGTTTTCATTCAGGTAACCATTGCTTTCCAGCAGCTGGCAAGCAGGCTCCAGCAGGTTCATCCGAAACGGTGGGTCCAGGAAAATCAGGTCAAAACCGGTTTCAGCCGGTTGCTTTAACCAGGTAAGGCTATCGCACTCAATCACCCTGGCACGCTCAGCTTTTAACAGTGCAAGGTTACTCTTCAACGTTCTTGCGGCAACCGGACTTTTTTCCAGCAGCACTGCTGACGATGCGCCCCGGGAAAGCGCTTCCATGGACAGTGCGCCGGTACCACTGAATACATCCAGCACCCTGGCTCCCGGTGTCATCATGGTCAGCCAGTTAAATACTGTCTCTCTTACCCGGTCTGATGTTGGGCGCAAGCCGGGTACATTGGCTACGGGTAACTTACGACTGCGCCATTCACCCGCAATAATCCGCAGCAGACCACCACCGGTATGAGCAGGGCCGGTGTTAGCGCGTGATTCAGGATGCTTGGGGTTTCGAGACTTGCGAGGCATTAACAGGCTCCAGCCGGGCAGGGGGTCAACAGGGAGCGTAAGCATACTCGTTTCATCGCTTCAGGTCATGGAGTTACCAGTCACCCTGATGTGTATAGACAGCAGAGTCTGGTGAAATACAACAAACCCGGAGAAAGGTGTCAGACTTCCAGTAGCCCGAAGTCGCCGTTTTTTATTGTGGATGGTTCCATTCGGGTTCATGAAAGATGGACTATTTTCCCTGAGAAAGTTCGTTTCGTGACAGTCTGAATTAAGATAGGATTAGCGATTATCCATAGCCTGCATGATGGATTGTCATTGCGTTTCATCGCCTGTTACGGGGACTTCTCCGGCCAGGCTTCAGATCAATGGCAATCCTGATAGGAGCCTGTCCGAGAATAGCGCCCGACTAAGCGTCCCCGTAGCGAGGATGGCAGAAAATTGAGGATAAAAATTTCATTTTGTGAGGTGAATAGCGGGGCTATTTGCCGAACAAAACGGAATTTTTAGACCAATTTGCTGCCACCGCAGTAGGGCAGTCTATTCTCGGACAGGCTCCTAGTCATCAGGCGCTCCCACCAAGGTTATAGAAGTAGTCTATGTTCGGTTCGCGCAAAGACGATGAGAAAAAAGCCAAACGCAGTTTTTGGCCCTGGGGTCGACGTTCCCGGGATGAAGTTTCTGAAGAACAGGTAGAGGCAAAGGCTGAGCCTGAAGTAGAAGACGTTGTATCCACTGTAGAAACACCGGAAGTTACTGCTGAGTCGGCTTCTGAGTCTTCAGCCGGTGTTGTTGACGTTGTGCCTGAGATTGTGCCTGAGATTGTGCCTGAGATTGCGCCTGAGGTCTTTCAGGGCACTGAAGATAAGCCTGTTCATCCTGAATCCACTCATAAAGCACCTGAGGCTTCTGACAAAGAAGTACCGGTTGTTGCTGCCCCTGGAATTCCCCGGGTTGCTGAGCCAGAATCACCGCCCGAAAAAACGCCGGTTGAGCCAGAGAACAAGCCTGAAGCCAAAGGTGGCTTCTTTGCCCGGATGCGTCAGGGGTTGAGCAAAACCCGTAACGTTCTGGTGGAAGGCGTTGCAGAACTGTTTATCGGTAAAAAGGAGATCGATGATGATCTTCTGGATGAACTGGAAACTCAGCTGCTGGTCGCCGATGTGGGCGTTGAAGCCACCACTGACATTATTGAAAAGCTGACCAGAAAAGTTAAGTACAAAGAGCTGGATGATGCGGATGCCCTGATGGCTGCGCTGCAATCCGAGCTTGCTGATATTCTTGAACCGGCTGACCAGCCACTGGTTATCCCGAAACAGGACACCCCTTTTGTTATCCTGGTGGTGGGCGTTAATGGTGTGGGCAAGACCACCACGATTGGCAAGCTGGCCCGTAAGCTTCAGTCCGAAGGCCGCAAGGTTATGCTCGCGGCTGGCGATACATTCCGTGCGGCTGCGGTTGAACAGTTGCAGGTGTGGGGTGAGCGCAATGAGATTCCGGTGGTTGCCCAGCATACCGGTGCTGACAGTGCTTCCGTTATCTTTGATGCCTTCGAAGCAGCAAGAGCCCGCAATATCGACGTCCTGATTGCCGATACCGCTGGCCGCCTTCACAACAAGGATCATTTGATGGA
Source organism: Endozoicomonas sp. ALB091 (assembly GCF_049310265.1). NCBI lineage: Bacteria > Pseudomonadati > Pseudomonadota > Gammaproteobacteria > Oceanospirillales > Endozoicomonadaceae > Endozoicomonas > Endozoicomonas sp. ALB091. Next base: position 603,826 of record NZ_JBLYNQ010000006.1, on the reverse strand, counting down.
GGAGTTGAAAAAGGTGAAGCGGGTGCTTGGGAAGCTGGACCCTGATGCGCCTCATGAAGTGTTACTGGTACTGGATGCGGGCACCGGGCAGAATGCCCTGAGCCAGGCTCGTCTGTTCCATGAAGCGGTGCAGTTAACCGGCATGGCCCTGACCAAACTGGATGGAACCGCTAAAGGCGGGGTGATCTTCGCGCTGTCCAAACAGATGAAACTGCCAATCCGTTTCCTGGGCGTGGGTGAGCAGATAGATGACCTGAGACCCTTCTCGGCTAAGGAATTTGTTAAAGCGCTATTTTCCCGGGAAGGTTGATATGACCTGCAATGAGCGACAAATGTCGCTCATTAGAGTGTTGGTGACTTGAATACCATCCAATAGATTAAGGACAGCTGGATGATTCGCTTTGACGGTGTCAGCAAGCGTTACCCGGGAGGTCATGTTGGCCTTGAGCAGGTCAGTTTTCACCTGGAGCGGGGAGAGATTGCGTTTCTGACAGGCCATTCTGGTGCAGGAAAAAGTACCCTGATGAAGCTGATTATGCTTCTTGAGAGGGCCAGTGCAGGTCAGGTCTGGGTGGGAGGTCATAACCTGCGGGCTCTGAAGAACAGCCGGATTCCCTATCTTCGCCGCAATATTGGTGTGGTTTTTCAGGATCACCAGCTGTTGTTTGATCGTACTGTTTTTGAAAATGTCGCTTTACCACTGCTGATCGCAGGCTATTCTCCCAGTGATTGCGCTGGTCGGGTTCGCGCTGCCCTGGATATGGTCGGGTTATTAAATAAGGAAAAGTTATTGCCAGTGGCTCTGTCCGGTGGTGAACAGCAGCGGGTTGGCCTGGCGCGGGCAGTCGTGAATCGCCCGGCTTTGATTCTTGCGGATGAGCCCACTGGAAACCTTGATCCGCAGTTGTCCACGGAAATCATGAAGCTGTTTGAGAACTTTAATCAGGTGGGTGTTACCGTGTTGATTGCCAGTCATGACCTGGCGCTGGTGGCCCGGATGCGACACCGTATTTTGACCCTGGATCATGGCAGGCTGGTTGCAGACCAGGAGGTTCAGTGAGTCTGTTTAGTAAGAACAACAGGCGACAGCAACATGGTCGTCGGCACACAGTGGATGAACAGGCGGGTATGGGCAAAACCGCTGGAAAGAGTGCGGGAAGCCTGGTTTCTAAAGAAGCCAAAGATACCCACAAAAGAGGTGCCAATCGCCAGACCGTAGCAACCCTGACACTGCACTCTTTCGTTAGCCTGCATCGGCAGGTGGGCAGGGATGCACTGACCCGTCTGCTGAACAACCCTGTGGCCAGTCTGTTGAACAGCTTGCTG